>NZ_PQSU01000029.1 GCF_002920615.1 Streptomyces sp. Ru62
CGGCGCACGGTCACCGACCTCGCCCGGACGGCCGGCGAGGCGCCCGCCGAAGAGGCCGCCGCGCCGGAGCCCGCCGACGCGCTCATCACTCTGTCCGCCGAAGAACTCGCCGACCTCGAACTTGAGTTGAGTGAGGACCTGACGTGACCGAATACAGCACCGGGTCGAAGATCAGCGCAGTGCTTCCGCTCTCGCCGCTGCAACAGGGACTGCTCTTCCTGTCCTCGTACGACCGCGCGGCGACCGACCACTACGTCCTCCAGTTCACCGCGGACATCGAGGGCGACGGCACCGACCTGGAACGCCGGCTGCGGGCCGCCTCGGCCGCGCTGCTGCGCCGGCACCCGAACCTGCGGGCCTGCTTCCGGCACCGCAAGAACGGCGAGCCGGTGCAGATCGTGCTCCGCGAGGACGACGTGACGCCCGAGTGGGCCGTGCACGACCTCACCCGGCTGCCCGCCGGGGAGCGGTCCGCCGCGGCGGACCGGCTGGCGCGGGAGGACCGCGGGCGGCGGATCGACCCGGCCCGCCCGCCACTCATGCGGTTCAGCCTCATCCGGCTCGGCGAGCGCAGCCACCGGCTGGTGTGGTCGGTGCACCACATCCTGGTCGACGGCTGGTCACTGCCCCTGGCGGTACGCGAACTCACCCTGCTCGCCGGACGGTCCGAGGAACCGCCGGCACCCGCGCCGTTCAGCTCCTACCTCGCCTGGCTCGGCGCCCGCGACAAGAACGCGGCGCGCGGCGCCTGGGCCGACCTGCTGCGCGGGCTCGACGGCCCCGTCCGGGTCGCCCCCGACGCCACCGGCGCCGGGGAGCCGCCCGTCGAGGCCGAGGCCGTCCTGCCGCGCGAGCACACCGGGGCGCTGCTGGCGTGGAGCCGGACACAGGGACTCACCCTCAACTCCGTGGTGCAGGGCTGCTGGGCGCTGCTGCTCGGCCGGCTCACCGGACGCGACGACGTCGTCTTCGGCGCCGTCACCTCCGGGCGGCCCGCCGAGGTCCCGGACGTCGAGTCGATGATCGGGCTGTTCGCCAACACCCTGCCCGTTCGGGCCGACGTGCGGCCCGGACGTCCGGCCGCCGAACTCTTCCGGGACCTGGCCCGGCAGCAGGTCGTGATGATGCCGCACGAGCACCTGCCGCTGGCCGAGGTGCAGGCCGCGTGCGGCATCCAGGGCGAGCTCTTCGACGCCGTCCTCGCCTTCCAGAACTATCCGCTGGACGAGGAGGAGCTGCACCGCGACACCGGCGGCACGGTCTCCGCCGCGCGGGTGCACGCGGCCACGCACTACCCCCTCCACCTGACCGTGCTGCCCGGCGAGAGCCTCGGGCTGCGGCTGTCGTACCGGGCGTCGGCGCTGGGGGAGGGCGCCGAGGCCGCGCAGCGCCTCCTGGACCGGCTGGTCCGCACCCTCGCCGAGGTGGCCACCACCCCGGACGCCCCCCTCGCCCACCTCGGCGCCCTGGACCCGGCGGAACAACACCGCATCCTCACGGAGTGGAGCGCCACGCCACCCGCTACCGGTCCAACGACCACCGGGGCACCGGACTCCGGCTTGCCCTCCGCAGGTACGCCGGTCTCCGACTTGCCCGCCACCGACGCACCGGCCGGCCCCCTCGGGGCGACCCTTCCCGCCCGGTTCGCCGCCCAGGTCGCCCGTACCCCCGATGCCGTAGCCGTCACCGATCAGTCCGGTGTGCGGCTCACCTACCGTGAGCTGGACGAGCGGTCGAGTCGGCTGGCCCATCTGATCGCGGCTCGCGGCGCCGGTCCGGAGGACTTCGTGGCCGTGGCCCTGCCGCGCGGCGCCGAGCTGATCGTCGCCGTGCTCGCCGTGCTCAAGGCGGGCGCCGCCTATCTGCCGCTCGAACCCACGCACCCGGCGGAGCGCATCGCCCACACCCTGCGGGACGCCCGGCCCGCGCTGCTGCTGACCACCACCCGGATCGCGCTGCCCGGACCGGCGGACGTGCCCGGCCCGGTCCGTGTCGACCTCGACACGGACGCCGTCGGCGCCGAGGCCGCCGCCCAGCCGGTCACCGCGCCCGGGCCCGCCGCCCTCACCCCGGACCACCCCGCCTACGTCATCTACACCTCCGGCTCCACCGGCCGGCCCAAGGGCGTGGTCGTACCCCACCGGAACGTGATCCGGCTGCTGGACGCCACCGACGGATGGTTCGGCTTCGACCCGGACGACGTGTGGACCCTCTTCCACTCCATCGCCTTCGACTTCACCGTCTGGGAGCTGTGGGGCGCGCTGCTGTACGGCGGCCGCCTGGTCGTCGTACCGCACGACGTGGCCCGCTCGCCCGACGCCTTCCTCGACCTCCTCGCGGCCGAGCGGGTCACCGTCCTCAACCAGACGCCGTCGGCCTTCTACCAGCTGATGCGCGCCGACGCCGACCGGCCGCGCGAACTCGCCCTGCGCCACGTGGTGTTCGGCGGCGAGGCGCTCGATCCCGGCCGGCTCACCGACTGGTACGCGCGGCACCCGGACACCCCGCGCCTGGTCAACATGTACGGCATCACCGAGACCACCGTGCACGTGTCGTACCAGGAGCTGGACCGGGACCTCGCGGCGGCCGGCCGGGGCAGCGTCATCGGGCGCGGCATCCCGGACCTGCGGGTGTACGTCCTGGACAGTGCGCTGCGGCCGGTGCCGGCCGGTGTGCCGGGCGAGCTGTACGTGGCCGGGCCCGGGCTGGCCCGCGGCTATCTGGGCCGGCCCGCGCTGACCGCCGGGCGGTTCGTGGCCTGCCCGTACGGCGAGTCCGGCGCGCGCATGTACCGCACCGGCGACCTCGGCCGCTGGCGGTCCGACGGCACCCTCGAATACCTGGGCCGCGCCGACGAACAGGTGCAGCTGCGCGGGTTCCGCATCGAACTCGGCGAGATCGCCACCGTGCTGGGCCGGCACCCCCGGCTGGCCGAGGTGGCCGTCGTGGCCCGCGAGGACCGGCCCGGCGACCCCCGCCTGGTCGCCTACGCCGTCCCGCACGACCCGGACGGCGGCCCCTCGGACCGCGAACTGACGGCCGAGTTGCGGGCGTTCGCCGCCGAGCGGCTGCCCGACCACATGGTGCCCGCGGCCGTCGTACGGCTGCCCGCGCTGCCGCTGACCGCCAACGGCAAGCTCGACCGGCGGGCCCTGCCCGCGCCCACCTACGCCACCTCCGACCGCGCCCCGCGCACCCGCGAGGAGGCCGTCCTCTGCACGGTGTTCGCCGCGGTCCTCGGGCTCGAACGCGTCGGCGTGGACGACGACTTCTTCGCCCTCGGCGGCCACTCGCTGCTCGCCACCCGCATCGTCAACCGGGTCCGCGCCGAACTCGACGCGCGACTGGAGCTCCGGGACCTGTTCGAGGCCCCGAGCCCCGCCGCGCTCGCCGCCCGGCTGAACGGCGCCGCGCCCGCCCGGCCCGCGCTGACCCCCCGGCCCCGACCGGCGGTCGTCCCCCTGTCCCACGCCCAGCAGCGGCTGTGGTTCATCGAGCGGCTCGGCGCGCCCGGCGGGCTCTACGCCATCCCGCTCGCGGTCCGGCTCACCGGCCCGCTCGACGTTCCCGCGCTCCACGCGGCGCTGCGCGACCTCGTCGCCCGCCACGAGGCGCTGCGGACCGTGTTCCCGGCGCGCACCGCCCCCGGTGCCGCCGCCGACCCCGGTGCCGGGCTCCCCCCCGTTCCCGGCACCGGTCCGGCGGACGGCGTCGGCCCGGCCGAGCAGCGGGTGCTCGCGCCGGCCGACGCCTCCGTGCCACTGCCCACGAGCACCGCCGACGAGGCCGGGCTGCCGGCCGCGCTGGCCGCGGAGGCCGCCCGCGGCTTCGACCTGGAGACCGAGATCCCGCTACGCGCCCGGCTGTTCGCGCTCGGCCCCGACGAACACGTCCTGCTGCTCGTCCTGCACCACATCGCCGCCGACCGCTGGTCCCTCACCCCGCTGCTGCGGGACCTGACCGCCGCCTACGCGGCACGCGGCGCCGGGCGGGCGCCCGAGTTGCCGCCGCTGCCGGTGACGTACACCGACTTCACGCTGTGGCAGCGCGACCTGCTCGGCGACGCGGACCGGCCGGACAGCGAACTCGCCCGCCAGCTCTCGCACTGGACGACGGCCCTCGCCGGCCTGCCCGAGGAACTGCCGCTGCCCCACGACTTCCCGCGCGGCGCCCGCGCCGGCCACCGGGGCGGCACCGAGCGCGCCGCCCTGCCCGGGGAGCTGGCCGCCCGGCTGCGGGAGCGGGCGGCCGAGTGGAACGCCAGCCCGTTCATGGTGCTCCAGGCCGCCATCGCCGCCCTGCTCACCCGGCTCGGTGCGGGCACCGACATCCCGCTCGGCACCCCCGTGGCGGGCCGCGCCGACGAACGCCTCGACGACGTGGTCGGCATGTTCGTCAACACCCTGGTGCTGCGCACCGACACCGCCGGCGACCCCGGTCTGCGCGCGCTCGTCGACCGGGTGCGCGCGTGGGACCTGGCCGCCTTCCAGCACCAGGACGTGCCGTTCGAGAAGCTGGTGGAGGTCCTCGGTCCCGAGCGGTCGCCGGCCCGGCACCCGCTGTTCCAGGTGATGTTCGCCTTCCAGCAGCAGGCCTTCCAGCAGCAGGAGACGGTCACCGGCCCCGCCGGGTCGGCCGGGCTCGCGGTACGGCCCGAGGAAGTGCCGTCGGCCACCGCCAAGTGGGACCTGTTCTTCCAGTTCACCGAGGCCGGGCCCGGCATCGAGCTGGCGCTTGAGTACAGCGCCGACCTGTTCGGACCCGGCACCGCCCGGAGCATCGCCGACGCCTGCGTCCGGCTGCTCGGCGCCGCGCTGGCCGACCCGGACCGCCCGCTGTCCCGGCTGGACCTCCTCGGCGCCGAGGAACGCGCCGCGCTGCTGGCCCACGGCACGCGCCACACCGGCACGCCCGTGACCACCCTCACCGAACTGGTCGCCCGGCAGGCCGCCGCGACCCCGGACGCGGTCGCCCTCGTCCACCGGGACCCGGCCGGCCGGATCGTGCAGACCGGCTACGGCGAGCTGTGGGACGCCGCCGGGCGCCTGGCCCGGCTGCTGACCGCCCGGGGCATCGGCCGCGGCGACCTGGTCGCGCTGTGCCTGGAACGCGGCCCGGCCACGGTGACCGCGCTGCTCGGCATCGCCCGGTCCGGCGCCGCCTACCTGCCGCTCGACCCGGCCTACCCGGCCGACCGGATACGGGACATGCTCACCGACGCCGGTGCCCGCCTGCTGCTCACCCAGGAGTCCCTGACCGCCCACTGCGCACCCGCCGCCGACCAGGGCACGCGGGCCGGCGGTTCCGTCGCCGAGGTCGTCGTCCTGGACGCGCCCGCCACCCAGGAGGCCCTGGCCGCCCTGCCCGGCGGAGGGCCCGACGTGCCCGCGCCCCGCCCCGACGATCTGCTGTACGTCATCTACACCTCGGGCTCCACCGGCCGTCCCAAGGGCGTGGCCGTCTCCCACCGGGCCGCCGCACGCCTGGTGCACGGGCTACCCGAGCTGCGGTTCACCGACGACGACACGTTCCTGTACTTCGCGCCGGTCGCCTTCGACGCCTCCACGTTCGAGATCTGGGCCCCGCTCGTGCACGGCGCCCGGCTCGCGGTCTGCCCGCCGGGACCCGCGGACCCCGAGGCGCTCGGCACGTTCCTGCGGCAGGCCGGGGTGACCGTCGCCTTCCTCACCACCCAGTTCGTCAACGCCGTCGCCGACACCCGGCCGCGCGCCCTCGCCCCGCTGCGCGCCCTGCTCACCGGGGGCGAGGCCCACTCCCGCGACCACCTGGACCGGCTGCGGGCCGCGCTGCCGGACACGGCGGTGTACAACGTGTACGGCCCCACCGAGACCACCACGTTCGCCACTCTCCAGGACACCGCCGACGCGGTGGACGCCCCGGCCGGCGTGCCCATCGGCCTGCCCATCGCCGACACCGGCGCCTACGTCCTGGACGAGGCCCTGCGACCGGTGCCACGCGGGGTGGTCGGCGAGCTGTACCTGGCCGGACCCGGGCTGGCCCGCGGCTATCTGGGCCGGCCCGCGCTGACCGCCGGACGGTTCGTGGCCTGCCCGTACGGCGAGCCCGGCGCACGCATGTACCGCACCGGCGACCTGGTGCGCTGGGACGCCCGCGGCCGGATCGACTACGTGGGCCGCGCCGATCACCAGGTCAAGATCCGCGGCTTCCGCATCGAACCCGGCGAGATCGAACGCCGGCTGACGGCGCATCCGGCCGTCGCCCGGGCCGCCGTCCTCGCCCCCGCCGACCCCCTGGGGCGCCGGCAGCTCGTCGCCTACGTCGTCCCCGCCCCCGGCGGGCCCGCGCCCGAGCCCGACGACCTGCGCCGGCACCTGGCCCGCACGCTGCCCGACTACATGGTGCCGGGCGCCTATGTGCCGCTGCCGGAGCTGCCGATGACCGTCAACGGCAAGCTCGACGCCGCCGCCCTGCCGCCCGCCCCGGCCCGCCCCGCCGGCTCCGGCGCCGTGCGCCCGCCCCGCACCGACGCCGAGCGGCGGCTGTGCGCGGCCGTCACGGAGGTGCTGGGCGTGCCGGCCGGCCCCGACGACTCGTTCTTCGCGCTCGGCGGCGACAGCCTGAAGGCGATCCGCCTGGTCAACACCGCCACCGGAGCCGGTCTGCGGATCACCCTGGCGTCCGTCTTCGAACACCGCACGCTGGAGGCGCTGGCGGCGAGCGCCGTGGGCGGGGGCGGGACCGCCGACCCGCACCGCGCCCCGGGGACCGCGACCGCCGCCATGACCGACCACGGCACCGTCGACCTGCTCGGGCCGCTCCTGCCCATCCGCTCCGCCGGCACCCTGCCGCCGCTGTTCTGCGTGCACGGCGGGCTCGGCTTCGGCATCCCGTTCGCCGCGCTCGCCGAGCACATCCACCCCGAGCGGCCCGTGCACGCCCTCCAGGCCCGCGGTCTCGGGGACGACGGCCCGCTGCCCGCCAGCATCGGCGAGGTCGCGGCCGACTACGTGGCGCGGATCAGGGCCGTACAGCCGCACGGCCCGTACCACCTGCTCGGCTGGTCCTACGGCGGCATCGTCGCCCACGAGATCGCGGTTCTGCTGCACGCGTCCGGCGAGGAGGTCGCCCACCTCGCCAACCTGGACGCCTACCCCGACGACGGGCGCGGCGTCCACCCCACCGACGCGGAGTTCCTCGCCGACTTCCTCGCCGAGGCCGGAATCGACGGCACCGGCCCGGACCGGCTCGACCCGGCCGCCGTCGCCGCCCACCTGGCCCGCACCGGCGGCCCGCTCGCCGGGCTCGGCCAGAACACCCTGGAACGGCTGCTCGCGGTCATGCGCAACCACCTCGACCTGGTCCAGCGGCACACCCCGACCCGCTTCGACGGCTGCCCGATGACGCTGTTCCGGGCCGCCGACGGGCTCTCGGCGGAGGAGCGCGCGCTGAAGACCAAGGGCTGGGAGCCGTACCTGGGCCGGCCCATCGAGACGCACGACGTGCCCTGCGGCCACCAGCAGATGCTGCGGCCCGCCCCGGCGGCGCTCATCGGCGCCGCCGTGGAGCGCCGGCTGGGCGCCGTCGCCGCCGCCCGCTGACCGACGTCGTACCACCACCGACCGTCCACCACCGTCCGAGATCTGGAGACCCGCCATGGCCAATCCCTTCGACAACGAAGACGGCACCTTCCTCGTCCTCGTCAACGACGAGGGGCAGCACTCCCTGTGGCCGTCCTTCGCCGCCGTGCCCGACGGCTGGCGCGTGGCCCTCGACGCCACCGACCGCGCCTCCGCCGTCGCCTACGTGGAGAGCAACTGGACCGACCTGCGCCCGCTGAGCCTGCAGCGGCAGGCGGGCTGACCGTGGCCGCGTCCGACACGGCGATCCTCGCCGAGGGGCTGAGCAAGAGCTACCGCTCCCACACCGCGCTGCAGGGCATCGACCTGGCGGTGCCGGCCGGCACCGTCCTCGGGGTCCTCGGGCCCAACGGCGCCGGCAAGACCACCACCGTCCGCATCCTCGCCACCCTGGTGCGGCCGACCGGTGGCCGGGCCACCGTCGCCGGGTACGACGTGGTCCGCGAGGGCCGGGAGGTGCGCCGGCGCATCGGCCTGGCCGGGCAGTACGCCGCCGTGGACGAACTCCTCACCGGGCGCGAGAACCTGGTCCTGCTGGCCCGGCTGCTCCGGTTCGGCCGGCGCGGTGCCGCCCGCCGGGCCGCCGAGCTGCTGGACCGGTTCGAGCTGACCGAGGCCGCCGACCGGCCCGCGGGTACCTACTCCGGCGGGATGCGCCGCCGGCTCGACCTCGCCACGTGTGTCATCGGCGACCCCGAGGTGCTGTTCCTGGACGAGCCCACCACCGGTCTGGACCCGGCCAGCCGCAACGTGCTGTGGGACGTGGTGCGGGACCTGGCCGCCGGTGGTGTGACGATCCTGCTCACCACCCAGTACCTGGAGGAGGCCGACCAGCTCGCCGACCGCATCGCCGTCATCGACGCCGGCCGGGTCATCGCCGAGGGCACCCCGGACACCCTCAAACGGCAGGTCGGCAGCGACCGGCTGGAGGTGACCGTGGCCGGCCCCGAGGACCTCGCCGACGCGGTCGCCGCGCTGGCCGTGCTCGGCGGTCCGGCCCCCGTCACCGACGAGGCCGCCCGCCGGGTGTCCGTCCAGCTCGGCCCGGACGGTCTGGACGACCTGGCCCGCGCCGCGCAGGCCCTGCGCGACAAGGGCGTACCCACCGTCGACATCGACCTGCGCAGGCCCACGCTCGACGACGTCTTCTTCGACCTCACGGGCACGAGCGGACGACCTGCACCGCCCAGGGAACCGAACCCGTCACCGACCCCCCGGAAGCACCCCGCGCCGACCACCGGGGATGCCCCCGTTGTGAGAGAGGAGTCCCGGTGACGGCCACGGCCACCACTCCGACCGCCCCGTCCCGGCCGGCGGCCGGATCCGTGCGCGGGCACCTCGGTGACACGTTCGCCCTGGCCGGCCGCCATCTGACCCATCTGCGCCGCTCACCGGGCCGGCTGGTGCTGGTCACCATGAACCCGCTGGTGATGCTGATCGCCGTCGGCTACCTCTTCCGCAGCTCCATGCACATCCCGGGCGGCGTGGCCTACGAGGACTTCATCATGGCCGGCATCGCCATCCAGGTCGGCCTGACCGGCGTGGGACCCACCGCCATCGGTGTCGCCCTGGACCTGCGGCACGGACTGGTCGACCGGTTCCGCTCGCTGCCGATCTCCCCGTCCTCCGTGCTGCTCGGACGCACCCTGTCCGACCTGGTCGTCGGCGCGGTCAGCCTGACCGCGGTCAGCCTCGTCGGCCTGGGCGTGGGCTGGCGCCCGCACGAGGGCGTGCTGCGCACCGCCGCCGGCTTCGGGGTGCTGCTCGCCTTCGTCTACGTGATGACCTGGGTCGGCATCCTGCTCGGCACCACCCAGCGCAACATCGAGGCCATCGACGGCACCGGCGCGCTGGTGCTGGTCATCCTCAGCTTCCTGTCCAACGCCTACGTCCCCGTCAGCGGCCTGCCCGACTGGCTGCGCCCGGTCGCCGAGTGGAACCCCGTCACGTCGGTCGTCACGACCTGCCGGCGGCTGTGGGGCAACGACCCGGGCACGGCGGCCTCCGGTGGCTTCCCCGCCCACCACCCGGGTCTGGTGACCGCCGTGACGCTCACGGCGCTGCTGCTCGCCGCGGTGTGGGGCGGTGTGCGCGGGTTCCGCCGCGCGGGCGGCCACTGACCGCCGTCAGTGGTCCGTCAGTTGACGGTCACTGGACAGTCATCGCCGCTGACTAGGTTTTTGCCGAGCCTCATCGCTGCCCATTTCCCGCAGCCTTCCCGCTCTTTTCGACTTTCCCTCGCAGGTCTTCCGCGAATCACCCACCGGCCATCCGAAAACGGAGGAAAGACCATGACGACGGCCGCTCCCGAGCGCCTCACCCGTATCCGGGAAATCATCGCCGAGAACATCGACGTGGACCTGGAGCGCCTTTCCGACACGGCGCTCTTCATCGACGAACTGGGCGCGGACTCCCTGAAGCTGATCGATGTCCTCAGCGCGCTGGAAATGGAGTACTCCATCGTCATCGACATGAACGAGCTGCCGAAGATGGTCAACGTGGAGGCCACCTACCAGGTGGCCGCCACGGCCGCCGGCTGGTGACGCCCATGACCACCACGGCACCCACCGACCGGGCCGGGCAGCGACGGGTCGTCGTCACCGGCTTCGGGGTGATCTCCAGCATCGGCACCGGGGTCGAGGAGTACACCGCGGGCCTGAAGGCGGGCCGCTCCGGTGCCCGGCCGATCACCCGCTTCGACACCGAGGGCTTCGGGCAGAACACCGCCTGCGAGGTCCCCGACTTCGAGCCGGAGCGCTGGATCCGCAACCTGCCGTCCGGCCACGTGGGCCGCGCCGGCCAGTTCGCCGTCGCCGCGGCCCGCATGGCCGTCGAGGACGCCGGGCTGACCGAGACCGACCTCGCCGACCGGCCCGCCGTCATCACCGTCGGCACCACCGACGGCGAGTCCCACGACATCGCCGTCCTGCTGGAGCAGGAGCTGGCCGCCGGGGACCCCGAGGCGATGGACCCGGTGCTCGCCCGCCGGATCTACGCCGGCCGGCTCTCCACCGCCATCGCCCGCGAACTGCGCATGCCGAACGTGGAGGCGACCACCGTCACCACGGCCTGCGCGGCCGGCAACTACTCGATCGGCTACGGCCTGGACGCCATCCGTTCCGGCGAGGTCGACCTGGCGCTGTGCGGCGGCGCCGACGCCGTCTGCCGCAAGGCGTTCGCCCTGTTCAAGCGGTTCGGTGCGCTCAGCCCGGACGTGGTGCGCCCCTTCGACAAGGACCGGGGCGGCATCCTGACCGGCGAGGGCGCCGGCATCCTCGTCCTGGAGAGCCTGGAGTCGGCCCTGGCCCGTGGCGCGCGCATCTACGCCGAGGTCCTCGGCTACGGCCTGAGCTGCGACGCCGCCCACCCCACCGCCCCCAACCGGGACGGCATCGCGCGGGGCATCCGGCTCGCCCTGGACGACGCCGGCGTCAAGCGGCAGGAGGTCGACTTCATCTCCGCGCACGGCACCGGCACCAAGGCCAACGACAGCACCGAGACGGCCGCCATCCTCGACGTGTACGGGGACGCGCCGCCGCGCACGGTCGCCGTGAAGTCGATGCTGGGGCACTCGATGGGCGCGGCCAGCGCGCTCGGCGCCATCGCCTGCGGTCTCGCGATCGAGCACGGGTTCATCCCGCCCACCATCAACCACCGCGAGACCGACCCGGACTGCCCGCTCGACGTCGTACCCAACGAGGCCGTCACGGCGGACGTCCGGATCGTGCAGAACAACTCCAGCGCCTTCGCCGGCAACAACGCCGTGCTGATCCTGGGCACCTACGGGGAGAAGGTCCGACCATGAGCAACGCAACTGCCGTCCCGCGGGCCGCGCTGCCCCCGGACACGCCCGTCATCACCGGCTGGTCGGCGGTGTCGCCGTACGGCGTCGGACGCGAGGCGTTCACCGCCGGCGTGCGCGCCGGTGCGAAGACGGCCGTGATGGCGGACGCCGCTCACGGCACCCTGCCGTCGCCGGAGGTGTGCACCGTGCCCGGCTTCGACATCCAGGAACTGCTCGGCAAGCGGGGCACCGCGAAGATGGACCGGCTCACCGCGCTCACCCTGGTGGCCTCCGACGGGCTGCTGCGGGACGCCACCGGCGAGCCGGCCGTCACCACCGACGACCTGACCGGTGTCGTCCTCGGCATCACCATGGGCAGCCTGGAGAACGTCACCGACTTCCTGCGCCAGTCCTACACCAACGAGCGCCCCTTCTACGTCGACGCCGGCCGCATCCCGTTCGGCAGCCTCAACCACGCGGCCGGTGCCACCGCCATCCGGCACGGCCTGAAGGGCCCCAACACCACGGTCGCCGGCGGCCGGGCCGCCGGGCTGCTCGCCCTGAACTACGCCCGCCGGCTGCTGGGACAGGGCCGGGCGACCAAGTACGTGGCCGGTTCGGCGGAGGAGTTCTCCGCCGCGCACGCCTGGTACGAGGCCACCGCCGCCCGGCCGGGCGAGCCCGCGCCGCTGCTCGGCGAGGGCTGCGGACTGTTCCTGCTGGAGCCCGCCGGGACGGCCGAACGCCCGCCGCTGGCCGCCGTGCTGAGCATCGAGACCCGCGTCGACATCGACGACGACCCGTTCGCGACGGCCGACGCCTGCGCCCGCCGCGCCCTGGAGCGGGCCGGGGTCAGTGCCGACGAGGTCTGGGCGGCCGTACCCTGCGCGGCGCCGAGCGACGCGGGCCGCGCCGAGTACGAGGCGCTCGCCGCGCTTGTGCCGGCCGACGCGCTGCGCCGGGTGCCGTCGATGGAGCTGCTCGGCGACACCAGCGCCGCCGCCTCCTCCTTCCAGATCGCCGCGGTGCTCTCCGTCGCCGCGGCCGACCCCGGCTCCCGGGGCCGGGCCGCGCTGGTGACCGCCGTGGACCGGGACGGCGCCGTCGCCGCCGCCGTACTGCGACTGCTCGGGGAGGACGCGTGATCGCGCTGGTCAGCGGCGGCTCCCGGGGCATCGGCCGGGCTGTCGTGCAGCGGCTCGCACGGGACGGCTTCGACGTGTCGTTCTGCTACCGCTCGAACCAGGACGCTGCCGAGGAACTCGCCAAGGAGGCCGCCGAGCACGGCACCCGGGTGCTCGCCGTCCGCTGCGACGTCGCCGACCCGGAGGACGTGCGCGAGTGGTACGCGCGCACCGAGAGCGAACTCGGCCCCGTCGACGCGGTGGTCACCTCGGCGGGCGTCACCCGCGACCGGCCGCTGGTGCTGATGGGCCAGGACGACTGGGACGGGGTGCTGCGCACCAACCTGGACGGCGTCTACCACGTGTGCCGGGCCGCCGCGTTCACCATGAGCAAGCGCCGCACCGGCGTCATCGTCAACCTGTCCTCCGTGGCGGGCATCCACGGCAACACCGGCCAGGCCAACTACGCCGCCTCCAAGGCGGGGATCATCGGCTTCACCAAGTCCCTCGCCAAGGAGCTGGGCCCGCGCGGCGTGCGCGCCAACGTCGTCGCACCCGGGCTGATCGAGACCGACATGGTCGGCGGCATGCCGGCCGCGGCCCTGGAACGCCAGCTCAAGGGCGTGCCGCTGGGCCGGCTGGGCCGCGCCGGGGAAGTGGCCGACCTGGTGGCGTTCCTGGTGTCCGACCGGGCCGCGTACATCACCGGAGCCGTCGTGGAGATCCACGGGGGCGGCGTCTTCTGATGGGGGGCCAGATGCAGGGCACGGGGGAGCGGTACGACGCGATCGTGGTCGGCAGCGGCGTCGGCGGCCTGGTGACGGCCGGCTATCTCGCCGCCGACGGCCGCCGGGTCCTCGTCCTGGAACAGCACGACGTCGCCGGCGGCAACGCCCATGTCTTCCGGCGCCGGCGCAAGTACGAGTTCGACGTCGGCACCCACTACCTCGGCGACTGCGGCCCGGACGGGCTGCTGCCCGCCGTCCTGTCCGGACTGGGCGTCGCCGACCGGGTGCGGTTCCGGCCGATGGACAACGACGGCGGCTTCGACCGGATCATCACGCCCACCGCCCAGGTCGACGTACCGGCCGGCTGGGACCGCTACCGCGCCCGCCTCAAAGCGGCCCTGCCCGCCGAGGCCGCCGCCGTGGACCGGTTCCTCGACCTCGCCACGGCCGTCGCCGCGGCGGGCCGGGCCAGTCTGCTCGGCACCCCGATGGTGGAGCTGTTCCGCCGGTCGCCCGAGACCATGCGCTGGAACCGGCGCACCCTCGGCCAGGCCCTGGACCACTGCGGACTGTCCGCCAGGGGCCGCACCCTGCTCGCCGCGCAGGCCGGCAACTACGGGGCCCTGCCCGCCGACGTCGGCTTCGCCGAGCACGTCACGATGATGGACCACTACCTGCGCGGCGCCTACTTCCCGGAGGGCGGCGGCCAGGCCCTGGTCGCCGCGTTCGTGGAGGCCCTGGAGGCGTACGGCGGCGAGCTGCGCACCCGCTGCGAGGTGCGCCGCATCCTGGTCGAGCGGGGCCGCGCCGCCGGTGTCGAACTCGCCGACGGCACCCGGGTCTCCGCCCCGCTGGTCGTCTCCAACGCCGACTACCGCCGTACCGTCCTGGACCTGTGCGGCGGCGAGGAGACCTTCCCCGCCGACCTCGTCGCCCGGACCCGCGCGGCCAGGATGCGGGACGCGGTGGTCGCGGTGTACGTCGCCCTCGACACCGAGCTGCCCGGCCTGCCCAACGCCAACATCTGGTGGCACGACAGCGACGACATGGAGGGCGCGCAGGCGGGGATGCTGGACCGCTGGGCCCGTACCGGCACCCTGGACCGGATCCCCCAGCTCGCCTTCTCCTTCGCCTCCGTGAAGGACGCCGGGTCCCCGGCCGTGTGCCCGCCGGGCCACAGCAACTTCCAGCTGCTGACGATCCTCCCGCCCGGACCCGCGTTCTGGGGCGCGGACGGCGGCCCGCTCACGGGCGAGCCGTACCGCCGCCGGCCCGCCTACCTGGCCCGCAAGCGGGAGGTCACCGAGCTGGTCCTGGACACCGCCGAGCGGGTCCTCGGCCCGTTCCGGGACCGGATCACCCATGTGGAGGCCGCCTCCCCGCTCACCCACGAGCGCTACATCCGCGCCAGCGGCGGCACCCCGTACGGCATGGCCAGCTGGGGCCCGCGCGGTCAGCGGCCCGATGTGCGCACCGACGTCGAGGGGCTGTACGTGGTCGGGCAGAACACCCGGCACGGCAGCGGCATGGCCGGGGTCGCCGCCGGCGGCATGGCCGCGGTCTCCCACATCCTGGGGCGCCCCCTGCTGTCCGAGGTGATGTCCGGCACGGTGCTCGGCGACCCCGCCCGGCTGCCCCGGCGCGCGCCCGGCTGGGACCCGCTGCAGGTGTCGCGCGGACGCGCCCGGCGGCACGCCAAGGGCCTGGCCCGCATCGGCTGACCGGCCCGCCGGCCGGCCCTCTTCGTCCAACGAACTCCCTGGAGCAGTGTTCCCATGACCTCACAGGTGTCCCAGGTCCCGTCCTTCTCCGTGATCTCCGGTGCCCAGGTGCACCAGGTGCTCGCCGGCGCCGAGGACGAGGTCGTCTCGACCGTCGAGGCCGCCTACCGGCTGCACGGCGAGGCGCGGACGGTCAACCCCGACTCGTACTTCCTGCGCTTCCCGGACCGCCCGTCCTCCCGGATCATCGCGCTGCCCGCCTCGGTGGGCGGTGACGTGGACGTGCACGGCATCAAGTGGATCTCCAGCTTCCCGGAGAACGTGGCCGCCGGCCTGCCGCGCGCCTCGGCCGTCCTCGTCCTCAACGACGCGCGGACGGGTTACCCGTTCGCCTGCCTGGAGTCCTCCATCATCAGCGCCGCCCGCACCGCCGCCTCGGCGGCCCTCGCGGCCGACCGGATCAGCCGGGCGCGCGGCACCCGGCCCACCCGGGTCGGCTTCATCGGCACCGGCCTGATCGCCCGCTATCTGCACACCTACCTGGCGGCCTCCGGCTTCGCCTTCGACGCCCTCGGCGTGCACGACCTGTCCGCCGAGCACGCCGAGGGCTTCACGGGCTACCTGCGGCGCACGGCCCCGGAGGGCACGGAGATCACCGTGCACGACAAGCCGGAGGACCTGATCCGCGCCAGCGACCTCGTCGTGTTCGCGACCGTCGCGGGAGAGCCGCACGTGACCGACCCGCAGTGGTTCACGCACAACCCGCTGGTGCTGCACGTGTCGCTGCGCGACCTGTCGCCGGAGATCATCCTCTCCGCCTGGAACGCGGTCGACGACGTCGACCACTGCCTCAAGGCGGGCACCTCGCCCCACCTGGCCGAACAGCTCACCGGCAACCGGGACTTCGTCGCCGGCACCCTCCACGACGTGCTGACCGGCGCGATCACCCCGCCCGCGGACCGGCCGGTGGTCTTCTCGCCGTTCGGCCTCGGCGTGCTCGACCTGGCGGTCGCGAAGTACGTGTACGACCGGGTCCGGGACGCCGACCAGCTGCACACCGTGCCCGGCTTCTTCCACGAGCTGAAGCGGTACGGCTGACCCCGTGCGCGCCGCGGCCGGCCCGGTCCGGCGCGCACGCTGACGAACGGATGACGGCTCGCTGACCGAACGGCCGCGCGGCGGGCGACCGCCTTGTCCGGCCGTTCGGCAGCCGCACAGAATCGACGCCATGAGATCTTTCGCCAGTCTGGACGAGTTCTCCGCCGCCGTCGGCGAACACCTCGGCCACAGCGAGTGGGTGCGGGTGACGCAGGAGCAGGTCGACCAGTTCGCGGGGGCGACCGGCGACCTGCAGTGGATCCACACCGATCCGGAGCGGGCCGCGACCGGCCCGTTCGGCGGCACCATCCTGCACGGCTACATGACCCTGGCCCTGCTGCCCGCCATGATGCGGGCCATCTTCGACATCGAGAAGGTGGAGCTGGGCGTCAACTTCGGTCTGGACAAGGTGCGTTTCCCGCGCCCGGTGCCGGTCGGCTCCCGGGTGCGCGGCGGGGCGAAGCTCACCGGTGTGCGCGAGACGCCCGCCGGCCACCTGGCCGCGGTCCGCATGACGGTGGAGGTCGAGGGGGAGCCCCGGGCCGCGTGCGTGGCCGACACGCTCTCGCTGTTCGTCGCCCCCTGACGGCAGTTGGCCGCGAAGGGCCGCAAGAGGGGGGTTTTTACCACCGATTTCCCGGCCCCTCGGCCACCACAATGAGTGCGGGCCCCTCGGACCACGACAGACGTACGGCACCGGCGCCGCGCACGGCGGAGCAAGGCCAGGAAGGAGCGAGTCGCATGGACGACCGCACGATGCAGCTCGGCGGGATCCGCCCACCGGAGGCGATCAGGGGATTCTCGGTGTCGGCCGGGCTGACGGGTCTGCGCCGGGTGGTGACCCTGTGCTGGATGTCGATGGCGGCCTTCGGCCGTTCGCTCGCCGTGTCCGGCGCGATCAGCCTGGTCGGTCCCGGCCTCGGCATGGTGCCGCGGGCCATGGAGGGCGTGCGCAACCTGGCCGCGCAGCAGCGGGAACTCGCCCGGCGCTGGGCGGGCGTGGAGATCCCCGGCCCGCCCGGACCGCTGCCGCCCGCGCCCGCCGGGGCTTCCGGTGCCGTCGCCCGCTACCGCTGGATCATGAGCGACCCGCAGACCCGGCGCGAGTACGTCTGGGTGCTCACGGACCCGATCGCCGGCGGTTTCCTCGCCTTCTTCCCGCTGGCCCTGATCCTCAGCGGCGCCTGGGGCGTCTTCCTCGCCTTCTTCGGGGTGCCGCTGTCCACCGAGTGGGATGGGCTGTGGTACCAGTTCATCCCGATCGAGGGTCAGGCCACGGCGGTGCTCGCCGGCGTCCTCGGACTGCTGCAACTGCCGCTGGCCCTGTGGGCGGCCCCGCGCGCGGTGCGCCGGCACGCCCTCTACACCAGGGCGATGCTGGCGCCGAGCGAGAGCGAGATGATGGCCAGCCGGATCCAGCACCTGGCCGCCACCCGCTCCGACGCGGTGGACACGCAGATGGCCGAGATCCGCCGGATCGAGCGGGATCTGCACGACGGCGCCCAGGCCCGTCTGGTTGCCATGGGCATGACCCTGGACGCGGCCGAGCACCTGCTGGAGACCAACCCCGAGGCCGTCCGCGCCCTGCTCATCGAGGCCCGGCAGTCGTCCTCGGCGGCGCTGGAGGAACTGCGCAACCTGGTCCGCGGCATCCACCCGCCGGTCCTCGCCGACCGCGGACTCGCCGACGCCGTACGGGCGCTGGCGATGACCTGCCCGGTGCGCACCGAGGTCCAGGTGGACCTGCCCGGCCGCCCCGAGATGCCCGTCGAGTCCGCCGCCTACTTCGCCATCTCCGAGATCCTCACCAACGTCGCGAAGCACGCGGGTGCCGCCCGCGCCTGGATCGACCTTCGTTACGATCGCGGGATGCTGCACATCACCGTGACCGACGACGGCCACGGCGGCGCCGACGCCTCCCGCGGCACCGGCCTGCGCGGCATCGAGCGCCGGCTCGCCACCTTCGACGGCGTGGTGGCCGTGAGCAGTCCCGTGGGCGGGCCGACGATGGTGACGATGGAGATCCCGTGCGTATTGTCCTCGCCGAAGACCACTTCCTCCTGAGGGACGGGCTGATCCGCCTGCTCGGGGCCTACGGCCACGACGTGGTGGCCGCCGTGGACAACGGCACCGACCTGCTCGAAGCCCTGGACCGGGAGCAGCCGGACGTCGCGGTCGTCGACGTCCGGCTGCCGCCGAACTTCACCGACGAGGGCCTGCGCGCCGTCCTCGCCGCGCGCAGGCGCAACCCGGACCTCCCGGTGCTCCTGCTCTCCCAGTACGTCGAACCGCTCTACGCCCGCGAACTGCTCACCAGCGGCGGTCGGGGCGTCGGCTACATGCTCAAGGACCGCGTCACCAACGGCGGCCAGTTCCTGGACTCCATCCAGCGGGTGGCCGCGGGCGGCACCGCCATGGACCCCGAGGTCATCTCCCAGCTGCTGGTCCGCAAGGAGCGCGACGAATCCGTCGGCAGCCTCTCCGAACGCGAACGCGAGGTCCTCGAACTCGTCGCCCAGGGCCGCTCCAACGCGGGTATCGCCCAGGCCCTGTTCGTCACCGAGAAGGCCGTCGCCAAGCACATCAGCAACATCTTCACCAAGCTCGGCCTCCTGCCGACGGACGGTGACAACCGCCGGGTCCTGGCCGTGCTGGCCTACCTCGACCAGTGAGCCGGCCGCACCGGTGCGGCCGGCCGCCGGAAACGACACCGGGCCGCACCCCGTCCGGACGGACGGGACGCGGCCCTGGAGCGGTGCCGGGCGCCGGGCGGCTCAGTACCGCGGGCGGTTGAACCAGGCCGAGGCGGAGCCGTTGACCATGGAGGCGAGGATGATGCCGGCGAAGGCCAGGGAGATGATCCCGCCGAAGGTCGCCGAACCGCCACCGCCGTTGACGATGTTCACCAGGCTGCCGAGCAGCATCAGCGACGCGTACACGATCGTCGTGACGCGGATGCCGCCGCCGCCCTTCTTGAACTTCACGCCCAGGAAGATCGACAGGGTGCCCAGCGCCAGCATCAGCAGCGCGAACGCGATCAGCACACCGGTGGCCGTGCTGGTGTCGTCACCGGAGCCGATGCCGTTGGAGACGTCCTGCGTGGCACCGGCGGCGATGCCGAGGAAGAGTCCGGCCAGGTACTGGAAGCCCGCCAGGATGAACAGCAGCACCCGAGCCGTCTTGATCAGGCCCGGCATCTCCATCGGCACACCGTAGCCGTACGGCTGCTGCACCGGCGGCGCGGCCGGGTAGCCGTACCCGGGCTGGCCCTGCGGGGCACCGGGGTAGCCGTATCCGGGCTGCTGGCCCTGCTGCGGATAGCCGCCCTGCTGGCCCTGCGGGGGGCCGTACGGGTTGTTGGGGTCGCCAAAGCTCATGGCGGTCTTCCTCCGTTTGCTCAAGTGCGGGGACGACGCGCGGCACGGTTCGGAGGAAGTTCTACAGATGCGGTCCGTCCCCCCGGTACTGCCCGCGGCACTGTCCGCTCATCGTTCTTTAACAGGCTCTTACTTGTCCAGCCGGAGGCGGCAGGTGTTGTGCAAGTGCAACATCACTGATCAAGCCGTGACACCCGGATTGGAACCGGGGCCGGGTCATCCGCGAGGATGGGACCATGACCGCCCAGATTCTCGATGGCAAGGCCACCGCAGCCGAGATCAAGTCCGATCTGACCGCCCGCGTGGCGGCGCTGAAGGAGAAGGGCGTCACGCCCGGCCTCGGCACGATCCTGGTCGGGGACGACCCCGGCAGCCAGAAGTACGTCGCCGGCAAGCACCGCGACTGCGCCCAGGTGGGCATCGCCTCCATCCAGCGCGAGCTGCCGGCCACCGCCACCCAGGAGGAGATCGAGGCGGTCGTCCGCGAGCTGAACGAGGACCCGGCCTGCACCGGCTACATCGTCCAGCTCCCGCTGCCCAAGGGCATCGACGAGAACCGCGTCCTGGAGCTGATGGACCCGGCCAAGGACGCCGACGGCCTGCACCCGATGAACCTCGGCCGCCTCGTCCTGAACGAGCCGGCCCCGCTGCCCTGCACCCCCAACGGCATCCTCACCCTGCTCCGCCGCCACGGCGTGGAGATCAAGGGCGCCGAGGTCGTGGTCGTCGGCCGCGGTGTCACCATCGGCCGCCCGATGCCGCTGCTGCTCACCCGGCGCAGCGAGAACGCCACCGTCACCCAGTGCCACACCGGCACCCGTGACCTCTCGGCGCACCTCAAGCGGGCCGACATCATCATCGCCGCGGCCGGCTCCCCGCACCTGATCCGCGCCGAGGACGTCAAGCCGGGCGCGGCCGTCCTGGACGTCGGCGTCTCCCGCAACGCCGAGGGCAAGATCGTCGGTGACGTCCACCCGGACGTGACCGAGGTGGCCGGCTGGATCTCCCCGAACCCCGGCGGCGTCGGCCCGATGACCCGGGCCCTGCTGCTGGTCAACGTGGTCGAGGCGGCGGAGCGCAGTGCCGGCTGAGGACACCCGCGGGCCCGCGGAGCCGACCGTACGCGACGCGATCAGCGCCCCTGACGCCGAGGGGCGCCCGCGCCGCGTCACCCGCCGCTTCCCGCTGTTCACCAGGGACACCGCCCGCCCCGAGGGCGGCGGTCGGGCCGCGGCCGGCGACGCCCCGGCGCCCGCCCGGCAGTGGCCCCTGCTCGTCGTGCTGTCGACGGTGGCGCTCGGCCTGCTGCTGACCGCGCTCGACGTGTTCCGCTACGGCACCCTGCTGATCGGCGCCGCCCTGCTGGCCGGCGCGGTCATGCGCTGGATGCTGCCCGGCGTCGGCATGCTCGCCGTCCGCTCCCGCTTCACCGACATCGTCACCTACGGCGTCCTCGGCCTGGCCATCGTGCTGCTCGCGTTGATGGCCCAGCCCGACCCGTTGCTCCAGATCCCCTTCCTGAAGGACGTCCTGCACTTCACGCTCGACAAGTAGCGCGAACAGCACGACAGGTGGCCCGCGCCCCCCGGGGACGCGGGCCACCGCCGTGTCCGCCCCGCCGCAACCCACGCGGTACCGCGCGCGATTGACTCCCCGGTGGGGCCGTGCGGGTTACCCTGCGGCGATGCGACCGAGGACCCCCCGCCCACTCGTCGTGGACACGTTGATCGCGGTGGCCATGGCCGTGGTGGCCGTCCTGGTCGCGCAGGAGTCCCGGTCCCAGGGATGGCCGGAACTCGACGCCCGCGCCTACGCCCTCGTCGCCCTCGCCCACCTCCCGGTCGCCCTGCGCGGCCGCCACCCGCTCGCCGTCTTCGCGCTCGTCGAGGCCGCCGCCACCTGCTACATCAGCCTCGGGTACTGGCCGGTGGTGTGCACCTTCGGCGCCATGCTCGCCCTGTACACCGTGGCCTCCGTCCGCCCGCCGTGCACCGCGCTCGCCTGCGCCGCCTGCACCTCCGCGGTCTGGGTGTACGCCGGCGTGGTCAGCCACAGCCCCTCCATGGCGTCCGTGGTCGGCCAGGCCCTGCTCTACAGCTCGGTACTCGTCTGGTTCGGGTTCCTGGCCCGCCGCAGCGCCGAACTCACCCGGCGGCTGCACGCCGAACACGCCGAGCGGGCCCGCCGCGCGGTCGCCGAGGAACGCGGCCGCATCGCCCGCGAACTGCACGACGTCGTCGCCCACCACATGTCGGTCATCTCCGTGCAGGCCGGCCTCGCCCGGTTCGTCTTCGACTCCGACCCCGCCAAAGCGCGCGGCGCGCTCGGCACCATAGCGGACACCAGCCGCGAGGCCCTGGAGGAACTGCGCCGCATGCTCCAGGTGCTGCGCGAGGAGGACCCCGAGGCCCCGCAGCGGGCCCCCATGCCCACCCTGGCCCGGCTCGGCGAACTCGTGGACCGGGTCCGGGCCGGCGGCCTGCCCGTGGACCTCGACGTCGAGGGCACCGCCCGCCCGCTGCCGCCCGGTGTCGAGCTGTGCGCCTACCGCGTCGTCCAGGAAGCCCTCACCAACGCCCTCAAACACGCCGGCCCCGCCCACGCGCGCGTCGAACTCCGGTACGAGACCCACGAACTGACTGTCCGTGTCACCGACGACGGCGAGGGGGCAGATCCGGACAGAATGCCCACAGGGGGCGGTCACGGCTTGATTGGCATGCGGGAGCGGGCCACGCTCTACGGCGGGACGATCAGCGTCGGCCCACGCACCGAGGGCGGCTACGAGGTCCGGCTGACCCTGCCGACCTCGGCCGCCGAACGCGACCGCGGGGGCGCGCGAGAAGCGGAGCGGTAAGGGACGGCGCACGGCCGGGGGGACGACCGTACGGAATGATCAGAGTGCTCGTCGTGGACGACCAGTTCCTCATCCGCGCCGGACTCGTCGGCCTGCTCGACGCCGCGCCCGGCTTCGAGGTGGTGGGCGAGGCGGGGGACGGTGAGCAGGCCGTACGGCTCGCCGCCCAGACCCGGCCCGACGTCGTCCTCATGGACATCCGGATGCCCGGCGTCAACGGCATCGAGGCCACCGAACAGATCCTCGCCGAGGCCACCGACCGGCCGCCCCGGGTCCTGGTGCTGACCACCTTCGACCTGGACGAGTACGTGTACGGCGCGCTGCGCGCCGGCGCCTCCGGATTCCTCCTGAAGGACTCCGGACCCGAGCGGCTGCTGGCGGCGGTCACGGCGGTCGACGGCGGCGACGCCCTGTTC
The DNA here is from genome assembly GCF_002920615.1 of Streptomyces sp. Ru62. Lineage (GTDB taxonomy): Bacteria > Actinomycetota > Actinomycetes > Streptomycetales > Streptomycetaceae > Streptomyces. The sequence continues at coordinate 22,722 of NZ_PQSU01000029.1, forward strand.
GCCCCCAGCGTCACCCGGCGCCTGGTCGAGGCCTTCGCCCACCAGCAGAAGCCCGTCGACACCGCGCCCCCGCCCGACCTGGGCGTGCTCACCTCGCGCGAGGTGGAGGTCCTCAGACTCACCGCCCGGGGCCTGTCCAACCTGGAGATCGCCGACCGCCTCTACATCAGCGAGGCCACCGTCAAGACCCACCTCAACCGCACCATGACCAAGCTCGACCTCGGCAGCCGGGCGCAGGCGGTGGTGCTGGCGTACGAGACGGGGCTGGTGACCCCTGGCGGCTGACCGCCGCCCTGGCATCCTTTTGGTCAGCGCGTACCGCGCGACCTGCAAGGAAGACGGGGGAAGAGGGGAAGAGGGGGTAGATGATGCCTCGGTGGAAAGCCCTGCCGGAGGATCTGGACCCGCAGATACGGGAGTTCACCGTCCAGTTGCGGCAACTGGCCGACCGCGGCGGCCTGAGCACCGCGGCACTGGCCGACCGCACGGGCTACGGCAGGACGTCCTGGGAGCGCTATCTGAGCGGCCGGCTCCTCGCCCCCAAGGGCGCGGTCATCGCCCTCGCCGAGGCCACGGGCACCGACCCCGCCCCCCTGACCACGCTGTGGGAACTGGCCGAACGGTCCTGGACCCGAGCGGAGTCGAACGCCGACCACACGCTCCAGGCCATCAACGTCACCGACTCCCAGGCGGCCCTGGGCGACCTCGCCCACCCGACGAAGAAGACGGCACGCGTACCCGAAGGAAAACCGACGGTTCCGACCGGCGGCGCCGGGGGGCGAGGCGGCGTGGCCGGGGGCCGGGCCGGGGGGTCGGTCGACGGTGCGGTCGGCAGTACGTCCGCGGGTTCGGCCGGTGCGGGCGAGGGCAGGTCCGCGGGGCCGGCCGGCGGGGCGGCCGGGGGTCGGGCTGCGGTGGCGGCTGGTGGCGTCGGTGGGAGTACGTCCGTAGGCGCGACCGGGAGTGCGTCCGGAGGGCCGGACGGCCCGACGGATGCCGGTGCGGGCGAGGGCGAGGGCGGTGGCCTCGCGGCCGCGCTGGGGATCGCCGGTCCCGCCGCTGTCTCGCCGAAGATCCCGGCCCAGCCGACCGCCTCGGAGGCCGCCGGCATCCGCGACAGCGCGCCGGGCGGTACGGGGACCGGCGCGGACGGGGACAGCGGCGACGGCTCGGTTACGGCGAGGGGGAGCGGCCAGGGTACGGCGCCGGACGCTGGCCCGGACGCCGGTGACAGTGCCGATACCGCGTCCGGCGGTGACGCCCGTGCCGTGTCCGGCGATGCGGTCCGTGCCGTGTCCGGTGGTGACGCTCGTGCCGTGTCCGGCGATGCGGTCCGTGCCGTGTCCGGTGGTGACGCTCGTGCCGTGTCCGGCGATGCGGTCCGTGCCGTGTCCGGTGGTGACGCTCGTGCCGTGTCCGGCGATGCGGTCCGTGCCGTGTCCGGTGGTGACGCTCGTGCCGTGTCCGGCGATGACATCCGTGCCGCGTCCACCGCTGACGCCCGTACCCCGTCCGGCGATGACGACCCGCCCGTCAAGAACTCCTGGGGAGTGGCCGGTTACCGGGGTCCGTCCAAGGCGAGCGTCCGCCCGGGCAACACCCGGCCCGGCCCGGCGCGGACCCCGTCCTCCTCGCCCCTGAGCCCGGACACGCCCGCCCGGACCCCGGGCCTCCCGGCCGGCGCCCCGGGCGCGTCCGTTCGGTTCCCGGACGCCGCCGGCGGAGACCCGAGCACCTCCGTCTGGCCGCCGGGCCTCACCGTCGGAACCCCGGCTGTCTCCCCTCGCACCCCGGGCCGCGCCACCGGAACCCCGGCCACCCCAGCCCGGACCCCGGGCGCCCCGGGCGGAGCCACAGACGCCACGGCTCGCATCCCGGGTGTCCCCGGCGGAGCCACAGGCGCCGCGGCCCGCACCCCCGGCGCCCCCGGCGGAGCCGCCGGCAGGCGGACCGTGGGTCCCCTCGGTCGGTGGTCCGTGCACCGGCAGCAGGTGGCGATGTTCTTCGCGGGGCTGGTCGGCACCGGGCTGCTCATCGCCGGGGTCCTCTTCCTCACCCATCGGGGTGGGGACGGGGACCCGGACGCCGGTGCCCGCACGTCACCCTCCCCGTCCGCCTCCGCACGGACCAGTCCGCCCCCCGGCGTGAAGTGCGCCGGCGCCGCCTGCACCGGCAAGGACGCGGAGGCCATGGGGTGCAGCGGTGACCTGGTGAGCACCGCGAAGACCGCCACCGTCGGCACCACCACCCTGGAGGTCCGCTACAGCAAGGCGTGCGGCACGGCCTGGGGCCGGATCACCAGCGGCGCGCCGGGCGACACCGTACGGGTGACCGTGGGCAAGGTCCGGCAGACGGGCGACATCACCGCCGTGGGGGACACCATCGGCTACACCCCGATGGTCGCCGTACAGGACCCGGCACAGGCCACGGCCTGCGCCACGCTCGCCTCGGGCCGGACCGGCTGCACGGACTAGCCGCGGCGGTCGCGCGGAGCCGCGTGGAAGAAGCGGAGGGGGAATTTCCGGGAGACGGCGCATACGGCGCCGGATCCTGGGCACGCGAACGGTGTCCCCCCACGGGAGTCCGGTACGCCGGTACCCCCACCGGCGGCCGTCTCCGTCCCTCCTCTCCCGGACGGACGGCCGCCTTTTCGTACCCCTCCGGCGCCACCCCCGGCAGGTGATACATCCCCCTGATCCCCTTGTGGGGTGAGCCACACGGCCCCGGACGTCTCACCTGCCGGATGCGCGATAGCCTGACCGCTGGATCTCTCTTGACGCCAAGAGATCGATCATCCGCCCGGGGCAGGGACGCCCCACCGCCAGCTGTCATACGGAGAACGCCATGACCCGCACTCCCGTGAACGTCACCGTCACCGGCGCGGCCGGCCAGATCGGTTACGCCCTGCTCTTCCGCATCGCCTCGGGCCAGCTGCTCGGCGCGGACGTGCCGGTCCGCTTGCGCCTCCTGGAGATCACCCCGGCCCTGAAGGCCGCCGAGGGCACGGCCATGGAGCTGGACGACTGCGCCTTCCCGCTGCTGCAGGGCATCGACATCACCGACGACCCGAACGTGGCTTTCGACGGCGCCAACGTGGCCCTGCTGGTGGGCGCCCGTCCGCGCACCAAGGGCATGGAGCGCGGTGACCTGCTGGAGGCCAACGGCGGCATCTTCAAGCCGCAGGGCAAGGCCATCAACGACCACGCGGCGGACGACATCCGGGTCCTCGTCGTCGGCAACCCGGCCAACACCAACGCGCTCATCGCGCAGGCCGCCGCCCCGGACGTCCCGGCCGAGCGCTTCACCGCGATGACCCGCCTGGACCACAACCGCGCGCTGACCCAGCTGGCGAAGAAGACGGGCAGCAGCGTCTCCGACATCAAGCGGCTCACCATCTGGGGCAACCACTCCGCCACCCAGTACCCGGACATCTTCCACGCCACGGTCGCCGGCAAGAACGCCGCCGAGGTCGTGAACGACGAGAAGTGGCTGGCCGAGGACTTCATCCCGACCGTCGCCAAGCGCGGTGCGGCGATCATCGAGGCCCGTGGCGCGTCCTCCGCCGCCTCCGCCGCCAACGCCGCGATCGACCACGTCCACACCTGGGTCAACGGCACCGCCGAGGGCGACTGGACCTCCATGGGCATCCCGTCGGACGGCTCCTACGGCGTCCCGGAGGGCCTGATCTCCTCCTTCCCGGTCACCTGCAAGGACGGCAAGTACGAGATCGTCCAGGGCCTGGACATCAACGAGTTCTCCCGCGCCCGCATCGACGCCTCCGTCAAGGAGCTTGAGGAGGAGCGCGAGGCGGTCCGCGGCCTCGGCCTCATCTGATCTGACGTGGTGTGACCCGGCGCCGGTGCGCTATAGTTGATCACGCACCGGCCGCCGGAAAACCCGGCACCAGGTGATGCGTTGGTGGTCCAAGGAAAGACGCCCCGCTTCCTGCGGGGAGATGCAGGTGCAAGGCCTGCCCGGCGCTCCACACACGAGGTCCCCTTCCGCGATGGCGGAAGGGGACCTCGTTGCGTTTGCCGAGCGGCCCCCGGGTGTGTTCAGGCCACCGGCTCCTTCTCCGCCCGCGGGCTCGTGCCCGTGCCCGTTGCCGTCCGGGAGGCGCGGCCGGCGGGGCGGTAGCCCAGGACGACCAGGGCCGCGGCCGGCAGGACCACCGCTCCGACGGTCCGCAGCGCCGGGCCCATCCCGCCGGCGAAGTCGGTGTGGCCCGCCAGGGCCGTGCCGGCGACGGCGACGCCGAGGGCCGCGCCGATCTCGCGGGCCGAGGTGCCGAGGCCGGAGCCGAGGCCCGCCTGGTGCGGGGGGAGGGACAGGACGACGCCCAGGGTGAGTGCGGGCATGGCCAGCCCCGTGCCCGCCGAGATGACCAGCAGGCAGCAGGCATAGAGCGGGTAGGGCGTGTGCGCGTCCGCCGTGGACGCGGCGAGCAGGCCCAGACCGATCAGGGCGAGCCCGGTGCCGACGACCGGGCGTGGACGCGCCGACCAGCGGGCGGCGAACTTCGGGACCAGGGCCATGCCGACGATCAGCGGCGCGATCGCGATCCCGGTCACGGCGGGCGAGAAGCCCTTGACCTCCTGCAGGTACTGCGAGTTGATGAAGAACAGCGCGAACAGGCCGAAGAATCCGGTCGCCAGGCCCAGCGTGGTCGCGCGCAGCCCGCCGGAGCGGAAGACGCGCGGGTCGAACAGCGGGGCGCGGGAGCGCAGGGCGTGGACCGTGAAGGCGGCCACCAGCAGGGCGCCCGCGCCGAACGCGGTCAGGATGCGCGGCGAGGCCCAGCCGTGGCCGGGGCCCTCGATGATGCCGAACAGCACGGCGACCAGGCCCGCGGTGAGCAGCAGGGTGCCGACCGGGTCCGGGCTGCCCTGAGCGGAGCGGGCGGTGCGCGGGGTGGTGACCGCGACCGCGGCGGCGAGGACGGCCGCCAACGGCACCATCGCGGCGAACAGCGCCCGCCAGGACAGGTACTGGCCGACCAGGCCGCCGCCCAGGTTGCCCGCCATGCCGCCCAGCCCGATGGCCAGCGTCCAGGACGCCATCGCCTGGGCGCGCCGCTCGGGCCCGGCCAGATGCACCAGGACCGACATCGTCGCCGGGGTGATCAGCGCGGCCCCGGCACCCGAGATGCCCCGGCCGGCGATCAGCAGAACCGGACCGGGGGCGAGCGCGCTGGTCGCGGCACCCGCGGCGAACAGGGCGAGGCCGGCGAGCAGGGCGCCCTTGCGGCCGTGCCGGTCGCCGAGCGCGCCGGCCGGGATCAGCAGGCCCGCGAAGACGATGACGTAGGCGTCGACCGTCCAAAGGATCTCGGTGTGCGTGGGATGCAGGTCCGACGAACCCAGTTGCGGGATCAGCAGGTTGATGGCGGCGACCATGCTCTGCGCGACCAGAACACAGGCGCACAGGGTCAGCAGGGTCGAGCGTTTCAGGGCGTGCGCGGGCACGGCTCCTCCCGGGAGCTGGTGGCTGGTGTGGGATGCGCTCTCACCGTAGGCTCGCGCCATACCTGCTTTCCAGTGCAACCTTCGCAAGGGACACCTGCACATGACGCAATCCACGGGCCTGGACCTGAACCTGCTGGTCGCGCTGGACGTGCTGCTGGAGGAGGAGAGCGTGCAGGGCGCCGCCCGTCGGCTGCACCTCTCCGAGCCGGCGATGAGCCGCACCCTGGGCCGCATCCGCAAGGCGCTCGGCGATCCGGTGCTGGTCCGCGCCGGCCGCCGGATGGTGCCGACCCCGCACGCGCTCGCCGTGCGCGCCGAGGTCAGCGCGGTCGTGGAGCGGGCCCGTGCCCTGTTCACGCCGGGCCGGGACACCGACCTGCGCGAGGTCACCCGCACCTTCACGATCCTCGGCCACGACGCCATCGCCGCCATGTACGGCGCGGCCCTCTTCGCCCGCGCCGCCCGCGAGGCCCCCGGCATCCGCCTGCGCTTCCTGAGCGAGAGCCACGTCGACGCCCCGTTCCTGCGCCAGGGCACCGTCGACCTGGAGGTCGGGGTGATCGACTCGGTCGCGCCCGAGGTGCATGTGGAGACGGTCCACCAGGACCGCATGCTGGGCGTCGTACGGGCCGGACACCCGCTGCTCAAAGGCGAGTTGACCCCCGAGCGGTTCGCCGGCGCGGCGGGACACCTCATCGTCTCCCGGCGCGGCAGACAGCGTGGCCCGATCGACGACGCCCTCGCCTCACTCGGCCTGGAACGCCGGGTGGTGGGCAGCGTCGGCACCTACCCGGCCTCGTTGTTCGTGCTGCGCGAGACCGACCTGATCGGGCTGTTCAGCCAGTGGGGCCGCCCGCTGGCCGACGCCCTCGGCCTGGTCACCTTCGAGATCCCGCTCCCGCTGCCCGCCGTCGACATCGGCTTCGCCTGGCACCCGCGGCACGACGCCGACCCGGCCCACGCCTGGTTGCGCGGCTGCGTACGGGAACTGATGCTCCAGGGGTCAGGTGTGCTCTAGTTCGCGCTGGAGCTCGGAGATGTCCACGGACTGCGCCGGGGCCGGGGTGGCCGACGGGACCGGCTCGTCGTAGCCCGTGAAGGTCAGGTCCTGGTCGGTGCCGGGGCCCTGCCGGGTGGCCCGGACCAGGCGGTGCGGGCCGGCCGAGGTGACGTAGAGGGTGATCTTCTTCCCGCTGTGCTCGGTACCGGTCAGCGGGATCACCTTCGTGCCGTCGACCTTCGTCTCCTCGCCCTTGGTCAGCGTGGTGTGGGGGGAGGACTCGGCGGCGGCCTCCTTCTGGAAGGCGGTCAGGTCGCAGGTGCCGGACATGGCCCTGAGCACGGTGTCCTTCGTGGAGCCGTGCAGATAGCGGTTCTTCAGGCGGGCGGCCACGGTGTCGCCCCGGCTGCCCGGTAGTTGGGCCTTCCAGAAGGCGGTGTCCGGCTTCATCCACACCTGGTCGCCCCGCTTGACCAGCGCGACGCTGCCGCCGTCCGCGCCCATGACCAGCTTGCCCACGCAGTTGCCGGAGCGGTCGAGCGTCAGCTCCAGCGAGGCCGGGGCGGTCCGGTCGGCGCTCGCGCGGTGATCCGTGAACTTCAGGTGCACCGAGCGCGCCCTGAGCAGATTCCTCCGCGCCTCCTCCGCGAGGGCGCGGGCGCTCGGGCCGTCGGCGGCGGGGATCTTCGGGGTGCCGTCGGAGCGGACCAGGGCCGGGAGAGCGGGCGCGGTGACGGCCGGAGCGGTGGCCGGAGCGGGTGCCGTGGGGGGCACGGCGGGGGCCGTACCGGGCAGGGCGAGCGGGATCAGCAGGGCCGCGGTGATGCTTGCCCCCGCACAGAGTCGCGATCCACGAGCCATCGCGCCACCTCCCGACACCCCTCCTCACCCTACTTTTGTCCCTTTTCGACCGCATTTTCAGTGACGCGGCGCACTTTCGGCCACCGATTGCGCATGCGACGCGAAGGCCCTGGGCAGGCGGCGACGGTCCCCAGCCGAGGCAGCCCTGTCACGCAGGGACACGAATCGAAGACGGAAGGCGACACCGATCATGGCGGACAGAACGGAACGACACGCCCGGGCGACCATCCACGCGGGCGGCGAGTGGCTGGCGGCGATCTCCGGCGCGACCCGGGAGATCCTCGACCCCGCGGACGCCCGGCCGTTCGCCGTGGTCGCCGAGGGCGACGAGAAGGACGCCGAACGCGCGGTGGCCGCCGCCCGGCACGCTTTCGACCACGGTCCCTGGCCGCGCACCCCGGTCGCCGAGCGCGCCGCCCTGCTGCGCCGCGTCGCCGACCTGCTGGTGCGCGACCGCGAGGAGCTCGGCCTGCTGGAGAGCCGGGACGCGGGCAAGACCGTCGAGGAGGGCCGCGTCGACATCACCTGCGTCGCCGACGCCTTCCGCTACTTCGCCGACCTGGTCGCCGCCGAGGCCCCGGGCCGGGTCGTCGACGCGGGCTCGCCCGACATCCACAGCGTGGTCGTCCACGAACCGGTCGGCGTCTGCGCGCTGATCACCCCCTGGAACTACCCGCTCCTCCAGGCCAGCTGGAAGATCGCCCCGGCGCTCGCCGCCGGCAACACCTTCGTGATCAAGCCCAGCGAGATCACCCCGATGACCACCATCGCCCTGATCGACCTGCTGGCCGAGGCCGGCCTGCCCGCGGGCGTGGCCAACCTCGTCACCGGCCCCGGCCACACGGTCGGCGCCCGGCTCGCCGAGCACCCCGACGTCGACCTGGTCTCCTTCACCGGCGGCCTGGCCAGCGGCACCAAGGTCGCCCAGGCCGCCGCGCCCACCGTCAAGAAGGTGGCCCTCGAACTCGGCGGCAAGAACCCCAACGTGGTCTTCGCCGACGCCTGCGCCACCGAGGAGGGCTTCGACACCGCCGTCGACCAGGCCCTCAACGCGGCCTTCATCCACAGCGGCCAGGTCTGCTCGGCCGGCGCCCGCCTCATCGTCGAGGAGTCGGTCCGCGAGCGCTTCGTCGCCGAACTCTCCCGCCGGGCCCAGCGGATCAGGCTCGGCCGGGGCACGGCCGACGGCGTCGAGTGCGGTCCGCTCGTCTCCGAGCAGCAGCGCGCCAAGGTCGAGGCGTACGTCGCCTCCGCGCTCGAAGAGGGTGCCGTACTGCGCTGCGGCGGCAAGCGGCCGGAGCCGTCAGCGCAGCGCCCCGAGACCGGCTGGTTCTACGAGCCGACCGTCCTCGACGCCTGCCACCGCGAGATGAGGGTCGTCCGCGAGGAGGTCTTCGGCCCGGTCCTCACCGTCGAGACCTTCCGCACCGAGGAGGAGGCCGTCTTCCTCGCCAACGACACCGAGTACGGCCTCGCGGGCGCCGTCTGGACCTCCGACGCCGGCCGGGCCCGCAGGGTCGCCGCCCGGCTGCGCCACGGCACCGTCTGGATCAACGACTTCCACCCCTACCTGCCGCAGGCGGAGTGGGGCGGCTTCGGCAGGAGCGGCACCGGCCGCGAGCTGGGGCCCGCCGGCCTCGCCGAGTACCGCGAGACCAAGCACGTCTACCAGAACCTCGCGCCGAAGCCGGTGCGCTGGTTCGCCGGCTGAGCCCCGCCCCGCGAGCAGTCCGTCCCCACCTGGAGCAGCACCCCCATGTCCCACACCACCCACGTCTACGACTACGTCGTCATCGGCGGCGGCACGGCGGGCTCCGTCATCGCCTCCCGCCTCACCGAGGACCCCGACGTCACCGTCGCCGTCATCGAGGGCGGCCCGAGCGATGTCGGCCGCGACGACGTCCTCACCCTGCGCCGCTGGATGGGCCTGCTCGGCGGCGAACTCGACTACGACTACCCGACGGTGGAACAGCCCCGCGGCAACTCCCACATCCGGCACAGCCGCGCCCGCGTCCTCGGCGGCTGCTCCTCGCACAACACCCTCATCTCGTTCAAGCCCCTGCCCTCCGACTGGGACGAGTGGGAGGAGGCCGGCGCCAAGGGCTGGGGCGCCGTCCCCATGGAGGCCTACTTCGCCCGCCTCAAGAACAACATCGTCTCCGTCGACGAGAAGGACCGGAACGCCATCGCCCGCGACTTCGTCGACGCGGCCCGGTCGGCGCTCGGGGTACCCCGGGTCGAGGGCTTCAACCGCAAGCCGTTCACCGAGGGCGTCGGCTTCTTCGACCTCGCCTACCACCCCGAGACCAACAAGCGCTCCTCGGCGTCGGTGGCGTACCTGCACCCGGTGATGGACGAACGCCCCAACCTCCGCATCTTCCTGGAGACCTGGGCGTACAAGCTGGAGCTGGACGGCACCCGGGCCGAGGGCGTCCACGTGCGCACCAAGGACGGCGAGGAACTGCTGGTCCGCGCCCGTCACGAGGTCGTCCTGTGCGCGGGCGCCGTCGACTCCCCGCGCCTGCTGCTCCACTCGGGCATCGGCCCCGCCGAGGACCTCGAAGCGCTCGGCATCCCCGTCGTCCACGACCTGCCGGGCGTCGGCGAGAACCTGCTCGACCACCCCGAGTCGGTCATCGTCTGGGAGACCCACGGCCCGATCCCGGAGAACTCCGCGATGGACTCCGACGCGGGCCTGTTCGTCCGCCGCGACCCCGCGCACGCGGGCCCGGACCTGATGTTCCACTTCTACCAGATCCCGTTCACGGACAACCCGGAGCGCCTGGGCTACGAACGCCCGCGGTACGGCGTCTCGATGACCCCCAACATCCCCAAGCCGAAGAGCCGCGGCCGCCTCTACCTGACCAGCGCCGACCCCGCCGTCAAGCCGGCGCTCGACTTCCGCTACTTCACCGACGAGGACGACTACGACGCGCGGACCCTCGTCGACGGCATCCGCATCGCCCGGGAGATCGCGAAGACCGAGCCGCTGGCCGGCTGGCTCAAGCGCGAGGTCTGCCCCGGCCCCGAGATCCTCGGCGACGCCGAGCTGAGCGAGTACGCACGCAAGGTCGCGCACACCGTCTACCACCCGGCCGGCACCTGCAAGATGGGCGCCGCCGACGACGAACTCGCCGTGGTCGACCCGGAGTTGAGGATCCGGGGCCTCGACGGCATTCGCATCGCCGACGCGTCCGTCTTCCCGACCATGACCGCCGTGAACCCGATGATCGGGGTGCTCATGGTCGGGGAGAAGGCCGTCGACCTGATCGGAGGTGACCGATGAGTCTCACCGTCCCCACCCGCAAGCCGCCCACCACGACCGAGCCCGTCTTCTCGGTGTCCGGACTGTGGAAGGTGTTCGGCCCCAAGCCCGAGCGCGTCCCCGCGGACCCGGAACTCGGCACGCTGACCCCCGCCGAACTCCGCTCCCGCACCGGCTGCACGGCAGCCGTCCGGGACGTCTCCTTCGACGTCCGCAAGGGCGAGGTCTTCGTCGTGATGGGCCTGTCCGGCTCCGGCAAGTCCACCCTCGTCCGCTGCCTGACCCGCCTGATCGAGCCGACGGCGGGCACGATCGCCATCGACGGCGAGGACGTCCGCGCGATGGACAAGGCCCGTCTGCGCGAGCTGCGCCGGCACCGGGCCGCGATGGTCTTCCAGCACTTCGGCCTCCTGCCGCACCGCACGGTCCTCGACAACGTCGCCTACGGTCTGGAGATCCAGGGCGTCGGCAAGTCCGAACGCCGCGAACGTGCCGCCGAGTTCATCGCCAAGGTCGGTCTCGAAGGCATGGAGAGGCGCCGCCCCGGCCAGCTCTCCGGCGGCCAGCGCCAGCGCGTGGGCCTCGCCCGGGCGCTGGCGGTGGACCCCGAAGTGCTGCTCTTCGACGAGCCGTTCAGCGCCCTGGACCCGCTCATCCGGCGCGACATGCAGGACGAGGTGGCCCGCCTGCACCGCGAGGAGGGCCGCACGATGGTCTTCATCACCCACGACCTCACCGAGGCCCTCAAGCTCGGCGACCGCATCGCCCTGATGCGCGACGGCCAGGTGGTCCAGCTGGGCACCCCCGAGGAGATCGTCGGGGACCCGGCCGACGACTACGTCCGCGAGTTCGTCCGGGACGTGCCGCGTGAACAGGTGATGACCGCACGTACGGCGATGCGCCCGGCCTCCGCCGCCGAAACGGCCGACGGCCCCGCGGTACGCCCCGAGGCCACGGTGGCCGAGGCCATCGAGGCGGTGGCCCGCGCGGGCACCCCGGCCCGCGTCATGGACGAGGGCCGCTGCCTCGGCGTGGTGGACCACGAGCAACTGCTCGGCGTGGTGGCGGGTGTGGACACGACGGCGACGTCAGCGAGGGACCACGATGCCGCCACAGCCGCGGGCGGTCGTGCCGCCGGGGCGGCGCCCGTCCCGCGGAAGGCGGCGCCCGGCCGGCACCGGCAAGCGACCGCGCCCGGCCCCCGCACCACCCCGGAGGCCGTCTGATGGCGACGCTCAGCATCCCGACCGCCGGCGCGGGCGAACCCCGCGTCCTCAGAAGCCGAGCCGCGGGCAAGCTCCTCCTGCTCGCCCTCCTCACCGCGCTCCTCCTGCCGTTCCTCGACCGCTGGGGCAACGGCTCCTGGCCGCACGCGCTGACGGTCCACCTCGACAAACCCCTCGCCACCGCCAGCGACTGGGTCATCGACAACCGGGACAGCCACCCCCTGTTCCTGTACTTCTTCGGCTACGTCAGCAACGCCGTCATCTGGGCCGTACGAGCCGTCTACCTCACCCTCCTCGCCGCCGGCTGGGCAGGCGTGACGGCCTTCGCCGCGCTGCTCGCCTGGCGCGTGGCCGGTGTCCGGCTGGCCGCCGGCACGGCCGTCGCCTTCCTCGCCTGCGGTGCCCTCGGCATGTGGGTGCCGACCATGCAGACCCTCGCGCTGATGGTCGTGGCGGTCCTCGCCTCCGTCGTCGTCGGCGCGCTCCTCGGCCTGGCCGCCGGCCTCTCCGACCGCCTGGACCGCGCCCTGCGCCCGGTCCTGGACACCATGCAGGTGCTCCCGGCCTTCGCCTACCTCCTCCCCGTCGTCCTGGTCTTCGGCATCGGCGTCCCCGCGGCCGTCCTCGCCACCGTCGTCTACGCCGCCCCGCCGATGGCCCGCCTCACCGCGCTCGGCCTGCGCGGGGCCGACCCCGAAGTCCTGGAGGCCGTGGAGTCGCTCGGCGCGACCCGTCGCCAGCGGCTGCTGACCGCCCGTGTCCCGCTGGCCCGCAAGGAACTCCTCCTCGGTCTCAACCAGACGATCATGATGGCGCTGTCCATGGCCGTGATCGCCGCCGTCATCGGCGCGGGCGGCCTCGGCGACCGCGTCTACCAGGCCCTCGCCTCCGTCGACGTCGGCGCGGCCCTCGCGGCCGGGATCCCCATCGTGCTGCTCGCGGTGGTCCTGGACCGCGTGACCGCCGCCGCCGGGGACGGCACCACCCGTCCCCGTACGATCGGCTGGCCGTACGCCCTCGCCGTCCCCGTGGCCGTCGCCCTCGTCACCCGCCTCCTGGGCGCGCCGGACTGGCCGTCCGGTTGGACCCTGGGCATCGCCGAGCCGGTCAACCGGGCCGTCGACTGGATGACCGCCCACCTGTACTCAGGCGTCCCGGTCGTCGGCGGCACCGCCGACTGGGCGGGCCACTTCACCACCTGGGTCCTGGACCCGGTCCGCGACGGCCTGCAGTGGCTGCCCTGGTGGTCGGTGCTGCTCGTCGTCGCCGCCCTGGCCTGGCTGATCGGCACCTGGCGCACCGCGCTGACCGCCGTCCTCGCCATGGCCGCGATCGGTGTCCTCGGCGTGTGGGAGCCGTCGCTCGACACCCTCTCCCAGGTGCTGGCCGCCGTCGCCGTCACCCTCGTCCTCGGCTTCGCGGCCGGTATCGCCGCCGCCCGCAGCGACCGCGTCGAACGCGCCCTGCGCCCGGTCCTGGACGTGTTCCAGACCATGCCGCAGTTCGTGTACCTGATCCCGGTCGTCGCGCTGTTCGGCGTCGGCCGCGCGCCCGCCGTCGCCGCGGCCGTCGTCTACGCCCTGCCGGCCGTCGTCCGGATCACCGCGCAGGGCCTGCGCCAGGTCGACCAGGCCGCGCTGGAGTCCGCGCGCTCGCTGGGCGCGACCGGCCGCCAGCAGCTGTGGCAGGTCCAGCTCCCGCTGGCCCGGCGCGCGCTGCTGCTCGCCGTCAACCAGGGCGTGGTGCTGGTCCTCGCCGTCGTCATCATCGGCGGCCTGGTCGGCGGCGGTGCCCTCGGCTACGACGTCGCGTTCGGCCTCGCCCAGGGCGACCTGGCGACCGGCCTGGTCGCCGGTGCCGCCATCGTCTGCCTGGGCCTGATGCTGGACCGGGTGACCCAGCCGACCGAGCGGCGCGCGAAGAAGGGAGCCTGACATGCGACGTCGTACGACCGCCCTGCTGGGCTCGCTGGTGCTGCTGACCGCGACCGGCTGCGGCGCCGCCGACATGACCAAACAGGCCTCGCCCTTCGCGAACGCCGGGGGCGCCAAGTCGGTCACCCTGTCCGTGCAGTCCTGGGTGGGCGCGCAGTCCGACGTGGCCGTCGCCCAGTACATCCTGGAGCACAAGCTCGGCTACCGCGTGGACACCGTCCAGGTCGACGAGGTGCCCGCGTGGGACGCGCTCAGCCAGGGCCGGGTCGACGCCCTCCTGGAGGACTGGGGCCACCCGGACCAGGAGAAGCGGTACGTCCAGGACAAGAAGACGATCGCGCGCGGCGGCGACCTCGGGGTGACCGGGCACATCGGCTGGTTCGTGCCGACGTACCTCGCCAAGGAGCACCCCGACATCACCGACTGGCGGAACCTCAACAAGTACGCCCCGCTCTTCCGCACCGCGGAGAGCGGCGGCAAGGGCCAGCTCATGGACGGCTCCCCGTCCTACGTCACCAACGACAAGGCGCTGGTGAAGAACCTGAAACTGGACTACCAGGTGGTCTTCGCCGGTTCCGAGGCGGCCCAGATCACCCAGATGAAGCAGTTCGCCAAGGAGAAGAAGCCCTTCCTGACCTACTGGTACTCGCCCCAGTGGCTGTTCGAGAAGGTGCCGATGACGGAGGTGAAGCTGCCGCCGTACAAGGAGGGCTGCGACGCGGACGCGGCCGAGGTGGCCTGCTCCTACCCGCACACCCCGCTCCAGAAGTACCTCAACGCCGGCTTCGCGAAGTCCGGCGGGAAGGCCGCGGCCTTCCTGAAGAAGTTCCGGTGGACCACGGAGGACCAGAACGAGGTCTCGCTGATGATCGCCGAACAGAAGCTGGACCCGCAGGAGGCGGCGAAGAGGTGGGTGGACAGCCACCCCGCCGTGTGGAAGAGGTGGCTGTCCTGACCGGCGTCAGGCCAGCAGGCCGCCGGCGGTCTCCCGCAGCGCGGCCCCGGCCCGCCGCTGGAGGGCCGGCCCGAAAGTGACCCGGGTGGCCCCGAGTCCGCCGAGCACGGCGGGCGCGGGGCCGTCCCCGTCCAGCCCGGCCAGAACGTTCAGCGGGCCCTGGATCCCGGCCCGCAGCAGGGGCAGCACGTCCACGGGGGCGAGGATCGGATACACGCAGTCCGCGCCCGCCGCCACGTACAGGGCGGCCCGCTCGACGGCCCGTCCGGGATCGCCGTCGCCGCGGACGAAGGTGTCCACGCGGGCGTTGACGAACAGCCGGCCGGCGGCCGCTTCCCGGACCTCGGCGAGGAACCCGGCGTGCTCGTGCGGGTCCTTGAGCACGCCCTGCTCGGAGTCCTCCAGGTTGCAGCCGACGGCCCCCGCCTCCAGCAGCCGCTCGACCAGTTCCTCCGCGCCGAGCCCGTACCCTCCCTCGACGTCCGCCGACACCGGCACGTCCACGGCCCGCGTGATCCGCGCGACCGCCGTGAACATCTCGTCGGCCGGAGTGGTTCCGTCCGCGTACCCGAGGGACGCGGCGATCCCGGCGCTCGGTGTGGCCAGCGCCGGGAACCCGGCGGCCTCCAGCACCCGCGCGCTCGCCGCGTCCCACGGCCCGGGCAGCACCAGCGGGTCCCCCGGGGCGCGTCCCCGGTGGAGCGCGCGGAACCGCTCGGCCTTGTCCGGCGCCGGGCTACGGCTCACCCGTGCTGACCGGGCTGGTAGTGGCCCGGGGTCATCCGGAAGGTCACGCCGAACCGGTTCCAGGCGTTGATCACCGCGATCGCGGCGACGAGCTGGGCCAGCTCGGCCTCCTGGAAGTGCTCGGCGGCCCGCTCGTACACCTCCTCCGGCACGAAACCGTCCGTCAGGACGGTGACCGCCTCGGTCAGCTCGATCGCGGCCAGCTCCTTCTCGGTGTAGAAGTGCCGGGACTCCTGCCAGGCGCTGAGCTGCACGACCCGCTCGACGCTCTCACCGGCGGCGAGGGCGTCCTTGGTGTGCATGTCGAGGCAGAAGGCGCAGTGGTTGAGCTGCGAGGCGCGGATCTTCACCAGCTCGTACAGCTTGGGGTCCAGGCCCCGCTTGGCGACGCTGTCCAGACGGACCATGGCCTTGTAGACGTCCGGGGCGTGCTCGGTCCAGGGCAGGCGCGGGGCTTCTTCGGCGGCGTATTCGACGGTTTCCTGTGCAGTGGTCATGCCTCGACTCTAGGAGCGAGGCAGCCCAGGAGTATGGTCCATTTCCATGGCGGAATCGTGGGCCACTCTGGGCGTCGACCTGCACCTCGAACCGAGCGGGGCGGGCGGTCTGCGCCGGGGCCTGACCGACGCCCTGCGGGACGCGGTCCGCTCCGGCCGGCTCGCCCCCGGCACCCGGCTGCCGTCCTCCCGCTCCCTCGCCGCCGACCTCGGCATCGCCCGCAACACCGTCGCCGAGGCCTACGCCGACCTGGTCGCCGAGGGCTGGCTCACGGCCCGCCAGGGCTCCGGCACCCGCGTGGCACCCGGTACGCCCGGTACCGGCGCGCCCTCCGGCACCCGTACCCGCTCCGCCCTCGGCACACCCCCCGGCACCATTCCGGCGACCTCGCACCGCGCCCCCGCCCGCCCGCTCCACGACCTCGTCCCCGGCAGCCCCGATCTCGCCGCCTTCCCGCGCACCGAGTGGCTGAAGGCCACCCGCCGGGCCCTGGCCACGGCCCCCTTCCACGCCCTCGGCTACGGCGACCCGCGCGGGCGCCCCGAACTGCGCGCCGCCCTCGCCGGCTACCTCGCCCGGGCCCGCGGCGTGCGCACCGACCCCGACGCGATCCTGATCACCGCGGGCTTCTCGCACGCCCTGACCGTCCTCGGCAAGGTGCTGCGGGCCCGCGGGGTGCGGACGGTGGCCGTGGAGTCGTACGGCCTCGACGTCCACTGGGCCCTGCTGCGCAGCGCGGGCATGGCCACGCCCGCACTGCCGTACGACGCCCTGGGCACCGATCCCGTCGTGCCGGAGGCCGCCGGCGCGGTGCTGCTGACCCCGGCCCACCAGTTCCCCATGGGCACCGCCCTGCACCCCGACCGCCGGGCCGCCGTCGTCGCCTGGGCCCGGCGCACCGGCGGGCTGGTCCTGGAGGACGACTACGACGGCGAGTTCCGCTACGACCGCCAGCCCGTCGGCGCGTTGCAGGGCCTCGCCCCCGACCGGGTCGTCTACCTCGGCACGGCCAGCAAGTCGCTCGCGCCCGGACTGCGGCTGGGCTGGATGGTGCTCCCGCCGGCCCTCGCGGCGGAGGCGGCCTCGGTCAAGGGCCAGGCCGACACCGTCGGCGTGCTGGAACAGCTCACCCTCGCGGAGTTCCTCACCTCCGGCGCCTACGACCGCCACGTCCGCTCCTCCCGGCTGCGCTACCGCCGCCGCCGCGACGCCCTCGCCACCGCCGTCACCGAGCGGGCACCGGAGGTGAAGGTCACGGGGATCGCGGCCGGCCTGCACGCGGTCCTGCGGCTGCCGCCCGGCACGGAGTCGTCGGTGGTCCAGGCGGCGGCATGGCAGGGCCTGGCCCTGCACGGCCTCGCCTACCACCGCCACCCCGAGGCCGTCACCGAGCCCCTGGACGCCCTGGTCGTCGGCTACGGCACACCACCGGACAGCGCGTGGGCGGGTGCGCTGGAGGCGTTGTGCCGGGTGCTGCCGTGAGAGGGGCCGGGCGGAACAGGGGCGCGGGGAACTGCGCGCTCAGCCACGTGCGCGCCGCGCCCGCCGGACGGACCGGACCCCCGCGCCGTGAGACGCACCGCACCTAGTCCGCCGGCGCCTCCCCGAACCGCGCCAGCGCCAGCGCCCCCGCCACGGCCACCGCGAACCCCAGCGCCGCGAGCCACCCCAGCCCCTCCCGCGTACGGTCCCCGAGCCAGACCACCCCCACGGCGGCCGGCCCGATCGTCTCGCCGAGCACCATCCCGGCCGTCGCGGTCGTCACCGAGCCCCGCTGGAGGGCCGAGGTGAGCAGCAGGAACGCGGCGCCGCCACCGAGCAGCAGCGCATAGGAGGCGGGGTTGCCCAGCAGATCCCCCACCCGCAGCGAGTCGATCAGCCGTACCGCGACCTCCACCACCCCGAACCCGAACCCGGCGCCGAGCCCCAGCAGCAGCGCCCGGGTCCGGCCGGACAGGCGCCCGCCGACCCCACCGAGCAGCAGCACGCCCACCGCCGCCGCGACCATCGCGTACCGCAGCCAGTCCGCCCCGTCCCGGTCGCCCTCGGTGCCCGAGGCCAGCCCCAGCATGGCGAGCCCCGCGCACACCACCCCGACGGCGGCCCACTCCACCCCGCTCAGCCGGACCCGCAGCAGTCGCGCCGCCACCACTGCCGTCACCGCGAGGCTGGCCGCCAGCGCCGCGCCCACCGCGTAGATGGGCACCGAGCGCAGGGCCGCGATCTGGAGCAGGAAGCCCAGCCCGTCCAGCGCGAGACCGGCGAGGTACCGCCACTGCCGCAGCGCCCGCAGCAGCAGCGCCGCGTCCCCGCCGCCACCCCCCTCGGCGCCCGCCGACCGCGCGGCCACCGCCTGCAACACCGTCGCCGTACCGAAGCAGACCGCCGCACCAAGGGCGCACACCATTCCAAACAGCACGAAGTGACTCTAGGGGAGCGGCAGATGAAGGACCCGCCGGGGGGAATACTCACACCGATCTCTAGGCTGGCCGCCGAACACGGCACACGAATCCGACGGGGGAGACACCACCATGGACCGCACATGCCGACCACTCCGCTCCGGCACGGTCGTCCTGGGGGGCGTGGGCCTGCTGGCCGCCGCGCTCACCGCCTGCTCGTCCGAACCGGACAAGCGCTGCGTGGACCGGGACAGCTACAACCTCGCCAAGGGGTACAAGGTCGTCTCGGACAAGAACTGCAAGACCACCGGCGCCTCCGGGAAGACGACGGGCAAGAAGACGCCGGGCAGGAAGACGACCGTCGGGAAGAAGACCGACGCCGCCTGGTACTACGAGGGCGACGAGAAGAACGGCTGGGTCGACGGCGGCTCCTTCACCAAGCCCGGCAAGGGCTCGGGCAGCGGCTCGTCCGACGATGACGACGACCACCACAGCGGAAGCGGCGGAGTCCACCGCGGCGGCTTCGGCGGCGGCAAGGGCAGCTCCGGCGGCTGACCGGAACACGCACATGGAACGCCGTACCACCACCCCCCGCCCCGGCTGGCAGCAGACCGTGGAGGCGCAGGGCCTGGTCTATCCGCTCACCCGCCACCCCGACGGCTCGCTGCGCCCCTACTGGGACGAGAGCGCCTACTACGTCTTCACCATGGACGAGGTGGAGACGCTGGAGGAGACCGTCGGGGAACTCCACCGCATGTGCCTGGCCGCCGCCGGGCACATCGTGTCCGAGAACCGCCTCGCGGACCTCGGCATCACGGACCCGCGGGTGGCCGCCGCGGTCACCGAGGCCTGGCACCGCCGTGCCGAACTCCCGTCCGTCTACGGCCGTTTCGACCTGCGCTACGACGGCACCGGACCGGCGAAGCTGCTGGAGTACAACGCCGACACCCCCACCTCGCTGGTGGAGGCCGCCTCCCCGCAGTGGTTCTGGATGGAGGACCGTTTCCCCGGCGCGGACCAGTGGAACTCCCTGCACGAACGGCTGGTCGACGCCTGGCGCGGCCAGTCCGCGCTGCTGCCTCCGGGCAGCCCGCTGCACTTCGCGCACTCCTCGGCCGACGAACTCGGCGAGGACCTGATGACGGTCGCCTACCTGAAGGAGACCGCCGAGCAGGCCGGCCTCACCACCGACTGGCTGGCCATGGAGGAGATCGGCTGGGACAGCCTCTCCGGCCGCTTCGTCGACAACCAACTCCGCTTCATCCGGGGCATCTTCAAGCTCTACCCCTGGGAGTGGCTCACCACCGACGCCTTCGGCGGACACGTCCTGGACACCCTGGACAACGGCGGCGGCACCGGCAGCACCCTGTGGATCGAGCCGGCCTGGAAGATGCTCCTGAGCAACAAGGCGCTCCTGGCGATCCTCTGGGAGCTGTATCCCGGCCACCCGAACCTCCTCCCCGCCTACCTGGACGGCCCCCGGGAGCTGGCCGGCGCGGCCGGCTACGTGGCCAAGCCCCTCCTCGGCCGCGAGGGCGAGGGCGTCACCGTCCACGAGCCCGGCGCCCCGGCCGCCCTTCGCGAAGACCCCTGCTGCTACCAGCAGTTGGCGCCCCTGCCGGCCTTCGACGGCAACCACGTGGTCCTGGGCGCCTGGGTGGTCCAGGACGAACCCGCGGGCCTCGGCATCCGCGAGTCCACCGGCCTGATCACCGACGAGTACGCCCGCTTCCTGCCCCACGTGATCCTCTAGGCCCTGTCGTCAAACTCCCTCCGGGCGGACGACGGGAGTGTGACGACAGGACCTAGCCGGCAGTCACCGCGGCGCCCCCGAGCAGCGTCTCCACCGCCGCCCGGGCGTGCCGCGCCGGGGCCGGGTCGCCGGTGATGCCCGCGGTGACGATGGCTCCCTCGGCGAGCAGGAAGACCGGTTCGGCCACCGGTGCGCCGGTGGCGCGGACCCAGGCCGCGAGCTGGTCGTGGAAGGCGCGCTTGTGGGCGCGGACCTCCGCCAGGACCGGCTCGGACGACGAGCCGAGTTCGCCGTGGGCGTTGATCCAGGCGCAGCCGCGGAAGCCGGGTTCCGCGAACCACGCGGCGAGCCAGTCGAAGACGGCGAGCACCCGTGCGCGGGGGTCCCGGACTCCCTCCACGTGGGCGGCCAGACGCGCGCGCCAGCGCCGGTCGCGGCGCCTGAGCACGGCGACGACCAGGTCCTCCTTGGCCGGGAAGAGCCGGTATATCCGCTTCAGGGGCAGGCCGGAGGTCTCGCGGACCCGGTCCATGCCGACCGCCTGGATGCCGTGCGCGTAGAAGAGCGTCTCCGCCGCGTCCAGGAGTGCTTCGCGGTCCAGGTGGTTCTGTTCCTCGGTGACGGCGGCGGGCATCGGGTCTCCTTGACGTCGAGAACGGCCGTTCTCTACCTTAGTCCCATCGGTCGAGAACGACCGTTCTCTACGTCGTTCCGATCTCGTTCCCGACCCGAGGAGGTCGCCGTGCCCGAAGACCGCCCGCCCTACCCGCCGTTCACCCTGGAGACCGCCCGCCAGAAGGTGCAGGCGGCCGAGGACGCCTGGAACACCCGCGACCCCCACCGGGTCGCCCTCGCCTACACCCCGGACTCCGTCTGGCGCAACCGGGACCGGTTCGTCACCGGTCGCGAGGAGATCGTCGCCTTCCTGACCGAGAAGTGGGAGCGCGAGCGGGACTACGCCCTGCGCAAGGGCCTGTGGAGCTTCCACGAGAACCGCATCGCCGTCCGCTTCCAGTACGAGTGCCGCGACGCCCACGGCCAGTGGTGGCGCTCCTACGGCAACGAGCTGTGGGAGTTCGACGAGCACGGCCTGATGCTCCGCCGCGAGGCCAGCATCAACGACGTGGCCATCGAGGAGTCCGACCGGCGCATCTTCGGACCCCGGCCGGCCGACGAGCACGGCGCCGACTTCCCCCTCCACTGACCGGGCGCCGTCCCTGCTCAGGTCCCGGCCAGCACCGCCCGGAGCTGCTCCAGCCCCCAGTCCAGGTCCTCCTCGCCGATCACCAGCGGCGGCGCGATCCGGATGGTCGGCCCGTGGGCGTCCTTGACCAGGACCCCACGGGCCAGCAGCCGCTCGGAGACCTCCCGCCCGGTGCCCACCGCCGGGGACACGTCCACCCCCGCCCACAGCCCCCGTCCACGCACGGCCGTCACCCGGCCCGTGCCGAGCAGCTCGCCCAGCCGTCCGTGCAGCCGCTCGCCCAGCCGCGCCGCCCGCTCCTGGTACTCACCGGTCCGCAGCATCGCGATCACCTCCAGCGCCACCGCACAGGCCAGCGGATTCCCGCCGAACGTCGACCCGTGCTCGCCCGGCCGGTACACCCCGAGCACCGCCGCGCTCGACACCACGGCCGACACCGGCAGGATCCCGCCGCCCAGCGCCTTGCCCAGCACGTACATGTCCGGCACCACCCCCTCGTGCTCGCACGCGAAGGTCCGCCCGGTGCGCCCCAGGCCCGACTGGATCTCGTCGGCGACGAAGAGGACGTTCCGCTCGCGGGTCAGCTCCCGCACCCCGGCCAGATAACCGGCCGGCGGCACGATCACCCCCGACTCGCCCTGGATCGGCTCCAGCAGCACCGCCACCGTGTTCTCCGTCAGCGCCGACCGCATCGCGGTCAGGTCCCCGTACGGCACGATCTCGAAGCCCGGGGTGTACGGGCCGAAGTCCGCGCGGGCCTCCGGATCGGTGGAGAAGCTGATGAGCGTCGTCGTACGACCGTGGAAGTTGCCGCCCGCCACGACGACCTTCGCCATCTCCCCGGGCACCCCCTTCACCCGGTACCCCCACTTGCGGGCCGTCTTCACCGCGCTCTCCACCGCCTCCGCGCCCGTGTTCACGGGCAGCACCATCTCCATCCCGCACAGCTCGGCGAGCTCGGTGCAGAACGCGGCGAACCGGTCGTGGTGGACGGCGCGGGAGGTCAGCGTCACCCGGTCGAGCTGCCGCCGGGCCGCCTCGGCCAGCCGCCGGTTGCCGTGCCCGAAGTTCAGCGCCGAGTAACCGGCCAGCAGGTCCAGATGGCGCCGCCCCGCCACGTCCGTCAGCCACGCCCCCGCACCCGTGGCGATCACCACCGGCAGCGGGTCGTAGGTGGGCGCGCAGTGCGCCTCGGCGGCGGCGATCAGGTCTTCTGCAGCGGTCACGGCCTCTCCCGGAGACGACGCGGACTCGACGGTGACCTCCTTCTTATCCTCGCTCGCATGGTGGACGCGGGACCTGCCGCGCGCGGCGCGCCCGGTAGGCTGACGAGCGGGCCGTGACTGGCGCGCTGGGATGGGACGGACCATCAGGGAGCGGCCCGAGCGGGAAGAGTGCCGTGCGCCTGGGCCGAACGTGAACGCTGTACGCACACCGTCCGGAGGTCCCCCGATGCCCGAGAATTCCGCCTCCCTCTCCACCGAGTCGACCGCCTTCCGTGCCGCCCTCGACGTGATCCGCGCCGTCGAGCCGCGCGTCGCCGACGCCATCGGCCAGGAGGTCACCGACCAGCGCGAGATGCTCAAGCTGATCGCCTCGGAGAACTACGCCTCCCCGGCGACCCTGCTCGCGATGGGCAACTGGTTCAGCGACAAGTACGCCGAGGGCACCGTCGGCCGCCGCTTCTACGCCGGCTGCCGCAACGTCGACACCGTCGAGTCCCTCGCCGCCGAGCACGCCCGCGAACTCTTCGGCGCCCGCCACGCCTACGTCCAGCCGCACTCCGGCATCGACGCCAACCTCGTCGCCTTCTGGGCCGTCCTCGCCGACCGCGTCGAGGCGCCCTTCCTGGAGAAGACCGGCGCCCGCCAGGTCAACGACCTGACCGAGGCCGACTGGGCCGAGCTCCGCCAGGCCTTCGGCAACCAGCGCATGCTCGGCATGTCCCTGGACGCCGGCGGTCACCTCACCCACGGCTTCCGCCCGAACATCTCCGGCAAGATGTTCGACCAGCGCTCCTACGGCACCGACCCGGCCACCGGCCTGATCGACTACGAGGCCCTGCGCGCCCAGGCCCGCGAGTTCAAGCCGCTGATCATCGTCGCCGGCTACTCCGCGTACCCCCGGCTGGTGAACTTCCGGATCATGCGCGAGATCGCCGACGAGGTCGGCGCCACCCTCATGGTCGACATGGCGCACTTCGCCGGCCTGGTCGCGGGCAAGGTCCTCACCGGCGACTTCGACCCGGTCCCGCACGCCCAGATCGTCACCACGACCACCCACAAGTCGCTGCGCGGCCCGCGCGGCGGCATGGTGCTGTGCGACGACTCCCTCAAGGACCAGGTGGACCGCGGCTGCCCGATGGTCCTCGGCGGCCCGCTGCCGCACGTCATGGCCGCCAAGGCCGTCGCCCTGGCCGAGGCCCGGCAGCCCGCCTTCCAGGACTACGCCCAGCGCATCGTGGACAACTCCCGTGCCCTGGCCGAGGGCCTGATGCGCCGTGGCGCCACCCTCGTCACCGGCGGCACCGACAACCACCTCTGCCTGATCGACGTCGCCACCTCCTACGGCCTCACCGGCCGCCAGGCCGAGGCCGCCCTGCTCGATTCCGGCATCGTCACCAACCGCAACGCCATCCCGGCCGACCCGAACGGCGCCTGGTACACCTCCGGCATCCGCATCGGCACCCCGGCGCTCACCACCCGCGGCCTCGGCACGGCGGAGATGGACGAGGTGGCGGGCCTGATCGACCGCGTCCTCAGCACCACCGAACCGGGCACCACCAAGTCCGGCGCCCCGTCCAAGGCGGCCCACGTCCTGGACGAGAAGGTCGCCCAGGAGATCTCCCAGCGAGCCACCGACCTGGTGGCGGGCTTCCCGCTGTACCCGGAGGTCGACCTGGGCTGAGGCGCCCCCTGAAAGGGGCACGGGGAACTGCGCGAGCAACCACGGGCGGCCCGCAGTTCCCCACGCACCGAACCCCGCAAACTCTCTGCGACAATAAAAAGCATGGCTGACCGACCTCGCGTGCTCTCCGGCATCCAGCCCACGGCTGGCTCGTTCCACCTCGGCAACTACCTCGGCGCCGTCCGCCAGTGGGTGGCCCTCCAGGAGTCCCACGACGCGTTCTACATGGTCGTCGACCTGCACGCGATCACGGTCCCGCAGGACCCGAAGGAACTGCGCGCCAACACCCGGCTCGCCGCCGCCCAGCTGCTGGCCGCCGGGCTGGACCCGGACCGCTGCACGCTCTTCGTGCAGAGCCACGTCCCCGAGCACGCCCAGCTCGCCTGGATCATGAACTGCCTCACCGGCTTCGGCGAGGCCGGCCGCATGACCCAGTTCAAGGACAAGTCCGCCAAGCAGGGCTCCGACCGCGCCTCCGTCGGCCTCTTCACGTATCCGATCCTCCAGGTCGCGGACATCCTGCTCTACCAGGCGAACGAGGTGCCCGTCGGCGAGGACCAGCGCCAGCACATCGAGCTGACCCGCGACCTCGCCGAGCGCTTCAACGGCCGCTTCGGCGACACCTTCACGATCCCGAAGCCGTACATCCTCAAGGAGACGGCGAAGATCTACGACCTCCAGGACCCGACGATCAAGATGAGCAAGTCGGCGTCCACGCCGAAGGGCCTCATCAACCTCCTCGACGAGCCGAAGACAACGGCCAAGAAGGTCAAGAGCGCCGTCACCGACACGGACACGGTGATCCGCTACGACGTCGAGAGCAAGCCGGGCGTCTCCAACCTCCTCACCATCTACTCCACGCTCACCGGCAAGACCGTCGCGGAGCTGGAGCAGGAGTACGAGGGCAAGATGTACGGCGCGCTCAAGACGGACCTCGCCGAGGTCATGGTCGAGTTCGTCACGCCGTTCCGCGAGCGCACCCAGCAGTACCTGGACGACTCCGAGTCGCTCGACGCGGTCCTCGCCAAGGGCGCCGAGAAGGCGCGTGCCGTCGCCGCCGAGACCCTCGCGCAGGCGTACGACCGCGTGGGCTTCCTCCCGGCCAAGCACTGAGGCGTACGACCGCACGGGTCCGCGCGGGCAGAGCGCTGCACATCACTTCCGCCGCGCCTGCCCGAAGGACATCCGTGGCCGTACAGTCGATAGCCGACGGCCGGGACGAGACGGCCGACAAGACGACAGACGCGACGACAGGAGACGACGTGGGGACCGTAACGATCGGCGTGTCGATCGCGGTCCCGGAGCCTCACGGCAGCCTGCTCCAGGAGCGGCGCGCGGGCTTCGGCGACGCCGCGGCTCACGGCATCCCCACGCACGTCACGCTGCTGCCGCCGACCGAGGTGGACGAGGCCGACCTGCCGGCGGTCGACGCCCACCTCTCCGAGGTCGCCACCGCCGGCCGGCCGTTCCCGATGCGGCTGTCCGGCACCGGCACCTTCCGCCCCCTGTCGCCGGTGGTCTACGTCCGGGTCGTCCAGGGCGCCGACGCGTGCGCTTGGCTCCAGCAGCGCATCCGGGACGCCTCCGGGCCGGTGGCGCGCGAGCTGCAGTTCCCGTACCACCCGCACGTCACCGTGGCCCACGGCATCGACGACGCGGCCATGGACCGCGCCTTCGAGGAACTGGCGGAGTTCGAGGCCGAGTGGCCGTGCACCGGCTTCGCGCTGTACGAGCAGGGCGCCGACGGCGTCTGGCGCAAGCTGCGCGAGTACACCTTCGGGGGGCCCGTGGTACCGCCCCAGCCGGGCCACGCGGAAGTGGAACGGGGCACGATCGCCAGCCGTTAGGCCATCAGGCGGCGGTACACGACGCGGGGCACGTGCCGCAGGGCGGTCATCAGCAGACGGAGCGCGCCCGGCACCCACACCGTCTCCGAGCGGCGGCGCAGGCCCAGTTCGATGGCCGTGGCGACCGCCTCCGGCGTACTGGCGAACGGTGTCCGCATCCCGCCGGCCGCCCTTCCCGTCCGGACGGACCAGGGGCGTACGACCATGACGTGGACGCCGGTGCCGTGCAGGGCGTCGCCGAGGCCCTGGGCGAAGACGTCGAGGCCGGCCTTGCTGGAGCCGTAGATGAAGTCGGCGCGGCGGGCGCGTTCGGCGGCGGCGGAGGACAGCACGACGAGTGAGCCGTGGCCCTGGGTCTGCAGGGCACGCCCGGCGACCAGGCCGGCCGAGACGGCGCCGGTGTAGTTGGTCTGGGCGACCCGCACGGCCCGCACCGGGTCGCGTTCGTCGTGCGCCTGGTCGCCGAGGACGCCGAAGGCGAGCAGCACCATGTCGACCGGCCCGTCGGCGAACACCTTGCCGAGGACGGCCTCGTGGGACTCGGGATCGAGCGCGTCGAAGGCGACGGTGTGCACGTCCGCGCCGAGCGCGCGCAGGCTCCCGGCGGCGTCCTCCAGCGCCGGGGAGGGGCGGCCCGCCAGCCACACCGTGCGGGTGCGGCGGGCGATCAGCCGGCGCGCGGTGGCCAGCGCGATCTCGGACGTGCCGCCGAGGACGAGCAGGGACTGGGGCAGATCGGTGGCGTCCTTCATGACAGCCGACCGTATCGCCCATATATGACCGTTCTGCCGGAGAAACGCGGTGTTGACGCCCATGGGCAGCGGGCACAGTCGGATCATGGACTGGCTGAAGAGGCTTCCCGGCATCGGGCCGATCGTCACCCGGCTGATGCTCACGCACGCGTGGCGGTGCTACGAGCGGCTGGACCGGGTGAAGTGGACCAGGCTCGCCGCCGCCATGACGTTCGTCAGCTTCGTGGCGCTGTTCCCGCTGCTGACCGTGGCCGCCGCGATCACCGCCGCCACGCTCAGCCAGGCCAGCCAGAAGACCGTGGAACACCGGATCGCCGACCAGTTCCCGGGCCTGGCCGACCAGTTGGACCTCACCTCCCTGGTGCAGAACGCGGGCACGGTCGGCGTCATCGCGGGCGCGGTCCTGCTGTTCACGGGCATCGGCTGGGTCGGCCAGGTCCGGGACTGCCTGCGCGCGGTGTGGGAGCTGCCGGACCGCGAGGAGAACCCGGTCGTCACCAAGGCCAAGGACGCCGTCATCCTGCTCGGCTTCGGCGGCGCCCTGCT
This sequence comes from Streptomyces sp. Ru62, assembly GCF_002920615.1. Taxonomy (GTDB): domain Bacteria; phylum Actinomycetota; class Actinomycetes; order Streptomycetales; family Streptomycetaceae; genus Streptomyces. The sequence goes on from NZ_PQSU01000029.1 coordinate 50,081, forward strand.
GCTCACCCTCGCCGCGTCCACCCTCGCCTCGGCCGCCGTCGGCCTGGTCTCCCGGCAGATCGGCCTGGACGAGCACAGCTGGGGCAGCGTCCTGTTGCAGATCGCCGCGTTCGCCGTCGCCGTGCTCGCCGACTTCCTCGTCCTGCTCTACGTCCTGACCCTGCTGCCCGGGGTCGAGCCGCCGCGCCGCCGGCTGCTCGTCGCCGCGCTGCTCGGTGCGGTCGGCTTCGAACTGCTGAAGCTGCTCCTCAGCGGCTACATCCAGGGGGTCGCCGCGAAGAGCATGTACGGCGCGTTCGGCGTCCCCGTGGCACTGCTGCTGTGGATCAACTTCACGGCCAAACTGGTCTTGTTCTGCGCCTCCTGGACGGCGACGCCGAGCAAGGAGGCGGCGGGGATCAGGGACGCGCCCGACGGCGCATCAGGTCCGGCAGCGGCCACCGGCGGTTGACCAGGAACGCCCCGCCCCCGAGCAGCAACAGCAGCCCGCCCGCGACGGCGAGGGCGATCCCGACCCCTCCGGAGCCGGACCCGGCGGTGGCGCTCGCCACGGGCTTCGCCCCCGGCCCGCCGGTCCCGGCCGCCTGCCCCGCCCCCTGCCCCGCCCCCTGCCCCGGGTCCTGTGCGGCGGACGTGGCGGGGCCGGGCTGCGGGGTCGCCGAGGAGGCGCTCCTCGGCGGCACCAGCTCGCCCACCGCGTTGACCTTGCCGACCGCCTGGAAACCCCAGTCGAACAGCTTCGCGGTCTCCTTGTAGACCTCGTTGTGCTCGTGCTTCTCCGGGTTCATCACCGTGACCAGCAGCACCTTGCCGTTCCGCTCGGCGACCCCGGTGAAGGTGGCACCCGCGTGCGTGGTGTTGCCGTTCTTCACGCCCGCGATGCCCTGGTAGACGGGGACGTCGGTGTCGCCGCTCAGCAGCCGGTTGGTGTTCCGGATCTCGGCGGAGCCGAACTTCGCGCTCACCGTCGAGCAGTAGTCGCGGAAGTCCTTCTTCTGCAGCCCGGAGCGGGCGAACAGCGTCAGGTCGTACGCCGACGACACCTGCCCCGGCGCGTCGTAGCCGTCCGGCGAGACCACGGTCGTGTCCAGGGCCTGGAGTTCCTCGGCGTGGTCCTGCATGTCCTGGACGGTCTGCTTGATGCCGCCGTTCATCCGGGACAGCACGTGCACGGCGTCGTTGCCCGAGCGCAGGAAGACCCCGAGCCACAGATCCTGGACGGAGTAGGTGGCGCCCTCCTTTATCCCGACCACGCTGGAGCCGACGCCCACTCCCTTGAGGTCCGACGCCGCCACCTTGTGCTGGGTGGCCTTGGGGAACCGGGGCAGCACGGTGTCCGCGAACAGCATCTTCAGCGTGCTCGCCGGGGGCAGTCGCCAGTGCGCGTTGTGCGCGGCGAGGACCTCCCCGGACTCGGCGTCGGAGACGATCCAGGAACGGGCGGTGAGGTCCTTGGGCAGGACCGGCACACCGGGGGCGAGGTTGACCTGCGTGCCCGGCATGCCGAGCCGGGCGCCGCCCACGGTGGACATCTGGGCCGGGGGTGTGGCCGTCGGGCTCGTCGAGGGGGTCGGCGCGGCCAGGGCGGCGGGCGCGGTGACGGACAGGGACAGCAGGGTGGCTGAGGTGACCAGCAGGGATCGCCTGACGGTCGTGTTCGGTGCGGGCACGACCGAGAACGTACCCGGACCCGACCGCGAAGTCCCGCGCCCCCTCCCACCCCCGGCACGGAACCGGACACGGGACGGCGATACTGGACTCATGAAGCTCAGCCGCCCGGTCTCCTGGTTCCTGCTCGCGTTCGGGGTGTGGTCCTGGGTCATCTGGGTCACTTTCGTCAAGAACCTGGTCAAGGACAGCAGCGGGCTCGCCTTCGACGACGGTCACCCGACCGCGTACTTCTGGGTGCATCTGCTGCTGGCGGTCGTCTCCTTCGTATTGGGGACGGTCATCGGGGTCATCGGGTTGCGCGGTCTGCGCGCACTGCGCCGGAACTCATAGCGGGGGAACGGCCGGGGTGGTCATCGTCTTCGCGCTCGTCGCACTGGCCGTCCTGGCCGTCGTCGCGGGCCTGCACCGGTACGTGTGGCGGCGCCTGGTCCGCGACACCACACGCGGTCCGGGCCCGGCCCGCCGCGCCGGCACCGCCGTGTTCGTCACCGGCCCGGTCCTGACGATCGGAGCCCTGGTCGCCGAACGCGCGGGCGCCCCCTTCTGGCTCCAGCGCACCCTCGCCTGGCCGGGCTTCCTGTGGATGGCCCTGGCGCTGTACCTGCTGCTGGCGGTCCTGGCCTCCGAAGCCGTACGCCCGCTCGTGAACCGCCTGACCCGACGCATCGCGCCCGTCCCCCTCGACCACCCGAGCCCGGCCCCCGCGGCTTCACCTCTCGGCCGACCGAGTCGGGTGGTGGGTGGGCAGGGTCCGGGGGTCCAGGGGGCGGAGCCCCCTGGGGCGGTCACCGCGGCACCGGCACAGGCGCAGACACCCGCACAGGCACAGACACCACGCGCCCAGGAACCCACCCGGCGCCTCGTCGTCTCCCGCCTCCTCGCCGGCGCGGCCACCACCGCCGCCGTGGCGACAGTCGGCCACGGCACCTACGGAGTCCTCAACGGCCCCCGGGTCACCCGCGTCACCGTCCCGCTGACCAAGCTCCCACGAGCGGCGAACGGCTTCCGCATAGCCGTCGTCAGCGACATCCACCTCGGCCCCGTCCTCGGCCGGGGCTTCGCACAGCGGGTCGTCGACACGGTCAACGCCACCCAGCCGGACCTGATCGCGGTCGTCGGCGACCTGGTCGACGGCAGCGTCAAGGACCTGGGCCCGGCCGCCGCCCCCCTCGCCCGGCTCAGCGCCCGCCACGGCGCGTACTTCGTCACGGGCAACCACGAGTACTTCTCCGGCGTCGAGCAGTGGATCGAAGAGGTCCGCGACCTCGGCCTGCACCCGCTCCAGAACGCCCGCACCGAGCTGCCGTACTTCGACCTGGCCGGCGTCAACGACGTCCAGGGCGAGAGCGAGGGCCAGGGCCCGGACTTCGCCAGGGCACTCGGCGACCGGGACCCGGCACGCGCGTGCGTGCTGCTCGCCCACCAGCCGGTGCAGATCCACGAGGCCGTACGGCACGGCGTCGACCTCCAGCTCTCCGGCCACACCCACGGCGGCCAGCTCTGGCCCGGCAGCCTCCTCGCCGCCGCGGCCAACCCGACGGTCGCCGGTCTCGACCGCTACGGCGACACGCAGTTGTACGTCAGCAGGGGCGCTGGCGCCTGGGGTCCTCCCACGCGCGTGGGGGCGCCCTCGGACGTGACGGTGATCGAGCTGGCCGCCAGGCGCGCATGAGCCGCGGAACCCGCTGAGCCGCCCCCCCGTTCGACCGGAACCGCTCCCACGTCTGTGGAGGAGCTGTGAAACCCGGCGGAAACAACGCCTCGGTAAGTTCTTTCACAACTGGTCAGAAAGCCCTTCCCCACGGTGAAACCGGTGTGATTAGGTGAGCCGCGCCACTTAGGGGAGTGGCCGATTCATGCTGGGCCAGGGGTAGGGCCTTGACGGGCCTGGGGAGGGCACCACCATGCGATCTGTTCGCATGCGGATTCTCGTGACGCTGCTCGTGCTGGCGGTCGTGGGGATCGGCGGCTGGCAGCTGCTGCCGTCGCAGGAGGACAAGAGCAAGACCATCACCGTCGGTACGACGGACGCGGTCACCGCACTCGACCCGGCCGGTGCCTACGACGCCGGTTCCTGGGCGCTGTTCAGCAATGTGTTCCAGTCGTTGCTGACGTTCGAGCCCGGCGGGGTCGAGCCGGTCCCGGACGCGGCGCAGAGCTGCGCGTTCGAGGGCAGCGGCCTCAGGACGTACCGGTGCACCCTGCGCTCCGGGATCACCTTCCCCAGCGGGCGCGCCATGACGGCGGAGGACGTGAAGTACTCCTTCGACCGGGTCAAGAAGATCAACTCCGATGTCGGCCCGGCGTCCCTGTTCGACACGCTCGCCTCGGTGACCGCCGACGACGCGCACACCGTCACCTTCCACCTCTCGTCCGCGGACGCCACCTTCCCGCTGAAGGTCGCCACCGGCGCCGGCTCGATCGTGGACAAGGACAAGTACCCCGCCGACGCCCTGCGCACGGGCAGCGCCGTCGACGGCACCGGGCCGTACACGCTGACGGCGTACGCCAAGGACCAGAAGGCCGACCTCGCGCCGAACGAGCACTACAAGGGCTATCTCAGTGGCGTCGGCCGCCCGGTCGAGCTGCGGTACTACGCCGACTCCGCGAAGCTGGACCAGGCGTGGAAGGGCCGGAAGGTCGACGTGGCCACCCGGACCCTGCCGCCGGGCGTGCTCTCCGAGCTGAATCCGAGCGATCCCGGGCAGCGGGTCACCGAGTCCGACAGCGCCGAGACCCGCAACCTGTACCTCAACACCCGCTCCGGTTCCCCGCTGCACGACGTGCGGGTGCGCCGGGCGATGGCCTGGCTGGTCAACCGTGAGCAGCTCGCCACGACGGTGTACGAGGGCACGGTCGACCCGCTGTACTCGCTGATTCCGACGGGCATCACCGGCCACACCACGTCGTTCTTCGACTCCTACCCGACCCAGAGCACCGACAAGGCGCGCCGGCTGCTCACCGAGGCCGGGGTGAGCCTGCCGGTCCGCTTCACCCTCGGCTACGGCATCGGCCGGGGCGCGGGCGCGGAGGAGTCCGCGGAGCTGAAGAAGCAGCTGGAGGCGGGTGGCCTGTTCAAGGTGGACGTCAAGGGCTACGAGTGGACCGACTTCCAGAAGCGCTGGGCCGCCGGGAAGATGGACGCCTGGGCGGTCGGCTGGGTCGCCGACTACCCCGACCCGGACACCTTCGGCGGCCCGCTCGTCGGCACCGGCTCCACCATGAGCACCGGGTACAGCAACAAGCTGGTGGACCACCTCATCCTGGACAGCCGGCAGTACGCCGACCGCACCCGGGCCGCGAAGGACTTCAAGGACATCCAGACGGACGTGGCCGAGGACGTCCCGCTGATCCCGCTGTGGCAGCGCAAGGAGTACGTGGTGAGCACCGAGGACGTGGGCGGCGGCCAGTACCTGTCGGACGGCACGGGCGTGTTCCGCCTGTGGCGGCTGACCTGGATCTGATCAGTCGGCCTTCTTCTGCCCGGCCTTGATGATCTGCTCCACGTCGAGCGCGACCTCGGCGCCGATCGAGTCGGGCAGCGTCACCGTCTCGCCGGGGGCGTGGACACGGTGGTTCGCGTACTCGCTCCCGGCGGGCTCCGTGAGGACGTGGAGGCGCTGGTGCTTGCGGTCGACCACGAGATAGACCGGCACCTTGGCCTCGGCGTACGCGCCGACCTTGGTCTTCAGGTCGTCCCGCCAGTTGCCGGAGGTGACCTCCAGGACCAGGCGGAAGCAGACCGGGTCGTAGGCGTTGTTCTCGATGAAGTGGTCGTCGATGTCGGCGTCCACGACGACCAGGTCGGGGATGCAGTAGTCCTCGGCCCCGGTAGGGAGCTTGATCGCGACGCTCTGGAGCACCTCTGTCTCCGCGCCGTGCAGTCCGGCGGCGAGGAAGGGAATCATGAGATCGGTCAGAACGCGGGCGTGGGGGGCATCCGGTGAAGGGGTCACGAGGAGATGGCCTCCGATGATCTCGACGCGGTAGCCCGGATGGCGCTCCATGATCTCGTCGGCGATGGCCGTGAGGGAGAACGGCTCGTCGGCGTCGAAGGGCTGCTCGACGGATGCGGCGGACATCGCGTGCCTCCTAGGGGCTGGTGTCGAGAGCATCATCGTAGGCAGCCAGGGCCCCGGGCGTCGTGTTCCCGCGCGTTCACCCGCAAGTGATCACTCGCCCTCCCGGCCCCCCCGCCCCGGGTCCGGCAGGGCCTTCGTCATCCCCGGCAGGAAGTCCGTGAACAGCTCGTGGACCTCCAGGACCAGGGGCCGCAGGACCCGGAACCGGGCCAGCGAGACACCGCGGGCGGTCAGGCGGGCCCCCCGCCGCGCCAGCCGGTAACTGCGCTCCCGCCCCTCCGTGCGGTCGAAGATCCAGTACAGGACCAGGCCCATCTGGGCCAGCCACATCAGCTCCGGGAGCACGTCCCGCAGCTCGGGGGCCACCTTGGACTTCGAACCGGCCAGCACCTCCCGGTGCACGCTGACGGCCTGCTCGCGCGCGTGCTCGCTCTCCGGTGAGAAGGGGCTGAGCGGGCTGTCCGGATCGGCGGCGTTCTTGAAGAACTGGACGGCGAACTCGTGGTACGGCCGGGCGATGTCCAGCCACGCGGTCAGCACGCCCGCGAGCCGCGCCTCCAGGTCGGTCTCCCGGTCCAGGACCTCCCGGACCACCGCCCGGTGCTCGGCGGCGATCCGGTCGTAGAAGCCCTGGATCAGGTGTTCCTTGCCCTCGAAGTAGTAGTAGGCGTTGCCGACGGAGACCCCGGCCTCCTTGGCGATGGCCCGCATCGTCGTCTTGTCGTACCCGCGCTCCTGGAACAACCGCATCGCGGTCTCCAGGATCAGCGCGCGGGTCTGCTCGGACTTGCTGCTCTGGGGGCCGGCCGCCTCGGGACCGTCGTTCTTCGCGGGCACGGTAGGAGCCTAACGACTGGCCGGGGGCCGCCACGGAGCAGGACGGCGGGGAGCACCTCCGGCCTCTCGTCGCCACCCGGGGTGGTCGCGGTGTCCTCAGGCTCTGCGGCCCAGTGCCGGGCGCTTGGTGTAGTCCGTGAAGCCGAGGACGTTCCCCCAGGGGTCGGCGATCTCCACCGTCCAGCCGGTGGCCACCGGGAAGACCTCGTCCAGGGGTTCGATGCCGGCGGCGGCCAGCTCCCGCGCCGCCGCCCGCGCGTCCGGCACCTCCAGCCAGACGCGCGGCGAAGGCCAGGGCGGGGTCCGCCGCCGCAGCTCCTCCTCCGCGCGCAGCAGGATGCCGGGCGTCTCCCCGCCGACCTTCAGCTGCGCGATCCCGCCCTCGTCGAACCGGAAGCCCACGGCGAACCCGGCCCGCTCGTAGAAGGCGACGGCCTCGCCGAGGTCGCCGACGGGGAGCAGCACGTTGTCGAAACCGAGCAGTTCGTACGACTCTTCGTCTGACATGTCGTCACATTAGGATTCTTGCTCCCGGGAAGCGAGGAGCCCCACCGGAGCGGCCTTCCGGTGGGGCTCCCAGGTTGACCCGTCAGTGGCTCACTGCGGGAAGCCGGGGTCCAGGTCGGACTGCGACGCGCCGCTGGTCGTGACGCCCTTGGCGGACCCGTGCAGCAGCAGGCCCTTGCGGTAGAGGTCACCGGAGACCAGCAGGTCGGCGTCGCCGTCCCGGTCGAAGTCCCGCAGCCGGACGAACAGGCCGAACGCCTCGGAGTCGGCCGGGCCGCCCGGTACGCCCGCGGTGGCCCGGGTGAACCACTGCGAGCCGGTGCCGGTCAGGCCGCTCCTGCCGCCCCGCAGGACGTGCACGCCGCCCGCGTTCTCGACCGAGCCGACCTCCTCCTCGGGCACGCCCACCGCGAGGTCCGGGTAGCCGTCGCGGTTGGTGTCGCCGGCGGAGAGGGCGTAACCGAAGCGGTCGTTCCTGCCGGCGGCGGTCGCCACGCCGGAGGTGGACTGGGACAGCCGGTAGGAGGTGGCCGGCCCGCTCGCGCCGCCGCGCAGCACCAGCACGGAGCCCGCGCCCTTGTTGTACGGCGTGTCGCTGACGGCCAGGTCGCCGTAGCCGTTCTTGTCGAAGTCGGCGATCACGCCGGTCGCGCGGTAGTCCACCTGGGTGGCGTTGTACGTCGTGTACTTCCCGCGCTTGATCGTGGAGCCGCCCTGCACGAACCACGCCGCCTGCGTCGTCCTGCCGTTCCGGTAGCCCTGGCCGAGCACGTACAGGTCGGTGGCCTTGTCCTTGGTCACCTTGCCGGCGACGATCGCGGACGGTTCCAGCACCTCGGCACCGCTGGGGCTGACCTCCAGCTTGGTGACGCTGCCCGTCGTACCGGACTGGGAGAAGCCGCCCCGGTAGACGAAGAGGGTGCCCGTGACGTCGGCGACGGCCAGGTCCGGCTTGCCGTCGCCGTTGAAGTCACCGGAGGCCAGGGCCGCGCCGAACGCGGTCGTCGACTTGGCCGGGATGCGCGTGGCCTTCGCCCCGAGGCCCGCCTTGGCGCCCCACAGGATGGTGACCGCACCCGCCCCGGCCTTCGTACCGACCTTCTCGCTGCGGTCGGCGACGGCGAGGTCGGCGTACCCGTCACGGTTGAAGTCGGCGTTCGCGACCTGGTCCCCGAACGTGTCGGCGTATCCTCCGGCATCCCCGGCCTTGCCCGGGACGCCGGGGCTGTCCTGCGTGAAGGTGACCGACTTGGACCCCGGCCCGCCGGCCGTGCCGTAGGTGACCGTGACCTCGCCACCCCAGCCGGAGGCGTAGTCCCGGTACCCGTCGCCGTTGAAGTCGTCGGCGTACTTGGCGGGTGTCACCGCGGCCGCCGTCCCTGCCGTGAAGGCCAGCAGTCCGCCGGTGAGCGAGAGCGCCGTGGCCGTCGCCACGGCGAGCTTCCTGTGCGTGCGCATGTGTCTCCTTGATCGCGTACACCCACAGGACCCACGACAACGCCGCACAGTTGTACGGCGCCCTCCGGCCGGGCGGCACCCCGCCACCATGACAAGGACCCCGCCCCCGGTACGGAACCGGGGGCGGGGCCCGAGTGTTTCAGGCGCGTCCGTGGATCAGTAGCGGCGCGTGATCAGGGCGCGCTTCACTTCCTGGATCGCCTTCGTGACCTCGATACCGCGCGGGCAGGCGTCCGTGCAGTTGAAGGTCGTGCGGCAACGCCACACGCCGTCACGGTCGTTGAGGATCTCCAGCCGCTGCTCGCCGGCCTCGTCACGCGAGTCGAAGATGAAGCGGTGGGCGTTCACGATCGCGGCCGGACCGAAGTACTGGCCGTCGTTCCAGAACACCGGGCAGGAGGAGGTGCAGGCCGCGCACAGGATGCACTTCGTCGTGTCGTCGAAGCGCTCGCGGTCCTCCGGGGACTGGTAGCGCTCCCGGGTGGGCTCGTTCGTCTCCTTGACGACCAGGAACGGCATGACGTCCCGGTACGCCTGGAAGAACGGCTCCATGTCCACGACCAGGTCCTTCAGGACCGTCAGGCCCTTGATGGGCTCGACCGTGATCGGCTTCTCGGGGTTGATGTCCTTGATCAGCGTCTTGCAGGCAAGGCGGTTCTTGCCGTTGATCCGCATCGCGTCCGAGCCGCAGATGCCGTGCGCGCACGAGCGGCGGAAGGTGAGGGTGCCGTCGACGTCCCACTTGATCTTGTGGAGGCCGTCGAGGACCCGCTCCTTGGGGTCGATCTCCAGCTGGAAGTCTTCCCAGGTGGCCTCCGCCGCGACCTCCGGGTTGAACCGGCGGATGCGGAAGGTGACCGTGATGTAGGGGGAGTCGGCGAAGCCGGGCTCGGGCTGGCCGGCCGCGTCCGCCTTGTCCAGAACAGGGGTAGCCATCAGTACTTACGCTCCATCGGCTGGTAGCGGGTCTGGACGACCGGCTTGTAGTCGAGACGGACGGTTTCCGAGCCGTCGGCGCCGACCTCGCGGTACGCCATGGTGTGGCGCATGAAGTTGACGTCGTCGCGGTTCGGGTAGTCCTCGCGGTAGTGACCACCGCGGGACTCCTTGCGGGCGAGGGCCGACACCGCCATGACCTCGGCCAGGTCGAGCAGGTTGCCCAGCTCGATCGCCTCCAGCAGGTCCGTGTTGAAACGCCTGCCCTTGTCCTGGATCGCCACGTTCTTGTAGCGCTCCTTCAGCTCGGCGATCTTCTCGACCGCCGTCTTGATCGTCTGCTCGGTGCGGAACACCATGACGTTGGCGTCCATGGTCTCCTGCAGCTCGCGGCGGATCGTCGCCACCCGCTCGTTGCCGGTGGAGGTGCGCAGCCGCTCGATCTGCTCGACGACGAAGGACTCCGGGGCGTCCGGCAGCTCGACGTGGTCGGCCTTCGCCGAGTACTCGGCGGCGGCGATGCCCGCGCGGCGGCCGAAGACGTTGATGTCCAGCAGCGAGTTGGTGCCGAGCCGGTTGGCGCCGTGCACCGACACGCAGGCGACCTCGCCGGCCGCGTACAGACCCGGGACGACCGTGGTGTTGTCCGCCAGGACCTCGCCCATGACGTTCGTCGGGATGCCGCCCATCGCGTAGTGCGCGGTCGGCTGGATCGGGATCGGGTCCGTGTACGGCTCGATGCCGAGGTAGGTCCGCGCGAACTCGGTGATGTCCGGGAGCTTGGCGTCCAGCTGCTCCGGCGGCAGGTGGGTCAGGTCCAGGTAGACGTGGTCGCCCTCGGGACCACAGCCACGGCCCTCGCGGATCTCCGTGTAGATGGAGCGGGACACGACGTCACGGGACGCCAGGTCCTTCATGACGGGAGCGTACTTCTCCATGAAGCGCTCGCCGTCCTTGTTGCGCAGGATGCCGCCCTCACCGCGGGCGCCCTCGGTGAGCAGGATGCCCATGCGCCAGATGCCGGTCGGGTGGAACTGGAAGAACTCCATGTCCTCCAGCGGGAGGCCGCGCCGGTAGACCGCCGCCTGACCGTCACCGGTCAGCGTGTGGGCGTTCGACGTCACCTTGAAGAACTTGCCGGTACCGCCGGAGGCGTAGATGACGGCCTTCGCCTGGAAGACGTGGATCTCACCGGTGGCGAGCTCGTACGCCACCACACCGGCCGACTTCTTGACGCCGTCGACCTCGGTGATCAGCTGGTCCAGGACGTAGAACTCGTTGAAGAACTCCACGCCCTCCTTGACGCAGTTCTGGTACAGCGTCTGGAGGATCATGTGGCCGGTGCGGTCCGCGGCGTAGCAGGACCGGCGGACCGGGGCCTCGCCGTGGTTGCGGCTGTGACCGCCGAAGCGGCGCTGGTCGATGGTGCCGTTCGGCGTCCGGTTGAACGGCAGGCCCATCTTCTCCAGGTCGAGGACGGCGTCGATGGCCTCCTTCGCCAGGATCTCGGCGGCGTCCTGGTCGACCAGGTAGTCACCGCCCTTGACCGTGTCGAAGGTGTGCCACTCCCAGTTGTCCTCCTCCACGTTGGCCAGCGCGGCGGCCATGCCGCCCTGCGCGGCGCCCGTGTGGGAGCGGGTGGGGTAGAGCTTGGTCAGGACCGCGGTGCGGCTGCGCTTCGTCGCCTCGATGGCGGCGCGCATGCCCGCGCCGCCGGCGCCGACGATGACGGTGTCGTACTTGTGGATCTTCATGATTCTCGCAGCCCCGTGCCTAGCGGATGTTCGGGTCGAAGGTGAAGATCACCAGCGTGCCCAGCAGGATGGTGAACACCGTGGCGGTGTAGAGCAGGCCCTTCAGCCACAGCCGGCTGTTCGGGCGCTCCGCGTAGTCGTTGATGATCGTGCGCAGGCCGTTGGCGCCGTGCAGCATCGCCAGCCACAGCATCAGCAGGTCCCAGACCTGCCAGAACGGGGACGCCCAGCGGCCGGCCACGAAGGCGAAGCCGATCTTGGAGACGCCGCCGTCCAGCACGAGCTGGATCAGCAGGTGGCCGATGACGAGGACGACCAGCACGATGCCGGACAGGCGCATGAACAGCCAGGCGGCCAGCTCGAAGTTGCCCCGGGTCGACTTCGGGGACTTCTTGGTGCGCTTGCGCGGCGCCTCGATCAGCGGGGCCGGGTTGTCGACGGTGTACACGGGAGCGCCCTCGACGGGGCCGACTCCGGAGGCCGCGGTTTCAGTCGTGGACATCGGCGTCAGCTCCCAAACAGGACACGGTAGGCGTGACCGAGGACCGGGTAGATCGCCCCGAGCATCAGCACGATCCAGACACCCATCACGGTCCAGAACATCTGCTTCTGGTAGCGCGGGCCCTTCGACCAGAAGTCGACGGCGATGACGCGCAGGCCGTTGAGCGCGTGGAAGAGGATGGCGGCGACGAGGCCGTACTCCAGCAGCGCGACGATCGGCGTCTTGTACGTGGCTACGACCTTGTCGTAGTCCTCGGGGGAGACACGCACGAGAGCGGTGTCCAGCACGTGAACGAACAGGAAGAAGAAGATGAGGACGCCGGTGACTCGGTGAGCCACCCAGGACCACATTCCTTCCCGGCCGCGGTACAGCGTTCCAGCCGGCACGGAAGAACCCTCCGGGAGCGGGGACTAGGGCCGCGCCGGCTTCACTGTCGGTCGGGCCCGGCCGGGTACGGTCCACCGGCCCTCTGCATGGTATCCACGTGCCGCCGTGGTGCTTACGGGGGGCCTACCGGTGTGATCAAAGTGGCACGCGGTTGGGCTAGCGGGTGCGGTCACCGGGGCGGGTTCGAGTGTCATTTGCCGGGTGCGGGGGCGTTTGTGCTGGTCGCGCCCATGTGTCGGCAGCCACAAATCGAACACAGCCCCGCGCCGCTGAGCAGGCCCAGCAGCCGTCCCCGGGCGAGGCGCCGGAGCTCGTCCGCCGCCACCACCCGTTCCTCCTCGGGATCGTTTGCCAATCGTGACCGGATCGCTTCGAGGATGTGGTCGATGACCTCGCCCGGGGCGACGTCTCCGAGATAGACGACGAACGCGTGTCCGAATCGGGCCTCGTACGCGGCGTGCGCGGCGCTCAGGGCCATGTGGGCGGCCGAGTAGGTGTCCTCGGGAAGCTCGGGGAGGGACTCGCCGGCCAGGGCCTCGGCCAGATCGCCGGGGGACAGGTCGTACGCCGCCTCGTCCGCCGCCGCCAGCAGGGCGTCGAGGTCGGGGTAGGGGCGGTGGTCGGCGATCCGGTGCGACCAGTGCAGGCTGTGCAGGCAGTGCAGGAGAAGGGTGCGGGCCTCGTCCGCGGGCGCGGTGTTGAAGGCGTCGAGGGGCGTGGGGAGATACGGCAGGCGGTGGGCGGGCAGCGTGGGTCCTCGCGTCACATGTGGTGTGGCAGGGGATGCTGTGAAAAGTGTGTCCTCAGGTTATCGAGAGTGGTCACGCTGTGTCCGAGGGATGCCTGAAATTCACCCGGACGGGAGAGTTTCGGAACGCCTGGGTGACAGCTGAGCGGGCGATCGGTCGTACGTTGGCAAGGTGATCCAGCACAGGCACAGGCGCCGGGGCCCGGCGCGGCAGGTGACACGGAAGCGGGCGGTGGTGGCCGCCGCGTTCGTCGGGACCATCGCGCTCGGTACGGGCGTCGGCGTGTGGGCCGCCTCGGACGGGGGCGGCGGACAGCCGGACGCAGGCGCGCGGCACTCGTCCTCCGGCCGGGCGGCCGGCACCGGCGCCGGCTCCGGCGATCCGGGCACACCGTCGGCGAGTCCCAGCCCGAGCCGCTCCTACCCGCTGTCGCGGGCGCCGCGCACGATACCCGCGGTGCGCTCCCACACCCCGGCGCGCGGGCCCGGCTGGACACCGCGGCCGGGCGGGCGGGTGGTGGTGAGCGACCCGGAGCTCGCCGACGAGGGACGGCTCATAGCCGGGGAGCTGGGACTGCACTACGCGGGGGAGAAGGACGACGTCCGGGCGGGCGATGTACGGCTCGCGCTCGGCGGCGGGGGCGGGAACGAGGAGTCGTACACCATGACCGTCCGCAGCGGGCGGGTCGACATCAGCGGGCCCGGCGAGGCCGGCGTCTTCTACGGCACCCGCACCCTGAAGCAGGAGGTCCACGGCGGCGGTACGGCACCCGAGGGCGTCGTACGGGACGAGCCCGCCAAGCCGGTGCGCGGGTTCATGCTGGACATCGCGCGCAAGCCGTACGGCGAGACCTGGATCGAGGACCGGATACGCGAGCTGGGGGACCTGAAGTTCAACGAGCTGGGCCTGCACTTCTCCGACGACCAGGCCTTCCGGATCGAGTCCGGCAGCCACCCCGAGATCGTCTCCAGGGACCACCTGACCAAGGCCCAGGTCAGGAAGATCGTGGCGCTGGCGGACAGCCGGCACATCACCGTCGTGCCGGAGATCGACTCGCCGGGGCACCTGGGCGCCGTCATCGCCGCCCACCCGGACCTCCAGCTGCGCAACGCGAGCGGTGTGCCGACGCGGGGCGCCGTCGACATCTCGAAGGACGCCGCCGCGCGGATCGTCGACGACCTGCTCGACGAGTACGCCGGCCTCTTCACCGGCGGCCAGTGGCACCTGGGCGGCGACGAGTACCAGGCGCTGACCGTCAGGGACCCGCAGGCCTCGTACCCGCAACTGGCCGCCGCCGCCCGGCGGGCCTTCGGTGCCGGCGCGACCGTCGCCGACCTCGCCACCGGCTGGCTCAATGACCGCGCCGCCACCGTCCGCGCCCACGACCGGACCGTCCGCGCCTGGAACGACGGCTTCTACCGCGGCACCTCCGTGCGGCCCGACCCGGACATCCAGGTCGCCTACTGGACCGGCAAGGAGATCGGCGCCCGGCAGCCCGTGGAGTACCTGAGCGCGGGGCGGAAGGTGCTCAACTACAACGACGAGTTCCTCTACTACGTGCTCGGACAGCCGCAGACCTTCGTCTACCCGACCGGACAGCGGATCTACGAGCAGTGGAACCCGCGCGTCCTGCGGGGCACGACCGCCGTGCCGGAGCGCTACGACGGGCAGATCCTCGGCGGCTCCTTCGCGGTCTGGTCCGACTTCCCGAACGCGCAGACGGAGGCACAGGTCGCCGCCGGCATCCGGATGCCCCTGCGGGCCACCGCGCAGAAGCTGTGGGATCCGGGCACGCCCGCGCTGTCCTGGGCCGACTTCCGCGGACTGGCGGACCGGCTGGGCTGAGAACCGAGTGGACGCACGGCGGCGTCCGCCCCTATGTTCCGGTGTCCGCGCGCGTCCTCGGAACGCGCGCGTCCGTACCAGTGGCCGCGCGTCGCCTCGGGGAGAGCCGACGCGCCGGCCCGGCTCTCATCGTCCAGGGGGGAACTCCGCCATGACCTCGTCCGTGCCCACACCGCCGTATCCGACGCCGCCTCCCGCACCGCCGTACCCCGCCCCGCCCGGCGCCTGGCTGCGCTCGCCGGCCGCGCTCGGCCGGGCCACCGCCGTACTGCTCGGCCTCGTCATCGCCACCGATCTGTTCGCCTGCTGCGCGGACCTGCTCGAACTCGACGTCACCGGCGACATCGCCGACGGTGCCGGCGGGTCCGGCGTCGTCGACCGGGCCGACCGCGCGGACGCGCTCTACGCGGTGGCCGGCGTCTCCCAGATGGTCGCGCTGGTCGCCACGGTGGTCGTCTACCTGTGCTGGCTGTGGCGGGTCCGGGTGAACGCCGAGGTGTTCGACGCCTCCCGGCACCGGATGAAGCGCGGCTGGACGATCGGCGGCTGGTTCTGCCCGGTCGTGAACCTCTGGTTCCCGCGCCGGATCGTCGCCGACAGCTGGGACGCCAGCGCTCCCTGGGGCGCGCGGTCCGGGCACACACCGGTCAACGCCTGGTGGTCGCTGTGGATCATCAGCCTCCTCGCGGGCCGGTACGCGTACACCAGCTCCCGGAACGCCGAGACGGCGGCCGAACTGCACGACGCCGCCCGGGTGACGCTGTTCTCCGACGGGGTCGACATCGCGGCGGCCGCCCTCGCCATCGTGGTGGTCGTCCGGCTGACCCGTATGCAGGAGCGCAAGGTGTTCTCGGGCGAGCTGCCGGCCCCCGTCCTCGGCTGACCCCGCCGCTGTCGCCTTTGGCTGAAACACCTCCGCTGTGACACTCCCGCGCCGTGGCACGCAGTAAGGGGAAGTGCGGGCTCCGTACCGGTCGGTGCCCTGGCGAGGGAGGCATTCATGAGCCTGGTGGAACTCATCGCACAGGCCGACGAACGCGGACTGGCCGCCAGCGGATTGGCTTGTTTGGATCGGTGTCTGCCGCTGCTCGGAGGCGACGACGAGCTGCTGCGCCCGCTGTGGGCCCGCCTCGCCGACGGCTCCGACTGGTCCGCCGGCCTGTCCCTGGCCCGCGCCGCGCTCGGCCCCGCGGACCCCGCCGACGACGAGGCCGCCCGGCTCACCCGGCGCATGCTGGACTCGGCCCCGGCCGAACGCACCGCCGGCGCGGTACGGCCCTGGGCCGACGCCTGCTCGATCGCCTCACTGCGCGTCCACCGGCTGCTCGACCCCGCGGCGGACGGCGACCCGGCCCCGGACGGCCTCGACGCGGGGCGCGCGGGCGACCCGGCGGACCTGTCGCCGCTCGTCGCCGCCGAGCTGCGCCGCCAGGCCGCCGTGCTGGAACTCCTCGCGGAACACGGTGCGCAGGGGCTGCGCCGGGCGCTGGAGATATCGGTGGAGGGCCGCCGGGTGCTGCGCGCGGTGGTCTCGCGCCGGGCGCGCAGCGTCGCGGAACCGGGGGCGTGAGGGGAGTCTGTGACCCTCGTGCGGCGGACGTGGGGTGGTCCTGCGGTGGTTGGCCGAACGTCGGGAGAAACGTTTCGAACGACGGTGACGGAACCCCGCCCCGGCTCGCTCTTCCCTATGTGACAGCCCAAGTGACGACTCATGTGACAGCTCATGCGGCCGCCCCGTCCCGGACAGCACAGCACGAGACCCGGCCGAGTGCCGCGGCCAAGCCCGTGCGATGGGCGGCGGACGCGGTGGCGACCATGCGCGAGGGCGCGCGGGTACGGCTCGACTACTCGGCCCAGAGCCTGTGGCGGGTGGACCGGATGATCGAGGAGATACGACGGGAGGGGCCGCCGTACGCGGCCGTCGAGAGCGTGCTGCGCGGCTTCGGCGCCTACGCCGGCGAGGTGATCGTCCGGCAGACCGGCGCCGAGTGGTGGGCGACCGGTGGTGAGCACTGTGTGCGCACCCCCGACGGCCGGCTGTGGGACCCCATCGAGGAGGCCCGCCGCTGCTACAGCGGCCACGGCTCACTGCGGCTGCTGTGCCGGGACGCGACCGCCCCCGGCTGACCGGTCGCGCCTGGCTGTGACACTTCCGTCGGGGCCGACGCTGATGATCGTGGAGGGCGGGGACACGGCCGGAGCGTGTCGCACCGTGAGGCAAGCGCCACGCAGTGGCCAGGAACTCGGCACGAACGAGGACGGTCTTGGGCCAGGGAGGGGAACCCCGCCGCCCGCAGCCGCGGGACGGGGAGCTGGGCGCGGCCGTCGCGCGGGCCCAGGACGGCGACGAGACCGCGTTCGCGGTGGCCTACCGGATCGTGCAGCCCGGCCTGCTGGGTTATCTGCGGGGGCTCGTCGGCGAGGACGCGGAGGACGTCGCCTCCGAGGCCTGGCTGGAGATCGCCCGCGACCTCGGCCGGTTCCGGGGCGACGGCGCGGGCTTCCGCGGCTGGACCGCGACCATCGCCCGGCACCGCGCGCTGGACCACCTGCGCCGGCAGCGGGTACGGCCCCGGGCGGCGCGGTTGGAGCAGGACGCCCTGGAGCTGCCCGGCCGGCACAGCACCCATGACCAGGCCCTGGAGTCGCTCTCCACCGCACGCGCGCTGGAACTGGTCCGCGCGCTGCCCCGGGACCAGGCCGAGGCGGTGCTGCTGCGGGTGGTCGTCGGCCTCGACGGCCCGGCCGCGGCCCGGGTCCTCGGCAAACGCCCCGGCGCCGTCCGCACGGCCGCGTACCGGGGCCTGCGACGCCTGGCCCGCCAACTGGGCGCGGACGGTACGACGGACCCGGATCCGCCGCCGCGGGGTGAACCGGGGTGAACGTGCCGGTGGGTGTGGGACGTATGCATGGGCGCGGGCGTCGGCTCCGCGGACGTTTCCGGCGGCGGCGCGGGGTGTTCGAGGGCTGGGCTGCCGGTGCCTGTGGGGTGCCGGAGTGCGGGACTCACGGTCCCGGGGCGGCTGGTGGCTCAGGGCTCGGGGCCGTCGTGGCCGGTGGTCGTGGTCGTGCGGTTCGGGTGGTGCGTGGTTCGGGTGCGGGGCGGTCGTGGCCGGTGGTCGTGGACGTGCGGCTTCGGTGGCCCGTTGGTTCGGGTGCCGGGCCGTCCCGGCCGGTGCGACCGGCGCTACGGGCGCGGGGGGCGTGATGGCCGGTAGGTGCGGGCGTCCAGGGTTCGGGCGAGTGGGTGCGGGTGGGCAGGCGTACGGAGTTCCGGGTGGACCGGGTGAGGGCGGGAACGGGCATGGGTGAACGGCACAGCGGCGGCGGGCTGACCGGTCGTCGGCGTGCGCACCCCGGCGGTGCCGTCGCCACGCCGGACCCGGCCGACGCCTCCGGGCTGGAGACCCGGTTGGCCGCCGCGCTGCGCGCGGACCGCGTCGACGCCGAGGCCGAGCGCAGCGCCGTCGCCGCCTTCCGGGCCGCGCGCGACGCGGGAGCGCACGACGCGCGGACCCGCGCCCGGGACGACTGGCGGCCGGGGCGGCCGGCACCCGCCCGCCGCCCACTGCGGACCACCCTCTCGGTCGCGCTGGCGAGCCTCACGCTGGGCGGAGTCGCCGTCGCGGCCATCGGCTCCGCCGGGTCCGGCACGCACGACGACGACCGGAGCCGAGCGCCACGCTCCACGCGGCCGGTGCCGGGCACTCCGCCCGTCCCGGCCGACGCCACGGCAGCCGGGCCCTCGGCCACCGCGTCCGAGGATCACCCCGGCCGGCCGGCCACCGCCCGGGACACCCTCGCCCACTGCCGTGCCTACACGCGGGCCGGGGACCGCGGCGGTGCCCTGGAGTCGGCGGCCTGGCAGCGGCTCGTCAGCGCGGCGGGGGGACCGGAGAAGGTCGCCGCCTACTGCGCAGCCCGCATGGCGGAGTGGAAGCAGGGCAAGAACGCCGACAACGCCGACAACGCCGACAGCGCCGGCTCCTCCGGCAACAAAGGCAACGGCGGTACCAATGGCGGCGGTACCAAGGGCAACAGCGGCAACGGGGAGAGCAAGGGTGGCGGCAGCCAGGGGAACGCTGCCGTAGGGAACTCGACCGAAGGGAATCCCACCGGCGGCAAGGCGGCCGGCCGTGACTCCTCCGGTGGGAAGCCCTAGGCGTCCGTCGGCCCCGCCAAGGCAACGGCCGGGGCCGCCACCCCCCACAGGAGAGGCCCCGGCCGTCGCGCGGACGGGCCGCGCGCGGCCCGTACTCCCTTCAGCGCCGTCGGTGCGGTTTCTGTCACACCTCGCCACAGCGCGGCCACATCCCGCCCCCGCCCCGACCTCACGCTGCGCACATCCGAACCCGGTCACGAGTTAGTTGCATCTTCTACAGACATGGACGAGCAGCGGTTTCACGCCGTAACGTGCCTTTCGCGCCGACCGAAGACAGGCGTAAAGGGAGTACGGTGCTGGGGGACGACGCGGAGCTGACCACCGCGGTGCGTGCGGCACAGGACGGGGACGAGACCGCGTTCCGTACGGTGTACCGCGCGGTGCATCCGCGCCTGCTCGGATACGTCCGCACCCTGGTCGGCGACCTGGACGCCGAGGACGTCGCGTCCGAGGCGTGGCTCCAGATCGCCCGTGACCTGGACCGTTTCAGCGGTGACGCCGACCGGTTCCGCGGCTGGGCCGCCCGGATCGCCCGCAACCGCGCCCTGGACCACATACGCATGCGGGGCCGGCGCCCCGCCATAGGCGGCGACGAGACCGAGCTGACCGGCCGCGCCGCCGAGTCCGACACGGCCGGCGAGGCCATCGAGGCCCTGGCCACGGACAGCGCCCTCTCCCTGATCGCCCGGCTCCCGCAGGACCAGGCCGAGGCGGTCGTCCTGCGCGTGGTCGTGGGCCTGGACGCCAAGACCGCCGCCGAGACCCTCGGCAAACGCGCGGGCGCCGTCCGTACCGCCGCGCACCGCGGTCTGAAGCGCCTGGCGGAGCTGATCGGCGACGATCCGGAATCGGCGGGCGGACTCGACGCGCTCCCACCGCAAAGAGAACCGCGCCGGGGCGCGGTGACGTCCGCAACTGTGACGCATACGCGTGCGCGGACGCAGAAGGACATGTGATGGCCGACGAGCAGTACAAGTGGCTGAACCGTGAGACGGCGGAACGCCTGCTGCGCGGTGAGTCACCGGAAGCCGTCGACCCCTCCGCCCGTGACCAGGCAGAACGTCTTTCCCGGGCGCTCGGCGCGCTGTCCGCGGAGGCGGCCGCCGCCCCCGGTGAACTCCCCGGCGAGCAGGCCGCCCTGGCCGCGTTCCGCAAGGCCCGCGAGGCCGCCGAGGCGGAGCGCACCGCCGCCGCGCACGCCCCCGCCGCCCCCCGTCCCCCGGCACGAGGCGCCGACGCCGGTCTGGTCCGCATCGGCGCCCCGGCCCGTACCGGAATCCGGGCCCGGCGCCCCCGCTGGGCCCGCCCGGTGCGCCTGGCCCTCGCCGCGGCGGTGGCCGCGGGCACGGTCGGCGGCGTCGCCGTGGCCGCCGGCAGCGGAGTGCTGCCCACGCCGTTCGGTGACGACCACCCCCGCCCCGCCACCTCCGTCTCTCCCGGCGCGACCACCGGACAGCCGCTCACCTCGCCGTCCGCACCGGGCGGCGCGACGGGCACCGGTGCACCGGACGGCGGTACGCCAGGGCATCGCGGCGGCACCGACGACGAGGCCGCGGGGACGGACGACGGCCGGAACCCCGTCCCCGGCTCCGGCGCCCCCTCCGCGACGACAGGCACCGGGTGGCTCGGCGCAACCGCTGCCTGTCGTGCGCTGCGGGACGGCAAGGACCTGGACACCGGCCGCAGGAGCGCGCTGGAACACCTGGCGGGCGGCCCCGGCCGCGTGACCACGTACTGCAAGGTGCTGCTGAGCGCCGGTGACTCCACCTCCGGCGGCACGGGCGGCGGGAACAACGGCGGCGGGAACACCACCGGCCAGGGCTCGGACAACAGCAAGGGCGGGGGCAAGGACGGCGGCAAGGGCAACGGCAAGGGCAAGGGCGACGACGGCCCCGCCGACCCGGGCGGCGGCAAGGGCAACGGCCAGGGCGGCGGCAAGGGCAACGGCCAGGGCGGAGACAAGGGCAACGGCGAAGGCGGCGGCAAGGGCAGTGGTCAGGGCGGAGACAAGGACGGCGGCAAGGGCGGTGGCCGGCACCACGGCGGCGCCGACCCCGCTCCCTCGGCCTTCGCGCCCGCGCACCGCGGCACACCCGGGAACGGCTCCACGACCCCGTCACCGACTCCGACCTACACCGCGCTCTGATCGACGCCACCCCATCTGACCTGCGATTTCGAGGTCACCGAAATTTTTTCGGCGCGAGGTGTGACGTTTCTGGAGCCCGTGACGCAGTAATGAGTGAGCCGACTGGTCATCGGCCGTCGCACGGAGCCGGGGTTCCCCCCGTACCCGCGGCTCGTGCACCTGGCGCGGGCGGGACACGTTCCCCCGGTCCCGCCCGCGCCCCGCAACGCACAGCCCCCGGCATCGAACAGCCCCCGGCAGGGCGTCTCACCGGGACACGACGACCTTGTCGCCGATCCTCACCTGCGCGAAGAGCCGGGCGATCGCCGTCTCGTCCCGGACGTTGACGCATCCGTGGGAACCGCCCGCGTAGCCGCGCGCCGCGAAGTCGTAGGAGTAGTGGACCGCCTGGCCACCGCTGAAGAACATCGCGTACGGCATCGGCGAGTGGTAGAGGGTCGACACATGGTGCCGTGACTTCCAGTAGACGGTGAACACTCCTTCGCGGGTCGGGGTGTACTGCGCGCCGAACCGCACCGCCATCGTCGACAGGGTCCGTCCGTCGACCATCCAGCGCAGGGTCCGGCTGGTCTTGCTGATGCACAGCGCCCGTCCGGTCAGACAGCGCGGATCCGCTGCGGCGGCCGGCTGAGCGGCCCCCGGATACAGCTCCCCCCTGCCCGGCGGACGGGTCATCGCCACCAGCCGCTGCCAGGTGACGGCGTCCGTCGCGCCGGTCCGGGGCAGTCCGCGCTTGCCCTGGAAGCCCTTGACGGCCTGCTCGGTCGGGCCGTCGTACGACCCGGTCGGCCCCACGGCCAGCCAGGCCACCTGGCGCAGCCGCGCCTGGAGTTCCCGCACGGCCGGCCCGTCGTCCCCGCGCGACCACAGCACCCGCGGCGCGGGCACGGCGGGCGCGGTGGGCGTGACGCTCGGCGTGGCGGCCGGCATGGCCGTCGGCGGGGTGGCCGGCGCCGTCCGGGCGGTGCCGGGCCCCGGACTGTTCCGGGCGGTGCCGGGACCTGGGCTGCCCGGCAGCTCCACGTGCACCGGCAGGCCTTGTTTCCCATCGGCGCCCGCCGGCTGCACGGTGCACCCGCAGAGCGCGGCGAGTGCGGCGGCCGAGGCGAGCAGAGCGGCAGATCTCCCCGGGATCCTCATGCCCGGGATGCTTCCCCGCGTGACCGCCGCCGAACTACGGGGCATGGTGAGGAGTACCCGTTCCACCGCACGGAGGCAGCGATGGCACAGCAGTCGGCACGTCAGTCGGAGTCGGGCCTGCCCATCGAGCCGGTCTACGGGCCGGCCGACCTGACCGGCTGGGACCCGGCAGGGAAACTGGGCGAACCGGGCGCGTACCCGTTCACCCGCGGGGTCTACCCGACCATGTACACCGGCCGGCCCTGGACCATGCGCCAGTACGCGGGCTTCGGCACGGCGGCGGAGTCCAACGCCCGCTACCGGCAGCTCATCGCCCACGGCACCACCGGTCTGTCCGTCGCCTTCGACCTGCCCACCCAGATGGGCCACGACTCCGACGCGCCCCTCGCGCACGGCGAGGTCGGCAAGGTGGGCGTGGCGATCGACTCCGTCGAGGACATGCGGGTGCTCTTCGACGGCATCCCGCTGGACCAGGTCTCGACGTCCATGACGATCAACGCGCCCGCCGCGCTGCTCCTGCTCCTGTACCAGCTCGTGGCGGAGGAACAGGGCGTGGCCGCGGACCGGCTGACGGGGACGATCCAGAACGACGTCCTGAAGGAGTACATCGCCCGGGGCACGTACATCTTCCCGCCGAAGCCGTCCCTGCGGCTGACCGCGGACATCTTCCGGTACTGCACCACCGAGATCCCGAAGTGGAACACGATCTCGATCTCCGGGTACCACATGGCCGAGGCGGGCGCGTCCCCGGTGCAGGAGATCGCGTTCACCCTCGCCGACGGCATCGAGTACGTCCGTACGGCGGTGGCGGCGGGCATGGACGTGGACGACTTCGCCCCCCGCCTGTCGTTCTTCTTCGTGGCCCGTACGACGCTGCTGGAGGAGGTCGCCAAGTTCCGCGCGGCGCGCAGGATCTGGGCACGGGTGATGAGGGAGGAGTTCGGCGCGCGCGATCCCAAGTCGCTGATGCTGCGCTTCCACACCCAGACGGCGGGAGTTCAGCTGACGGCCCAGCAGCCGGAGGTGAACCTGGTCCGGGTCGCCGTCCAGGCCCTGGCGGCGGTGTTCGGCGGCACGCAGTCCCTGCACACCAACTCCTTCGACGAGGCCATCGCGCTGCCGACGGACAAGAGCGCGCGGCTGGCCCTGCGGACGCAGCAGGTGCTGGCGCACGAGACGGACGTCCCGGCGACGGTGGACCCGTTCGCCGGTTCCTACGCGGTCGAGCGGATGACGGACGACGTGGAGGAGGCGGCCGTCGACCTGATGCGCAGGGTGGAGGACCTGGGCGGGGCCGTCGCCGCGATCGAGCGGGGCTTCCAGAAGGCCGAGATCGAGAAGAACGCGTACCGCATCGCGCAGGAGACCGACTCCGGTGACCGGGTGGTGGTCGGGGTCAACCGGTTCCGGCTGGACGAGGAGGAACCGTACGAGCCGTTGCGGGTGGACCCGGCGATCGAGGCGCGCCAGGCCGAGCGGCTGGCCCGGTTGCGGGCCGGACGCGACCGGGCCGCGGCGACCGCGGCGCTGGACGCGCTGCGGAAGGCGGCGGAGGGCGAGGACAACGTCCTGTACCCGATGAAGGAGGCACTGCGGGCGCGGGCGACGGTGGGGGAGGTCTGCGGGGCGCTGCGCGAGGTCTGGGGGAGCCACGTACCGAGTGAGACCTTCTGAGGTCCCGGGCGCTCTTCCGGACCGGGAGGGCCGAGTGTCGTACCCGCGTGCGACACTCCCTCCATGTTCGGCGTCATCGACCTCCCCACCTATCTCGCGGGCCTGATCCTGATCGTGCTGCTGCCCGGCCCCAACTCCCTCTACGTCCTGTCCGTGGCCGCCCGCCGCGGTGTGCGGGCCGGTTACACGGCCGCCGCCGGTGTGTGGTGCGGGGACACCGTGCTGATGACGCTGTCCGCCGCCGGGGTCGCCTCGCTGCTCCAGGGGAACGCGCTGCTGTTCGGGATCGTCAAGTACGCCGGTGCCGGATACCTGAGCTGGCTGGCGATCGGCATGCTGCGGGCCGCCCGGCAGATGTGGCGGACCCGGCGGGAGCGGGCCGTCGAGGAGGCCGCGCCGGCCCAGGGCACCGACGAGCGGCCCTTCCGCCGCGCCCTCGTCGTCAGCCTCTTCAACCCCAAGGCGATCCTCTTCTTCGTCGCCTTCTTCGTGCAGTTCGTCGACCCGGACTACGCGTATCCGGCCCTGTCCTTCGTCGTCCTCGGCGCCCTCGCCCAGCTGGCCAGTTTCCTGTACCTCAGCGCCCTGATATTCAGCGGCACGCGGCTGGCCGCGGCGTTCCGGCGGCGCAAGGGGCTGTCGGCCACCGCCACGTCGGCGGCGGGGGCGCTGTTCCTGGGGTTCGCGGTGAAGCTCTCGCTCGCCTGATCGCTCGCTGGAATCGCCGGAGAGGGGCATGTTCTCGGGCGCGGGTGCCTGGGGGCTGGTCGTGCAGTACCCCGCGCCCCCAGGGGGTTTCGCCCTATGACGTTGTGAAATCTCCTGTTTTCTTCGCGTAGTCCCGCAGGTCCTCCGTCGTCTCTCCCGCCCAGCCCACATAGCCGTCCGGGCGGATCAGGAAGACGCCCTCGCCGTATGACCGCGGGGCCGTGGGGAGCGAGCGCACCCCCGCCATCGTCGCTCCCAGCAGTGTCCAGTGGGGGCCCCGGAACGCGTCGAAGAGGCGGACGCCTGCCACCGTGCCGTCCGGGGCGCGGTCGCCCGCGCGGAGGCCCTCCGTCTTCCCGCGCGTGTCCACGCTGAGGGACGACTCCCGGTAGCCCAGGCCGAGTTGTACCGTCGCCCGGCCCCGCTCGATCTCTCCCCGGTGGACCCCCGTCGTCAGGTCCAGCATGGCGGCGGCGTTCGCGCGGCGCTCCTCCTCGTAGGTGTCCAGCAGGGCTTTCGGAGCTCCGCCCCGGAGCACCGCGCCCAGCTTCCAGCCGAGGTTGTAGGCGTCCTGGACGCTGGTGTTCAGGCCCTGGCCGCCCGCCGGGGAGTGGATGTGGGCCGCGTCGCCGGCGAGGAAGACCCGGCCCGCCCGGAACCGGTCCGCCAGGGCGGCGCGCGGGCGGAAGCCGGAGGCCCAGCGCAGCTCCGTGACGGCGTCCGCGTCCAGGTGCGTGCGGGTGGCGACCAGCTCGCGCACGCCGTCCAGGGACAGGTCGACCTCGTCCGCCTCCGGCAGGCGTGCCTGGAGTTGGAAGCAGTCCGTGCCGGCGAGCGGGCAGAGGGCGACGCCGCTGCCGCCGGTCCCCGGGAACGTGTGCCAGTGGTCCCGGTCCAGGCCCCGCACCCGTACGTCCGCCACCAGGAACGGCACCGGATCGACCGTCTCCCCGGTCATGCCCACGCCCAGTGCGCGCCGGACCGCCGAGCGACCGCCGTCCGCCGCCACCACGTAGGCCGCGCGGAGGGTCGTACCGTCGGCGCACGACACCGTCACGCCCTCGGCGTCCTGTGTCAGACCGGTCACCTCCCGGCCGAAGACGACCCGGCCTCTCCCGTACCGTTCGGTCAGCCGTGTGTACAGCACCTCCTGCGTCCGCCACTGCGCGACCATCAGCGGATCGGTGTACGGCGTGCCCTCGTCCGCCGGGATCTCCTCGAACATCGGCTGTTCGCCGAGCCGCTCGCCGTCCTTCCAGATCAGCCGGGGCGGGTAGGGGCCGCCGGCCGCCCGGATCGCGTCCAGGACGCCCAGGTCGGCGAAGACTTCCTGGGTGCGGGGCTGGATCCCCTTGCCGCGCGAGCCGGGGAAGAGCGCCTCCGCCCGCTCCACCACCAGCGCGTCCACCCCGCGCCGGGCGAGGTCCAGGGCCAGCGTCAAGCCCGTCGGGCCCGCGCCCACGATCAGTACATCCATCACATCTCTCCTTAACGTCGTTAAGTGGCGTCGTCGCCGAGCGTGCCCTTAACGTTGTTAAGCTGTCAAGCGTGAGTTCCGAGAAGCGCGCACCCCTGGACCGTGCACGAGTCGCCGACACCGCGCTGCGGCTGCTGAACGAGGTCGGTCTGGACGGGCTGACCCTGCGCGCCATCGCCCGTGAGCTGGACGTCAAGGCACCCGCCCTGTACTGGCACTTCAAGGACAAGCAGGCGCTGCTGGACGAGATGGCGACGGAGATGTACCGGCGGATGGTGGCCGGGGCCGTCCTCGATCCCGCCGACACCTGGCGGGAGCGGCTGCTGAAGACCCAGCGCGGGCTGCGGGCCGCGCTGCTCGGCTACCGCGACGGGGCCAAGGTGTTCAGCGGCTCCCGTTTCACGGGCACCGAGCACGCCCGGGAGCTGGAGGCGAACCTGCGGGTGCTGACGGACGCCGGCCTCAGCCTCGCGCAGGCGGTCGGCGCGGGCCGGGCGGTGCACGCGTACACCCTCGGCTTCGTCACCGAGGAGCAGGGCGTGCGGCCCCTCCCGGGCGAGCGCCGGGAGGGGTACGACATCGAGGAACGCGCCCGGCGCATGGCCGGCTTCCCGCTCGCGGCGGAGGCGGGGAAGCTGCTCTTCGACGACTACGACCGGCAGTTCGAGGAGGGGCTGGCGCTGGTCGTCGCCGGCATCGGGGCGCGGTACGGGATCAGCTGAGGGCGGTCGTCGCGGGCGTACGGGCCTTCTTCAGCGCCCGCTTCAGCCGGGGGCCGAACGGCTTCTCCACGAACCGGTGGATCAGCCACGCCAGCGCCAGCATGCCCAGCACGGTCACGGCGAGCGTCGGCCACGGCGACAGCCCGAGCCCCCGGTGCAGCACCCGGATGACGAACCAGCCCAGGTGCTCGTGGACCAGGTAGAACGGGTACGTCAGCGCGCCGGCCGTGACCAGCCAGCGCCAGGAGGCCCACCGGGTCCAGCCCACCGCCACCGCGGCCACGGCGGCGAAGGCGAGGGTGACGACGGCGATGATGACGTACGGGCTGCGGTGGAAGTCGCCCTGCGCGCCGGCGTGCCACAGGCTCTGGGTGGCGGTGCTCTGTCCCAGCAGCCAGGACACCGCGACGATGCCCCACAGCAGCAGGTCGCCGCCGAAGCGGTGGATCAGGTACAGGGCCAGGCCGCCGACGAAGAACGGGGCGTACTCGGGCATGACCAACTGGTCGGTGAGCGCGTTGCCGGAGGTGCGGCACACCACCGCCGCCAGCGTCCACACGCAGCAGAAGAGCACCACCCGGCGGTAGGTGACACCCCGTAGGACGACGAACAGGGCGAACAGGGCGTAGAAGCGGACCTCCACCCAGAGCGTCCAGCAGACGCCGAGGACGCGGGTGGCGCCCATCGGCTGCTGCAGCATCGTCAGGTTGACCAGGAACTCGTCCGGCCGGACCGGGTGGACGACCACGGGCAGCACCACGGCCGCGGCGGTGACCAGCACCAGCGCGACCCAGTAGGCGGGGTAGAGGCGGGCGACCCGGGAACGGAAGAAGTCGCCGAGGGAGCGGCCCCAACTGCTCATGCAGATCACGAAGCCGCTGATGACGAAGAAGAACTGCACGCCCAGACAGCCGTAGGTGGCCATCCGGGACAGGGTCGGGAAGACATGGGCCGGGCTCTGGTGCCAGGACGCGGAGACCGGGCCGCCGCGTCCGGCGTAGTGGTAGAGGCAGACCATCAGCGCGGCCAGCAGCCGCAGTCCGTCCAAGGCGTGCAGACGGTTCTGGCGTTCATGGGCCGTTCCGCGGGCCGGGGGCGCGGGCACGGCGGCGAGGACGGGGGAGGAAACAGGCATGGTTCTCGGCACCCAACCCGACTGGCGTTAATCGTCTTCGTCTTTCTGGTGAAGATCTGACTCCAAGAGCAATCGTTTCATCAGCACCTGGACGAATCACAGAAACGACTTGGTTGACAAGCCAACGATTCGCTTGCCGGACCAAATTCGTTCACCTGCCAGTCGTTTTACCTTCCTAGTTTCTCCATCCCCCCCACGTTTCGGTCAAAGAACAGGAGAGCTATGACAAGGGTCCAAGCCCGGCGGGCACCCGTGCGTGGAGGGGAGCTCGACGACTGCCTGCGCGCCTGCGCCGTGCACAGCGGCAAACTCGTCGGCAGCCTCGACCGCCGCCGCACGGAACTGGCCGAGCAACTGCGCAAGGTCCTCGTCGTCGTCAGCACCACCGGCGTCACCGCCCCCGCGCCCGCCCCGCCCACTGGGGCGACCGCCCTGCTCAAGCGGGCCGTGAAGGGCACCGCCGCCCCGTCAAGCGGGATCACCGGCGAACTGCTGGACGCCCTGCTGGCCGCCGGCAACAAGGCCCTGGAGTGCGGTTACGACGACGAACTGCACCTCGCCCTGCGGATCGGCGACACCGTCCTCGCCCACCGCAAGAACTCCCGCGCCGGCTGGCGGCTGCGCGCCCGCGTCCTGGAGGCGCTCGGCGAGGAGCAGGAGGCCGTCGCCGCCTACGAGCGCTACCTGGAACTGACCACCGAGGACGGATTCGGTGTCGCCGCCCGCGTCACCGGGCTGCGCCGGGCCGCCGAAAGCGAACGTGAACTGCTCGGCCTGCTGCGCCGCCAGTGCCCGCGCGCCACCGACTTCGCCGCCGGGCCCGCCACCGACGTCTGGGCCGAGGGCCTCGCCCTGCACGCCGCCGGCGACTGGGCGGCGGCCGAACCCCGGCTGGTCGGCGCGCTGCTCGCGCTCGCCGCCGATCAGGCCCCGGTCGCCGACCGGCAGGAACTCCTCAGCCAGTACCTGGACCTGCGCACCGGCATCCCCGGCGGCGACCTCGCCGAAGTCATCGCCCTCTACGCCGAGCAGCGCCGCGTCCGGATGCGCGGGCCCGTCGCCGACCCCACGATCGGCGGGGTCCGCTGGATCAGCCTCGGCGAGTTCCGCAACCAGATCGCCGGCAAGTCGATCTGCCTGATCGCCAACTCCGGCCGCGTCGGCGAGAGCGGCATGGGCGCCGAGATCGACGACTACGACCTCGTCGTCCGTTTCAACTCGTACCGGATCGACCCGAAGCACACCGGCAGCCGTACCGACATCCACACCACCATCCACAAGCACGCCTTCAACTGGGACAAGCCGGTGACCACCCGGCTCGTCTTCGGCGGGGTCTCCGGCGACTGGAAGCACAGCCTGCGCAACCGCCTGGTGCCCGGCGCCCAGCAGTACCTCGGCGACGAGTCGCTGCGCTGGCCCGTCCGCAACCTCGGCCGCCTCGGCACCGACGCCTGGCCGTCCATCCCGACCACCGGCTTCAACATGTCCTGGCTGCTGGACTTCCTCGACGTCAGCCCCCGGCTCGATCTGATCGGGTTCGACTTCTACGAGTCCGGTGCCTACCGGGTGCCCGAGGCGATGAAGCTCGCCATCACCTCCGTGCACGAATACACCAGCGAGAAGGCATGGGTCATGGACCGGGCCCAGAGCGTCACCGACATGAGGATCTCCCTGCGATGACCACCACCGTCAGCCCGGTCATACCGGACACCGCCGCGCAGGCGCTCACCGGCAAGCGCCGCATCGCCTTCGCGAGCTTCGTCGACGAGAACTACCTGCCCGGCTTCCTCGTCCTGCTGCGCAGCCTCGCCCTGTCCAACCCGGGCGTCTGCGAGGACTTCGTCGTCCTCCACGACGACCTGAAGCCCTCCTCGATCGCCCGCATCCGCGCCCTGCACCCCCGGATCGTGCTGCGCCGCGTCGACGCCGGCCACTACGACTCCTACGCCAAGGGCGACCAGGACAACTACCTGGTCCGCAAGGCGTACTTCATCCTCGACGTCTTCAGGATCCGCGACTACGACACCGTCATCACCCTGGACACCGACATGGTCGTCCTCGGTGACCTGAGCGAACTGCTGAAGCTGCGCGAGGGACTGGCCGCCGTACCGCAGTTCTTCTACGGGCAGCACAAGCTCAACTCCGGGCTGCTGGTCATCCAGCGCGAGTACCTGACCGACGCGTTCTGCGCCGAGCTCGACCAGGTCGGGCGCAGCGGCGCCTACGAACTCGACAAGCACGACCAGGGCATCCTCAACGCCGTCCTGGACGGCGACTTCGTGCGCCTCGACGCCCGCTACAACTTCGTCAAGCGGCGCCTCTCCGGCGACCTGCCCGTTCCGGACGACACCGCGATCCTGCACTTCACCGGGCGGCACAAGCCCTGGCAGGGCGGCGAGGCGGGGTACGCGCAGGCCGAGGAACGCTGGCGCGAGTTCGACCTGGGCGACGCCGAGTTCCAGGCGGCCTGCGTCGCCAGGGGCGGCCTCCACCACGACCTGCTGGTGCACTACGGCACCCCGCACGTCCGGCGTACGGGAGACGTCGAGGCCGCCCGGAAGGTCGCCGCCGCGCACATCGCGGCCGGCGAGTACCAGGACGCCGTCGACGTCCTGAGCGGCGTCCGCATCCCACTGGACGAGGCCTGGCCGCACGAGGTCCTCGGGCACGCCCTGATGAGCGTCTCCCGCTACGAGGAGGCGAAGACCCAGCTCCTCCTGGCCACCGCCGCCCCCAACCGGGCCGCCACCGCCTACGCCCGCCTCGCCCAGATCGCCTGGGTGCACGGCGACAACACCGAGGCGCTGCGGTACGCCACCGCCGGCCTCACCGTCGACCCCACCCACCGCTCCAGCCGGCTGTGGGCGCAGCGCGCCGCCGCCGTGCCTGCCCAGGAACAGGGCGCCGCCGAGGACCAGCTCGCGCACGTCGCCTTCTACATGGACCGGCAGGGCAACGCCGGCGACAAGCTGCTGCCCGAGAGCGTCCGGCTCGCGTTCGGCGCCGACACCACCTCCCGCCGCTGGCACTCCGTCCACGCCCACCGGCTGTTCGACCAGGCCGCCCTGGAACGGGTCAACGCCCGGCGCGGCCTGGTCATCGGCGGCGGCGGGCTGTTCATCCCGGACACCATGCCCAACGGCAACAGCGCCTGGCAGTGGAACGTGCCCGACGCGCACCTCGACGCCATCGACGTGCCGATCATGGTGTTCGCGGTCGGCTTCAACGCCTTCGACGGACAGTCCTACCGGGCCCGGCGCTTCAACGAGAGCCTCCGGCTGCTGGTGGAGAAGTCCGCGTTCTTCGGCCTGCGCAACCACGGCTCCATCGCCAAGGTCCGCTCGCTGCTCCCGGACGGGCTGCACGACAAGGTGGTCTTCCAGCCCTGCCCGACCACGGTCATGCGGCAGCTGCTGCCCGGCTGGACCGACCCGTCGCACCGCGAGGACACCGTCCTGCTCAACGCCGCCTACGACCGCGCGGGCCTGCGCTTCGGCCACGACTACGGCCACTTCCTCGCCGAGATCGCGAAGGCCGTCCGCGCGATCGGCGCCCACACCGAGGTGCGGTGCGTCGCCCACTCCCTGGACGACGAGCGGATCGCCTTCGACCTGCGCCGCGAGCACGGCATCTCGCTGCCGGTCATCCCGATGTACGACTTCGACAACGACTCGATCCGCGAGACGTACGCCAAGACCCGGCTGGTCATCGGCATGCGCGGACACGCAGGGATGATCCCCTTCGGGGTCGGCACGCCCATCGTCAGCCTGATCTCGCACCCGAAGATGGCGTACTTCCTGAGCGACATCGAGCGCCCCGAGTGGGGCGTGTCGGTGCACGAGCGGAACCTGGGCGCGGTCCTCACCGAGCGGGCCCTGCACATCCTCGACCACCACAGCCGGACCGTCGCCGACGTGCACGACCGGCAGGAGCTGCTGTGGAAGGTCACCGAGGAGAACGCGGCCCGGATCCGCGGCATCCTCGGCCGGTAGCGGACGGGGCGGGCCCGGTCTCCGGGCCCGCCCCACCGCAAGGGCCGCTCAGCGCCGTACGGCCTTGCGCAGACTGCGGGCCTTGCGCGCCATCCGGCGGACCGCCGCGTTGCGCGGGAGGAACGACAGCTGGGACGGCACCCCGCCCGGCAGGGCCAGCGAGGTCAGCCGCTTGCGCTTGAAGTAGCGCAGGGTCCGCTCGTCCAGGTGCTTCGCCAGCCAGCCCTCGGTCTCCGCGCGGAGGCTCGGCAGGATCTTCGGCTGCATCGCGAAGCCCACCGCACGCACCAGGGCGCCCAGCGTCCGCACGTCCATGCCCTGCCGCTGCTCGCTGACGGCCGCCTTGTCGGTCAGCTCGGGCAGCAGCGCGTCCACGATGGTGACCGGGACGCGGTTGCTGTTCTCGTACGGCGTCAGCCGCTCCAGCAGCAGGTCGGTGCCGACCCGGGCGACCGGGAGGCCGTACAGGGCGGACGCGGTGAGCAGGGCGGTGGAGAAGCAGCCGACGACCAGCGCGGGACGCATCCGCTGGTACAGCACCTCCGCGAGCACCGGGGTGTCCAGCACGGTCAGCTCCACCTTCAGCCGTTCCGCCTCCCGCTCCAGGGAGCGGGTGAAGCGGGCCGGGGCCGACGGGTGCGGCTTGAACACCACCGAGGAGTGGCCGAGCGCGGCCGCGCCCTTCAGCATGCGCACATGCAGGTTCTCCTCCTGCTCGGCGGTGAGGATGTCCAGCGCCGACAGGTACTGGCCGAGCAGCAGCGCGGGCTCCTGGACGTCCGGCAGCTCATCGCCGAGTGGCGCCAGTCCGGCGAGGACCTTGGTGAAGGCGGCCGTAGGCAGGACCTCGCCGGGCACCCCGAACTCGGTCAGCAGCAGCGGCTGCAGACCCGGCACCAGGTCCAGGTGGAGGACGCGGTCCACGCGGGTGCCGACCAGCGGGTCGATCTTGTTGCGGGTGGGGCCGTAACTCATCAGGCCGTCGGCGTAGACGGTGACCGGGGCGCCGGTGAAGATCTGCGCGAGCGCCAGTGACGGGTTGACCTGGATCGACTCGACGGCCAGCTCGACGTCGTCGGTGCCGAGCTGCCACTCGTGGCGCACGTACCTCTCCCAGAGCGGCAGATCCTCGCCGCGGGGCGCCCAGCCGCCCGGGTGGAACGGGAAGATCGCCTCGTTGTACGACACCACGTCGTCGAACCGGTCCCGCAGTCGCTCGAAGCCCGGCATCGCGTCCAGCGCCGGTGAGGTCTCGGGCGTGGCCGCGTTGTTGCAGACCACCAGTATCCGCCGGTCGGCCGGGCGGAAGCAGCCGGAGTCCAGGGCGGCGGCGAGCGTGGCCGTGCCGTACAGCGTCGACGCCTGGAAGATCTGGGTGGTCACGCGGCGGCTCCCGCGGGGGCGGGACGACGGCGCAGCCGGCGCAGCCGGGTGGCGCGCTGGAAGTCCATGGAGTCCAGCGCCTCGTCCAGCACGTCCTGCGGCATGCGCCGCAGGGCGGCGGCACTCAGGGATTTCAGTTGCTTCGCCACCGCCGGCTCGAACCTTTCGATGGATCCCAGGTGATGGGAGATGATCGCGCAATAGGTGCGGACGGCCTTCGGCAGCAGGACGCCGGCCTCCCGGTCCGCCGCCGTCTCCGTGATGACCTGGTCGAACGCGCGGATGAAGTCAAGCTGCCGCACATCGCCGATCTGGGTGAGCGACGAGGCGACCCCGCGCCGGTAGAACACCCCCAGCAGGTTCACCACCGCGAAGGACTCCGCCTCCCGGTGCAGCTTCCAGATCCACGGCCGGTCCTCGGCCGTGCGCAGCCCGTCGGTGAAGTGCAGCAGCCCCTTGTCCACCAGCCGGCGGTGGTAGACACCCGCCCACGCGTACGCGTAGTCCACCGAGGTGGACCGGTCGGCGGGCAGGATCGCCTCCCGCGGGCTGAG
Source organism: Streptomyces sp. Ru62 (assembly GCF_002920615.1). GTDB lineage: Bacteria > Actinomycetota > Actinomycetes > Streptomycetales > Streptomycetaceae > Streptomyces. The sequence continues at coordinate 83,902 of NZ_PQSU01000029.1, forward strand.
CACCGTGTTCCGCCGGCCCACCGGCACCCGGTGCACGCTGCGCGCCCGGGCGGTGCACTGCACATGGTCGGTGCGCAGGAAGTCGCAGCCCAGCTCCTCGATGGCGGCGAGCAGCTTGGGGTAGTAACCGGGGGCGAGCCAGTCGTCGCCGTCCAGGAAGGTCAGGTACTCGCCGCGCGCCCGGTCGATCCCGGTGTTGCGCGCGGTCGCCAGCCCTCCGTTCTGCTCGTGCCGGACCAGGACCGCGCCCGGCAGCTCGCGCTCCGCGCGCGCGAGAATCTCTGGTGTCCCGTCGCGGGAGCAGTCGTCGACGAGAATGAATTCGAAGTCCTCACGCGCATTCGACTTCAGACTCCTGAGCGTGTCTGGCGCGTATTGCTGCACGTTGTAAAACGGCACGATGACGGAGAGCTTGACCACGTCAGGGACGTTAGGGCGCGGCCCGTCATTCGTCTTGACGGCCTGCTTGATACCGGGTGAACGGCGCGTGGCGAAGCTGTGAACCAGGCTGTTCCCGGCGCGGAACGCGTCCCGATTCGCCATTCGGCGATGTGCTGTTAACCGTTTGTTGCATTCGGGTTGGGCGGAACCTCGGAATCGCTTCCTAGCGTCTTCGACGTGCCAGCAAGTGCAACGAAGTCCCTGCGGGTCGCCGTCCTCGCGGACTCCGACACCCGGTGGAAGTGGGGCGCGCTCACCGCGCAGCGCCTCACTCCCGCGGCTGCCGAGGTCCGGCTCGACGGCTACCTCCTGCGGGGACGCGCCACCCCCACCGCCCGCCAGCTGAAGGAAGTCGGCGTCCAGGCCGACTCCCTGCGCGAGGTCACCGGCGCCGAGTTCCTGCGCGCGATGAGCGAGGACCCCGACAACCGGTACGACGTCCTCGTGCTCGCCCTGGTCGGCGGCGGTGTGCAGGCGATGCTGCACGGACTGCGCGCCGCCTGGGGCTCCGGGAAGCGTCCCGTGGTCGTCACCGGCTATGTCGGCGTCGTCTACGAGAAGCTCACCGACGGGCTGCTGCTGCGGCACGGCGCGGACCTCGTCCTCGCCAACTCCCGCCACGACGCGGACCGGTTCCGGGCCGTGTACGAGGGCGTGGGCGCCGACGCCTCCTCGGTCACCGAGGTCGCGCTGCCCTTCCTGGGCGGTGAGCCGTACGCCGGCGAACACGATCCCTACACCGTGGTGTTCGCGGTCCAGCCGTCCGTCCCGGACAACCGCCGGGACCGTACCTACCTGCTGAACCGCCTCATCGAGCACGCCCGGCGGCACCCCGAGCGGGAGGTGCTGCTCAAGCTGCGCTCCAAGCCCGGCGAGCACACCACCCACATCGAGGAGCTGCCGTACCAGAAGCTGGCCCAGGGCCAGGACCTGCCGGCCAACTTCCGCCTGGTCTACGGGCACATGGGCGAGGTGCTGGACCACACCGACCTGCTGGTCACGGTCAGCTCCACGGCTGCCCTGGAGGCCCTGCACCGCCGCATCCCGACGGCCGTCCTCACCGACCTCGGCGTCCGTGAGGTGCTCGGCAACCACCACTTCACCGGCTCCGGCTGCCTCGCATCCTGGGACCAGCTCGACGCCGGGCACCGGCCGGTGCCGGACGAGGAGTGGGTGGCCCGGCAGGGCGTCGCCGCCGACGGAAGCTACGACACCGCGTTCGACGGCGCCCGTCAGCGCATCGCCAAGCTGCTGGACCGGCCGGGCGGGCTGCCGCCCCTCACGCCCTACTACACCCCCGAGACCGCGCCCGGCTATCTGCCCGGCATCCTCGCCCGCCACCACCTCGGCCCCGACGGCGTACCGCTGCCCGGCGCGCCCGCCGCCGACAAGGCGCCCGGCCCCGTCCGGCAGATCGTGCGCCGGGCCGCGCGCGGCGCCTACCGGCACGGCGTCCAGCGGGTCGCCCCCGTGATCCGGCGGATGGGCGAGCTGTGACCTCACCCCAAGGAGTAGACCCCATGTCCAACTCGGCAGCGGGCCCAGGCGCTTCGATCCGCCGGGTGCTCGCGGTGATCCCCGCGCGCGGCGGCTCCAAGGGCGTGCCCGCGAAGAACCTCGCCCCGGTGGGCGGTGTCCCGCTGGTGGCCCGCGCGGTGCGCGAGTGCCGGGCGAGCCGGCTGGTGACCGACGTCGTCGTCTCCACCGACGACCAGGCCATCGCCGCCGCCGCCCGCGAGGCCGGCGCCGAGGTCGTCCTGCGGCCCGCCGCGATCGCCGGGGACACCGCCACCTCCGAGGCCGCCGTCCTGCACGCCATGGACACCCACGAGACGCTGCACGGCTCCCCCGTCGACGTGGTCCTGCTCGTGCAGTGCACCAGCCCGTTCCTGGTCCGCGAGGACGTCGACGGGGTCGCCGCCGCGGTCGCCGAGAACGGCGCCGACACCGCCGTCACCGTGGCCCCCTTCCACGGCTTCGTCTGGCGCGAGGCCGACGAGCCCACCGAGGGCGGCCGCGGCGTCAACCACGACAAGTCCTACCGCCCGCGCCGCCAGGACCGCCCCCAGGACTTCCTGGAGACCGGCGCCGCCTACGCGATGGACGCGGCCGGCTTCCGCGAGCACCGCCACCGCTTCTTCGGCCACACCGAGCTGGTCCGCACCGACCCGGCCCGGGTGCTGGAGATCGACGACCCGCACGACCTGGCCCGTGCCCGCGCCCTCGCACCCCTCTTCGACGCGGACCGCCCCGGTTCGCTGCCGACCGCCGACGACGTGGACGCGGTCGTACTCGACTTCGACGGCACCCAGACCGACGACCGGGTGCTGATCGACTCCGACGGACGGGAGTTCGTCGCCGTGCACCGCGGCGACGGCCTCGGCATCGCGGCCCTCCGCAGGAGCGGCCTGAAGCTGCTGATCCTGTCCACGGAACAGAACCCGGTCGTCGCCGCCCGCGCACGGAAGCTGCGGATCCCCGTGCTGCACGGCATCGACCGGAAAGACCTCGCGCTGAAGCAGTGGTGCGAGGAGCAGGGCATCGCGCCGGAGCGCGTGCTCTACGTCGGCAACGACGTCAACGACCTGCCGTGCTTCGCCCTCGTGGGCTGGCCCGTGGCGGTCGCGAGCGCTCACGACGTCGTACGCGGCGCCGCACGCGCGGTCACCACCGTCCCCGGCGGTGACGGCGCGATCCGGGAGATCGCCAGCTGGATCCTCGGCCCCTCTCTCGATTCCCTCCCCAAGTAAGGACACCCCCTGATGAGCACCAACTCCCGTCTGCGCACCTTCGGTTCGCGCGAGGTCGGCCCCGGCAAGCCCGTCTACATCTGCGGCGAGATCGGCATCAACCACAACGGTGAGCTGGAGAACGCCTTCAAGCTGATCGACGTGGCAGCCGAGGCCGGCTGCGACGCCGTCAAGTTCCAGAAGCGCACCCCCGAGATCTGCACCCCGCGCGACCAGTGGGACATCGAGCGCGACACCCCCTGGGGCCGGATGACCTACATCGACTACCGCCACCGGGTGGAGTTCGGTGAGGACGAGTACCGCCAGATCGACGAGTACTGCAAGGAGAAGGGGATCGACTGGTTCGCCTCCCCGTGGGACACCGAGGCCGTCGCCTTCCTGGAGAAGTTCGACGTCCCCGCCCACAAGGTGGCCTCCGCCTCCCTGACGGACGACGAGCTGCTGCGCGCCCTGCGCGCCACGGGCCGCTCCGTCATCCTCTCGACGGGCATGTCCACCCCGCGCCAGATCCGCCACGCGGTGGAGGTCCTGGGCTCGGACAACATCCTCCTCTGCCACGCCACCTCCACCTACCCGGCCAAGGCCGAGGAGCTGAACCTCCGCGTGATCAACACGCTGGAGAAGGAGTACCCGAACGTCCCGATCGGCTACTCCGGCCACGAGACGGGCCTGCAGACCACGCTGGCGGCGGTCGCGCTGGGCGCCACGTTCGTCGAGCGCCACATCACCCTGGACCGCGCGATGTGGGGGTCCGACCAGGCCGCCTCGGTCGAGCCGCAGGGCCTCCAGCGCCTCGTCCGTGACATCCGCACCATCGAGGCCTCCCTCGGCGACGGCGTCAAGAAGGTCTACGACTCCGAGCTGGGCCCGATGAAGAAGCTGCGCCGCGTCACCGGCGTCGTCGCCGAGGCGGAGATCGCCGCGGCGGCGGGCGAGCCGGTCTCGGTGTGAATCCAGGTCACTTACGACGGGACGGTCGTACGCCGATGAGCCCCCGCGCCGGCCAGGCCGGCCACCCCGCCCGCACGCTCGCCTTCGTGGAGAGCCCGGTACAGCTGCTGAACGTACTGGAGTGGGCCCACCTGCACGGCCTGCACGACCCCGCGCCGTCCGGCTCCGGCCGGGGGGAGTCCGGCGTGCCGCTCGGCCCCGGCCGGGGGGAGTCCGGTGTGCCGCTCGGCGCTGGCGGCGTGGGGCCGGGTGTGCCGTTCGGCCCTGGCGGCGGGGATTCGGGTGTGCCGTTCGGTCCTGGTGGCGCGGGGTCGGCCACGGCCTCCGTGCCGACGCCGGCGCTGCCCACGCAGCCAGGGCCGGCACACGTCGGTCCCAGTCCCGCGCAGGCCGACCACGCCGGCGTCGATGCCGCGCACGCCGGCCCGGTGTCCGCCGTGCCCGCACAGGGGCGGCGGTTGCCTGCCGGGGCGGTGGCGGCCGGGGCGGTGGCGGGTGGTGCCGGGGCGGTGGCGGGCGGTGCGGAGCTCACCGTCGTCGTGCTGTCCCCGACCGACCCGATGACCCGGGGCCAGCTGCGCCGCATGGCGGACCTGGCCCGCGACGAGGGGTACCGGGTGCGCTGGGAGGAGGCGCGGGGCGGCACGACCGCACCCTTCCACACCATCGGCGGCCTGGCCGGCTCCCTGCGCCGGGCCGACCGGATCGTCATGGGAGACCCCTTCTCCCGCTACGTACAACTGCTGCTGACCATCACCCGCGCCCGCGAACTCGTGGTCGTGGACGACGGCACCGCGACGATGGAGTTCGTCGCCCAGCTGGCCCGCGGTGAGCGCCTGGTCCGCTGGCACCGCAAGGGCGGCCGGCCCGGCGCCCGCGACCTGCTCTTCGCGCCGGTGTCCTCCTCCGCCCGGCGCCGCCTCACCCCGAGCGACCGCCGGCGCGTCGAGGTCTTCTCCTCCATGCCGGTGACCGAGATCCCGGACGGCGTGACCGTCACCGCCAACGACTTCGCCTGGACCCGCGCCCGCTTCGGCCCCCCGCGCATCACCCAGAGCGCCGACCTGGTCGGCACCTCCCTGGTGGAGACGGGGGTCGTGGACGGCGACCGCTATCTGGAGGCCGTCCGGAACCTGGCCAAGGCCCACGGCGCCACCCGCTACTTCGCCCACCGCCGCGAGAGCGCCGAGAAACTGCACCGTCTGGCCGTCGAGACGGGTCTGGAGATAGTCCGCCCGGACCTCCCGCTGGAACTGATCGCCCGCCGCGGCCCGATCGGCCGGACGATCCTCAGCTTCCCCTCCACCGTCGTCCACACCCTGCCGCTGGCCCTGGCCGGCACGGGCGTCCGTGTGGCGGTCTGCGACATCGACCCGACCTGGCTCACCGACACCGCCTCCCCTCGCGCCCAGGGCTTCCTGTCCGGCGTGACCGGCACGGCGCGGGACGTCCACCGGCTGGCGGCGGTGAGCCCGGCGTAGCCGTGGTTCGCGGGACTCATCGACCGTGGACATGAGTACGGATACTCAGGCGTCACGTGATCACACAGCGATACCGTCGTTCACCCGATGTACGGGACCGTGCGCGCGGCAGTGGCCGATTGCCGGCATCGGGTAGACGGGGAACGGGGAAACGGGGAGGACGTTCACGCATGGCTTGGGACGAGTGGGAGCAGCTGAAGGAGGACGCGGTAGCGCGTGGTTCCGCTCACGTGCAGCTGAATCACGTCCCGGACCCGGTGGGGGTGGGCTACGACCGCCTGAAGTCGGACAAGAAGGCCTGATCGACGGCCGGTGAAGGCGTCTCAAGCTGAGCCTGATGGTCGTCTCCGGCTGCTACCAGGTCCCCGACGGCCAGGAGGTCGAGCACTTCTAGGCCCGCCTCGCAGCCGCCCGCCTCACCCCCGGCGGGCCAGCACGAACCCCCGCGGCCGTGTCTCCTCCCCGGCCGGCTCGCGCAGCACCGTCGCCACCAGTTCCAGACCGGCCCCCGTCAGCGCCTCGGCGACCTGGTCCGGCGTGCGCCAGTAGTAGTCGAGGTCGATGTCGTGGCCGAACCGCTCGGTCAGGTGGAGCCGGCCGGGCTCGGGGCCGGACTGGAAGCCGAGCAGGGCGTGCCCGCCGGGGGCCAGCGTGCGGTGGAACTCCGCGCAGGCCGTCGGCAGCTCCCCGTCCGGCAGGTGGATGGTCGAGTACAGGGCGAGGACGCCGCCCAGCGTAGCGTCGGGCAGGTCGAGTGCGGTCATCGAACCGACGTGGAAGCGCAGGGCGGGGTACGCCGCACGGGCCAGCGCCACCATCGCGGGGGAGAGGTCGACCCCGAACACCGGCACACCCTGCCCGTGCAGCAGCGCGGTGATGTGCCCGGGCCCGCTGCCCAGGTCGGCGACGGGGGCGGAGCCGTTCGCCGTGACCAGCTCGGCGAAGGTCCTGATCAGGGTGCGGTCCAGCGGGTGGAGGTCCCCGGGAGGGAAGCGGGCGCCGTAGTCCTCGGCGATCGTGTCGTAGGAGGTACGGGTCGTCCGGAGGAAGTCCGCGGTCGAGTCGCTCACGTCGGCGGACCCTACCGCGAGGGCACCGCGGCGGGGTCCGGTTCGTGGACATCGCGCGCGTGACCCCCGTGAGGCGTGGTATCCGTGGAAGAGGAAACAGAGGTTTTACCCACCAGAGTTCACCGCCATGCGTCCGCCGGTCAGATTTTATTCCCCTAACGGACTGAACTTTTGTTGATCGTGGGGTGGTCGACCGGCCGGGCGTCCTACCCTTCAGAGGGTGAAGCAATTGATGTCCCTAGAGTCCGAGGCCGGCCTCCCGGGGGATGTGCTCCCCGGCGTGCTGAGCGAGTCCCTGCACGCCGAACTCGTCGCCTTCCGGCGCGACTTGCACATGCACCCCGAGCTGGGCAACCAGGAGTTCCGTACGACCGCCGCGATCAAGGAGCGGCTGGAGCAGGCCGGGCTCAAGCCCCGCGTCCTGAGCACCGGAACGGGACTCGTCTGTGACATCGGTCTCGCGGAGGGTGAGCACCCGTCCGTCCCCCTGCTGGCCCTGCGCGCCGACATCGACGCCCTGCCCATCCCGGACACGAAGAGTGACTGCCCGTACCGGTCGACCGTGCCGGACCGGGCGCACGCGTGCGGTCACGACGTGCACACGACCGTCGTCCTCGGCACCGGGCTGGTCCTCGCCGACCTGCACGCCAAGGGCCTGCTGCCCCGCCCGGTGCGGCTGCTGTTCCAGCCCGCCGAGGAGGTGCTGCCCGGCGGCGCCCTGGGCGCCATCGAGGATGGCGCGCTGACCGGCGTCGGCCGCATGCTCGCCGTGCACTGCGACCCCAAGGTGGAGGCCGGGAAGGTCGGGCTCCGGCACGGGCCGATCACCAGCGCCTGCGACCGGCTGGAGATCGCGCTCGACGGCCCCGGCGGGCACACCGCCCGCCCCCACCTGACCACCGACCTGGTCACCGCTGCCGCCCGGGTCGCCGTCGACGTCCCCGCGCTGATCGCCCGCCGGGTCGACACCCGTGTCGGGCTCGCCCTCACCTGGGGCCGTATCGAGTCCGGCCACGCCCCGAACGTGATCCCGCAGCACGCGGAGCTGTCCGGGACCGTGCGCTGCCTGGACCTGGACGCCTGGCGGCAGGCCCCCGACATCGTGCACGCGGCGATCGACGAGGTCGCCACCCTGCACCGGGCCAAGTCGGAGATCACCTATGTGCGCGGGGTGCCGCCGGTCGTCAACGACCGGGAGTCGACCGAGCTGCTGCGCCGGGCCATGGTCGCCCGGCGCGGCATGAAGTCCGTGGAGAGCACCGAGCAGAGCCTCGGCGGCGAGGACTTCTCCTGGTACCTGGAGCACGTCCCGGGCGCCATGGCCAGGCTCGGGGTGCGCCGGCCCGGCGAGCGCACGGTGCGCGATCTGCACCAGGGCGATTTCGACGCCGACGAACACGCGATCACAGTGGGTGTGGAGATGTTCACCGCCGCCGCGTTCCTGGACGTCAACGGGTCGCTGAGCTGAGCGGAGGGCCCCCGGTGAGCCCCGCTCACGGGCCGGCCGGGGGCCGATTTCCGGTCCGGCGCAACACGGATGCAAGCCAATCGTGCACTGAGCGCAACAGTGGTGTGAGAGGACCAAGACGCCGAGTTCAGGCAGTGTTTGCCTCGAATCGATAACGGCTTCGCGAGAGGGTTTTTTGCGACATCTACGCGCGTTACGATGCCGCGAAGCCGACGCCGCCGGGGCGTCTCGGCCGAAGCACTGACATGGTGCTCACATCAAGCGCCGCCAAGGCGCTCAGGTCAGGTGAAGGAGCCTTCCCGTGCGCCGGGTAGCCAAGCTTTCCGCTGCGTGTATCGCCTCCGCAGCTCTCGCACTGACTGCCACTGCCTGTGGCAGCACCTCCTCCGACAACGACTCCGGTTCGCCCGCCTCGGGTGACGGCAAGGGTGTCAAGGTCGGTCTCGCCTTCGACGTCGGCGGCCGTGGCGACCGCTCGTTCAACGACTCCGCCGCGCGCGGTGCCGACAAGGCGGAGAAGGAGTTCGGCGGCGACATCAAGGAGCTGACCGCGAAGACCTCGGACACCGAGGCCGACCGCGAGCAGCGCCTGTCGGACCTGGCGGACGCGGGTTACAACCCCGTCATCGGTGTCGGCTACGCCTACGCCGCCTCCATGACCAAGGTCGCCGCGAAGTACCCGAAGACCACCTTCGGCATCGTCGACTCGGTGGTGAACGGCAAGAACGTCGACAGCATCACCTTCACCGAGGAGCAGGGCTCCTACCTGGCCGGTGTCGCCGCCGCGCTGAAGACCAAGACCAAGCACGTCGGCTTCATCGGCGGTGTCGACGTCCCGCTGATCAAGAAGTTCGAGGCGGGTTACGTCCAGGGCGTCAAGGACACCAACCCGAAGATCAAGGTCGACACGCAGTACCTGTCCCACGGCTCGGACACCTCCGGCTTCGCCAGCCCCGACAAGGGCAAGGAGGCCGCGCAGGGCATGCTCGACAACGGCGCGGACGTCGTCTACTCGGCGGCCGGCTCCTCCGGCAACGGCGCCATAGAGGCCGTGGCCGGCAAGAAGGGCGCCTGGGCCATCGGCGTGGACTCGGACCAGTACAGCATCCCGGGCCTGGCCAAGTACAAGAACTCGATCCTGACCTCGGTCGTCAAGAACGTCGACGTCGGTGTCTACGACCTGGTCAAGTCCGTCCACGACGGCAAGCCGCTGACCGGCACCAACACCTACTCGCTCGCCAAGGACGGCGTCTCGCTGGCCACCAGCGGTGGCTTCATCGACGACATCAAGGCCAAGCTGGACGCGGCGCAGAAGAAGATCGTCGACGGCTCGATCAAGGTCAAGACCACCCCGTGACCTGACGGGTCCCGTCGGACCCCGGCTCGGCGGGGGCGCCCTCCGGAGCTCCCCGCCGAGCCATAACAATGTGTCAACTCTACGCGTGTAGCACGGAGTTGCCGCGCTAGCGTCGCCGACGCCTGCCCCCTCCCCGCAGCCCCTTTCCCCGAGGAGAGTGCGCCATCAACGCGTCCAGCCCTCCCGCTGCCGTCGAACTGCGCGGCATCACCAAGCGTTTCCCCGGCGTCGTCGCCAACCGCGACATCGACATCACGGTCCGCACGGGCACCGTCCACGCCCTGTGCGGTGAGAACGGCGCCGGCAAGTCCACCCTGATGAAGATCCTCTACGGCATGCAGCAGCCGGACGAGGGCACCATCACCGTGGGTGGCGAACAGGTCGTCCTCCACAACCCCGGCGACGCCATCGCCCGCGGCATCGGCATGGTGCACCAGCACTTCATGCTCGCCGACAACCTCACCGTCCTGGAGAACGTCGTCCTCGGCGCGGAGAAGCTGCACGGCATCGGGGGCCGGGCACGCGCCCGGATCAAGGAGATCTCCGACGCCTACGGCCTGGGCGTCCGGCCCGACGCCCTGGTCGAGGAACTCGGCGTCGCCGACCGCCAGCGCGTGGAGATCCTCAAGGTCCTCTACCGCGGCGCCAAGACCCTCATCCTGGACGAGCCCACCGCCGTCCTCGTGCCGCAGGAGGTCGACGCCCTCTTCGACAACCTGCGCGAACTCAAGGCCGAGGGCCTCACCGTCATCTTCATCTCGCACAAGCTGGGCGAGGTGCTCTCCGTCGCCGACGAGATCACCGTCATCCGGCGCGGCACCACCGTCGGCACCGTCGACCCGCGCGGCACCACCCCCAAGCAGCTCGCCGAGCTGATGGTCGGCAGCGAGCTGCCCACCCCGGAGACCCAGGAGTCCACGGTCACCGACGTCCCGATGCTCACGGTGGACGGCCTGCACCTCGCGCAGACCGACCTCGACGGCGTCGAGCGGATCATCCTGGACGAGATCTCCTTCACCATCCACAAGGGCGAGGTCCTCGGCATCGCCGGTGTGGAGGGCAACGGCCAGTCCGAACTGGTCGAGGCGATCATGGGCATGCGCCGGCCCGACGCCGGCGTCGTCACCCTCGACGGCACCGACATCTCCCAGGCTCCGACCCGCGACCGCCGCGAGTCCGGCATCGGCTACGTCCCCGAGGACCGCCATCGCCACGGCCTGCTGCTGGAAGCGCCGCTGTGGGAGAACCGCATCCTCGGTCACGTCACCGAGAAGCCCAACTCGCGCGGCGGACTGCTCGACCTCAAGGCCGCCCGCGCCGACACGCAGCGCATCGTCGAGTCCTACGACGTCCGCACCCCCGGCATCGACGTCACCGCCGCATCCCTGTCCGGCGGCAACCAGCAGAAGCTGATCGTCGGCCGGGAGATGAGCCACAGCCCCAAGCTGCTCATCGCCGCCCACCCCACCCGCGGTGTGGACGTCGGCGCGCAGGCGGCCATCTGGGACCACATCCGCGAGGCCCGCCGCGAGGGCCTGGCCGTGCTGCTGATCTCCGCGGACCTGGACGAGCTGATCGGGCTCTCCGACACCCTGCGGGTGATGTACCGCGGCCGTCTGGTCGCCGACGCCGACCCCGCCACGATCACCCCCGAAGAGCTGGGCTCCGCCATGACGGGTGCGGCCACCGGCCACCTGGAGCACACAGAGGACGACGCGCGATGAACAAGCTGACCTCACGGATCGACAAGGAGCGGCTGCTCCTCGGCGTCGCCGCGCCCCTGCTGGCGGTCGTCGCCGCGCTCGTCGTCACCACCCTGGTGATCCTCGCGACCGGCAAGAACCCCGGCGACGCCTTCAGCGACATGGTGACCTACGGCTTCGCCAGCGACAGCCAGGTCTACATCCTGAACAAGGCGACGACGTACTACCTCGCGGGTGTCGCGGTGGCCATCGGCTTCCGCATGAACCTGTTCAACATCGGTGTCGACGGCCAGTACCGGCTCGCCGCGTTCATCGCCGCCGTCCTCGGCGGGGCGCTCACCGTGCCCGGCTGGATCGCCATCCCGCTGATCATCCTCTGCGCCATGGCGACCGGCGCCCTGTGGGCGGCCATCGCCGGCGTCCTCAAGGTGACCCGGGGCGTCAGCGAGGTCATCGCGACCATCATGCTCAACTCGATCGCCACCGCGGTCATCGCCTACCTGCTCCAGCCCGGCAAGCTCGGCCAGCTGGACCAGGCCGGCACCCTCGTCTCCACCAAGCCGCTGCCGTCGTCCTCGTACTTCTTCAGCTTCGACACCGGCCCGGCCGGTGAGCTGTGGGGCTTCATCGTCATCGCCGTGCTCGTCGGCGTCGCGTACTGGTTCGTGCTCGGCCGCACCCGGTTCGGCTTCGACCTGCGCACCGTCGGCCAGTCCGAGACCGCCGCCGCCGCGAGCGGCGTCGGGGTGAAGAAGATGGTCGCCACCAGCATGATCATCTCGGGTGCGGTGGCCGGTCTGATCGGCATGCCGACCCTGCTGAACGACAGCCACCAGTTCAGCAACGACTTCCCGGCCGGCATCGGCTTCACCGGCATCGCCATCGCCCTGCTCGGCCGCAACCACCCGATCGGCATCGCCCTCGGCGCGCTGCTCTGGGGCTTCCTGGAGCGCACCACCAACCACCTGGAATTCCAGGGCTACGACAAGGAAATCCTCGGCGTCATCCAGGGCGTCATCGTGCTGTGCGTCGTCATCGCCTACGAGGTCGTACGCCGCTATGGGCTGAAGCGCCAGCAGCAGCGCGTCGGCGCCGAACTCGCCGCCCAGGCCGCCGCCCCGACGAAGAAGCAGGAGGTGGCGTGATGACTGCCACGATGACCGACGCGCCGCCGCCGGCGGCTCCCAAGGCGGCGGGCGCGCCGCAGCGTTCCGGCCGCTCCCTCGGCCTGACCCTCATGATCGTCGCGGGCGCCCTGCTGCTCCTGGCCGCCGTCCGCGTGATCACCGGCGCCAACCAGCTCGACTCCGCCGGCCAGGTCGGCGCCGCCCTCGGCCTCGCCGTACCGATCGGCCTCGCCGGACTCGCCGGCCTGTGGTCGGAGCGGGCCGGCGTGGTCAACATCGGCCTCGAAGGCATGATGATCCTCGGCACCTTCGGCGCCGGCTGGATCGGCTGGCAGTCCAGCCCCTGGCTCGGCCTGCTGTGCGGCGTCGCCTTCGGTGTCCTCGGCGGCCTCGTGCACGCCGTCGCCACCGTCACCTTCGGCGTCGACCACATCGTCTCCGGTGTCGCCGTCAACCTGCTCGCACTCGGGGCCACCCAGTACCTGGCCAAGCTGTTCTTCGCCGACGGCAAGGCCGCCGAGGCGGGCGGCAACCCCAAGCAGTCCCCGCCCGCGGACACGCTGCCCGACGTCACCGTCCCCGGCCTCTCGGACGGCCTCGCGTCGATCGAGAAGCACCACTGGTTCCTGGTCTCCGACCTCGCCGGCATCATCGGCGGTCTGATCACCAACCTGTCCGTGGTGACGATCATCGCCGTGCTGCTGTTCGTCGGCAGCTGGTGGCTGCTGTGGCGCACCCCGTTCGGGCTGCGGCTGCGCTCCTGCGGCGAGAACCCGGTCGCCGCCGAGTCCCTCGGTGTCAACGTCTACCAGTACAAGTACGCGGCCGTCGCCGTCTCCGGCGGCCTCGCCGGCCTCGGCGGCGCCTTCCTCGCGCTGGTCACCTCGCACACCTACCTGGAGGGCCAGACCGGCGGCCGCGGCTACATCGGTCTCGCCGCCATGATCTTCGGCAACTGGCGCCCCGGCGGCCTCGCCATGGGCGCGGGCCTGTTCGGCTACTCCGACGCGCTCCAGCTCCGCAACGGCGGCGTGACCGTGCACGCCCTGCTCCTGCTGCTGGTCGTCCTCCTCGCGCTGCTGGCCGGCTGGAAGCTCTACAAGAAGGCCCTGGTGCAGGGCGTCGTCAGCGCCGTCATGGCCGCGCTGGTCCTCGTCTGGTACCTGCTCACCGACGAGGTCCCCAGCGACTTCGTCGGCGCCACCCCGTACGTCGTCACGCTGCTGGTGCTGTCGCTGTCCGCACAGCGCCTGCGGATGCCGAAGGCGGACGGCATGCGCTACCGGAAGGGACAGGGCAAGTGACCGCCGCCGACTTCGACTGGGAGGCCCTGCGCGCCGAGGCGCGGGAGGCCATGAGCCACGCCTACGCCCCCTACTCCGGCTACCCGGTCGGCGTGGCGGCCCTGGTCGACGACGGCCGCACGGTCACCGGCTGCAACGTCGAGAACGCCTCCTACGGCCTCGGTCTGTGCGCCGAGTGCGGCCTGGTCTCCCAGCTCCAGCGCACGGGCGGCGGCCGGCTGACGCACTTCACGTGTGTCGACGGCACCGGCGCGCTGCTGGTCCCGTGCGGCCGCTGCCGCCAGCTGCTCTACGAGTTCGGCGGCCCGGACCTGCTGCTGGACACCCCGGCGGGCGTCCTCCCGCTCTCCGAGATGCTCCCCCAGGCCTTCGGCCCGGACCATCTCACCCAGTAATGCCGTACGGCCCCCCTGCCCCGCTCGCAGGGGGGCCGCACACTTCGCACCTCCCGGAAGGAACCACACCCGCCATGGCCATGGACGCCATCTCCGTCATCCGCACCAAGCGGGACCGCGGTGAGCTGACCGACGAGCAGATCGACTGGGTCATCGACGCGTACACCCGGGGCGAGGTCGCCGACGAGCAGATGTCCGCGCTCGCCATGGCGATCCTGCTGAACGGCATGAACCGCCGCGAGATCGCCCGCTGGACCGCGGCCATGATCGCCTCCGGTGAGCGCATGGACTTCTCCTCGCTGTCCCGCCCGACGGCCGACAAGCACTCCACGGGCGGCGTCGGCGACAAGATCACCCTCCCGCTGGCTCCGCTCGTCGCCGCCTGCGGCGCGGCCGTCCCCCAGCTCTCGGGCCGGGGCCTCGGCCACACCGGCGGCACCCTGGACAAGCTGGAGTCGATCCCCGGCTGGCGCGCGCTGCTCTCCAACGAGGAGATGCTCAGTGTCCTGGACACCACGGGCGCGGTGATCTGCGCGGCGGGCGACGGCCTGGCCCCCGCCGACAAGAAGCTCTACGCCCTGCGCGACGTCACCGGCACGGTCGAGGCGATCCCCCTGATCGCCTCCTCGATCATGTCGAAGAAGATCGCGGAGGGCACCGGATCCCTGGTCCTGGACGTGAAGGTGGGTACGGGCGCCTTCATGAAGACGATCGAGGACGCCCGTGAGCTGGCCTCCACGATGGTCGGCCTCGGCACCGACCACGGCGTGAGGACGGTCGCCCTCCTGACCGACATGTCCACCCCGCTCGGCCTCACGGCGGGCAACGCCCTGGAGGTCCGCGAGTCGGTCGAGGTCCTGGCCGGCGGCGGCCCCGCGGACGTCGTGGAACTGACCATCGCCCTGGCCCGCGAGATGCTCGACGCGGCGGGCATCAAGGACGCCGACCCGGCGAAGGCCCTCGCCGACGGCTCGGCGATGGACGTCTGGCGCCGCATGATCGCGGCCCAGGGCGGCGACCCGGACGCGCCGCTGCCCACCGCGAAGGAGCAGCACGTCGTGAAGGCCCCGTCCACCGGCGTCCTGACCCGCCTCGACGCGTACGACATCGGTATCGGCGCCTGGCGCCTCGGCGCCGGCCGGGCCCGCAAGGAGGACCCGGTGCAGGCGGGCGCGGGCATCGAGCTGCACGCCAAGCCGGGCGACACGGTGACCGAGGGCCAGCCCCTGCTGACCCTGCACACGGACACCCCGGAGCGCTTCGCGTACGCGCTCGAGGCGGTGGCGGGCTCCTACGACATCGCCGCGCCGGGCACGGCCTTCCAGGCCACGCCGGTGGTGCGGGAACGTATCGCCTGACCTGGGCTTTCCTCATTCGGGTGAACGGGACCGGTGGACCGCCGCCGGTCCCGTTCGGCATGCTGGGATCGGTGACGCACCGATAGGAGACCGCCATGAGCGCACTCACCGTCAGCCAGGACTCCGACCAGAACTGGGACGACCTCGTCCGGTACTGGGAGGAGATGGAATGGCCCGAGGGCAGCAAGGTGGAGATCATCGAGGGGATCATCACCGTGTCACCTGCTCCCGCATCCCGCCACAACGTGATCGCGGAACGTATCCAGCGTCGCCTCTACTCCGTGATCCCCGAAGACTGGGGAATCTTCCAGACACTGGCCATCGCCGTGCCGTCACGGCTGGGCATGCTCATCCCGGACCTGCTGGTGGCTCCGGTGCGGGAATGCGCGGAGTCGGACTCCCACATCCCCGCCGCCCTCGCCGAACTCGTCGTCGAGGTCACCTCCAGGTCCAACGCCGGCCACGATCGCGTCAGCAAGCCCGCCGCCTACGCCACCGCCGGTATCCCGCTGTACCTCCTGATCGACCGCTGGGCCCCCGGAGGTCCCACCGCGACGCTCTACGGCGAGCCGAAGGGCGACGTCTACCGGCTCCTCAAGGCGGTCAAGTTCGGCGATCTCATCGAACTGCCGGAGCCGTTCGGCCTCACCATCGACACGAGCGAGTTCCCGGTCGACTGATCCGGCGTCACCCCAACACCGCCGCCACCCCCACCAGCACCGGCACGGACACCACCGTCGACAGCAGGATCGACTCGCGGGCCAGGGATTCGGCCACCCGGTAACGGCTGGCGTAGGTGAAGAGGTTCTGGGCGCCAGGGAGGGCCGCGGTCACCACCACGTCCAGCAGGGGAGCGCCGTGCAGGCCGAGGACGCCCCGCGCCAGTACCCACGCCACCAGCGGCTGGCCCAGTGACTTCAGCGCGACGGACAGCAGGACCAAGTGGCTGTCCCGTCCCCGGCCGGGAGCCGGGCTGCCGTGCAGGGACATGCCGAAGACCAGCAGGGCCGCCGGGACGGACATGTCGCCGAGCAGGGTCAGGGGGTTCAGCAGCGGACCGGGCAGGTGCCCGCCCGCCGCCGACACCACCACCCCCGACAGCGAGCCCACCGCGATCGGATTCCGCAGCGGGGTCAGCAGACGCCGCCACACCGTGCCCTTCTCGCCGCCACCGGACAGGTCCAGCACCGTGAGGGCGACCGGCGTGACCAGGACGACCTGGAACAGCAGCACCGGCGCCACGAGGGACGCGTCGCCCAGGACGTACGCGGCGATCGGAATGCCGAGGTTGCCCGAGTTGACGTAACCGGAGCACAGCGCGCCGATCGTGGTGCGGCCCACGCCCCAGCGCCGTACCGCACCGACCGCGACGAAGACCCCCGCGACCACGGCCGTGCTGAGCGCCGTCACCAGCAGACGGCCGGAGAACAGGACCGACAGGTCGGCCCGCGCGAGGGTCGTGAAGAGGAGCGCCGGGCCGGCCACCGTGAAGGCCAGCCGGGTCAGCACCTCGCCGCCCTGCCCGCCGAGCGTCCCGCGCCGCCCGAGCACGTAGCCGACCGCGATGACGACCGCGATCACCGCGAACCCGCTCAGCACCCCCGCCACAGGGCCAACCCTGCGAGGAAGCAGGGGCACGGGTCAATGTGATCTCCGCCGACCGGGACACAGCGTGAGCCCGCGCCCCCGATGAGTTCCGCCCTGCCCGGCGGTCTACCGCACGTGGATGCCGAGACCCCCGCCGTGCTGGTGCTGCCCGGGCCCGTTCGTCGGGACGATGTGCCGGGGCTGTGTGCCGATGTGCGGGCGCTGCTGGAGGCCGGCGGGACCGGGGTGGTCGTGTGCGATGTGGGCGGGCTCGGGCCGCCGGGGCTGGCGGCCGTCGACCTGCTGGCCCGGCTGGAGCTGACCGCCCGCCGGGCCGGCGGGCGGATACGGCTGCGGGACCCCGACCCCGCGCTACACGGCCTTCTCGACCTCGTCGGACTCCGCTTCCAGGTGGAGGGGCAGACCGAAGAGCGGGAACCAGCGCTGGGTGTCGAGGAAGCAGTGGAATCCGGTGATCCGGCCGTCTGAGATCTCCAGCACCTGCACCGCCCACGGGCTGAACCCGCCGTTCTCCGGGTCCGGCTTGTAGTGCGCGAAGCCCGGCAGGCCGTTCGCCCGGACCGGCAGCAGCCGGGAACCGGCGCAGGAGGCGCCCAGGGTGGTCATGAAGCCGGTGATGTCCGCCGTACCGCGCAGCCACAGGTCGAACGGCGGCATCGTCATGATGGCGTCCTCGTGCAGCAGAGCCGTCAGCGCCGTCATGTCATAGCCCTCGAACGCCTTGACGTAACGCTCCAGCAGCTTCTGCTGCTCCTCGTCCAGCGGATCGGACACCGCCCCCTCGGCCCCCGTGTCCCCGCGCTCCGCGAGCGTCGCCCGGGCCCGCTGCAAGGCGCTGTTCACCGAGGCGACCGTGGTGTCCAGCAGCTCGGCCACCTCGCTCGCCTTCCAGGCCAGCACCTCACGCAGGATCAGCACCGCCCGCTGCTTGGGCGGCAGTTGCTGGAGGGCCGCCATGAAGGCCAGCCGGATCGACTCCTTGGCGACCGCCGCCTCCGCCGGGTCCTCCACGGCCGGCAGCACGCGCGCGTCCGGCATCGGCTCCAGCCAGGTGTTGTCCGGGCGCGGGGAGAGCGCCGCCCGCGCGAGCGGGGTGGCCTCCGACAGGTCCATCGGCCGGGCCCGCTTGCTGCCCGCCGCCAGCATGTCCAGGCACACGTTCGTCGCGATCCGGTACAGCCACGAGCGCAGGCTGGAACGGCCCTCGAACTTGTCGTAGCTCCGCCAGGCCCGCACCAGGGTGTCCTGCACCGCGTCCTCGGCCTCGAAGGAGGAACCGAGCATCCGGTAGCAGTACCCGGTCAGCTCGGTCCGGTGCTTCTCCAGTGCGACGTCCAGATCCGCCGTCGCCGTGCTGTTGCCCATCGTCCACCCACCCCTGTGGCCGTCCCTGTAGCGCGCCGTCGCGCCCCAGCACTTGGGAAGCTACCGCAGCCCACTGACAATGGCCCCCGGAGTGGGAAAATGCCCAGTTCAGAATGGTTGCTCGGGGAAGCTGAGCGGCGTGCGCCGCCTCAGTGCGCGCCCACCGGCTCCCGCCGGGCCGCCTCCGCCCGGGCCGCCCGGGCCGCCCGCGAGCCGAGGACGGTGATCGTGACGACGCCGAGGACCGCGAGGAGGCCGACGCCGACCGTGCCCGTCCAGCCGTTCGCGTGGAAGGCCAGCGCGCCGACCGTACTGCCGACGCTGGAGCCGATGTAGTACGCGGACTGGTACAGCGCCGACGCCTGGGCCCGGCCCCGCGTGGCCGTCTTGCTGACCGCCGAGGAGGCCACCGCGTGCCCGGCGAAGAAGCCCGCCGTGATCAGCACCAAGCCCGCCAGGACCAGCAGCAGGGAGGCGGTCAGGGACAGCAGCAGCCCTGCCGCCGTCGTACCGCCCGCCAGGTACAGCGTGCCCCGGCGGCCGAAGCGGCCCACCAGCCGGCCCGCGGCAGACGCGGAGACCGTACCGACCAGGTAGACCAGGAAGATCGAGCCCACGATGCCCTGCGGCAGTCCGAACGGCGCCGCCGTCAGCCGGTAGCCGATCACCGTGTAGACACCGCCGAACACCGTCATGAACAGCGCGCCGATCGCGTACAGGCGGCGCAGCAGCGGGTCGGAGAGGTGGCCGCGGACGGTGTCGAGCAGCACCCGGGGGCGCAGCGAACCCGCCGTGAAGTGCCTCGGCGCCGGCAGCAGCAGCCGGAACGCCACCGCGCACGCGACCGCGAGCGCGCCGATCACCCCGACCGACACCCGCCAGCCCCACTCCTGCGCGACCCAGCCGGTGATCACCCGGCCGCTCATGCCGCCCACGCTGTTGCCCGCCACGAACAACCCGATCGCCGTGACCAGCGCCCTCGGCCGCACCTCCTCCGCCAGGTACGCCTGCGCCGAGGCCGGCAGTCCGGCCAGGGCCGCGCCCTGCACGGCCCGCAGCACCACCAGCGCGCCGAGCGACGGCGCGAACGGCACCAGCATGCCGACCGTGACGGCCACGGCCAGCGAGGCGGTCATCACCGCACGGCGTCCGAACCGCTCCGACAGCGCGCTCATCGGCAGGACGAACAGCGCCAGGCCACCGGTCGCGGCGGCCACGGTCCAGCTCGCCTCGCTCGCCGGGACCCCGAACTCCCCGGAGATCAGCGGCAGCAGGGCCTGGGTGGAGTAGAGGAGGGCGAAGGTCGCGACTCCGGCGAGGAACAGGGCGAGGCTCATCCGGCGGTAGCCGGGGCCGCCCGGGGTCAGCCGGGAGTCGGAGTCGGCGTCGGAGGTACGGACGGGCGGAACGGCGTCCACGCCGGTGGACGCCCCGGTACTGGCGGGAGACATGCTTCGACCGTAGAGACGGCCCCACTCATGCGTCCAATGCATGGAAATGCCATAATCGTTCCCATGGCGCATCAGCAAAGCTCACAGGCGCGACTGTCACCGTCCAGTGACACAGAAGACATGGCGCTGTTGCTCGCGCCCCGCCTCGCGTACTTCGCCGGCGTGGCCCGTACCGAGCACGTCACCCGGGCCGCGCAGGAGCTGAACGTCCCCCAGTCGACCCTGTCCCGGGCGATGGTCCGCCTGGAGCGGGACCTGGGTGTCGACCTGTTCGCCCGCCACGGCCGCACGGTGTCCCTGACCACCGCCGGCCGCACCTTCCTCGCCTCCGTCGAGCGGGCCCTCGCGGAGATCGGGCGGGCCGCCGAGGAGGTCCGCGCGGACGCCGATCCGGCCACCGGCAAGGTCGCCTTCGGCTTCCTGCACACCATGGGCGCCGAGACCGTACCCGGCCTGCTGCACGCCTTCCGCGCCGACCACCCGCGCGTGCGCTTCAGCCTCGTCCAGAACTACGGCGAGGCCATGCTGGAAGGACTGCGCGCCGGCGAACTCGACCTCTGCCTCACCTCACCCGTCCCCGACGCCCCCGACCTGGTCGCCCGCCGCCTGGACGAGCAGAAACTGCGTCTGGTCGTCCCCGCGGACCACCGCCTGGCGGCCCGCCGCCGCATCCGCCTGGCAGAAGCGGCCGAGGAGATCTTCGTCACCCTGGAACCGGGCTACGGCCTGCGCCGCATCACGGACGACCTCTGCCGCGAGGCCGGCTTCAAGCCCCGCATCGCCTTCGAGGGCGAGGAGGCGGAGACATTGCGCGGCCTGGTGGCGGCGGGCCTCGGGGTCGCCCTTCTGCCGCCCCCGACCGTCCCGCGCCCGGGTGTGGTGGAGCTGACGGTCACGGCCCCCAGGGCGGTCCGCGAGATCGGCGTGGCCTGGCCGGCCGACCGCCCGGACACCCCACCGGTGGCGGCCTTCAAGAAGTTCCTCCTCTCCAGGAGGGGCAACCTGCTGCCCAGCTGAGGCCGCCCGGCCCTACCGCTTCAGCTTCCACGACCTGCCGAACCCCGCGGCCAACGGCATCCGAAGTCCGATCGGCGGCGGCGCCGCCAACGCGTCCTCCACGGGACGGGACACGGAGTGCCCGAACAACGCGCCCAGCACGAAATCCACCGCGAGACACCGCACTTCGTCCCGGTGCCCGTGCAACCCGTGTCCGTCGGAGTGCACTTCGAACCGGCACACCTCCCGGTTCACCTTCTTGGCCCGCGCCGCGAACCGGAACGACAGCTCGGGATCGGTCCGTTCGTCGTTGGTGCCGTGGGCGATCAGCACCCGCCGCCCGACGAGCTGCTTCACCGGCTCGGCCGGCGCGGCGACGTCCTCCTCCGGCAGCCACGGGGCCAGCGCCACCACGGCGTTGACCGCCTCGTGCCCGCCGGCCCGCAGCGCCGCGCGTCCGCCCATGTCCACGCCCACCAGGCACACGGGAACGTCCCCGTACCGTCGTACGACCTCATCGGCGGCCCACTCGGCATCCACCGCCAGATGCGCCTCGCTGCCGTTCCAGCCGCGGTAGCGGTACTGCACGGGATGCACGGCCAGCCCCTCGTCCCGGCCCGCGCGGGCCAGCGCGCGGCCCAGGGAGCGGACGAGGCTCATCGCCCGGACAGGGGACGGCCGGCGGACGGAGACCTCCTCCCCGCCGGGGAGCAGCAGCACCGCTCCGCTCACCGACGTCGGCTCCGCGCCGACTGCCTTCCCCAGCCCGGCCGTTCGGACCGGCGTCGCTTGCTGTCCCATGGCAGAACAGTGTCAGAAGGCGCGGTGTACTAAACCCGTGCGCCCGGTCACCGTTGCGTATCGACGGAAAAGTGCCGGGAATCCGTTGTCGCGGGCACCGGGCGCTCTACGCGCGTAGGAGTTAGAGTGCGGAAATGACGAGCCAGACCGCACCGACCGGGAACGCCCCCACCGCGGACCAGATCCGCCGGGCGCCCAAGGTACTGCTGCACGATCATCTCGACGGCGGGCTCCGCCCGGGCACCGTCGTAGACCTCGCCCGGGAGACCGGGTACGCCGACCTTCCCGAGACCGACCCGGACAAGCTGGGCATCTGGTTCCAGGAGGCCGCCGACTCCGGCTCGCTGGAACGGTACCTGGAGACCTTCCGGCACACCGTCGGCGTGCTCCAGACCAAGGAGGCCCTGGTCCGGGTCGCCCGCGAGTGCGCCGAGGACCTCGCCGAGGACGGGGTCGTCTACGCCGAGGTGCGCTACGCGCCCGAGCAGCACCTCGACCGGGGCCTGTCCCTGGAGGAGGTCGTCGAAGCCGTCAACGAGGGGTTCCGGCAGGGGGAGCGGCTCGCCCGCGAGAACGGCCACCGCATCCGGGTCGGCGCCCTGCTGACCGCCATGCGGCACGCGGCCCGCTCCCTGGAGATCGCCGAACTCGCCAACCGCCACCGTGACTCGGGCGTGGTCGGCTTCGACATCGCCGGTGCCGAGGCCGGCTACCCGCCCACCCGGCACCTGGACGCCTTCGAATACCTCAAGCGCGAGAACAACCACTTCACCATCCACGCCGGCGAGGCCTTCGGGCTGCCGTCCATCTGGCAGGCGCTCCAGTGGTGCGGTGCCGACCGGCTCGGACACGGAGTGCGGATCATCGACGACATCGAGGTCCGCGAGGACGGCTCGGTGAAGCTGGGCCGGCTCGCCTCCTACGTGCGGGACAAGCGGATCCCGCTGGAGCTGTGCCCCAGCTCCAACCTCCAGACGGGCGCCGCGCCCTCCTACGCGGAGCACCCCATCGGGCTGCTGCGCCGACTGCACTTCCGGGCCACCGTGAACACCGACAACCGGCTGATGTCGCACACCACGATGAGCCGGGAATTCGAGCACCTCGTCGAGGCGTTCGGTTACACGCTCGACGACATCCAGTGGTTCTCCGTCAATGCGATGAAATCAGCGTTCATTCCTTTCGATGAACGACTCGCGATGATCAATGACGTCATCAAGCCCGGATACGCCGAGCTGAAATCCGAATGGCTGTTCCGTCAGACCGCGTCCACCAGCGGTTCTGCCGGTTCTGAGGCATAGCGGCCGGGTCCTTCCCGGACCGGAATGCGGGCGCGGTTCCACACGGCGTCCGCATTTCGGTGTTTGCGGCGGATGGCCGGGGGTGTTTACGGTCGTGGACCGCTCAGATCGTTCGTGATCTCCCGTCTCCGCATGCAAGGACGCATTCCCCATGAAGCAGTCTGCTGCCAAGACCCTCGGTGTCGCCGCCCTCGGCGCCGCTTTCGCCGCCGCCGGTGCGGGCGCGGCCGACGCGGCCCCGGTCAGCCCGGACGCCGGCCAGACGCTGAACACCGTCACCAAGATGCTGCCGCCCGAGCAGGTCATCGAGGCGCTGCCGGACAGCGGCGCCGTGAAGACGGTGAAGCCCGTGGCCAAGCGGGGTGCCGCCGCGGCTCTGCCGACCGCCGGCAAGGGCGCGGCCACCGCGCGGCCTGTCGTCGACAGCGTCCTCGCCAAGGGGCCGACCAAGCCGGTCGCCGGTCTGCTCGGCGGACTGCCGGTGCGGGGCCTGCCCACGCACGGCGTGCCGATCAACGGCATCCCGGTCGGCTGAGCCGGCTTCCGTCCGACGCGCGCGGGGCGCTCCGGTGTATCCGGACGCGCCCCTGTGGCATGCCCGCGCCCGGGCTCACCAGGCGGTGCGGGCCTTGTCCTCGGACGGGAGCAGCAGCCACAGCGCTATGTAGAGCAGGAACTGCGGACCCGGCAGCAGGCAGGACACCAGGAAGATCACCCGCATCGTCGTGGCCGAGGTGCCGAAGCGCCGGGCCAGTCCGGCGCAGACTCCGCCGATCACGCGGCCGTGGGTGGGGCGGGAAAGGGCGGTCATGTCGGCTCCTCCGTGGTCGTCGGCTCGCTCGCGAGCCGGTGGCGGGTCCCCGGTCCGGGACCCTTCAACTGACTTCAACGGTACGGAGACGAAGCGGACGAAGCATCACTCTAAGGGGCGATACCGACCCTGGGAATCGTCGGGGTACGGCCCTGAGACAGCTCCTCCTGGACGGAGAGCGCCGGTTCGGGGGTGCCGGGTTCCCGGGTGTCCCGGCGTCGCAGCCGGGCGCGGGCCGCCGGTACGACGGCCAGGTGGGCCAGGACGACCCCCGCCGTGTTCAGCAGCAGCGAGTCGACGTCCACGACCCTGCCCGGCACACCGGTCTGCAGCAGGGCGATGCCGAGGGAGAGGAGGGCGCCGGCCGCGGCCGTACGGAGCAGGGACGCGACCGGGGAGACGGTGAGCCTGCCGTGCGCCATCGGGAGCAGCACGCCCAGCGGGGCGAGCAGCGCGAGTCCCTCACCGAGGGGTCTGACCGCCTGGGGCCACCCCAGCGCCAGGTCGGCCCGGATGCCGGCCAACGGGCGCAGGTTCGGGGGCATCACCCAGGGGACGTCCAGGGGGCGCAGCATCAGCCAGGCGACGAGGGCGAGATGTGCGACGAGGAGGACACCTCCCGTCACACGGATGCGGATCGCGGCGCTGCCGCCGATGGAGCCTTGACGCTGCACGACCCCCTAGACGCGGGGGCGGGGCCGATTGGTTCCGCCATGGAAACGTTTCGGCTTGTACGGTGCGTGCGGTGGCCGGCCGGCGGTGCCGGCTCACTTCCCCGGTACCGCCACGTCGGGAGCGCCCGAAGGGGCGCGGGGAACTGCGCGAGCGGCCACGACGGATCCGCAGCCGGGCGACGGACGCAGGCCCCACGGCGGGAACCCGCTCCCCTCGCCACTGCGCAGGGCAACGGTTACGCCGCCCCCCGCCAAGACTGACCGCCACGCCCCACCACGACGCCTCCCGGCGAAGGTCGACCGTCACGCCGCTCCGGCCCAGCGCAGCGCTACGCGTCCGGTACCCCGCTCGACGGCGGCTGTGTGGTGCCCGGGTGGTCGCGGACCTCGTCCGTGCAGGCGTAGCGGCGGAGGGGGTCCGGGGCGGGGCCGGCCAGGATGACCGAGCCGTCGTCCTCCGTCGCCGCCGAGTCGGACAGGGTGCACACCAGCTGGGCCAGGGCGTAGGAGGTGAGCCGCGACGGCCCCGTGCCCAGCCGGAGCGTGTCCTCGGGGTCCTTCGGGCCGGGCCCGCTCACCCGGAGGCCGCCCGGCACGTACGTCGTATAGCCCGCGGAGCGCTCCGCGGCGGACGGCGACGTGGCCAGCTGGTCCAGCAGTCCCTGCGCGACGATCACCCGCCGCCGGGCGTCCGGGGTGCCCTCCGGGACCCGCACGGTCCGGTCGACGGCCACCAGGGACGCCCCGCACAGCAGGAACACCTGCACCGGCACCCCGCGCGCGGACTGCGCGGACGCGTCGGGCCCGGACAGCGAGCACGGCACCCGGGACGGCGCCGGCCCGAAGTCGGTCGGCACCTCCGTGGCCCGGATGCCGCAGCCGGTGAGCAGCACGCCCAGGAGGGGCAGCGCCAGCAGGCGTCGTACGGTCATGACCCCTCCTTCCCCGAGCTGTCGCGGCCGGTCTCGCCTGCCTTGGTGTCCCCGCCGTCCTCCTCGGCGAGCCGGGAGGCGTCCCGGGGCAGCCGGAGCGTGAACACCGCGCCGCCGTCCGGCGAGTTGGCGGCGGTGATCTCGCCGCCGTGGATGTGGGCGTTCTCCAGGGCGATGGACAGGCCGAGCCCGCTGCCCTCGGAGCGCGGCCGGGAGGCGCTCGCCTTGTAGAAGCGGTCGAAGACGTGCGGGAGGACGTCCTCGGGGATGCCGGGCCCGTGGTCGCGGACCTGGATCTCGACCGAGTCGTCCGCCTCCCGGACCGACACCCGCACAGGCGACCCGCCGTGCTTGAGCGCGTTGCCGATCAGGTTGGCGAGGATGACGTCCAGGCGGCGTGGGTCCAGCCGGGCGTGGATGCCGCGCTCGGCGTCCAGCTCGACGGCGTCCAGCCAGGCGCGGGCGTCGATGCACGCGGTGATCTGGTCGGCGACGTCGACGTCGTCCAGGACCAGCCGGGCGGTGCCGGCGTCGAAGCGGGTGACCTCCATCAGGTTCTCGACGAGGTCGTTCAGCCGCCGGGTCTCACTGACCACCAGCCGGACGGCGGGCTCGATCATCGGGTCCATGCTGCCGGTCTCCGCCTCCAGTTCCTCCTCCAGCACCTCCGTGACGGCGGTGATGGCGGTGAGGGGCGTCCGCAGCTCATGGCTCATGTCGGCGACGAACCGGCGCGAGGCATCGTCCCGCGCGGCCATCTCGGCGACCCGCTGCTCCAGCGCCTCGGCCGCGTTGTTGAACGTGCGGGACAGATCGGCGAGTTCGTCGGTGCCGGACACCCGCAACCGGGTGTCCAGCCTGCCCTCGCCGAGCCGTCGCGCGGCCACGCCCAGCCGGTGCACGGGCTTCAGCACGGTCGTGGCGGCGGCCTGCGCGAGCAGTGCGGCGCCGATCAGCGCGAGCCCGGTGGCGATGCCCAGCGACCAGGCCAGCGAGTTGAGGTCCTTCGCCTCCGGCTCCAAAGACTTCGCCATGTAGCCGGTCGGACCACCGCCGATCACGCGCGTACCGGCCACCAGGTAGGGCGTGCCGTGGTCCACGACCCGCTGCCAGTACAGGTGGTACGGCTCCTTGTTGGAGTCGGTGATCCGCTGCCGTTTGGTCACGGCGGCCCGCAGGGACGGGGGCACGTCCTCCAGTGAGAAGCCGTTGATGCCGCCCGAGTTGCCGTACACGGTCTTGCCGTCGGCGTCCTGGGCGACCAGGAGCACGCTGAAGTGCTGGCTGCTGGCGGCCATCTGGCCGGCCGCGCGCTGCACCTGGTCCTGCGTCGGGTGTTCCGGCAGCGCGCCCGCGCGGTTCTGCATCTCCTGCCGGAAGTCGCGCAGCACCGCGTCCTGGGCGCGGGTGAGCACGGCCTCCCGGTTGAGCCAGTAGGCGATGCCGGACGCCGACACGGCGGCCGTGAGGGCCACCAGCCCGAAGACGACGACCAGGCGCAGCCTGAGGCTGGTGAACCTGAGTCGCGACAGACTTCCCTTGCGCCCCGCGGCCCAGCCGCGCAGCCCCCCTTGCGTATCGGTCACTGAGGGGCGTCCAGGCGGTAGCCGACACCACGGACGGTACGGATGAGCGTCGGCGACGACGGCACGTCCTCCACCTTCGCGCGCAGCCGCTGCACACACGCGTCGACCAGGCGGGAGTCGCCGAGGTAGTCGTGCTCCCACACCAGCCGCAGCAGCTGCTGCCGGGACAGCGCCTGACCGGGCCGGCGGCTCAGCTCCAGCAGCAGCCGCAGCTCGGTCGGGGTCAGCTGGAGGTCCTCGCCGTTCTTCGTGACAGTCATCGCCGACCGGTCGATGACGAGGTTGCCGAAGGTCGCCGAGTCGCTGGACTCGCGCTCCCCGCGCCGCAGCACGGCCCGGATCCGGGCGTCCAGCACCCGCCCCTGCACCGGCTTGACGACATAGTCGTCGGCGCCGGACTCCAGTCCGACCACGACGTCGATGTCGTCGCTGCGCGCGGTCAGCAGGATGATCGGCAGCTGGTCCGTGCGCCGGATGCGCCGGCACACCTCGAACCCGTCGATGCCGGGCAGCATCACGTCCAGCACGATGAGGTCCGGCCGCTGCTCGCGCAGCAGCTTCAGACCGTCCTCGCCGCTGGCAGCGGTGGCCACCCGGTGTCCCTGGCGCGTCAGGGAGAGCTCCAGGGCCGTACGGATGGCGTCGTCGTCCTCGATCAGCAACAGGGAAGGCACGGGCTCATTCTGGCCCATGGAGGGGTCGCCGTACGACCTGCCGGGACCAGGTCATCCGTAGCGCCACCGGCTGTGCGCGGTGTGTGACCCGCCTGGGCGGGAGCCCTGTGACAGGTCTGTGACAGTCGGCAGACATGGCCATGAAGTCACCCCGGCAGTCTTTTGGGCACGGGCAAGGCCGCCGGCCGGAACCAGCCCGGGCAAGACGGAGTCACCGGAAGTCCACGACGGGGAGCGCGAGATGAACACGCTGCACAGCATCAGCACCAGCGCAGTGGTCACGCGTCTGCACGACGTGAACGCGAACCGGGGCAACGAGAAGTCCGGTGCCGTGAGCGGGCGGGGGTGCGCTCGCGGCACCGGGCGTCAGCACACCGCGTACATGGCGGTGGTCGACGCACGGGGGGAAGCTCACGGGGGAGCCGCGTACAGGGAGGGCTCGGGGGAGCGCCGTTCGCTGACGGAGGCGGAGTTCACCGCCTACGTCCAGGAGCGCCGCGCCTCCCTGTACGCCACCGCCTACCACCTGACCGGTGACCGCTTCGAGGCCGAGGACCTGTTGCAGAGCGCGCTGTTCTCGACGTACCGGGCGTGGGACCGGATCAGCGACAAGGCCGCGGTCGGCGGATACCTCCGCCGTACCATGACCAACCTGCACATCAGCGCCTGGCGGCGCCGCAAGCTCAACGAGTACCCGACCGAGGAACTGCCGGAGACGCCCTCCGACACGGACGCGATGCGCGGCACCGAGCTGCGCGCGGTCCTGTGGCAGGCGCTGGCCCGGCTGCCCGAACTCCAGCGCACCATGCTGGTCCTGCGCTACTACGAGGGCCGCACGGACCCGGAGATCGCGGACATCCTCGGCATCAGTGTCGGCACGGTGAAGTCCAGCATCTGGCGCTCGCTGCGCCGGCTGCGCGAGGACGAGGTCCTCAGCTTCGGCCGTGACGAGGAGGACGCCTTCGGCGAACTGGTCGCCTGAGGTCCGGGGGGACGACGGGGGAAACGGGGGAAAGCGGGGGGCCACTGGGGGGTGGACCTTCGGGGGAGCACGGGGGAAAGCGGGGGAGCGAAGGGAACGGGGCTGGTGGGCCGGGGGGGCCTACCAGCCCCGTTCTCCGTGCGTACGGGGGTGGAGCGTTACGCCGCCGTGCGCTGCCGTACCTGCCTGTCCGCTGCCGCTGCCGCGAGCCGGCCCAGCGCCTCGTCGCGGTCGCAGGGATGCGCGCCGAGCGACACCTGGCGGGCGACGATCGACCGCTCCGCGCGCATCAGCCGCCAGCCGCGGCGCAGCAGGAACGGCACCGACTTGCGGCCCTCCTTCAGATCGCGCAGGAAGCGCCGCCGGAAGGTGGTGACCGACCCCCGGGACAGGCACAGCGCGTCCGCGAGCAGGCCCCGTTCCCGGCAGCGCTCGACGATCTCGGCGGCGAAGATGCCCTCCGCGATGAACAGCGGGGTACGGCCGATGTGCAGCGTCTCCTCGCCGGTCCGGGCGCTCAGCGAGATGTCGTACACCGGCACCGGCGTCGACCCGGTGGCGCACAGCCGGGCGATGGCCTCGACCGCGACGTCCGCGTCCCACGACTCCGGGTGGTCCCAGTCGATGTCCGAACTCCCCTCCACCAGGGGCAGAGTCGGATCGTCACCCTCCTTGTAGAAGTCGTCCAGGCGCAGCACGGGGAGCCCGGAACGGGCGGCGACGAGTGACTTGCCCGAGCCCGAGGGGCCGCACAGCAGCACGACACGGGCGGGGGACGGGGGATGAAGGCTCACGGAACACCAGTTTGACGCATGGGGGGCGCCCTGCCGACCCCGCGGGTCGGCTTTTGAGCGTGAGTCTCGCCTCAACTACCCTACGTGTCGACATCCTTACCCTGCGCACCAGAAGGTGGCACCAGCGATGGCCCGACACACCTCCCCCCAGCACTCCGCCGCGCAGCGCGCCCTGATCGTCCTCGCGACCGCCGGAGCGGCCCTGGGCGCGGGGGCGGCGACGGCGTCCGCCGACTCGATCCCCGGCGTGGGCCTCAACCACCGCCCCTTGAACCTCGGCAACGTCGACCCCCAGACGGGAGCGCGCGCCCTGACCGGCACGGTGGGTTACGTGACCGGCCCGGTCGCGGGTCTCAAGCCCAACCCGCTCGCGGGCACGGGCGTGGACCCGCTCGACAACGGCGTGGGCACGCAGTTGGCCGACTTCAAGCCGGTCGGCTCCCAGATGCTGACGCGACCGGTCGCGGAGGCCGAGTCGCTGGGGAGCATTCCGGTGGCGGGCGAGGCCCTCGGAGCCCTGGACCACTGAGGGCGCCTTCGAAGGCCCGCGCGGCGGAGTCCGATGTGACTCCGCCGCGCGGGCGCGACATGCCGCTGCGAACCCGCGGCCGGCGAACCGCAGCGGTTCCCCAGCGGACCCGTCAGTAGGAAGACCCCGCCGCGCCCAGCGCCCCCGTCGGGTGCCACACCGTCTTGGTCTCCAGGAACGCCGTCATCCGCTCGATCCCCGGCGTCTCGGAGTAGTCCACAGGCTGTGGACGCAGTACCCGCTTGAGATTGTCGGCCGCCGCGATCTCCAGCTCCTTCGCCAGGTCCTCGCCCGCACCCGCGAGGTCGATCGCGTTGACGTCCTGGTGCGCGGCCAGCGGCGCCGCGATCTCCGCCGTACGGCCGGACAGGACGTTCACGACACCGCCCGGGACGTCGGAGGTGGCCAGCACCTCGCCGAGGGACAGGGCCGGCAGCGGGGCCTTCTCGGAGGCGATCACGACCGCCGTGTTGCCGGTGGCGATCACCGGGGCCACGACCGACACCAGGCCGAGGAAGGACGACTCCTGCGGGGCCAGGACGGCGACCACGCCGGTCGGCTCCGGGGAGGAGAGGTTGAAGTACGGGCCCGCGACCGGGTTGGCGCCGCCGATCACCTGGGCGATCTTGTCGGTCCAGCCCGCGTACCAGACCCAGCGGTCGATCGTCGCGTCCACGACGGCCGCCGCCTTCGACTTCGACAGGCCCTCCGCGTCCGCGACCTCCCGGACGAACTGCTCCTTGCGGCCCTCCAGCATCTCCGCGACGCGGTAGAGGACCTGGCCGCGGTTGTAGGCGGTCGCGCCGGACCAGCCGCCGAACGCCTTGCGCGCCGCGACCACCGCGTCACGGGCGTCCTTGCGGGAGGACAGCGGAGCGTTGGCCAGCCAGTTGCCCTTCGAGTCCTGCACCTCGTACACCCGGCCGCTCTCGGAACGCGGGAACTTCCCGCCGACGTACAGCTTGTAGGTCTTGAACACACTGAGTCGGTCAGACATCGAGGTACGCCTCCAGGCCGTGGCGGCCGCCCTCGCGGCCGAAGCCCGACTCCTTGTAGCCGCCGAACGGCGAGGTCGGGTCGAACTTGTTGAACGTGTTGGACCAGACGACACCGGCACGCAGCTTGTTCGCGACGGCCAGGATGCGCGAGCCCTTCTCGGTCCAGATGCCGGCCGAGAGGCCGTACTGGGTGTTGTTGGCCTTGGCGACGGCCTCGTCGGGCGTGCGGAAGGTGAGGACCGACAGCACCGGGCCGAAGATCTCGTCGCGGGCGATGGTGTGCGCCTGGGTGACGTTCGTGAACAGCGTCGGGGCGAACCAGTAGCCGGACGAGGGCAGTTCGCAGGCCGGCGACCAGCGCTCGGCGCCCTCCGCCTCCCCCTGCTCGGCCAGCGCGGTGATCCGGGCGAGCTGTTCGGCGGAGTTGATCGCGCCGATGTCGGTGTTCTTGTCCAGCGGGTCGCCGAGGCGGAGCGTGGACAGGCGGCGCTTGAGGGAGTCCAGCAGCTCGTCCTGGATCGACTCCTGGACCAGGAGGCGGGAGCCCGCGCAGCAGACCTGGCCCTGGTTGAAGAAGATGCCGTTGACGATGCCCTCGACGGCCTGGTCGATCGGCGCGTCGTCGAAGACGATGTTCGCACCCTTGCCGCCCAGTTCGAGGGTGAGCTTCTTGCGGGTGCCGGCGACCGTGCGGGCGATCTCCTTGCCGACGGCCGTGGAGCCGGTGAAGGCGACCTTGTTCACGTCGGGGTGCGCGACCAGCGCGGCGCCCGCGTCGCCGTAGCCCGGGAGGATGTTGACGACACCCTTGGGCAGGCCGGCCTGGCGGCAGACGTCCGCGAAGAACAGGGCGGACAGCGGGGTGGTCTCGGCGGGCTTCAGGACGACCGTGTTGCCGGTCGCGAGGGCCGGGGCGATCTTCCAGGCCAGCATCAGCAGCGGGAAGTTCCACGGGATGACCTGGCCGGCCACGCCCAGCGGCTTGGGGTCCGGGCCGAAGCCGGCGTGGCCGAGCTTGTCGGCCCAGCCCGCGTAGTAGAAGAAGTGCGCGGCGACCAGCGGGAGGTCCGCGTCGCGGGTCTCCCTGATCGGCTTGCCGTTGTCCAGCGTCTCCAGGACCGCCAGCTCACGGCTGCGCTCCTGGATGATCCGCGCGATGCGGAACAGGTACTTGGCGCGCTCGGAACCGGGCAGCGCGGACCACTTCTCGAACGCCTTGCGGGCGGCCCTGACGGCACGGTCGACGTCCTCGGAACCGGCCCGGGCGACCTCGGCGAGGACCTCCTCGGTCGACGGGGAGACCGTCTTGAAGACCTTGCCGTCGGCCGCCTCGGTGAACTCGCCGTCGATGAACAGGCCGTAGGAGGGCGCGATGTCGACGATCGCGCGGGACTCGGGGGCGGGTGCGTACTCGAATGCCATGGGGGATCAGTCCACCGTCACGTAGTCGGGACCGGAGTAGCGGCCGGTGGCCAGCTTCTGGCGCTGCATCAGCAGGTCGTTCAGGAGCGAGGAGGCGCCGAAGCGGAACCAGTGGTTGTCCAGCCAGTCCTCGCCCGCGGTCTCGTTGACCAGGACCAGGAACTTGATCGCGTCCTTGCTGGTGCGGATGCCGCCGGCCGGCTTCACGCCGACCTGGACGCCGGTCTGGGCCCGGAAGTCGCGGACCGCCTCCAGCATCAGGAGGGTGTTCGCGGGCGTGGCGTTGACGGCGACCTTGCCCGTCGACGTCTTGATGAAGTCGGCGCCGGCCAGCATGCCGAGCCAGGAGGCACGGCGGATGTTGTCGTACGTCGACAGCTCGCCGGTCTCGAAGATGACCTTCAGCCGGGCGCTCGTCCCGCAGGCCTCCTTCACGGCGACGATCTCGTCGTACACCTTCAGGTACTTGCCGGCGAGGAACGCGCCCCGGTCGATGACCATGTCGATCTCGTCGGCGCCGGCGGCGACGGCCTCACGGACGTCGGCCAGCTTCACGTCGAGCGCGGCACGGCCGGCCGGGAAGGCGGTGGCCACCGAGGCGACCTTGACGCCGGAACCGGCGACGGCCTCCTTGGCGACGGCCACCATGTCGGGGTAGACGCAGACCGCGGCCGTCGTCGGCGTCGTGCGGTCCGTGGGATCGGGGTGGACCGCCTTGACGCCGAGCGCCCGGACCTTGCCCGGGGTGTCCGCGCCTTCCAGCGTCGTCAGGTCGACCATCGAGATGGCGAGGTCGATGGCGTACGCCTTCGCGGTGGTCTTGATGGAACGGGTGCCGAGGGACGCGGCGCGCGCCTCCAGGCCGACCGCGTCGACGCCTGGCAGCCCGTGGAGGAAGCGGCGCAGCGTGCTGTCGGACGCGGTGACGTCAGCGAGAGCGTGAGCTGTGGGTGCGGTAGTGGGCATGGTCACCAGACGAGCATATCTACGCGCGTAGCGGCTGTACACCCCCGTGCTCGTCACCGAGGCCGACATCACGGATGAGCGCCGGTTCCCGGGCGCGTGGCCGCACCACCGACGGCGTCGTGCAGAATCGGGGCCATGACCACCCCGGACCATCCGTCACCCGCGTCACAGCCGCCGGCGCCCGTCGCCAAGGACCGCGTCTACCGCTCCCCCCTCGGACTGGCGGGCGGCACGCTCCTGCTCCTGGTCGTCCTCTGGCTGGGCTTCGACGCCCTGTTCAAGGGCCACGGCCGGACCCCGTGGCTGGCGCTGGCCGGGATGATCCTGATCGTGCCGCTCGTCCTCGCCTTCACGCTCCGCCCGGCGGTGTTCGCGGGCGAGGACCGGCTGCGCGTCCGCAACCCGTTCCGGGTGATCACCCTGCCCTGGGGCGAGGTCTCCGGCCTGCGCTCCGGCTACTCCAACGAGGTCCTCGCCAAGTCCGGCACCAAGTACCAGCTGTGGGCGATCCCCGTCTCGCTGCGGGCCCGCAAGAAGGCGCTCCGCCGGCAGCAACGGGCGGCGGCGGACGCGGCCCGGGGCGGGGCGCCGGGCAGCCGGGGCGGGGCGCTCGCACCGGGCGGCTTCGGCGGGTTCGGCGTGCGCGGCCCGGACGCGGGGCCGACCCGGGCGCAGACCGACCAGATCATGGCCGAGCTGGGGGACATGCTGGAGCGGCGCGGGCAGGCCGAGTCGGCGCAGGGCGAGATCACCGTGCGCTGGGCCTACGAGGTGGCCGCGCCCGCGGTCGCCGGAGCGGTGCTGCTGGCGATCCTGCTGGCTGTGGGCTGAGGGGCCCCGGGAGGCTTCTGCCGCCCCGTGTGTTGAGGGTCGTACCTGCCGGAGCCGGGAGTCGTCGGTGAGCAGGTCGTCGTCTCCCCGTGTGCTGAGGGTGGTACTCCCGTGTGACGTGCCCGGCCGGGTGGCTCGCCGGCCGGGGTGCCCGGTGTGGCCGTGTGGGCCCCGGGCGGGCGTCGTGCCGGCCCTGCGACCGGGACCAACCGTTCGCCGCTGTCGAGTGTCTGGACTCCCATGAGTACGCATCCCGGACGGCCGCTGCCGCTGCCCGCCGCGAGCGTGCCCGCCGGCTGCACGTCCTGGAGCGGTGAGCACCCCCGCCGCTGGCTCGACGCGCTGCCACCGTGCTGGGTGCCGCTGCCCACCCGGGCCGGGCACCTGGTGGCCGCGTCCGCCGCCACCGCGGGAATCACCGGGCTGCTGGCGCTGCCCGCCGGGTGGCGCCCCTGGGCGGCGGCCCTGCTGGCGCTGCACGGGCTGTGGCTGTGCGTGCGCCCGGAGATCGTGCCGGTGTCGGCCCCCGTGCTGGCTGTGCTGCTGGCCGTGCTGCGGCCCGGGAGGCTGTGGCCGGTCGCCGTGCTCGTCCTGGCGTCGGTCTGGGCGGTGGCCGCGCTGCGGCTGGTGATGCGGCGCAGACAGCGGGGGCGGGTCCGGTACGCGGCCGGCGGCACCACCGCTCCGCTGCCGGACGCCGGCCGGTCACTGCCCCGCGGCCTGCTCCTCATGGGGTGCGGAGCCGTCCTGCTCGCGCTCGGGCTCGGTGCCGCCGCCGTCCTGCCCGCCCACGGCCCGGACGCGGGCGAGGGGGCGCGGGCGCTGCCGGCACTCGCCTGGCTGGTGGCGGGCCAGGGCCTGACCGCGCTCGTCTCCGGGCTGCTGGGCCGGCGCCGGGCCACCGTGCTGCGCGCGGCGGCGGCGCCCGTGCTGCGGGTGCTCGTACGGGAGGGCGCCGACGGAGACACCGAGGTCTTCGCCGCCGGCGACACGGCTGGCACGCGTCCCCTGTTCCGGGTCGCCGTCACGGAGGTCCGGGACGCGGAGCCCGGCGACGAGGACGACGCGGACAGCACGGACGACGAGGAGGAGCTGGAGGAGTTCCTGGAGCGGATCGACCGGGAGGGGCCGGGACCGCTGCGGGAGGCCGTGCTGTACGGCGTGCCCTGCGACGGCGCCGAGATCCTGCTGGTCACGGCCGCCGAGAAGGCGGACGCGCCACCCGTGGTGGAACGGTCGTCGGGGCCCGTACGGCCACTGTCCGAGGCGTCGGTACGGCGGCTGACGGCCGCGGAGAGGCGCCGGGCGGCCCGGCGGACGGCGTACGCGGAGCTGAGCCGGTCGGCCGGGGAAGCGGTCGCGGGGAAGGCGGACGGTGCGGCCCCGGCGGGCATACGGCAGTGGCGTGCGGGGCTGCTGCACCGGCTCTGCGCGCTGCTGCTCGTGCTGTGGGGCAGTGGCTTCTTCTGGGGCGCGACCGGCGGGTGGCGTGGTGTGCTCGGCGCCCTCGCCGGTTTCGCCGGGGCGCTGTGGCTGCCCCACTGGCTCGCCTGGCGGATCACGGCCGACAGCGAGGGGCTGTGGTTCAACGGGCTGCGCGGCCCCCGGCATCTGCCGTGGGACGAGATCAGGACCGTCACGTGCACGAGCACCGAGCTGAAGGTGGACAGCCGGCGGGCCTCCTTCACGCCCTGGTCGGCGGCCGCTCCCCGCTGGCCGTGGCTGGAGCGCCGGTTCGGCCTCGTGCATCCGCACGAGCGGACCGCGAGTGAGATCACCGCCCTGTGGCGCGACCCGTCGCTGCGCCCGTCCGTACCCGCCGACGCAGACCGGCGGGGCCGGCCGCTGTGGCCCCTGGCACTGGTGCTCGCGGCCGGCTGGACGGCGGCCCTGCTGCTCCTGTGGTGACGGCGGCGGTCCCGCTGTTCCTGTGGTGAGGACGGCGGAGGACAGGCGGCGGCTGCCGTGAGGACACAGGCCCTGCTGTCGTCGCTGTCGTGAGGACGGACAGCAGGGCTCCCGGAACCTCAGATGCCGGCGGCCGCCGACAGGTCGCGCTTCACGGCCGTCAGCAGCTCCGTCGCGCGGGCGCGGGCGGCCGGCAGGTCGGCGTGCGCGGAGACCGGTACGACGACCTCCAGGTAGCACTTCAGCTTCGGTTCGGTGCCGCTGGGGCGGACGATGACCCGGGCGCCGTCGAGGGTGTAGCGCAGGCCGTCCGTGGGCGGCAGCTTCTCCGTGCCCCGGGCCAGGTCCTCGGCCCGGACGACGGGCAGGCCCGCCAGCCCGGCCGGCGGCTGCTCGCGCAGCCGGCGCATCGCGTCCGCGATCAGCGACAGGTCCTGCACGCGGACCGAGAGCTGATCGGTGGCGTGCAGGCCGTGCTCCACCGCGAGGTCGTCGAGCAGGTCGAGGAGGGTACGGCCCTCCTCCTTCAGCACGGACGCCAGCTCGGTGATCAGCAGCGCGGCGGTGATGCCGTCCTTGTCGCGCACGCCCTCCGGGTCCACGCAGTAGCCGAGGGCCTCCTCGTAGCCGTAGCGCAGGCCGTCGACGCGGGCGATCCACTTGAAGCCGGTCAGGGTCTCCTCGTACGGCAGCCCCGCCTTCTCGGCGATGCGTCCGAGCAGGGAGGAGGAGACGATCGACTCGGCGAAGGTGCCCTGGGCGCCACGGCGGACCAGGTGGGCGGCGAGCAGGGCGCCGACCTCGTCGCCGCGCAGCATCCGCCAGTCGCCGGCGTCCTTCACGGCCACCGCGCAGCGGTCCGCGTCGGGGTCGTTGGCGATCACCAGGTCCGGGTCGGTGGCGCGGGCCCGCGCGAACGCCAGGTCCATCGCGCCCGGCTCCTCCGGGTTCGGGAAGGCGACCGTCGGGAAGTCCGGGTCCGGGTCGGCCTGCTCGGCGACCAGCACCGGCTCGGGGAAGCCGGCGCGGGCGAAGGCGGCCAGCAGGACGTCCCGGCCGACGCCGTGCATCGCGGTGTAGACCGTGCGGGCGGTACGGGGGGAGGCGGGGTCCAGTACGGCGTCCGTGCGGGCGAGGTAGGCGTCCAGGACCGACTCGTCCAGGGTCTCCCAGCCGCTGTCCGGCCGGGGTACGTCGTGCAGGGAGGCGATCGCGTCGATCTCGGCGGCGATCTCCGCGTCGGCGGGCGGGACGATCTGGGAGCCGTCGCCGAGGTAGACCTTGTAGCCGTTGTCCCGGGGCGGGTTGTGGCTGGCGGTGACCTCGACGCCCGCGACCGCGCCGAGGTGCCGTATGGCGAAGGCCAGGACCGGGGTGGGGAGGGGGCGGGGGAGTACGGCCGCGCGCAGGCCGGCGCCGGTCATCACGGCGGCGGTGTCCCGGGCGAAGTCGGCGGACTTGTGGCGGGCGTCGTAGCCGATGACGACCAGTCCACCGGGGTGGCCGTTCTTCTTCAGGTACGCGGCGAGCCCGGCGGCGGCGCGGATGACGACGCTGCGGTTCATGCGCATCGGGCCGGCGCCCAGCTCGCCCCGCAGGCCGGCGGTGCCGAACTGGAGTGTGCCGGAGAAGCGGGCCGACAGTTCCTCGACGGCACCGGCGTCGATCAGCTCGGCCAGTTCGTCGCGGGTCTCCTGGTCCGGGTCCTCGGCGAGCCAGGCCTTTGCCCGGGCGATGAGATCGTCGTGCACCTTGGGATCAACCTCTCCTGTGTTTGCCTGGTCCAACTGGGGGCTCCGCCCCCGGCCCCCACCCTGCCTGCGACCCCCTGGGAGCCGGGCGCGGCATGGAAGGGAGCTTGCCGCATCTCGCGCCGCTCGGGGCCACGCACCGCGCACGGCCGCGTGCGGTACCGCGCCCGCCGTGAGCCGACGGCCGCACGGCGGGCCGCCCCTGGCCGCTCGCGGTACCGCGCCTGCCCCGGGCCGCCGGCAGCCGCCAGCCGCACTCCTGAGAGCCGCCCGCAGCACCACCGCCGCCGAAGCCGAGCCCAGCGGCTCTGCTCTCAGCCGGGCCCGGCGCTCCGCCCGAAGCCGGCCGGCAGACCGCCCCGGCCGGAGCCGAGCCCCTCGCCCTCCCAGAGCAAGCCCGGCACTCCGCTCAAAGCCGAGCCCTATGCCCGCCCAGAGCCAAGCCTTATGCCCGCCCGGAGCCAAGCCCCGCGCTCCGCTGCGAAGCCGAGCCCGGTGGCCTGTCCGGAGCCGAGCACGCCGTCCCGTCGCGACCCGGTCGGCGCGTCGGGCCGGTCGAAGCCGAGCGCAGCGTCTCGTCAGATCCTGCCCAGTACCCGTGCCAGCAGTTCGCCCATGCGGGCTGCCGAGTCGCGGCCGGCCTGGAGGACCTCCTCGTGGTTGAGGGGTTCGCCGGTCATGCCCGCGGCCAGGTTGGTGACCAGGGAGATGCCGAGCACCTCGGCGCCGGCCTCGCGGGCGGCGATGGCCTCCAGGACCGTGGACATGCCGACCAGGTCCGCGCCGATGACGCGGGCCATGCGGATCTCGGCCGGGGTCTCGTAGTGCGGGCCGGGGAACTGGGCGTAGACGCCCTCCTCCAGCGTGGGGTCGATCTCCTTGCACAGGGCGCGCAGGCGCGGCGAGTACAGGTCCGTCAGGTCGACGAAGTTCGCGCCGACGATCGGGGACGTCGCCGTCAGGTTGATGTGGTCGCTGATCAGCACCGGCTGGCCGGGCCGCATGCCCTCGCGCAGACCGCCGCAGCCGTTGGTCAGCACGATGGTCTTGCAGCCGGCCGCGACGGCCGTACGGACGCCGTGCGCCACCGCGGCCACGCCACGGCCCTCGTAGTAGTGGGTGCGGCCCAGGAAGACCAGG
Source organism: Streptomyces sp. Ru62 (assembly GCF_002920615.1). Lineage (GTDB taxonomy): Bacteria > Actinomycetota > Actinomycetes > Streptomycetales > Streptomycetaceae > Streptomyces. The sequence continues at coordinate 122,824 of NZ_PQSU01000029.1, forward strand.
GCCCGCTTGTCACCGAAGGAGTACGAGCGGATCTTGCCGCCGTGGCCCTCGACGGCCGGCGGCGGGAAGCCGGGCAGCTCGGTGACCTGGAACTCGGCGTCGGGTGCCCCGAGGGCGTCGACGGCCGGAGCCCAGCCGGAGCCCATCACGAGGGCGACGTCGTGGGTCTCGGCGCCCGTGAGGGCGCGCAGGCGCGCGGCGGCGGCGTCGGCGGCCGCGTAGGGGTCGCCCTGGATGTCGTCCGGAAGAAGAGATGCGTTCACGCCGATGAGGGTAGCCGGTCTTCGCCTACGCGCGTAGATGACAGAGCCCACGGGTTTGCCTTCGTTGTCTTGTCGGTTTCCACAAGCGGCCGGAAGAATCGGAGCAAAGCGCGGCACAGAGGATGCGCGGAGGATCAGCAGGGGCGCTTGCGGAGCTCCATCACATAGTCGTGCGGAGCCCCCGCCGACTCCGCCGCGTCGGCGATCTCGCCCAGGTAGCGTGCCGACGGCAGCCCGCCCTCGTACGCGTTGAGGACGTACGCCCAGGCCGTCTCCTCACCGTCCAGGGTGTGCACGCGCACGCGTACCCGACGGTAGATGTCGAGGCCCACGCCCTCCCACCGGTCGAGCGACTCCTCGTCCATGGGTGCGATGTCGTACAGGCCGACGAAGACCTCGGCCAACGGGTCCTCGACGATCGTCGCCAGCGCGCCCTCCCAGCCGAGCTGCTCGCCGCCGAAGGTCAGCCGCCAGCCGTTCAGCCAGCCGGTGGCGCGCAGCGGGGAGTGCGGGGCGCGGCGGGACATCAGGCGCGCGTCGAGGTTGCCGGCGTACGCGGCATAGAGCGACATGGGGAGAGGGTACGGCAGGCGCCCCGCGCGCCCCGGGCGCCCCGGGAGCGACCCGGTGGCGCCCCCGGGCAGTAGCACCTTGAAGCGTGCGGGACAATGGAGTACGTGACTCGGATCGTGATCATCGGTGGCGGACCCGGCGGATACGAAGCGGCGCTGGTGGCCGCTCAGCTCGGCGCGGAGGTGACCGTCGTCGACTGCGACGGTCTGGGCGGAGCGTCGGTGCTGACCGACTGCGTGCCGTCGAAGACCCTTATCGCTACGGCCGAGGTCATGACGACCTTCGATTCGTCGTACGAAGAGCTCGGCATCATCGTCGCCGACGACACCCCGCCGCTGGAGCAGGCGGCCCGGGTGGTCGGCGTGGACCTCGGGAAGGTCAACCGCCGGGTGAAGCGGCTGGCCCTCGCCCAGTCCCACGACATCACCGCCTCCGTCACCCGTGCCGGGGCCCGGGTCATGCGCGGGCGCGGCCGGCTGGACGGCATGCAGGCGCTGGACGGGTCCCGGAAGGTCGTCGTCACCGCCGCCGACGGCACCGAGGAGACGCTCACCGCCGACGCCGTCCTCATCGCCACCGGCGGTCATCCGCGCGAGCTGCCCGACGCCCGGCCCGACGGCGAGCGCATCCTGAACTGGACCCAGGTCTACGACCTCACCGAGCTGCCGGAAGAGCTCATCGTGGTCGGGTCGGGCGTGACCGGTGCCGAGTTCGCCGGCGCGTACCAGGCCCTGGGGTCGAAGGTCACGCTGGTGTCGTCCCGCGACCGCGTGCTGCCGGGTGAGGACCCGGACGCCGCCGCCGTCCTGGAGGACGTCTTCCGGCGCCGTGGCATGAACGTCATGGCCCGCTCCCGCGCGCAGTCCGCCAAACGCGTCGGCGACCGGGTCGAGGTGACGCTGGCCGACGGCCGGGTCATCAGCGGCACGCACTGCCTGATGGCCGTCGGCGCCATCCCGAACAGCGCGGGCCTCGGTCTGGAGGAGGCCGGCGTCAAGCTGCGCGAGTCGGGTCACATCTGGACGGACAAGGTGTCCCGGACGACCGCTCCCGGCGTCTACGCGGCCGGTGACGTGACCGGGGTCTTCGCTCTCGCGTCCGTCGCCGCCATGCAGGGACGTATCGCGATGTACCACTTCCTGGGCGACGCGGTGGCCCCGCTGAACCTGAAGACGGTGTCGTCCAACGTCTTCACCGACCCCGAGATCGCCACCGTCGGCTACACCCAGGCGGACGTGGACGCGGGCAAGATCGACGCGCGGGTCGTCAAGCTCCCGCTGCTGCGCAACCCGCGCGCCAAGATGCAGGGCATCCGGGACGGCTTCGTGAAGATCTTCTGCCGGCCGGGCACCGGGATCGTCGTGGGCGGTGTGGTGGTGGCTCCGCGCGCCTCGGAACTGATCCACCCCATCTCGATCGCCGTCGACAACAATCTGACGGTCGAACAGATCGCGAACGCGTTCACGGTGTACCCCTCCCTTTCGGGGTCGATCGCGGAGGTCGCCCGGCAGCTGCACACGCGCAAGGCGAGCGCGGAGGCCTGACGGTCGCTGTCGACTTCCCCCTGGTCAGGGGGTGTTGTGGCGCATGCGGTCGGCATAGTCGGGGCGGGCGGGTGCTATACCACTTCCCGCCCTGCCATGCGAACAACTTCTGCTATTCGGCGCAAACTGCTGAAAGCAGACGGTCGCTGGGGTTACTGTCAGTTTCGTGTTCGCTGCTGAACGTCGCCAATTGATCCTTGAAATGGTGCGAGCGAACGGTGCCGTGTCGCTCCGTGAGCTCGCCCGCGTCGTCCAGACCTCCGAAGTGACCGTACGGCGGGACGTGCGGGCACTGGAGGCAGAAGGACTCCTCGACCGCCGGCACGGCGGTGCGGTACTGCCGGGCGGGTTCACGCGAGAGTCCGGCTTTCCGCAGAAATCCCATCTCGCGACCGCCGAGAAGACGGCCATCGCCGACCTCGCCGCGGGCCTCGTCGAAGAAGGCGAGGCGATCGTGGTCGGGGCCGGTACGACCACGCAGGAGCTGGCCCGTCGGCTCGCGCGTGTGCCGGGCCTGACGGTCGTCACCAACTCCCTCCTGGTCGCCCAGGCGTTGGCCCATGCCAACCGGGTGGAGGTCGTGATGACCGGCGGCACCCTGCGCGGCTCCAACTACGCCCTCGTCGGCTCCGGCGCGGAACAGTCCCTCCAGGGTCTGCGCGTGTCGAAGGCGTTCCTCTCCGGAAGCGGTCTGACGGCCGAGCGCGGCCTGTCCACCTCCAACATGCTCTCGGCATCCGTCGACCGGGCCCTCGTCCAGGCCGCCGCGGAGGTCGTGGTCCTCGCCGACCACACCAAGCTCGGCACGGACACCATGTTCCAGACCGTGCCGACGGACCTCATCACCCGGCTCGTCACCGACGAGCCGCCGCCCCACGACGACCGTGCCGCCACGGAGTTGCAGGCGCTCGCCGACCAGGGCGTGCAGATCGCCGTCACGGGGGCGAGCGGGAACCCGGGGGGTGACCAGGTCCCGGCGGGCCGCCGCGCTCCCCTGCCGGGACCGCGCAGGGGCCACGTACCGGGCTCTTCCGCCCTCCGCTCCGCCGCAGGACTGGGCGAACCGGCAACAACGGACCGAGGCCGCGTCGCCGACCTGCGCCGCCGTTAGCGCCGACGGGGCCCCGGGACCCGGTCGGCCCCTGGCAACCGGTGACCGGCAGCCGGTGACCGTGACCGGTCCGGCGCCTCGCCGAACCGACGGGGAATCGTTCCCTCGGTCACCGGCCCCGTACCGGGCGGGCCGCTGGTTCATCCGCCCGGAGCATGCGGCCGTGTGCGGCCCGCCCGTTCTCCGGACGGGACGGCGCAAACGCCACGCCCGGCGGACCGGGGCGGTACGCCGGGCGTGGGGACGGGACCTGGGGTGGGGTCAGTCCTTGATCTCGCAGATGGCGGCGCCGGAGGTGATGGACGCGCCGACC
>NZ_PQSU01000030.1 GCF_002920615.1 Streptomyces sp. Ru62
GGGGCTCGCCAGGGTTCGGGCACCGGTCGCGCCGTCGCTCTTGGCGGGGGTGCCGGCGAGGGCGGAGCCGGCGATCACCGCGCCGGACAGCACCACGGCGGCGGCGCCGCCGATGACCGCCACACGACGCTTGTTGTACTTCGGAAGAGCCCTGGACATGCGAATGCCTCACTCGGATCGGAGGTGTCGTCGTCGGACGAACGCGGCGCCTGCGTTCGGCGAGGAGTACGAGAAAGCGGTTGCACGCGTTCAGCCCCAGAGGAGATTGACGAATCATGCAGAGTTCTGCATACTCATGCATGTCAGCGAATGTACTGTGAGGAGAAACCCGTGACCGAGCGCGTCGTACTCGCCTACTCAGGCGGTCTGGACACCTCCGTCGCCATCGGCTGGATCGCCGAGGAGACGGGCGCCGAGGTCATCGCCGTTGCGGTCGACGTCGGCCAGGGCGGCGAGGACCTGGACGTCATCCGCAAGCGCGCCCTCGCGTGCGGCGCCGTCGAGGCCGAGGTCGCGGACGCCAAGGACGAGTTCGCCGACGAGTACTGCCTCCCGGCGATCAAGGCCAACGCCCTCTACATGGACCGCTACCCGCTGGTCTCCGCGCTGTCCCGGCCCACGATCGTCAAGCACCTCGTGGCCGCCGCCGAGAAGCACGGCGCCACCACGGTCGCCCACGGCTGCACCGGCAAGGGCAACGACCAGGTCCGCTTCGAGGCCGGCATCGTCGCCCTCGCCCCCGACCTCAAGTGCATCGCACCGGTCCGTGACTACGCCATGACCCGGGACAAGGCGATCGCCTTCTGCGAGGAGAAGCAGCTCCCGATCGCCACCACCAAGAAGTCCCCGTACTCCATCGACCAGAACGTCTTCGGACGCGCGGTCGAGACGGGCTTCCTGGAGGACATCTGGAACGCCCCGATCGAGGACATCTACGAGTACACCTCCAACCCGGCCGTCCCGCGCGAGGCCGACGAGGTGGTCATCAGCTTCAAGGAGGGCGTCCCGGTCGCCATCGACGGCAAGCCCGTCACCGTCCTCCAGGCCATCCAGCAGCTCAACGAGCGCGCCGGCGCCCAGGGCATCGGCCGGATCGACATGGTCGAGGACCGCCTCGTCGGCATCAAGTCCCGCGAGGTGTACGAGGCCCCGGGCGCGATCGCCCTGATCACCGCCCACCAGGAGCTGGAGAACGTCACCGTCGAGCGCGAACTCGCCCGCTACAAGCGGCAGGTCGAGCAGCGCTGGGGCGAACTGGTCTACGACGGCCAGTGGTTCTCCCCGCTCAAGCGCGCCCTGGACGGCTTCATCAACGAGGCCAACCAGCACGTCACCGGCGACGTCCGGATGACCCTGCACGGCGGCCGTGCCGTCGTCACCGGCCGGCGCTCGACGGAGTCCCTGTACGACTTCAACCTCGCCACCTACGACACCGGCGACACCTTCGACCAGTCGGCGGCGAAGGGCTTCATCGACATCTACAGCCTGTCGTCGAAGATCGCGGCCAAGCGGGACCTGGCGTAGCCGCGACCGGTCACACGCACGGGTTCACCTCACACGCATCAGCCTGACAGCCGCCTCCTCGCCTGGAAAGGTGGGGAGGCGGTGGCACACCTAGAGCCATACCCAGAGCCACACCTAGAGCTTCGAGGAGCAACGCAAGTGAGCAGCAACAGCGGTGACGTACGGCTCTGGGGCGGCCGTTTCGCCGACGGTCCGGCCGAGGCCCTGGCGAAGCTGTCGGCGTCCGTCCACTTCGACTGGCGGCTCGCCCCCTACGACATCGCCGGCTCGCGTGCCCACGCGCGCGTGCTGCACACGGCGGGACTCCTCACCGAGGACGAACTCCAGCGCATGCTCGCCGGGCTCGACGAGCTGGAGGCCGACGTGGCCGCCGGCACCTTCGTCGGCACGATCGCCGACGAGGACGTGCACACCGCCCTGGAACGCGGCCTGCTGGAACGCCTCGGCCCCGACCTCGGCGGCAAGCTCCGCGCCGGCCGGTCCCGCAACGACCAGGTCGCCACCCTCTTCCGGATGTACCTGCGCGACCACGCCCGGATCATCGGCGGCCTGATCGCCGACCTCCAGGACGCCCTGATCGGCCTCGCCGAGGCCCACCCCGACGTGGCGATGCCCGGCCGCACCCACCTCCAGCACGCCCAGCCGGTGCTCTTCGCCCACCATGTCCTGGCCCACGTCCAGTCCCTGTCCCGGGACGCCGAGCGGCTGCGCCAGTGGGACGAGCGGACGGCCGTGTCGCCGTACGGCTCCGGCGCCCTCGCCGGCTCCTCCCTGGGCCTGGACCCGGAGGCGGTCGCGCGCGACCTCGGCTTCGAGCACGGCAGCGCCGCCAACTCCATCGACGGCACGGCCTCCCGGGACTTCGTCGCCGAGTTCGCCTTCATCACCGCGATGATCGGCGTGAACCTCTCCCGGATCGCCGAGGAGATCATCATCTGGAACACGAAGGAGTTCTCCTTCGTCACCCTGCACGACGCGTTCTCCACGGGCTCGTCGATCATGCCGCAGAAGAAGAACCCGGACATCGCCGAGCTGGCCCGGGGCAAGTCCGGCCGGCTGATCGGCAACCTCACCGGACTCCTCGCCACCCTCAAGGCCCTGCCCCTCGCCTACAACCGCGACCTCCAGGAGGACAAGGAGCCGGTCTTCGACTCCTGCGACCAGCTGGAGGTGCTGCTCCCGGCCTTCACCGGCATGGTCGCCACCCTCACCGTCCACCGCGAGCGCATGGAGGAACTGGCCCCGGCCGGCTTCTCCCTCGCCACCGACATCGCCGAGTGGCTGGTCAAGCAGGGCGTGCCGTTCCGCGTCGCGCACGAGGTCGCGGGGGAGTGCGTCAAGGTCGCCGAGGCGGAGGGCAAGGAGCTGGACGACCTCACGGACGAGCAGTTCGCGAAGATCTCCGCGCACCTCACCCCGGAGGTCCGCTCCGTCCTCAACGTCCCGGGCGCCCTCGCCTCCCGCAACGGGCGTGGCGGTACGGCCCCGAGCGCGGTCGCCGTCCAGCTGGCGGAGGTCAAGGCGGACGTGGCGGCCCAGCACCAGTGGGCGGCGGCGAAGAAGCAGAGCTGAGGGACAGCCCCCCGCCTCTCGACCGCGATCACCAGGGCATCGCGGGTTACGTTGGTCGCGAGCCCCACCGAGCCGACCGAACGGAGCCCGCGATGCCCTTCGCGCGACTGGCCACAGCGACGACCCCCACCTGTCACATCGGCCTGGGCCTCGCCGCAGTGGGTCGCCCCGGCTACATCAACCTCGGCCGCGACGAAGACCTCGGGGAGGACCGCAGCGTCGAAGCACTGCGCGCCCGGACCCACGAACTCCTCGACGCCGCCTACGCCCAGGGCGTCCGCTACGTCGACGCCGCCCGCTCCTACGGCCGCTCCGAGGAGTTCCTCGCCGACTGGCTGAACGCCCACCCGGGGATCGACGACGTGGTCGTGGGCAGCAAGTGGGGCTACACCTACACGGCCGGCTGGTCCACCGACGCCGAGCGGCACGAGGTCAAGGACCACAGCCTCGCCACCTACGAACGGCAGCGCGCCGAGACCGACGCCCTGCTCGGCGACCGGCTCGACCTCTACCAGATCCACTCGGTGACCCCGGACAGCCCGGCCCTCACCGACAAGGACCTGCACGCCAGGCTGGCGGAAGCCGCCGCTCAGGGCCTCACCGTCGGCTTCTCCACCAGCGGCCCCGCCCAGGCCGACGCCATCCGCGCCGCCCTCGCGGTCACGGTCGACGGCGAACCCCTCTTCCGTACCGTGCAGTCGACCTACAACGCCCTGGAGACGTCGGCCGGTCCGGCCCTCGCCGAGGCGCACGACGCCGGGCTCACCGTGATCGTCAAGGAGGGCATGGCGAACGGCCGGCTGGCCGAGCCGCACGCCCCGGACGCGCTGAAGGCCGTGGCCGCCGCGACCGGAATGGGCTGTGACGCGGTCGCCCTCGCCTGGATCCTGCGCCGGCCCTGGGTCGGAGTCGTCCTCTCCGGCGCCGTGACCGTCCCGCAGCTCGTCTCCAACCTCCACGCCCCCGCCGTCGACCTCGACGAGGACCAGCTCACCCGCCTCGACGCGCTGGCGGAGGACCCGCGCGCCTACTGGGAGCGGCGCGGACAGCTGCCCTGGCACTGACGAGCGCCCGACCCACCACCCTTCATGAGTCATCCGTGCCCAGTGTGAGACATCATTGTCTCACCTGGGCTACGCTTGTCTCATGGCCCTCGATCGTGACCACGTGCTGCGCAGCGCCGCCGCCCTGCTGACCCGCAGATCCACCGCGACCATGGACGAGGTCGCCAAGGCCGCGGGGATCAGCCGGGCCACGCTGCACCGCCACTTCGCCGGCCGGGACGCGCTCGTCCGGGCGCTGGAACAGCTCGGCATCGCGGAGTGCGAGGGGGCGCTGGACCGGGCCCGGCCGGAGGAGGGATCCGCCGCCGAGGCCGTCCGCAGGCTCGTCCGCGAGATCCAGCCGGCCGCCGGGCTGCTCGCGTTCCTCTACGGCGAGAACCAGCTGTGGGAGGGCGACCGGCAGAACGAGGGCTGGCAGCGCCTGGACGCCCGGATGGGCGCCCTGTTCCAGCGCGGACAGCGCGCCGGCGAGTTCCGCATCGACCTCAGCCCGGTCTGGCTCACCGAGGCGCTGTACGGCCTGATCGCCTCCTGCGCCTGGGCCACCCTGGACGGCCGCGTGGCCTCCCGGGACTTCCCGACCATGATCGCCGAGTTGCTGCTCGGCGGCGCTCTGCGAAGAGAGGAATCATGACCAGCACCGTGCGGCCGGCACAGTCGACCGAGGCGGTGAAGCGCCCGGGCCGCTGGCTCGCGCTCTCCGTCCTCGTCCTGGCCGTGCTGCTGGTGGCCGTCGACGCCACCGTCCTCGGCCTGGCGACCCCCTACATCAGCGAGGACCTGAACCCCTCCGGCACCCAGCTGCTGTGGATCGGCGACGTCTACTCCTTCGTCATCGCCGGTCTGCTGGTCTCCATGGGCAGCCTCGGTGACCGCATCGGCCGCAAGCGGATCCTGCTGGGCGGGGCCACGGCGTTCGGCGCGCTGTCCGTGCTCAACGCCTACGCGACGACACCCGGACTGATGATCCTGGCCCGGGCGCTGCTCGGTGTCGCGGGCGCGACCCTGATGCCCGCCACCCTGGCCCTGATCCGGAACATCTTCCACGACCCGCGCGAGCGCAGCCTCGCCGTCGGCATCTGGGGCGCCACCGCCTCCGCGGGTACGGCCGTCGGTCCGGTCGCCGGCGGATTCCTCCTCGAACACTTCTGGTGGGGCTCGGTCTTCCTGATCAACCTGCCGGTGATGGCGGTCCTGGTCCTGGTCGGCATCCGCACCCTGCCCGAGTCCCGCAACCCGCACCCGGGCCCCTGGGACCTCGGCAGCGTCCTGCTCTCGCTGGTCGGCGTGATCGCCCTGGTCTACGCGGTCAAGGAGGCCGCCACCCACGGCCCCACCGGTATGACCCTCGGCACCGGCCTGGTGGGCGCCGCGGCCCTCTACGGCTTCGTCCACCGCCAGCTGACCATGCCGGTCCCGCTGCTGGACATGCGGCTCTTCCGGCGCCGTGGCTTCAGCGGAGCGGTCCTCGCCGACCTGCTGACCGTCCTCGGCATGTCGGGCCTGGTGTTCTTCCTCTCCCAGTACCTGCAACTCGTCCAGGACCGGCGCCCCTTCGAGGCGGGCCTGGCCGAACTGCCCGCCGCGGTCGGCGCGGTGACCGCCGGTCTGGTCGCGGGCCGGGCCGCCCGGCGCTTCTCGGTCCGCGCGGTGGTCTCCGGCGGCCTGGCCGCGGTCGGCGTCGCCCTGGCCGCGCTGACCACGCTCGGCGAGTCCACCGGCTACCCGGTCCTCGGTGCCGCCCTGCTGGTCGTGGGCGTGGGAGCGGGCTTCTCCTTCACGGTGACCGCCGACGTCATCCTCTCCGGCGTCCCCAAGGACCAGGCGGGCGCGGCCTCGGCGGTGTCCGAGACGGCGTACGAACTGGGCGCCGCACTGGGCATCGCCCTGCTGGGCTCCATCGTGACCGGCGTCTACCGCGGTTTCACGGGGCCGTCCGGTACCCCGGCCGGCGCCCACGAGTCCCTGGGCGCGGCGGTGCAGGCGGCGGCGCAGCTGTCCCCGCACCGGGCGGAGGCCCTGCTGGACGCGGCCCGCGACAGCTTCGTCCACGGCCTCCACCTGGCCTCCGGAGCAGGAGCGGCGGTCCTCCTGACGGCGTCGGCGGCGGCGTGGTTCCTGCTGAAGGACCAGACGCTGGAAGGCGCCGGGTGATCAGGCCCCCGGGGGGCGCGATGAACTGCGCGACGAGCCACGACGCGGCCGCGCCCGCAACACGTCCGAACCACCCCGGAACTCAGCGCTTGTAACCCAGCACCGTCATCATCCCGCTCTCCGAGTGGTACTGGTTGTGACAGTGCAGCATCCACAGTCCGGGGTTGTCGGCGTCGAAGTCGAGCACCAGCTTCCGGTGCGGCAGCACCAGCGCGGTGTCCTTGCGCGCCCCGACGGAATCCAGCCCCGTCAACGAGAACGTGTGTCCGTGCAGGTGCATCGGATGCCACATGCCCGTGGCGTTGATGAGGGTGAGCCGTACCCGCTCACCGGCGCGGACGGGGTGGCGCTGCTGCGGGGAGTAGGGCTTGTGGTCGAACCCCCAGTCGAACTTCTGCATGGTGCCGGTGATCCTGATGCGGATCTCCCGGTCGGGGTCCCGGTCGGTGAGGGCCACCGAGTCGGCGGGCAGCAGACGGCGCGCGGGGACGGTGTTGCCGTCGAGTTCGTCCGGGTGGACGTCGGCCGGGGGAAGGTTTCCGCTCCCCTTGCCGGTGCGCAGGACGGCGACGGCCCTGCCCTTCTTGCCCTCGGGCAGCGCCACCAGGGGGAAGACCCCGTCCCGGGCGGTGATCAGCACGTCGTACCGCTCCGCCATGCCGACGAGGAGCGCGTCGGTCCGCTTGTGCTTCACGGGGTAGCCGTCGGTGTGGGTGACGGTCATCGTGTGGTCGCCCAGCGCCACCCGGAAGGCGGTCTCCGAACCGGCGTTGATGATGCGCAGTCGCACGCGGTCGCCGGGGCGGCAGCGGAACACCGACGGATTGTCGGGCAGGCGCCCGTTGACGAGGTAGTACGGGTAGGCGACGCTGCCGCCCTCCCCGTGCAGCATGCGGCTGTGGGAGTCGTGCAGCACCCGGTTGGGGCCCGTGGACTTCCCCGCGGACTTCTTGGACCCCGACGGATGGGCGTCCGACCGGTGCGCGCTCGGGCCGCCGTGGCCGGGGCCCATGGCCATGCCCCCCATGTCCATGGCGCCGCCGGGCTTGAGCTGTTCCAGGACGCCCTCCGGGGTGGAGCCCTGCACGCCGTCGAGCCAGTCGTCCAGGACCACGACCCACTCCTTGTCGTAGGAGAGGGGCTCCTTGGGGTCGTCCACGATGAGCGGCGCGTACAGGGCCCGGTCGGGCTGCATCCCCACGTGGGAGTGGAGCAGGTAGGTGCCCGGGTGCTCGGCGACGAAGCGGTAGCGGAAGTCGCTCCCGGGGTGGATGGCCCGCTGGGTCAGGTCCGGCACGCCGTCCATGTCGCAGCGCAGCCGCACCCCGTGGGAGTGCAGCGTGGTCGTGGCGGGCAGCCGGTTGGTGAGCGTCAGGTCGAGCACGTCACCGGCCGTGACCCGTACCAGCGGGCCGGGTACCTCCTCGTTGTACGCCCACGTGCGCACCGAACGCCCGCCCAGGTCCAGCTTGGCCTCGGCGGCGGTGAAGCTGAAGGTGCGTTCGCGGCCGGACCCGCGTCTCCGCTCGGCGGCCAGGACCTCGGGATCCGAAGGGTTGACGTACCCCCGGGGTCCGGCAGGGACGAACTTCTCCCCGCCGTTCATGTGTCGAGGGCCGGAACTGGGCTCGGAACCGGAGCTGGTGCAGGCTGCCAGGAATCCCGCGCCGGCGACGGCGATCGGGGTACGGAGCAGAGTACGCCGAGAAGGTTTGGACATGTCTGAATCAGACATGTTGTGTGGTCATATGGCCGTCTGATACGGCCGAATGCCCTATGTGTCGGCGGCAGATTCCACCGGCAGGCGGACGGCAGCCGGTCCAACACCGGTCCGCCGAGGGGTCCGGAAACCGTCTGACGAGCCGTAGGCGGCCTCAGGCGGCCTTCGCCTTCGTGGCGTACATGTCCACGTACTCCTGCCCGGACAGCCGCATCACCTCGGCCATCACCGAGTCCGTCACCGCCCGCAGCACGTACCGGTCCCGGTCCATGCCGTCGTACCGCGAGAACTCCATGGGCTCGCCGAACCGGACGGTGACCCGGCCGGGCCGCGGGATGCCCCGGCCCCCCGGCTGGAGCTTGTCCGTGCCGATCATGGCGAACGGCACCACCGGCGCGCCGGTCATCAGGGTGAGGCGGGCGATACCGGTACGGCCCCGGTACAGGCGTCCGTCGGGCGACCGCGTGCCCTCCGGGTAGATCCCGAAGATCCTGCCCTCCTCCAGGATGCGCCGTCCGGTCATCAGCGCGGCCACCCCGCCGCTCGCCCCGTCCCGGTCCACCGGGATCATGCCGACGCCGGTGAAGAACCACGCCATCAGCCGGCCCTTGACGCCCTTGCCGGTGACGTACTCGTCCTTGCCGATGAAGAACACCTGCCGCTTGCTGACCAGCGGCAGCACCATCGAGTCGATGAACGTGAGGTGATTACCGGCCAGAATCACCGGACCGTCGCCGGGGATGTTCTCCACGCCCTCCACCTGTGGGCGGAACATCAGGCGCATGATCGGTCCGAGCACTGCCTTGATGAGCGCGAAGCGGGACAACGGGTCCTCCGATGTCAAAGGGGGCGATATGAGTCTGTGCAGGTGAGGACATTACTCGCGGCGCCGGGCCGCGCGCACATCGGGGACGTCCGGTTCACCGAGGTCTTACGAAGTGTTGACGCGGGTTTACCTGCGGTGGCGTGCATGAGACGGCGCGTAACCGTCTTGCGCCGATGTGACGGACATCGCGCCGGCCGGGGGCCGCCGCCCCCGATGGCCCGTCACCTACCGCCGTTCGCAGGACATCCGACAGCACCCGGGTGTTCGGGCCGGAGCCTCCCTCTCGTCATGTGCACGCCCCTACGATCGGGCCGCACCGATGGACGAAAGCGGCAGGAGGGCGCTCATGGACAGCGACCAGGCGAACGAGCAGACGCAGGGAACGGGACGGCGGGCGCTCCTCGGCGCCGCGGTGCTCGGCGCGGGCGGAGCGGTCCTCGGACTGTCCGGCACGGCCCGGGCCGCCGAGGCCCGCACGGCCGGACACGGCGGCCGCGGACTGAAGAGCCTGCCGGTGCCGACGATCATCGGCCACCGGGGTGCCAGCGGCTACCGCCCCGAACACACCTTCGGCTCGTACGAGCTGGCCCTGGACCTGGGTGCCGACGTGGTCGAGGCGGGCGACCTGGTGCCCACCAAGGACGGTCACCTGGTCTGCCGGCACGAGCCGGAGATCGGCGGCACGACGGACGTCGCCTCCCACCCCGAGTTCGCCGACCGCAGGACCACCAAGGTGCTCGACGGGGTCCCCACCACCGGCTGGTTCACCGAGGACTTCACGCTCGCCGAGCTGAAGACGCTGCGCGCCGTCGAGCGCATCCCGGCCAACCGCCCGCACAACACCCTCTACAACGGCCGCTGGGAGATCCCCACCTTCGAAGAGGTCCTGCGGTGGCAGGACGAGCAGACCCGCAAGCGCGGCAAGCAGGTCTGGATCTACCCCGAGACCAAGCACCCCACCTACTTCCGCAAGCTGGGCCTCGGCCTGGAGGAGCGGGTGGCCAAGTTGCTGCGCACGTACGGCAAGGACGGCCGGAACTCCCCGGTCATCCTCCAGTCCTTCGAGCCCAGCAGCATCCAGCGGCTGAACCGGCTGGTCGACAACCCGCTCGTCGTCCTGCTCTCCTCGGCGAACAGCCGCCCGTACGACTTCGTCGAGGCGAACGACCCGCGTACGGTCGCCGACCTCGTCACGCCCAAGGGTCTGCGCGAGATCGCCGGTTACGCCCAGGGCATCGGTCCGACCCTGGACCTGATCATCCCGAAGAAGGCGGACGGCACCCTGGCCGAGCCGACCACGCTGGTCTCCGACGCGCACAAGGTCGGCCTGATCCTGCACCCCTACACCATGCGGAACGAGAACCCCTTCCTGCCGGCCGAGTACCGCAAGGGCACCGCGGCCGACGCCTACGGCGATGTCTTCGGCGCCTTCAAGACGTACTTCGCGACCGGGATCGACGGCGTCTTCACCGACAACGCCGACACCGGACTGCTCGCCCGCGCCGACTTCCTGAAGGACTGACGGCCCTCTCCGGACGACCGGCGGCCCCCGGGCGTCAACCGCCCGCCGCTCGGCACTCCGTTCGGCTGACTGTGCGCCGCCCCGGCAACCCGCCGCCGGGGCGGCTCGTCGTTCCGCATATGACGCACGACCTGGTCGCCACCCTGCGCCCCCTGCTCACCGCCGAGGCATCCGCCGAGGCATATGCCGGGGGAGGCGAACCGGGCGACCTGGAGCAGGCCGTCTGGCTCCGGCTCCTGGAGCGGCTGGAGACCGACGGACCGCCGCCGGACCCGCACGGCTGGCTGCGCAGGGCCGTCCGGGCCGAGGCGCGCCGCACCCGTCGCACCACCCGCCGTGAACGTCCGTACGGCACCGACCCGGCCGACGACCTGCGCCCCGGGCCGGAGCAGCACGTCCTGACCACCGCCCGGTACCGCGCGCTGCGGGACGCGGTCCGCCGCCTGCCCGGCCGCTGCCCCCGTCTCATCGAGGCGCTGCTCTCGCCGAAGGACCTCACCTACCGGGAGATCGCGGGCGAGTTGGGTATCTCACAGGGCAGTCTCGGCCCGGAACGCTCCAGATGTCTTGGATGTCTGCGTCGATTGCTCACACCGGAGGTTGCGGCGCGCGAACCGCGGGGATAGGAGTGGGGGACGACAGGTGATCAGGTGAGCGGGAGGCATGCGCACATGGGCATGAGCGTGACCATCTCGGTGGCGACCGAACAGGACGCGGAGCAGATCTTCCGGCTCCAGTACCTGTGCTTCCAGAGCGAGGCGGCGCTGTACGGCAACTACCGCATCGACCCGCTCGTGCAGACCCTGGAGTCCGTCCGTCAGGAGGTCGCCTCCGACTGCGTCTTCGTCGCCCGGCTCGGCGACGAGGTGGTCGGCTCGGTGCGCGGCAGGGTCACCGAGGACGGCGCGGCGGCCATCGGCAAGCTCTGCGTCCACCCCCGCCTCCAGGGTCACGGCATCGGCGCGAGGCTGCTGCGCACGGCCGAGGCCGCGCTGGCGGACGAGCGTGGCGCCACCCGCTTCCGCCTCTTCACCGGCCACCGCAGCGAGGGCAATCTCCGCCTGTACCGCCGGTCCGGCTACGAGACGGTCGGCAGGGCCAGGGGCGCCGACGGCGTAGAGATGATCATCCTGGAGAAGCAGGCGGGCGCGTACGCGCAGACGGCGTGAGGGCAAGCGCCCCGGAAGGGGCGCGGGGAACGGCCCACGCCCCTCAGGCACCCCTGCGGACAGAAGCCTTCCGCAGCCAGTACATCGCGGAAAGCGGCAGGAGCACGGGGATGAAGACGTACCCCATCCCGTACTTCGACCACACCGTCGCATCCGGGAACGCGGACGGCTCGACCAGGGTCCACGTGCCGACGATCAGCACGCCCGCGAGCTCCGCCGCACAGCACACCAGTGCCGCCCGGCGAGCCGTCTCCCCGCCGCGCACCAGCGTGTACGTGATGAACCCGTACACCACGCCGGCCACGGCGGACAGGGAGTACGCGAGCGGCGCCCGGTCGAACTCCGTGGAGATCTGGTACGCGGACCGCGACACCGCGCCGACCACCATCACGCCGTAGAACCAGACGAGCAGCATGCCCGGCCCGCCGATCAAGCGGGCCGGCTTCTCCTGCACCGCCGTCACCTCAGCCTCCCCAGATGTCGAAGAGCCGCACTTCCAGCACGGCCAGCACCACACCGCCGGCGGCCACCGTCACGGAGCCCCAGCGGGTCCGCTCGGCCAGCGACATGAAGCCCGCCGCCGGAACGCACGCGAACGCGCCCAGCAGATACGCCACGAAGATCGTCGTGCCCTGCTCCGGCTTCTCGCCCCGCGCCAGCAGCACGATCCCGACGACCAGCTGGACCAGGGCCAGCAGCGACACCACGGCCATGCCGATGAAGTGCCAGTCCTTGGTCGGCTGGTCGCGGTAGGCGGCCCAGCCGCACCAGGCGGCGAGCAACAGCGCGGCGACCCCGGTCACCAGCGTCAGGGCATTGAGCATGCCGTGACCTTATTACGGCGGAAACAGCCCATCGCCGCCGCCCCCGCAGTCCGGCGCGACCACCGTGGCATTGGCCACAACCCGCCGTCGGCCGAGCCGGGCGCCGGCCCGGCGGGGCGGGCGCCGTCGGCCTTGTCCGCACTGGTGAAGGACGGGGGAGCGGAGGTCACCGCGCGTGGCCGGGCATCCCACCGCCCCTGTCCGCGGCTGTCCACCATACGGACAGCGGCGGCCGGTCAGGACCGTTCGTCTGCTTTACTTCTCGCATGACCACGACGAGCTGCCGCACCCTTGCGACCGAGGCGACCCTGACGCCCGGTGCTCGTTGTATGTGTCGCCTGATGTGTCGAATGTGCGCCTTCTAGAGGGCCCCCGCATCAGCTGAGCCTCGCGCCCCGAAGCGAGACCCGTGGCATGTCCGTGCGCCGTAGGCCGTACGGGACGCACATCCCTTCCTCCATGCCGGAACCGCATGCACCCGTGCCCGGGCACACCCACGCCCGCGCACTCGACAGTGACGGAAACCCACGTGATCACCACCTCGGGCCTGACCAAGGTCTACCGCTCCCGCGGCCGTGAGGTCACCGCCCTCGACGGCGTCGATCTGCACGTCCGCGAAGGCGAGGTCTACGGCGTCATCGGCCAGTCCGGCGCCGGAAAGTCCTCGCTCATCCGCTGCGTCAACCTGCTGGAGCGCCCCACCTCCGGCACCGTGACCGTCGCCGGGCAGGACCTCACCGCCCTGGCCGGGCGCGGCCCGCGCGCCGGCCGGGAACTGCGCCGGGCCCGCAGCCGGATCGGCATGGTCTTCCAGCACTTCAACCTGCTGTCCTCGCGGACCGTGCAGGACAACGTCGAACTGCCGCTGGAGATCCTCGGCCAGTCCGGCCGGGCCCGCTCCCGCAAGGCGCTGGAGCTGCTCGACCTGGTCGGCCTCGCCGACAAGGCCAAGGCCTACCCCGCCCAGCTCTCCGGCGGCCAGAAGCAGCGCGTCGGCATCGCCCGCGCCCTCGCCGGCGACCCCAAGGTGCTGCTCTCCGACGAGGCCACCAGCGCCCTCGACCCGGAGACCACCCGCTCCATCCTCCAGCTGCTGCGCGACCTGAACCGGCAGCTCGGCCTGACCGTCCTGCTCATCACCCACGAGATGGACGTCGTGAAGTCGATCTGCGACTCCGCCGCCCTGATGGAGAAGGGCCGGATCGTGGAGTCCGGCACGGTCAGCGAGCTGCTGGCCACCCCGGGCTCGGAGCTGGCCGCCGCGCTGTTCCCCGTCGGCGGCGAGGCCACCGGCACCGACCGGACCGTCCTCGACATCACCTTCCACGGCGAGGCCGCCACCCAGCCCGTCATCTCCCAGCTCTCGCGCACCTACAACATCGACATATCGATCCTCGGCGCCGCCATCGACACCGTCGGCGGCCTCCAGATCGGCCGCATGCGCATCGAACTGCCCGGCCGCTACGAGGACAACGTGGTGCCGGTCGGCTTCCTGCGCGAACAGGGCCTGCAGATCGACGTGGTGGGCCAGGAGGCCCTGCTGGTGAAGGAAGGTGCCAAGTGACCTGGTCCGAGATGCAGCCGCTGCTGTCCCAGGCGTGTTCCGAGACGTTCACGATGGTGCTCTGGTCCACCCTGATCGCCGTCGCGGCCGGCCTCCCGCTCGGCCTCCTCCTCGTCGTCACCGACCGGGGCGGCCTGCTCCAGAACGTCGTCGCCAACAAGGTGGTCGGCCAGGTCGTGAACATCGGCCGGTCCATGCCGTTCATCATCCTGATGGTCGCGCTGATGAGCTTCACCCGCTGGGTCACCGGCACGACCATCGGCACGACCGCCGCGATCGTGCCGCTCGCCATCGGCGGCATCCCGTTCTTCGCCCGCCTGGTCGAGACGGCCGTCCGCGAAGTGGACCACGGCCTGGTCGAGGCCGTGCAGTCCATGGGCGGCAACACCTGGACGATCGTCCGCAAGGTCCTGATCCCCGAGGCCCTGCCCTCGCTGATCGCCTCCACCACGACCACGCTCATCGCCCTCATCGGCTACTCCGCCATGGCCGGCACCGTCGGCGGCGGCGGCCTCGGCGACCTCGCCGTCCGCTACGGCTACCAGCGCTTCGAGACCGAGCTCATGTGGATCACCGTCGCGATCCTCGCCGTCGTCATCTCCCTCATCCAGTTCGCCGGCGACTTCGCGGCCCGCTCCCTGCACCGTCGGGGCGGCCGCTCGGGCCCGGCGCCCAAGCTCCGCCTGCTGAAGGCCAAGGAGCCGGCGGCGGCCGACGTCAGCAAGGTCGCCTGAGCTTCCGCAGAGTTCCCCGTCCGCCCACCCGTCACCCGACCACCACCCCTCAACGACGGCGCTTCGCGCCGACAGCCCCTGATCCGGGGTCGCACCACCCTTAAGGAAAGGCACTTTTCGTGCGTAACACCGCCAAGTTCACCACCGCCGTCCTCGCCGCCGGAGCCCTCACCCTCGGGCTCACCGCCTGCGGATCGGACAAGGACTCCGGCTCCTCCGACTACAGCGGCCCGCTGGTCGTCGCCGCGAGCCCGACCCCGCACGCCGAGATCCTGAACTTCGTCAAGGACAAGCTGGCGAAGAAGGCGGGCCTCGACCTGGAGGTCAAGGAGTTCACCGACTACATCACGCCGAACACGGCGACCGAGGACGGTTCGGTGGACGCCAACTACTTCCAGAACCAGCCGTACCTGGACGACTTCAACAAGAAGCGCGGCACCCACATCGCGCCCGTCGTCACGGTGCACCTGGAGCCGCTCGGCCTGTACTCCCACAAGGTCGAGAAGGCCGACGCCCTCAAGAGCGGTGCGACCATCGCCGTCCCGAACGACGCCGTCAACGAGGCGCGCGCCCTCAAGCTGCTCGCCGCCAACGGGCTCATCGCCCTCAAGGACGGCGTCGGCACCGAGGCGACCCCGCAGGACATCACCAAGAACCCCAAGGACCTCAAGTTCAAGGAGGTCGAGGCGGCCCAGACCGCGCGCTCCCTGGACGACGTGGACGCGGCCGTGATCAACGGCAACTACGCCATCTCCGCCGGCATCAAGCCCGCCAAGGACGCCCTGGTCCTGGAGTCCGCGAAGAACAGCCCGTACGGCAACTTCCTCGCGGTCAAGGAGGGCAACGAGAAGGACCCGCGGGTGAAGAAGCTCGCCAAGCTCCTCACCTCGCCCGAGGTCAAGAAGTTCATCGAGGACAAGTACCAGGGCTCGGTCATCCCGTCCTTCTGAGCCGCGAGGAGGACCGACCCATGCGCATGTCCGTCATCGCCGTGGCGGCCCTGGCCCTCGGCCTGACCGCCTGCGGCTCCGGCACGGACTCCGGCAAGGGCGGTGGCACGGACGACACCCTCGTCGTCGGCGCCACCGCCGTCCCGGCCGGCGAGGTGCTCACCTACGTCAGGGACCACCTCGCCGCCGAGGCCGGCCTGAAGCTGGAGATCAAGGAGTTCACGGACTACGTCCTGCCGAACACCGCCCTCCAGGAGGGCGAGCTGGACGCGAACCTCTACCAGAACCAGCCCTACCTGGACGACTTCAACAAGTCCAAGGGCACCGACCTCGTCTCCGTGGTCAAGCCCTACCTGCCGCCCATGGGCGTCTACTCCCACAAGGTGAAGAAGGTCACCGAGCTCGCCGACGGAGCCACCGTCGCCGTGCCGAACGACATCACCAACGAGGGCCGCGCCCTGAAGCTGCTGGCCGCGGGCGGCGTCATCGGGCTGAAGGCCGGCGCCGGCACCGACGCGTCCCCCGCGGACATCACGTCCAACCCCCGCCACCTGAAGATCCGCGAGCTGGAGGCCGCCCAGCTGCCCCGCTCGCTCGGTGACGTGGACGCCGCGGTCATCAACAACAACTACGCCCAGGACGCGGGCCTCAGCCCCACCGAGGACGCGATCCTCCTTGAGTCGGCGAAGGACAACCCCTACGCCAACCTCCTCGCCGTCAAGCGCGGCCACGAGGACGACCCACGGGTGAAGAAGCTCGCGAAGCTGCTCGTCTCGCCCGAGGTGCGGACGTTCATCCAGGACAAGTACCACGGGTCCGTCCTGCCGACGACCGGCGGCTGACGGCGCGTACACGGCGTTTCGCGACGCACGGGGTCCACTCCCTCACCGGGTGTGGACCCCGTCGTGCGGTTCGGTGGTTCCATGCTGCATGCTGGGCAGTTCAGCAGACCTGACGGTCCTGACGGTCTTTCGAGGAACTTCCGAAGGTTACGGAGCGGCGCATGACGAGCACCTTCCCCAACATCTCCATCAGCACGGAGCGGTTGGTGCTGCGTCCCCTCGACGAGGACGACGTGCCCGCCCTCGCCGACATGATGAACGACGAACAGGTCGTCGCCTGGACCACCGTCCCGCACCCCTACACCGAGGCCGACGCCCACCGGTGGATCACCCGCCGCGCCCCGGACGAGCGCACCGAGGGCCGCGGCATAGTCCTCGCCGTCACCGAGTTCCTCACCCAGCGGCTCGTCGGCATCGTCCACCTGAGGAACACGGACTGGCGCGTCCGCTCCTGCCAGATCGCGTACGTCATCGCGCCCTGGGCCCGCGGCGAGGGCTACGCCTCCGAAGCCGTCCTCGCCACCGCCCAGTGGCTCTTCCACGACCAGAAGTTCGAACGGCTCGAACTGCGCACCGCCGCCGACAACACCGCCTCCCAGCAGGTGGCCCAGAAGATCGGCTGCATCAGCGAGGGCGTCCTGCGCAACGCCTGGACAGCCCGCGCCAGGACCGAGGACGGTGCCTGGACCGAGGTGCGCACGGACGTCATCGTCTGGAGCCTGCTTCCGGAGGACCTCGCCGGGGCCGGCGAGCAGCAGGCCGACACGGGGGGTTTCACCTCGTACTCGGACTGGAACTGAGCCTTCCGAGCTTCACCAGGTACTCTCACGGAGCCCACCCCGGGCATTCCCCCCTCGAAGACCCGCGCAGAACCACTGGAGACTGACGACGATGGCCGACCGGGTCACGGTGATCGGCTGGGACGGCTCGCCGCTGACCGACGCGGCACGGGCCGCCCTCGGCGCCGCCACCCTCGTGGCCGGCGCCGCCCACCACCTGGCGCTGCCCGAGGTCCCGCCCACCGCCGAACGCGTCCGCCTGGGCAGCCTCGCCCTGGCCGCCCGCCGCATCGCCGCCCATCGCGGCACCGCGGTCGTGCTCGCCGACGGCGACCCCGGCTTCTTCGGTGTCGTCCGTACCCTGCGCGCACCGGAATTCGGCCTGGAGGTCGAGGTCGTCCCCGCCGTCTCCTCCGTCGCCGCCGCCTTCGCCCGCGCCGGCATGCCCTGGGACGACGCCCAGGTCGTCGTCGCCCACCCGCGCACCCTGCGCCGGGCCGTGAACGTCTGCCGCGCCCACACCAAGGTCGCCGTCCTCACCTCGCCGGGCGCCGGCCCCGCCGAACTCGGCCTCCTCCTGGAGGGCGTGCACCGCACCTTCGTCATCTGCGAGGAACTGGGCACCGAACGCGAACAGGTCAGCGTCGTCACCTCCGACAAGGCCGCCGACCACACCTGGCGCGACCCCAACGTCGTCATCGTCATCGGCGGACCGGCCGCCGCGCAGGAGGGCGGCGGCTGGATCGCCGGACGCGACCCGGGCGCCGGCCCGCGCGGCTGGGTGCAGCCCGACGAGAGCTACGGCGCCGGCCCGGCCGGCGGTCTCGGCGAGGGCGAGACCCAGCTGCTGCGCGCCGCCCAACTCGCCCGCCTCGGGCCCCGGGTCGGCGACCTCGTCTGGGACATCGGCTGCGGCAGCGGCGCGTTCGCCACCGAAGCGGCGCGCGCCGGCGCGGCCGTCATCGCCGTCGACCACGACCCGGCCGCCTGCGCCCGCACCGAGAGCGCCGCGCGCCGTTTCGGCGTCCAGCTCCAGATCGTGCACGGCAGCGCCCCGCACGTCCTCGAAAACCTGCACGAACCGGACGTCGTACGGGTCGGCGGCGGGGGACCGGCCGTCGTCTCCGCGGTCGCCGACCGGCGCCCGCAGCGCATCGTCACGCACGCCGCCACCCGGGACGTCGCCGAACGCGTCGGCCGCGACCTGACCGAGCACGGGTACCGGGTCGAGTGCGCCCTGCTCCAGTCCGTCGAACTCGACACCCGGGCCTGGACGGAGACCGAGCGGAACGTGGCGTTCCTGCTCAGCGGGGTATTGCCGGACCGCGCCCCGTGATCCTGTTGTCGTACCGCGCGCGGTAGGCTGGCCGATCGTTGTACCGCACCGGTGGGCCGAACTTCGTTCACCAATGTCCGGAACGCACGCCCGTTTTGGGGTGGGTGTGGTACGGCGGAACCGGAGGACGCGCAACGTGGCGCAGTCCACAGCGTGCTGTCGCGGATCTTGCTGTCGCGACGGCACGACGACCGGGACAATGCCACTGAATGGCTTTGTCGCCTTTTCCGGCGGGTCGTTCGTGCCGCTGGGCACGGACGCTCGTTCTTCACTGCGGGCGGTCGGTGCGCCGTTCCGGGTGAGCTGGTCGTAGGAGCACTAACCGATGGGCGAGGGGTACGCATGACCGACACCGGCCAGGTCCCGGGCGAGGGGCAGCCGGAGAGCGCAGGCATGGTGGAGCAGCCGGGCGTCCCCGCGCACGGTGCGTACACCTACCTCTCCGAGGCTCCCGCCGAGGACGAAGACCTGCTGCTGCCGGGTGCCCAGGGCGCGTGGGGCAACGAGGTGCCGCCACCCGCTCCGGAACCGGTGGTGGAAGCCGTCCACGAGCCGGGCCCGCACGAGACGTCCGGCCGTGACAGCGGCTCGGTCGACCTCAGCGGTGTCCGCCTGCCCGACCCGGGCCCGGCGTCGGTGCCGCCGTCGCCCATCCTCTCGGCGCCGCACGACCCGGCGGCCGCCCCGCAGCCCCCGCGCCGCCCGCTGCACCTCGGCCCGCCGATTCCCGACGCCTCCGCCAGCCCGGTCCGTTCCCTCGCCGACCGCGGCCCCGCCGGAGCGCCGGTACGGCAGCTCGGACCGGCGGCGAGCGGCCCCGAATACCTCGACGCCCAGTCGCAGGCGGCTCCGCAGAGCGCGGCCCCCTGGGGCGCGGCACAGGCCCCGGCTGCCGAAACGGTTGGCCCGTCCGACCCGGCCCAGGCGGCGGTGGCCCGCCTCACCGGCCAGGCGTCGTCCCCGACCGACACCGGCCACGTTCAGGTCGTCCACGGCCATGACGGGGTCCAGCCGGTCCACGCGCACGACGGGGTGTACACGGCACCGGTGACTCCGGGTGCCGAGGGCGTGCAGGGTCCGGCGGAGCCGGGTGCTGAAGACGCGCAGGCCGCCGAGGACGCGCAGGCGGACGTGGCCAGGGCGGACGTGGCTTCCGGTGAGGGCGGGGCCGTCGCCGACGCGGCATCCCCGGCCGTACAGGCCGTTGACGGAGCGCCAGAGCCGGCGCACGTCGGTGTGCAGGGAGCTGAAGGAGGCGCTGAGCAGGCCGGGACGGGCCAGGTGCCCCCGATGCCGGAGGCCCCCGGCCCGGACCCGGCGGACCAGAGCGTTCCGGCCCAGGCCGCGCCGGGACAGGCCGTGCCGACCGGCGCGCTGCCTTCGGAGGCCACCGGCGCCGAGGGGGCTGCGGACGCGGCTCCGGTCGCCGGTACGCCGGCCGAGGCGGCGCCTCAGCCGACGGCACCGGCGGAACCGGCCGATGGCGTGCAGCCGGACGAAACGGCGCAGCCCACCGATGCCACTGCGGCCGTGCAGGCCGCGGATGCCGGACAGAACCCCGGCGCCGGGGACGTAGTCGCTGCGGCGCAGGCCACCGCACAGCCCGCCGACCCGGCCCCTCTCGCCGACCCCGCGCAGGCTGCTGCGGTTGCGCAGGTTGCCGACGGTGCGCAGGCTCCCGACGCGGTGCAGTCCGCCGACGGTGCGCGGGCTGTCGAGGCTTCTCAGGCTGCCGACCAGTCGCAGACTGCTGACGCTGCTCAGGCCGACGTTGCCGGGAATGCCGCCGACGCGGTGCAGCCCGCCGACCTGGCGCAGCCGGCCGGCGCCGAGCAGATCGCCGGAGCCGGGCAGCCCGAGGGTGCCGCGCGGGTTGCCGACGCGGTGCAGTCCGCCGATGGCGCGCCGATCGCCGAAGCTCCTCAGACCGCTCCTGACCTGCATGCCGCCGACGCCGTGCAGATCGCCGCGGCTGGGCAGCCCGAGGGTGCCGCGCAGGCTGCCGACGCGGCGCAGGTCACCGACGGCGGACAGATCGCGGAGGTTCCGCAAGCCGCCGCCGCTGGACAGACCGCCGCTGCTGGACAGGCCGTCGACGCGCCGCAGTCCGTCGACGCGGCGCAGCCGGCCGGCGTCGAGCAGATCGCCGGAGCCGGACAGCCCGAGGGGCATGTGCCGGCCGACAGCGGTGCTCAGGTTCCCGAGGGGCATGCGCCGGTCAACGGCGGCGCTCAGATTCCCGAGGCGTCGCAGGCCGTAGACGCGGTGCAGCCCGGCGACCCGGCGCAGCCGACCGGCGCCGAGCAGATGGCCGACGAGCCGCAGCACGCCGGAGCGCAGCAGGTTGCCGTCGTGCACGCTGCCGACGCCGCACAGCCCCAGCCTCCCGCCGAGGCGCAGGCGTCCGCCGTGGCCCAGGGAGCGGTCGAGTCGGCCGATGCGGTCGCCCCCCACGGGGTGGGCGAAGCCACCGACGCCGTTGTCGCTCAGAACGCGGCCCCAGCTTCCGAAACGGTTGTCGCCCAGAACGCGGCCCCGGCGCCCGACGCGGCCACCGCCCAGGTAATGGTCGACGGCGCCGCCCCGGCACCCGCCCAGGCAACGGTCGACGGCGCCGTCCAGGCCCCTGAGCCCACCGTCGCTGCCCAGGCCGCTGAGCCCACCGTCGCCGCCCAGGCCGCACAGCCGACCGCCCCCCTGACCACCGTCGACTTCCAGGCTCCGCAGCCCGCGGCCCCGGCCGACGCGTCGCAGACCGCCGTACCCGTCCCGCCCGCCGCTGACGGCACCGCCGAGGCCGTGGAGGTGGCGGAGCCGGTCGTGCTCCAGGGCCCGCAGCTCGCCGAGAGCGTCCCGCAGGCCACCGGCGCCCCGGCCGCGCAGACCGCCCCGCAGCCGGACGCGGCGCAGGGTACCGCCGCCGTACCCGAGGCCCCTCGGCCGCAGGGCCCCGCGCAGAACCCGGAGCAGCCGCTGCCCTCCGGGCTCCCCGTGGGGGCGGAGCCGCGGCCGCTCGGTGAGTTCGTGCCGGTGGAGGGTCAGGTGCCCACCACCCCGCACCTGGCGCCCACCCCGCCGCACCCCCTCGTCGTGCCGGCACCCCACGACGGCGAGCCGGCCGGGGCGCCCACCCCCGATGTCGTCCAGCACGCGGAGGACCTGCGGACCAGGGCCGCCGACCAGGAAGAGAGCACGGCCGAGGTGGCGGAAGCACGACAGTCCACCGGCCCCGCCGCGCCGGGCTACGCGGACGCCGAACGCGAGGCCGTCCTGAAGGTGATGCGCGAGCGCCGCGACATCCGCAACGGCTTCCGCAGCGACCCCATCCCGCACGAGGTGCTGCTCAGAGTCCTGGAGGCCGCGCACACCGCGCCGTCCGTGGGCCACTCGCAGCCCTGGGACTTCGTCGTCATCCGGTCCGCCGAGACCCGGCGGACGATGCACGAACTGGCGATGCGGCAGCGCGAGGCGTACGCCAAGTCGCTGCCGAAGGGCCGGGCCAAGCAGTTCAAGGAACTGAAGATCGAGGCCATCCTCGACACCCCGGTCAACATCGTCGTCACCGCCGACCCCACCCGCGGCGGCCGGCACACGCTCGGCCGTCACACCCAGCCGCAGATGGCGCCCTACTCCTCGGCGCTCGCGGTGGAGAACCTCTGGCTCGCCGCCCGCGCCGAAGGCCTCGGCGTCGGCTGGGTCAGCTTCTTCGACGAGCGGGAGATGGTCCGCGCGCTCGGCCTGCCCGAGCACCTGGAGGTCGTCGCCTACCTGTGTGTCGGGTACGTCGACGAGTTCCCGGACGAGCCCGAGCTGATGCAGGCCGGCTGGTCCAAGCGACGCCCCCTGTCCTGGGTGGTGCACGAGGAGACGTACGGCCGCCGCGCCCTGCCCGGAGAGGAACCCCACGACCTGCTTGCCGAGACCGTCGCACAGATCCGCCCGCTCGACGCCAAGGCGCTCGGCGAGGCGTGGGAGCGCCAGAAGCGCATGACCAAGCCGGCCGGCGCGCTCGGCATGCTGGAGATCATCTCCGCACAGCTGTGCGGGCTGTCCCGGCAGTGCCCGCCGCCGATCCCGGAGCCCGCCGCCGTCGCCATCTTCGCCGGTGACCACGGCGTGCACGCCCAGGGCGTCACCCCCTGGCCACAGGAGGTCACCGCCCAGATGGTGGCCAACTTCCTCGGCGGGGGCGCCGTCTGCAACGCCTTCGCCGGCCAGGTCGGCGCCGAGGTGTGCGTCGTCGACGTGGGCGTCGCCGCCGACCTGCCGGCCACCCCCGGCCTGCTGCCCCGCAAGATCCGCGGCGGCACGTCCGACATGACCACCGGCCCCGCGATGACCCGCGAGGAGGCCCGGGCGGCCATCGAGGTCGGTATCGAGACCGCCCGCGACCTGGTGGCGGCCGGCAACAAGGCGCTGCTCACCGGTGAGATGGGCATCGCCAACACCACCGCGTCCGCCGCGCTGATCTCCGTGTTCACCGGAGCCGACCCGGCCGAGGTGACCGGGCGCGGCACGGGCATCAACGACGAGACGCTCGCCCGCAAGACGGAGGTCGTCCGCCGCGCCCTGGAGCTCCACCAGCCGGACCCGGCCGACCCGATCGGGGTCCTCGCGGCGATCGGCGGCTTCGAGCACGCGGCCATGGTGGGCCTGCTGCTCGGCGGTGCCTCGCTGCGTACGCCGGTGATCCTGGACGGCGTCAGCGCCGGCGCGGCGGCCCTCGTGGCCCGCGCCATCGCCCCGGAGGTCCTCGCGGCCTGCATCGCCGGCCACCGCAGCGCCGAGCCGGGCCACGTGGCGGCCCTGAACAAGCTGGGTCTGCGCCCCCTGGTCGACCTGGACCTGCGCCTCGGTGAGGGCACGGGCGCCCTGCTCGCCCTGCCGCTGGTGCAGAGCACGGCGCGCGCCATGCACGAGGTGGCCACATTCGATTCGGCGGGAGTCACGGAGAAGTAGGCCCGCGGCACGGGTGGTCCGGTGTTCAGCTGTCGGACCACCCGTGTCCCGTACCCCGCCCACCGCTTAAAATCTGCACGTCAGGGCCGCTCCGAAGGTGCAGCGCGCCCATCGCACAGCTGCACGAGGAGCCGTCCCTCATGGCCGAACACCCCGCCTACCCCGTAGGTCTCCGCCTCTCCGGCCGTCGCGTGGTCGTCCTCGGCGGCGGCCAGGTCGCCCAGCGCCGCCTCCCGGCGCTCATCGCGGCCGGCGCGGACATCGTCCTCGTCTCCCCGGAGGCCACCCCGTCGGTCGAGGCCATGGCGGACGCGGGCGAGATCACCTGGGTGCGGCGCGGGTACGAGGACGGCGACCTCGCCGAGGCGTGGTACGCCCTCATCGCCACCAGCGATCCCGCGGCGAACACGGCCGCCTCCGCCGAGGCGGAGCGCCACCGCGTCTGGTGCGTCCGGTCCGACGACGCCGACCAGGCGACCGCGTGGACCCCGGCGACCGGGCACAGCGAGGGCGTCACCGTCGCCGTACTCACCACGCACGCGCGGGGCCGCGACCCCCGGCACACCGCGGCCATCCGGGACGCGGTCGTCGAGGGGCTGCGCGACGGCACCCTCGTCGCCCCGCACCACCGCACCCGCACCCCCGGCGTGGCCCTGGTCGGCGGCGGCCCGGGCGACCCCGACCTGATCACGGTCCGCGGCCGGCGCCTGCTCGCCGAGGCGGACGTCGTCATCGCCGACCGGCTCGGTCCGCGGGACCTGCTCGCCGAACTCCCGCCGCACGTCGAGGTGATCGACGCGGCGAAGATCCCCTACGGCCGGTACATGGCCCAGGAGGCCATCAACAACGCGCTCGTCGAGCACGCCAAGCAGGGCAAGGCGGTCGTCCGGCTCAAGGGCGGTGATCCGTTCGTCTTCGGCCGGGGCATGGAGGAGGTCCAGGCGCTCGCCGAGGCCGGCATCCCGTGCACGGTGGTCCCGGGCATCTCCAGCTCGATCTCGGTGCCGGGCGCGGCCGGCATCCCGGTCACGCACCGGGGCGTCGCCCATGAGTTCACCGTGGTCAGCGGCCATGTGGCGCCCGACGACGAGCGCTCCCTGGTCGACTGGCCCTCGCTGGCCAGGCTCACCGGCACCCTGGTGGTCCTGATGGGCGTCGACAAGATCGGGAAGATCGCCGAGACGCTCGTCGCGCACGGCAGGTCGCCCGAGACGCCGGTCGCCCTGGTGCAGGAGGGGACGACGGCCGCGCAGCGGCGCGTGGACGCCACCCTCGCCACGGTCGCCGAGACGGTCCGCGCCGAGGACGTGAAGCCCCCGGCGGTCATCGTCATCGGCGAGGTGGTGCGGGTCGGTCCCGCGCCTTCGGCGTGACCTTGGCCTGATCACACGTAACCCGGGGCAACCTCACCCCTTTCCAGCCGTTGGCACCACACCCAGGACAAGGCAGTATCACCCCGTGGCCGATCTCATCACCGTCGAGGATCCCGACGACCCGCGCCTGGCCGACTACACGGGCCTGACCGACGTCGAGCTGCGCCGCAAGCGCGAGCCCGCCGAGGGCCTGTTCATCGCCGAGGGCGAGAAGGTCATCCGCAGGGCCAGGGAAGCCGGCTACGAGATGCGGTCGATGCTGCTCTCGGCCAAGTGGATCGACGCCATGCGCGACGTCATCGACGAATCCCCGGCCCCCGTCTACGCCGTCAGCCCCGAACTCGCCGAACGGGTCACCGGATACCACGTGCACCGCGGCGCCCTCGCCTCCATGCAGCGCAGACCGCTGCCGACGGCCGGCGAACTGCTCAGCTCCGCCCGCCGGGTGGTGGTCATGGAGTCGGTGAACGACCACACCAACATCGGCGCGATCTTCCGCTCGGCGGCGGCCCTCGGCATGGACGCCGTCCTGCTGTCGCCCGACTGCGCCGACCCGCTGTACCGGCGGAGCGTCAAGGTCTCCATGGGAGCGGTGTTCTCGGTGCCGTACGCCCGGCTGGAGACCTGGCCCAAGGGCCTGGACTCGGTGCGCGAGGCCGGTTTCACCCTGCTCGCGCTCACCCCGGACGAGAAGGCCCGCACCCTCGACGAGGCCGCCCCGCACCGGATGGAGCGGGTGGCGCTCATGCTCGGCGCCGAGGGCGACGGGCTGTCCAGGCAGGCGCTGGTCGCCGCCGACGAGTGGGTCCGCATCCCGATGTCCCACGGCGTCGACTCGCTCAACGTGGGCGCGGCGGCCGCGGTGGCCTTCTACGCGGTGGCCACGGGCCGGCCGGAGTCCTGACCCGGCACACCCCGCCCGGTGGAGCCTTCCGGACGCGGCCCTCAGTTACCGGCGTCGCGACTCACAGCCGTCTGGTTCGGGTTCGGTACGAACGTCGCGTCGCCCAGCGGCGAGTGGCCCGGCTGGGTGTGCTGCTGCCGGGGGACGCCGTCGTCGCCGAGCCCGCGCGCCGGCCCCTGGCAGCCCTGGGCCACCGCGATCCCGAGCGCCACGAGCAGCGTCACCACCACGAACACGAACAGCCGCTGCCGCAGCAGCCGCGGATTGGCCGGCCGCCGCAGGCTGCCCGCCGGGCGCTGCCCCGGCCGGCCGGAACCCCCGCGCTGAGCGGGCCGGCCGCCACCGGAGCGCGGGCCGCCGCCGCGCGGCACCGGGGTGGGACGCGCCGTACCCGGCCGGGCGGAGGACCCGGCACCGCCACCGCGCGCACCGCTGCCACCGCGTGAGGGCACCTCGCCGCGCGAGGACGCCCCGCCACGGGACGGCACCTCGCCGCGCGAGGACACCCCGCCCCTGGAGGACACGGAGGGCGCACCGCCCCGGGCGGGAGTGCCGCCGCGCGGCAGCGGCGTACCGGGCGAGGCGCGCCGCTGGGTGCGCTGCTGCTCGGGATAGGTGTCGGCGAGCCGTCCGGTGGGCCGGTCCGCCTCGGCGGCCCGCGGCGAGGGCGGCCGTACGCCGTCCAGGCCCTGCGCCTCCCGGGCGGCGATCTCCTTCAGCCGCAGCGAGAGCTGGAGCGTGCTGGGCCGCTCGTCGGGGTCCTTCGCCAGGCACGCCCGGATCAGCGGGGCCAGCGCGTCCGGTACGCCGTACAGTTGCGGCTCCTCGTGCACCACCCGGTACAGCATCACCTCGGAACTGCCGTGGCCGAAGGGCGAGTCGCCGGTCGAGGCGTACGCCAGGGTCGCGCCCAGCGAGAACACGTCGGTGGCCGGCGTGACCGCCGCGCCGCGCACCTGCTCCGGGGCGAGGAAGCCGGGGGAGCCGACCGCGGTGCCCACGTGGGTGAGCGTGGAGGCGCCGGTGGCCCAGGCGATGCCGAAGTCGATGATCCGCGGCCCCTTCGGGGACAGCAGGATGTTGGAGGGCTTCAGGTCACGGTGGACGACCCCGGCCTCGTGCACGGCGACCAGTCCCTCGGACAGGGCCGCGCCGATCGCCGCGGTGTCCGCCGCGCCGAGGGCGCCCTCCTCGGCGATCTTGTCGTGCAGCGACGGGCCCGGTACGTACTGGGTGGCGAACCAGGGCCGCTCGGCCTCCAGGTCCGCGGCGACCAGCCGGGCCGTGCACCCGCCCCGGATCCGCCGGGCCGCCGACACCTCGCGCGCGAACCGCGACCGGAACTCCTGGTCCTCCGCCAGATCCGGCCGGATCACCTTCAGGGCGACCCGCTGCCCCTTCTTGTCGGAGCCGAGATAGACCACGCCCATCCCGCCCGCGCCGAGCCGTCGGTGAAGCCTGAACGAGCCGACGACGCGCGGGTCCTCGCGCCTCAGGCGCATCATCGCCATGTTCATCCCCGCTGCCCGGTCCCTGTGACGTGGCACAGCTTACGTTTCCACGGCCGCCTGCGCGCAGAGGCCGCGCCCTCTGGGCCGGATGGATTGTGTCGGCCGTCCGGGGGAGGTGAAACGCGGTCAGGAAGCTCCGGCCGGCGGCGACTTCCAGCCACCCGTGACCTCAACCGGTCGGCGTGGCAGGGAGGTTGGCATCCCACTGGGCTGCGGTGCAGGGGTCCGTACGCCCACCGGCCCGTGGTCGGCGGCGACCCGTGGCCGCGCCCGCGCCCCGGATCCCGATCCACCCCCGACACTCCCTCCGACCCGGACGGGAGTGATCGAAGTCACTCAACTCACCCCATAGAGCACGTCGGAAAAAACGGGACGGAACGGGCTACCCCTCCGGGAAGACCCCGAGACACCGGCCCGCGTCTCCACCCAGGGGAGTACGTCGCAGGTCATGGCTCATCCTCATGGAGGCCCGGCAATCGGTACGCGGGCATGACGCCCGGTGGGCACCGCGCGCCTAGATTTGAGGTCAAGCGGCGGGTGCAGCACTCGTCCCCCGAGGTCAGACACCCGCCGCTGCCGACGACAACCGAAACGGTCAGGAGAGGGACCATGGCCTACACGGCACCGCGACGCACGGCGTTCGCCCCCCGCCGGACGGGCCGTCGCCACCCCCTGGTGGCGACGCTCATGGCCCTTCCCCTGGCGGCCCTGCTCCTGCTCGTCTTCGACGGCTGGGAGACGGTGGCCACACAGGCGTCGTCCGTGGGTGCGATGCTGGGGCGCTGAGCGGCGACCCCAGGCCCGGAAGAGCGGTCCGGGCGGGGACATCGATCCATGAAACCCCGTGGGGACGGGGGTACGGCGGACGGCACAAATGCCGGCGCAGCTGGGGAGCTGCGCCGGCATTGGCCGTTTCACCAGCACCGTCACCGCGCTGGTCGTGGGCGGGCCGCGGGCGCGTGGGGGTCGTTCGGTGCGGGTGCGTGTCGGCTGCGGGCGTGCGGGGCCGTTCGATGTGGAGTCGTGTGTCGGCTGCGGGGGCGTGGTTGCCGTTCGATGTGGAGTCGTGTGTCGGCTGCGGGCGCGTGGTTGCCGTTCAGTCGGGTCGTGTGCCGGCTGCGGCTGAGCGGGGGCTGGTCGCGCAGTTCCCCGCGCCCCTGGGGGATCGGCGCGGGCTGCGCTGCACAGCGGCCGCAACCTCGCCGCCCCGCCCCAGTACGCTCGCTCCGACACCCCACCCCGCCCGAGGCCCCCTTGACCGAAGACACCGCCACCGACACCCACCCCGAAGCCGCCGGAACCGACAACCCCGCCGTCCTCATGTCCGCGCTGGCCGGCCGAGCCAAGGCCGCCGCTCACCCCCGTACCCCGACCACCCCCTGCTCCTGCCCCAGCACCCCCCTCGCCGACCGCCGGGACGCCACCGTCGTCCGTCACGACGTCACCGTCGCCAAGGCCCACGCCCCGGACACGGACCCCGCCGCACTCACCCTCCGCGTCGCCACGGCCGCGCGCCTCCCCGACGTGCTCCTGCCCCCACTCACCCCGGACGCGGCGACCCTGCACGACCGCCTGGTCACCTTCTGGCCGTACGGCGTCCCCGTGGACCCGGACGACCCGGACGCCGCTCCCTGGGAGGCCGCCGCCACCCTCCTCGCCCGTCTGCACCGCGCACCCGTCCCCGCCGGCCTCCCCCCGATGCGCGGCCCCGACAAAGCCGTCCGCGCGCTCGACCGCCTCCGGGCGACCCTGCGCGCCTCGCCCGGCCGGGCCGCGCGCGCAGCCGCCCGTCCCGTCCTGGACGCCTGGGCCGCCCTGCCCGCCTGGGCGCGCGCGCAGGCGCCGATGCCCGGCCCGCCGGCCCTCTGCCACGGCGACCTGCACCTCGGCCAGCTCGTCCGGCACCCGGCGCCGGACGGCCCGTGGAAGCTGATCGACGTGGACGACCTCGGTGCCGGTGTCCCGGCCTGGGACCTCGCCCGCCCCGCCGCCTGGTACGCCTGCGGACTGCTCCCGCCCGACGAGTGGACCCGCTTCCTGACCGCCTACCGGCGGGCGGGTGGCCCGGCCGTACCCGCGGACGGCGCCCCGTGGACCGCCCTGGACGTCCCGGCCCGCGCGCTCACCGTGCAGACGGCGGCCCTGGCGGTCACGAAGGCGCTCGCCGCGGACCGCCCGCTGGACGAGGTGGAACAGGCCGTGGTGGACGCGTGCGCGCGCATGCCGTCCGTCCCCGCCGGCCTCCCGCGCCCCCCTCGGCCCGCGCCCGGATTCCCGGACTAGGCTGCAACCGCCCGGGGCCGGAGGGAGTCTGTCCTGGGGAAACACGAAGCAGGACCGACCGGCGAGGAGTTGAGCCGACCATGCAGTGTCCGAAGTGCCATGCGCCGATGCACACCTACAACCGCAACGGCGTCCAGATCGAGCAGTGCAGCGGCTGTCGCGGCATATTCCTCGACTACGGCGAGCTGGAGGCGCTGACCCGCCTGGAGGCCCAGTGGTCGCAGCCGGCCCCGCCGCCCCCGCCCGCCGCCCCGCAGGCCTACCCGGCGGCTCCGCCCGCGCCCGCCTGGGGCGCCCCGCACGGCGGCCACGGCGGTCACGGTCACTACGGCCACCAGCGCCACAAGAGCTTCGGCCACATGCTCTTCTCCAGCTGATCCCGGCCGAGCACACGCAGAAGCCCCCGGCCGTACGAGACGGCCGGGGGCTCCTTGCTGTGTGGACGATACTGGGATTGAACCAGTGACCTCTTCCGTGTCAGGGAAGCGCTCTCCCGCTGAGCTAATCGTCCGCGGGCTGTGACTCGTGAGTCACAGACAGTGCGCGATACTGGGATTGAACCAGTGACCTCTTCCGTGTCAGGGAAGCGCTCTCCCGCTGAGCTAATCGCGCGGGTGGGATCTTCGAGAAGACCCAGGATCCGAAGATCCAGTGGACGATACTGGGATTGAACCAGTGACCTCTTCCGTGTCAGGGAAGCGCTCTCCCGCTGAGCTAATCGTCCTTGGAGGTGGAGACGGGATTTGAACCCGTGTAGACGGCTTTGCAGGCCGTTGCCTCGCCTCTCGGCCACTCCACCAGGAGTGTAAGGGGATCGGGACGACCCCTTCTCCTTCGAGCGGACGACGAGGCTCGAACTCGCGACCTCAACCTTGGCAAGGTTGCGCTCTACCAACTGAGCTACGTCCGCCTGTCGTTTCGGTCCGCTTCCGCGTCCCGGCGACGTGTTGAACTCTAGCGGATTCCCGGGCCAGTACAAAAACGCGTTTGCCCAGCGTGCTGCGGTGCACCCGACGGACCCCGTGGTCAGGGCCCCCTCCGCGACATCCCGGAGCCGCCTTCCGGACACCCGCCCTAGACTCGACCACGTGCTCCACCACCCATCCGGACTCCCCCCGCTGGCCCGTTTCGGCGACCGCGTCGCCACCGGCCTCCTCGACGTCACCAGCGATCCGGCCGCCCTGGACTCCACCGGTTTCTGGGCCGTCTGCGCGGACTTCGAGGGCCGCCTGACCTGCGCGCGCTTCGCTGACGTACGCGAGGAGCCGGTGCCCGCGCCCGTGCCCGGCGGATGGCGGGGCCCGCGGCCGGGCGACTGGACCTCTTCCCTGGACCGCGCCGCGTACACGGCGGCCGTCCACCGCATCCGCGAGCACATCGCGGCCGGCGAGGTCTACCAGGCCAACCTCTGCCGCGTGCTCAGCGCGCCGGTCGGCCCCGGCGCCGACGTGGACGCCCTGACCGCCCTGCTGGCCCGCGGCAACCCGGCGCCGTACGCGGGAACGGTCCGGCTGCCGGAGCACGGTGTGGAGATCGCCACCGCCTCCCCCGAGCTGTTCCTGCGCCGGGACGGCCGTACGGTCGAATCAGGACCGATCAAGGGCACCGGGCGCACCGAGGCGGACCTCCTGGAGAAGGACTACGCCGAGAACGTGATGATCGTGGACCTGGTCCGCAACGACATCGGCCGCGTCTGCGCGACCGGCAGCGTGACCGTCCCCGACCTGTGCGCCGTGGAGAAGCACCCGGGACTCGTCCACCTCGTCTCGACCGTGCGCGGCGAGCTGCGGGCGGACGCCGGCTGGCCGGAGCTGCTGTCCGCGGCCTTTCCGCCCGGCTCGGTCACCGGCGCCCCCAAGCCCAGCGCCCTGACGATCATCGAGGCGCTGGAGACGGCACCGCGCGGCCCGTACTGCGGCGGCATCGGCTGGGTGGACGCCGACCGGGGCACCGCCGAGCTGGCCGTGGGCATCCGCACCTTCTGGATCGACCGCGCCGCGGGCGCCCTGCGCTTCGGCACCGGGGCCGGCATCACCTGGGGATCCGACCCGGAGGGGGAGTGGCGCGAGACCGAGCTGAAGGCGTCCCGGCTGCTCGCGGTAGCGTCGGGGGCGTACGACGAGACAGAGGGGACGCTCCTGTGAAGATCTGGCTGGACGGCGAGCTGCGGGACCCGGAATCCGCCAGGATCTCCGTCCTCGACCACGGGCTGACCGTCGGCGACGGCGTCTTCGAGACCGTCAAGGCGGTCCACGGCACGCCGTTCGCGCTGACCCGGCACCTGGACCGGCTGACCCGCTCGGCCCGCAGCCTCGGCCTGCCCGACCCGGACCACGACGAGGTGCGCCGCGCGTGTACGGCCGTCCTGGAGGCCGACCCGGTGCCGCTGGGCCGGCTGCGGATCACCTACACCGGAGGCCACGGCCCGCTCGGCTCCGACCGCGGCGAACAGGGCCCGACGCTCGTCGTCGCCGTCGGTGAGACCAGCCGCCGCCCCGACTCCACGGCCGCGATCACCGTCCCCTGGACCCGCAACGAACGCGGCGCCCTCGCCGGCGTGAAGAGCACCTCGTACGCGGAGAACGTCGTCGCCCTGGCCCGCGCCCATCAACACGGCGCCTCCGAGGCACTGTTCGGCAACACGGTCGGACAGCTCTGCGAGGGCACCGGGTCCAACGTCTTCGTCGTCCTGGACGGCGAGATCCACACCCCGCCGGTCACCTCGGGCTGCCTGTCCGGCATCACCCGGGCCCTGGTCGTCGAGTGGGTCGGCGCCAAGGAGACCGACCTGCCGCTGGACGTCCTCCGGAGCGCCGACGAGGTCTTCCTGACCTCGACCCTGCGGGACGTACAGGCCCTGCACCAGATCGACGACCGCGAACTGCCCGGCACCGGCGGCCCGGTGACCGCCGAGGCCATGCGGATCTTCGACGAGCACGCCGGGCGGGACCTGGACCCCTGAGCCGGAAAACGGGCTGACGTCCGGCGGTCGTCGTGGGTAGAACACCTGTGATGACCACGACCCTGCGGCCGGCCGAGCCGCTCCAGCAGCACCCCGACGGATCGCGTTCCCGCCGCTACGGTGTGCGTGAACAGCCGCCCCGTCGGTGAGATCCACCTCGGCACCTCGCCGTCCCTCGGCGCCTCGGTGGCCCGCGTCGTCGACCTGCGGATCGCCGAGCCCGACCGGCGGCGCGGCCGGGGCACCGTGGCCGCGCTCGCCGCGGAGGAGGTGGCCCGGGGCTGGGGCTGCGTGCAGATGGAGGCGGTGGTGCCCGCCACGGCGGGCGCCGCGCTGCGCCTGTTCGGTGCCCTCGGTTACACGGTGCGCAACCGCGGCATGGAGAAACGCCTCGGCGCCACCCCGCCCGCGCTGCCGCCGGGCAGCCACGCGCGCCCCATGACCGAGGCCGAGTTCGCCGCCTGGCGCGAGGCGGAGAGCGAGCGGTACGCGCGCGGGTGGATCGGGCGGGGCATCCCCGAGGCCGCGGCCAGGGCCAAGGCCCGCGACGACCACGCGCGGCTGCTGCCGCACGGACTCGCGACCGAGGGCGTGCTCTTCAGCGTGCTGCAGCACGAGGGCGTCCGGGTGGGCACCCTCTGGCTGGCCCTGGAGGACGCCAAGGCGTTCGTCTTCGACGTGGAGACCGACGCCGCCCACCGCGGGCGAGGCCACGGCCGTACGCTCATGCTGCTGGCGGAACGCCAGGCGATCGAGACCGGCCGGACGGTCGTCGGCCTCAACGTGTTCGCGGGCAACACCCCGGCCGAGCGGCTGTACGCGTCGCTCGGATACGAGACGGTGACCCACTCCCTGAGCAAGCCCCTGCTGTAGGACGGCGCCGGGCCTGTGCCGCGTGCCATGGCGCGACGGCGCCCGCGCCGCTGAGCCCCGGAGCCGCCGCCCCGGACCCTCGCCCTCGCTCGGTCAGGCCTGGTCGGCGAGCAGCCGGTCCGCGATCTCCTCGATGCGCTCGCGCAGACCCTCCTGGCTCTTGCCGCCGTCGAGGCGCTCGCCGCCGATGACGTACGTCGGGGTACCCGTCACGCCGATCGCCTTGCCCTCGGCCTGGTCGGCGTCGACGGCGAGGATGTGCCGGCCGTCGATCAACGCGGTGTCGAACTCCTCCGCGTCCAGGCCGAGTTCCCGGGCCACCTCGACCAGGAAGGGTTCTCCCTGACGGTCCAGCTCCGCCACCCGCTCCAGCACGGCCTCCACGTACGGCCAGCCCTTGCCCTGCTCCAGCGCCTCCTCGGCGGCCTGGGCGGCGGCGAAGGCGTGCTTGTGCTTCTCCAGCGGGAAGTGCCGCAGCCGCAGCTCCAGCCGGTCGCCGTAGCGGGCGCGCAGGGCGCGGACGTCGTCCAGGGCGGTGCGGCAGTCGGGGCACTGCAGTTCGCACCAGACCTCGAGGACGGGGGCTTCGGTGCGTGCGGGGGAGGAGTCGCTCATGACCACCAGTCTTCCAGGCCGGGACCGGGCGACCCAATCGGGACCTGGGGCCGGCCGGGGGCGGGGACCGGCGCTCCGGGCACCGGACCCGGACCGGCACTCCAGGAGGAGGCGACCCGGAGATGTCCCTGATGTCTGGCCCGGGCATGGCACCGCGGGGGCCTGGCGGTGCACGATGGAAGCGACGAACGAGCCCGCCAGGAGGACGGATGATTGCCGAGACAGTCTGCTCCGCCGTGTCGGCGGCGGGCCTGGGTATCGCGGTGGTCACGGCCTACCGCAAGCGCTTCCTGGCGGCGGCCCGCCTCGCGGCCTACTCGCTGGTGCCGGTCGGCCTGGTCATGACCGGGGTCGTCGGCTGGCTCGCCGACACCGCCCTGAGCCCCACCGCCTGGGCGGGCTTCGGAGTGCTGGGCGCGGCCTGGCTGCTGTTCGCCGGTACGCGCGCCGTGGAGCGACGGCGCGGAGGTGCCGGGCGCAAGGCGGCCGGGCGGGCCGAGCGGGACGCGGTGGCGCCCACGGCCTCCGCCCCGTCCCTGGGCGAGGCACCCCGGTCCACCGCGCGCCCCACGGCCGGACCGCGGACCGGCGCGCCCCGGGCCGCCGATCCGGCCGAGGACTTCAGCGACATCGAGGCCATCTTGAAGAAGCACGGCATATGACAGTCACATGACTCGCTGAAACGACACAGTAGGTCCCTGGACGTCCGGAATCGTTCACGAGCCGAACGAGACCTCGCGCTATTGGCGAAGTCCCGCAAGATCCCTGAGCGTTGATCGCGTATGACCCGTCGCGTGCGCCATCATCGGCCGCGAGATGCTGGACACGCAACAGAGCGAGGCCGCGCCGCCGAAGGACGAGCCGCGCGGATGCCTCTTCGCCCTTTCCCAGCCACCGCTGATGATCTTCCTTGCGGTGATCGGGTGTCTGCTGCTCATGGCTGCGCTGCACGACCTGCTGCTGCTGTGAGCCGTACACGTCCGTCCCGGCGCCACCCGCCGGGACCGACGTCGCACCGGACCGGGCGGAGTCACCTCGGCGCGCCGTCCCCTCAGCCCGTCGCCTCCTTGCGCCGGGCCCGGTAGGCGGCGACGTGCAGCCGGTTGCCGCAGGTGCGGCTGTCGCAGTAGCGGCGCGAGCGGTTGCGGGACAGATCCACGAAGGCGCGCCGGCAGTCCGGCGCCTCGCAGCGCCGCAGCCGTTCCTGCTCACCGGCGACCACGAAGAAGGCGAGTGCCATCCCGCAGTCCGCGGCGAGATGGTCGGCCACGGAGGCGCCCGGTGCGAAGTAGTGCACATGCCAGTCGTAGCCGTCATGGTCGGTCAGCCGGGGCGTGGTGCCCGCCGCGGCGACCAGTTCGTTGATCATCATGGCGGCGGACCGGGCGTCCGGGGCCGCGAAGATCGCCGCGAACCGCGTCCGGACCCTGCGCACCGCGGAGAGGTCGAACTCCGAGAGCACGCCGACATCGCTCATCTTGTGGTTTCGTACGAAATCCGCAAGAGCCGGGACATCGGGCAGTCCGTCCGCCGTCGCGTCGTCCTCCGGCGCGGTGTTCACCAGATCCACCACGGTGTCGAGGGCGCACCGGGTGTCGTGGGTGATCAGCACGTTTCGCTCCCTGGCCTGGGGGGTCGGGCGGACGCCCGCCGATGCTGGCCGATGGTAGCGACAACAGCGCCCACCGCACCCGTGT
Organism: Streptomyces sp. Ru62; assembly: GCF_002920615.1. GTDB lineage: Bacteria > Actinomycetota > Actinomycetes > Streptomycetales > Streptomycetaceae > Streptomyces. The sequence continues at coordinate 35,758 of NZ_PQSU01000030.1, forward strand.
GTGCCCGACCTCTCGCCTGCCGGTAGGACGCCGCCGATCCTCCCGGGGTTCCCGGGCCGGGCCGCCTGGACGCAGCGCGGTCGGCCGCACACGGAACGCAGCCGGCCGCGCACAGCCCTACGCCGCCTCCGTGAGGCTCACGGTGACGGCGCCGGCCTGTGCCGTATGCGGTTGTCTTGGCCCGAGCCGTCTCCCCGAGTGGACGGCGCCGGGCTGCTCGGAAGGGCCGCGACCTAACTCTCCGCCAGGATGTGCGAGAGCTCCTGATCGAGGTCGAAGTGCCGGTGTTCCGTGCCGGGCGGCACGGCGGCGTCGGTTCGCTTCAGGAAGGACTCCAGGGCCCGCGCCGGGGCCTCAAGCAGCGCCTCCCCCTCCGGGGAGCTGAGGGCGATGCAGACGACGCCCTGACCATGGCTGCGGGATGGCCAGACGCGGACGTCGCCGGTGCCGGTGGGCCGGTGCAGCCCCTCGGCGAGGAGGTCGCGGGCGAACACCCACTCGACGGTCTCCTCGGCTCCGGTGTGGAAGGTGGCGTGCACGGCGTAGGGGTCGGCCGTGTCGTACCGCAGGCCTGCGGGGACAGGCAGGGAGGACTCGCTCGACACAACGAGGCGCAGGTGCAGCTCGCAGCTGACCGTGGTGTTCATAAGCGCCAGGGCCTTTCGCTCAGTGTGCGCTCGGGGATTCGCACGTCGGCGAAATCGACATGCCACCTACGGTGCCGTTGTAAACCCCTCTGAGGGTTTTGCGTGTGTTTACGTAACTCTTCCGGCGGAGAACTCGTACCAGTCCTACGGCCATTCCGGTGACTGGATTCACTCGGGTAGGGTTTGTCTGTATGAATACGGGGAGTGACGAGCCGGGCGAGGTCGCCGTGGCAGCGGACAAGGCGGGGACGGACCGGCCCGAGGCCGGGCAGGAGGCCGGGCACGATGCCGAGCGCGGGCTCGGCTCACGGGCGCCGGAGTTCATCAAGTCCCGCCGGCTCCTGCACCTGAGCTGGCAGGTCGGGGTCTTCGTGGTCGGCCTCGCGGTGGTCGGCGCGGGGATCGTCATGCTGCCGCTGCCCGGGCCCGGCTGGGTGGTGATCTTCGGGGGCATGGCCATCTGGGCGACCGAGTTCGTCTGGGCCCAGCTCGTGCTCCGCTGGACCAAACGCAAGGTCACCGAGGCGGCCCATCGGGCCCTCGACCCCAAGGTGCGCCGCCGCAACATCACACTGACCGTGATCGGCCTGGTGATCATCGGCGTGCTCGCCGGGATCTACCTGTGGAAGTTCGGCCTCGTCATGCCGTGGAAGATCAAGGACCAGTGACGCGGCTCCGGGGGCGGACCGCCCCCGCGGCCCGGCCCCGGTCGGAAGCACCCCCTGACATGGGGTAATGTTCTTCCTGCGCCGGGGCGATTAGCTCAGTGGGAGAGCGCTTCGTTCACACCGAAGAGGTCACTGGTTCGAACCCAGTATCGCCCACCCGGACCGACGGCCCATCTGCGACCAGCAGGTGGGCCGTCGGCGTTCGCCCGCCCTGTCGGCGGCGGGTGCGAGGCAGGTGGGCCCTGGTCTCGGCCACTCGCGGCCACTCGCGCGCCTTGCCGAACGGCAACAACTCCCGTGCCCGCCGGGCCACCCACCGGATCACCGTGACGCGGGCCCGACCCGGCAGCGCCGGCACAGGCCGCCGAACACCGGCCCGCCCGCGCCCCTACCGTCACGAGACGCGACCGCAGCCCGGGGACCACGTCGCCCGGCGCCGACGCCCCGCCTGGCGCCGACGCCTCGCCCGGCTCCGGCACCGACCGTACGTCCCGACCGAAGATCGTCCCCCGTCACCCGATCGAGCGTCCTGACCGCCTGCGCCTCCCCGGCTCCGCAAACCTGAAGACCCTCCGCCGACCCATCCGGCCCTCACCGCCCCACCAGGCCCTCACCGCCCCGCTCGGCCCTCACCGGCCCACCCGTCCTTCACCGGCCCGCTCAACCCTCGACGGCCTACCCGGCCCTCACGACCTCACCTGCACCCAGCCCCCGGCCCCCGCCCCGCCGGCACCACTGACACCGCAGCTCCGGTCCGCGCGGAGGCCGAGATCGAGCCCGGTGTGCGCGGGTGGCCGGCCGGTCTCTACGCGGCCCTGTCCGCCGACACCATGCCCGGGCCGGACGCCCGGCCCCGTACTCCGTCAGCCCCGGCGGCACTCTGCGTGACCGCTTCCCCACCGGTGTTCTGCCGTCCTGGCTGCGGGAGCGGGACCTCGACGTGTACGCCGGGGCGTTCGAGCGGGCCGGAATGACCGGGGCCCTGCACCGGTACCGGAACGTGGACCGGTACTGGGCGGACCTGGCCGATCAGGCGGGCGCCCCGATCACGCAGCCCTCGCTGTTCACCGGGGCGAGCGGGACGCCTCCCTCGCCTGGCTGGCCGACGCCCTGAAGGCAGTCCCCGACACCCTGCCGGGGCTGTTCGGCTCGCACGTCCTGGACCGGATGCGGGCACTTCGTCCAGCCGGAACGCCGGACGAGACGAACCGAATCCTGCTCGACTGGCTAGCGTGCCTGCCGACCTGACCGACGTGACCGACCTGACGGATTTGACGGATCTGACGGACCTGACGGACCTGACCGGCCGACCGGCCCGCCCCGCCCGACCTCGCGGATCTGCGGGCTGCTGGGTGACGAGGTCCCGGCGCCACGAGTCAGCCGGCCTGTCTCCGGCCTCGCCTCACGGGCCTGCGCTCTGCCGGCCCGCCTCCGCCCCCACTTCACGGACCCGCGGCCTGCCGACCCGCCCCCACCCCACGGACCCCCACGGCTCCCACCCCACCCCACGCCCAGCTCGCCCCCCACCCCCGGCCCAATCACCCCCACCCCGTCGGCCCCCCGCGTTCGGCCTGTTGGCCACCCCCAGCCTCACCAGGCGGAACGGCCGGCAGGCTGACCCGTCGCCCCGGTCGGCCGGAAGAAATTCCTGTCCGAATCATTGACGCACCCCGGACCCCTCCGTAACTTGTGCCAGCAAGCGCTTACTTGAAACGATTCATGCGGCGCGCGGCGACGATGCTGCGGGGAGGGCCCGACTGTGGGAACCAGGAATCTTGACAGGCGTACGATCCTGAAGGCGGCCGGGGCGTCGGCGGCCACGCTGGGGCTCGCCGCGACGACCGGGTGCGGGGGCGACAGCGGATCCGGGAACGGGACGGTGACGATCCGTTACTCCTGGTGGGGTGCCGAGGAGCGGGCGAAGAAGATCAACCAGAGCATCGCGCTCTTCGAGGAGAAGTACCCGAAGATCAAGGTCAAGACGGACTTCCAGACGTACCAGTCGTTCTGGGAGAAGTTCCAGACGCAGGCCGCCGGCGGAAATCCCCCGGACGTTTTCCAAAACGCCGTCACATTCCTTAGGAAGTACGACAAGCGAGGAATTCTCCTCGATCTGAAGTCACAGGTGCAGGCCGGAAATCTGAGCCTGGATCACTTCCGCGAGGGCGTCACGAAGGTCGGCGAGGTCGACGGCAAACAGCTCGGCGTTCCCGTCGGCTCCAACACCATGGCGCTCGTCATCGACAAGAAGGTCTTCCGGAAGGCGGGCGTCGAGCCGCGGCCGGGCTGGACCTGGGACGAGTACTTCAAGGCCCTGAAGACCATCCACGACCGGACGAAGGTCCCCGGGGACACCGGCTACTTCACCATCATGTACCTGTACGACCTCTACCTCCGCCAGAACGGCAAGGCGTTCTTCACCGACGACGGACTCGGCTACGACAAGGCCGACCTGACGGAGTGGTGGACCGACGGCTACAACCGGGTCAAGGCCGGCCACGTCACCGACCCGAAGGTCGTCTCCCAGGACCAGCCCAAGTCCTCGCTGTCCGCCGGTCACGGCGCCTCGGAGTTCACCTGGGACAACTTCACGGTCCGCTACTCCGCGGAGGGTGACAGCGAGTACGGCCTGGCGCCGATCCCCACCACGGACGGCAAGCAGACCGGCCAGTACCTCGCCTCCCTGATGCTCAGCGCCTCCGCCCGCACCTCCCACCCCGAGGAAGTCGCGCAGTTCATCGACTTCATGGTCCATGACCCCCGGGTCGGCAAGGTCATGGGCTACGACCGGGGCATCCTCGCCGGCACCGAGCAGTACGAGGCCTACAAGCCGACCGACGCGGTCAACAAGGAGATCGCGCAGTACGAGGAGGACACCGCCAAGTCCGGCGTCCTCGGCACGATCACCCCGCACCCGTCCGGTGCCGACACCATCGAGGCCGCCTTCCTGCGCATCGGCGGCGACCTCGGACAGGGCAAGGCGAAGGTCGCGGACGCGGTGAAGCAGTTCTTCACCGAGGCCGAGGCCGCCTTCCAGGCCTGAGGGGGACCGCCGTGACGCTCGTCAAGGACTCGGTGCCCGCGACCCGCGCGGCACGCTCGGCCGCCACCCCGAGGACGCGGCGGCCGGGCCGGCGGCGGGAGAACCTCGCCGGCTACCTCTTCATGTCCCCGTGGATCGCCGGCTTCCTGCTGCTGACCGCGGGCCCGATGATCGCATCGCTGTACTTCGCGTTCACCGACTACAACCTCTTCACCACCCCGAAGTGGGTCGGGTTCGACAACTTCACCAAGATGTTCGACGACCCGAGATGGCAGAAGTCGGTCGAGGTGACGGCCAAGTACGTCGTCATCGGCACCCCGCTGAAGCTGCTGCTCGCCCTCGGCGTCGCCCTGCTCCTCGCCCAGAGCCGCCGCGGACAGGCCTTCTACCGGGCCGCCTTCTACGCCCCCTCGCTCATCGGCGCGAGCGTCTCGGTCGGCTTCGTCTGGCGGTCGCTGTTCTCCGACGGCGCGGTCGTGGACCGTACGCAGACCTTCCTCGGCTTCCACGTCGGCGGCTGGGTCGGCAACGCCGACTGGGTGCTGTACTGCCTGGTCGCGCTGACCGTGTGGCAGTTCGGGGCGCCCATGGTCATCTTCCTGGCAGGGCTCAAGCAGGTGCCCAGGGCGCTGTACGAGGCGGCCGAGATGGACGGCGCCGGGCCCTTCCGGAAGTTCTGGAACATCACGCTGCCGATGATCTCCCCGGTGCTCTTCTTCAACGTGCTGCTGGAGACCATCCACTCCTTCCAGATCTTCGGGTCGGCCTACGTCGTCTCCAACACCTACTGCGGACCGGCCGACGCCACGCTCGTCTACACCTGCTACCTCTACCAGCAGGGCTTCAAGAACTCCCAGATGGGCTTCGCCTCCGCCATGGCCTGGATGCTGCTGCTCGCCGTGGCCCTGGTGACGGCCGTCCTCTTCTGGTCGCAGAAGAAGTGGGTGCACTACGAGGAGGACGCCCGATGAGCGCGACCACCACCAAACCCCTCGGCGGCGGACTCGCCCGCAAGCGCACCGGCTCCCTCGCCTGGCACCTCGGCGCCCTGCTGATCCTGGCCGTCATCCTCTACCCGGTCGTCTGGGTGATCGGCGCCTCCTTCAAGCCGAGCAAGGACATCATCAACAGCCTGACGCTGTTCCCGTCCCGGCCGATCCTGTCCAACTTCAAGGGCCTCGCCGACGGCATCGCGGACATCTCGATCTGGACGTTCTTCCAGAACTCCCTCTTCTACGCGGGCGGAGCGGTCGTCGGCGTCCTGGTGTCCTGCTCGCTGACCGCGTACGCCTTCGCGCGCATCAGGTTCGCCGGGCGCAACCTGCTGTTCTCCCTCATGATCGGCACGCTCCTGCTGCCGTACCACGTGCTGCTGATCCCGCAGTACGTGATGTTCCAGAAGCTGGAGCTGGTCAACACCTATGTGCCGCTGCTGATCGGCAAGTACCTCGCCACCGAGGCCTTCTTCGTCTTCCTCATGGTGCAGTTCATGCGGAACCTGCCCCGTGAACTGGACGAGGCCGCCCGCCTCGACGGCTGCGGACACCTGCGCATCTACTGGTCGGTCGTGCTGCCGCTGTGCCGGCCCGCGCTCATCACCAGCGCGATCTTCACCTTCATCAACGCCTGGAACGACTTCATGGGCCCGCTGATCTACCTCAACGAGCCCGGCAAGTACACCGTCTCGCTGGGCCTGATGATGTTCCGCGACTCCGACGGCGTGGCCGCCAACTACGGCGGCATGATCGCGATGTCGCTCGTCGCGCTGCTGCCCGTGCTGCTGTTCTTCCTCGCCTTCCAGCGCTACCTCATCGACGGCATGGCGACCTCCGGACTGAAGGGCTGAGCGATGGCCGAAGCACGGGTGAAGCCGCGCCGGGAGTCCCTGTTCGCCGAGCGCTTCGGGCTCTTCGCCGAGTGCCTGCTGACCGGGGTGTGGATCGCGGTCGCCTCCCTCGGGGTCGTCACCTACCCGGCCGCGTTCGCCGCCGGTGCCCGGCACCTGCGCCGGCGCATCGCCCAGCGGGGTGGTGGATGGCGGGAGTTCACCGCCGACTTCCGGTCCGCGCTGCGCGGGGGATGGGCGGTCGGTGTCGCCGGGTGGGTCGCCGCGCTGCTCGGCTGGGTGGACGTCCAGGCCGTGCGGGCCGGGCTGCCCGGCGGGCCGCTGATCGGGGCCGTGGGACTGTTCGCGCTGCTCGGGCTGGCCGTGGCCGGGCTGCGGGCGGCGGCGGTCTGGACGCCGGGGCAGCGCTGGCGGGTGCTGCTCGCCGACGCCGGACGGCGGACCGTCCAGGACCCCGCCGGCTCCTTCCTGCTCGTCGGCGGAGCCGTCCTGACCTGCACGTCCGCCCTGCTCATCGCCCCGCTGGCGGTCCCCGTGCTGGGAGCCGTCGCCGCGGCGGCCGTCGCCGTCGAGCAGCGGTACCGGCGCCGCTGAGCCCGCCGGAGGTTCCGGAACCGCTGAGCCCGCCGGAGGTTCCCGGCACCTCTGGACCACCGGTGCCCGTCACTCAAGGCCGGTGCCCCGAGCACCGCGCCCTTCTCTGTCATGCCCCTGACTAGAACCGTACGGAAGGAAGGCCGCCACTCTCATGTCTCCCATCCCCCGCAGGTCCCTCCTCAAGGCCGCCGCCGTCGCCGGAGCCGCCGCCCAGTTCAGCTGGGCCCTCGGGACCAGGAGTGCCGAGGCCGCGCCCGGAGCCGCCGGTGACGGCGTCGACCCGGTGACCCTGGACTGGCTGGAGGACGGCGGCCTCGGCGCGGCCCCCGGCGCGACCGTGGGCGTGCCCTGGCCCATGGGCGCCCACCAGGAGGACCAGACCTTCGCCGTCACGGACGCCGACGGCAAGGCCGTCCCCGTCCAGACCTGGCCGCTCGCCTACTGGCCCGACGGCTCCCTCAAGTGGACGGCTCACGCCGTCAGTTCGGGCAACGGCAGGCTCACGCTCACCCCGGGCACCCCCGCCGAACCCGCCAGGAAGGTGACCGTCGACAGAAGCGGCGGCACCGTCGACGTCTCCACCGGCGTCATCACCGCCAAGATCGGCACGAACGGGTCCACGATCGTCAAGTCCGTCACCCGCGGGTCCACGGAGATCGCCAGCAACGGCAGACTCGTCCTGATCCGGCAGCCCGAGATCGAGGACGAGGACCAGGGCACGGTCAGGACCGAGCGGTTCGACGGCACGATCTCCGGGGTCGCCGTCGAACAGGACGGACCGGTCCGGGCCGTCGTCCGCGTCGACGGCAAGCACCGCAAGGGCGACCGCGGCTGGCTGCCGTTCTCCCTCCGCCTCTACTTCCACGCCGGCTCGGACTCCTTCCGCATGGTGCACACCCTCACCTACGACGGCACCCAGGAACCCGGCAAGGCATCCGGCGACTTCATCCGCGGCCTCGGCGTCCGCTTCACCGTCCCGATGCGCGACGCGCCCTACGACCGGCACATCCGCCTCGGCGGCGAGGGCACCGGCCTGCTCCGCGAGGCCGTCCAGGGCATCACCGGACTGCGCCGCGACCCCGGCGCCGCCGTGCAGGCCGCGCAGTACGAGGGGAGGAAGCTGCCCGACCCGGCCACCTGGGACCAGCGGGTGACGACCCGCCTGCAGTACATCCCGCACTGGGGCGACCACACCCTCTCCCAGCTCTCGGCCGACGGCTTCACCGTCCGCAAGCGCACCAAGAAGGGCCACGGCTGGATCGCCGCCGGCAGCGGCGGGCGGGCCTCCGGCTTCGGCTACGTCGGCGGGACGAGCGGCGGCCTCTCCTTCGGCCTGCGGGACTTCTGGGAGAAGTTCCCCGCCCAGCTCGACATCCGCGACGCCCACACCGACGAGGCCACCGTCACCCTCTGGCTCTGGTCACCCGAGGCCCAGCCCATGGACCTGCGCTTCTACCACGACGGCATGGCCCAGGACACCTACGCCGAGCAGCTCGAAGGCCTCAACATCACCTACGAGGACTACGAACCCGGGTTCGGCACCCCCTACGGCATCGCCCGCACCTCCGAACTCCTCTTCTGGGCCAACGACTCCACCCCGGCCGCCGAGACCCTCGCCCGGCAGGCCCGGGCCGTCCGGGTGCTGCCCCAGCTCGCCGCCCCGCCCCGGCAGCTCATCCAGGCCAAGGTCTTCGGCCCCGGCCTGTACGCCGAGCCGGACCGCTCCACCCCGGCCAAGGCGAAGATCGAGGACCACCTCGACTTCCTCTTCACCTACTACAGGGACCAGGTGGAGATGCGCCGCTGGTACGGCTTCTGGGACTACGGCGACATCATGCACACCTACGACTCCGCCCGGCACGTGTGGCGCTACGACATCGGCGGCTACGCCTGGGACAACTCCGAGCTCTCACCCGACCTGTGGCTCTGGTACGCGTACCTCAGAAGCGGCCGGTCCGACATCTTCCGCTTCGCCGAGGCGATGACCCGGCACACCGGCGAGGTCGACGTCTACCACCTCGGGAAATGGGCGGGCCTCGGCACCCGGCACGGCGTCCAGCACTACGCCGACAGCGCCAAGCAGCAGCGCATCGCCAACACGACGTACCGGCGCTTCTACTACTTCCTCACGGCCGACGAACGCGTCGGCGACCTCATGCACGCCAACGTCGGCTCCGACGAGACCTTCCTCGTCCTCGACCCGCAGCGCAAGGTCCGCACCGACCCCTACACGCCCGACCGGCACGCCCTGTCGATCGGCTTCGGCACCGACTGGAGCGGCCTGGTGTCGGCCTGGCTGACCGAGTGGGAACGCAAGGGCCCCCAGTGGGAGAAGGCCAAGGCACGCGTCCTGTCCACCATGGAGGGCATCGCCGCCCAGCCCAACGGCTTCGTCCAGGGCGGCGGCCTGTACGACCTCGACACCGGGAAGTTCGCCGTCGCCGACAAGCCGGTGGTCTCCGTCTCCCACCTCTCGGCCGTCTTCGGGCTGAACGAGCTGTGCGCCGAGCTGATCCACCTCGTCGACATGCCGGAGTTCAAGGACGCCTACCTGGACTACTGCCGCTACTTCAACGCCACCAAGGCCGAGCAGAAGGCCCGCTACGGCTCCGACTTCGGCAGCCTGCTGCTCTTCCAGGGCCACTCGCGCCTCGACGCCTACGCCGCCGTACAGACCGGCGACGCTGCCCTCGCCAAGCGGGCCTGGGCCAAGTTCTACGGCTCCGACGGCTACACCGAGTCCTCCCCCTGGAAGACCGAGAAGCTGACCGGACCGGCCACCCTGGTCGAAGGGAGCGAGGCGGCCTGGGTGTCCACCAACGACACCGCCCTCTACGGCCTCGCCGCCATCGAGAACCTGGCCCTGCTCGGCGACGAGATACCGGCCTGACCGGGACCGCCGACCGGGCTGGGGGAGCGCCGCTGCACGGGCGGCGGCGCTCGCGCCCCCCAGTGTGACGCCGGCCACCGCCCGCCGCATGAGTACCCGTACTCAGATCCCCGTACGTCGTCGCGCACACTCGACCCATGGACTGGAACCACTACCGCTTCCGCAGCGAGTGGCCCCTGCCCGCCCCGCCGGCCGCCGTGTACGCGGCACTGGAGCGGGCCGAGGACTATCCCCGCTGGTGGCCGCAGGTGCGGGCGGTGACCCGGCGGGACGACGGCACCGGTGTGATCACCATCCGGTCCGCGCTGCCGTACGCCCTCACGTCCACCGTGCGGGAGACCCGCCGGGACCCGGCCGCCGGCGTCCTGGAGGTCACCCTGTCCGGCGACATCGACGGCTGGGCCCGCTGGACGGTCACCCCCGCCGGCCCCGGCACCCTCGCCCGCTACGACCAGGAGGTCCGCGTCCGCAAGCCCCTGCTCAGGCGGCTCGCCGTACCGGGACGGCCGCTCTTCCGCCTCAACCACCGGCTGATGATGCGGGCCGGACGGCGCGGACTGCGGCGCCACCTGGAAGCGGTTTGAAGGAACCCCGCCGGGACCTGTATTGTTCAGTGCGTTCCCGGGCGATTAGCTCAGTGGGAGAGCGCTTCGTTCACACCGAAGAGGTCACTGGTTCGAACCCAGTATCGCCCACCGGGAAAGGCCGGTCCGCCGTCGCGGACCGGCCTTCTTCATGCCACCGACCCCGTCACGCCGCCGCAGGCAGCTCCGGCCTGAGCGGCCACTCCGTGCTGACGACCTCCTCCGAGCCGCTGCGGGCGAACCACGCCTGCAAGCCCCGTGCCTGCGCCGCGTGCCAGTTCGCCTGCAGTGTGTGCAGGTCGGCGGGGGACAGCCGCTCCAGCCGGGCCGCGAACCTGCGGCCCAGCGCCCGGACGACATCCATCGCGGCCAGCGCGTCCGCCGCCGCGTCGTGCGCGTCCTGCAGCGTCACCTCGTAGTGCGCGCACAGGTCCGTCAGCGTGCGCCGGCCCTTGCGGTACCGGTCCAGATGCTTGTCCAGCACCCGCGGGTCCAGCACCCTGAGCGGCACCGACTCGAACCAGCGGTGCAGCGACGACGCCCGGTGCCGGCGCAACTCCCGGTCCAGCAGCGTCAGATCGAACGGCGCGTTCATCACCACCAGCGGCCGGCCCAGCGCCGCGTGCTCGGCCAGCTGCTCGGCTATCTCGTACATCACCGGGGCCGGCCAGCGCCCGTTGTGCTGCAGGTGCTCCTCCGTCAGCCCGTGCACCGCGGTCGCCGCCTCCGGCACCGGCACGCCCGGGTTCACCAGCCACCGGGTGATCCGGGGCCGGGTCCCCGGCGCGTCCTGGACGACGACGGCGGCCGACACGATCCGGTCGGTCTCGACGTCCACGCCCGTCGTCTCCGTGTCGAAGGCGGCCAGCGGCCCCTCGTACCAGGTCGTCATCCCAACCCAACTCCTCGTTCACCCACGGCAGGTGACGTTCCGTCTTCTGCCCGTTTGGTGATACCCGGGCCGTTTGCGCCGTACGCCGGGAGGAGACAACAGGAGTACGGGTCTTTGCAGTTCAGCGGCCCGACTGGGGAAACCCTTGCCTTGGAAGGCTGTTGGTCATGGCCATAGCGCAGCCCGAGCGGGGCGGGCTGCTGCCCGAACGTCCGGGTCACCTTCGCGGCTCGCTCGCCACCACCGCCTGCATGGAGACACTGCAGGTCGGCTATCTGCACGCGGTCGCCGCCGCGGCCGGCTGCTCGCTGTCCCAGCCCTTCCCGGACAACGGCATCGACTGGCACGTCAGCCACAGCGCGCCCGCACACACCGTCGACGACGAGGTCACGATCAAGGTGCAGCTCAAAGCCACCTACCAGGTCCCGCCGAACCCCCCGGGGCGCTCCTTCTCCTTCACCCTCGACAACGACCACCTGCGCAAGCTCGCCCGCACCCCCGTCTCGGTGCACAAGATCCTGGTCGTCATGCTCGTGCCGCGCTCCCAGGGCGACTGGCTGCGCGCCAGCCACGACCGCCTCGACCTGAGGCACTGCTGCTACTGGATCAACCTCGCGGGCCATCCCATCACCGGCCGGAACCGGACCACCGTGCGGATACCGACCTCGCGCATCTTCGACGACCGGGCGCTCTGCGAGATCATGACGCGGGTCGGGACGGGAGGCAGACCATGAGGAACCGTCCCTCCGACGAGCCGGTACGGCAGCTCCGGCCGCACCCCGACGACCTTCCCTGGGACCGGCCGCCCGAGCCCGCCGACGTCGACCCCGCCGTGCTCGGCGCCCTGCTGCGCCGGCACGGCTGGCAGCGGCGCGGCGGAGCACCCGGCCGGTACGGCCGCTGGACTCCGCCCGGCCCGGCCGGCGGCGCAACCAGTCTGCTCGTCCCCGAGAGCCGCGCCTTCCCCGACAGCGACGACCTGCTCGCCGAGGCCCTCGACGCCCTCGCCCGCAGCCACACCCCCTCCGCGCGCGAGGTCCTGATCTCCCTCGCCGTCCCCAGCGACGAGATCCGCTGGTGGCGCGACCCCCCGAGCGGACCCGCCGGTGCCGCCCCCTGGACCGCGGACGACCTGCTGCGCGGCGCCGCCCGGCACATGCTGCTCGCCGCCGCACTCGCCACGCGCGCGCGTGCCGGCTACTACGGCGCCCGCCACCGCCGCTCCGCCACCGCCCTCCTGGACGACGTCCTCGTCGGCCCCGCCGCCGAGGGCCGCACCCTCACCGCCTTCGTCCCCGTGACCGCCGGCCGCCCCCTCGCCGTCCGCCTCCACCAGGCCCTCCACGCCGCCCGCGAGGCCATCGACTACCGGCGGGCCACCGGCGGCATGGACGCCTTCGACGGCGCCGTCGAGGCCGGCGTCAGCCGGGAACTCACCGAGGCGCTCGCCGGCCTGGTCCGCGGCACCGAGGGAGCCCGGGTCGCCGTCGCCTGGGCCCCCGGCACCGGCGTCCCCGAAGGGTGCGCCCCGTCCGCCGAACCCGTCGAGTTCTCACCCGGCGACCTGCCCGCGCTCCGCGAGGCCGCCGCCCGCTACCTGCGTGCCGAACCCTCCGTCCCGGTCAGCGTCACCGGCGCCGTCGTCCGCATGCGCCGCTCCGGTCCCGGCGGCGAGGGCACCGTACGCCTGCGCGTCCTCGCCGGCGCCGACGTCCCGCACGTCCGCGTCACCCTCGACGAGGAGGACTACCGCATCGCCGGCCACGCCCACCTCGTCGGCCTCCCCGTCCGCGTGCACGGCCGGCTGGAGCGCCGGGGCGGCTTCCGCAGGCTCACCGGCGCATCCGGAGTGGTTCCCGTGCAGGTGGACGAGGCCGAGCGGGACCGGCTGCTGAAGTCCCTCCAGGAGAACCTCGACTTCTTCGAGGAGGCGTGCGGGGAAGCGTGAGGGAAGGGCGACGGAGGGTGACCGTTTCGCGGTCGGTGCCGTCGGGTCGGTACGATCGCCTGTGCGCGCGCTCCTGGTATGGCGCCGCACCCCACCTTCAGTCAGGAGAGACCGGTGTCAGACGTCCGTGTGATCATCCAACGCGATTCCGAGCGGGAAGAACGCGTGGTGACGACGGGCACTACGGCCGCCGACCTCTTCGCGGGCGAGCGCTCGATCATCGCCGCGCGCGTGGGCGGCGAGCTGAAGGACCTCGCGTACGCACTGTCCGACGGCGACGAGGTCGAGGGCGTCGAGATCTCGTCCGAGGACGGCCTGAACATCCTGCGCCACTCCACCGCGCACGTCATGGCGCAGGCCGTGCAGGAACTCTTCCCCGAGGCCAAGCTGGGCATCGGCCCGCCCGTCAAGGACGGCTTCTACTACGACTTCGACGTCGAGAAGCCGTTCACGCCCGAGGATCTCAAGGCCATCGAGAAGAAGATGCAGGAGATCCAGAAGCGCGGGCAGAAGTTCTCCCGCCGTGTCGTCACCGACGAGGCCGCCCGCGAGGAGCTGGCGGACGAGCCGTACAAGCTGGAGCTGATCGGCCTCAAGGGTTCGGCGTCGCACGACGACGGCGCGGACGTCGAGGTCGGCGCCGGCGAGCTGACGATCTACGACAACCTGGACGCCAAGACCGGTGAGCTGTGCTGGAAGGACCTGTGCCGCGGTCCGCACCTGCCCTCGACCCGGCTGATCCCGGCGTTCAAGCTGATGCGCAACGCGGCCGCCTACTGGCGCGGCAGCGAGAAGAACCCGATGCTCCAGCGCATCTACGGCACCGCCTGGCCGTCCAAGGACGAGCTGAAGGCGTACCTGGACTTCCTCGCCGAGGCCGAGAAGCGCGACCATCGCAAGCTCGGCTCCGAGCTGGACCTGTTCTCCATCCCCGAGCAGATCGGCTCCGGCCTCGCCGTCTTCCACCCCAAGGGCGGCATCGTCCGCCGGGTCATGGAGGACTACTCGCGCCGCCGGCACGAGGAGGAGGGCTACGAGTTCGTCTACACCCCGCACGCGACGAAGGGGAAGCTCTTCGAGACGTCCGGGCACCTGGACTGGTACGCCGACGGCATGTACCCGCCCATGCAGCTCGACGAGGGCGTGGACTACTACCTCAAGCCCATGAACTGCCCGATGCACAACCTGATCTTCGACGCGCGCGGCCGGTCGTACCGCGAACTGCCGCTGCGTCTCTTCGAGTTCGGGACCGTGTACCGGTACGAGAAGTCGGGCGTCGTGCACGGCCTGACCCGCGCGCGGGGCTTCACGCAGGACGACGCGCACATCTACTGCACCCGTGAGCAGATGTCCGACGAGCTGGACAAGACGCTCACCTTCGTCCTCGGCCTGCTGCGCGACTACGGTCTGACCGACTTCTACCTGGAGCTGTCGACCAAGGACCCGGAGAAGTTCGTCGGCTCCGACGAGGTCTGGGAGGAGGCGACCGAGACCCTGCGCCAGGTCGCCGAGAAGCAGGGCCTGCCCCTCGTGCCCGACCCGGGCGGCGCCGCCTTCTACGGCCCGAAGATCTCCGTCCAGGCCAAGGACGCGATCGGCCGGACCTGGCAGATGTCGACCATCCAGCTCGACTTCAACCTGCCCGAGCGGTTCAACCTGGAGTACACCGGCCCGGACGGCTCCAAGCAGCGCCCGGTCATGATCCACCGCGCGCTGTTCGGCTCCATCGAGCGCTTCTTCGCCGTCCTGCTGGAGCACTACGCCGGCGCCTTCCCGGCGTGGCTTGCCCCGGTCCAGGCGATCGGCATCCCGATCGGCGACGCGCACGTGGAGTATCTGCAGAAGTTCGCGACCGCGGCCAGGAAGCAGGGCCTGCGCGTGGAGGTGGACTCCTCCTCGGACCGCATGCAGAAGAAGATCCGCAACGCCCAGAAGCAGAAGGTTCCCTTCATGGTCATCGCGGGCGACGAGGACATGTCGAACGGCTCGGTGTCCTTCCGCTACCGCGACGGCTCGCAGGAGAACGGCATCCCGTTCGACGAGGCCATCGCGAAGATCGCCAAGGTGGTCGAGGAGCGGACCCAGGTCTGAACCGCCTGAGCCCCGAGGGCCCCCGGGATCACGGTCCCGGGGGCCTTTCCCGCCTTCCCCGGCCGCGTACGGCTGTCGTCGTCCACCGGCCAAGGTTGGCCGGGGAACGTCGACCGGCCGCCCCGGCGACACGCCGGGAAGGGGTGAAGCCATATGCTGCCTAGCATGACGAGTGAGCCGGAGCAGCAGATCGGAGTGGGGACGCAGGACGCGTTCCAGCGCCTGTGGACGCCCCACCGGATGGCCTACATCCAGGGCGAGAACAAGCCGACCGGCCCGGGTGCCGGCGACGGCTGCCCCTTCTGCTCGATTCCGGCCAAGTCGGACGAGGACGGACTGATCGTCCGGCGCGGTGAGCATGTGTACGCGGTGCTCAACCTGTACCCGTACAACGGCGGCCACCTGATGACCGTGCCCTACCGCCATGTGGCCGACTACACGGATCTGACCGGGCCGGAGACCGCCGAGCTGGCGGAGCTGACCAAGCAGGCGATGACCGCCCTGCGGACCGCGTCCGGCGCCCAGGGTTTCAACATCGGCATGAACCAGGGCGCGGTCGCCGGGGCCGGTATCGCCGCGCATCTGCACCAGCACATCGTCCCGCGCTGGGGCGGCGACACGAACTTCATGCCGGTCGTGGGCCACACGCGGGTGCTGCCGCAGCTCCTGGCGGACACCCGGAAGATGCTGGCGGAGGCGTGGCCGACGGCGACGTGAGCCCGTCCGGCGTTCGAGGACGAGGCCGTTCACGGCCGATGCGGGACCCACGGGCGGCAGCCGCCGGTGGCCGGCGCCCCCACGCACCCGCACCGGCCGAACCGCCGGCGGCCTACGCGTCGTAGACGTCGGCCTTCTTCGGCATCGGGTCCTGGACGTTGCCGCTGAGGAAGGCGGAGCGGGCGCCGAACTTCTCCGTGTTCACGCCGTTCTCCTCCAACAGCTTGATCGCGGCGGAGTGGACCACCCGCAGCACCGGTGTGGCCGCGCGCAGCGCGTCGTCGGCCATGAAGCGGTGGCGCCACGGCTGGTCCGCCCAGGCGTGCCGCAGGCCGAACGGCTCGGGCAGGCCGAGCGAGCCGCCGAGCCAGTTCAGCAGCGGCGGGTACCAGGTCAGCGGGGCGCGCACCGCGAGCCGTACCACCTCGTCGGTGGTGACCAGCGGCAGCTTGATCGTGCGGTTCTCCCAGGGCTTGAGGGACTTGGCGACCTCCTTGGTCGGCGCCTCCGGCTTGCTGGTGAACAGCGAGTTCACCGGTCCCAGCGCATGCCCGGTGACCTCGATGCGCAGCGTCTCGTGCAGCACGGTGACGGTGATCAGCATGGTGATGACCAGCTGTCCGTCCCAGAGGGTCCACTGCACGCCCAGGTAGTGCCGGTCGCCGCTGCCGAACTGCTGCTTGTTGCAGATGTCCTGTATGGCGTGCGGCTTGACCTGGAAGGCCTCGACGTCGGTGCCCTCGGGCCGGGACACCGCCGTGGCCTTCTCGCCGATCGGGGTGACGATCCAGTGCCGTATCGACGGCTTGGGGAAGCCGCCGGTGTTCAGCGGGCCGCGCTCCAGGAGGGCCAGCTGGTCGTGGATCGCGCGGACGACGTCCCAGCTGCGGAAGGGGTGGATCTCCCGTCCGGGGTCGGCGGGCACGAGGTCCTCGGCGAGCTGCCAGGCGCCCCAGCGGGTGCCCATGCCGAGTATGCCCTTGGGGCCGGCGTAGAAGACCGAGTTCGACTGCTGTTCGGCGCTCAGCCGGGCCAGTGACTGGCGCAGCTCCTCCGCGGCGGTCTGGCCGGGGCCGCGCGGCACGGCCTCCGGGACCTTGGCGCCGACGCTGGTGCCGGAGAGCAGGCCGTCCCAGCGCGCCCGCAGGTCCTTGGCGGTGCGCTCGCAGATCTGCTTGGCCCAGAACCAGCCGAGCACGGGGACGATCACGGCCGCGCGGGCGTACCACGCCCAGAAGCCGGAGAACGGCATCTTGATCAGGAACAGCGCGGCGAGCACACCGACGCCCAGCAGGAGCGCGGTGGCCAGTGCCCCGGCCCGCTTGTCGTCGCGCCTGGCGACGAAGGTGCGGAGCTGGAAGACGAGCAGCCAGCCGATCATCCCGGGCAGGAAGAGCAGACCGCAGACGACGGTGATGGCGGTCAGGCGGTTGTCGCGCTCCCGGCGGATGTTGTTGGCGGCCAGGGCGTGTTCCACGACGAACTGCGGCTCGGAGCCGAAGGACTGGATGAGCGGCTTGCGGCCGGGGGCCAGCATCCGGTCGACGAGCGCCCGGGAGAACGCCTCACCGAGATTGGGCCGGAACAGCTTGATCCGGCCGGGCTTCACGGTCGACTGGTGCCACTCGTTGTCGGCCTTCTTGATCTCCTCGATCGGGCTGTCCCGGTACGCCGCGGAGGCCAGCGCGGAGGTCGCCGCCTGCCCCTCGTCGCCCGAGACGGGTACCTGGGGCCCGTCCCACTCCGTTCCAAACGACATTCCCGCCCCCATCGCCGCCGGTGCCGTTCCTGCGGCCTTCCCGACTTCCCTGCTCCGCACACCTGTTGGACCGGCCGTCGTGCCGACACCGGTCGGCTGCCGGTCGGTTGCGGCACGACGACACCAGGTGATCAGCGTATCCGCCTGCACCGACAGCGCGTGGGCGGACGGCCGAAGCCGCCCGCCCGTGCGCCGGTCGTGCGCCGGTGTACTACGCCTTGGACTACGCCTCGTCCCCGGCCTGTTCGCGGAGGCGTTCGGCGATCTGCGGCGGCATCGGCTCGTGCCGGGCGTAACTCCGGTCGAAGCGGGCCGTGCCGTGCGAGAGCGAGCGCAGGTCGACGGCATACCGCCCGATCTCGAACTCGGGCACCTCGGCGCGGATCAACGTCCGCCCCGTGCCCACCTGTTCGGTGCCGAGCAGCCGGCCGCGACGGCCGGAGAGGTCGCTCATCACGGCGCCCACGTAGTCGTCGCCGACCAGGACGGTCACCTCGGCGACCGGCTCCAGCAGATGGATCTTCGCGTCCGCCGCGGCCTCGCGCAGCGCGAGCGCGCCCGCCGTCTGGAAGGCGGCGTCGGAGGAGTCCACCGAGTGGGCCTTGCCGTCCACCAGCGTGACCCGCACGTCGACCAGGGGGTAGCCGGCGGCGACGCCCTTGGCGGCCTGGGCGCGCACCCCCTTCTCGACGGAGGGGATGAACTGGCGGGGCACCGCGCCGCCGACCACCTTGTCCACGAACTCGATGCCCGAACCGCCCGGCAGCGGTTCGACCTCGATCTCGCAGATGGCGTACTGGCCGTGGCCGCCGGACTGCTTGACGTGCCGGCCGCGCCCGCTGGCCCGGTTCGCGAACGTCTCCCGGAGGGAGACCCGGTGCGGGACGACGTCGACCTGGACGCCGTAGCGGCTGCGCAGCCGTTCCAGGGCGACGTCGGCGTGGGCCTCGCCCAGACACCACAGGACGACCTGGTGGGTGTCCTGGTTCTGTTCCAGGCGCATGGTCGGGTCCTCGGCGACCAGCCGGGACAACCCCTGGGAGAGCTTGTCCTCGTCGGCCTTGCTGTGCGCGTGGATGGCGAGCGGCAGCAGCGGGTCGGGCATCTGCCAGGGCTCCATCAGGAGCGGGTCGTCCTTGGCGGAGAGGGTGTCGCCGGTCTCGGCGCGGCTGAGCTTGGCCACGCAGACCAGGTCGCCGGCGACGGCGTGGGTGACCGGGCGCTGCTGTTTGCCGAAGGGCATGGACAGGGCGCCGACCTTCTCGTCCACGTCGTGGTCCTCGTGCCCGCGGTCGGTGAGGCCGTGCCCGGAGACGTGCACGGTCTGGTCCGGGCGCAGGGTCCCGGAGAAGAGGCGGACCAGCGAGAGCCGGCCGACGTAGGGGTCGGAGGAGGTCTTGACGACCTCGGCGACCAGCGGGCCGTCCGTGTCGCACGGCTTCAGCTCGCGCGGCTCGCCGTCGATGGTGGTGACGCCGGGCAGCGGGTGCTCGAACGGGGTCGGGAAGCCGCGCGTGACCAGCTCCAGCAGCTCCACCGTGCCGAGGCCCTGCCTGGCGCCCTCGGCGGCGGGGGCGGCGGCCAGCACGGGGAAGAACGCACCACGTGCCACGGCCCGCTCAAGGTCCTCGATCAGCGTCTTGACCTCGACCTGCTCGCCGCCCAGATAGCGGTCCATGAGGGTCTCGTCCTCGCTCTCCGCGATGATTCCCTCGATGAGCCGGTTGCGGGCCTCCTCGATGTCCGGAAGCTGGTCCTCGCCGGGCTCGGACTCCTTGCGCTCCCCGGTCGAGTAGTCGAACAGCTTCTGTGACAGCAGTCCGATGAGCCCGGTCACGGGCGCGTGCCCGTCGGGGCCCTCGGGGCCGCGCAGCGGCAGGTACAGGGGCAGGACGGCGTCGGGGTCGTCACCGCCGAAGGCCTCGGCGCAGATCCGTGTCATCTCCTCGAAGTCCGCGCGCGCGGCCTCCAGGTGCGTGATCACGATCGCGCGGGGCATGCCCACCGCCGCGCACTCCTCCCACACCATCCTGGTCGAGCCGTCCACGCCGTCGGAGGCCGAGACGACGAACAGGGCCGCGTCCGCCGCCCGCAGGCCGGCCCTGAGCTCACCGACGAAGTCGGCGTAGCCCGGGGTGTCGAGGAGGTTGACCTTGATGCCGTCCCACTCGACCGGCACCAGGGAGAGCTGTACCGAGCGCTGCTGCCGGTGCTCGATGTCGTCGTGGTCGGAGACGGTGCCGCCGTCCTCGACGCGCCCCGCCCGGTTCACCGCCCCCGCGGTCAGCGCGAGGGCCTCCACGAGGGTCGTCTTTCCCGAGCCGGAGTGGCCGACCAGCACCACATTCCGTACGGACGCGGGTCGGTCGGCCGCCAGAGCCCTGCCGGCGGCCCCAGGGTGGTGTGTCTGTGCCTTGTCGCCCATGATCCTGCCTCCCGTGCACGGTGAGGGTGGGCGCGGACACGCGGGATCCGCGTGTGCGGCGGCTCCGGCGACGCCCGCGGTTATTCGAGCTTTCCACTCCCGTCACGTCGCGTCCATACGAAGGACCGCGAAGGGTGCGCAGGGTGCCTGTGCGGCACCGACCACGTCACGCACGCCCCGCGCGCGACGGCAGGCGCCGGTTCCCGGCGCGGCTGTGGGTGCCCGGCCGTCACGCCCACGCGCGCGTGGCTACGATGGGCCAGCCGGCGGCCACCAGGGGCCGCGGCGACACCGACCGTCGGGAAGGCCATGCTGAACAAGTACGCGCGTGCATTCTTCACGCGTGTCCTCACACCGTTCGCCGCGTTTCTCATCCGCCGGGGCGTGAGCCCCGACACGGTCACGCTCATCGGCACGGCCGGGGTGATCGCGGGGGCGCTGGTCTTCTACCCCAGGGGCGAGTTCTTCTGGGGCACGGTCGTGATCACCCTGTTCGTCTTCTCCGACCTGGTCGACGGCAACATGGCCCGCCAGCTCGGCCGCTCCAGCCGCTGGGGTGCCTTCCTGGACTCCACCCTGGACCGGGTCGCCGACGGAGCGATCTTCGGCGGCTTCGCGCTCTGGTACGCGGGCAACGGGAACGACAACGTGCTGTGCGCGGTGTCGATCTTCTGCCTGGCGAGCGGCCAGGTGGTGTCGTACACCAAGGCGCGCGGTGAGTCGATCGGGTTGCCGGTCGCCGTCAACGGACTCGTCGAGCGTGCCGAGCGGCTGGTGATCTCGCTGGTCGCGGCCGGTTTCGCGGGCCTGCACAAGTTCGGCGTGCCGGGCATCCAGTGGCTGCTGCCCATCGCCCTGTGGATCGTCGCCGTCGGCAGCCTCGTCACGCTGGTCCAGCGGGTCGTCACCGTCCGCCGCGAGTCCGCCGAGGCGGAGGCGGCGGCCCGGCAGAGCACGAGCGAGGCGACGCAGTGAGCGCCGCCGACCGGCTCACCGACACGCTGTACG
The DNA here is from genome assembly GCF_002920615.1 of Streptomyces sp. Ru62. Lineage (GTDB taxonomy): Bacteria > Actinomycetota > Actinomycetes > Streptomycetales > Streptomycetaceae > Streptomyces. The sequence continues at coordinate 56,873 of NZ_PQSU01000030.1, forward strand.
GGCTCGGCTGGAGCACCGTCAAGAAGCTCCCGGAGCCGGTCGCGGTGCGCCTCGGCCGGAGCATCGCCGACCTCGCCTGGAAGCAGCGCGGCAAGGGCGTCCGGCGGCTGGAGGCCAACTACGCGCGCGTGGTGCCGGGCGCCACCGCCGAGCGACTGGCCGAGCTGTCCCGCGCGGGCATGCGCTCCTACCTGCGCTACTGGATGGAGTCCTTCCGGCTGCCGGCCTGGAGCGCGGAGCGTGTGCGGACGGGCTTCGACCCCAAGGACGTGCACCACCTGACCGACGGCCTCGCCGCCGGCCGGGGCGTGATACTCGCCCTGCCCCACCTGGCCAACTGGGACCTGGCCGGCGCCTGGGTCACCACGGAGCTGAAGACGCCGTTCACGACGGTCGCCGAGCGGCTGAAGCCCGAGACGCTGTACGACCGGTTCGTCGCCTACCGCGAGGGCCTCGGCATGGAGGTGCTGCCGCACAGCGGCGGCTCCGCCTTCGGCACCCTGGCCCGCAGGCTGCGCGACGGCGGCCTGGTCTGCCTGGTGGCCGACCGCGACCTGTCCGCCTCCGGCGTCGAGGTCGACTTCTTCGGCGAGACGGCCCGGATGCCGGCCGGACCGGCCCTGCTGGCCCAGCAGACCGGCGCGCTGCTGCTGCCCGTCACCCTCTGGTACGACGAAACGCCCGTCATGAAGGGCCGGGTGCACCCGGCGATCGAGGTCCCCCGGTCAGGTACCCGGGCCGAGAAGACGTCTGTCATGACACAGGCGCTGGCCGACGCCTTCGCCACCGGGATCGCCGACCATCCGGAGGACTGGCACATGCTCCAGCGGCTGTGGCTCGCCGACCTCGACCCCGCGAAGGGACGCGCGTGAGAATCGGGATCGTCTGCCCGTACTCCTGGGACGTGCCCGGTGGCGTCCAGTTCCACATCCGCGACCTCGCCGAGTACTTCCTCCGGCTGGGCCACCAGGTGTCCGTCCTCGCCCCGGCCGACGACGACACCCCGCTGCCGCCGTACGTCGTCTCGGCCGGCCGCGCGGTCCCGGTGCCGTACAACGGCTCGGTGGCCCGGCTGAACTTCGGCTTCCTGTCGGCCGCGCGGGTACGGCGCTGGCTGCACGAGGGCGCCTTCGACGTGGTGCACATCCACGAGCCGACCTCGCCCTCGCTCGGCCTGCTGACCTGCTGGGCGGCGTCCGGCCCGATCGTGGCCACCTTCCACACCTCCAACCCGCGCTCGCGCGCGATGATCGCCGCGTACGCGATCCTCCAGGCCGCGCTGGAGAAGATCAGCGCGCGGATCGCGGTCAGCGAGTACGCCCGCCGCACCCTGGTCGAGCACCTCGGCGGGGACGCGGTGGTCATCCCCAACGGCGTCGACGTGGACTTCTTCGCCGGGGCCGAGCCCAAGCCGGAGTGGCAGGGCGACACCATCGGCTTCATCGGCCGCATCGACGAGCCCCGCAAGGGCCTGCCGGTCCTGATGAGGGCCCTCCCGCGCATCCTGGCCGCCCGCCCCCGCACCCGGCTGCTGGTCGCCGGCCGCGGCGACGAGGAAGCGGCCGTCGAGGACCTGCCGAAGGAGCTGCGCTCCCGCGTCGAGTTCCTCGGCATGATCAGCGACGAGGACAAGGCGCGGCTGCTGCGCAGCGTCGACCTGTACGTCGCCCCCAACACCGGCGGGGAGAGCTTCGGCATCATCCTGGTCGAGGCGATGTCCGCGGGCGCCCCCGTGCTCGCCTCCGACCTGGACGCGTTCGTGCAGGTCCTCGACCAGGGGGAGGCCGGCGAGGTCTTCGCCAACGAGGACGCCGACGCACTGGCCGAGGCGGCCGTGCGCCTGCTGGAGGACCCGGCCCGCCGGACCGAACTGCGCGAGCGCGGCAGCGCCCATGTACGGCGGTTCGACTGGTCCACGGTCGGCGCGGACATCCTGTCCGTCTACGAGACGGTCACGGCGGGCGCGGCGGCGGTGGCCGCGGACGAACGCACGACGGGCCTGAGAGCACGGTTCGGTCTGGCGCGGGACTGAGGCGGGGTTCCGCGGTCCCGCGTGAACCTGGACGGGAGCGGGCTGCGCAGCGCCGAGCCGGGACGCGCGGGCTGTGCGAGCTGAGCCGCGGGGGACTGGCCGGAGCCGCTCCCGGGCCGTGTCCGGAGGCGTGGCACTGGCTCGTGGCGGCGGTCCGCGCAGCCGATAGCCTTCCGGCGTGACCGCAACCCTCATCTGGATCCTCGTCGCGCTCCTCGTCGTCGGCGTGTACCTCAGCTGGACGGCCGGGCGGCTGGACCGGCTGCACGTGCGGATGGACGCCGCCCGGGCCGCTCTCGACGCCCAGTTGCTGCGGCGGGCCTCCGTGGCGCAGGAACTGGCGACCTCGGGCGTGCTGGACCCGGCCGCCTCGATCGTGCTCTACGAGGCCGCGCACGCGGCCCGGCAGGCCGAGGAGGAGCAGCGGGAGGTCGCCGAGAGCGAGCTGAGCCAGGCGCTGCGGGCGGTCTTCGAGGACCCGGCGCAGGTGGAGGCGGTACGGGAGGCCCCCGGCGGCGAGGAGGCCGCCCGTGAGCTGGCCGAGGCCGTCCGCAGGGTGCCGATGGCCCGCCGCTTCCACAACGACGCCGTGGGGGCCGCCCGCAGACTCCGTGAGCACCGCAAGGTCCGCTGGTTCCGGCTGGCCGGCCACGCCCCCTTCCCGCTGGCCTTCGAGATGGACGACGAGCCGCCCGCGGCCCTGGTCGAGAGGGCCGCCTGACCGGCAGACGGACCAAAAGGATCCACCGGCTTGTCATTGGCCCTTGCTGTGGCCTGGTCCACTCACGTTTCCTCATCGGTGCAGAAAACCCTCTTCCCCTTCAGTGAGGTCACCCGTGTCCACCATCGAGAACCAGGCTCCCGAGACCGGCACCGCCCGCGTGAAGCGCGGCATGGCCGAGCAGCTCAAGGGCGGCGTGATCATGGACGTCGTCACGCCGGAGCAGGCGAAGATCGCCGAGGACGCGGGCGCCGTCGCCGTCATGGCCCTGGAGCGGGTCCCGGCCGACATCCGCAAGGACGGCGGCGTGGCCCGCATGTCCGACCCGGACATGATCGAGGGCATCATCGACGCCGTCTCGATCCCGGTCATGGCCAAGTCCCGCATCGGCCACTTCGTCGAGGCCCAGGTGCTCCAGTCCCTCGGCGTCGACTACATCGACGAGTCCGAGGTGCTCACCCCGGCCGACGAGGTCAACCACTCCGACAAGTGGGCCTTCACCACCCCCTTCGTCTGCGGCGCCACCAACCTGGGCGAGGCCCTGCGCCGCATCGCCGAGGGCGCCGCGATGATCCGTTCCAAGGGCGAGGCCGGCACCGGCAACGTCGTCGAGGCCGTCCGCCACCTGCGCCAGATCAAGAACGAGATCGCCCGCCTGCGCGGCTACGACAACCATGAGCTGTACGCCGCCGCCAAGGAGCTGCGCGCCCCGTACGAGCTGGTCAAGGAGGTCGCCGAGCTGGGCAAGCTCCCGGTGGTGCTGTTCTCCGCCGGCGGTGTGGCCACCCCGGCCGACGCCGCCCTGATGCGTCAGCTCGGCGCCGAGGGCGTCTTCGTCGGCTCCGGCATCTTCAAGTCGGGCGACCCCGCCAAGCGCGCCGCCGCCATCGTCAAGGCCACCACCTTCTACGACGACCCGAAGATCATCGCGGACGCCTCCCGCAACCTCGGCGAGGCCATGGTCGGCATCAACTGCGACACCCTCCCCGAGACCGAGCGCTACGCGAACCGCGGCTGGTAAGGCACTGGAACCCATGAACACCCCCGTCATAGGCGTCCTGGCCCTCCAGGGCGACGTGCGGGAGCACCTCATCGCCCTGGCCGCGGCCGACGCCGTGGCCAGGCCGGTGCGGCGCCCCGAGGAACTCGCCGAGGTCGACGGCCTCGTCCTGCCCGGCGGCGAGTCCACCACCATCTCCAAGCTGGCCATCCTCTTCGGAGTGATGGACCCCCTCCGCGCGCGCGTGCGCGCCGGCATGCCGGTCTACGGCACCTGCGCGGGCATGATCATGCTCGCCGACAAGATCCTCGACCCGCGCTCGGGCCAGGAGACCGTCGGCGGCATCGACATGATCGTGCGCCGCAACGCCTTCGGACGGCAGAACGAGTCGTTCGAGGCCGCGGTCGACGTCAAGGGCGTCCCGGGCGATCCTGTGGAGGGCGTCTTCATCCGCGCCCCGTGGGTGGAGTCGGTGGGCGCCGGGACCGAGGTGCTCGCCGAGCACGACGGTCACATCGTCGCCGTACGCCAGGGCAGCGCGCTCGCCACGTCGTTCCACCCGGAACTGACGGGCGACCACCGCGTGCACTCCCTCTTCGTCGACATGGTGCGCGCGCACCGGACACCGGAGTAGGACGAGAGTCCTTGTAGGATCTCTGGCGTTCGTATCTGGATGGGTTACGCGAAGGAGACAGGCAGATGTCCGGCCACTCTAAATGGGCCACGACGAAGCACAAGAAGGCCGTGATCGACGCCAAGCGCGGCAAGCTCTTCGCGAAGCTCATCAAGAACATCGAGGTCGCGGCGCGGATGGGCGGCGCGGACCCGGAGGGCAACCCGACACTCTACGACGCCATCCAGAAGGCGAAGAAGTCGTCGGTCCCCAACAAGAACATCGACTCCGCGGTCAAGCGCGGCGCGGGCCTGGAGGCCGGCGGCGCCGACTACGAGACGATCATGTACGAGGGCTACGGCCCGAACGGCGTCGCGGTGCTCATCGAGTGCCTCACCGACAACCGCAACCGCGCCGCCTCCGAGGTCCGCGTCGCCATGACCCGCAACGGCGGCTCCATGGCCGACCCGGGCTCGGTGTCGTACCTGTTCAACCGCAAGGGCGTCATCATCGTCCCCAAGGGTGAGCTGACCGAGGACGAGGTCCTCATGGCCGTCCTGGACGCGGGCGCCGAGGAGGTCAACGACCTCGGCGAGACCTTCGAGGTCATCAGCGAGGCCACCGACCTGGTCGCGGTCCGCACCGCGCTCCAGGAGGCCGGCATCGACTACGACTCCGCCGAGGCCAACTTCGTCCCGACCATGCAGGTCGAACTGGACGAGGAGGGCGCGAAGAAGATCTTCAAGCTGATCGACGCCCTGGAGGACAGCGACGACGTGCAGAACGTCTTCGCCAACTTCGACGTGAGCGACGAGATCATGGAGAAGGTCGACGCGTAACGCCCAGAGCTGGCTGACCGGGCCGACGGGACACCCCCGTCGGCCCGTCGCGTTGTACGGCGTTGTCAGTGGCACCCGATAGCCTGCACGGACAGGCGACGGGGTGATCGGAGGGAGGGGCGCGCGTGCGCGTACTGGGGGTGGACCCCGGGCTGACCCGGTGCGGGGTCGGTGTCGTCGAAGGGGTCGCGGGCCGCCCGCTCACCATGCTCGGCGTCGGGGTCGTCCGGACCCCCGTGGACGCCGACCTCAGCCACCGGCTGCTCGCCGTGGAGCAGGGCATCGAGCAGTGGATGGACGAGCACCGCCCCGAGTTCGTCGCCGTCGAGCGCGTCTTCAGCCAGCACAACGTGCGCACGGTCATGGGCACCGCCCAGGCCAGCGCGGTCGCCATGCTGTGCGCCGCCCGGCGCGGCATCCCCGTCGCCCTGCACACCCCCAGCGAGGTCAAGGCCGCCGTCACCGGCACCGGGCGCGCCGACAAGGCACAGGTCGGAGCCATGGTGACCCGGTTGCTCCGGCTCGCAGCGCCGCCCAAGCCGGCCGACGCCGCCGACGCCCTCGCGCTCGCCATCTGCCACATCTGGCGTGCCCCGGCCCAGAACCGGCTCCAGCAGGCCGTCGCCCGGCACGCAGTCCACGCAACGAAAGGCCGTACGGCATGATCGCCTTCGTCAGCGGCACGGTCGCCGCGCTCGCCCCCGACGCCGCGGTCGTCGAGGTCGGCGGCGTCGGCATGGCCGTCCAGTGCACCCCCGACACGCTGTCGACGCTGCGGATCGGCCGGGCGGCCAAGCTGCACACCTCCCTCGTCGTCCGCGAGGACTCGCTCACCCTGTACGGCTTCGCCGACGACGACGAGCGCCAGGTCTTCGAACTGCTGCAGACCGCGAGCGGCGTCGGCCCGCGCCTGGCCCAGGCGATGCTCGCCGTGCACACCCCGGACGCGCTGCGCCGCGCGGTCGCCACCGGTGACGAGAAGGCCCTCACCGCCGTCCCCGGCATCGGCAAGAAGGGCGCCCAGAAGCTGCTGCTGGAGCTGAAGGACCGGCTCGGCGCGCCCGTCGGCGCTCCCGCCGTCGGCGCCCCGGTCAGCCAGGGCTGGCGCGACCAGCTGCACGCGGCCCTGATCGGCCTGGGCTACGCCACCCGCGAGGCCGACGAGGCGGTCGCCGCCGTCGCCCCGCAGGCCGAGGCCGCGGGCGGCACACCCCAGGTCGGGCAGTTGCTCAAGGCCGCCCTGCAGACCCTGAACCGCGCCCGCTGACCTGCGCCACCGCTAGGAGAACTTCGTGAACTGGGACGACACGACCGACGGCGCCGCCGAGGAGCGGCTCGTCGGGCCCGCCGAGGAGCGGCTGGTGGGCTCTGTCGCCGACCGGGAGGACCAGGCCGTCGAGGCCGCCCTGCGCCCCAAGGACCTCGGCGAGTTCATCGGCCAGGAGAAGGTCCGCGAACAGCTCGACCTCGTCCTGCGCGCCGCCCGCGCGCGCGGCGCCACCGCCGACCACGTGCTGCTCTCCGGCGCGCCGGGCCTCGGCAAGACCACCCTGTCGATGATCATCGCCGCGGAGATGGGCGCCCCGATCCGCATCACCTCCGGCCCCGCCATCCAGCACGCCGGCGACCTCGCCGCGATCCTCTCCTCCCTCCAGGAGGGCGAGGTCCTCTTCCTGGACGAGATCCACCGCATGTCCCGGCCGGCCGAGGAGATGCTGTACATGGCGATGGAGGACTTCCGCGTCGACGTCATCGTCGGCAAGGGCCCCGGCGCCACCGCGATCCCGCTGGAGCTGCCGCCGTTCACCCTGGTCGGCGCCACCACCCGCGCGGGCCTGCTGCCGCCCCCGCTGCGCGACCGCTTCGGCTTCACCGCGCACATGGAGTTCTACGAACCGCACGAGCTGGAGCGCGTCGTGCACCGCTCGGCGCACCTGCTGGACGTCGAGATCGAGCCGGACGGCGCCGCCGAGATCGCCGGCCGCTCCCGGGGCACGCCCCGCATCGCCAACCGTCTGCTGCGCCGGGTCCGCGACTACGCGCAGGTCAAGGCCGACGGAGTGATCACCCGCGACATCGCGGCCGCCGCCCTCGCCGTGTACGAGGTCGACGCGCGCGGCCTCGACCGGCTCGACCGCGCGGTCCTCCAGGCCCTGCTGAAGCTGTTCGGCGGCGGACCGGTCGGCCTGTCGACCCTCGCGGTCGCGGTGGGGGAGGAGCGGGAGACCGTCGAGGAGGTCGCCGAACCCTTCCTGGTGCGCGAGGGTCTGCTCGCCCGCACCCCGCGCGGGCGGGTCGCCACGCCCGCGGCGTGGTCGCATCTGGGCCTCACCCCACCGCGCTCGTCCGGCACGGGAAACGGACAACAGGACCTGTTCGGGGCGTGACGGCCACGGGATGGCCACAGCCCGGCGAGGGTGGTGGCCCGGGCAGGAACCCGAGTGCCATGCTGAGCGTTGTTCCATGAGAGCGGACTCGCTTAGACTCCGCCGATGCCGCCCTTGCGGGCGGCGCCGACCACACCCCCATCAACAGGCCGCTCACCCGCGCGGTCGCGCGAAGGAAATTCCGTCCCGTGAATGCCTATACCCTTCTCCCGTTCATCGTGCTCATCGCGGCGATGTTCCTGATGACGCGTTCGGCCAAGAAGAAGCAGCAGCAGGCCGCCCAGATGCGGAACGAGATGCAGCCCGGCTCCGGTGTCCGCACGATCGGGGGTATGTACGCGACGGTCAAGGAGGTCAACGAGGACACCGTCCTCCTCGACGCCGGACCGGGCGTCGAGCTCCTCTTCGCCAAGAACGCCATCGGCGCCGTCCTCACCGACGACGAGTACAACCGCATCGTCCACGGCATCGAGCACGACCTGAAGTCCGACGCCGGCCTCGTCCCGGACGACGCCTCCTCCCTCACCGAGACCGACGAGACCGACGGGCCTGCCGCCGCTGCCGCCGCCTCCGACGACAAGATCGACCTCGGTAAGAAGGACGCCGCCGAGGACGCGGGCGCGGCCGGTGCCGCCGACGCCAAGGCGGAGGACGAACCGAAGAAGACCGACGGCGACTCCGACGCGAAGTAGTCACGCCCCGGGAGGCGCGACGGCGGCATGATGACGCCCCGCGCATCCCGGGCGCGTCTGTTTCCCGCACGGGAGCCCGACACCATGTCATGGCCGACCGCGCCGACGGGGCGCGGGGCGGCCCGAGAGGGAGTACGAGAAGGTGGCAGCACCTAAGAGGGGCCGAAGCGCGAGCGCCCAGAGCAAGCCAGGGCGCTCGCTGGCCCTCATCCTGATCGCCATCGTGGCGCTCACCGGAGGGATGTTCCTCTCCGGGCACACCACTCCGCGTCTCGGTATCGACCTCGCCGGTGGCACGAGCATCACGCTCAAGGCGAAGGCCGACCAGGGGTCCGCGATCAACAAGGCCAACATGGACACCGCGGTCGACATCATGAACCGCCGTGTCAACGGCCTCGGCGTCTCCGAGGCGGAGGTGCAGACCCAGGGGAACGACAACATCATCGTCAACATCCCCAAGGGCACCAACTCCAAGGAGGCCCAGGAGCAGGTCGGCACCACCGCCAAGCTGTACTTCCGGCCGGTCCTGGCCAGCGAGCCCAGCGGCGCCGCCGCGCAGAGCCCCTCGCCGAGCGCGTCCCCCAGCGGCGGCGCCTCGTCGAAGCCGAGCACGAGCCCGTCGTCCAGCGCCTCCTCGTCGCAGAAGGCCTCCTCGTCCGGCTCCGCGTCCCCCTCGGCCACGGCGACCTCCCAGGGCCGCGCCGTCACCGACGCGCTGAAGGCCGACTCCACCCCCTCGCCGAGCGCTTCCGCCTCCGGCAGCGGCAAGCCGTCGGCCACCCCTTCGGCCACCCCCAGCGGCGGCACGGACTCCAAGCTCCAGGCGCAGTACGCGGCCCTGGACTGCAGCAAGGCCACCGACCGCGCCAACGCCGGCAAGAACGCCAAGCCCGGCGAGTCCACCGTGGCCTGCGGCGAGATCGACAAGGCCTGGTACAAGTACCTGCTCGGCCCCGCCGCCGTGGACGGCACCGAGGTGAAGAAGGCCCAGGCGGTCTTCGACACCCAGGGCGCCGCCGGCTGGCAGGTCCAGATGACCTTCACGGGCAGCGGTGCCAAGAAGTTCTCCGACATCACCGGCGAGCTGGCCAAGAACCAGCCCCCGCAGAACGAGTTCGGCATCGTCCTCGACGGCGAGGTCGTCTCCAGCCCGTACGTCAGCTCGGCCATCACCGGCGGCCAGGCGGAGATCTCCGGCAGCTTCAAGCAGGAGGAGGCGCAGAGCCTCGCCAACATGCTGTCGTACGGCGCCCTGCCGCTGTCCTTCCAGGAGCAGTCCGTCACGACCGTCACCGCCGCGCTCGGCGGTGAGCAGCTGCACGCCGGTCTGCTCGCCGGCGCGATCGGTCTCGCGCTGGTCGTGATCTACCTGGTGGTCTACTACCGCGGCCTGTCCGTCGTCGCCATGGCGTCCCTGGTGGTCTCCGCGATCCTCACCTACGTGATCATGTCGCTGCTCGGCCCGGCCATCGGCTTCGCGCTGAACCTGCCCGCCGTGTGCGGCGCCATCGTCGCCATCGGTATCACCGCGGACTCGTTCATCGTGTACTTCGAACGCATCCGGGACGAGATCCGCGAGGGCCGCACGCTGCGTCCCGCCGTCGAGCGGGCCTGGCCGCGCGCCCGGCGCACCATCCTGGTCTCCGACTTCGTGTCGTTCCTCGCCGCCGCGGTGCTGTTCATCGTCACGGTCGGCAAGGTGCAGGGCTTCGCCTTCACCCTGGGCCTCACCACGCTCCTCGACGTGGTCGTCGTCTTCCTCTTCACCAAGCCGCTGATGACGCTGCTGGCCCGCCGCCAGTTCTTCGCGGGCGGCCACAAGTGGTCCGGACTGGACCCGAAGAGCCTGGGTGCCAAGCCGCCGCTGCGCCGCACCCGCCGTCCCGCCGGTCCCGTCGCCGGCCCTGTCGACCCGAAGGAGGCGTGAGCGATGTCGAAACTCGGCAACCTCGGCGCTCGACTGCACCGCGGCGAGATCTCTTACGACTTCGTCGGCAAGCGCAAGATCTGGTACGGCATCTCGATCCTGATCACCATCACGGCCATCGTCGGCCTGGCGGTGCGCGGCCTGAACATGGGCATCGAGTTCCAGGGCGGCGCGGTCTTCACCACGCCGACCAAGATGAGCACCTCGGTGGCCAAGGCCGAGGAGTACGCCAACGACGCCTCGGGCCACCAGGCGGTCGTGCAGAAGCTGGGCAACGGCAGCCTGCGCATCCAGATCGCCGGCATCGACACCGACCAGTCCGACAGGATCAAGCAGGAGCTGGCCAAGGACCTGAACCTCGACCCCGAGAAGCTCGCCGCCGACCTGGTCGGCCCGAGCTGGGGCGAGCAGATCGCCAACAAGGCCTGGGAGGGCCTGGCGATCTTCATGGTCCTCGTCGTGATCTACCTGGCGATCGCCTTCGAATGGCGCATGGCCATCGCGGCGCTCGTCGCCCTGATCCACGACATCACCATCACGACCGGTATCTACGCCCTGGTCGGCTTCGAGGTCACGCCCGGTACGGTCATCGGTCTGCTGACCATCCTCGGTTACTCGCTCTACGACACGGTCGTCGTCTTCGACAGCCTCAAGGAGCAGACGAAGGACATCACCAAGCAGACCCGGTTCACCTACAGCGAGATCGCCAACCGGTCGATCAACGGCACCCTGGTCCGTTCCATCAACACCACGGTCGTCGCCCTGCTGCCGGTCGCCGGTCTGCTCTTCATCGGCGGCGGCTTCCTCGGCGCGGGCACGCTCAACGACATCTCCCTGTCGCTGTTCGTCGGCCTCGCGGCCGGTGCCTACTCGTCGATCTTCATCGCCACGCCGCTCGTCGCCGACCTCAAGGAGCGCGAGCCCGCGATGAAGGCCCTCACCAAGCGGGTCCTGGCCAAGCGCGCCCAGGCCGGTTCGGAGGGCGACCTCGCCGCGGACACCCCGACCGGCACCGGTGACGACGCCGACGACGCCGCTCCCGCCGTGGTGGGCCCGCGCAACCAGCCCGCCTCCCGTGGCCGTGGCCGCGGCCGGACCTCCGGGAAGCGCCGATGACCGACATCCAGGAGCTGCTGCTCAGCCGCATCCGTGACGTCGCCGACTACCCGGAGCCCGGGGTGATGTTCAAGGACATCACCCCGCTCCTGGCCGACCCGGCGGCCTTCACCGCGCTCACCGACGAACTGGCCGAGATCGCCGCCAACACCGGCGCGACCAAGGTCGTCGGCCTGGAGGCCCGGGGCTTCATCCTCGGCGCCCCGGTCGCCGTCCGCGCCGGACTCGGCTTCATTCCCGTCCGCAAGGCGGGCAAGCTGCCCGGGGCCACCCTGCGCCAGGCGTACGACCTGGAGTACGGCTCGGCGGAGATCGAGGTGCACGCGGAGGACCTGGTCACCGGCGACCGCGTCCTGATCGTGGACGACGTCCTGGCCACCGGCGGCACCGCCGAGGCCGCGATCCAGCTCATCCACCGCGCGGGCGCCGAGGTCTGCGGCCTCGCGGTCCTGATGGAGCTGGGCTTCCTGGACGGCCGCTCCCGCCTGGAACCGGCCCTCGGCACAGCCCCGCTGACGGCCCTCCTCCAGGTCTGACCGCTCAAGGTCCGACCGATCCGCACAGCGCGACGGCCGCCCCGGACACCACCGGGGCGGCCGTCGTATACGGGGCTGAGCTCACCGCGCCGGCCGTCGCCCTACGGACATGCGCCGCACACCCGAACACCCCCCGGAGGACACCTCCCGGAATCCCCCGGTGGCCCCCCGCGTTGCACGGATACACGGTCCTCACATCCGCCTGCAGGCGATGACCGGGCGCAGGATCGCTACCATGGGGTTTCCGGAGCCTGACCGGGGGACCCGGATCGCGCACGAGGAGCCCTCTTGCCAGACGAGGCCCAGCCACTGACCGCCGCCAAGCCCGAGCCCGCCTCGGCCCCCGCGGCGAAGCCCGCGCCGAACGCTTCGCACGTGAAGAACGACACCCGCGGGACGGTCCAGCGTGCCCAGTCCGCGCCCGTCGAGAAGAGCGCCGAGTCCTCGCGCCCCAAGCCGGCCCCTCCGGAGCGCCCGGCGCAGCCGCCCGTGGTCCGCCAGCCGGTCACGCCGCCCACCCGCACCGGTTCCTCCAACCGTGTCCGGGCCCGCCTCGCCCGCCTCGGCGTGCAGCGCGCGAACCCGTACAACCCGGTCCTGGAGCCGCTGCTGCGGATAGTGCGCAGCAACGACCCCAAGATCGAGAACTCCACGCTGCGCCAGATCGAGCGCGCCTACCAGGTCGCCGAGCGCTGGCACCGCGGCCAGAAGCGCAAGAGCGGCGACCCGTACATCACGCACCCGCTCGCCGTCACCACCATCCTCGCCGAGCTGGGCATGGACCCGGCCACCCTGATGGCCGGGCTGCTGCACGACACCGTCGAGGACACCGAGTACGGGCTGGAGGACCTGCGCCGCGACTTCGGCGACGTCGTGGCCCTGCTGGTCGACGGCGTCACCAAGCTGGACAAGGTCAAGTTCGGCGAGGCCGCGCAGGCCGAGACCGTGCGCAAGATGGTCGTCGCCATGGCCAAGGACCCGCGCGTCCTGGTCATCAAGCTCGCCGACCGCCTGCACAACATGCGCACCATGCGCTACCTCAAGCGCGAGAAGCAGGAGAAGAAGGCGCGCGAGACGCTGGAGATCTACGCGCCGCTCGCCCACCGCCTGGGCATGAACACCATCAAGTGGGAGCTGGAGGACCTCGCGTTCGCGATCCTCTACCCCAAGATGTACGACGAGATCGTACGGCTGGTGGCCGAGCGGGCACCGAAGCGTGACGAGTACCTGGCCATAGTGACCGACGAGGTCCAGGCCGACCTGCGCGCCGCCCGCATCAAGGCGACCGTCACCGGCCGCCCGAAGCACTACTACAGCGTCTACCAGAAGATGATCGTGCGGGGCCGTGACTTCGCCGAGATCTACGACCTGGTGGGCATCCGCGTCCTCGTCGACACGGTCCGCGACTGCTACGCCGCCCTCGGCACGGTGCACGCGCGATGGAACCCGGTCCCCGGCCGGTTCAAGGACTACATCGCGATGCCCAAGTTCAACATGTACCAGTCGCTGCACACGACGGTCATCGGCCCCAACGGCAAGCCGGTCGAGCTGCAGATCCGCACCTTCGACATGCACCGCCGCGCCGAGTACGGCATCGCCGCGCACTGGAAGTACAAGCAGGAGGCCGTCGCCGGCGCCTCCAAGATCCGCACCGACGCGCCGAAGACGTCCGCCAAGGACAAGGACGCCATCAACGACATGGCGTGGCTGCGGCAGCTCCTGGACTGGCAGAAGGAGACCGAGGACCCCAGCGAGTTCCTGGAGTCCCTGCGCTTCGACCTGTCCCGCAACGAGGTCTTCGTCTTCACCCCCAAGGGCGACGTCATCGCGCTGCCGGCCGGTGCCACCCCGGTGGACTTCGCGTACGCCGTCCACACCGAGGTCGGCCACCGCACCATAGGGGCGCGGGTCAACGGCCGCCTCGTACCGCTCGAATCCACCCTGGACAACGGCGACCTGGTGGAGGTCTTCACCTCCAAGGCGGTCGGCGCCGGCCCCTCCCGGGACTGGCTCGGCTTCGTCAAGTCGCCCCGGGCCCGCAACAAGATCCGCGCCTGGTTCTCCAAGGAGCGCCGGGACGAGGCGATCGAGCAGGGCAAGGACGCCATCGTGCGGGCCATGCGCAAGCAGAACCTGCCGATCCAGCGGATCCTCACCGGCGACTCCCTGGTCACGCTCGCGCACGAGATGCGCTACTCGGACATCTCCGCGCTGTACGCGGCGATCGGCGAGGGCCATGTCTCCGCGCAGAACATCGTGCAGAAGCTCGTCCAGGCGCTCGGCGGCGAGGAGGCCGCCACCGAGGAGATCGACGAGACCGTCCCGCCGTCGCGCACCCGGGGCCGCAAGCGCCGCTCCAGCGCCGACCCGGGGGTCGTCGTCAAGGGTGTCGAGGACGTGTGGGTCAAGCTGGCCCGCTGCTGTACGCCCGTGCCCGGCGACCCGATCATCGGTTTCGTCACGCGCGGCAGCGGTGTGTCGGTTCACCGCAGCGACTGCGTCAACGTGGATTCCCTGTCCCGTGAGCCCGAGCGCATCCTGGACGTCGAGTGGGCGCCCACCCAGTCCTCGGTCTTCCTGGTCGCCATCCAGGTCGAGGCGCTGGACCGCTCCCGGCTGCTGTCGGACGTCACGCGGGTCCTGTCCGACCAGCACGTCAACATCCTGTCGGCGGCCGTCCAGACGTCCCGCGACCGCGTGGCCACCTCCCGCTTCACCTTCGAGATGGGCGACCCGAAGCACCTCGGCCACGTCCTGAAGGCCGTCCGGGGCGTGGAGGGCGTGTACGACGTCTACCGCGTGACGTCGGGCCGCAGCCGCTCGTAGGGCGGCTCCGGCCCCGCCCCGAGCCCCCGGCACAGGGAAGGGCCCCGTACGCCTCGTACGGGGCCCTCCGGTGCTTGGCGGGGGGATTTAGCCGCCGAACTCCTGCAGGCCCTTCAGGGCCTGGTCCAGGAGCGCCTGACGGCCCTCCAGTTCCTTCTCCAGCTTGTCGGCCCTGGCGTTGTTGCCCTGGGCGCGCGCCTGCTCGATCTGCGCCCTGAGCTTGTCCACGGCGGCCTGGAGCTGACCGGTCAGACCCTCCGCACGCGCGCGTGCCTCCGGGTTCGTCCGGCGCCACTCGGCCTCCTCGGCCTCCTGGATCGCCCGCTCGACGGTGTGCATCCGGCCCTCGACCTTCGGCCGGGCGTCCCGCGGGACGTGACCGATGGCCTCCCAGCGCTCGTTGATCGAGCGGAAGGCGGCCCGTGCGGCCTTCAGATCGGTGATCGGCAGGAGCTTCTCGGCCTCCTCGGCCAGCTCCTCCTTCAGCTTCAGGTTCTCCGACTGCTCCGCGTCCCGCTCGGCGAAGACCGAGCTGCGAGCGGCGAAGAACACGTCCTGGGCGCCGCGGAAGCGGTTCCACAGGTCGTCCTCGTGCTCGCGCTGGGCGCGGCCCGCGGCCTTCCACTCCGCCATCAGCTCGCGGTACCGGGCGGCCGTGGGCCCCCAGTCCGTCGAGTCCGACAGCGCCTCGGCCTCCGCGACCAGCCGCTCCTTGGTCCGGCGGGCCTCCTCGCGCTGCGCGTCGAGCTGCGCGAAGTGCGCCTTGCGGCGCTTGGAGAACGCGGACCGGGCGTGCGAGAAGCGGTGCCACAGCTCGTCGTCGGACTTGCGGTCGAGGCGCGGCAGCCCCTTCCAGGTGTCCACCAGCGCCCGCAGCCGCTCCCCGGCGGCCCGCCACTGGTCGGACTGCGCCAGCTGCTCGGCCTCGGCGACCAGGTCCTCCTTGGCCTTGCGGGCCTCGTCGGACTGCCGGGCCCGCTGCTGCTTGCGCTCCTCGCGGCGCGCCTCGACGGTCTCGACCAGCTTGTCCAGCCGGCCCCGCAGCGCGTCCAGGTCGCCGACCGCGTGGTGCGCGTCCACCTGCTCGCGCAGGTGGTCGATGGCGGCCTGGGCGTCCTTCGCCGACAGGTCGGTGGTCCGCACTCGCTTCTCGAGGAGGCCGATCTCGACAACCAGGCCCTCGTACTTGCGCTCGAAGTAGGCCAGCGCCTCCTCGGGGGAGCCGGCCTGCCAGGAACCGACGACCTTCTCGCCGTCGGCCGTACGCACGTACACGGTCCCCGTCTCGTCGACGCGGCCCCACGGGTCGCTGCTCACAGCGCCTCCTCCACATGATGCCTGCGAGGGGCCTCAGCACCCCCGGGCATCGTCCACAGTTTCGTCACGGCCAACATAGGCGACCAGCGGGTTGCCTGTCCGCATCCAGCGCGACCGAAATTCGGCAGTCCGCCGTTCCCTGCCCCCGTTGACCTCAGGACTTGGTGACGGCCGGCCTCAGGACTTGCTGACGGTCGCCTTGTTGATCACGACCGTCGCGTTCGGCGCACCGTCACCGGCACCCGTGTTCTCGCCGGCCGCCGCGATCTTGTTCAGCACCTTCATGCCCGCCGCGTCGATCGTGCCGAACGGGGTGTAGCTGGGGGGCAGGGGGCTGTCCTTGTAGACGAGGAAGAACTGGCTGCCGCCGGTGTGCTTCTGGCCGGTGTTGGCCATCGCCACCGTGCCCGCCGGGTAGGTGTTGTTCTTCAGGCTCCTGTCCTTGAGGTTCTCGTCCGGGAGCGTGTAGCCCGGACCGCCCGTGCCGGTGCCCTGCGGGTCGCCGCACTGCAGGACGTAGATGCCCTGGGTGGTCAGGCGGTGGCACTTCGTGTGGTCGAAGTAGCCCTTGCCCGCGAGGAAGTCGAACGAGTTCACCGTGTGCGGGGCCGCCGACGTCTTCAGCGCGATGCCGATGTCACCGCACGTCGTCGCGAGCTTCAGCGTGTACTTAGCCGACGTGTCGATCGTCATCGCCGGCTCCTTCTTCCAGCTCAGCTTCTCCACCGAGCCGGCCGCCGGCTTCTCGCACGGGTCCGGGGCCTTGCTGGTCGGCGCGGAGCTCGGGCTGGCGCCCGGGGTGACCTCGGCGCTCGCGTTCTCCTTCTTGTCGCCGTCGTCCTTCAGCACCCCGGTCGTGTACAGGGCGACGCTGCCGATCACGACCACGCCCAGTACCGACGCGATCACGGAGTTGCGCAGGCGGGCCTTGCGCCGCGCCTCGGTGCGCCGCTGCTGCTGCCGCAAGAACTTCTCCCGGGCGAGCTGACGCCGCCGCTGCTCCTGGCTGACCACCGGGTTCTCTCCTCATGCGTGTCGTGTGTCGGGCGGTACGCGTGCGTCCTCGTGATCCGACCGCTGCGTGTAGCCCCGT
This sequence comes from Streptomyces sp. Ru62, assembly GCF_002920615.1. GTDB lineage: Bacteria > Actinomycetota > Actinomycetes > Streptomycetales > Streptomycetaceae > Streptomyces. Next base: position 73,972 of record NZ_PQSU01000030.1, read on the forward strand.
ACCGTATATGGGTTCGCTGAGGAAACGGCAGCGCCGGTAGGCTCTGACTGCAGCGGAAGCCGCCCGTAATCGACACAACGAAGGACGATCGTGCTCATTGCCGGGTTCCCCGCCGGGGCCTGGGGGACGAACTGTTATCTCGTCGCCCCCGCCGCCGGTGAGGAGTGCGTGATCATCGACCCCGGCCACCAGGCCGCCGAAGGCGTCGAGGAAGCGCTCAAGAAGCATCGGCTCAAGCCCGTCGCCGTCGTCCTCACCCACGGCCACATCGACCATGTCGCCTCGGTCGTCCCGGTCTGCGGGGCGCACGACGTCCCGGCCTGGATCCACCCCGAGGACCGGTACATGCTGAGCGACCCCGAGAAGGCGCTCGGCCGCTCCATCGGCATGCCGCTGATGGGCGAGCTGACCGTGGGCGAGCCGGACGACGTCAGGGAGCTGACGAACGGCGCCGGTCTCGAACTGGCGGGCCTGGAGTTCTCCGTCGCGCACGCGCCGGGCCATACCAGGGGGTCGGTGACCTTCCGGATGCCCGAGACCGCCGACGTCCCGTCGGTGTTCTTCTCCGGGGATCTGCTGTTCGCCGGCTCCATCGGACGCACCGACCTGCCGGGCGGATCCATGGAGGACATGTTGCGGTCGCTGGCGCGTGTGTGCCTGCCCCTCGACGACTCCACCGTGGTGCTGTCCGGCCACGGCCCCCAGACGACCATCGGCCAGGAGCGCGCCACCAATCCCTACCTGCGGCAGGTGGCGGCCGGCCAGGGAGCCGCCGAGGCTCCCCGACGAGGAATGTGACGAGAGACCTTCCGTGAGCGCCTTCCAGGCCCCCAAGGGCACCTACGATTTGATCCCGCCGGACTCGGCGAAGTACCTGGCGGTCCGCGAGGCGATCGCCGCGCCGCTGCGCAACTCCGGCTACGGCTACATCGAGACCCCCGGCTTCGAGAACGTCGAACTCTTCGCGCGCGGTGTCGGCGAGTCCACCGACATCGTGACCAAGGAGATGTACGCCTTCGAGACCAAGGGCGGCGACAGGCTCGCCCTGCGCCCCGAAGGCACGGCGTCCGTGCTGCGCGCGGCCCTGGAGGCCAACCTGCACAAGTCGGGCAACCTCCCGGTCAAGCTCTGGTACTCCGGCTCCTACTACCGCTACGAGCGCCCCCAGAAGGGCCGGTACCGGCACTTTTCCCAGGTCGGCGCGGAGGCGATCGGCGCCGAGGACCCGGCGCTGGACGCCGAGCTGATCATCCTGGCCGACCAGGCGTACCGCTCGCTGGGCCTCAGGAACTTCCGCATCCTGCTGAACAGCCTCGGCGACAAGGAGTGCCGCCCGGTGTACCGGACGGCACTGCAGGAGTTCCTGCGCGGCCTGGACCTGGACGAGGACACGCGCCGCCGCGTCGACATCAACCCGCTCCGGGTCCTCGACGACAAGCGCGAGTCGGTCCAGAAGCAGCTCACCGGCGCGCCGCTGCTGCGCGACTACCTGTGCGACGCGTGCAAGGCGTACCACGAGGAGGTCCGTGAGCTGATCACCGCCGCGGGCGTCTCCTTCGAGGACGACCCGAAGCTGGTGCGCGGTCTGGACTACTACACCCGCACCACTTTCGAGTTCGTGCACGACGGCCTCGGCTCGCAGTCCGCCGTGGGCGGCGGCGGCCGGTACGACGGCCTGTCCGAGATGATCGGCGGCCCCGCCCTGCCCTCCGTCGGCTGGGCCCTGGGCGTCGACCGCACGGTCCTCGCGCTGGAGGCCGAGGGCGTCGAACCGGACATCCCGGCCTCGACCAGCGTCTACGCCGTCCCGCTCGGCGAGGAGGCCCGCCGGGTGCTGTTCGCCAAGGTCACCGAGTTGCGCAAGGTGGGCATCGCGGCGGACTTCGCGTACGGCGGCAAGGGCCTGAAGGGCGCCATGAAGAACGCCAACCGCTCGGGTGCCCGCTACGCCCTCGTCGCCGGTGAGCGCGACCTCGCCGAGGGCGTCGTCCAGCTCAAGGACATGGAGTCCGGTGAGCAGGCGGCGATCGGCGTGAACGAGATCGTGGCGGAGCTGGAATCGCGGCTCGGCTGACGGCACACGCGCGCGTGGGCGCCGGACGCTCTCCCGAGGGGCGTCCGGCGCCTTCGGCGTACGTACCGCGCGAGGCGGCCGGCGCTGTCCGGAACCGAACAGGCGGTACCCGTCGTACGTACATCCTTATGCGGAGCGAACGGTGCGCACACACGCGTGTGCGGCACAATGACCCGTGCCCGAAGATGGTCCAGTCTCAAGTGACGGAATCGGCGTGATGAGCAAGACGACAGTCAAAGACGTCTCCGCGGAGCCCGGCCCGGAGCGCGCCGCCGACGCCCCGCGCGCGGTCGGCGGCAGCCGCGCCTTCGCCATCCTGCTGGTGATCACCGGCGCGGCCGGACTGCTGGCCGCCTGGGTCATCACGATCGACAAGTTCAAGCTGCTGGAAGCCAAGGTCGCCGGCAAGACGTTCACCCCCGGGTGCAGCCTCAACCCGGTCGTCTCCTGCGGCAGCGTCATGGAGAGCAAGCAGGCCGCCGCCTTCGGCTTCCCCAACCCGATGCTCGGCCTGGTCGCCTACGGCATCGTCGTCTGCGTCGGCATGAGCCTGCTGGCCCGCGCCCGGTTCCCCCGCTGGTACTGGCTGACCTTCAACTTCGGCACGCTCTTCGGCGTGGCCTTCTGCACCTGGCTGCAGTTCCAGTCCCTGTACCGGATCAACGCGCTGTGCCTGTGGTGCTCTCTGGCCTGGGTCGCCACGATCACCATGTTCTGGTACGTCACCTCGTTCAACATCCGCAACGACTTCCTGCCGTCCCCGCGCTGGCTGAAGTCCTTCTTCGGCGAGTTCACCTGGGTGCTGCCGGTCCTGCACGTCGGCGTCATCGGCATGCTGGTCCTCACCCGCTGGTGGGACTTCTGGACCAGCTGACCGTCCCGGCCGGATTGTCAGTGCGGTGTTCTAGGGTTTCAGCGTGGAACCCGACCTCTTCACCGCAGCAGCAGAAGAACGCCAGGAGAAGGATCCGGCAGCCAGCCCCCTGGCGGTACGCATGCGCCCGCGCACCCTCGACGAGGTCGTGGGCCAGCAGCATCTGCTCGGACCGGGATCCCCGCTGCGCCGGCTGGTCGGCGAGGGCAACGGCGGCCCGGCCGGCCCGTCCTCGGTGATCCTGTGGGGCCCGCCCGGCACCGGCAAGACCACCCTGGCCTACGTCGTCTCGAAGGCGACGAACAAGCGGTTCGTGGAGCTGTCCGCGATCACCGCGGGCGTCAAGGAGGTCCGCGCGGTCATCGACGGCGCCCGCCGCGCCACCGGCGCCTTCGGCAAGGAGACCGTCCTCTTCCTGGACGAGATCCACCGCTTCAGCAAGGCCCAGCAGGACTCCCTGCTCCCGGCCGTGGAGAACCGCTGGGTGACCCTGATCGCGGCCACCACCGAGAACCCGTACTTCTCGGTGATCTCCCCGCTGCTCTCCCGCTCCCTCCTGCTCACCCTCGAACCGCTCACCGACGACGACATCCGCTCACTGCTCCGGCGCGCGCTGAGCGACGAACGCGGCCTCAAGGAGGCCGTGGCCCTCCCCGAGGACACCGAGGAGCACCTGCTCCGCATCGCCGGCGGCGACGCCCGCCGCGCCCTGACCGCCCTGGAGGCCGCCGCCGGGGCCGCCCTGGACCAGGGCGAGAGCGAGATCGGTCTGCGGACGCTGGAGCAGACGGTCGACCGGGCCGCGGTGAAGTACGACCGCGACGGCGACCAGCACTACGACGTCGCCAGCGCCCTCATCAAGTCCATCCGCGGCTCCGACGTCGACGCGGCCCTGCACTACCTGGCCCGCATGATCGAGGCCGGCGAGGACCCGCGGTTCATCGCCCGCCGCCTGATGATCTCCGCCAGCGAGGACATCGGCCTCGCCGACCCGAACGCGCTGCCCATCGCCGTGGCCGCCGCCCAGGCCGTCGCCATGATCGGCTTCCCGGAGGCCGCGCTCACCCTCAGCCACGCGACGATCGCCCTGGCCCTGGCCCCCAAGTCCAACGCCGCGACCACCGCGATCGGCGCCGCCCTGGAGGACGTGCGCAAGGGCCTGGCCGGCCCGGTGCCGCCGCACCTGCGCGACGGGCACTACAAGGGCGCGGCCAAGCTCGGCCACGCCCAGGGGTACGTGTACCCGCACGACCTGCCCGAGGGCATCGCCGAGCAGCAGTACGCGCCGGACGCCCTGAAGGACCGCGAGTACTACACGCCGAGCCGGCACGGCGCCGAGGCCAGATACGCGGACGCCGTGGAATGGACCCGCAAGCGCCTCGGTCGCAAGCGGTCCTGAGCACCCTGTAGACTGCCCCGAAGTGCTGAGTCCCGTGCTGTCAGAGCGGGACAACCAGCCGGAGAACCGGTCCCGCGCGGACCGGCTCCAGGAGCGTCGCGCACCGTCGAACGGTGTCGCGGGCAGCCCACCACCACCCGGAGTCCCGGGGACGGTCGGTGGGCCACTCGCGTGCTGCACGTATGTGCCCAGACCAGGGAAGCGGCTGCCCGGCAGGTCCCCTGCGGACCCGGCGGGTTTTCCCGGCTGCGGATGCGACCTCCCTCAACACTGACGAGCCGAACACTACGAAAGAGACGAAAGACAGTGGCGAACCAGTCCCGCCCCAAGGTCAAGAAGTCGCGTGCCCTCGGCATCGCGCTGACCCCGAAGGCCGTCAAGTACTTCGAGGCCCGCCCCTACCCGCCGGGTGAGCACGGCCGCGGCCGCAAGCAGAACTCGGACTACAAGGTCCGTCTGCTGGAGAAGCAGCGCCTGCGCGCTCAGTACGACATCTCCGAGCGCCAGCTGGTCCGCGCCTACGAGCGCGCGTCCAAGGTCCAGGGCAAGACCGGCGAGGCCCTGATCGTGGAGCTGGAGCGCCGCCTCGACGCGCTGGTCCTGCGTTCGGGCATCGCCCGCACGATCTACCAGGCCCGCCAGATGGTCGTGCACGGCCACATCCAGGTCAACGGCCAGAAGGTCGACAAGCCGTCCTTCCGCGTCCGCCCGGACGACGTCGTGCAGGTCCGCGACCGCTCCAAGGACAAGACGCTCTTCCAGATCGCCCGTGAGGGTGGCTTCGCCCCCGACGGCGAGACCCCGCGCTACCTCCAGGTGAACCTCAAGGCCCTGGCGTTCCGCCTGGACCGCGAGCCGAACCGCAAGGAAGTTCCGGTCATCTGCGACGAGCAGCTCGTCGTCGAGTACTACGCCCGCTGACCCCCGTCACGGCGTAAGTCCTCAGCCCGCCGTCTCCCCGCCCTTCCGGGTGGGCGAGGCGGCGGGTTCGCGCTGTCCGGGGCGGGTGCGCGGGACCGGTCCCCGGGGTGCGGGCAGCGCCGGCAGCGGCCGTCCGTCCTTCCGCAGCGCGCGGGCCACCGTGGTCTCCCGGTCGAGCCGCGCCCCCCGGCGCACCCACTCCTCGTAGCGCTCGTCGCCCAGCGCCTCCCGGGCCATGGCCTCGCACTGCTCGTGCGGGGCGTTGTAGTAGGCCGAGCCGAACAGCCGCAGCCCGACCGAGGGCCACATCCGCCCGGCGGCGCCCTGGAGCACCGCAGCCTCCACCGGATCGCCCTGCGTCACCGTCACCAGGGCCAGCAGCTCGACCGACAGCACCGTGCCCAGCAGGTCGTGGAAGCCGTGCGCGTTGTCCAGGCAGTCCGCCAGCAGCTCACGCGCATGGGCCACGTCACCGCCCTGCCAGGCCGCGTACGCCAGCACGTACAGGGCGTACGACCGCGCCCACCGCTCCCCGTGGTCCTCGCAGACCCGGCGCACGTCCTCGCACAGCCGCACCGCGTCCGGCAGGTCTCCCTGGAACGCCCGTGTCATCGCCAGCTCCACCTGGCCCATCAGGACGTTGCCGTTCAGCTCGCCGATCTCCTGGTAGCGGTCCAGCGCCGACCGCAGCAGCGTTTCCGCGCGGGCCATGTCGTCCGTGACCAGGGCGAGACAGCCGGTGCGGTGCTCGGCGTACGCCACCGCCGTCGGATCGGCCGACCGCTCCGCCTGCTCGCGGCACATCCGCAGCGCCTGGAGCGCCGGTACGGTGTCGCCCTGGAGGATCGCCACATAGCCGAGCACCCACAGCGCCTTCAGCCGGGACCGCTCGTACTCCGAGTCCAGCTCCAGGCTGCGCTCCAGCCACCGCCGCCCCTCCGCGAGCCGGCCGCACCCCACCCAGCAGAACCAGAGCGAACCCGCCAGATGCTGGCCGAGGTGCGCCTCCTCGGGCTCGGTGAGGCAGAACTCCAGCGCGGACCGCAGATTCGGCAGCTCCGCCTCGACCCGCGCGGCCACCTCCCGCTGCCGGGGCGAGAACCAGTCCAGCTCGCACATGGTGGCGAGGCCCAGGTACCAGTCACGGTGCCGTCTGCGCAGCCGGCCCGCGTCCCCGGTCGCCTCCAGCCACTCGGCGCCGTAGGCCCGGACCGTGTCCAGCATCCGGTAGCGCGGGCCCGCCGGGGTCTCCTCGCGGGAGACGACCGACTGGGCGAGCAGCTCCGACAGCACATCCAGCACGTCCTCGGCGGCCAGTCCGTCCCCGCTGCACACGTACTCGGCCGCCTCCAGGTCGAAGGAGTGCGCGAACACCGACAGCCGGGCCCACAGCAGCCGTTCGGCCGGCGAGCACAGCTCGTGGCTCCAGCCGATCGCCGTGCGCAGCGTCTGGTGGCGGGGGAGGACGTCCCGGCCGCCACCGGTCAGCAGCCGGAACCGGTCGTCCAGGCGCCGCAGCAGCTGCGCCGGGGACAGCGCCCGCAGCCGCCCGGCCGCCAGCTCCAGCGCCAGCGGGATGCCCTCCAGCCGCTGGCACAGCTCCCGCACCTCGGCGCCGTCGGCCACCGGCACGCCCTGCGCCCGGGCCCGGTCCGTGAACAGCTCCACCGCCTCGTCCTCACCGAGCGGCGCCAGCGGGAACAGCCGCTCGCCCGCGAGGCCCAGCGGGCGCCGGCCCACGGCCAGCACCCGCAGCTGCGGGAGCCGGCGCAGCAGCTCCGCCGTCAGATCGGCGCAGGCGGCCACCAGGTGCTCGAACCCGTCCAGCACCAACAGCGCCCGCCGCCCGGCCAGATGCTCCAGCAGCGTCTCCCGGGGCAGGCGCGTGGTGTGGTCGGTCAGCCCCAGCGCCTCCACGACCGCGTACTCCACGAACTGCGGATCCCGCACCGCCGCCAGCTCCACCCGCCCCCGGCCCGGGGCGCCCGCCGCGCCGCCGGACGCCCAGCGCGCCGCCACCCGCGCGGCCAGCCGGGACTTGCCGACCCCGCCCACCCCGGTCACGGTCACCAGCCGCGCCTGACCGAGCGCCGTCGTCAGCTCGGCCACCTCCGCCGAGCGCCCGACGAAAGCGGTGAGTTCGAGGGGCGGATCGCCGTCCGCCCAGGAGCCGGGGCTGTGAGGACCTCGCATGGGACACGGAGCGTACTGAACCGTGTTCACCGCGTACAATCGCTTCCCGCAACTCCGCCCGCCCCACCCGGTAATCCGGTACGGAGCCTCCGCCCCGGCGCGATAGGCTCGGGACACTGCTTTTTCATGGTTCCGATGTTCAGAGCACGTTTAAGGGAGCGGGTGCGCACAGTGTCCGGTGGTGAGGTGGCCGGGATCCTGGTGGCCGTGTTCTGGGCGATCCTGGTCTCCTTCCTCGCGGTCGCACTCGCGAGGCTGGCCCAGACGCTCAAGGCGACCACCAAGCTCGTGGCGGACGTGACCGACCAGGCGGTCCCGCTGCTCGCCGACGCCTCCCAGGCGGTGCGCTCCGCGCAGACGCAGATCGACCGGGTCGACGCGATCGCCTCCGACGTCCAGGAGGTGACGTCGAACGCCTCCGCGCTGTCCACCACCGTCGCCTCCACCTTCGGCGGCCCGCTGGTGAAGGTCGCGGCCTTCGGCTACGGCGTCCGCCGGGCGCTCGGTGGCCGCAAGGAGGAGGACGTGCCCGGGAAGTCGCCCCGGCGTACGGTGATCGTGGGCCGGACGGTCCCTGCCGCACGACGCAAGCGGAAGTAAGGACTGAGACCGAGCGATGTTCCGCCGTACGTTCTGGTTCAGCACGGGTGTCGCCGCCGGTGTGTGGGCCACCACCAAGGTCAACCGCAAGCTGAAGCAGCTGACCCCGGAGAGCCTGGCCGCCACCGCGGCGAACAAGGCCCTGGAGACCGGTCAGCGGCTGAAGGACCGCGCGGTCGGCTTCGCGCTCGACGTCCGCGACAACATGGCCCAGCGGGAGGCCGAGCTGGAGGAGGCGCTCGGCATCCAGGAGAGCCCCGGACTCACGGAGCCCCGGCGGTACGCCGCCATCGAGAACAACCGCAACAACCCGCAGTACATCGAGAACACGACGTACTCGTACAACCGGAATGAGGACCACTGATGGAGTCGGCCGAGATTCGCCGCCGCTGGCTGAGCTTCTTCGAGGAGCGCGGGCACACCGTCGTCCCTTCGGCGTCGCTCATCGCGGACGACCCGACTCTGCTCCTCGTCCCCGCCGGCATGGTGCCCTTCAAGCCCTACTTCCTGGGTGAGGTCAAGCCGCCCTTCCCGCGCGCCACCAGCGTGCAGAAGTGCGTGCGCACGCCCGACATCGAAGAGGTCGGCAAGACCACGCGCCACGGCACGTTCTTCCAGATGTGCGGCAACTTCTCCTTCGGCGACTACTTCAAGGAAGGCGCCATCAAGCTCGCCTGGGAGCTGCTCACCAGCCCTCAGGACAAGGGCGGTTACGGCCTCGACCCCGAGCGCCTGTGGATCACCGTCTACCAGGACGACGACGAGGCCGAGCAGATCTGGCACGAGGTCGTCGGCGTGCCCAAGGAGCGCATCCAGCGCCTGGGCATGAAGGACAACTTCTGGTCCATGGGCGTCCCCGGCCCCTGCGGCCCCTGCTCCGAGATCAACTACGACCGCGGCCCCGAATTCGGCGTCGAGGGCGGCCCCGCCGTCAACGACGAGCGGTACGTGGAGATCTGGAACCTCGTCTTCATGCAGTACGAGCGCGGCGAGGGCACCGGCAAGGACAACTTCGAGATCCTCGGGGACCTGCCGAGCAAGAACATCGACACGGGCCTCGGCCTGGAGCGGCTCGCCATGATTCTGCAGGGCGTGCAGAACATGTACGAGATCGACACCTCCATGGCCGTCATCAAGCGCGCCACCGAGCTGACCGGTGTCCACTACGGCGACTCGCACGCCTCGGACGTCTCCCTCCGCGTGGTCACCGACCACATGCGCACCGCCACCATGCTCATCGGCGACGGCGTCACCCCCGGCAACGAGGGCCGCGGCTACGTGCTGCGCCGCATCATGCGCCGCGCCATCCGCAACATGCGCCTGCTGGGCGCCACCGGTCCGGTCGTCAAGGACCTGATCGACGTCGTGATCCGGATGATGGGCCAGCAGTACCCCGAGCTGGTCACCGACCGCGAGCGCATCGAGAAGGTCGCCGTCGCCGAGGAGAACGCCTTCCTCAAGACGCTGAAGGCCGGCACCAACATCCTCGACACCGCCGTCACCGAGACCAAGGCCGCCGGCTCCAGCGTCCTGCCCGGCGACAAGGCCTTCCTGCTCCACGACACCTGGGGCTTCCCGATCGACCTCACCCTGGAGATGGCCGCCGAACAGGGCCTCTCCGTGGACGAGGAGGGCTTCCGCCGCCTGATGAAGGAGCAGCGGGAGCGCGCCAAGGCCGACGCCCAGGCCAAGAAGACCGGCCACGCCGACCTCGGTGCCTACCGTGAGATCGCCGACGCCGCCGGTGAGACGGACTTCATCGGCTACACCGACACCGAGGGCGAGTCCACGATCGTCGGCATCCTGGTCAACGGTGTCTCCTCCCCGGCCGCCACCGAGGGCGACGAGGTCGAGGTCGTCCTCGACCGCACCCCGTTCTACGCCGAGGGCGGCGGCCAGATCGGCGACACCGGCCGGATCAAGGTCGACTCCGGGGCCGTCATCGAGGTCCGCGACTGCCAGAAGCCGGTCCCGGGCGTGTACGTCCACAAGGGCGTCGTCCAGGTCGGCGAGGTGACCGTCGGCGCCAAGGCCCACGCCGCCATCGACGCCCGCCGGCGTACGGCCATCGCCCGCGCCCACTCGGCCACCCACCTCACGCACCAGGCCCTGCGCGACGCCCTCGGCCCGACGGCCGCCCAGGCCGGTTCCGAGAACCAGCCCGGCCGCTTCCGCTTCGACTTCGGCTCCCCGTCCGCCGTGCCGACGGCCGTGATGACCGACGTCGAGCAGAAGATCAACGAGGTGCTCGCCCGCGACCTCGACGTGCGCGCCGACATCATGGGCATCGACGAGGCCAGGAAGCAGGGCGCCATCGCCGAGTTCGGCGAGAAGTACGGCGAGCGGGTCCGTGTCGTGACCATCGGCGACTTCTCCAAGGAGCTGTGCGGCGGCACGCACGTGCACAACACCGCGCAGCTGGGCCTGGTGAAGCTGCTCGGCGAGTCCTCCATCGGTTCCGGTGTGCGCCGTATCGAGGCCCTGGTCGGCGTCGACGCCTACAACTTCCTCGCCCGCGAGCACACGGTCGTCAACCAGCTGACCGAGCTGCTCAAGGGCCGCCCGGAGGAGCTGCCGGAGAAGGTCTCCGCCATGCTCGGCAAGCTGAAGGACGCCGAGAAGGAGATCGAGAAGTTCCGCGCCGAGAAGGTCCTCCAGGCCGCCGCCGGCCTCGCCGAGTCCGCCAAGGACGTGCGGGGCGTCGCCCTGGTCACCGGCCAGGTCCCGGACGGCACCACCCCGGACGACCTGCGCAAGCTGGTGCTGGACGTGCGCGGCCGGATCCAGGGCGGCCGGGCCGCCGTCGTGGCCCTGTTCACCGTCAACAACGGCAAGCCGCTCACGGTGATCGCCACCAACGAGGCCGCCCGCGAGCGCGGCCTCAAGGCCGGTGACCTGGTCCGTACGGCCGCCAAGACGCTCGGGGGCGGCGGTGGCGGCAAGCCGGACGTCGCCCAGGGCGGCGGCCAGAACCCGGCCGCCGTCGGCGAGGCCGTCGAGGCCGTCGAGCGCCTGGTCGCCGAGACCGCCAAGTAGGAGACGGCCGAGACATGCGCAGAGGACGTCGGCTCGCGATCGACGTCGGGGACGCCCGGGTCGGGGTCGCCTCGTGCGACCCCGACGGGATCCTCGCCACCCCGGTGGAGACCGTCCCGGGCCGGGACGTCCCCGCCGCCCACCGCCGGTTGCGTCAGCTGGTGGAGGAGTACGAACCGATCGAGGTCGTCGTCGGCCTGCCCCGCTCCCTCAAGGGGGGCGAGGGCCCGGCCGCGGTCAAGGTCCGCGCCTTCGCCCAGGAGCTGGCCAAGGGCATCAAGCCGGTGCCGGTGCGGCTGGTGGACGAGCGGATGACGACGGTGACGGCCAGTCAGGGACTGCGCGCCTCGGGCGTGAGGTCGAAGAAGGGCCGTGCGGTCATCGACCAGGCCGCCGCCGTCATCATTTTGCAGCAGGCCCTGGAATCCGAACGGGTGTCAGGTGAACCACCCGGCGAAGGCGTCGAAGTGGTCATCTGATCGCGATACGGTAACGTTCCGCGCGATGCGCCGGTGTTCGAACAGCCGGGGCACAGCAAGAGGCGGAGCGGAAGCCGGCCCCCGGCCGCGTGACCGCCGGCCTCGCGGCTCTAGGGGATCGATGACTGAGTATGGCCGGGGCCAAGGCTCCGAACCGTGGCATCCGGAGGACCCGTTGTACGGGGACGGCGGATGGGGACGGCAGGCCCAGGCGGGCCCGCAGTCTCCCTACGGCGGCCAGCCGCAGCACTATCCGCAGGCGCCGCAGCACGGCGACTGGAGCCAGGAACAGCAGCCCGGGTACGACGGGCAGCAGCACCAGTACCACGACGGAGCGGGCCGGCCCGAGTACGACCAGCGGTTCGCCCACCAGACCCAGCAGCAGTTCCACCAGGGCGGCTGGGACGCGACCGGCACCCACGGCCATGTGCCCTACGCCGCCGACCCCGGCGACCCGTACGGCCAGCAGCCCGTGGCCTACGGCGCTGAGCAGCCCGACTTCTACCCCACCGAGGACGCCTACCCGCCGCCGGAGCCGCCCGGCCGCCGGCAGCCCGAGCCCGAGCCGGAGGCGGCGAGCGAGGAGGAGCACGCCTTCTTCGCGGGAGGCGGCGGTGCGGACGACGAGGAGGAGCACGAGCTCCAGAGCCGGCGTGAGCGGCGCGGGAAGAAGCCCGTCAAGAGCAGGAAGCGGCGCACCGGCTGCGCCTGCATGGTGGTCGTCCTGGTCTTCGGCGGTGGCCTCGGCGGTGTCGGGTATTTCGGCTACAAGTTCTACCAAAATCGTTTCGGCACGGCTCCGGACTACGCGGGCGACGGCACCAGCGAGTCGGTGACCGTCGAGATCCCGAAGGGCGCGGGCGGCTGGGAGATCGGCCGTCGCCTGAAAGAGGCCGGGGTCGTCAAGAGCGCCGAGGCGTTCGTCCACGCCCAGACCACGACACCGGGCGGCGACGGAATCCAGGCCGGCGCCTATCTCCTGAAGAAGGAGATGTCCGCCGCCAGCGCCGTCCGGCTGATGATGGACCCGCGCAGCCAGAACAATGTGATCGTCACCCCCGGCGAGCGCAATTCCGGTGTCTACGCGGCCATCGACAAGAAACTCGAAGTGTCCGCGGGCACCACCAAGAAGGTCGCCGAGAAGAGTTACAAGAGCCTCGGCCTGCCGGCCTGGGCCCAGAACAACAGCGACCTCAAGGACCCGCTGGAGGGCTTCCTCTTCCCGGGCACCTATCCGGCCGCCAAGGGCATGAAGCCCGACGCCGTCCTGAAGCAGATGGTCACCCAGGCCAAGCTGAAGTACGCCGCCTACGGCCTGACCGAGAAGGCCAAGGCGCTCGGCCTGAAGAACGCCTTCGAACTCGTCACGGTCGCGAGCCTGGTGCAGGCCGAGGGCAAGACCCACGACGACTTCCGCAAGATGGCAGAGGTGGTCTACAACCGCCTCAAGCCCACCAACACCGAGACCAACCGGCTGTTGCAGTTCGACTCGACCTACAACTACCTCAAGGGCACGAGCAACATCCACATCTCCGAGAAGGAGATCAACAGCAACCCGAGTCCGTACAACACGTACCGCCACCCGGGACTTCCGCCCGGCCCGATCGGCAACCCCGGCGAGGACGCGCTGAAGGCCACGCTGAATCCGACGCACGACGGCTGGATCTACTTCGTGGCGACGGACGGAACGAACAACACCGAGTTCGCCAAGACGTACTCGGAATTCCTAGAGCTCAAGGACAAGTTCAATGCCAACGCGGGCAACTGACGGCCGTCGTGCCGCCGTGCTCGGTTCACCGATCGCCCACTCCCTCTCCCCGGTGCTGCACCGGGCCGCGTACGAGGCGGCCGGACTCACCGGCTGGTCGTACGACAGCTTCGACGTCGACGAGGCCGCCCTGCCCGGCTTCCTGGACAAGCTCGGGCCGGAGTGGGCGGGGCTGTCGCTGACCATGCCGCTGAAGCGGGCGGTCATCCCGCTGGTGGACGAGATCAGCGACACGGCCGCCTCGGTCGACGCGGTCAACACGCTCGTCTTCACCGAGGACGGCCGCCGGCTCGGCGACAACACCGACATCCCGGGCATGGTGGCCGCCCTGCGCGAGCACGGCATCGAACAGGTCGACTCCGCCGCCGTCCTCGGCGCCGGCGCCACCGCCTCCTCCGCGCTCGCCGCGCTGGCCCGCATCTGCACCGGGGAGGTCGTCGCCTACGTCCGCAGCGAGGCCCGCGCCGCCGAGATGCGGCAGTGGGGCGAACGGCTCGACGTGGAGGTCCGCACGGCGGACTGGGCGGACGCGGCCGAGGCCCTGCGCGCCCCGCTGGTCGTCGCCACCACGCCCGCCGGCACGACCGACGCCCTCGCCGCCGCCGTACCCGAACGCCCCGCCACCCTCTTCGACGTGCTCTACGACCCCTGGCCCACCGAGCTGGCGGCCCGCTGGTCCATGTTCGGCGGTGCCGTGGTCAGCGGCCTGGACCTGCTGGTCCACCAGGCCGTGCTCCAGTTCGAGCAGATGACCGGGCATGCCCCGGGCCCCCTGGAGGCCATGCGGCACGCCGGCGAGCAGGCCCTCGCGGCCCGCTGACGCCCCGCGCGCGTCCGCCTGCTGGACCGGCGGCCGGTCCGCGCTCTGGGACGTGGGAGGATCGGAGGTGGCGTACCGGGGTCGCGCACCCGGCAGCGCCGTCGCCGTACGCGAGGACGCGCGTACGCCGGGCAGTACCGGGCGCGAGCACTGAGGAGCACCGTTGAGCAGGCTGCGTTGGCTGACCGCGGGGGAGTCCCACGGTCCCGCACTTGTCGCGACGCTGGAGGGTCTTCCCGCCGGCGTGCCGATCACCACGGAGATGGTGGCGGACCACCTGGCGCGGCGGCGGCTCGGCTATGGCCGCGGTGCGCGGATGAAGTTCGAGCGGGACGAGGTCACGTTCCTCGGCGGCGTCCGGCACGGGCTGACCCTGGGCTCCCCGGTGGCGATCATGGTCGGGAACACCGAGTGGCCGAAGTGGGAGCAGGTCATGGCGGCCGACCCGGTCGACCCCGAGGTGCTGGCGGGCCTGGCCCGCAACGCGCCGCTGACCCGCCCCCGCCCCGGCCACGCCGACCTGGCGGGCATGCAGAAGTACGGCTTCGACGAGGCCCGCCCGATCCTGGAGCGCGCCTCGGCCCGCGAGACGGCGGCTCGGGTGGCGCTGGGCGCGGTCGCCCGGTCGTACCTGAAGGAGACGACCGGCATCGAGATCGTCTCCCACGTGGTCGAGCTGTGCTCGGTGAAGGCCCCGAAGGGCGTGTACCCCACTCCGGCCGACGTCGAGAAGCTGGACGCCGACCCGCTGCGCTGCCTCGACGCGGACACCTCCAAGGCGATGGTCGCCGAGGTCGACCAGGCCCACAAGGACGGCGACACCCTGGGTGGCGTGGTCGAGGTGCTGGCCTACGACGTCCCGGTCGGCCTCGGCTCGCACGTGCACTGGGACCGCAAGCTGGACGCACGCCTCGCCGGCGCGCTCATGGGCATCCAGGCGATCAAGGGCGTCGAGATCGGCGACGGCTTCGAGCTGGCCCGTGTGCCCGGCTCGCAGGCCCACGACGAGATCGTCTCCACGCCGGAGGGCATCCGGCGCGTCTCCGGCCGCTCGGGCGGCACCGAGGGCGGCCTGAGCACGGGTGAGCTGCTGCGGGTGCGCGCCGCGATGAAGCCGATCGCCACCGTGCCGCGCGCGCTCAGGACGGTGGACGTCACCACCGGTGAGCCCGCCCAGGCCCACCACCAGCGCTCCGACGTCTCCGCCGTCCCGGCGGCCGGCATCGTCGCCGAGGCCATGGTGGCGCTCGTCCTCGCGGACGCGGTCGCCGAGAAGTTCGGCGGTGACTCCGTCCCGGAGACCCGGCGCAACGTCCGGTCGTACCTCGACAACCTGGCGATCCGGTGAGCGGCACACCGGCGGTCGTCCTGGTCGGGCCGATGGGCGTGGGCAAGTCCACCGTCGGCCGGCTGCTCGCCGACCGCCTCGGCGTCGGCTACCGGGACACCGACGAGGACATCGTGGCGGCCGAGGGCCGCACCATCGCCGAGATCTTCGTGGACGAGGGCGAGGCCGCCTTCCGCGCCCTGGAGAAGGCCGCCGTGCGGGCCGCGCTCGCCGAGCACCGGGGTGTCGTCGCGCTGGGCGGCGGGGCGGTCCTGGACCCGGACACGCGCGCGCTGCTGGCCGGGCAGCGGGTGCTCTACCTCTCGATGGAGGTCGAGGAGGCCGTCAAGCGCACCGGTCTGAACGTGGCCCGCCCGCTGCTCGCGGTCAACCCGCGCAAGCAGTGGCGGGAGTTGATGGAAGCGCGCCGGCACCTGTACGAGGAGGTCGCCACCGCCGTCGTCGCGACGGACGGCCGCACTCCGGAAGAGGTCGCGCAGGCGGCGCTGGACGCACTGGAGTTGAAGCAGGTATGAGCGAGGCAGTCACCCGGATCCAGGTCGCCGGCACCGCGGGCACCGACCCCTACGAGGTGCTGGTGGGCCGGCAGCTCCTGGACGAGCTGGCCGGGCTCATCGGGGCGAAGGCCAAGCGGGTCGCCGTGATCCACCCGGAGGCGCTGGCCGACACCGGGGAGGCGCTGCGCGCCGACCTGGCCGGGCAGGGCTACGACGCCGTGGCGATCCAGGTGCCCAACGCGGAGGAGGCCAAGACCGCCGAGGTCGCCGCCTACTGCTGGAAGGCGCTGGGCCAGTGCGGCTTCACCCGCACCGACGTCATCGTCGGTGTCGGCGGCGGTGCCACCACCGACCTGGCCGGGTTCGTCGCCGCGACCTGGCTGCGCGGGGTGCGCTGGATCGCCATCCCCACGACCGTGCTGGCCATGGTCGACGCGGCGGTCGGTGGCAAGACCGGCATCAACACCGCCGAGGGCAAGAACCTGGTCGGCGCCTTCCACCCGCCGGCCGGTGTGCTGTGCGACCTGGCCGCGCTGGACTCCCTCCCGGTGCACGACTACGTCTCCGGACTGGCCGAGATCATCAAGGCGGGGTTCATCGCCGACCCGGTGATCCTGGACCTGATCGAGGCCGACCCGGAGGCCGCCCGCACCCCGGCGGGCCCGCACACGGCCGAGCTGATCGAGCGGTCGATCCGGGTCAAGGCCGACGTCGTCTCCTCGGACCTGAGGGAGTCCGGCCGGCGGGAGATCCTCAACTACGGCCACACGCTCGGCCACGCCATCGAGAAGAACGAGCGGTACAAGTGGCGGCACGGGGCCGCGGTCGCGGTCGGCATGCACTTCGCCGCCGAACTCGGCCGCCTCGCGGGCCGTCTGGACGACGCGACGGCCGACCGCCACCGCAGCATCCTCGAATCCGTCGGCCTGCCGCTGCACTACCGCTACGACCAGTGGCCCAAGCTGCTGGAGGCCATGAAGGTCGACAAGAAGTCCCGCGGCGACCTGCTGCGCTTCATCGTCCTGGACGGCCTGGCCAAGCCGACCGTCCTGGAAGGGCCGGACCCGGCCGTCCTCCTCGCCGCCTACGGCGAAGTCGGCCAGTAGGCCCCGGACCGCTCCCCGCGTCCGGTTTCCTTCGCCGCCGGGCACTTCGGACCGCCCCGGGCCGTTTCACCGAACGACGGCCGGGGACGGTACCGTTCGGTGGCAAGCGGGGCAGGCCCCCGCTGCCAGCGCCAGATGTGTGTACGAGACGGAGTGGCAACGGATGCAGCACGCAGTGGGGTCTCCGCTGCCGCCGCCCCACGAGCCGGGGCAGGGCCCGCACGCCGGCTGGGGGTCGGCCGCACACCACCCGGGCCCGCACCCGGGAGTCTCCCAGGGGCCCGCTCCCGTCCCCCCGCCGCCGGGCTTCCCGGCTCCGCCCGGACCGGTGCCGCCGGCCCCGCAGCAGCCGCCGGCCCCCTCCGGCCAGGTGCCGCCGCCTCCGCCGCCGCAGCACACCGGCGGACCGCAGACCCCCGACGGCACCGGACACGTCCACCTGCCACCCGGCGGTCCGGTCGGCGCCCCCACGGCCCCGCCCGCCGCGGCCACGGCACCGGACCCGACGGCGACCACCCTCGCCGTCCTCCTCATCGGCCCCGCCGGTGCGGGCAAGACCAGCGTCGCCAAGTACTGGGCGGACCACCGCCGGGTCCCCACGGCCCACATCAGCCTGGACGACGTCCGCGAATGGGTCCGCTCGGGCTTCGCCGACCCGCAGTCCGGCTGGAACGACAACTCGGAGGCCCAGTACCGCCTGGCCCGTCGCACCTGCGGCTTCGCCGCGCGCAATTTCCTGGCCAACGGCATCTCCTGCATCCTGGACGACGCCGTCTTCCCGGACCGCCCGGTCGTCGGCCTCGGCGGCTGGAAGCGGCACGTGGGTCCCGGCCTGCTCCCGGTGGTCCTGCTCCCGGGCCTCGACGTCGTCCTGGAGCGCAACGCCGAACGCAGCGGCAACCGCCGCCTCACGGACGAGGAGGTGGCCCGCATCCACGGCCGCATGGCCGGCTGGTACGGCTCGGGCCTCCCGATCATCGACAACTCCCAGCTGGACGTCCCGGGAACGGCCCGCGTGCTGGACGAGGTCCTGGCCAGGGCGATAGCGAGTCCGCCGAGCTGGTGAGCGGGGAGTGCCTGCGGCACACCACCGCACCACCCCCCACCTGCTCCGCAGCCCCACTCGGCCCCCGCCGATCGGCATAATCCGGACAAACCTCCTACGCTCATCTCATGTCAGAGGTGTACGCGAACCGCCGATCCCGGCTGAGGGAACACTTCAACGCGGCGGGCACCGCGGCAGCGCTCGTCACCCGCCCGGCCAATGTCCGCTACCTCGCCGCCGCGGCCCCGCGGGGCGCCGTGCTGCTGATCGGCAGGGGCGAGGACGTCCTGGTGTGCGCCGGTCCGCCGGACGACCGCCCCCACGAAGGCCAGCCGGACGAGAACCTGCGCCTGCACGTCCTCCCGGCGAACGAGGGCGACGCCGCCGTCGCCGCGGCCGGCCTCGCCGCCGACCAGGGTGCCGACTCCCTGGCGGTCGAGGAACACCACCTCACCGTCACCCGGCACCGGGCCGTCGCCTCCGTCGCCCCGAAGCTCCGCCTCATCGACCTCGGCGGGGCCGTGGAACAGCTCAGGGTCGTCAAGGACGAGGAGGAGATCTCCTGTCTGCGCATCGGCGCCGAGATCGCCGACCAGGCCCTCGGTGAGCTGCTGGAGTCCATCCTGGTCGGCCGTACCGAACGGCACCTCGCGCTGGAGCTGGAGCGGCGCCTGGTCGACCACGGCGCCGACGGCCCGGCCTTCCCCACCTCCGTGGCCACCGGACCGCACGCCGGCCGCCGCGGCCACCGCCCCACCGACCGGCGGGTGGAGGAGGGCGACTTCCTCTCCGTCTGTCTCGGCGCCACCTACCGCGGCTACCGCTGCGAGATCGGCCGCACCTTCGTCATCGGCACCTCACCCGCCGACTGGCAGATCGAGCTGTACGACCTGGTCTTCGCCGCCCAGCGGGCCGGACGCGAGTTCCTGGCACCCGGCGCCGCCTACCGCGACGTGGACCGCGCGGCGCGCCAGGTACTGGACTCCGCGGGCTACGCGGAGGCCCTGCCACCGCTGACCGGACACGGTGTCGGACTCGAAATCGACGAGGACCCGCAGTTGGCGCCCGCGGCCATGGGTAAACTGGACGCTTGCGTGCCGGTCACCGTCGAACCGGGGGTCCACCTCCCGGGCCGGGGCGGTGTCCGGATCGATGACACGCTCGTCGTACGCCCCGAGGCGGACGGCGGACCCGAGCTACTCACCATCACGACCAAGGAGCTGCTCGCCCTCTAGGCAGGTGCGTGCGCCGGGGTCGTACGTCAGTCCAGGAGATTCCGCAACCGTGGCTTCCACGAACGACCTCAAGAACGGCATGGTGCTCAAGCTCGAAGGCGGCCAGCTCTGGTCCGTCGTCGAGTTCCAGCACGTCAAGCCCGGCAAGGGCCCCGCCTTCGTGCGCACCAAGCTCAAGAACGTGCTCTCCGGCAAGGTCGTCGACAAGACCTTCAACGCCGGTGTCAAGGTCGAGACGGCCACTGTCGACAAGCGCGACATGCAGTTCTCGTACATGGACGGCGAGTACTTCGTCTTCATGGACATGGAGACCTACGATCAGCTGCACATCGACCGGAAGGCCGTCGGCGACGCCGCGAACTTCCTGGTCGAGGGCTTCACCGCCACCGTCGCGCAGCACGAGGGCGAGGTCCTCTTCGTCGAGCTGCCCGCCGCCGTCGAGCTCACCATCCAGGAGACCGAGCCGGGCGTCCAGGGCGACCGCTCCACCGGTGGCACCAAGCCCGCCACCCTGGAGACCGGCCACCAGATCCAGGTCCCGCTCTTCATCACCACTGGTGAGAAGATCAAGGTCGACACCCGCACCAGCGACTACCTCGGCCGGGTGAACAGCTAACCGTGGCTGCCCGCAACACGGCCCGCAAGCGCGCCTTCCAGATCCTCTTCGAGGGTGACCAGCGCGGCGCCGACGTCCTGACGGTCCTCGCGGACTGGATCCGGCTCTCCCGGTCCGACACCCGGCAGCCGCCGGTCAGCGAGTACACGATGCAGCTGGTCGAGGGCTACGCGGAGCACGCGAAGCGGATCGACGAGCTGATCGCCCAGTACGCGGTGGGCTGGACGCTCGACCGGATGCCGGTCGTGGACCGCAACATCCTGCGGCTGGGCGCGTACGAGCTGATCTGGGTCGACGAGACCCCGGACGCCGTCGTCCTGGACGAGATGGTGCAGCTGGCCAAGGAGTTCTCGACCGACGAGTCGCCGTCGTTCGTCAACGGGCTGCTGGGCCGCCTGAAGGAGCTCAAGCCGTCCCTGCGCCGGGACGAGGCGTAACCGCCCGACAGCCATCGCCGGAGGGCCCGCAGCACGCCCGTGCTGCGGGCCCTCCGGCGTGTGCCGTACCGCCGCTGAAACGCCGCCGGGGTGGCCGGAACCGTAGAGTTCCGGCCACCCCGGCGGCACGTTTCTGCTGAGGCCTGTGAGGGTCGTTACGCCTCTTCGTGCGTGGCAACCGCGCGGCGCGCGTCCGCGTCCAGGACGCCCCAGCTGATCAGCTGCTCGGTGAGGACCGAGGGGGACTGGTCGTAGATGACGGCGAGTGTGCGCAGGTCGTCCTGGCGGATGGAGAGCACCTTGCCGTTGTAGTCACCGCGCTGGGACTGGATCGTCGCCGCGTAGCGCTGCAGGGGGCCCGCCTTCTCGGCCGGCACGGTGGCCAGCCGCTCCAGGTCCAGGACCAGCTTCGGCGGCGGCTCGGCGGCGCCGCCCGGGGTGGTGCCCGGCAGGAGCTCCTGCACCGGAACGCCGTAGAAATCGGCCAGCTCGGCCAGGCGCTGCACGGTCACGGCACGGTCGCCGCGCTCGTAGGAACCGACCACCACGGCCTTCCAGCGACCCTGGGACTTCTCCTCGACACCGTGGAGGGAAAGGCCCTGCTGGGTGCGGATGGCCCGGAGCTTGGCCCCGAGCTGTTTGGCGTATTCGCTGGACATATAGCTCCCCGGACACTGTGTCGACGCGGCCGGCTGCTTTCCCGCCGCGCGGCTGGTAACTCACTGTGAGGTTACGCAGCGTGACACTGATGCGTCAAGCCGAATGGTCCACACCGACTCTTCCGTGGTAGTGACGACCGATTGGGCCAAGCGGGTGACAGGGGGGCGGTCGGGGCCGGGCAGGTGACCTGCTACGGTGGATGGCGCAATTCCGACGTCCTTTAAGGTCCGTCCCGTGAGGCGGAGAAGGAGGTCCGTTTCGTATGGACAAGCACGTCACGCCTGCGCATCCGCAAGCGTCCGATGCGCGGCCCGTTCTTGAGGGCCCCGACATCGCACGGGTGCTCACCCGTATCGCCCACGAGATCGTCGAGCGCGCCAAGGGCGCCGACGACGTGGTGCTCCTCGGCATCCCGACCCGCGGCGTCTTCCTCGCCCAGCGGCTCGCCGCCAAGCTGGAGCAGATCACCGACCGCGGGGTCCCGGTCGGCTCGCTCGACATCACCATGTACCGCGACGACCTGCGCATGCACCCGCCGCGCGCGCTGGCCCGCACCGAGATCCCCGGCGACGGCATCGACGGCCGGCTGGTCGTCCTCGTCGACGACGTGCTCTTCTCCGGGCGCACGATCCGCGCCGCCCTCGACGCCCTGAACGACATCGGGCGCCCGCGCGCGGTGCAGCTCGCGGTCCTGGTCGACCGCGGCCACCGCGAACTGCCCATCCGTGCCGACTACGTCGGCAAGAACCTCCCCACGTCGCTGCGGGAGACGGTCAAGGTCCAGCTCGCCGAGGAGGACGGTCGCGACACCGTGCTGCTCGGTGTGAAGCCGGCCGCTCAGTAGCAAGTCGGGCGCACGGCCGCTCCGGCGTGCCGTGCACACGCGCCCGCCTGCCCGAAATCTCCCGAATGAACTGCCTTACGGAGCCTGACAGATGCAGCGTCATCTCATCTCGGCCGCCGACCTCACCCGCGACGACGCCGTCCACATCCTCGACACCGCCGAGGAGATGGCCCGGGTCGCGGACCGGCCCATCAAGAAGCTGCCGACCCTGCGCGGCCGGACGATCGTCAACCTCTTCTTCGAGGACTCCACGCGTACGCGCATCTCCTTCGAGGCTGCCGAGAAGCGCCTGTCCGCGGACGTCATCAACTTCTCCGCCAAGGGCTCCTCGGTGTCCAAGGGCGAGTCCCTGAAGGACACCGCGCAGACCCTGGAGGCCATGGGCGTCGACGCCGTGGTCATCCGGCACGGCGCCTCCGGAGCCCCGTACCGCCTGGCCAACTCCGGCTGGATCGACGCGGCCGTCATCAACGCCGGCGACGGCACCCACCAGCACCCCACCCAGGCCCTGCTGGACGCCTTCACCATGCGCCGCCGGCTCATCGGCCGCGACGCCGGGCTCGGCCAGGACCTGTCCGGCAAGCGGATCACCGTCGTCGGTGACGTCCTGCACAGCCGGGTCGCCCGCTCCAACGTCGACCTGCTGCACACCCTCGGCGCCGAGGTCACCCTGGTCGCCCCGCCCACCCTGGTGCCGGTCGGCGTCGACTCCTGGCCGTGCGCGGTCTCGTACGACCTCGACAGCACCCTGCCCAAGTCCGACGCCGTGATGATGCTCCGCGTCCAGCGCGAGCGCATGAACGCCGCCTTCTTCCCGACCGAGCGCGAGTACTCGCGGCGCTACGGCCTCGACGGCGACCGCATGGCCAAGCTGCCCGAGCACGCCATCGTGATGCACCCCGGGCCGATGGTGCGCGGCATGGAGATCACCGCCGAGGTCGCCGACTCCGACCGCTGCACCGCCGTCGAGCAGGTCGCCAACGGCGTCTCCATCCGGATGGCCGTCCTGTACCTGCTGCTCGGCGGAAACGAGCCTGCCGTGACCCACTCCCGTACCGAGGAGAAGTAAGACACATGAGCAAGATCCTGATCCGTGGTGCGAAGGTGCTCGGCGGCGCGCCGCAGGACGTGCTGATCGACGGCGAGACCATCGCCGAGGTCGGAACCGGGCTGTCCGCCGAGGGCGCCGAGGTGGTCGAGGCCGGCGGCAAGGTGCTGCTGCCGGGCCTGGTCGACTTGCACACCCACCTGCGCGAGCCGGGCCGTGAGGACTCCGAGACCGTCCTCACCGGCACCCGCGCGGCGGCGAGCGGCGGCTACACGGCCGTCTTCGCCATGGCCAACACCTTCCCGGTCGCCGACACCGCCGGTGTCGTGGAGCAGGTCTGGCGGCTCGGCCAGGAGCACGGCTACTGCGACGTCCAGCCCATCGGCGCGGTCACCGTCGGCCTGGAGGGCAAGAAGCTCGCCGAACTCGGCGCCATGCACGAGTCCGCCGCAGGCGTCACCGTCTTCTCCGACGACGGCAAGTGCGTGGACGACGCCGTGATCATGCGCCGCGCGCTGGAGTACGTGAAGGCCTTCGGCGGGGTCGTCGCCCAGCACGCGCAGGAGCCGCGGCTCACCGAGGGCGCCCAGATGAACGAGGGCGTCGTCTCCGCCGAACTGGGCCTGGGCGGCTGGCCGGCCGTCGCCGAGGAGTCGATCATCGCCCGCGACGTCCTCCTCGCCGACCACGTCGGCTCCCGCGTCCACATCTGCCACCTGTCGACCGCCGGCTCCGTCGAGATCGTCCGCTGGGCCAAGTCCCGCGGCATCCAGGTCACCGCCGAGGTCACCCCGCACCACCTGCTCCTCACCGACGAGCTGGTGCGCACCTACAACCCCGTCTACAAGGTCAACCCGCCGCTGCGCACCGAGCGCGACGTGCTGGCCCTGCGCGAGGCGCTCGCCGACGGCACGATCGACATCGTCGCCACCGACCACGCCCCGCACCCGCACGAGGACAAGGACTGCGAGTGGGCCGCCGCCGCCATGGGCATGGTCGGCCTGGAGACCGCGTTGTCAGTGGTCCAGGAGACCATGGTCGACACGGGCCTGCTGGACTGGGCCGGCGTCGCCGACCGCATGTCCTTCAAGCCCGCGCGGATCGGACAGGCCACCGGCCACGGCCGTCCCGTCTCGGCTGGTGAGCCCGCCAACCTCACCCTGGTCGACACGGAATACCGTGGCCAGGTGGACCCCGCGGGCTTCGCCTCGCGCAGCCGCAACACCCCCTACCAGGGGCGCGAGCTGCCGGGCCGTGTGACGCACACGTGGCTGCGGGGCAAGGCCACGCTCGTCGACGGGAAGCTCACGTGACACCTGTAATCCTGCTGGCCGAGGCGAAGAAGTCGGCCGAGGTCACCGACTGGGGCGCCCGCATCGGCTGGCTCGTCGGACTGGCCCTGTTCATCGCGCTGGTCTACTGGCTGATGCGCGAGGGCTGGAAGTGGCGCGGCACCCTCCAGGCGGGCCTGCCGCCGCTGCCCGCCGCGCCCGAGGAGACCGGCCCCGCCAGACTGAGCATGAGCGGCCGCTACCACGGCTCCACCACCGCCGGGCAGTGGCTGGACCGCATCGTGGCCCACGGCCTGGGCACCCGCAGCCGGGCCGAGCTCACCCTGACCGACGCGGGCCTGGAGGTCGAGCGCCCCGGCGCGACCGACTTCTTCGTCCCCGCCGCCGCCCTGCGCGGAGCCCGGCTGGACAAGGGCATCGCCGGCAAGGTCCTCACCGAGGGCGGACTGCTGGTGGTGACCTGGGCGCTCGGCGACAAACTGATCGACTCGGGCTTCCGCTCCGACCACGCGGCCGAGCACACCGAGTGGGTCGACACCCTGAACCAGATGATCAACGACACGGAAGGCGCACGATGACGACCTCCACCAGGGGAGCCGCGAAGGCTCCCGCCGTACTCGTCCTGGAGGACGGCCGCACCTTCCGCGGCCGCGCCTACGGGGCCGTGGGGGAGACCTTCGGCGAGGCCGTGTTCTCCACCGGCATGACCGGCTACCAGGAGACCCTCACCGACCCGTCGTACGACCGCCAGATCGTCGTCGCGACCGCCCCCCAGATCGGCAACACCGGCTGGAACGACGAGGACGACGAGTCCGGCCGCATCTGGGTCTCCGGCTACGTCGTGCGCGACCCCGCGCGCGTGCCGTCCAACTGGCGGGCCAAGCGCTCCCTGGACGACGAGCTGGAGCGGCAGGGCGTGGTCGGCATCTCCGGCATCGACACCCGGGCCCTCACCCGCCACCTGCGCGAGCGAGGCTCCATGCGCGCCGGCATCTTCTCCGGCGAGGCGATCGCCCCGGAGGCGGAGCTGCTGGAGCGCGTGCAGGCCCAGCCGCACATGAAGGGCGCGAGCCTCTACGAGGAGGTCGCGACCCAGGAGGCGTACGTCGTCCCGGCGGTCGGCGAGAAGCGGTTCACGGTCGCCGCCATCGACCTCGGCATCAAGGGCATGACCCCGCACCGCATGGCCGAGCGCGGCATCGAGGTGCACGTCCTGCCCGCCACCGCCACGGCCGACGACGTCTACGCCGTCGAGCCGGACGGTGTGTTCTTCTCCAACGGTCCCGGCGACCCGGCGACCGCCGACGGCCCGGTCGCGCTGATGACCGCCGTCCTGGAGCGCAAGACGCCCCTGTTCGGCATCTGCTTCGGCAACCAGATCCTCGGCCGCGCCCTCGGCTTCGGCACCTACAAGCTGAAGTACGGCCACCGGGGCATCAACCAGCCGGTCCAGGACCGTACGACCGGCAAGGTCGAGGTCACCGCGCACAACCACGGCTTCGCCGTGGACGCGCCGCTCGACAAGGTCAGCGAGACCGAGTTCGGCCGCGCCGAGGTCTCCCACGTCTGCCTGAACGACAACGTCGTGGAGGGGCTGCAGCTGCTCGACCAGCCCGCCTTCTCCGTCCAGTACCACCCCGAAGCGGCAGCCGGCCCGCACGACGCCGCCTACCTCTTCGACCGCTTCGTCTCCCTGATGGAGGGCCAGCGTGCCTAAGCGCACCGATATCCAGTCCGTCCTGGTCATCGGCTCCGGCCCGATCGTCATCGGCCAGGCCGCAGAGTTCGACTACTCCGGCACCCAGGCCTGCCGTGTGCTCAAGGCCGAGGGGCTGCGCGTCGTCCTCGTCAACTCCAACCCGGCGACGATCATGACCGACCCGGAGATCGCCGACGCCACCTACGTCGAGCCGATCACCCCCGAGTTCGTCGAGAAGATCATCGCCAAGGAGCGCCCCGACGCCCTGCTGCCCACCCTGGGCGGCCAGACGGCCCTGAACACCGCCATCTCGCTGCACGAGAACGGTGTCCTGGAGAAGTACGGCGTCGAGCTGATCGGCGCCAAGCCCGAGGCGATCCACAAGGGCGAGGACCGCGACCTGTTCAAGGACGTCGTGGAGGAGGTCCGCAAGAAGATCGGGCACGGCGAGTCCGCCCGCTCGGTCATCTGCCACTCCATGGACGACGTCCTCAAGGGCGTCGAGACCCTCGGCGGCTACCCGGTCGTCGTCCGCCCGTCCTTCACCATGGGCGGCGCCGGCTCCGGCTTCGCGCACGACGAGGAGGAGCTGCGCCGCATCGCCGGCCAGGGCCTCACGCTCTCCCCGACCACCGAGGTGCTCCTGGAGGAGTCCATCCTCGGCTGGAAGGAGTACGAGCTGGAGCTGATGCGCGACAAGCACGACAACGTCGTGGTCGTCTGCTCCATCGAGAACTTCGACCCGATGGGCGTGCACACCGGCGACTCGATCACCGTCGCCCCGGCGATGACCCTGACCGACCGCGAGTACCAGGTGCTGCGCGACGTCGGCATCGCGATCATCCGCGAGGTCGGCGTGGACACCGGCGGCTGCAACATCCAGTTCGCGGTGAACCCCGAGGACGGCCGCGTGATCGTCATCGAGATGAACCCGCGCGTGTCGCGCTCCTCCGCGCTCGCCTCCAAGGCGACCGGCTTCCCGATCGCGAAGATCGCCGCCAAGCTGGCCGTCGGCTACACCCTGGACGAGATCCCGAACGACATCACGCAGGAGACCCCGGCCTCCTTCGAGCCCACGCTCGACTACGTGGTCGTCAAGGCCCCGCGGTTCGCCTTCGAGAAGTTCCCGCAGGCCGACTCCACGCTGACCACCACCATGAAGTCGGTCGGCGAGGCCATGGCCATCGGCCGCAACTTCCCCGAGGCCTTCCAGAAGGCGCTGCGCTCCCTGGAGAAGAAGGGCAGCCAGTTCACCTTCACCGGCGAGCCCGGCGACAAGGAGACCCTGCTGCGCGAGGCCGTACGGCCCACCGACGGCCGGATCAACACGGTCATGCAGGCCATCCGCGCGGGCGCCACCCCCCAGGAGGTCTTCGAGTACACGAAGATCGACCCCTGGTTCGTGGACCAGCTCTTCCTGATCAAGGAGATCGCGGACGAGCTGGCCGAGGCCCCGGAGCTGACCCGCGACCTGCTCGCCGAGGCCAAGCGGCACGGCTTCTCCGACCAGCAGGTCGCCGAGATCCGCGGTCTGCGCGAGGACGTCGTCCGCGAGGTCCGGCACGCCCTCGGCCTCCGCCCGGTCTACAAGACGGTCGACACCTGCGCCGCCGAGTTCGCCGCCAAGACGCCGTACTTCTACTCCTCCTACGACGAGGAGACCGAGGTCGCGCCGCGCGAGAAGCCCGCCGTGATCATCCTTGGCTCCGGACCCAACCGCATCGGCCAGGGCATCGAGTTCGACTACTCCTGCGTCCACGCCTCCTTCGCGCTGTCCGACGCCGGGTACGAGACCGTGATGGTCAACTGCAACCCGGAGACCGTCTCCACGGACTACGACACCTCCGACCGCCTGTACTTCGAGCCTCTGACGCTTGAGGACGTGCTGGAGATCGTCCACGCGGAGCAGCAGGCCGGCCCGATCGCGGGCGTCATCGTCCAGCTCGGCGGCCAGACCCCGCTGGGCCTCTCGCAGGCCCTGAAGGACAACGGCGTGCCGATCGTGGGTACGTCCCCCGAGGCCATCCACGCGGCCGAGGACCGGGGTGCCTTCGGCAGGGTCCTCGCGGAGGCGGGCCTGCCGGCGCCCAAGCACGGCACGGCCACCACCTTCGCGGAGGCCAAGGCCATCGCCGACGAGATCGGCTACCCGGTCCTGGTCCGCCCGTCGTACGTGCTCGGCGGACGCGGCATGGAGATCGTCTACGACGAGACCCGCCTCGCCTCCTACATCGCCGAGTCGACCGAGATCAGCCCCTCCCGGCCGGTCCTCGTCGACCGCTTCCTGGACGACGCCATCGAGATCGACGTCGACGCCCTCTACGACGGCGAGGAGCTGTACCTCGGCGGCGTCATGGAGCACATCGAGGAGGCCGGCATCCACTCCGGCGACTCGGCGTGCGCCCTGCCCCCGATCACCCTCGGCGGCTTCGACATCAAGCGGCTGCGCGCCTCCACCGAGGCCATCGCCAAGGGTGTCGGCGTGCGCGGCCTGATCAACATCCAGTTCGCGATGGCGGGTGACATCCTCTACGTCCTGGAGGCCAACCCGCGTGCCTCCCGCACGGTCCCCTTCACCTCGAAGGCGACCGCGGTGCCGCTGGCGAAGGCCGCCGCCCGGATCTCCCTGGGCGCGACCATCGCCGAGCTGCGCGCCGAGGGCCTGCTGCCGAAGAACGGCGACGGCGGCGAGCTGCCGCTGGACGCTCCGATCTCCGTCAAGGAGGCCGTCATGCCGTGGTCGCGGTTCCGCGACATCCACGGCCGCGGCGTCGACACCGTCCTCGGCCCGGAGATGCGCTCCACCGGCGAGGTCATGGGCATCGACTCGGTCTTCGGCACGGCGTACGCCAAGTCGCAGGCGGGTGCCTACGGCCCGCTGCCCACCAAGGGCCGCGCGTTCATCTCGGTCGCCAACCGCGACAAGCGCTCGATGATCTTCCCGGCGCGCGAGCTGGTCGCGCACGGCTTCGAGCTGCTCGCGACCTCCGGCACCGCCGAGGTCCTCAAGCGCAACGGCATCAACGCCACCGTCGTGCGCAAGCAGTCCGAGGGCACCGGCCCGAACGGCGAGCGGACCATCGTCCAGCTCATCCACGACGGCGAGGTCGACCTCATCGTCAACACCCCGTACGGCACCGGTGGCCGCCTCGACGGCTACGACATCCGTACCGCGGCCGTGGCGCGGTCCGTGCCGTGCCTGACGACCGTCCAGGCGCTCGCGGCGGCCGTCCAGGGCATCGACGCCCTCAACCACGGTGACGTGGGCGTCCGCTCGCTCCAGGAACACGCGGAACACCTGACCGCGGCCCGCGACTAGCGCTCCGCGAAGAGGCCGACACCACACTGCGGGCCGGCTGTGGCCGGTCGCGCAGTTCGCCGCGCCCCTTCGGGGGCGCGGGCCCCTAGCCGCCGACGAGGGGGGACTCCGGAAACGGTGTCCCCCCTCCGTGTGAGGACACCTCCATGTATCACCTCTTCTTCCGTCTGGTCTTCCGCCGGATGGACCCGGAGCGGGCCCACCACCTGGCCTTCCGCTGGATCCGCCTCGCCGTCCGCGTCCCGGTGCTGCGCACCTTCGTCGCCGCCGCCCTCGCGCCCCGCCACAAGGAGCTGCGCACGGAGGCGTTCGGGCTGCGCATGCACGGCCCGTTCGGGCTCGCCGCCGGGTTCGACAAGAACGCCGTCGCCGTCGACGGGATGTCGATGCTGGGCTTCGACCACGTCGAGATCGGCACGGTGACGGGGGAGCCGCAGCCCGGCAACCCCAGGAAGCGGCTGTTCCGGCTCGTGGCGGACCGCGCGCTGATCAACCGCATGGGCTTCAACAACGACGGCTCCCTGGCCGTGGCGGCCCGTCTGGCCACGCGTGAGCCGGTCTTCAAGACGGTGGTCGGCGTCAACATCGGCAAGACCAAGGTCGTCCCGGAGGCGGAGGCCGTCGCCGACTACGTGAAGTCCGCCGAGCGCCTCGCGCCGTACGCGGACTACCTGGTCGTCAACGTCTCCTCGCCGAACACCCCCGGTCTGCGCGACCTCCAGGCGGTGGACCACCTGCGTCCGCTGCTCACCGCCGTGCGCGAGGCCGCCGACCGGACGGTCGCGAACCGGCGCGTCCCGCTGCTGGTGAAGATCGCCCCCGACCTCGCCGACGAGGACGTCGACGCGGTCGCCGACCTCGCCGTGGAGCTGGGCCTGGACGGCATCATCGCCACCAACACCACCATCGCGCGCGAGGGCCTCGGCCTGCGCTCCTCCGCCGCGCTGGTCAAGGAGACCGGCGGCCTGTCCGGCGCTCCGCTCAAGGAGCGCTCCCTGGAGGTCCTGCGCCGCCTGTACGCGCGCGTGGGCGACCGGATCACCCTGGTGGGCGTCGGGGGCATCGAGACCGCCGAGGACGCCTGGCAGCGCATCCTGGCCGGTGCCACCCTGGTCCAGGGCTACAGCGCCTTCGTCTACGAGGGCCCCTTCTGGTGCCGCGCGATCCACAAGGGCCTCGCCGCCCGCCTGCGCACCAGCCCGTACGCCACCCTCGCCGACGCGGTCGGCGCCGACGTGAGGAAGCCCGCATGAGCCCGTTGGAGCCCTTCGGCGCCCGGCTGCGCCGCGCCATGGACGAGCGGGGCCCGCTGTGCGTCGGCATCGACCCGCACGCCTCGCTGCTCGCCGAGTGGGGCCTGGACGACGACGTCGCCGGCCTGGAGCGGTTCAGCCGCACGGTCGTCGAGGCCCTGGCCGACCGGGTGGCCGTCCTGAAGCCGCAGAGCGCCTTCTTCGAGCGGTTCGGCTCGCGCGGCCTCGCCGTCCTGGAGAAGTCGGTCGAAGAGGCGCGCGCGGCCGGCGCCCTGGTGGTGACGGACGCCAAGCGCGGCGACATCGGCTCGACCATGGCCGCCTACGCCGAGGCGTTCCTCCGCCCCGGCGCCCCGCTCTTCTCCGACGCCCTGACCGTCTCGCCGTACCTCGGCTACGGCTCGCTGAGCCCGGCCGTCGCGCTCGCCCGGGAGAGCGGGGCCGGCCTGTTCGTGCTGGCGCTGACCTCGAACCCGGAGGGCGGCGAGGTGCAGCACGCGGTCCGCGCCGACGGCCGGACCGTCGGGGCGACCATGCTGGCCCACCTGGCGGCCGAGAACGCGGGGGAGGAGCCGCTGGGCTCCTTCGGCGCGGTCGTCGGCGCCACGCTCGGCGACCTGTCCTCGTACGACCTCGCCATGGGCGGCCCGCTCCTCGCGCCGGGCATCGGTGCCCAGGGCGCGACCCCGGCCGATCTTCCCCGGGTCTTCGGGGCGGCCGTCCGCAACGTCGTGCCCAACGTCAGCCGGGGTGTTCTGCGTCACGGTCCCGACGTCAGCGCGTTGCGGGAGGCTGCCGAGCGGTTCGCGGGGGAGATCCGGGCGGCCGTCGACGGCGTCTGAGCCCCGGCCGGATGCTCCGCTGAGCGGGATCACGCCGACTTGAGTGTGAATACATCCTCAAATCGGGGGCAGTATGTCTGAAATGTCCGGCCTGACGGAGGCTGACCAGGACTTTTCCGCTGTTCTCGCTGACTCTGGCGGACTTGCCCGCTAGTCTCCGAGCAGTGGGGGCACCTCCCGCGCCCCTCAGGCAGTGGGGGAGAACGGGCAGCGTGTTGCTCGTGGCTCCCCAGGTGTGGGGCGACTAGGTTCCTCACCGGTCCGTATCCGACAGTTCGACATCCGAGGTGACGTAGGCGTGGCTCTTCCGCCCCTTACCCCTGAACAGCGCGCAGCCGCGCTCGAAAAGGCCGCCGCGGCTCGCCGGGAGCGGGCCGAGGTCAAGAATCGACTCAAGCACTCCGGCGCCTCCCTGCACGAGGTCATCAAGCAGGGCCAGGAGAACGACGTCATCGGCAAGATGAAGGTCTCCGCCCTTCTTGAGTCGCTGCCGGGCGTGGGCAAGGTCCGCGCCAAGCAGATCATGGAGCGTCTGGGCATCTCCGAGAGCCGCCGCGTGCGCGGTCTCGGTTCCAACCAGATCGCTTCCCTGGAGCGTGAGTTCGGCAGCACCGGCTCCTGAGTCCGCCTCCCGGCGGACCGGGAGTCCCGGGTACTCCGGGATTGCTGGAATAATCGCTGCATGAGTGAACGTCCGCGGCTGACCGTGCTCTCCGGCCCCTCGGGGGTCGGCAAGAGCACGGTCGTCGCCCATATGCGCAAGGAACACCCCGAGGTCTGGCTCTCGGTGTCGGCGACCACCCGCAAGCCGCGCCCCGGCGAGCAGCACGGAGTCCACTACTTCTTCGTCACCGACGAGGAGATGGACAAG
This sequence comes from Streptomyces sp. Ru62, assembly GCF_002920615.1. Taxonomy (GTDB): domain Bacteria; phylum Actinomycetota; class Actinomycetes; order Streptomycetales; family Streptomycetaceae; genus Streptomyces. The sequence goes on from NZ_PQSU01000030.1 coordinate 106,248, forward strand.
CTGATCGCCAACGGTGAACTGCTGGAATGGGCCGAGTTCGCCGGCAACCGCTACGGCACCCCCCGTGCGGCGGTGCTGGAGCGGCTGGAAAACGGCGAGCCCGTCCTGCTGGAGATCGACCTCCAGGGCGCCCGGCAGGTCCGCGAGTCGATGGCGGACGCCCAGCTGGTGTTCCTTGCTCCGCCCTCGTGGGAGGAGCTGGTGCGCAGGCTGACTGGCCGGGGGACCGAGCCGCCCGAGGTCATCGAGCGCCGCCTGGCGGCGGCGAAGACCGAGCTGGCGGCCGAGCCGGAGTTCGATACGACCTTGGTCAACACCTCCGTCGAGGACGTGGCCCGCGAGCTGCTAGCCTTGATGGACGTTGTGTGATCGTGACTGTGATCACGATGTCTGATTCTTTCCCATCCATCGGAAGGTAGAGCGTGTCCTCTTCCATCACCGCGCCCGAGGGCATCATCAACCCGCCGATCGACGAGCTTCTCGAGGCGACCGACTCGAAGTACAGCCTCGTGATCTACGCGGCCAAGCGTGCCCGCCAGATCAACGCGTACTACTCCCAGCTCGGTGAGGGCCTCCTTGAGTACGTCGGTCCGCTCGTGGACACCCACGTTCACGAGAAGCCGCTGTCGATCGCCCTGCGCGAGATCAACGCCGGTCTGCTGACCTCCGAGGCCGTCGAGGGCCCGGCGCAGTAGTGCTTCCAGATCGCGATTGACTTATCCACAGGCCCGGCAGTCATTCCCCCAGCCAACGCCGGGGGCCCCTGCCGGGCCTGTGGTGTGTCATGGGTGGTGCAGATTCTCGAATGCGAGGAGCCATGGTGGACAAGCCGAAGGTCGTGCTGGGGGTCAGCGGTGGCATCGCCGCCTACAAGGCCTGTGAGCTGCTGAGAAGGTTCACGGAGTCGGGCCATGACGTCCGCGTCGTGCCGACCGCCTCCGCGCTGCACTTCGTCGGCGCCGCCACCTGGTCCGCGCTGTCCGGCAACCCGGTCGCCACCGAGGTCTGGGACGACGTCCACCAGGTGCCGCACGTCCGCATCGGCCAGCACGCCGACCTGGTCGTCGTGGCCCCGGCCACCGCCGACATGCTCGCCAAGGCCGCCCACGGCCTCGCCGACGACCTGCTGACCAACACCCTCCTCACCGCCCGCTGCCCGGTCGTCTTCGCCCCGGCCATGCACACCGAGATGTGGGAGCACCCGGCCACCCAGGAGAACGTGGCCACGCTGCGCCGCCGCGGCGCCGTCGTCATCGAGCCCGCCGTCGGCCGCCTCACCGGCGTCGACACCGGCAAGGGCCGGCTGCCCGACCCGGTGGAGATCTTCGAGGTGTGCCGCCGGGTGCTGGCCCGCGGTGTCACCGAGCCCGACCTCCGGGGCCGGCACGTCGTCGTCTCCGCCGGCGGCACCCGCGAACCGCTGGACCCGGTCCGCTTCCTCGGCAACCGCTCCTCCGGCAAGCAGGGCTACGCCCTCGCCCGCACCGCCGCGGCCCGTGGTGCCCGGGTGACCCTGGTCTCCGCCAACGCCGGCCTGCCCGACCCCGCGGGCGTGGACGTCGTCCGGGTGGGCACCGCGGTGCAGCTGCGCGAGGCCGTCCTCAAGGCCGCAGCGGACGCCGACGCCGTGGTGATGGCCGCCGCCGTCGCCGACTTCCGCCCGGCCGTCTACGCCGCCGGCAAGATCAAGAAGAAGGACGGCCAGGACCCGGAACCAATCGTTCTGGTGCGAAATCCGGACATTCTCGCGGAGATCTCCGCCGACCGCGCCCGGCCGGGGCAGGTCGTCGTCGGCTTCGCCGCAGAGACCGACGACGTCCTCGCCAACGGCCGCGCCAAGCTCGCCCGCAAGGGCTGCGACCTGCTCGTGGTCAACGAGGTGGGGGAGCGCAAGACCTTCGGCTCCGAGGAGAACGAGGCCGTCGTCCTGGGTGCCGACGGCAGTGAGACCCCGGTGCCCCACGGTCCCAAGGAGGCCCTGGCCGACACCGTCTGGGACTTGGTCGTACGGCGTCTGGACTAACCCCCGGCAGGCGTTCGGGCGAACTCGACATCAGAATTGCGCCATGCCGAAATCTGGCGTGGCAGCGCTGGCCAAGGCCGCTCGCCATTGTGCAGAATGCCCGTGCCGCAGGTCACAGCGCTCCCGAGAGGCGAGACGGTGGCCCGCCGGTCGAGTGCGACCGATAAACTGTTCACGGTCGACGCCAGGCGCAGCCCCGCGTCGACCGTAAATGATCAGCCAGCAGCCGCTGCAACCACAGGGAGCGTTGTGTCCCGTCGCCTGTTCACCTCGGAGTCCGTGACCGAGGGTCACCCCGACAAGATCGCTGACCAGATCAGCGACACCATTCTCGACGCGCTCCTGCGCGAGGACCCGTCCTCCCGGGTCGCCGTGGAGACGCTCATCACCACCGGCCTGGTGCACGTGGCCGGCGAGGTGACGACGAAGGCGTACGCGGACATCGCGACCCTCGTCCGCAACACGATCCTGGAGATCGGCTACGACTCCTCCAAGAAGGGCTTCGACGGCGCCTCCTGCGGTGTCTCGGTGTCCATCGGCGCGCAGTCCCCGGACATCGCGCAGGGTGTCGACGCGGCGTACGAGGCCCGGGTCGAGGGTGACGAGGACGAACTGGACCGGCAGGGCGCGGGCGACCAGGGCCTGATGTTCGGCTACGCGTCCGACGAGACGCCGACCCTCATGCCGCTGCCGATCTTCCTGGCGCACCGGCTGTCCAAGCGCCTGTCCGAGGTCCGCAAGAACGGCACGATCCCCTACCTGCGTCCGGACGGCAAGACGCAGGTCACCATCGAGTACGACGGCGACAAGGCCGTCCGCCTGGACACGGTGGTGGTCTCCTCCCAGCACGCGAGCGACATCGACCTGGAGTCGCTGCTGGCCCCGGACATCCGTGAGTTCGTGGTGGAGCCGGAGCTGAAGGCGCTGCTGGAGGACGGCATCAAGCTGGACACCGAGGGCTACCGGCTGCTGGTCAACCCGACCGGCCGCTTCGAGATCGGTGGTCCCATGGGTGACGCGGGCCTGACCGGCCGGAAGATCATCATCGACACCTACGGCGGCATGGCCCGGCACGGCGGCGGCGCCTTCTCCGGCAAGGACCCGTCCAAGGTGGACCGCTCGGCGGCGTACGCGATGCGCTGGGTGGCGAAGAACGTGGTGGCGGCGGGTCTGGCCTCGCGCTGCGAGGTCCAGGTCGCCTACGCCATCGGCAAGGCGGAGCCCGTCGGCCTGTTCGTGGAGACCTTCGGCACGCACAAGATCGAGCCGGAGAAGATCGAGAAGGCGATCGACGAGGTCTTCGACCTCCGTCCGGCCGCGATCATCCGCGACCTCGACCTGCTCCGCCCGATCTACGCCCAGACGGCTGCCTACGGTCACTTCGGCCGCGAGCTGCCCGAGTTCACCTGGGAGCGCACCGACCGCGTCGACGCCCTGCGCAAGGCCGCGGGCCTGTAGCCCCGGCCCACCCGCTGTCACCGGGGCCCGGCTCCCTTCGGGGGGCCGGGCCCCGTCGTCGCCGTCGACCGGCGGACCGGCCGCGTTGTCAGTGGGGTTTGCAAGAATGCAAGCGTGAGCAGCGAGAACGGGTCGGGGGACGGCGGGGCCGAGGGGGCGCCGCCGGAGCAGCTCGCGCTCATCCGGGAGAGCGTGCGGAAGGCGAAGGTGCCGCGGGCCAAGCCCCGCACCTGGCGCGGGGCCGCGCTCGCCGAGGAACTGCCCGTCGCACGGGTGCTGGTCGACAAGGGCGTGCTGCACCTCGACCGGTACTTCGACTACGCCGTGCCCGCGGAGCTGGACGCGGACGCCCGGCCCGGGGTGCGCGTGCGCGTGCGGTTCGGGGCCGGGCGGCACCGGGTGCGCGACGGACGCCGGGAGGGCGGCGGACTCATCGACGGCTTCCTCGTCGAGCGTCGCGCCGAGTCCGACTACTCCGGACCGCTGGCCGCGCTCGCCCAGGTCGTGTCGCCCGAGCCGGTGCTGAGCGAGGAACTGCTCGGCCTCGCCCGGGCCGTCGCCGACCGCTACGCGGGCAGCCTCGCCGATGTCCTCCAGCTGGCCGTGCCCCCGCGCAGCGCCCGTGCCGAGCAGCGCCCGTCCCCCGAGCCGCTGCCCCCGCCCCAGGCGCCGGACCACGGCACCTGGGCCCGGTACGAGCACGGGGGCGCCTTCCTCGACGCCCTGGCCTCCTCAGGGGCGCCCAGGGCCGTGTGGAACGCGCTCCCGGGACCGCTGTGGAGCGAGGAGCTGGCCCGGGCCGTCGCCGCCACCCTCGCCTCCGGACGCGGCGCCCTCGTCGTCGTACCGGACGGGCGCTCCGCCGCGCGCGTGGACGCCGCGCTCACCGCGCTGCTGGGCACCGGCCGGCACGCGCTGCTCACCGCCGACGCCGGGCCCGAGAAGCGGTACGCGCAGTGGCTGGCGGTGCGGCGCGGTTCCGTGCGTGCCGTCGTCGGGACCCGGGCGGCGATGTTCGCGCCCGTCCAGGACCTGGGGCTCGTCGCGATCTGGGACGACGGGGACGACAGCCACAGCGAACCGCACGCCCCGCAGCCGCACGCCCGCGATGTCCTCCTGCTGCGCGCCGCACTCGACAAGTGCGCCTTCCTGCTGGGGAGTTGGGGCTGCACCGTGGAAGCCGCCCAGCTCGTCGAGAGCGGCTGGGCCCGGCCGCTGGTCGCCGGGCGGGAGCAGGTGCGCCGGACCGCGCCCCTCGTCCGCACGGTCGGGGACGACGACCTCGCCCGCGACGAGGCCGCCCGCGCCGCACGGCTGCCGACGCTCGCCTGGCAGGCGGCCCGTGAGGGGCTGCGGCACGGGCCGGTGCTGGTGCAGGTGCCCCGGCGTGGTTACGCGCCCCGCATGGCCTGCGCCCGGTGCCGGGCACCCGCCCGGTGCCGGCACTGCTCCGGCCCGCTCCAGGGACAGGACGCGGGCGTCCTGCGCTGCGGGTGGTGCGGGCGCGAGGAGGGCTCCTGGCACTGCCCGGAGTGCGGCGGCTTCCGGCTCCGCGCCCAGGTCGTGGGCGCGCGCCGGACCGCCGAGGAGCTGGGGCGGGCCTTCCCCGCCGTACCGGTGCGCACCTCGGGGCGCGAACATGTGCTGGACACCGTCCCGGACACACCCGCGCTGGTCGTCAGCACCCCGGGCGCCGAACCGGTCGCCGAGGGCGGCTACGCGGCGGCCCTGCTGCTGGACGGCTGGGCCATGCTCGTACGCCCCGACCTGCGGGCCGGCGAGGACGCGCTGCGCCGGTGGATCGCGGCCGGGGCGCTGGTGCGGCCCCAGAGCGAGGGCGGCACGGTGGTCGTGGTGGCCGAGCCGACCCTGCGGCCCGTCCAGGCGCTGGTGCGGTGGGACCCCGTCGGGCATGCCGTGCGGGAGCTGGCCGAACGGGCCGAGCTGGGCTTCCCGCCGGTGTCCCGGATGGCGGCCGTGTCCGGGCCGCCCGCGGCCGTCGCCGAGTTCCTGGCGGCGGTCGACCTGCCGCCGGACGCCGAGGTGCTGGGGCCGGTGCCGCTGCCGCCGCCCCCGCCCGGCGGAGCACGCAGACCCGGCGCTCCGCCGCCCGGCGAACACTGGGACCGGGCGCTGGTCCGTGTGCCACCGGGCAGCGGCTCCGCACTGGCCGCGGCCCTGAAGGCCGCCCAGGCGGCGCGGATGGCGCGGGGGAGTGGGGAGGCGGTCCGGGTGCGGATCGATCCGCCGGACATCGGGTGACGGGCGAACGCCGAGCGGGCGAAGTCCCCGGCA
>NZ_PQSU01000031.1 GCF_002920615.1 Streptomyces sp. Ru62
GTCGGCTCCGGAGGGGTCGATGGTGCCGGGTCCGCCGGGTCGGGTGGGTCGGCTGGTGATGGATGGGCCGGTCGGGGCGCGTCGCTCGCCCGTCGCCGAAGGGGTGCGTCCTCGGTCGGCTCCGGAGGGGTCGATGGTGCCGGGTCCGCCGGGTCGGGTGGGTCGGCTGGTGATGGATGGGCCGGTCGGGGCGCGTCGCTCGCCCGTCGCCGAAGGGGTGCGTCCTCGGTCGGTCCCGAAGGGGGCGGTGGTGCCGGGTCCGGTGGGACCACCGGACGTGATGGGGCGCCTTCCCGTCGCCGGGCGGGAGTGGTTGCCGCCGTCGCGCCGGGCGGCGGCGGTGTCGAACCCGCCGTCGCCTCCAGCCGTTCCGCCCTGCGTGCCGCCCGCCGGGCCCGGCGCCGGAATCTCGCGCTGGCTGTTCTCACCGTCAGCGGTCTGGTCGTCCTGCCCCTGGCGCTGTGGTCGGCGTTCGGCTCCGACGGCGGCCCGGCGCCCGGCGCCGCCGGGACGCCCTCCCGTACGCCGGGCGGGGACGCGGCCTCCCCGGGCCCCTCCTGGGCCGGTCGGAACGCCCCGGACCAGGACACCCTGCGGGGCAGGCTGCGCAACCTCGCCTCCGGTCTGTGCGTCGGAGTCGTCGGCGACAAGGCCGTCCGGGGCGCCGAGACGGAACTCACCGACTGCTCCGCCGCCCCGACCCAGCAGTGGACGTACGAGACCGACGGTCTGCTGCGCAGCGCCGCCGCCCCCGATCTGTGCCTGGACTCCCACCTCGGCTACTCCGTGCGCCTCGCACCCTGCACGGCCACCGGCAAGGCCGCCCGCGACCTCCACTACGACTTCACCCTCCAGGGCACCCTGGTGCCGCGCTCCGACCAGGAGCTGGCCCTCACCCCGGCCGCCACCGACGGCTCCGGCGCCCTCGTGCTGAAGACCCGCGCCGCGGGCACCGCCCAGCGCTGGGCCATCGACACCGCACACCCGGACCTGCGGATGGAGAACGTCGACTGGGACGGTGCCAACAGCCCCGTGCAGGCCGCACGACCGTGACGGGGGGGGCGGCCCCGCACCCCGGCGCTGCCCGAGCCGTCACGGGTGGTGGTGCGGCGGCGGTGGCGGGATCGTGTCCAGACGCGGGGCCGGTTCCGGCCAGACCAGCAGGACCGGGCAGGGTGCGTGGTCGACGGCGAAGCGGACGGCCGGGCCCAGGCTCTTCGGACCCAGCCGGGACCGGTCCCCGTCCCGCGCCAGCACCAGCAGCCCGGCACCCTCGGCGGCGGCCACGACCTCCCGTTCGACCCGGCCCGAGCGTTCCTCGCGCACACAGGGCCGGCCCAGCCGTTCGGCCGCCGCGTCGAGCAGGGCGGTCGCCGAGGTGCCGCCGAGCGCTTCGAGGCGGTCACCCGGGTCCTGGCCCCGCCGCCCGAGCAGCCCGGCGAAGGCCCCGTGCGCCACCGCCGGCACCTCCGGTCCGCTCACATGGAGCAGCACCACCTCGGCGTCACCGGGTGCGTGGGCGCGCACCGCGTCCACGCAGGCGGGCCAGGTGCCTTCCACGAGCCAGGCGATCACGCGCATTCCTCGGCCTCCTCCGATCACTACCCGTCACATGATGCGCAGCGACCCCCACAGTGCCACCACCGCGACGGCGAGGGAGGAGGGCACGGCCAGCAGCCCGATCCGGGTGAACTCCCGGAGGTCCACGTCGTGCTCGTGCTGGTGGACGATCCGCCGCCACAGCAGCGTCGCCAGCGACCCGGCGTAGGTGAGGTTGGGGCCGATGTTCACGCCGAGCAGCACGGCCAGGACGGCCCCCGGCCCGGCGGGTGCCGCCAGCGGCAGCAGGACCAGGACCGCGGGCAGGTTGTTGATCAGGTTGGCCAGCAGGGCGGCCAGCGCGGCGATCCCGAGCAGCGCGACCAGCCCGGTGCCGCCCGGCATCACCCGTCCGAGCACGTCCGCGAGCCCGTTGTCGACCACCGCCCGCACCACGATGCCCAGCGCCAGCACGAACGCGAGGAAGGCCGGGGCCGCCGCCCGTACGACGGTCAGCGGGCTCGCCTTCCGGCGGACCAGCGCCCGCCCGGCCAGCACCAGCGCTCCCGCCGCGGCCACCCAGGCGGGCTCCACGCCGAACGCCGACGCCACCACGAACCCGGCCAGCGTGCACCCCACGGTCCCCAGCGCGAACAGCGGCAGCTCGGGCGTCCCACCGGTGTCCCGGTCCGCCGGGGCCGCCGCCGCCAGGTCCCGCGCGAAGAACCGCCGGAACACCACGTATTCGACGCCGATCGCGGCCAGCCACGGCAGCGCCATCAGCGCCGCGAACCGGATGAAGCTCAGCCCGCTCGCCGCGAACGCGAGCAGGTTCGTCAGATTGGACACCGGCAGCAGCAGTGACGCCGTGTTCGACAGATGCGTACAGGCGTAGACGTGCGGCTTGGGCCGTACGCCCGTCCGTGCGGCCGTGGCGAACACCACCGGGGTGAGCAGCACGATCGTCGCGTCCAGGCTGAGGACGGCGGTGATGACCGACGCCAGCGCGAACACCGCCGTCAGCAGCCGCACCGGACGGCCCGCCGCCCACCGCGCCATCCACGCCCCGCACGCCTGGAACAGCCCCTCCACGTCACAGAAGTGGGCGAGCACCAGCACCGCCGCCAGGAACCCGACCACCGGACCGAGCCGCTCCGCCTCGGCCCGCGCGTGGCCCAGGGAGATCGCGCCGGTCGCGACGGCGATCCCGGCGGCGGGCACGGCCATGACCGCCTCCGGCCATCCGAAGGGCCGCACGACGGCCCAGGCCAGCACGGCGACCAGCAGAACGGCGGACAGGGCCTCGGCGAGCGGGGTGTTCAGAGCGGGTCCTTCCGGAGTGGAGCAGAGGGTGCCCGCCCATCAAAACAGACGATCCTGAACGGGTTACGACGCCCCGGCGCCCGCCGCGCCCAGGAACTCCGCCCAGCCGCCCGCCGGGGCCTGCCCGGGCACCAGCGTGCGCAGCTTGCGCAGCACCGCCGGGTCCTGCGCCTCCAGCCAGGCCACCAACTGCTTGAAGGACACGAACCGCACGTCGTCGTAGGCGGCCATCCTCCCGATCGCCTCCTCGACGGCGTCCATGTAGATCCCGCCGTTCCAGCGTTCGAAGTGGTTGCCGATGAAGAGGGGCGCGCGGTTGGACTCGTAGGCCCGCCGGAAGCCGGCCAGGTAGGTGTCGCGGGCCTGGACGCGCCAGGTGTCGTACTGCGCGCGGTCGCCGAGCGGGTTGCCGCCGGACTGGTTGAACATCATGTTGTAGTCCATCGAGAGGACCTGGAAGGAGTGGCCGGCGAACGGTATGGACTGCAGCGGGAAGTCCCACAGCCTGCCGCCCCGCACCTTGCCCGGCCAGACCTGGAGGCCGCCGGGGGAACTGGCGTCGTACTTCCAGCCGAGTGCGGCGGCGGTCGGCAGGAGATTGGCCTGGCCCTCCAGACAGGGGGTACGGCCGCCGGTCAGCTCCTTGCGGTAGTCGAAGGGCAGCGGGTCGAGGTCGGTGAAGCCGGTGTTGGTCTTCCACTTCGTCACGAAGTCCACCGCCTGGTCGATCTCGCTGCGCCACTCGGCCGCGGACCAGTTGCGCACGCCGGTCGCCCCGCAGAAGTGCCCGTTGAAGTGGGTGCCGATCTCGTGGCCCTCCAGCCAGGCCGCGCGCACCTGCTGGAGCGTGGCGTGGATGTGCCGGTCGGCGAGGTAGCCGATCGCGGAGGCGCCGACCGGGTGCTGGGGCGGCCGGTAGAGGTGCTTCTTGGACTCGGGCAGGGTGTAGATGCCGCTGAGGAAGAACGTCATCCCGGCGCCGTGGTCGGCGGCCACCTTGCGGAACCGGGAGAACAGCTTGTTGCTCAGCTCGCCGGCGCCGTCCCACGAGAACACCACGAACTGCGGGGGCCGCTGACCGGGACGCAGCCGGTCCGGCTCCGGCTGGTGCGGCTGGGGGCCGGTGTCGGCGGTGGATCCGTCGCCGATCGGCTTCACCGGCCGGGCCTGCGCGGTGCCCTTCCCGTCCGCCGGGTCCGGTCCGCCGGTCCTGAGGCCGGTGCCGGAGGAGCAGGCGGCCAGTGTTCCGAGGGCGCCCGCCGCCGCCCCCGCCGTCAGCACCCGCCTGCGTGAGATCCCGCTCATCTTTCCCCGATTCCCTGGTCACGGCCCCTGTTGGGGCCACTTCGCTGTGCGGTCGACCGGGTTCGATGACCGGAGGGCGGGAAAAGATCGCGACCCGGGGCGGCTGTTGCCGTCCTGTGACAGTTGTGGCGCCGGCATGACGATCGAGGCCGGCGCCGACGTGACGGACCCGCTGCCTCGGGCGCCGACATGACGGACCCCGCTGCCTCGGGGGTGACAGCGGGGTCCGCGCGGAGGGGCGTCGGGTCAGGAGGGCCCGGCGCCGGGGTTGAACACCGTCAGACGGACGGTCGAGGAGTTGCCGGAGACCGGCACGGGGCCGCCCTTCCAGACCACCTTGACCTGGTCCCGCTCGTCCGGCGGGGTCACCAGCAGCGCGGTCGGCGTGGCCGTCTTCGCCCCGCTGACCCCCGGGTTGGAGAAGGTCAGCCCCGCCCAGGCGCTCTGTCCGGGCCTGAGCGTGACGGTCACCGGGGTGCCCGGGGACCGCTTCGGGTCCGGACCGAGCTGGTCGCCGGAGGCGCCCACGAAGGCGGCGCCCGGATAACCGTGCAGGGTGCAGGTCCGGGCGGAGGTGTTGGTGAGGACCACGGGGAAGTTCTCCTGGCCGGCGCCCGGGTCGTTGCGGCCCACGGAGGCGCGCAGCTCGGAGGTGTGGCAGCGGGTGCTCGCCGCGGCCGGGGTGGTCGTGGCCGTGGCGCCGCCCGGGGACGCCGTCGTCCGGGGGGCGGTCGGCGTGCCGGTGCCGGTGGCGGAGGATGCCGTGGCGGGCGGCACCGGGCTCGTCGTGCCGTCCGTCGCGGGGGCCGCCGTACCGGAGACGGTGGCCGGGGCGTCGCCTTGCGCGCTCGTGCCGTTGCCGCAGGCGGTCAGCAGGCCCAGCACGGCGACCGTGCCCACGAGCAGGGCCCCGTGCCGCGCGGACCGGGGGGCGGACCGGGGGGTGTACACCATGTCGCTCAACACTCCTGGAGGTCACGGCACGCGACGGGACCGCGTGCCTACGGCGCCGGGTGCGCCGTCCTCTCCGTCCGATGCACGGACCGCCGGAAAAGTTCGGGGCGCGCCGGGTCCTGTCGTGTTCCTTTCCCCGCCCCGCCTCCCGGCAGCCGCCGTTCAGGCCACCCGCAGTGAACGCAGTATGCCGTCGGTCGCGTCGTCGTCACCCCGCTCGCGCACCTGCACGTACACCTGCGGCCGCGCCTCCCCGGCCGCCGGGACCAACGCGGACTCGGTGACCGAGCCGCCGTCCGGACAGCCGTTCCAGGCCCGGACCAGCCCGTGCCAGTCGGTGTCCGTGAAGCTGTGGGCGCCCGCGTAGCGGCAGCCGGGGTGCGCGAGCGCCTTCACCTTCGCGGTGACGTCGCCGCGCCCGCCGACCCCGACGAACACCCCGTCCACGGCGGCCTTGAGATCGGACCAGCGGGACAGGTCGTCCGCCACGACGAGACCCGGCTGGTGCCCCGCCGTCAGCCCGAGCGCGTGCGGGTCCCAGCCGGAGTCGCGCAGCTCGCGGCCCCAGCCCGCGGGCACCCGGAGGGTCACCCGCCCGGTGGCGTCCGCGACCCGCACCCCGCCGTCCGTGCCGCCGCCCCGGTGCAGGGCCACGGTCACCGTGACCGCGGCGGCGGTGGCGGCGAGGACCGCGGCCACGGCCAGCGTCACGGTGTTGAGCCGGCCGCGCACCCCGTCCAGGCGCCGCGCGGGCCGCACCGACGGACCCGCGGCCAACCGGTCCAGCTCGTGGGCGAACGCCGGGGCGGACGGCCAGCGCCGCGCCCGGTCCGGCTCCAGCGCGCGCAGCAGCGCCCGTTCCACGTCCGCGCCGAGTTCCGGCCGCAGCCGCCGGGGCGGTATCACCTTCCCCGGCGGGCCCGGCACGGTCCCGGTGAGCAGTTCGTAGCCGACCGCGCCCAGGCTGTAGACGTCCGCCCGCTCGTCGATGCCCTCGCCGGGCTCGGCCTGCTCCGGCGGCTGGTAGCCCGCCGAACCGGCCGCCAGGGTCAGCACCGACGCCTGCGCGAGGCTCTTGGCCAGCCCCAGGTCGGCCAGCAGCACCCGGCGGGTGCCGTCCGGGGCGGTGTGCAGCAGCACGTTGGTCGGCTTGATGTCGCGGTGGACGATGCCCGCCTCGTGCAGCGCGGCGGCGCCGCGCGCGGCCTCGGCGGTCAGCGTGAGCGCCTCACGGACCGGCAGCGGGCCGCCCGCCGGCAGATCGGCGAGGGTCCCGCCGGCGGCGTACTCCATCACGAAGTACGGCCTGCCGTCCGGGAGTTCCCCGATGTCGTAGACCTGCACCACCCGGCTGGACCCGGCCCGGCGCAGCAGCCGCGCCTCGGACAGGAAGCGCTCCCGGATGTCGAGCCGGTGCGACCAGTTCTCGGCGAGGACCTTCACCGCCACCGGGGCCTGGAGCTCGGGGTCGTGCGCGAGCCACACCGTGGCGAAGGCGCCGCTGCCCAGCGGCCGTTCGAGGCGGTGGCGGCCGATCCGCTCCAGGGGGTGCATACGACTATCATGCCTGGCCTGAGATCGACTTGGAGGGGGGCCCGTCCGTGCAGGACCAGGCGCTGACGGAAGACCTCGCCCGGCGCGCCGCCGCCGGCGACAGCGGGGCCCTGGACCGGTTGCTGACCGGGATCCGGCCCGAGGTCGTGCGCCGCTGCGCGCGCTTCCTGCCCTGCCGGGAGGACGCCGAGGAGGCCGCGCAGGACGTGCTGCTCCAGGTCGCCCGGCACATCACGGGCTTCCAGGGCCGCAGCCGCTTCGGCACCTGGCTGTACACCGTCGTCGCCAACTGCTGCCGGCAGAAGTACCGCGAGCTGAAGCGGCGGGCCGCCGAACAGCCCGCGGCCATCGAGCCCGCGCACGCCGTCGACCCGCGCACCACCAGCGTCATCGCCGGCTCCCGGGTGGATCTGCTGGAGGCCCTGGACCGGCTGGAGCGCGAGCATCCGCATCTGGTGGCGCCGCTGGTCTACCGGGACATCTGCCAGCTGGACTACGCCGAGGCCGCCGAGCGCGCGGGCATCCCGCTCGGCACCCTCAAGTCCCGTCTGCACGAGGCCCGCAAGCAGGTACGGCCCTGGCTGGCCGCCTCCTGAGACGCGGCCCCGGGGCTACTGGTCCTCCTCGTACAGCGGCAGCTCGGCCCAGATCGTCTTGCCCTCCGGGGTGTGCCGGCTGCCCCAGCGCTGGGTGAGCTGGGCGACCAGCAGCAGACCCCGGCCGCCCTCGTCGAAGGTCTTCGCCCGGCGCAGGTGCGGCGCGGTGTGGCTCGTGTCGGAGACCTCGCAGATCAGCGTGGTCTCGTCATGGATCAGCCGGAGCCGGATCGGCCGCGCCCCGTACCGGATGGCGTTGGTGACCAGTTCGCTGACCACCAGCTCCGCCGTGAACGTCGCCTCGCTCAGCGACCAGGCGTCCAACTGGTCCACGACCTGCTTGCGGATCGGCGCGACCAGCGCCGGGTCGGCGGGGATGTCCCAGGTCGCCACCTGCGAGGCAGGCAGGCCCCGGGTGCGGGCCAGCAGCAGCGCCACGTCGTCCGGCGCGGCCCCGCCCGGGAGCAGGGCGTGCAGGACGTAGTCGCACGCCTCGTCCAGGGAGGCCGCGTCCTGCCCCAGCGCCCGGAACAGCAGCTCGCGGCTGGCGTCCAGGTCCCGCTCCCGGCACTGCACCAGGCCGTCCGTGTACAGGGCGAGGACGGTCCCCTCGGGCAGGTCCACCTCGGTGGACTCGAACGGCAGCCCGCCGAGGCCCAGCGGGGGACCGGCGGGCAGGTCGAGCAGCTGCGGCCGGCCGCCCGGCCGCAGCAGCACGGGCGGCGGATGCCCGGCGCGGGCCAGCGAGCAGCGGCGGGACACCGGGTCGTACACGGCGTACAGGCAGGTGGCTCCGACCTCGCCCGGGCTGCCGTCGGCGCCGGCGTCCTCCGACAGCCGCAGCACCAGGTCGTCCAGGTGCGTGAGCAGCTCGTCCGGGGCCAGGTCGATGTCGGCGAGGGTGCGCACGGCGGTGCGGAGCCGGCCCATGGTGGCCGAGGCCTGGATACCGTGCCCGACGACGTCCCCGACGACCATCGCGACCCGCATCCCGGACAGCGGGATCACATCGAACCAGTCCCCGCCGACGCCGGCGCGCGCGGCCGGCAGATAGCGGGAGGAGGCGTCCAGGGCGGCCGTGCGCGGCAGCGAGCGGGGCAGCAGGCTGCGCTGGAGGGCGAGCGCCGTCTCGCGCTCGCGCGAGTAGCGGCGGGCGTTGTCGATGCAGACGGCTGCCCGCGCGGTGATCTCCTCGGCCAGCAGCACGTCGTCCGCGGTGAAGGGGTCCGGGCGCCGGTGCCGGATGAGCACCGCGACCCCGAGGGTGAGTCCGCGTGCCTGGATGGGCACCGACATCGAGGAGTGGATGCCGAACCGCCGCACCCGCTCGCCGCGCTCCGGATGCCAGGTCAGCCACTGGTCCATGTCACCGGCGGACAGGGCGGCGATGATCGTGCGGCCCGCGGTCAGCGAGTCGGCCTGCGGGGAGAGGGCCGGGTACTCCTCCGCCGTCCCGGGCGGGACCACCACCTCCGGCAGGTCCGGCAGCACCGACTGGTGGGCGGCCCGGCGCAGCCGTACCGGCGCGGTGATGCGGGCCGGGGGCTCACCGCCGTACTCCTGCGGGTCCAGCAGGTCGATGGTGACGAAGTCGGCGAGCGCGGGCACGCACACGTCGGCCAGCTCCTGCGCGGTGCGGGTGACGTCGAGCGTGGTCCCGATGCGCACGCTGGCCTCGTTGAGCAGTTGCAGCCGCTGCCGGGCGCGGTGGTTGTCGGTGATGTCGTGCGCGGCCAGGCACACGCCCCGGACCCGGCCGGCCGGGTCACGGACCGGGGCCATGCTGGCGAGCCAGGCGTGGGCCCGGTCCTCGCCGCCGGCGCGCATGAAGGTCTGCACGTCCAGGGGCCGGCCCGAGTTCAGCACCCGGAGCATGTTCTCCTCCAGCTCCTCGCTCTGCGGTCGGCCGCCGATCTCCGCGAGCCGCAGGCCCCGTACCCGCGCCTCGGGCAGCCCGACGACGCCGGCCATCGCCTCGTTCATCCGGCGCAGCCGCAGCCGGTCGTCGTACACGGCGACCGGGCACGGCGACTGGATCAGGCCCGCCTCGGTGAGCGGGTCGTCCCCGGCGGGCGGATCGGTGCCGATGAGCGGGGTGACGACGAGCCAGTCACCCGGGTGCTCGTCGTGCGCCGGGCGGTGGTGGGCGAGCAGCCACACGGGGACGGTACGGCCGTCCCGGTGGCGCAATCCGACCGTTCCCGCCCAGCGGGAGCCCGTGGGCGGCACCGGGGTGCCGGCGTCGGCCAGCAGCTCGGTGGCGGGGCGGCCCAGGACGGCGTCGGCCGGGTGGCCGAGCAGGCGGCGGGCGCCCTCGTTCCACTCCACCAGCGTTCCGTCGGTGCCGATGACAGCCCGGGCCGTCGCCGCATCGTCGAACGGATAGACCCGGCTCATCGTCGCCGCTCCCAAGCGCACACTCACAGTGAACAGGTGGCACCACTCGCGTACCAGCCTAGTGCTTCGCGCCCGCCCGTGAGCGCCGATCCGGGCCGCCCGGCCGACCCGTCGAACAGGTCGGGGGCACGGTCAAGGGGGAAATCCGGCCGATGTGCCGGCGGCGGCACTCATGCGGTTCCGGACCCTTGACGATCGTGTGTGGCAGGACGTCAGAATCTGTTTGTTCACGATCAGTTGTGAGTACTTCTGGGCCCTGATGAGGGAGAGCCGCTCATGTCGGTCACGCGCAGATCGGTTCTGGTCGCAGCCACGGCAGCGCCCGCGGCCGGGACGCTCCTGGACATTTCCGCGGCTCCGGCCGCCCTGGCCGCCGGCGTGCCCCCCGCCGGGGGACGCCATACCGTGCCCCTGCGGGACGGCTGGCGCTTCGCCCTGGCCGACCCGGGCGGCACCGACCCCACCGGTGCCTACGCACGGGCCGCCGACCCCGACTACGACGACTCGGCCTGGCGCGAGGTCGGCGTACCCCACGACTGGAGCATCGAGCAGACCCCCACGACCGACCACGGCACCACCAGCGGCACCGGTTTCTTCCCGGGCGGCCTCGGCTGGTACCGGCTCGCCCTCACCCTCCCGCGCGACTGTGCCGGCAAGCGGATCTCGGTCGAGTTCGACGGCGTCTACATGGACGCCCACGTCTACTGCAACGGCACCGAGGTGGGCCGCCACCCCTACGGCTACACCGGTTTCGCCTTCGACCTCACCGACCTCGTCCACACCGACGGCACCACCGTCGACGTGCTCGCGGTCAAGGTGCAGAACCAGCTGCCCAGCAGCCGCTGGTACTCCGGCAGCGGCATCTACCGCGAGGCCCGTCTGGTGATCACCGAGCCGGTGCACGTGGCCCGCTGGGGGACGTACGTCACCACGCCGGAGGTCTCCGCCGACCGGGCGCTGGTCCGGGTGCGGACCACCGTGCGGAACACCTCCGGCACCGGCGCGGACGTGGAGATACGCTCCCGGATCGTCGCTCCGGACGGCCGGACCGTCGCCCGTACGGCCACCACCGCCACCGTCTCGGAGGAGGCCACCGAGACCCACGAACTGACGGTCCCCAAGCCCCTCCTGTGGGATTTCGCGACCCCGCAGCACCGCTACACCCTGCACACCGAGCTGCGCGTCGGGGGCCGCACCACCGACACCCACCGCACGACCTTGGGCATCCGCACCTTCCGCTTCGACCCCGACGTGGGCTTCTCCCTCAACGGCGCGTACACGAAGATCAAGGGGGTCGACCTCCACCACGACCAGGGTGCGCTCGGCGCCGCGATCAGCATCGACGCCGTGCGCCGGCAGATGCGGATCATGAAGTCGATGGGCGTCAACGCCTTCCGCACCTCCCACAACCCGCCCTCGCCGCAGATGATCCAGGTCTGCGAGGAGCTGGGCATCGTGATGATGGTGGAGGCGTTCGACTGCTGGCGCACCGGCAAGACGAAGTACGACTACGGCCGGTTCTTCGACGAGTGGTGCGAACGCGACGCCACCGAGATGGTGCTGGCCGCCCGCAACTCGCCCGCCGTGGTGCTGTGGTCCATCGGCAACGAGATCCCCGACTCCACCTCCACCGCCGGGCTCGCCATGGCGGACCGGATCATCGCCGCCGTCAGGGCCGCCGACGACACCCGGCCGCTCGTCATCGGCTCCGACAAGTACCGGCGCGTACCCGCCAAGGGCTCGGCGGCCGACCTGATGCTCGCCAAGCTGGACGGCCTCGGCCTCAACTACAACACGGCCAAGTCGGTGGACGCCCTGCACGCGGCCTACCCGCACCTGTTCCTCTTCGAGTCGGAGTCCTCCTCGGAGACCTCGACCCGCGGCACCTACCAGGAGCCGGAGCACCTGAACACGGGGGAGAACCACACGCCCGGCAAGCGGGAGGTCTCCTCGTACGACAACAACCTCGCCTCCTGGACGATGAGCGGCGAGTACGGGCACAAGAAGGACCGGGACCGGAAGTGGTTCGCGGGCCAGTTCCTGTGGTCCGGCATCGACTACATCGGCGAACCGACGCCGTACGACGTCTTCCCGGTCAAGGCGTCCTTCTTCGGTGCCGTCGACACCGCCGGCTTCCCCAAGGACATGTACCACCTCTTCCGGAGCCAGTGGACCACCGAGCCGATGGTCCATCTGCTGCCCATGACCTGGAACCACGAGGAGGGCGACACCGTCGAGGTGTGGGCGTACGCCAACGTGCCCACCGTCGAGCTGTTCCTCGACGGAGAGTCCCTGGGAGTGCGGGAGTTCGACCTCAAGCGGACCACCGACGGCCGAAGCTACCTGGAGACCACCGAGGCCACCGGTGACGACAAGACCTTCACCGACGGCCCCTACCCGGGCAGTTACACCAGCCCCAACGGCAGCGCGGGCAAGCTGCACCTGACCTGGAAGGTCCCGTACCGGCCGGGCGAGCTGAAGGCGGTGGCCCGGCGCGGCGGCAAGGTCGTCGCCACCGACGTGCTGCGCACGGCCGGCGCCCCGCACGCCGTACGGCTCACCGCCGACCGCGACTCCCTCGCCGCAGACGGCCGTTCGCTGGCGTTCGTGACCGCAGAGATCGTCGACGCGCACGGCGTGGTCGTGCCCGACGCCGACCACCTCATCGCCTTCGACGTCACCGGCGGCTCCCTGGCCGGCGTCGACAACGGCCGTGAGGAGAGCGCCGAGCGCTACCAGGCGAGCACCCGCACCGCCTTCCACGGCAAGGCCCTCGCCATCGTCCGCTCCGGCACCAGGCCCGGCGCCCTGAAGGTCACCGCCCGCGTGGACGGCCTGCGCACGGGCACGGCCCACCTGCACACCACCCCGGCCCGCTCGGCCGCGACCACCGAACCCGCCGCCTTCCGGCCCGACCACCCGGCGCCGCCCGGCTACCCCTGCGCGGACGCCAGTTACTCAGGCCGCCCCGACACCCTGCCCGCCGCGATGCTGGACGGCGACCCGGCCACCGGCTGGTCCAACGCCTTCGTCAAGCCGGCCACCGCGCTGCTGCCGGCGTTCGGCGGGGCCCGGGCGAAGGACTGGGTGTCGGTCGACTTCGGGCGCACCCGGAGCTTCGACCGGGTGGCGGTCTCCTTCACCGTCGACGCCGGCCACACCCTGCCCGCGCGGGCCGAGGTGGCGGTGTGGGACGGCCACGCCTGGGTGCCGGTGACCGGGGCCACGGTGGAGTGGGCCACCGCCTCCGACAGCCCGACGGCCATCACGTTCGACGCGGTACGCGGCTCCCGGCTGCGCCTGACGCTCACCAGCGCGTACCCGGGACAGGCGAAGGGAGCGGTGCGGATCAGCCGACTGGACGTGTGACCGAGCCCGCACGGCCGGGGCGGTCAGGCGGCGTCGTGGAGGACCAGGCCCAGGGTGCGCCCCCGCCCCGACCGCACCGTGCTCACCCCGCGCCGCACCGCCCCGGCCCGGACATGGCTCTCGGTCCCGGCGGTACCGCATCAGGTATCAGTTGACCTGGGCATATTTACGGAGGAGTACCCGCGCGGTACCGTGAGGGGCATGCCAGCTCTCAACGTGGAGTTCAGCGAACGGGAACTAGAGGACCTGCGGCAGATCGCCAAGGAGCGCGGTACGTCGATGAAGGCCCTCGTGCGCGAGGCCGCCGCCGCCGACATCGCCCGGCACCGGGCCCTGCAGGAGGGCGCCGAGGCGTTCCGCCGCTTCTTCGCCGGCCATGCCGAGGAGTTCGCGGCGGCCTTCCCCGACGACGAGCGCCCCGCCAAGGGCGAGGCCGCCTGAGCGATGCCCTCCGTCATCCACATCGACGTCCCGTGGCTGCTCCAGCGGCACGAGGAGGTCCTGCCCGACCAGCCCGCCGTGGACGACTTCTCCGCCCTGGTCGCCGCCGTCGCCCGGCACCGGGTGGACCCGCCCCGGCTCGGCGTGGACTCCGACGCCGCCTGGCGCGCCGCCGCGCTGCTGCACACCCTCGCCGTGCTCAAGCCGCTGCCCGCGGCCAACGCCCGCTTCGCCTGCGCGACCGCCGTGGCCTACATGTTCGTCAGCGGAGTCGGCATCGACCCGCCCTACGGCGCCCTCGTCGACCTGGCCCGCGACCTGATCTCCGGCAAGACCGACGTGTACGGCGCCGCCGACCGGCTCCGCTCCTGGCAGATCTGAGGCGCCCGGACCCGCCCCGCCCCCGGCCGGCGGGGGAAGCCGCCGGGAGCCGCCGGCCGGGAACGGGCCTTTCCGAGGAGGACCGGCACCCAGTCCACCACCGGTCCGCCCGCCGCGGGAGCGTGCGCTTCCGGCGGACGCGTGCGCACGCTTCACACGGGGCGCACGAGAAATCCGGCCGATTTCGCGACAACCCCTGGCCGGCGCCCCGATTCTGACTTTCTTTCAAACCCGTCGATGTCCTCCGTGCGCCTTGTTGCCCATGTGGCACTTGTGCAAGGGTTCAAACGCGGTGAATTTCCCGCTCGCACACGCGCCAAAAGGAATCCGCTCCGTGCTCACCCCCCACCCCCCTCGTCCTCCCTATCCGCCGTCCGGCGCCGATCCCGGGGAATCCGACGAGTTCCTCGCCGGTCCGCTGCGGGCCGGCTCCGACGCGGAGGCCTCCCGGTCGGTCGCCCTCCTGATGGCCAGGCACTGGCAGCCGGCCCAGGAGTACGCGGTGATCTGCCTGGCCGCCTCCGGACCCCTCGCCCACATGGTCACCGCGACCGCCTTCCACCAGGTCCTCGGCCGGCTGGCGCTCGGCGAACCCGCCGACGCGCTGCGGCCCCGCCTGCTGGTGGCCGTCCGCGACACGGTCCTGAACTGGTCCGGCACCGACCGGATCACCGCCGTACTGCCCGGACTCGGCAAACCCGCCGGGGGCCGCGGGATGCGCGCCGCGCAACCGCTCGTCCCGGAGAACCGCGCCCTCTCCGACCGTTCCTTCCACGGTCTCTCCCGCCTGGAACGGGCCCTGTTGTGGCACGCCGAGGTCGAGGCCGAACCGCTGGACGTGCCCGCCGGACTGCTCGGTGTGGACATCCCGAACGCGTCCGCCGCGCTCGAACAGGCCAGGGAGAAGTTCCGCGAGGGCCTGGTACGCGCCCACCGGGAACTCGCGCCCGGCAAGGAGTGCCGTTACTACAACCGCCTGCTCGACGTCCCGATCCGCCGGGGCGGCGCACTGCTGCCCGACGTCCAGGAGCATCTGGCCGGCTGCGCCTACTGCCGGCACGCGGCCGAGCAACTCGGCCACACCGACGCGGCTCTGGGCGTGCTGCTCGCCGAGGCCGTGCTCGGCTGGGGCGCCCGCCGCTACCTCGACTCGCGCCCCGGCCGCCGTCCCCGCCCCGCCCGCGGCGGCTCCCGGCGGTCCGGCGGGCGCCGGCGCGGCGGCGGCCGGCGCGGCGCCGAGGAGGGCGGAAGGGGGCTGCCGGCCCGGTTCCTCGCGGGGGTGTCCGCGCACCGCGCACCCGGCACCGGCTGGTCGTCCCGGACGCTGCTGACCGGGGTCGGCGTGGCCTCGGCCGGGCTGCTCGCCACCGTCCTCGCGGTCAGCGCGTGGCCGGACGGCGACGACGGCACCACCCCCGTCGCCACCAGCGCGGTGCCCGGCGCGTCGGCTCCGACGGGCACCCCGGGCCTGCCCGCCGCCGGCCGGCCCGGTCCGCTGCGCAACGCCGCCGGCCGGTGTCTGGACGTCAGGGGCACGCCGGAGGCGGGGGCGAGTGCCGTGCTCGCCGAGTGCTCCGGCGCGTCCACGCAGCGGTGGACGTACGAGACCGACGGGCTGCTGCGCAGTGCCGCCGGCGCCGGTCTGTGCCTGGACTCGCACGCCGACGCCGGCGTGGTGCTCCTCGGCCGGTGCGCCGGCGCCGGATCGGACCGTGGCGACGACGTGCGCTACGACCTCACTCCGGAGGGCGAGTTGCTGCCGCGGTGGGACCGGACCCTCGCGCTCGCCGCCGGCGGCGACCAGGCCGGGGCCGACCTCGTCGTCAAGGTCCGGGACGGGGCCGTCGGCCAGCGGTGGGTCTCCGGCGGCTCGTCGTAGGCCGCGGCAGGTCGCCGCGCCGGCTGCCGGTCCGTCGCGGCCGGGCCGCACGCCGGCACCGCCCCGCATCCCTCAGGAGGCCGCGCGGCCGTCGGCCTCCAGGTCCGACCGCGTCACCGTACCCGGGCGTGCGTGGCCCGACAGGGCCAGGGTCAGGTCGAACTCCGCCAGGAGGCAGCGGATGACGTGCTCCACGCCCGCCTGGCCGTCCAGGCCCAGGCCGTAGACGTACGGGCGCCCGAGCAGGACCGCCCGTGCGCCCAGGGCCAGGGCCTTGAAGACGTCGTCGCCGGTGCGCACCCCGCTGTCGAACAGCACCGTCAGCCGGTCGCCCACCGCGTCCGCGACCCGGGGCAGCGCGTCGGCCGCCGCGACGGAACCGGCCACCTGCCGGCCGCCGTGGTTGGAGACCACCACGCCGTCCATCCCGGCGTCCGCGGCGAACCGGGCGTCGTCCGGGTGCAGGACGCCCTTGAGGACGATCGGCCCGTCCCAGTGCTCGCGCAGCAGGGCCAGGTCCGGCCAGGTATGGCTCGCGTCCCCGAACAGGCCGAGGAAGTGCAGCACCGCCGCGTTCGGGTCCTCGTGCACCGGCTTGGCGAGGCCCGCCTGGAACGCCGGGTCGGTGAAGTAGTTGGCGGTGCCCACGCCGTGCACGAACGGCAGGTAGGCCTGGTCCAGATCGCGGGGCCGCCACGCCAGCAGCGGGGTGTCCAGCGTGACGACCAGCACCGAGAAGCCGGCCGCGCGGGCCCGGGCGAGGAAGCTCCGGGTCACCTCCCGGTCCTTGCCCCAGTACAGCTGGAACCACCGCTCGGCGTCCCCCATCGCCTCCGCGACCTGCTCCATCGGCGTGCTGGACGCCGACGACAGGACGTACGGGACGCCCTGCGCGGCGGCGGCCCGGGCGGCGGCGGTCTCGGCGTCCGGGTGCATGATCGACAGCACTCCGACGGGAGCGAGGGCGAGCGGTGCCGGCAGGGTCCGCCCGAGCACCTCGGTGGTGAGGTCGCGCTCGTGCACGTCCCGCAGCACGCGCGGCACGATCCGGCGCCGGGCCAGGGCCGCCCGGTTGGCGCGGGCCGTGCCGCCGTCGCCCGCGCTGCCCGCCACATAGCCCACCGGCCCCGGGCCGAGCCGGTGTTCGGCCAGCTCCTCCAGCCGGGTCAGGTCGGTGGGGAGCCGGGGCACGGCCCCCGTCGTCCCGTTCAGGTAGATCTCGTACTGGAAGTCCGCCCAGTGCTGTGCCATCCGTCAACTCCCGCGCGTCGTCGGCCACGTGCGCCCCCGACGATACCGACCGGTACGTCGGACGGCGCGTCACCGGACGACGTCAGCCGGCCCCGCCCGCCGGCACGGGCGCGGGGGCGTCGGCGGCGGTTCCCGGGCCGGTGACCGGTGGCACCGGGACCTCGACCGTACGGACCAGCCGGGCGCCCTCGGGGCCGTACGCGGCACGGGGTTCGGGGAACAGCCACAGCAGGGCCAGGAAGAGCACCGCGGCCGTCGCCAGCGACAGCGGCAGGCTGATGTCGACGCCGTGCGCCAGATCGCCCAGCGGACCCACGAACTGGCCCGGGATGTTCGTGAACAGCACACCGATGAGCGCCGACACCCACCACGCGGTCATGCCGCGCCAGTTCCAGCCGTGCGCGAACCAGTAACGGCCGCCGCGCTGACGGCGGTTGAAGACCTGGAGCGCGTCCGGGTCGTACCAGCCGCGGCGGGTCCAGAAGCCCAGCATCATCACGACCATCCAGGGGGTGGTGCAGGTGATGATCATGGTGGCGAAGGTGGAGATCGACTGGACCAGGTCCAGGCCGAACCGGCCGACGAAGATGAACGCGATCGACAACACGCCGACCAGCAGCGTCGCCTGGACCCGCGACAGCCTCGGGAACACCGAGGAGAAGTCGAGGCCGGTGCCGTACAGCGAGGTCGTGCCCGTGGACATGCCACCGATCAGGGCCAGCAGGCACACCGGCAGGAAGAACCAACTCGGCGAGATCGCCAGCAGCCCGCCCACGAAGTCCGGCGCGGCCGGGTCGACGTACTTCGGCGCCTCCGTCGCCACGATGCTGGCCGTCGCCAGCCCGAACACGAACGGCAGCAGCGTCGCGACCTGGGACAGGAACGCGGCCCCGACCACCCGGCGGCGCGGGGTGGCGGCCGGGATGTAGCGCGACCAGTCGCCGAGGAACGCGCCGAACGACACCGGGTTGGACAGCACGATCAGCGCCGCGCCGATGAAGGACGGCCAGAACATCGACCGTGTCGCCGCGTCCGCCGAGGCGGTGAACACCCCGGCGTACGACGGGTCGAAGTCACCGGCGAACGCGACCGCGCCGAGCAGGAACAGCACGCTCGCCGAGGTTACCGCGATCTTGTTGACGAACAGCATGAACCGGAAGCCGTAGACGCACACCGCGAGCACGAGAGCGGCGAAGAGGGCGTACGCGACGACGTACGACAGGTTGTTCCGCTCCAGACCGAACAGCCGGTGGGCGCCGCCGACCAGGGCGTCGCCCGAGCTCCACACCGACAGCGAGAAGAACGCGACGGCGGTCAGCAGGGACAGGAACGAGCCGACCACCCGGCCGTGCACACCGAGGTGCGCCGAGGACGACACGGCGTTGTTGGTGCCGTTGACCGGGCCGAACACGGCCATCGGGCACAGGATCAGCGCGCCCGCGAGGACACCGAGCACGGTGGCCGCGAGGCCCTGCCAGAAGGAGAGCCCGAACAGGATCGGGAAGGCGCCGAGGACACAGGCGGAGAAGGTGTTGGCGCCGCCGAAGGCGAGCCGGAACAGGTCCAGCGGGGTCGCGGTGCGGTCGGCGTCGGGGATGCGTTCCACACCGTGGGCCTCGACCTCGGTCAGGGCCGGTCCGGACGGGGAGGCGGACGCGGGGGGTGGCGCGGGCTGTGCGGACACGGGCGCTCCAGCGGGGACGGCAGCGGGGTGCGCTGACGGTACGGCGGGCGGAACGGGGTGATCCAGAGGACGGTTCATCCAACTTTCGCGCCGCCGATGGATGAATCGCCCATCGGTCGGGCGATGGAGGCACCGGCGCCTGGTGATCACTTCATGAACACGAGGAGTCATGAAGGGGCGCGACGCGGTCAGAGGCGGAATGTTTCAGGACGATTAACGAAGAGCTGTTTTTCGGCCATCCGGCCGCTTCCGCGAGGGGGGAACCGCTCAGTTCCGGGGCCACGGCGTTCGAATTCCGTGACTTCACGCCACTGATTCAACACGAAAGGTTACTGAAACCCATGGGTTCGATGTGAGTTTCGCCGAGGGAGTCGGCAGAGTGGCGCACGCCGCTCCGGCGCCCGACCGGGCCGGAGCCGGCGACCCGACTGTTCGAGCGGAAGGATGCACACAATGCGGAACACCGCGCGCTGGGCAGCGGCCCTCGGCCTCACGGCCGCCGCCGTTTGCGGACCCCTGACCGGGGCCGCCGTCGCTGCACCGGGCGCCGCCCCGTCGTCGCTCTACGCCCCCTCGGCGCTGGTGCTCACCACCGGCCACGGCAACGACGCGGCCACGGCCACTCCGGAGCGCGCCGTCACCCTCACCTGCGCCCCCACTGCGTCCGGCACCCATCCGGCCGCCGCCGAGGCCTGCGCGGAACTGCGCCGCGTCGACGGCGAACCGGCCGCCCTGAAGCCCGCCGGCGACGTGATGTGCACCAAGGTTTACGACCCCGTCGTCGTCACCGTCCAGGGTGTCTGGCAGGGCAAGCGCGTCTCCTACGAGCGCAGCTTCGGCAACGCGTGCATGCGGGATGCCGTCGGCGGCAGCGTGTTCGCCTTCTAGGACCGGGATCGCACGGGTCCCCGTGGACGCCGGATCAGGCCCGCAACTGGGGAGTGCGGCCCCCTGGAGCGGGGAACCTGCGATCTCGCGCCGGGGCAGGCGGGCGGAGTGGGGCCGCCCGCAGGCCCCGGGCACACAGCCGCTCCCCGGGCCGGTCCGTGGGGGACCGCCCGGGGAGCGGCGAAAAACAATCTGTTTCAACCAGTGTTCAGGCCTTGCGCCGGTGACTCGTGTCGCACCAGGGGTAGCGGCGACTGCGCCGGCAGGTACACAGAGCGACGCGGAAGCGGTCCGAGGAGACCGTGGTCCCGTCCTCCAGTTCGATCTCCACAGGCCCTTCCACGAGGAGGGGCCCGCGCCGCTGCACGGTGATCCGCCGCGCCCGGTCGGCCGAAGCCCTGGCCTCCGGGCCGGCAGGGTTCTTGGAGCCGGCGGGGCCGTTGGAGTCGGCGGGGCCGTTGGAGACCGCAGGGCTTTTGGTGTCAGCGGGGCCGTGGGAGCCGGCAGGGCTCTTGATGTCAGCAGGGTCGTTCGGCACGGATGACCACCAGCTCTTCCCTGTCCTCGGCCGGCGCGAGCAGCCCGCTCCGGCGCAGCCAGTCCTCCCGGGAGCGCAGCACCGGGCCGAAGGCGATCCAGCGGCGCCGGACCACCGAGGCCTTCAGGCCCGCAGCCCGCAGCAGCTCCAGGGTGCGGTCGGGACCGCTCAGCGCCGAGTGCACGATCAGCAGCACCCCGCCGGGGCGCAGCAGCGCCGGCGCGTCCCGGCAGATCCGGTCCAGCAGCAGCCGCCCGTCGCGCCCGGCGTCCCAGGCCCGGGCCCGGCCGTGCGGCCCCCGCCCCGCGTCGGGCGCCGGTACGTAGGGCGGGTTCGCCAGGATGAGGTCGTACGTCCGGCCCCGCACCGGTGCGAAGAGGTTGCCGCGCCGGATGCGCACCGGCAGCCGCCTCAGCCACGAGTTCAGCCGGGCCGTCCACACCGCCCGCCGGGACACGTCCACCGCGGTCACCTCGGCGCCCCGGCGGGCCGCCTCCAGGGCCAGCGCCCCGCTGCCGGTACCGACGTCCAGCACCCGGGCGCCGGGCGGCGGAGCCTCCTCGCGGAGGGCCTCGGCCAGCAGCTCCGTATCGTCCTGCGGGGCGTACACACCCGGTAGCAGCAAAGCGATCACGTCGCGCGGGTACCCCGGGAATCAGGATGTATGGGAAACCTCCTGTTCCCGGTGTGCCCCCACGGGGGATTCCGGGGCTGTGCGCACGGGGGAGTCCAGGGGTGTCCGCAGGGACGACCGTCCCGCCCGCCAGTCCGCCAGCAGCCGGCGCGCCAGCCGGTCCTCCAGGTACTCGGTCGCGTCGATCCCGAAGGCGATGTCCGGCGCCAGCTCCGGTTCCTCGGCGAGCAGTCCGCCGATCACCTCGTGCCGGACGACCTGCTCGTGCACCGCGTCCGCCTCCACGTGCTCGTCGTAGAAGAACTCCGCGGCCGGGCCGGCGCCGGTGCGGCGCATCGCCTCGGCCAGCCGGCGGGAGCCGGGCGAGGAGGTGATCTCCACCTCGGCGAAGTGGCCGACCAGCGCGCCGCGCAGATCGCGGTGCAGGCCGAACAGGGACATCAGGTTGACGACGGCCAGCATCTCGGCCGGGGCCGCGTCCAGGTGACGGCCGTACGTGGTGTCCAGGCCGAGGTCCGTCATCAGGTCGGCGAACAGGCGCGCGTGCACCCGCTCGGCCCGGCCGCCGCCGAACTCGTCGTACTCCACCGCGGCCATCGCCGCTTTCGCCCGGCCCCACAGCCGCGGCAGCACCCAGGCGTGCGGGTCGGCCTCCTTCAGGTGGTACAGCGAGCGCAGCGCCGCGTACTCCCGCAGCTGCCACAGCTCGCCCTCGGCACACAGGAAGTGGGTGACCCCCGTGCCCTCGGCCGGCTCGACCAGGAGGGCGGCGAGCGCGTCGTCCAGGCTGTCGTGGACGGGGGTGTCGGCGCGCAGCGCGGCGCCGAAGCGGTGTTCCAGCGCGGCCCGGACGCGCAACAGTTCCGGGTCCCACTCGCTCTCCGGCGGGACACCGGCGAAGCCGCGGTAGTGCAGTTCGTAGCAGAGGTACAGGGCGAGCTGGAGGTCGTCGCCGTACGGATCGGCGGCCCCGGCGTCCGCGGGGTCGGGAAGCGGGCCCGTGCCGCGCAGGTACGCGGTGACCGCGGCGGAGAGCGGGCCTCGGGGCGGGGGCAGCAGGGGTCCTCGCACGTCGTGGTTCATGGGGTCCGGGTACCCGCCCCGCGGGAAAGCAGCAGTGATCAGCCGCACCCCGCGCGGAAGCACCCGTGGTCAGCCGCACCCGGAAGAGGTCACCGGACACCTCCGGCACCGAGGCGCCGGCCGCGGGCGTCGCCGAGCGGCTCGGGGAGCGGGGCGTGGCCGCGGAGGTCCTGTCCGCCGTCGGCCTGCCCATCGGCCTGGACCGGTCGCACCGCACCGGCCGGGCCACGGCCGCGCTCCGCCGACGCCAGGGCCGGCCCGGGCGTCGGCGGAGCACCCCGTGGATGCGCCGCCCGGCCGGCCTCAGTCGCCCTTCGCCTGCTCCTGCGCGCCGGGGCTCGGGGTGATGGTGTCCCCGGCCTCACCCGAGGCGGACCGGTCCTCGTCGCGCTTCTCGGCCTCCTCGACCTCCCGGAGCACCTCCTCCAGGGCCGTCTCCGGCTGGTGCTCGTGGTCGTCGTGGCCGTTCCCGCCAGGCATGGCGTCTCCTTCCGTCGGCGAGGTGATCTGCCCTGCGAGTTACCCGAGGGAGGCGTCCCAAGCGTGCCCCGGACAGGGCGAGGGGCCGCCGTCTCCCTGCTGACGGCGGCCCCTCGGGCCTCGATGGCGACGGCTGTCACATGTGGACGACGGGTGCGGCGCCCGCGTCCTGCCGCGGCACCCCGCGCCGGTAGCAGAGGAAGGCGATGACCGTGCCGGCGCCGAAGAGGACCGCCGACCACCAGAAGGCGGTGGTGTAGCTCTCGATCGTGGCCTGCGCCTGCACCAGCTTGCTGCCGGCGTCCCGGCCGGCCAGGTAGTCGGTGGCCGCGCTCGCCGCGAGGGTGTTCAGCAGGGCCGTGCCGATCGAGCCGCCCACCTGCTGCATGGCGTTGACGGTCGCGGAGGCCACGCCCGCGTCCTCGGCCGCGACCCCGCCGGTGGCGAGTTGCATGGCCGTCGGCATGACGAGGCCGAGGCCCACGCCGATGACGATCAGCTGGGGGAGCACCGCGCCGAGGTAGTGGGAGCCGAGGCCGATGCCGGTCAGCCAGGCCATGCCGGCCGTGGCGACCGCGAAGCCCAGCGGGATGACCACCTTGGGGCCGATCCGCGGCAGCAGGACGGTGGTGCCCACCTGCGCGGTCACCATCAGCGCGCCGACCATCGGCAGGAACGCCACACCGGTCTTCGTGGGGCTGAAGCCGAGGTTGAGCTGGAGGTAGTAGGTCAGGAAGAGGAACACGCCGAACATGCCGCCGGCGGCGATCAGCACCGCGAGGAACGAGGCCGCGCGGTCGCGGTCGAGCAGGATGCGCAGGGGCAGCAGCGGGTGCGCGGTCCGGGTCTGCCACCAGGCGAAGGCCGCCAGCAGCACCCCGCCCGCGATCAGGAAGCCCCAGGTCAGCGGCGAGTCCCAGTCGTGGGTCTCGGCGTTGGAGAAGCCGTAGACCAGGGAGAACAGACCGGCGGCCACCAGGATCGTGCCCGGGACGTCGAGCTTGGCGTCGGCCGCGTCGCGGTGGTTGCTCAGCAGCAGCCAGCCGCCCGCGAAGGCGACGACCGCGATGGCCACGTTCACGTAGAGCGTCCAGCGCCAGTCCAGCGCGTCGGTCAGCACACCGCCGAGCAGCAGACCGAACGCACCGCCGGCGCCGGCGATCGCGCCGTACACGCTGAACGCGCGGGCCCGCTCCCGGGCGTCGGTGAACGTGGTGTTGAGCAGTGAGAGCGCGGCGGGTGCGAGCAGCGCGCCGAAGACACCCTGCAGGGCGCGGGCGACGACCAGCATGGTGAAGCCGTTCGCCGCGCCGCCGAGCGCGGAGACCGCGGCGAAGCCGACGACGCCGACGAGGAAGGCGGTCTTGCGGCCGAACATGTCGGCGATCCGTCCGCCGAGCAGCAGCAGGGAGGCGAAGGCCAGCGCGTAGGCGGTGACGATCCACTGGCGGTTGCCGTCGGAGAAGCCGAGGTCGGTCTGGGCGGACGGCAGGGCGATGTTCACGATCGTGGCGTCGAGGACGACCATCAGCTGGGCGATCGCGATGACCGCCAGGATCCACCACCGCTTGGGCGAGGGCTCGGCGAGCGCCGGCGCCGCGGCTCCCGCGCGGGAGCTCTCGGCCAGGGTCTTCTCGGGCATGCGGAACCACTCCAGGGAAGTCGTTCGGGTACGGGACGGCAGACGGGTACGAGAAGATGAACAGCTCCTAAACGAAACTGTTTCGTACATCTAGAGCCTAAGTCACCGCGAGCGAAACGGCAACGTTTCTCTATTGCGGCCCTCTTCGCCGTGCGCGGTGTTTCAGTGTGTGGCGCCCTGGATACACCGCGAAGGTTCGGCCCCGGAGTTCGCGAGCCCGTGCAACGCCGTCGCAGTGAGGTCGTCACATGTCCCATGCCCCGTCCCCCGCAGGACCGTCGAACGACACCCGGCCGCTCCCGGCCCCGGCCGGAACGGCCGACACCGCCCCGTACCCCGGCCGGGGCGGCACCGCCCTGGTGACGGGCGCCTCCTCGGGCATCGGCGCGGCCGTGGCCCGCCGGCTGGCCGCCGAGGGCGGCTGGCGGCTGGCCCTGAACGGACGCGACGTCACCCGACTGGAGCAGGTGGCCGCACAGGCCGGTGCGGTCGCGCTGCCCGCGGACCTGACCCGGCCCGGCGCCGACCGCCGGCTCGCCGGTCAAGCGCTGGACCACCTCGGACGGCTGGACCTGCTCGTCGCGGGCGCCGGCGTCGGCTGGGCCGGGGACTTCACAGGCATGCCGGCCGCGCGGATCGACGAGATCGTGGAGGTCGACCTGCTGGCCACCGTGCACCTGGTACGGACCGTGCTGCCGCACATGGTCGCCGCGGGATCCGGACGCGTCGTACTCATCGGATCCCTCGCCGGCAGCGTGGGCGTGCGCGGTGAGGCCGTCTACTCCGCGGCGAAGGCCGCGGTGGCCACCTTCGCCGACTGCCTGCGGTACGAACTGCGCGGCACCGGAGTGGGCGTCAGCCATGTCATCCCCGGCGTGGTGGCCACCCCCTTCTTCGACCGGCGGGGGACCCCCTACACCCGCGCCTGGCCGAGGCCCGTGTCCGCCGAACGCGTGGCCGACGCGGTCCGGGCCGCCGTCCTGCACGGCCGTGACGAGGTGTACGTCCCCGGGTGGCTGCGGCTGCCCGCCCGGGTGCGCGGCGTCGCGCCCGGACTCTACCGGCGGCTGGCCGCCCGCTTCGGGTGAGCGACCATGATGGCGCTGACGGTGCTGCTCGCCCTTCTCGCGGCCCTGTCCAACGCGTCCGCGTCCGTCCTCCAGCGCCGCGCCGCCGTGCAGGAGGAACCGGACCAGGGCGGTGGGGCGGGGTCCGTGGTGCGCCGGTTCGCCCATCTGCTGCGCAGACCCTACTGGCTGGCGGGCGCGGGGCTGCTCGGACTGTCCAGCCTGTTGCAGGCCGGTGCGCTGGCCGTGGGCAGCCTGTCCCTGGTCCAGCCCCTGCTCACCGCCGAACTGCTGTTCACGCTGGCCGTGGGCAGTGTCGTCTTCCGGCGCCGCCCGGAAGCCCGCACCTGGCTGGCGTTCGTCGCCCTCGCCGGCGGACTGGCCCTGTTCCTCCTGGCGGCGGCGCCGTCCGCCGGCCGGCCTACCGCGCGGCCGGGGGACTGGCTGCTGGGCGGCGGCGGGGCGCTCGGCGCCGTCGTCCTGCTGGTGGTGGTCGCGCGCCCGACCCGTGGCGCGTCGCGGGCCGCGCTGCTCGGCCTCGCCTCCGCCGTGTCCTTCGCCGCGACCGCGGCGCTGCTGAAGGAGGCCGTGGGACGGCTCGCGCAGGGGCCCGCGGAGATGTTCGGGCACTGGTCGCTGTACGCCACCGGGGCCGCCGGACTCGTCGCGTTCCTGCTGCTCCAGGGCGCGCTCGGCGCCGGCTCGCTGACGGCCTCCCAGCCCGCCCTCACCCTCGGCGACGCGCTCACCAGCGTCGTGCTCGGCTGGGTGCTGTTCGACGAATCGATCCACCTGGGCCTGAGTCTGCTGCCGGAGGCGATCGGCGTCGCCCTCATCGGCGCGGGCAGCATCGGCCTGGTCCACTCGCCGTCCGTCGGCGGCGAGTGGGACGCCACGGACCCGGAGGAGTCCTCCGGCTCCACCAACGCTCTCCCGCGCTCCCCGAGGAGGTAGGTCACCCATGTCCCTCGTGTCCGGCCGCGCCGTGCGGACGGCCGCCGTCCTGCTGCCCGCAGCGGTCGCCGCGGCCCACATCGGCCCGGCGGCCACCTGGCTGCCGGGCGTACGGCTGCCGCTCTTCCCCGGGCTCGCCGGCACCGGGCCCCGCCGGCACATCGCGCTCACCTTCGACGACGGACCGGACCCGGTGTCGACCCCGCGCTTCCTCGACGCGCTGGACGAGCTCGGGGTGCGGGCCACGTTCTTCGTGCTCGGCGAGCAGGCGGTGCGCCATCCCGCGCTGGTCCGGGAGACGGCGCGGCGCGGGCACGAGCTCGGGGTGCACGGCTGGGCCCACGACCGGCCCTGGTGGCCGGCGTTCGCCCGCGACGCCGAGGCGGTCGCCCGGACCGTCCACGCGGTGCACGACCTCACCGGCCACCGCCCGTGGTGGTACCGCCCGCCCTACGGCATCCTCACCACGAGCCGCTGGCTGGCCGCCCGGCGCTCCGGACTGCGGACGGTGCTGTGGTCGGCGTGGGGCAGGGACTGGACCGCCGACGCGACCCCCACGTCCGTACGGGCCCGGGTCGCCGCGGACCTGCGCGGCGGCGGCACCGTCCTGCTCCACGACTCCGACCGCCACTCGGCCCCCGGCAGCTGGCACGCGACCCTGACCGCGCTCCCGACGATCGTCCGGGACTGCCGCGAGGCGGGGCTCACCGTGGGCCCCCTGCGCGACCACGGGCCGGTTCCGCTTCGGGACGGGGTGATCGTGCCGGCCGGGGTGGCGGGAGAGTGACCGGGTGTTCCCGGGGCGCTCGCGCTGGACCGGCACTCGGGTTCCGGCTGCTGCCGGCATGGCCCCGGGGGGCGCCCTGTCAGCCGTGGTCGGGGCCTGCCGGGTGGTGAGGCGCTTGCGTGACCGTGGGCCGGGTCCGCTTCGGGACGGGGTGATCGTGCCGGCCGGGGTGGCGGGGGAGTGACCGGGTGTTCCCGGGGCGTTCGCGCTGGACCGGCACTCGGGTTCCGGCTGCTGCCGGCATGGCCCAGGGAGGGGGCGCCGTGTCGGCCGTGGTCGGGGCCTGCCGGGTGGTGAGGCGCTTGCGTGACCGTGGGCCGGGTCCGCTTCGGGACGGGGTCGTCGTGATGCGTCCGGCTTGGACCGGCTCAGCTGTCCGTCGTCAGGTCCGTCACGCGGTCCAGGGCGTCCCCGCGGAACAGGGTGCGCCCGCGGACCACCCGGTCCGTGCGTTCCGGGGTGTTCTCCCCGAGCCGCCCCAGTGCCGCCAGCAGGGCGGGGGCGTCCGGGGCCAGGTCGGACACGCCCAGCTCGGTCATGCGGCGCACGCCGTCCGTGCCGTGGCCGGGCAGCGGGCGGTACGCGATCACGGGCAGGCCCGCCGCGAGGGCCTGCACGGCGGTCTGGCCGGCCGCGTTGTCCACCAGCGCGTAGCAGGCGGCCAGCAGGCCCGGCATGTCGTCGACCCAGCCCAGGGCCAGCGCCGCCGGCTCCCGGGAGACGCCCGCGCGCAGCCGCTCGTTGCGGCCGCACAGCACCACCGGCAGATAGCCGGCCGCCGCCAGCAGCCGGGCCGTGGCGGCCGGGCGGGACGCCGCGCCCCAGGCACCGGCGGACAGCAGCACCGGGGGACGGCCGGGCGCCCGCCGGGCGAACCGCTCCCGCCAGCGGGCCGCCCCGGCGGCCGGTGCACGGAAGGCGGGCGCGACCACCGGGCCGGTCGTGACCACCGGCACGGCCAGGAACCGGCGTACGTCCGCCGCCGCCGCGTCGGTGAGGCACAGATACCGGTCGTTGCCCGCATGCAGCCACTGCCGGTGCACCTCGAAGTCCAGCAGGAACACGGCGCTCGGCACCCGCAGCCCGCCACGCTCCCGCAGGTGCCCGGTGAGCTGCGCGGCCAGGTGGAAGACGGACACCACCACGTCGGCGCCCGTCCGGTCCACGAGTTCCGTCAGCCGGTCCCCGGCCAGCCGGGCGAGCGGGACCCCGCTGGGCCGCCGGCCGGGTCCGCCGCGCAGGAACGCGCCGTACACACCGCCGTACAGCCAGGGCAGATGCCGTACCGACGCCTGGTAGCCGCGGCGCAGCCCGGTGCCCAGGCCGTACGGCAGCAACGTCAGCACATCGGCCACCCGGGCCTCGTGGCCCCGCTCCGCGGCCCGCCGCGCCAGCTCGGCGGCCACGGTGTCGTGACCGGCTCCCATGCTCGCGCTCAGGATCAGCACGCGTCGCCGGCCGCCCGGCGTGTCCTCGGTGATAGGCACGGAGTCCGATTCTCCGCCGCCGCACCCCGCAAACCGCACCCGCCGCCCGTGTCGCCGGCCGGACGGTCACCCGTGCGCAGCAGCGCGCCGGGCCGGTGCGCGCCTTCCGGCTGCGAGTCGCGCGGCGCGTGCCACGCTGGATGAATCGGCACAGGAGAGCGTGTGGTGGGCGGCGAGCGGCGGGAGGAGCCGTGAGGCGGTTGCGGCGCGGCCTGCACCGCGCGTGGCGGTGGCTACGGGTCCAGGCCCTGTTCGAGCACGGCCGGGAGCTGGAGCTGATGCACCGGGCGATGGGCTTCGCCACCCTGGCCCTGGTCACGCTGGCCCCGCTGCTGATCGTGGTCGCCGCGGCCGACCCGCTGGTACGGGGCGGCTTCGCCTCCTGGCTCACCGACGGCATGGGCCTGTCCGGGCGGTCCGCCCACGTCATCACCGATGTGATCAGCCCCCCGCGCAAGGTCATCGGCACCACCAGCGTGTGGAGTGGTGTCCTGCTCGCCGTGTTCGGCGTGTCCTTCGGCGGCAGCGTGCAGAACGCCTACGAGCGGATCTGGGGCCTGGCCTCCGGCCCCTGGCACCGGGTGTGGCGGCAGGCGACCTGGCTGGTGGTGCTGACGGCGTACCTCTACCAGGAGGTCGCGACGAAGTCGACGCTGCACGGGACGCAGCGGATCGTGTTCTCCGCGCTGAGCGGTGTGCTGTTCTTCTGGTGGGGGCAGCGTTTCCTGCTCGGCGGGCAGGTCCACTGGCGCTCGCTGCTGCCCGGCGCGGTGGCCACGGTCATCGGCCTGGCCGGCCTGCGTGCCTTCTCCTACCTCGTCTTCACCCCGCTCATCGTCACCAACGCCCTGAGCTACGGCGCCGTCGGCACCGTGCTCGTCGTCGAGTCCTGGCTCATCGGCGTCGGCTTCGTCATCTACGGCGGTGCCCTGTTCGGCCGCTGGTTCACCCAGCACCACTGGGTCCCCTCCCACCACGACGAGCCGGCTCAGCCGGGTGACGAGGAGAGGCCCTAGGCCAGCTGCCGGCGCACCAGCTCGTGCAGCCGGCCCCCGGTGTCCGCGAGGAGTTCGGCCGGGGTGCCCTGCTGGACGACCTTGCCCTCCTCCATCACGATCACCCGGTCGGCGTCCATGACGGTCGACAGCCGGTGGGCGATGACGATCCGGGTGGCGTTCAGCTTGCGGGTGCTGTCGATGACGATGCGCTGGGTGTCGTTGTCCAGGGCGCTGGTCGCCTCGTCGAAGAAGAGGATGCGCGGGCGCCGGATGAGGGCCTGGGCGATCATCAGGCGCTGCCGCTGGCCGCCGGAGACCGCTCCGCTGCCCGCGACGATCGTGTGCAGCCCCATCGGCATCCGCTGGATGTCCTCGGCGAGCCCCGCCAGCTCGGCGGCCGCCATCGCCTCCTCGGGTGTGTACGGCTCGGTGCCGCAGATGACGTCCATGATCGAGCCGGTGAACGGCTGGGCGTGCTGGAGGACGACCCCGCACTGGCGGCGCACCGCGGACTGGTCGAGCGCCGCCAGGTCCTGGCCGTCGTAGAGGACGCTGCCGGAGACCGGCCGGTCGAAGCCGATGAGCAGGCGCAGCAGCGTGGACTTGCCGCAGCCGCTCGGGCCGACGACCGCCACGAACTCGCCCGGCCGTACGGCGAAGGACACGTCGTCCAGCACGAGGGGGCCGTCGTCGGCGTACCGGAAGGACAGCCGGCGGGCCTCCACCGCCCCGGACAGCGGGCCGGGGCGGGTGCTCGCCGTGCGCACCTCGGGCGTGGCCTCCAGCACCGGCTTGATCTCCTCGAACAGCGGCAGCGCCGCCACCGCCGACACGAACGCGCCGGTCAGCTGGGTGACCGAGGTCAGCACCATGGTCACCGACGTGCTGAACGCGAGGAAGTCCGCCGCGGACATCGTGCCCCGGGCCGGGCCCGCCAGCAGGATGAACATCAGCAGGGTGCACACCGGCAGGTAGACCGCGCCGAGGACCGTGGTGAGGTTCTTGATCCGGCCCGCCTTCTGCTGGAGTTCCCGGCTGTGCGCGAACTGCCGCGCCCAGGCCGCGTAGGCGTAGTTCTCCGCCGCCGCCACCCTCAGCTTCGGCAGGCCGCGCAGGGTCTGGAACGCCTGGTTGTTCAGCTTGTTGCCGAGCACCACCAGGCGCCGCTGCCAGCGCACCTGCCACAGCCCCAGCCCGCCGAACACCGCCGCGATGACGACGAGCATCCCGATCGCGGCCGTCGCCATCGCCGGGCTGTACCAGAACAGCAGGGCGAGGTTCATCGCGCCGACGGTCACCGACTGGGCGACGACCGGGCCGACGCCCGCCAGCAGCCGGCGGATCGTGCTGATGCCCATCGCCGCACTGGCCAGCTCGCCCGTGGAGCGCTGGGCGAAGAAACGAGTGGGCAGCCGCAGCAGCCGGTCCCAGACGGCGGGTTGCAGCGCCGCCTCGATCCGGCCCTCCAGACGCAGGATGGACAGGTTCTCCAGCAGCGTGAACGCCGCCGCGACCACCCCGCTCACCATGACCGCCAGGCACACCTGGACGATCAGGTCCTCCTGCGCCCTCGGCACGTACTCACCGAGCACCTTGCCGGTGGCGATCGGCACCAGCGCGCCGATCGCCACCGTCACCAGCCCCGCGAGGAGCAGGTTCAGCAGGTCGGCGCGGGTGCCGCGCAGACTGAACCGCAGCAGCCCGAGCGGCCCGAGCCGCTTGTCGGGCAGCGGCCGGTAGAACATCACCGCGCGCGGCTCGAACTCCTCCGCGTTCGCCCTCTCGACGGGTGTCTCGCGCCCCGTCCCCGGGTGGACGGCGACATAGCCGCCGCGCCGCCACAGCAGCGCGACCGGCGCCCCGGACAGCGCCCGGTGGCCGACCAGCGGGCCCACGTTCTCCCGCCACCAGCGCCCGTCCAGCCGGACGGCCCGCGTCCGCACCCGCGAGGCCAGCGCCACCCGCTCCACCGGGTCCAGCCGGTCGCTCTCCGTGCCGCTCTGCGCCGGCTCGGCGAGCCGGATGCCCGCCGCCTCGGCGACCAGCTTGCAGGCCGCGTACGTCGCGTCGGCGTCCGCGGCCGTCGTACGGTGCGAGGAGCGCTTGCCGATGGAGGCCAGCAGGGTCCGGTCGGCCTGGGCGCGGACCGCCTCACCGGCCTTGATCCCGGCGGCCGTCCGCGTCTCGTGCGTGCGCTCCAGCTGCTCGATCCAGCGGTCCAGAGCGGTCAGCAGCCGGTACTGCTGGTCCACCATGCTCTGCCACAGCGCCGGGTCCACCAGCAGATCGGCGGCGGCCTCCGCGCCGTACAGCGAGCCGTACTGCACGCTGCCCGGCGGCACCTGCATCCAGAACACGTCGTCGTCCGCGGGGGCGGTCGCCCGCTCCTCGGCCAGCGGGGCCTGGAAGAGGACGGACAGGCCCCGGCCGACGCCCAGGGCGAGCGCGTACTCCAGCGGGCTCGACGTCGGCGGCACGTACTGCGGGTTGCCGTACTCGTCGTACGACCAGGTCTGGGTCTGCGCCGGCTGGTACAGCTCGCGCAGGTTGACGCGGTGCACCACGCAGTCCCGGACCGGGCGGGCCACCAGGGTGTGCTGGGGGCCGGCGACCGGGCCCAGCAGCAGTGTGCCCGCCTCCAGCCGGCCGAGGTGGTGCCAGTGGCCCTGCTGGACGGCGTCCACCGCGTACAGGTCCAGGGCGCCGGCCGCGACCAGCCACAGCACCTGCGGGCCCTCCAGGTCCAGGCGGCTCAGACCGGCGCAGTCGAACCGGGCGCCGAGCGCGCCGAACGCGCCCAGGACGAGGTCCCCTTCGTGTACGGAGGTCATCTCACCGCTCCCTGACCAGCGCCGCGTACGCGCCGCCGCGCGCCACCAGATCCTCGTGCCGCCCGCGCTCCACGACCGTGCCGTGCTGGAGGACGACGATCTCGTCGCTGTCGCGGACCGTGCTCAGCCGGTGCGCGATCACCACGCAGGCACAGCCGCGCCGCCGCAGGTTGTCCATCACGACCAGCTCGGTCTCCGCGTCCAGCGCGCTGGTCACCTCGTCCAGCACGAGGATGCTCGGCCGGCGCACCAGCGCCCGCGCGATCTCCAGGCGCTGACGCTGCCCGCCGGAGAAGTTGCGGCCGTCCTGCTCGACCCTGCTGTGGATACCGCCGGGCCGGCGCATCACCACGTCGTACAGCGCCGCGTCCTTCAGCGCCTCCACCACGGCCTCGTCCGGGATCGACGGGTCCCACAGGGCCACGTTGTCGCGGACCGAGCCCTCGAAGAGGAAGACGTCCTGGTCGACGAAGGAGACGGAGGCGGCGAGCGCGCCGCGCGGGATGTCCTCCAGCCGGCGGCCGTCGATGCGGATCACCCCGTCCCACGGCGTGTACAGCCCCGAGATCAGCCGGGAGACCGTGGACTTGCCGCTGCCCGAGCCGCCCACCAGCGCCACCTGCTGCCCGGGGCCGACGGTCAGGTCGAACCCGGTCAGCAGCGGCTGGTCCAGCGGGCTGTAGCCGAAGGTGACGTTCTCCAGCTCGACGTGCCCGTGCAGCCGCCGGGTCGAGTCGCCCCCGCCGGGGCGGGCGTAGAGCGGGTCGGCCTGGAAGTTCTCCACGTCCTTCAGCCGGGCCACGTCGGCGGCGAAGTCCTGGATGCGGCCCGCCACGCCGTTGAGCCGGGTCAGCGGCGCGGTGAAGCGGGTCACCAGCGCCTGGAAGGCGACGAGCAGACCGACCGAGATGTGCCCCTCCACGGCGCGCATCCCGCCGATCCACAGGATGAGCGCGCTGTTGAAGGTGGCGAGCGTCGGCGCGACCACGCCGAGCCAGGCGCTCGGCACACCGAGCCGCTGCTGCTCCTCCAGCGTGGTGGCGTGCTGCCCGGCCCACTTGCGGAAGTAGCCGTCCTCGCCGCCGGTCGCCTTCAGCGTCTCGATCAACTGAAGGCCGGTGTACGAGGTGTTGGTCAGCCGCGCGGTGTCCGCGCGGAGCTTCGCCGTCCGCGTCGCGCGCAGCCGTACGACGAGCCGCATGGCGACGACGTTCAGCAGGGCCACGGCGATGCCGACGAACGTGAGCTGCGGGTCGTAGGTGTAGAGCAGGACCGCGTACAGGACGACCACGATCGCGTCGACGCCGGCCGCCGCGAGGTCGCGGGCCAGGGTCTCGGCGACCTGGTCGTTGGACTGCAGGCGCTGCACCAGGTCGGCGGGGGAGCGCTGGGCGAAGAACGTGACCGGCAGCCGCAGCAGATGGCGCAGGAAGCGGGCGCTGGAGAGGGTGGAGGAGATGATCCGGCCGTGCAGCAGGTTGGCCTGCTGGAGCCAGGTCAGAACCAGCGTGAGCAGCACACAGGCGGCCATCGAGGTGAACAGCACGCCCAGCAGCGAGGTCTGCCCGCCGATGAGGAACATGTCGATGTAGGTGCGGCTGAGCGCGGGTACGGCAGCACCGACCGCCACCAGCAGCAGGCTGGCCAGGACGGCGGCGGGCAGCGTGCCCGCGGTGCCGCGCAGCCGGGCCGGCATCGCGCCGAGCACACCGGGCTTGCGCCCGCCCCTGGTGAAGCCCTCGCCGGGCTCCAGCACCAGCACCACACCGGTGAAGCTGCCGTCGAACTCCTCCATGGGCACGAACCGGCGGCCCTTGGCGGGGTCGTTGACGTACACCCCGCGCCGGCCGAAGCGGCGGCCCATGCCGTCGTAGACGACGTAGTGGTTGAACTCCCAGAAGAGGATGGCCGGGGCCCGCACCTCGGCGAGGGCGGCCAGGTCCATCTGCATGCCCTTGGCCGTCAGGCCGTAACCACGGGCCGCCTTGAGCAGGTTGGAGGCGCGGGAGCCGTCGCGGGAGACGCCGCAGGCGATGCGCAGCTCCTCCAGCGGGACGTACCGGCCG
Source organism: Streptomyces sp. Ru62 (assembly GCF_002920615.1). Classification (GTDB taxonomy): domain Bacteria; phylum Actinomycetota; class Actinomycetes; order Streptomycetales; family Streptomycetaceae; genus Streptomyces. Next base: position 34,129 of record NZ_PQSU01000031.1, read on the forward strand.
TAGTGGCCGAGGACCATGGCGAGGGAGGCGGCGCCGCACTCGACGGCCTCCATCTGCAGCACGGTGGGCGTACGGACCGTGCCGGTACGGGACTTGGGGACCGGCCGCTTGGCGGGGGCCGCGCGTCTGCGGCCGCGGGATTCCTGGGCGGTGGTCGTCACGGGAGCAGCCAATCGACGGGATGCTGGTCGGCGAGCCGGACGGAGCCGGTGGCGAGCGTCATGGAGTCGAGCCGGAACGGCGGCCCGTCCGAGGTGGACCAGCGGTAGCCGCTCTTGGTCGACGAGGACGTGGCGAGTTCCACCAGGACGGCCACCGGGCGGCCCTTGCGGGTGAACTGCTCGCCGAGCTGGCTGTCGCCGAGGAACGCGGAGACGGACTGCGCGGACTGCGCGGTGCGGTCCACCGACTTCACCTCGCCGCGCAGCACGCCGTACCGCTGCGTGGGTACGGAGGACACGGTCAGGTCGACCGAGGCGTGCGCCGGGATGGCGGCGGCGTTCTCGGCCGGGACGTACACGGTCGCGTACAGCGGGTCGGAGGCGTGGGCGACCTTCTCGACCGCGGCGACGTCGGTGCCGGTCTGGACGATCTGGCCGATGGTGGCGGCGAGCGTGGTGACGCGTCCGGCGGCGACCGTCCGGACCACGGTCTCGCCCTTGTCGCCACGGACCTTGAGCAGGGGCGCGTTCGCGGGCAGCCGCTGGCCCTGACGGGCGAGGACGGCCGTCACCTGTCCGGCCACCGGGCTCTGCAGCAGATAACTGCCCTGCCCGTGGGTGAGGATGGCGGGCGCGCTCACGGTGGAGGCGACCGAGCCGGTCACCGCCCAGACGGAGGCGGCGGCCATGACAACGACGGTGACGCCGAGCGCGAGCCAGCCCTGCGGGCGCGCGAGACGCACCGGGAGGTCCAGCTCCTCCGGTGACTGGAGCTTGGCGAGGGCCTGTTGGCGGAACTGCACGGAACTTCCCTCACCTGTGGGAGAGACGCGGGTGTTTCAGGGCACCGATGAGTCCCGGAGCCGAGGGACGGCTCCGGGACGTCGGTCACACCTGGGTGCGATCAGAGACCGGCGACCAGGCCGTTGACCGGGGCGACGTTCAGGCCGGAGACGCCCTCGACGGTGCCGACGACCGTGTTGACCAGGCCGGTGACGCCCGGGGCCACCGCGTTCACGGTACCCAGGGTGCTGTTGAGGGTGTTCACGGACAGACCGCCGGAGACGTTGTCCAGCTCGGCGTCCGAGATCTCGACGGTCTCAACCTGGGGGGTGGAGTTCATGGTGGAACTTCCCTTCATATGGATATTTCACAAGGGGGGAGCGGCCCCCTCTGGGGACAGACGGACGGCCGCGGCCGCGGGCGCCGGGCACCCGTCTCCGGGGGCCCGCCGGACCCCCGCGGTGCGATGGATCAAAGCACGCACGCGGGGCGCGCTTCCAATCAACCAGGGCTCTCACCTGGGAACTTGGCGCGTGAGGGGGGTCCAACCGTGCAGGTCTGTGCACGGCATGTCGGCGACTCCTTCACATGCCGCACGGCATCACCGCGCCCGGTGTCTTGCCCCTCGGATCGCGAATCCGGCACTCCGCGCCAAAGGCGTGTCAGGGGGCGCGCGGATGTGCAGATCTCCGGGCGGCCGTGACGTGCCTGGGTATTCGATGTGCAGATTCCCTGAAGGGGGGATTCCGCTTCACGTTCGCAGCTGACCGTTACCGACCGATAGCTGAGCGTGTCGGTACGGAGACGTGTCGGCCGGCGTCAGATCGGCCGACATGGCGCCAGCCGACTCCACGTCAGCCGGCCTGGCGTCAGTCGACTCCGCGTCAGTCGGCTTCGTGTCAGGCGACTCCGGGTCGCTCGGCATCGCGTCAGGCGACTCGGGTCGGCCGACACGGCGTCAGACCTCGGCGTGTCAGCCCTCGTCGTGTCAGCCCAGGATCGCGTAGACCGTGCTCGCCCGGGCCGCGAGCGCACCCGAGGCGGCGTCGCTCAACGTGACGTCCGCGAACGCCATCCGGCGGCCCAGCTTGGTGAGCACCGCTTCGATCAGGACATCCGCGCCGGTCACCGCCCGCTGGAACGAGGTCGACTGCTGCACCGTCGTCATCGGCACGAACCCGCCCCGGGCGGCCGAGACCGCGATCACCGTCGCCGTGTCGGCCGCCGCCATCAGCGCCTGACCCGACAGCCCACCGCCCTCCCGGGCCAGCCGGTCGGACCAGGGCAGACGCAGCACGGCCCGGTCCTCGCCCACCGCTTCGACGGTCAAGCCCAGATCGAGCACCCAGGGCGCGAAGTTGGCGGAGAGGATCTTGTCGGCTTCGGCGGTGGTCATCGTCATATGGGGGATTGTTCCCGGCCGCCGACCACGACACGCGGAGCATGGCCGATTCCCCGTGCCGGTACGGCCGTGCGGAACCGGAATTGAACACACCGCGCGGCCGGTGCGTACGTACGGCCATCCAGGCGCCCCGGTACGAACCCGATACGCACTGCCCGTGAGCGGCAGACCCCGTGGAGGTCGAGAAGTTTGAGTCACAAGCGAATGCCCAAGCGCAAGGCCGCGATAGCGGTGGGCGGTGTCGCGGCGCTCGGGGCGGCGGCCCTCCTGCTGCCCAACGCCAACGCCTCCCAGGACCAGGACAACGCGACCGCGGGCGGCACGGCGGACGTGAAGACCCTGAAGGCCACGGACGCCTCCGACCTCGCCGGCCGGCTCCAGAAGATCCTCGGCGACGCCTTCGCCGGGTCCTACTACGACGGCGGCAAGCAGCAGCTGGTCGTCAACGTGGTCAGCGGCGACAACAACGTCATCGTGCAGGCGAAGAAGGCCGGTGCGGTGGTCCGCCAGGTCGACAACAGCACCGCCGAACTCAAAGCCGCCGCCGCGACGTTGAAGGCCAAGGCGACCATCCCCGGCACCTCCTGGGCCGTCGACCCGCGCACCGACAAGGTCCTGGTCACCGCCGACTCCACCGTGACCGGCGCCGACTGGAACAGGTTGCAGTCGACCGTGCGCGGCCTCGGGTCCGGCATGGCGACCCTGAAGAAGTCCTCCGGCACCTTCAAGACCTTCGTCTCCGGCGGCGACGCCATCTTCTCCCAGGTGCAGGGCGGCAGCGTCCGCTGCTCGCTCGGCTTCAACGTCACCGCCTCCGACGGCAGCCCCGCCTTCCTGACGGCCGGTCACTGCGGGGTGGCCGCCAAGGAATGGTCCGACTCCGAGACAGGCCAGCCCATCGCCACCGTCGACCAGGCCACCTTCCCCGGCGAGGGCGACTTCTCCCTCGTCAAGTACAACGACCCGAACACCCAGGCGCCCAGCGAGGTCAACGCCGGCAACGGCCAGAGGGTCCAGATCAACCAGGCCGCCGACGCCACCGTCGGCGAGACCGTGTTCCGGATGGGCTCCACGACCGGGCTGCACGACGGCCAGGTCACCGGCCTCGACGCCACCGTCAACTTCCAGAGCGAGACCGACCCGAACGGCGTCGACACCGTCACCGGCCTCATCCAGACCGACGTCTGCGCCGAGCCCGGCGACAGCGGTGGCTCGCTGTTCACCCAGGACGGCAGCGCCCTCGGCCTCACCTCCGGCGGCAGCGGCGACTGCGCCAGCGGCGGCGAGACCTTCTTCCAGCCGGTCACCACCGCCCTCCAGGCCACCGGCGCGACGCTCGGCGACGGCGACGCCGGCAACGGAGCGGGCGACCAGTCCGGCGCGGGTGCCGGAGACGAAGCCGGTGCGGGCGATCAGGCGGGCGCAGGCGCGGGCGATCAGGCCGGTGCCGGTGACCAAGCGGGTGCCGGTGACCAGCCCGGTGCCGGCGGTGACCAGATCGGGGGCGGCGCCGATCCGTCCGGTGCCGGCGCGGCGGACGACGGGTCGTCGTCCGTCACCGGCTCCCACTGACGGGACCGGCAGGCACTGAGCCGGCCAGTAGGCGCTGAGCCGGCCGGCCCGCACTGCCCCCACTGAGCCGGCCGATGGGCACTGAGCCGGCCCGCACCGAGTCGGCCGATGCGCCCTCCAGGCTCCCCGCCGGGCTCCCCCCGGTGTCGGTCGGCGGGGAGGGGTCCGGTTCTCCGGTGGGAGGGCCGGGCCCGGCCGTGCGTCATCCGTCGTCGCGTGCCCGCAGCAGCAGCACCGCCACGTCGTCCACCCGTCCCCGGGCCCCCGCACTGTGCCGGACCACCTCGTCCGCCAGGTTCTCCAGTGGCTGGTCGCCGACCTCCGCGAGCAGCCCGCCGAGGTCGACCAGCGCGTCCTCGATGTCGATGCCGGGGGACTCCACCAGACCGTCGGTGTACAGGACGAGCACCGAGCCGGGGACCAGGGAGACCTCGGTCGTCGGATACCGGGCCGAGGCGTCGATCCCGAGGAGCGGGCCCCCGGCCAGGTCCAGCACCCGCACCCGCCCGTCCGGCCGGCGCAGCAGCGGCGGCGGATGACCCGCCCGCGCCATGACGGCCCGCCCGCGCGCCGGATCCAGTCGCAGGTACAGACAGCTGGCGAACAGTTCGGCACCGAGATCGATCAGCAGCCGGTTGGTGCTGCTCATCACCTCGTGCGGCGCCTGCCCCACCGTGGTGTACGCGCGGACCGCGGTGCGGATCTGCCCCATCAGACCGGCCGCGGTCACGTTGTGCCCCTGGACGTCCCCGATCACCGCCGCCGCCAGCGGCCGGGTCGGCACCAGGTCGTAGAAGTCGCCGCCGATCTCCATGCCGTGGGTGGCGGGCAGATAGCGGGCCGCGGCCTCGATGCCGGGCGGGGGCGCCAGCGAGTGCGGCAGCAGCGCCTGTTGCAGGCCGTGGGCGAGGCGGTGCTTGGCGTCGTAGAGCAGGGCCCGCTCCAGGGCCTGCGCGATCAGCCCGCCGAGCGAGGCCAGCACCGCCCGCTCGTCGGCGGGGAAGACACGCGGCTCCGTGTAGGCCAGCACACAGGTGCCGACCGGCCGCCCGGACGCGATCAGCGGCAGGTACGCCCAGGCCGCGAAGCCGTCCGGGGTGTGGTGCCGGTTCGGATACAGCCGTTCGAGCTGCTCCTGGGAGTCGAAGAAGGCGGGCACCCCACTGCTCAGGACGTGCGTGCCCGGCGTGCGATCGGACAGCGGCAGCCCGTTGAACCGTTCCACGACGTGCGCGTCCGGATAGCCGCGGTGCCCGAGCACGTGCAGCCGCCCGCCCTGCGCCCGCAGCAGCGCCAGCGCCTGGCTGCCGACGGCCGGGGCCACCTCCTCCCACACGAGCTGCACCACGTCCCGCACCCCGACCGCCTCGGTGAGCGCGCCCGCCAGGCTCAGCAGCTGGGAGATCGTCACGAGCCGGGACGGGCCCGGACCCGCCCGGGGGCTCCCGCCCGCCATCTCCGCCACCGCCTTGGCCCGGGTGACGCGCACGCTCAGTCCGGTCGTGCTCGGATACATCCGGAACGACAGCCACTCGCCCGGCGGGCGCAGCGCCACGAACGACGTCACCTGCTGGCTCATCAGCGCCGCCCGGTAGCGGTCCTCGTACATAGGGTCGTTCAACCACGGCACCGACACCCAGGGCACCTTGCCCAGCAGCTCCCCGGCGGGCCGGCCGAGCAGTTCGCCGGCGGCTGCGTTCACGAAGCCGATACGGCCGTACAGATCCAGTGACATCAGTCCGTACGGCAGCCGGGACACCATCCGCGCCGCCTCGACCGAGCCCAGCGTTTCCGCCACGAACGACACCGGCGCCGCGAGCACGTCCGGCTCGTGCCCGAGCGGGCGGTCCTCCCGCGCGGCCCGCTCCAGCCGCAGCGCCAGCCGTGCGCAGGCCGCCGTCAGATGTTCCCGCTCCCGGTCCGACAGCTCCGGCGGATGCGTGCCCGGCCAGGTGACGAACACCGCGCCGTACACCGTGCGCTCCGTCGCCACGGGCGCGGCGGCCAGCGCGAACGGGTACGGCAGCACCACCGAGATCCTGGGATAGCGGCGGGCCATCTCCGCTTCGCCGCCCACCCACACGAGCCGCCTCTCGCGCGCCGCGTCGGCGACCGGGATCGGAGCGCTCAGCCCGACCCGCTCCCACGGTGCCGCGAAGGCGCGGGGCATGCCCGCCATGACCGCCATTTCCAGGACAGGCTCGTCGGTCCTGAGCAGATAGATGGCGCCGGAGTGCGCCTGCACCTCCTCCAGCAGGGTGGCCAGCGCCAGCGACAGCACCGGCTGTCCGGCCGGCGCCGTGCCGGCCGCCGGTGCCCGTCCCGGCTCCGGCCCGTCGGACACGCCGACCACCTCCTCGTACGGCCGCGCGTCGCATCCCGGCCACAAGACTCCCTCGCGGCGGCGCCCCGCGCACGGCGAACGCTCACGGGGCACCCTTCGCGCCCGCGCGTGCCGGATGGCTCCGAATACCCCGCCCGGCCGTCTCCATGCGCCGGCGCCGAAGGGCAGGGGGCCGGCCGCGGACGGGAACGCCGTCCCCGGGCGTCGGCCGCCGTACCGGGTGGCGCTCGGCGGTGGGCGCGAAGCACGGGTGGCGTACGGGTTTGTGGTGTGCGCCCCCGCCGCGCCCGGATGGCCGAATCCGCGCGCACCGGCCGAGGTTCTCGGTCCCGCGCGGCGCCGAAGCGGCCGAGTGGAGGGCGGGGTGCGGGTGGCCGCCGGGCGTGTCGGCGGTGGGCGGGTGCGGCGCGCCGCGCGTGTCGTCACCGTCCTCGGCAATGGGGGAGGAGCTCCGCTGGCCGAATCATCCCCCCTGATCAGGGGCAGTCCGGCCATCGGGACGAACAGTGGGGCGGCGCACCGGCCCGCGTGCGGACGCGGTACGGAGGACCTGCCGCCCGTTCGGTCGGTGACAGGTTTTCCCCGCGCTCTCGGTTTGCGGCGGAGGTGCCGGGGCACACGCGGGGGCGACGATCCGGCCGGGGGGCTCGTGTGCGCACAGGCCCGGCGAGTGGCCGGACAGTGACGCAAAAGCACCGCCAGAGTACTCTCCGTTCAACTTCAGGGGGTTGCTTGTGTGTGACTCGCCATGAAGACTGTGGCCGAGTTCCATCGAAACGAAGGTGTCTCGGGGTACGCATCATGCCAATCGTGGGGCGGCACGCGCTGCGACTGCGTATTCTCACACCTCACGAGCCGGGAGGGTCCTGCGTGAGCCGTGCGCGGGAGCTATCGCCGAGGGGGATGCGTTATGTCGGATCGGCGCGCCGCACGACAGGGCTCGCTACGGGGCCGTGGCCGGCCGGGGCCTCATCACATGGGTGAGTGCCGGTACACGGACCGCAGGGGCTGTGTGCCCCCCCATGCGTCGGAGGGCTGAGTCCCACCCCGTGCGTCGCATGGGCTGAAACCCGCCCCATGGGCTGAGACCTCATCGCCTGCGCGCAGGGTCTTCGGCCCACCCGGACGCCAGTCCGACGGCGGCCTACGTCGCCGCACCCGAGGAGGACACGGGGGTCACGCGTTCTTCCCGTCCGGATGTCCCGGCAGCGGGGGCGCAGCCGTGCCCGGAACCCGCCCGGTCTCCCGGCCGGCGCCGGTCCACGGCCTTCCCCCGCGCCCACGACTCCGCCATGCCCGCACGCGCCAGCAAGGAGACAAGGTGATCAGCAAGCAACCGACGGGCGAACCGCTCCTCCTGGAGGAGTTACCCGACCGCTGGCGTGGCTTACGCGAGGCCGGGCCGGTGCGGTACGACGGGACGCAGGGCGTCTGGCAGGTGCTGGACCACGAGACCGTCTCCACCGTGCTCGCCGACCCGACGACGTACTCCTCCGACATGTCCGCCCTCGCGCCCACCCAGCCCGACTTCGAGACCTTCCGGCAGGGCAACTTCGTCGGCATGGACCCGCCGGAGCACCGCAAGCTCCGCACCCTGGTGAGTCAGGCGTTCACCCCCCGGGTGGTCCAGGGGCTCGGCCCCCGCATCGAGGCCGTCTGCGCCCGGCTGCTGGACGCCGTCGCCGACCGCGACCGGTTCGACCTGGTCGACGCCCTGGCCTATCCACTGCCGATCATCGTCATCGCCGAACTGCTCGGCATCCCGGCGGAGGAACACCGCCTCTTCCAGGAGTGGGCGAGCGTCCTGTTCGGCGGGGACCAGCTCGGCGAGGCACCCGACATGGCCGACCTGGAACGGGCCCTGGAGGCCATTGCGCCCACGGTGCGCGAGATGAACGGCTACATGCTCGACCACATCCGCGCCCGCCGCGCCGACCCCGGTGACGACCTCACCAGCAGACTCATCGCCGCCGAGGTGGACGGCGTCCGCCTCGCCGACCAGGAGATGGTCGGCTTCGTGGCCCTGCTGCTGGTCGCCGGGCACATCACCACCACCGCGCTGCTGGGCAACGCCGTCGTCACCTTCGACCGGCACCCCGGCACGAACGCCGCGCTGCGCGCCGACCCCGCGCGGATCCCGGCCGCCGTCGAGGAGGTGCTGCGCTGGCTGCCCCCGTTCCCGGAACTGGGCCGCCGCGTCACCCGGCCCGTGGTCCTCGGTTGCCATGAGATCGCGGCCGACACCCTGCTCATGGCACATCTGGGCGCCGCCAACCGGGACCCCGCCCGCTTCGAGGCGCCCGACGTCTTCGACGTGACCAGGCACCCCAACCCGCATCTGACCTTCGGGCACGGCATCCACTTCTGTTTCGGCGCGCCCCTGGCCCGGCTGGAGGCGCGGATCGCCCTGCGGATGTTGCATGAACGATTCCGCATGCTGGCGATCCCCTCCTACGAGGACGTCGCCTACCAGAATCCGGCCGTGATCATCGGCGTGCGGCAGCTGCCCGTCGAGGTCCGCAGACCGTAGCCCGAGCGCGCCCAGCGCACCGGCCGGCCCCGGCACCGCTCAGACCCGGGCCGCACCGGCACACCCGCACATGAGACCCATCCAACGGGAGTCCCCTTCTCATGCCGTACACCATCCCCACCGCTCCGGCCGCCTCCCGGACGCCGTCCCTGTTACGCCGGGAGATACAGGACCGCCTCGACGCCCTGGCCCGGACCCACCGGGTGCCCGGCGCCCAGCTGGCCCTGGACACCGGCACCGATCTCATCGCCGTGCACACCGGTACGGCCGACGCCACCACCGGCAGACCCTTCACCGAGGACACGGCGGTCCCGCTGGGCTCGCTCACCAAGCCCTGCACCGCCGCGCTCGTCATGCTCCTGGCCGACGACGGCGACCTGGACCTGGACGAACCCGCCGTCGCGCACCTCCCGGAACTCAGCGGCGTCCCCGAGGTGACCATCCGTCAGCTCCTCAGTCACACCGGGGGGTTGCCGGCCGGACCGGACTCGGACACCGCCGCCACGACCAGCGCCCCCCGCTATCTCGCCACCGTCTGCACCGCCCGCGACGCGCTGTTCCCGCCGGGGACCGACTTCTCCTACTCCAACGCCGGCTACGTCGCCGCCGGACGGCTGGTGGAGACGGTCACCGGCATGCCGTGGCAGGAGGCGGCCGGGGCGCTGCTCCTCGAACCCCTCGGCATCACACCCGCGTTCATCGGTGACCCCGCGCCCGGTCGTCCCGTGGCCGCAGGACACGCCGTCAACTCCGCGACCGGACAGGCCCGTCCGGCCCGGCAGAACCTGGCGCCGCTGGAGGCGCCGGCCGGGGCGCTGCTCGCGAGCGCCCGGGACCTCGCCGCGTTCGGCAACGCGCTGATCGGCCGCGTGGACCTGCTGCCGCCCGCCGTCGCCAAGGAGATGCGCCGCCCCGAGACCGCCGCCCGGCCGGGCACCCTGGCCGACGGCTGGGGCCCCGGGCTCGCCCTCTACGAGCGGGACGACCGCGTGTGGTGCGGGCACGACGGCAACGCCCAGGGCACGTCCTGCCATCTGCGGGCCGATCCGGAGAGCGGGGCGGTGATCGCCTTCACGGGCAATGCCGGGGGTGCCACCGCGCTCTGGCGCGACCTCACCGAGGAACTGGGCCGGCTGACCGGCATACAGGTGCCCGCCGGCGTGCCGGCCGTGGACCGGGGGCGTCCCGTCGCCCTGCCCGAGTGCGTGGGCACCTACCGCAACGGCACCACGACCTATCGCATCGCGCCCGGACCGGACGGCTCGCCGGCCCTGTCGGTCGACGGTGACCTGCCCCTGCCGCTGGTCTGCTACGCCGACCTCTCCTGCGACCTGCTCGATCCGGACACCGGACACCTCGAACCCGGGGGCCGTTTCCACCGCGATCCGGTCACCGGAAGCATCGACCGGGTGCAGATCTCCGGCCGCACGGCCCGCCGCGCCGACCCCGACTGAACACGGGTGCCCGCCGGTCCGGGGCCGGTCCGGGTCCGGAGCCGTGGTGCCGGCTCCAGCGCATCGCGCCGGTGTCCTGGCCGACGTCGCCCTGGGCCGTGGTCCGACGGTGCCGGTGCCGGTCCAGCCGCTGATCCGCTGGCCCGCTCGGGCTTGGTTCCGTCCGGTCCGGGTCCCCTCGGGGACCGGGGCCTGTCCGGGCCGGCCGAGCAGCCCCGGCACCGGCACGGGCCGCTCCGGCACCGGAACGAGGTCGGCTGCCCGGGCCGGTGGTCGTCACCGGCCAGGTGGCACCCCTGGCGCACCTCCCGGCCGCCCCCGGTACCGACACCCCAGTCAGCTTCCGCACCCGTACCGCCCCGCCCCACACCCCCGGTGTGTCACCCGAGCCGGTGCACGGCCCCCTCGGTGGGGCCCGGGATCGTCCGCGCCGCATCGCCCCGCTCTCCGAAGGACTTCACCCATGACGGACCTGCACGACAAGCCCGCACCGGCGTCCTCCCTGCCGCCGCAGGCCGGCCCCGCCGCCGGCGCGTCGCAGAGCGCGGCGGCACCGGCGCATCCGACGCTCGGCGAGCTGTTCACCGCGTGGGTGGCCCGCACCCCGGACGCACCGGCGCTCACCGACGGCCGGCGGACCTGGACCTACCGCGAACTCGCGGTCCGCGCCGACCGGTTGGCCGTACACCTGACCCGGCGAGGAGCCGGTCCCGACCGGATCGTCGCCCTGGTCCTGCCGCGCTCCATGGAGCTGATCGCGGCGGAGCTGGCCGTCGCCCGGGCAGGCGCCGCCTTCCTGCCCGTGGACCCGGCCTATCCCGCCGAGCGCCGTGCGCTGATGCTCGCCGACGCCGCGCCCGCCGTCACCCTCGACGACCCGGGCCGGGTCCGTGAGCTGCTGGACACCGCCGGCGGTCCAGGACACGCGGCCGGCGCGGACGCCCCTGTCGACGCCGATCACGCCGCCTACGTCATCTACACCTCCGGCTCCACCGGTACCCCCAAGGGCGTGACCGTCACCCACCGCGGCATCGGCGGCTTCACCGCGGCCGCCGCCGAACGGTACGCGGTGGGCCCCGGCGACCGCGTGCTCCAGTTCTCCTCACCGAGCTTCGACGCCTCCGTGCTGGAGCTGTGCGCCTCCGTCCTGTCCGGCGCCACCCTCGTCGTACCGCCGCACGGTCCCTGGCTCGGTGACGAGCTCGCCGCGGTCCTCGACGAGCAGCGCATCACCCACGCCCTCATCCCGCCCGCCGCACTGGCCACCCTGCCGGACCCCGCGCAGGGCACCACCCGCCACCTGCGCACGCTCATCGTGGGCGCCGAAGCCTGCCCCGCCTCTCTGGTCGACCGCTGGGCACCCGGCCGCCGCATGATCAACTCGTACGGGCCGACCGAGGCCACGATCGTCGCCACCTGGACCGGACCGCTCACCGCCGGTCAGGGCACGCCGACGATCGGCGGCGCCCTGCCGCACACCCGGGTGCACGTCCTCGACGCCGCGCTGCGCCCCGTACCGGCCGGCGCGGACGGCGAGTTGTTCGTCGGCGGTGACGCGGTGGCCCGCGGTTACCTGGGCCGTCCGGGCCTGACCGCGGCCCGGTTCGTCGCCGACCCCTTCGGCCCGCCCGGCGCCCGTCTGTACCGCACCGGCGACCGGGCGCGCTGGACGGCCGACGGGGAACTGGAGTTCCTGGGCCGGCTGGACCGGCAGGTGAAGATCCGCGGCTTCCGCGTCGAACCGGGCGAGGTCGAGGCGGCGTTGCGCCGCGCCGGCGCCGGGAGCGTCGGCGAGGCGGTGGTCGTGGTCCGGGAGGACGAGCCGGGCCACCAACGCCTCGTCGGCTACGTCACCCCCGCCGGCCAGGGTTCCGCCGCCCCTGCGGCCCCCGCCGGGCAGAGCGCCACCGATCTCACCGCTGCCGCCGGGCAGGGGTCCGGCGCCCCCGCCGCCTCCGCCGGGCAGGGGTCCGGCGACCCCACCGCCCCCGCCGGGCAGAGTGCCGCCGGCCCCACCAGCCCTACTCATCCCACCGCCCCCGCCGGGCAGAGCACCACCGGTCCCACCGGCCTCACAGCCACCGCCCCCTCCGACCCCCCGCACGCCCTCGACCCGGCGGCCCTCCGCTCCGCCGTGGCCGCCGTCCTGCCCGCCCACATGGTGCCGTCCGCCGTCGTGGTGCTCGACCGGATGCCGCTCACCCCCCCAGCACAAGATCGACCGGCGGGCCCTGCCCGCGCCGGGGAGGACCGTCACGGAGGGGCGCGTCGCGCCGCGTTCGGCGGGCGAGCGGGCCGTCGCCCGGATCTGGGCGGAGGTGCTGGGCGTCGACGCGGTCGGTGTGACGGACGACTTCTTCGACCTGGGCGGTGAATCGATCCTCGCCGCCCGTGCGCTGGCCCGGATCCGGGACGAGCTCGGTGTCCGGCTGACCCTGCGGGACGTCTTCACCGCGCGGACGGTCGCCGCCCTGGCCCCCCTGCTGGACGATCCGTCGGCCGCCGCGCCGCCGGAGCCGATACCGCCGGCGCCCCGCGACGGCACCCTGCCGCTGTCCAGCGCGCAGCGGCGGCTCTGGTACCTCGACGACCTCACCGAGGGCGGCACCGAGTACAACACCGGCGTGTCGCTACGGCTGCGCGGCCCCCTCGACCCGGACGCGCTGCGCCGCTCCCTGCACCGCCTCGCCGCCCGCCACGCCTCCCTGCGCACCACGTTCACCACGACCGACGGGCAGGGCGCCCAGCGTGTCGCGCCGGAGCCGGACCTGCCCCTGCGCACGGCCGACCTCACCGGCGTACCCGAAGCGCGCCGTCCGGACGCGGCCGAGGCGCTGCTCACCGAGGAACTGGGCCGCCCCTTCGACCTTTCGGCCGGCCCGCTCACCCGGGCGCTGCTCGTCCGGCTCGCCGCCGAGGACCACCTGCTGCTCCTGGCCCAGCACCACATCGTCACCGACGGCTGGTCGGTGGGCATCCTCACCCGCGAACTCGCCGCCCTCTACCACGCGGAGACCACCGGAGAACCCGACGGCCTTCCGCGACCCGCCGTGCAGTACCCGGACTTCGCCGTGTGGGAGCGGCGGCAGCGGGCCACCGAGGCCGACACCGCGGATCTGGCCTACTGGAGACGCCACCTGGCGGGCATGCAGCACCTGGAGCTGCCCACCGACCGGCCGCGCCCCGCCGTGCGCACCACCGCCGGAGCGGCCCACCGACGCCCGCTCCCCGCCGAGTTGGTGACCCGGCTGCGACAACTCGCCGCGGGACGCGGCACCACGCTGTTCACGCTCCTCGCGGGCGCCTCCGCGCTGCTCTTCTCCCGCTACTCCGGGCAGCGGGACGTCGCGTTCGGCACCGTCACCACCGGGCGCGGGCGGCGCGACCTGGAGGAGGTGCCGGGCTTCTTCGCCAACACGGTGGTGCTGCGGGGCGAGGTCGACGAACGGGCGACCGTGGACCGGTTCGTGGAGAGCATGCGGACGACCGTACTGGACGCCTTCGCCCACGACGGGGTGCCGTTCGACCGGGTGGTCGAGGAGCTGGCACCGCCCCGCGACCCGAGCCGCACCCCGCTGGTGCAGGCCCTCGTCGTGCAGCAGACCGCCCTGTCCGTGCCGCCCCGGTCCGGCGGGCTGCGGCTCACCGAGCACCCGCTGCCCCGCCCCGCCGCCCGCTTCGACCTGGTCCTGGAGTTCTCACCGGACCCCGACGGCGGCTGCGTGCTGACCGCCGAGTTCAACACGGACCTGTTCGACGCCGCCACCGTGGCTCGGCTGACCGCCCATCTGCACCGCCTGCTGGAGGGCATGGCGGACGGACCGGGCCGCACGCTCGCCGAGCTGCCCATGCTCTCGGCCGGGGAACAGCGCACCCTGGTCGACACCTGGAACCCGCCCGCCCACCGCTCCCGGGACACCCGTCACGGCACGCTGCCCGACCTGTTCCGCGCCCAGGCGGCCCGCACCCCGGACCGTACCGCCGTCATCTGCGGCCCCGTCCGGCTGGACTACTCCGAGGTCGCCCGGCGCGCCAACCGGCTGGCCCGGCAGCTCCTCGCGCGCGGCGCGGGCCCGGAGACCCTGGTCGCGCTGTGCCTGCCGCGCACCGCCGACCTCGTGCCCGTGCTGTGGGCCGTGCTCGCCTCGGGCGCGGGCTACCTCCCCGTCGACCCCGCCTATCCGGCCGAGCGCGTCCGCCTCATGCTCGACGACGCCCGGCCCGCCCTCGTCCTCGCCACCCGGGAGACCGCAGCCGCCCTGCCCGCCGACCGCGCCCCCCTGCTGCTGGAGGACTGCGCCGACCCGGCCGTGCCCGACACGGACCTCACCGACGCCGACCGGCCCCGGCCACTGCTGCCGGACCATCCCGCCTACGTCATCTACACTTCCGGTTCCACCGGCCGCCCCAAGGGGGTCGTCGTCACCCACCGCACGGTCAGCGCGCTGGCCGCGTGGGCGAAGGAGCGGTTCGGGGCCGCCGGCCTGGACCATGTGATCGCCTCCACCTCCCTCAACTTCGACGTCTCCGTGTTCGAGCTGCTGTGCCCGCTGACGGCCGGCGGCACGGTCGAGGTGGTCCCCGACCTGCCGGCCCTGGCCGACGACACCGGCCCCCGGCGCGCCGGGCTGCTCAGCGGAGTGCCGTCCGTCGTCTCCCGCCTGATCGCCGGCGGTACGGCACCCGTCACCGCGGACACCGTCGTCCTGGCCGGTGAGGCCCTGCCCGAGCAGACGCTGCGGGACCTGCGCGCCGCCCTGCCCGAGTGCCGTGTCGCGAACGTCTACGGGCCCACCGAGGCCACCGTGTACGCCACCGCCTGGTTCGCCGGCGACCGGCTGCCCGAGCAGGCGCCGCCCATCGGCGGACCCGTGGCGCTCACCCGGTCCTACGTCCTCGACGGCTCCCTGCGGCCCCAACCGGTCGGCGTCACCGGCGAGCTGTACCTGGGGGGCGGCGGCCTGGCCCGCGGCTACCTGCACCGGCCCGGACTGACGGCCGCCCGGTTCGTCGCCGACCCGTTCGGCGCACCGGGGGAGCGCATGTACCGCACCGGCGACCTGGTGCGCCGCCGCGCCGACGGCGCCCTGGAGTACGTCGGGCGGATCGACCAGCAGGTCAAGGTGCGCGGCTTCCGGATCGAGCTGGGCGAGGTGGAGGAGGCGCTGCGCCGCTGCGCGGGCGTCGCCGAGGCGGCGGCCACCGTCACCACCGACGCCGACGGCCACCGGCGGCTGGCCGGATACGTCGTCCCGGCCGCCGGGCAGCGGGTCGACCCCGAGGCCGTACGCCGGGAGCTCGGCCGTACCCTGCCCGCCTCCATGGTGCCCTCGGCCGTCGTCGTGCTCGACGCCCTGCCGCTCAACCCGAACGGCAAGCTCGACCGCGCCCGGCTCCCCGACCCGGGCCCCGCCGTGCGCGCGGTACGGCATGTCGCTCCCCGCACACCCACCGAACGCGCGCTCGCGGCGATCTGGGCCGAGGTGCTGCGCGTGGAACGCGTCGGCGTCGACGACAACTTCTTCGAACTCGGCGGCGACTCGATCCTCAGCATCCAGGTGGTGGCCCGCGCCCGGCAGGAGGGGCTGTCGCTGACCTCCCGGGACGTCTACCGGCACCAGACGGTCGCCGCCCTCGCCCGCTGCGCGGACGCCGCCCGAGGCCCCCGCGAGACCGCCCCCGCCCCGGAGCCGGCCACCGGCCCGGCCCCCCTGACACCCATCCAGCACTGGCTGTTCGGCACCGCCCCCGAGCGCGCCGGACACTACGCCCAGGCGCTGTCCGTCCGCGTGCCGGACGACCTCGACCCGGCGGCACTGGAAGAGGCGCTGAACGACCTGGCCGCCCACCACGACGCCCTGCGCTCCCGCTTCGTCACCGACGCGGCCGGCCCGGGCGTCCGCTGGCACATCGAGGACCGGGCGCCCCGCATCCGCCTGGCCCACCACACCGGCCCGGACACGGACACCCCGCACTTCGGCCCCTTCGACCTCGCCCGGGGTCCCCTGCTGCGGGCCGTGCTGCACGACGACGGAACCGGCCGCCCCAGGGTCATGCACCTCGCCGTCCACCACCTGGTGGTCGACGGGGTGTCCTGGCGGGTGCTCCTGGAGGACCTGGACCGCGCCTACCGGGCCCGCCGGGCCGGCGACGACGGCGCGGCGGCGCTGCCCGCGAAGTCCACGGCCCTGCGGGAGTGGGCCCGCCGGCTGGCCGCGCACGCGGCGGAGGGCGGCTTCGACGACGAACGGGAGTACTGGGCCCAGGCCGTCCCGCAGGCCGGACCCGTGGTGCCGGTGAGCGACCCCGGCGCGCAGGACTCCCGGCGCGCGAACACCTACGCCTCCCAGCGCTCCGTCACCGTCCGCCTGAGCCCCGAGGACACCTCCGCCCTGCTGCGCACCCTGCCCGACACCTACCGCACCCAGGCCAACGACGTCCTGCTCAGCGCCCTCGGCCGGGCCCTGTGCGCCTGGAGCGGCCGGGACCGGGTGGTGGTCGACGTCGAGGGGCACGGCCGCGAGGAACTCTTCCCCGAGCTGGACATCAGCCGCACGGTCGGCTGGTTCACCACCCGGTACCCCGTCGCGCTCGCCGTCCCGAAGGACGCCGGCTGGGACGCCGTGCTCAAGCGGGTCAAGGAGCAGCTGCGCGCCGTACCCCGGCACGGCCTGGGCCATGACGCGCTGCGCCACCTGGCGGATCCCGGTACGGCCCCGCGCACCCCCGAGGCACAGATCAGCTTCAACTACCTGGGCCGCATGGGGCTGCCGGAGGACCCCGACAGCCTCTACCGGGGCACCGTACGGCCGCTGGAACTGGACGCCGACCCGGCGGCCGAGCGCCCGCACGCCCTCGAAGTCGTCGGCCGGCTCGACGGTGACACGCTGGAGTTCACGTGGTTCCACTCCGGCCGGCTGCACCGGCAGGACACGGTCGCGGACCTGGCGGGCCGCTTCGCCGACGCGCTGGCCGACCTGGCCCGGTACGCCGCCCGGCCCGGCGCCGCGGGGCGCACCCCGTCCGACTTCCCGCTGGCCCGGCTCGACCAGGCCACCGTGGACCGGATCACCGGCGCGGACCCGGCGGCGGTCACCGACGTGTACCCGCTCACGCCCACCCAGGCGGGCATGCTCTTCCACGGCCTGTCCCAGGACGACCGCGGTGTCTACTTCCAGCAGCTGACCTTCGTCCTGGACGGCGTGCCCGACCCGCGGGCCCTCGCCGCCGCCTGGCAGTACGTCACCGACCGCACCGAGGTGCTGCGTGCCGGGGTCGTCTGGCAGGACGTGCCCGAGCCGCTGCTGGTGGTGCGGCGCCACGCGGCCGTACCGGTCACCCACCTGGACTGGCGCGACCTGACCGACGGCGAGCGCCGCGCCCGGCTGGACGACGTACTGGCCCGCGACCGCGCGGACGGCATCGACCTCGGCCGCGCCCCGCTCCAGCGGCTGCTCCTCGCCCGCCTCTCCGGCACCGAGGTGCGCGTGGTGTGGTCCTTCCACCACCTTCTCCTGGACGGCTGGAGCCTGTTCCAGGTGCTCTCGGACGTCTTCGCCCACCACGCCGGCGGCGACCCCGGCACCCTCCCGGACCGCCCGCCCCACCGCGACTACGTGAGCTGGCTGCGCCGACGCGACCCGGACGCCGCCGAACGGCACTGGCGGCGCCGCCTGGCCGGTCTGACCGAGGCCACCCCGCTGCCGTACGACCGTGAGCCGCGCGAGGCCCACCGCGCCGAGTCCACGCACGCCGTCCGGACGACGCTGCCCCCGGAAACCAGCCGGGCGCTGGAGGAGCTGGCCCGCACCTCCGGCCTGACCCTGAACACCCTGGTGCAGGGCGCCTGGGCGCTGCTGCTGGCCCGGCAGGCGGGACGGAACGAGGTGGTGTTCGGCACCACCGTGTCCGGACGGCCGCCCGAGCTTCCCGGCGCCGAGGCCATGACCGGCCTGTTCATCACCACCCTGCCCACCCGCGTCACCGTCCCGGACCACGGCACCCTGCTCGACTGGCTGCGCGCGCTCCAGCACGACCAGAGCGAGGACCGGCGCTTCGACCACCTGCCGCTCACCCGGATGCGGGCGTTCACCGGACTCCCCGAGCGGGTCGGCCTGTTCGACAGCATCGTCGTCTTCGAGAACTACCCGGTGGACGACGACCTCGCCGCCGCCCACGGACTGCGCCTGAGCGGTCTGGAGGGCATCGAGACCACCAACTACCCGCTGAGCCTCACCGCCTATCCGGGGGCCGGGCTGACCCTGCGCCTCGGCTACGACCCCGAACTCCTCGACACGGGAACCGCCGAGCGGATGGCCGAGTACCTGACCGTCCTGCTCGCCGGGATGCCCACCGGCTCCGCGCGCCCGCCCGCCCGGCTGCCGCTGCTCACCGCCGAGCGCCGCGAACAGGTGCTGCGCGCCTGGAACGACACCGCCACCGATCTCCCCGACACCACCGTCGCGGACCTCTTCGCCGCGCAGGTGCGCCGCACTCCCGGCGCGGTGGCCCTGGAGGCCGGTGACGAGCGCCTGACGTACCGCGAACTCGACGCCCGCGCACAGCGTTTGGCTGTGCGTCTGACGGGGCTCGGCGTACGGCCGGAACGCCCGGCCGGGGTGCTCATGGACCGCTGTGTGGAGCTGATCGTCACGCAGCTGGCGCTCGTCCGCACCGGCGGGGTGTACGTGCCGCTGGACGGCCGGGCTCCCGTCGAGCGGCTGCGCCGGACACTCGCCGAGGCCGGAGCCGGCCTGCTGCTGACCGACGCCGGGTGGGAGGAGACGGCCCGGGAGGTGCTGCCCGGCGACGGCGTCGTGCGCGTGGACGACACGTCCGCCACGCACGCTTCCGCGACTCTCACCCACTCCGGCCCGGACGATTCCGCGGCCCCGGGCCACTTCGAGGCGTACGCTCCCGCGACTCCCGGGCACTCCGAGGGGGACGGCCCCGCGATTCCCGGGCACTCCGACGGGGACGGTCCCGCGCTTCCCGCCCCCTCCGCCCCGGACGCCGCCCACGCCGTCCACCCCGACAACGTCCAGTACCTGATGTTCACTTCGGGCTCCACCGGTACCCCCAAGGGTGTCGCGGTGCGGCAGCGGGACGTCGTCGCGCTCGCTCTGGACCGGGCGTTCGCCGGGCACGACCGGGTCCTCGTGCACTCGCCGCACGCGTTCGACGCCGCCACCTACGAGGTGTGGGTGCCGCTGCTGCGTGGCGGAACGGCCGTGCTCGCCCCGCCCACCGACCTGGACGCCGCCCTGGTCCGCCGTGCCGTCAGGGAGCAGGGTGTGAGCTGCCTGTGGCTGACGGCGGGGCTGTTCCGCCTGCTGGCCCAGGAGGACCCCGGCTGCCTGCACGGCGCCCGTGAGGTGTGGACGGGCGGCGAGGCCGTGCCGGGCGCGGTCGTGCGCCGGGTGCTGGACGCCTGCCCCGGGCTGACCGTCGTGGACGGCTACGGTCCCACCGAGACCACCACCTTCGCCACCCGCCGCGCCTTCCGCTCCGGCGACCCGCTGTCCGCCGTCCTGCCCATCGGACGCCCGCTGG
This sequence comes from Streptomyces sp. Ru62, assembly GCF_002920615.1. Lineage (GTDB taxonomy): Bacteria > Actinomycetota > Actinomycetes > Streptomycetales > Streptomycetaceae > Streptomyces. Next base: position 53,927 of record NZ_PQSU01000031.1, read on the forward strand.
ACAACACCCGTGTGTACGTCCTGGACTCCGCTCTGCAACCCCAGCCGCCGGGCGTACCGGGTGAGTTGTACGTCGCCGGCGCCGGCCTGGCGCGGGGCTACGCCGGCCGGCCCGGGGCGACCGCCGCCCGCTACGTCGCCGACCCCTTCGGCCCGCCCGGCACCCGGATGTACCGCACCGGCGACATCGTGCGCTGGAGCGCCGACGGCGAGCTGCACTTCGTCGGCCGCGCCGACGACCAGATCAAGATCCGTGGCTTCCGCGTCGAACCCGCGGAGATCGAGGCCCGGCTCAGCGCACACCCCGGCGTGGCCGAGGCCGTCGTCTCCCTGTACGAGGACGCCGGGCGCAAGCGGCTGGCCGCCCACCTCGTGCCGGCCAAGGGCGCCGAGGTGCCGTCCACCGCCGAGCTGCGCGCACACCTCGCGGCCGGGCTGCCCGACTACATGCTGCCCGCCGCGTTCGTCACCGTCGCGGAGCTGCCGCTGACGGCGAACGGCAAGGTCGACCGGCGGCGGCTGCCCGCCCCCGACTGGTCGGCCGGCGCCGAGCGGGCCCACCGCGCCCCGCGCACCGAGACCGAGCACATCCTCGCCGGGATCTGGGCGGAGCTGCTGGGGCTCGAACAGGTCGGCGTCGACGACAACTTCTTCATGCTGGGCGGCGACTCGATCCTCAGCATCCAGGTGGTCTCCCGGGCCCGGGCCGCGGGGCTCGCGCTCACCCCGCGCGATCTCTTCCGGCACCCCACGGTGGCCGAACTGGCCGCCGCCGGCGGCGGTACCGGGCCGGCCGTCGCCGGTACCGGACCGGTCGCCGGACCGGCGGACCTCACCCCGATCCAGCACTGGTTCCTGGACGCGCGCCCCGCGCACCCCGACTTCTTCAACCAGTCCGTCGTCATCGAGACGGCCGGCCCGGTGGACGAGGACGCCCTGCGCCACGCCCTGACCGCGCTGTGGACCCACCACGACGCCCTGCGCGCCCGGTTCGTGGCCGCCGCCGGCGGCCGGCGCCAGGACGTCGCCGCCGCCGACAGCCCGGTCCCCGACCTGCTCCAGGTCCACGACGTCCGCGCCGAGGAGCTCGTCACGGCGGCGGCCCACGCCGGACTCCGCCTGGACACCGGCCCGTTGTTCACCGCCCGCCTGTTCACCGCCGACGGCTCCCGCCCCGCCCGGCTGCTGCTGATCGCCCACCACCTGGTGGTCGACGGAGTCTCCTGGCGGATCCTGCTGGAGGACCTGGAGACCGCCTACCGGCAGGCCGCGTCCGGACAGTCCGTACGGCTGCCCGCCCGCACCACCTCCGCACAGGAGTGGGCCCGCCGGCTGCGCGACCACGCCGACGTCTTCGCCGCCGGGCACGCCCACTGGGCGGAGGCCGCCCGGGCCTGCGCCGACCCGCTGCCCGTGGACGGCGACGGCGGCACCACCATGGCCGACACCCGCGAGGTGACCGTACGGCTGGACCGCGACAGCACCGACGGCCTCCTGCGCCGCGTCCCCGGCGTCTACCGCACCCGCGTCGACGACGTCCTGCTCACCGCGCTGGGCCGGGTCCTCGCCGACTGGACCGGACGCGACACCGTCGCCGTCGGCCTGGAGGGGCACGGCCGGGAGGACCAGCTCTTCGAGGACGTCGACCTGTCCCGCACGGTCGGCTGGTTCACCTCGCTCTTCCCGGTCGCCCTCACCGTCCCGGCCGGGGACTGGGGCACCGCCCTGAAGTCGGTGAAGGAGCAGCTGCGGGCCGTACCCGACCGCGGACTCGGCTACGGCGTGCTGCGCCACCTCGCCCGCGACCCTCGGCTCACCGGCACCCCCGCGCCCGGCGTCAGCTTCAACTACCTGGGCCGCTTCGACTGGTCCGCAGAGGGCGGCATCCTGATCGGCTCGGTGCCCGGCGGGCTCGGCGGCGCGGAGGCGCCCGGCACCGAGCGGCCGCACCTGCTGGACGTCGTGGCCCGGGTCGAGGACGACCGGCTGGAGATCACCTGGTACTACAGCGCCGGACGGCACCACGAGGAGACCGTCACCGCGCTCGCCGAGGGCATGCTGCGGGCCCTCACCGGCATCGTCGCGCACTGCGCCCGCCCGGACGCGGGCGGCCGTACCCCGTCGGACTTCCCGCTGGCCCGCCTGGACCAGGCCGCCGTGGACCGGATCGCCGGGGACGGCCGGGACGTCGCCGACATCTACCCGCTGACGCCGATGCAGGCGGGCATGCTCTTCCACAGTCTGCTGGACCCGGCCGGCCGCACCTACGTCAACCAGGTGCAGCTGGTGCTGTCCGGCGTCACCGACCCGCACGCGCTCGCCGAGGCGTGGCAGCACACCGCCGACGCCAACCCGGTGCTGCGCACCCGCCTGGTGTGGCAGGAGACCCCGGAACCGCTCCAGGTCGTCCGGCACCGGGCCACCGTGCCCGTCACCCACCTCGACTGGTCCGGACGGTCCGCCGAGGAAGAGGCGCGCGAGCTGGACCGGCTGCTCGCCGAGGACCGGCGGGCCGGCATCGACCTGGCCGCCGCGCCCCTGATGCGGCTGACGCTGATCCGGCTGGCACCGGACCGGGTCCGCCTGCTGTGGACGTTCCACCACGTCCTGCTCGACGGCTGGAGCGCGGCCCAGGTCTTCGACGAGGTGTGCGAGCGGTACGCGGCCCTCACCTCAGGACGCCGCCCGCAGGTGCCCGAACGCCGGCCCTTCGCCGACCATCTGCGCCGGCTGGCCGGGCGGGACACCGCCCGGGCCGAACGGTACTGGCGCGAGGCCCTCGCCGGCTTCCCGGCCCCCACCGAACTGCCCCGCGACCGGCGGCCCGCCGAGGCCCACCGCGCCTCCTCCTCCGGGTCGGTGCGGATGACCCTCTCCCCGGACGTCTCGGCGCGCCTGCGGGACACCGCGCAGCGGGCCGGGCTGACCCTCAACACGGTCCTCCAGGGCGCCTGGGCGCTGCTGCTGTCCCGCTACGGCGGCGGCGAGGACGTGGTGTTCGGTACGACCGTCTCCGGGCGGCCCGCCGATCTGCCGGGGGTCACCACGATGGTCGGCCTGTTCATCAACACGCTGCCCACCCGGGCCCGCGTCGACGGGCGGCGCCCGCTGCTGGACTGGCTGCGCGACCTCCAGGCCGCCCAGTCCGAGGCCAGGCGCCACGACTTCGTCTCGCTGGCCCAGGTGCAGTCGTGGAGCGAAGTGCCGGGCGGCACCGGCCTGTTCGACTCCATCGTCGTCTTCGAGAACTACCCCTTCGACGAGGGCGCGCTGGCCCGGCACGGCCTGGCCATGGAGCAGGAGCGGGACCTGGAGCCGACCAACTACCCGCTCAGCGTGGTCGTCGCACCCGGCGACACCCTGGCCGTGCACCTGGACTACGACCCGGCCGTGTTCGACGCCACGACGGTGGAAGGGCTCGGCGAGACCCTGCGCACCCTGCTCACCGGCATGGCCACCGACCCCGGCCGCCGCCTGGCCGACCTGCCGCTGCTGGACCCGGCCGCGGGGCGTGGGCTGGTCGACCGGTTCGGCGGACGGGGGGCCGAGGCACCGCGCGACACGCTGCCGGAGGCGTTCCGGCGCCAGGCCGCGCGCACCCCGGACGCCCCCGCCGTCCGCCACGGCGACACCTGCCTCACCTATCGCGAACTCGACGCACGCTCCAGCCGGCTGGCCCGGCTGCTCATCGCCGCCGGCGCCGGACCCGAGCGCTTCGTCGCCCTGTGCCTGCCCCGCACCGCCGACCTGGTCGTGGCGCTCCTCGCGGTGCTGAAGAGCGGCGCGGCCTATCTCCCGGTCGACCCCCAGTACCCGGCCGAGCGCGTCGCGTTCCTCTTCGAGGACGTACGCCCTGACGCCGTGATCACGGCCGCGGAGACCGCCGGCCGGCTGCCCGAGGGCCCGTTCACCCGCATCCTGCTGGACGACGCCCCGGACACCGGCGCGCCGGACACGCCGGTCGGCGACGGCGAACGGCGTGGCCCGCTGCTGCCCGGACACCCCGCCTACGTCATCCACACCTCCGGCTCCACCGGCCGGCCCAAGGGCGTCGTCGTCAGCCACGCGTCCGTGCTGGCCCTGACCGACTGGGCGGCGGCCGAGTTCACCGGCCGGGGCCTGCACCACGTGGTGGCGTCCACCTCACTCAACTTCGACGTGTCGGTGTTCGAGATCTTCTCGCCGCTGCTGTCCGGCGGCTGCGTGGAGGTCGTCCGCGACCTGCTGGCCCTCGCCGAGCGCCCCGGACCCTGGCGGGCCGGGCTGCTCAGCGCGGTGCCGTCGGCCCTCGACCGGCTGCTCGCCGAGGACGCCGTGCGGATCGTCGCGGACACCGTCGTCCTCGCCGGGGAGGGGCTGCCCGCCCGGACCGTGCGCCGGGTCCGCGACGCCGTCCCCGGCAGCCGGGTGCGCAACATCTACGGCCCCACCGAGGCCACCGTTTACGCCACCGCCTTCACCTGCGACCCGGCCGACCCCGACCGCGATCCGCCGATCGGCCGGCCGATCGGCGGCGCCCGCGCCCATGTGCTGGACGAGCGGATGCGCCCGGTGCCCGTCGGCGCGCCCGGCGAACTGTTCCTGGCCGGAACCGGCGTCGCCCGCGGCTATCTGCGCCGTCCGGGCCTGACCGCGAGCCGCTTCCTGCCCGACCCGTTCGGGCCGCCCGGCAGCCGCATGTACCGCACCGGCGACCTGGTCCGCTGGACGGCCGACGGCGACCTCGTCTACCTCGGCCGTGGCGACGACCAGGTCAAGGTGCGGGGCTTCCGCATCGAACTCGGCGAGGTGGAGGCCGCGCTGGCCCGCCACCCGGCCGTGGCGGCGGCAGCGGCCCGGGTGGTCGAGGACGCGGGCCACCGCCGCCTGGTCGCGTACGCGGTACCCCGGGCGATGGGCTCCCCGGACCCCGGCGGCCAGGCCGCCGCCGACGGCCGCGGGGTGCCCCGCGGAACGGGCGCGCCGGGGCCCGACGGCGGGACCGGCGGCCAGGCCGGCGCCGACGGCCGCGGGGTGCCCCGCGGAACGGGCGCGCCGGGGCCCGACGGCGGGACAGGCCCCGGGACTCGCACCGTCCCCGCGGCGAAGAGCGCGCCCGGACCGGACGGCGGCCACCCGGCGACCCTGCCGGACCCCGCCGAGCTGCGCGCCTTCCTCGCCCGAAGCCTCCCCGACCACCTGGTGCCCGCCCTCGTCGTCCCGTTGGAGCGGCTGCCGCTAGGGGCCACCGGGAAGCTCGACCGGCAGGCGCTGCCCGCGCCCGAGTGGGCCGCGACGGCCACCGGTGAGGCGGGCCGGCCGCCGCGTACCGAGGCCGAGCGCATCCTCGCGGGCATCTGGGCGGAGGTGCTCGGTGTGCCCGAAGTCGGCGCCGACGACAACTACTTCACGCTCGGCGGCGACTCGGTCCTCGGTATCCGGATCGTCTCGGCCGCCCGCCGGGCCGGGCTGGCGCTGACCCCCCGGCACCTGTTCACTCACCAGACCCTCGCCGAACTCGCCGCCGCCGCCGAGAGGTCGCCGGACGGCGACGGTCCCGGCGCCGCGACCGTCGTCGCCGAGCAGGGCCCGGTGACCGGCGACGCCCCGCTCACCCCCGTACAGCACTGGCTCCTCGACACCCTCACCGGCGACCCCGCCCACTTCAGCCAGACGGTCGCCTACGAGCTGGCCGCCGACCCGGACGAGGACCTGCTGCGGGCCGCCCTGGCCGCCGTACTGGAGCACCACGACGCGCTGCGGCTGCGCTTCGAGCCGGGCGGGGACGGGCGGTGGCGGCAGTACGGCGCCGAGCCGGGGGAGGAGGTCCACCTGGAGGTGCACCGGGGGACCGCGCCGCAGGAGGTGGCCGACGCGCTCGGCGCCGGGTTCGACCTGGCCGGCGGGCCGCTGCTGCGGGCCGCGCTGTGCCGGCCGGACGACGGCGGCCGGCCGGTGCTGCTGCTGGCCGCCCACCACCTGGTCGTGGACGCCGTGTCCTGGCGGCTGATCCTGGAGGACCTGGACCTCGCCCACCGCGCCCTGCGGGACGGCGAGCGGCCCGCCCTCGGCGCCAAGAGCACCTCGTTCCGGGACTGGGCGCGGCGGCTCGCCGCGCACACCGAGGCGGGCGGATTCGACGGCGAACTCGCCCACTGGCAGGGCCTCGACGTCGGCACCGCGCTGCCCGAAGACCGCCCCGGCGGCGCGAACACCGTCGCCGACGAGGACAGCGTGACCGCCGGCCTCGACGCCGAGGAGACGCGCCGGCTGCTCCAGGACGTGCCGGACGTGTACCGCACCCGCGTCAACGACGTCCTGCTGTGCGCGCTGGGCCGGGTCCTGGCCCGCTGGACCGGCCGGGACCGGGTGGCGGTGGCCCTGGAGGGCCACGGCCGCGAGGAGCTGTTCGCGGACGTCGACCTCGCGCGGACCGCAGGCTGGTTCACCGCGATGTACCCGGTCGCCCTGGACGTGCCCCGGGACGCCGGCACCGGCACCGCGCTGAAGACCGTCAAGGAGAACCTGCGGGCCGTACCGCACGGCGGACTCGGCTACGGCGCCCTGCGCTTCCTCCGCCCCACGGCCGGAGCCGGGCTGCCCGGCCTGCCGCCCGTCTGCTTCAACTACCTGGGCCGGCAGGACGGCACCCCCGCCCCCGGCGGCCTGCTGCACGCGCCCCACGGCGGCCTCGCCGGCGGCATGGACCGCTCGGCGGACCGGCCGTACCTCCTGGACGTCCTCGGCCGGGTCACCGACGACCGGCTGGAGTTCACCTGGTCGTACTCCCGGGAGGTCCACCGGCGCGAGACCGTCGCCCGGCTGGCGGCCGAACTGGCCGACGAACTCCGCGCGATCGTCCGCCACTGCGCCGAACCCGGCGCCGGTGGCCGTACCCCCTCCGACTTCCCGCTCGCGCCGCTGGACCAGACGGCCGTCGACCGGCTCGTCGGCAGCGGAGCCGACGTCGCGGACGTGTATCCGCTCACCCCGACCCAGACCGGCATGGTGATGCACGGCCTGGACGACGCCGAACACGGCCTGTACGTCGAGCAGATCACCTTCGTCGTGGACGGCGCCCACGACCGGGGCACCCTGGCAGCGGCCTGGCGGCACGTCGTCGACCGCACCCCCGTCCTGCGCACGTCCGTCGTCCTGCACGGCGTCCCCGTGCCGCTCCAGGTCGTCCACCGGAACGTGACCCTGCCGGTCACCGAGCTCGACTGGAGCGGGGTGCCGGCGGACCGGCGGGACGCGGAGCTGGAGCACCTGCTCGCCGAGGAACGGGCCCGGGGCGTCGCCCTGGACCGGGCCCCGCTGCTGCGGCTCGCCCTGGTCCGGCTCGGCCCCGACGCGGTACGCGTGGTGTGGACCTTCCACCACGTCCTGCTGGACGGCTGGAGCGTCTTCCACGTCCTGTCCGACGTGATGAACGCGCACGCCGCCCTCACCCGGGGCGAGCCGCCCCGGCTGCCCGAGCGCAGGCCGTTCGCGGACTACGCCGGCTGGCTGGCCGCCCGCGACACCGGACCGGCGCGGGACCACTGGCGCGGCGTCCTGGCCGGCTTCGCGACGCCGACCCCGCTGCCCTACGACCGCAGGCCCGCGCCGGGCACCACGGCCCGCTCCGGGACCTGGCTGTCGCAGCGGCTCGACGCCGAACGGACGCGGCTGCTCCAGGAGTTCGCCCGCCGGCACCGGCTCACCCTCAACACGCTGGTGCAGGGCGCCTGGGCGCTGCTGCTGGCGCGGTGGAGCGGGGAGCGGGAGGTGTGCTTCGGCACGACCGTCTCCGGGCGGCCCGCCGACCTGCCGGGCGCCGACGGCATCACCGGCCTGTTCATCACCACGCTGCCCGCCCGGACCGTGGTCGACGGCACCGCCGACTGCGCCGGCTGGCTGCGCGCGGTGCAGGAGGCCCGGGCCGAGGACCGCCGCCACGACCACCTGCCCCTCAACACGCTGCACACCCTCGGTGAACTGCCGCCCGGTACGCAGCTGTTCGACAGCCTGGTGGTCTTCGAGAACTATCCGGTCGGTGACGCGACCGCCGGTGCGCACGGCCTCGCGCTGCGGGACCTGGACGCCCGGGAGGCCACCAACTACCCGCTCACCGTGGTCGTCTCGCCCGGCGACCGGCTGGCCGTCGAACTGGGCTACGACCCCCGGTACTTCGCCCCGGCCACCGCCGAGTCCCTGGCCGGACAGCTGCTGCACACCCTCCACGCCCTGGCCGCCTCGGACGGCACCGCCCGCCTGGACGACATCGACGTACTGCCGCCCGAGCAGCGCGACCGGCTGCTGCGCGGCCCGGCCCGCCCGGCGCTCGGCCCGGTGCCCGCCGCCACCCTGCCCGCGCTCGTGGAAGCCGCCGTCGACCGGTGGCCCACCGCGCCCGCGCTCGACGCGCCGGGCACGCTCCTCACGTTCGCGGAGGCCGAGACGCGGGCCAACCGGCTCGCCCACCGGCTCATCGCCCGGGGCGCCGGACCCGGCGACCTCGTCGCGCTGCTGCTGCCCCGCTCGGCGGACATGGTGCTGGCACAACTCGCGGTGGCCAAGGCGGGCGCCGCGTTCCTGCCCGTCGACCCCGGCTACCCCGAGGAGCGGATCGCCCTGATGCTGCGCGACGCGGCCCCCGCTCTCACCCTCGACGCCAAGGAGGTCGCGGACCTGCTCGCCGCCCCGCCGGACGACGTGCCCGGACACCGGCCGGGCGACGCCGACCGGACCCGCCCGCTCGACCTGGACGATCCGGCCTACGTCATCTACACCTCCGGCTCCACCGGCACCCCCAAGGGCGTCGTCGTCACCCACCGCGGGCTCGCCGCGTTCTCCGCCGCCGAGGCCGCCCACTACCAGGTGAGCGCGGGGGACCGGGTGCTGGCCTTCGCCACGCCCAGCTTCGACGCCTCCGTGCTGGAGCTGTGCATGTCCCTGCCGCACGGCGCCCGGCTCGTCCTACCCCCGCCCGGGCCGCTGCTCGGCGCCCAGCTCGCCGACGTCCTGCGGGCCGAGCGCGTCACGCACACCCTGCTGCCGCCGGCCGCGCTCGCCACCCTGCCCGACGGCACGCCCGGCACCCTCCCCGACCTGAAGACGCTGATCGTCGGCGCCGACGCGTGCGGGGCCGAACTCGTCGCCCGCTGGGCACCGCACCACCACATGGTCAACTCCTACGGCCCCACCGAGGCCACCGTCGTCGCCACCTGGTCCGCGCCCCTGGAGGCGGACGGCGCCGCACCGCCCGTCGGCCGCCCGCTGCCCGCCACCCGCGCCTACGTCCTCGACGCCCGGCTGCGGCCCGTCCCCGACGGCGTCACCGGTGAACTCTGGCTGGCCGGACCGGCGCTGGCACGCGGATACCTCGGCCGGCCCGGGCTGACCGCCGCCCGGTTCCGCGCCGACCCGTTCGGACCGCCCGGCACCCGCATGTACCGCACCGGCGACCTCGTGCGCCGCGACAGCGCGGGCGAACTGCACTACCTGGGCCGCACCGACCACCAGCTGAAGCTGCGCGGCCACCGCATCGAGGCGGGCGAGGTCGAAGCCACCCTGGTCCGCCATCCGGGAGTGCTGGACGCCGTGGTGACCGTACGCGAGGACGAACCGGGCCTGCCCCGGCTGGTCGCCCACCTGCTCTCGGCTCCGGGCGCCGAACCTCCCACCGCCGCCGCACTGCGGGAGCTGGCCGCCCGCTCCCTGCCCGCTCCCATGGTCCCCTCGGCGTTCGTGGTGCTGGACCGCTTCCCGCTCACCGAGAACGGCAAGACCGACCGGGCCGCCCTGCCCGCCCCGGCGCCGGCCGAGGAGCGGGCACCGTCCGAGTACGTCGCACCGCGCACGCCCACCGAGGAGGCGCTCGCTGCCCTCTGGGAGGAGGCCCTGGAGACGGCCGTGGGCGCCGAGGACGACTGGTTCCTGCTCGGCGGCGACTCCCTGCGCGCCCTGCTCGTCGCCTCCCGCGCCAACGAGGCGTTCGGCGTCACGCTCACCCCCCGCGACGTCCTGGTCTCCCGCACGGTCGCCGCACTGGCGGAGCTCGTGGAGGAACAGGTGCTGAGTGAGCTGGAGGGCGCCGCGTACGGCGACGACCCCGCACACCCCTCCTACGAAGCCGATGCCGAAGACGCCGCTGCCGGCGGCCACGACCACGAACGGTGAGGATCCGACGACCATGACGTCTTCGACCCCTTCGAACCCCTCCGGCTCCGCGCGCCCCTCCAAGCGGGACCGCGCCGAGGCGCTGCCCGAGGAGCTGCGGGAGGCACTGCGGCGGCGGCTCGCCGGACGGGCCGGCGGCGCGGCCCCGGCCGCCCGGCAGGGCATACCGCGCGCCGACCGGGACCGCCCGCTGCCGCTGTCGTTCGCGCAGCAGCGGCTGTGGTTCCTGGACCGGCTGCGCCCCGGCGACGCCCGCTACAACAGCGCGGTCGCCGTCCGCCTCACCGGCGCCCTCGACCACACGGCGCTGGGCGAGGCGCTCGCCGCCGTGGTCGCCCGGCACGAGGCCCTGCGCACCACGTTCGAGGAGACCGACGGCCGGCCGGTGCAGCGGGTGCGTCCGGCGGGCCCGGTGCCGCTGCCGGTACGGGACGCCGGCGACCTGGACGCGGACCTGCTCGCGGAGTACTCCCGCCCCTTCGACCTGCGCCACGGGCCGCTGCTGCGCGCCCTGCTGCTGCGCGAGTCGCCGACCTCGCACGTCCTGCTGCTGACGGCCCATCACATCGTCACGGACGGCTGGTCGACGGGCGTGGTCCTGGACGAGCTGTGCACCGCCTACGACGCCCTCGCGCGGGGCGCCCGACCGGACCTGCCCCCGGTGGCCACGCAGTACCCGGACTTCGCGGTGTGGCAGCGCGAACAGCTCTCCGGGCCCCGCCTCGAACGCCATCTCGCCTACTGGAAGCGGCAATTGGACGGGGTGGTGGCGCCCGAGCTGCCCCTGGACCGTCCCCGGCGCGGCGAGGAGGCGGGTGCCGGAGCCGTCCACACGTTCGCCGTTCCCGCCCCACTCACCGCGCGGCTGCGCGACCTCGCCAGAGAGCAGCACAGCACCCTCCACACCGCCCTGGTCGCCGCCACCCAGGCCCTGCTGGCCCGCTGGTCCGGCCAGGACGACATCACCGTCGGCTCCCTCACCCCCGGCCGGTCCCGCACCGACCTCGAACGGGCCGTCGGGTTCTTCGTGAACACCGTCGTCCTGCGCACTCCGGTGGACGCCTCCGGCTCCTTCCGCGACCTGCTCCCGAAGACGGCCGGCACGGTCAACGACGCCTTCGCACACGGCGACACGCCGTTCGAGCGGATCGTGGAGGCGGTCGGCGCACCCCGCGAGGCGGGCCGCAACCCGCTGTTCGACGTGATGGTCCTGCTGCACCCCGACCCGCCCGCCGCGACCGCCCCGCGCGGCCTAGCCACCACCCCGGTCACCGTGCCCCGGCAGGCGGCCACCTTCGACCTGAGCATCGAGTTCGTGCCGGACGGCGCGGGATTGACCGGTCTGCTGGAGTACCGCACCGACCTGTTCGACCCGGCCACGGCCGAGCGGCTGGCCGGACAGCTGCTGCGCCTGCTGGAGGGCGCCGCCGAGGCCCCGGACCGCCCGCTGGGCAGCCTGCCCCTGCTGTCCGGGGAGGAGATACGGCGTGTCGTCCACGACTGGAGCACCGGCCCCCGGAACCCCGTGGACGACACCACCTACCCGGAGGTCTTCGAGCGCCGCGCGGCCCGCACCCCCGACGCCCTCGCCCTCGTGGCGGGCGGCGAACGGCTGGACTACGCCACCCTCAACGCCCGCGCCAACCGGCTCGCCCACCACCTCATCGCGCTCGGCGCCGGCCCCGAGCGGCTGGTCGCGCTGCGGCTGCCGCGCACCGCCGACATGATCACCGCGATCCTCGCCGTCTGGAAGGCGGGCGCCGGCTATCTGCCGCTGGACCCGGCCCTGCCCGAGGAGCGCGTCCGGTTCCTGCTGGACGACACCCGCCCGGCCCTGGTCCTGGACGAGACCGCGCTGCGCGCCGTACCCGCGACCGCCCCGGACACCGACCCCACCGACGCCGACCGGCGCGCCCCGCTGGACCCCGGGCACCTCGCGTACGTCATCCACACCTCCGGCTCCACCGGCCGTCCCAAGGGCGTCGCCGTGTCCCACCGCTCGGCGGTACACCTGCTGGCCGCGCACCGGGCCGGCTTCGTCGCCGAGGCGGGCGGCGGCCCGCTGCGGGTCGCGCTCACCGCGTCCTTCTCCTTCGACACCTCCCTCGAAGGCGTGCTGCTGATGGCCGACGGCCACCCGCTGCACCTGGTCGACGAGACGACCCGGATGGACCCGGCCGCCCTGGTCGCGTACGTGGTCGAGCACCGCGTCGACTTCCTCGACGTCACGCCCTCCTACCTGAGACAGCTGCTGCCCGCCGGGCTGCTCACCGACCCCCGGCACCGCCCCAGGGTCCTCATGCTGGGCGGCGAGGCGGTCGGGCCCGCGCTCTGGCGGGAGCTGGCCGCTCACCCCGACGTGACCGCCCACAACTTCTACGGCCCCACCGAGTGCACGGTCGACGCGCTGTCCTGCCGCGTCGACGGCGACCGCCCCCTGGTCGGCCGCCCCCTGCCCGGGGTGCGGGCCTATGTGCTCGACGACCGGCTCCAGCCGGTGCCGCCCGGTGTCGGCGGCGAACTGTACCTCGCGGGCCCTCAGCTCGCCCGGGGCTACACGGGCCGCCCCGGCCTGACCGCCGCCCGCTTCCCCGCCGACCCCTACGGGCCGCCCGGCACCCGCATGTACCGCACCGGCGACCTGGCCCGCTGGACTCCGGACGGCCGTCTGGACTACCTCGGGCGCGCCGACGACCAGGTCAAGGTGCGCGGCCACCGCATCGAGCCCGGCGAGATCGAGGCCGCCCTGCTCGCGCTGCCCGGCATCGCCGCCGCCGCGGTCGTCGCCGTACCGGACGCGCACGGCCACGCCCGGCTCGCCGCCTACGTCGTCCCCGCGCCCGGCGCGCCCCGGCCCGCCCCCGCCGACCTGCGCGCTGCCCTGCGCCGGGTGCTGCCCGACGCGCTGGTGCCGTCCTCCTTCACCCCGCTGGACGCGCTGCCGCTGACCACCAGCGGCAAGCTGGACCGGCGCGCCCTGCCCGCGCCCGGCCTCACCTCCGGCGAGCGGGAGTTCGTCGCCCCGCGCACCCCCGACGAGGAGACCCTGTCCGCCATCTGGGCCGAGGTGCTCGGCGTGGACCGGGTCGGCGTCACGGACAACTTCTTCGAGCTGGGCGGCGACTCGATCCTCAGCATCCAGGCCGTCTCCCGGGCCCGCGCGGCGGGCCTCAGGATCGGCTCGCAGGACGTCTTCCGGCACCAGACGGTCGCCGACCTGGCCGCCGCGGCCCTCCGCACCACCGGCCTGCCCGCGCCCCGGCGCCCGCAGGAGGACGGGCCCGCTCCGCTCACCCCGGTCCAGGAGTGGTTCCTCGCCACGCACGGCCCGCTGCGGCACTTCACCATGTCGATGCTGCTCGACCTGCCCCACGACCTCCACGAGCGGGCACTCGAACGGGCGCTGGACGCCGTGGTGGACGGACACCCCTCCCTGCGGGCCCGTTTCACCCGCACCGGGGACACCTGGCGGCAGCACCCCGGCACCGGCCCGGCCACCGGACTGCTGACCCGGCACGGCCCCGGCACCCCGCCCGCCGAGGCCGCGGACGCCGCCCGCGCCGCCCTGGACCCGGCCACCGGAACCCTGCTGCGCGCGGCCCTGCTCACCGACGGGGAACGCCCCCGGCTGTTCGTCACCGCCCACCACCTGGCCGTCGACAGCGTCTCCTGGCGGGTGCTGCTCGCCGACCTGGCACAGGCGTACCGGCAGGCCGTGGCAGGCGAGGAACCCCGGCTGGAGCCCGAGCAGACCCCGTTCGCGGACTGGGCCCGCGAGCTGGCCGAGCGGGTGCGGGCCGGTGACCTGGACGACGACCTGCCCCACTGGACGGAGGAGACCGCGCCGCCCCGCACCCCGCTCCCCGTCGACCTCTCCGGCACCCCGGTCGCCGGGTCCGTGCGCACCGTCCGGACCCGGGTGGACCGTGCCACCACCGAGGCACTGCTGCGGCGGGTGCCGGGCGCCTACCGCACCCAGGTCAACGACGTGCTGCTCAGCGCGCTGGCCCGGGTGCTGGCCGACTGGACGGGCACGGACCGGGTGACCGTCGCCCTGGAGGGCCACGGCCGGGAGGAGGAACTGGCGGAGGGCGCCGATCTGTCCCGCACGGTCGGCTGGTTCACCACCCAGTACCCGGTCACCCTGACCCCGGCGGGTCCGGGCGACTGGGGAGCCACGATCAAGGCCGTCAAGGAGCGGCTGCGCGCCGTGCCCCGCCGCGGTCTGGGGTACCAGGCCCTGGGCCACCTCGGATCGCCCCGGCCCGAGGCGCGAGCCCTCGGTGAACTCCCGCTGCCCGAGGTGTGCTTCACCTACCACGGCCAGTGGGAGGCGCCCGCCGGCGGGGACTTCGCACCCGTCGCCGACCTTCCCGGCCGGGACATGGACCCCGGCGCGCCGCTGGACCACCTCCTGGACGTCTCCGCCCTGGTGGCCGACGGCGAGCTGGAGATCACCTGGCACTACAGCGACCAGGTGCACCGGGCCGGCACCGTACGGCGGCTGGCCGACGGCATGGTGGGGGCGCTCGCCGCCATCGCCGAGCACTGCGCCCGGCCCGGCGCGGGCGGCCGTACCCCGTCCGACTTCCCGCTGGCCCGCCTGGACCAGGCCGGCGTGGACCGCCTGGCCGGCGACGGCCGGGACGTGGAGGACCTGCTGCCGCTCACCCCGCTCCAGGAGGGCATGCTCTTCCACCGGCTGGTCGGCGGCCCGGACGACGTGTACCTCGACCAGGCCGCACTGCTGCTCGACGGGGTGACCGACCCCGACGCCCTCGCCCTGGCCTGGCAGCGCGTGACCGACCGCACCCCCGCCCTGCGCACCTGCGTGGTGTGGGAGGACGTGCCGGTGCCGCTCCAGGTCGTGCACCGCCGTGTCACCGTGCCCGTCGAGCAGGTGGACTGGCGGGACCTGGACGCGGGGGAGCGGGCCGAGCGGCTGGACCGGCTGCGCGCCGACGACCTCGCGCGCGGCCTGGACCTGGGCACGGCCCCCCTGATGCGGCTCACCCTCGTCCGGCTGCCCGACGACCGGCTCCAGTTGCTGTGGACCTCCCACCATCTGATCCTGGACGGCTGGAGCCTGGCCCAGGTGCTCACCGACGTCTTCGAGGAGTACACGGCGCTCACCACCGGCGCCGGGCCGCAGCCCCCGGTACGGCGGCCGTTCGCCGACTACGTGCGCTGGCTGGCCGGCCAGGACACCGAGGCCGCGCACGCGCACTGGCGGACCGTCCTCGCCGGGTTCGCCACCCCCACCCCGCTGCCCGCCGACCGCGTCCGCCGCCCGGGCCACGAGACCCGTTCCGCCGGTGTGCACACGGCCGGGCTCCCCGAGGAGGTCTCGGCCCGGCTGGCGCGCACCGCCCGCGCGGCCGGGATCACCCTCGGCACCGTGGTGCAGGGCGCCTGGGCGCTGTTGCTGTCCCGCTACAGCGCCGAGCGGGACGTGCTGTTCGGGACCACCGTCTCCGGACGCCCCGACGACCTGCCCGGCGTCGAGTCGATGGTCGGCATGTTCATCAACACCCTGCCCACCCGCGTCCGCGTGGACGGCGGCCGCAGCGCCACCGCCTGGCTCCGGGAGCTCCAGGAGGCCCAGGCCGAGGCACGGCGGTACGCGGCGGTGTCCCTCGCCGAGCTGACCTCGCTGAGCGACGTGCCCGCCGGCAGCCCGCTGTTCGACAGCATGGTGGCCTTCGAGAACTACCCCTTCGACCAGGCCCGTTCGGCCGGCTCCGGGATACGCCTGGCGGACGTCTCGGCCCGCGACGCCACCAACTACGCCCTCGTGCTGCGCGCCTACCAGGGCGAGCGGTTCGGCTTCGACCTCGCCTACGACCCCGAGCTGTTCGACGCCACGACCGTGCGCGCCCTCGCCGACCGGCTGTGCCTGCTGCTCACCGAACTCGCCGACGACCCCGGCCGGCCCGTCCGCGCGCTCGCCTGGACGACCGCCGAGGAGCGGCGCCGGATGCTGGCCGAGTGGAACGGCTCCGAGGAGGGCCGCCCCACCGACACCCTGGACGCCCTCTTCGCCGCCCAGGCCGCCCGCACCCCCCACGCCGAGGCCGTCGCCTGCGGCGACGACCGGCTCGACTACGCCACCCTGGACGAGCGCTCGGGCCGGCTCGCCCACCGGCTCGCCGAACTCGGCGCCGGACCGCAGACGTTCGTGGCGCTCGCGCTGCCCCGCTCCACCGACCTCGTCGTGGCCGTCCTCGCCGTCCTGAAGACCGGCGCCGCCTACCTGCCCATCGATCCCGCGCTGCCCGCCGAGCGCGTCCGGGACCTGCTCGCCGACGCCGACCCGGTGACGCTGGTGACCACCACCGGGACCACCGTCGACACGGTCGTGCCGGTCCTGCGGCTGGACGACCCCGGCGTCCGCGCCGACCTGGCCCGCCGCCCGGCCACCGGCCCGGTCCGCCGCGCGCTGCCCGAGAGCCCCGCCTACGCCATCTACACCTCAGGCTCCACCGGCCGGCCCAAGGGCGTCGTCGTCCCGCACGCCAACGTGGTCCGGCTGTTCACCCGCACCCGCCCCTGGTTCGGCTTCGGCCCCGACGACGTGTGGACCCTGTTCCACTCCTACGCCTTCGACTTCTCGGTGTGGGAGCTGTGGGGGCCGCTGCTGCACGGCGGCCGGCTCGTCGTCGTCCCCGAGGACACCGCCCGCTCCCCGGAGGACTTCCTGCGCCTGCTCGCCGAGGAACAGGTCACCGTGCTCAACCAGACCCCGTCCGCCTTCTACCCGCTGATCCGCGCCGACGCCGAACTGCCCGACGTCAGCGCCCGGCTGGCGCTGCGCACGGTGGTCTTCGGCGGCGAGGCACTGGACGTGGCCCGGCTCGTCGACTGGTACGCCCGCCACCCGGACACCGCGCCCCGCCTGGTGAACATGTACGGCATCACCGAGACCACCGTGCACGTCACCCACGCCGCGCTGGACCACCGGGCGGCCCGCGCCGGTACCGCGAGCCCCATCGGCACCGGCATCCCCGACCTGCGGCTCTACGTCCTCGACGACGCGCTCCGGCCGGTGCCGCCCGGCGCCGTCGGCGAGCTGTTCGTCGCCGGCGAGGGCCTGGCCCGCGGCTACCTCAACCGGCCCGGCCTCACCGCGACCCGCTTCCCCGCCGACCCGTTCGGCCGGCCCGGCACCCGCATGTACCGCACCGGCGACCGGGCCCGCTGGCGGGCCGACGGCACCCTGGAGTACCTGGGCCGCGCCGACCAGCAGGTGAAGATCCGCGGCTACCGCATCGAGCCCGGGGAGATCGAGGCCGCCCTGCACCGCCATCCCGGCGTGGGCGCGGCCACCGTCGGCGTGTACGAGGACTCCGCCGGGACCCGCCGGCTGGTCGCCCACGTCGTCGGCACCGGCAGCGGCGACCGCGCCGTACCGCCGCCGCCCGCCGCCGCACTCCGCGCCCATCTGGAGGCGTTGCTGCCGGCGCACATGGTCCCGGCCGCGTACGTGCCGATGGCCGCGCTGCCGCTCACCGTCAACGGCAAGCTCGACCGGCGCGCCCTGCCCGCGCCCGGCCCCGACGGCTTCGCCGCCGAGGGCACGCGGACCCCGCCGCGCACCCCGGCCGAGCGGCTGGTCGCCGCCGCGTGGTCGGACGTCCTGGACGCCGGGGAGGTCGGTGCCGACGACGACTTCTTCGCCCTCGGCGGCGACTCCATCCTGGCCGTCCGCGTCACCTCACGGCTGCGCGCGGCCTTCGGCACGGACGTCTCGCCCCGGCTGCTGTTCACCCACTCCACGCTGTCCGCCCTCGCGGCGGCGCTGGGCGAGCCCCGCGACGGGAGTACCGCGGACACCATCCCGGCCACCGACCCGGACACCCCGGCACCCCTGTCGTACGCCCAGCAACGCCTGTGGTTCCTCGACCGGTTCGAGCCGGGCAGCACCGAGTACACGACCCTGTCCGTGCTGCGGCTGCGCGGCACGCTCGACAGCGCCGCGCTGCGCACCGCCCTGGACGGCCTGGTCGCCCGGCACGAGTCCCTGCGCACCACGTTCACGGAACAGGACGGCCGGGCCCGGCAGTCGGTCCGTCCGCCACGGCCCGTGGACCTGCGGGTGGACGACCTCGCGGACATCACCGACGCGGACGCCGGTACGGACATCGCCCTGGACGCCCTCCTGGAGCGCGAGGCCGCCACGCCCTTCGACCTGGCCACCGGGCCGCTCTTCCGGGCTCGCCTGGTCCGGTGCGCCGCCGACGAGCACGTCCTCGTCCTCGCCCTGCACCACATCGTCACGGACGGCTGGTCCGCCGGTGTGCTGGCCCGGGACCTGGGCGAGCTGTACGCGGCGGCCCTGGAGGACCGCCGTCCCGACCTGCCGGCCCTGCCGGTCCGCTACGCCGACCACGCCTCCTGGCAGCGCGCCCGCGCCGGGCGGACCGAGGCCGAACTGGACTTCTGGCGCGCCGCGTTGGACGGTGTGACCCCGCTGGAACTGCCCACCGACCGGCCGCGCCCGGCCGTCCGCACCCGCGACGGCGCCCTGGTGACCTTCACCCTGCCCGCCGCGCTGACCGAGCGGCTGCGCGAGCGGGGCCGGGAGGCCGACGCCACCCTCTACATGACACTCGTGGCCGCCTGCCAGGTCCTGCTCGCCCGCTGGGCCGGCCAGGAGGACGTCACCGTCGGCACGGTCACCGCCGGCCGGGAACGGCCCGAACTGCACGACGTGGTCGGCATGTTCGTCAACACGCTTGTGCTGCGCGCGCGGGTCCGCCCCGACGTGCCCTTCCGGGAGCTGCTGGCCGAGGTCCGGGACACCGTCCTGGAGGCGTTCGCCCACCAGGAGGTGCCCTTCGAGCGCGTGGTGGACGCCCTCCAGCCCGAGCGGGACACCAGCCGCACCCCGCTGTTCCAGGTCATGGTCGCCCTGCACAACCTCGGCGCCGAGCCGCCCCGGCTGCCCGGCCTGACGGTGGAGCCGGTGATGCCGCCGGTCCGCAACGCCACCTTCGACCTCGCCTTCGACTTCACGGAGACCGACGGCGGGCTCACCGGCTACCTGGAGTACAACACCGGGCTCTTCGACGCCGGCACCGCCGAACGCCTGGCCGCCCGGCTGCGCGTCCTGCTGGAGGCCGCCGCCGGGGACCCCGAGCTGGCCGTGGGCCGGCTGCCGCTGATGACCGACGACGAACGGCACCAGGTGCTGCGGTACGAGCAGGGCGCCCGGCTGCCCGAGCCGGACACCACCTTCCCCGCCCTCTTCGAGGACCGGGCCGCCCGCACCCCGCAGCACACCGCCCTGGTGGCCCGCGACACCACCCTGGACTTCGCCGCGCTGAACGAGCGCGCCAACCGGCTGGCCCACCACCTCATCGCCCGGGGCGCGGGCCCCGAGGACGTCGTCGCCGTACGGCTCCCGCGCACCTCCGACCTGGTGGTGGCGGTGCTCGCGGTCCTCAAGGCGGGCGCGACCCTGCTCTGCCTGGACCCCCGCCTCCCCGGGGAACGAGTGGACTTCCTCCTCTCCGACGCCCGGCCGCACACCCTGCTGAGCGACCTCGGCGAGGTGCCCTGGGACCGGCTCCCCGCCCATGACCCGGCCGACGCCGACCGTGTCCGGCCCCTGCTGCCCGGACACACCGCGTACATCGTCTACACCTCCGGCTCCACCGGCCGCCCCAAGGGCGTCGCCGTCGAGCACCGGCAGCTGGTCAACCTGTGCCACGATCACCGGACCGGCCTGCTCGCCCCGCACACCGACGGCGGGCGGCGGCTGCGGGCCGCGCTCAGCGCCTCCTTCTCCTTCGACACCTCCTGGGAAGGAGCGCTGCTCCTCGCCCTCGGCCACGAGGTCCACCTCGTCGACGAGGACGTACGCCTGGACCCGCAGGCCTTCTGCGCCCAGGTCGCCGGAGACCGCCTCGACCTGGTGAACGTCACCCCGTCCTTCCTGCGCGAACTGACCGCCGCCGGCCTGCTCGCCCCCGGCCGCCACCACCCCCGCCTGCTGCTCGTCGGCGGCGAGGCCGTCACCCCGGCCGACTGGCGCGAACTCGTCCGGGCCGAACAGCGGTCGGGCGTGACCGTGTACAACATGTACGGCCCCACCGAGTGCACCGTCGACGCCGTCTACGGCCGTATCGCCGACCGGCCCGACCGCCCGGTCATCGGCCGCCCCGGCGGCAACCTGCGCGCCCACGTCCTCGACGGCGCCCTGCGCCCGGTGCCGCCCGGCGTGCCCGGCGAGCTGTACCTGGCCGGAGCCCAGGTGGCCCGCGGCTATCTGAACCGGCCCGGCCTCACCGCCGCACGCTTCGTCGCCGACCCGTTCGGGGCGCCGGGGGAGCGGATGTACCGCACCGGGGACCGGGTCCGCTGGGACCGGGACGGGCTGCTGGAGTTCCTGGGCCGGGTCGACGAACAGGTCAAGATCCGCGGGTTCCGCATCGAGCCCGGCGAGGTGGAGGCCGCCCTCCTGGACCACCCGGACGTCGCCGACGCCGCCGTCGCCGCGCGCGAACACGCCGGCCGCACCATGCTCGTCGGCTATGTGGTGCCCTCCGCCGGCCGGGTGCCGTCCGCCGACGACCTGCGCCTCGCCCTGCGCCGTACCCTGCCCGACCACATGGTGCCCGCCGCGTTCGTCCCGCTGGCCCGCATCCCCCGCACCACCAGCGGCAAGACCGACCGGCGCGCCCTGCCCGCCCCGCCCGCGCGGCCCGACAGCACCACCCCGTACGTCGCGCCCCGGCCCGGCACGGAGGAGCGCCTGGCCGCGATCTGGGCGGACGTGCTCGGCGTCGAACGGGTCGGCGCCCGCGACAACTTCTTCACGCTCGGCGGTGACTCCATCCTGAGCATCCAGATCGTCTCCCGCGCCCGGCAGGCCGGCCTCGCCCTCACCACCAAGGACGTCTTCCGTCACCAGACCGTCGCCGAACTCGCCCTGCGCGTACGGGAGTCGACGCCGACCCCCGCCGCCACGGAGGAGACGGGCGAGGCACCGCTGACCCCGATCCAGCACTGGTACCTCGACGGCCGCGAACCCGGGCAGCGGCTCCGGTTCACCATGACCCAGCGCCTGGAACTCGCCGCCGGCGCGGACGGGCAAGCGCTGCGCACCGCTGCCGACGCCCTCGTCCGCCACCACGCCGCCCTGCGTACCCGGTTCCGCCGCACCGCCGAGGGCTGGCGCCAGGAGGTGTTGCCCGAGGCCCCGGACGCCGTCTTCACCCGGCACGACGTCGCCGGGCTGGACGAGGCCGCGTTGGAGAGCGAGGTCCAGCGGCTCACGGAGGAGGCGCAGGCCGCGCTCGACCCCGTCGAGGGCCGGGTCGTCCGCGTCCTCTTCTTCGACCGGGGCCCCCGGCGGCAAGGCCAACTCGTGATCACCGCACACCACTTGGTGATCGACGGTGTGTCCTGGCGCATCCTGCTCGCCGACCTGGAGACGGCCCACGCGGCGGCCGAGGCCGGCCTGCCCGTCGAGCTGCCCGCCACGGGCACCTCCTACGGCGCCTGGGCCGCCCGGTTCGACCGGCACACCCGCTCCGGCGCCCTGGAGGCGGACCTGCCGTACTGGACGCGCACGGGGGCGGCACCGGCCGAACTGCCCGCCGGACGGCCCGGACCCAACACCCACCGCACCGCCGCCACCCTCACCGTCACGCTGGACGCGGAGACGACCGACGCCCTGCTGCGGCAGGTCCCGGAGGTCTACCGCACCCAGGTCAACGACGTCCTGCTCAGCGCCCTGGGCCGGACCCTGGCCCGCTGGTGCGGGCGCGACACCGTCCTGCTCGGCGTGGAGGGACACGGCCGGGAGGACCTGTTCGCGGACGTCGACCTGGCGCGGACCGTCGGCTGGTTCACCGCCGAGTTCCCGCTCGCGCTGCGCGTCGACCCGGACGCCGGCTGGCACGACACCCTCCGCTCGGTCAAGGAACAGCTCCGCGCGGTGCCGCTGCACGGCCTGAGCCACGGCGCCCTGCGCCACCTCCTGCCCGACAGCCCCCTCACCGGCACCCCCACCCCGCGGATCGGCTTCAACTACCACGGCCAGTGGGACGCGGACGGTACGGACGGGCTGCTGCGCGGCTCCCTGCCCCCGGCCGGCCGGGACACCGACCCGGACGAGGCCCGCCCCTACCTGCTGGACGTCACCGGAGTGGTCCAGCGGGGCCGCCTCGAACTCGGCTGGACCTACCCGGCGGCGATCTACGACGAGTCCACCGTCCGCCGGCTCGCCGACGAGACGCTCGCAGCCCTGCGGGACGTCGTGGCGCACTGCGCCCGTCCCGGAGCGGGCGGCCGCAGCCCCTCCGACTTCCCGCTCGCCGGGCTCCGCCAGGACCAGTTGGACCGGCTCGTCGGCACCGGACGGCAGGTCGAGGACGTCCTGCCGCTCACCCCGCTCCAGTCCGGCATGCTCTTCCACGGCCTCGTGGACACCGAGCACGCCTACTTCGACCGTACGGCCGTGCGCCTGTCCGGGGTGGCCGACCCGCACGCGTTCGCCGCCGCCTGGCAGCAGGTCGCCGACCGCACCCCGGCCCTGCGCAGCAGCGTGCACTGGCAGGGGCTGCCCCACCCGGTCCAGGTGGTCCACCGGAGCGCCGAGCTGCCGGTCACCCACCTCGACTGGCGGGCGATGACACCCGAGCGGCGCGCGGAGGCCACCGAGCGGCTGCTCACCGAGGACCGCGCGGCGGGCATGGACCTCACCACCGCGCCGCTGACCCGCCTCACCCTGGCCGCCCTGCCCGGCGACGACGTGCTGCTGCTCTGGTCGACCCACCACATCGTCCTGGACGGCTGGAGCACCGGGCAGCTCCTCACCGAGGTGTGCGAACGCTACGCAGCCCTCACCGGCGGCCCCGACCAGGCACCCCCGGTACGGCGGCCCTTCGCGGACTTCCTGCACTGGCTGCGCGAGCAGGACGAGCAGGCGGCCGAGCGGTACTGGGCCGACGCCCTGGCCGGGTTCACCGCCCGCACCCCGCTGCCGTACGACCGCACGCCCGCCGAGGCCCACCGCGCCCGCTCCGCCGCGGCCGTCCACCAGGAACTGGACACCCGGGTGTCGCGCCGGCTGCGGGAGACCGCCGCCCGCGCCGGGCTCACCGTCAACACCGTCGTGGAGGGCGCCTGGGCGCTGCTGCTGGCGCGCTCCAGCGGCCGGGACGACGTGGTGTTCGGCACCACGGTGTCCGGCCGCCCGGCCGAACTGCCCGGCGTCGAAGGCATGATCGGCATGTTCATCAACACCGTGCCGACCCGCGTCCGCGTCCCGGCCGGACCGGTCCTGCCGTGGCTGCGCGGGCTCCAGGACCGGCAGGGCGACGCCCGCCGTTTCGACTTCCTCGCCCTGCCCCGCATCCAGGCCGTCAGTGGAGTCCCCTCCGGTGAGCCGCTGTTCGACAGCATGGTGGTGTTCGAGAACTACCCCGTGGACGAGTCGGCCACGGCCCGCACCGGCGTCCGTGTCGAGGAGGTGCGCGCCGACGACGCCACCACCTTCCCCTGGTGCCTCCGCGCCCACCTGGCCGAACGGCTCGCCTTCGACCTGGCCTACGACCCGGCCCTGTTCGACCCCGCGACCGCCGAGCGCGCCGCCGACCGGCTGGCCGAACTGCTCACCGCCCTCGCCGACGGGTTCGACACCGACCTGACCGGCCTGGACCTGCTCACGCCGGCCGACCGCGACCTGCTGGCCGCCTGGAACGCCACCGCCCGCCCGGCCGCCCCGCGCAGCCCCGTCGACCTGTTCGCCGAGCAGGCCCGCCGCACCCCGGACGCGCTCGCGGTCCGCGACGGCGAGCGCGAGCTCACCTACCGGCAACTGGCCGGCTGGGCCGACGCGTTGGCGGCCCGGCTGGTGGCCGGCGGGCTGGCGGCCGAGGACCGGGTGGCGCTGCTGCTGGACCGCTCCGCCGAACTCGTCGTCGCCCAGCTCGCCGTGCTCAAGGCCGGCGGCGCCTACGTCCCCGTCGACACCCGGGCGCCCGAGGAGCGCCGCCGCACCCTGCTCGCCCAGGCGGGCGCGACCGCCCGGCTCACCCCGGCCGAGGTGACCGCCGCCCGCACCGGCGCCGTGCACGGCGCCGCCGAGGTGACCGCCGCCCGCACCGGGCACGGGCGCACACCGGCCGCCGACCCCGACCGGCTGGCGTACGTGATGTTCACCTCCGGCTCCACCGGCCTGCCCAAGGCGGTCGCCGTACGGCACCGGGACGTGGCGGCGCTCGCCACCGACAGCCGGTTCGCCGACGGCGTGTGCGCGCGGGTGCTGCTGCACTCCCCGGTGGCGTTCGACGCCGCCACCTTCGAGGTGTGGGCGCCGCTGTTGAACGGCGGCTGCGTGGTGGTGGCCCCGGGCGCCGGCGTGGACGCTGCCCTGGTGCGCCGGCTGGCCGGCGACGGCGAGCTGTCGGCGCTGTGGCTGACCGCCGGACTGTTCCGGCTGCTGGCACAGGACGCCCCCGACTGCTTCCGGGGCCTCGCGCAGGTGTGGACCGGCGGCGACGTCGTCCCCGCCCAGGCCGTGCGCCGGGTGCTGGCCGCCTGCCCCGGCCTGACCGTCGTGGACGGCTACGGCCCCACCGAGACCACCACCTTCGCGACCTCCTGCGCCCTCACCGACGCGACGGCCGTGCCCGGCACCGTCCCCATCGGCCACCCGCTCGACGACATGCGGGTGCACGTCCTCGACGTCCGGCTGCGGCCCGTACCGCCCGGCTGCCCCGGTGAGCTGTACGTGGCCGGCGAGGGCGTCGCCCGCGGCTACCTGGGCCGCCCCGGCGACACCGCGGCCCGCTTCCTCGCCGACCCCTACGGCCCGCCCGGCGCCCGGATGTACCGCACCGGAGACCTGGCCCGGCGGCGGTCGGACGGCACCGTCGAGTTCCTGGGCCGCGCCGACGACCAGGTGAAGATCCGGGGCTTCCGGGTGGAGCCCGGCGAGGTCGAGGCCGCCCTCGCGGCCCACCCGGGTGTCGTGGACGTGGCCGTCGTGGCCCGCGAGGACCGGCCCGGCGCCAAACGGCTCGTCGCCTACGTCGTCGGACCGGCCGGCCAGGACGCCGAGGAACTGCGGGACTTCGCCGCCCGCACCCTGCCCGACTACCTCGTCCCCGGTGCCGTCGTCCCGCTGGCCGCCCTCCCGCTCAGCCGCAACGGCAAGGTCGACCGCGCGGCCCTGCCCGCGCCGGAAGCCCTGCCGGGGCGCGCCCGGGTCGAGCCCCGCACCGAGGCCGAGCGCCGCACGGCGGCCGTCTTCGGCGAGGTGCTGGGCAGCGAACCGCCCGGCGTGGAGGACGACTTCTTCCAGCTCGGCGGCGACTCGATCCTCAGCATCCGGCTCGCCTCCCGCCTCGCCGAGACCTTCGACACCGACGTCACCCCGCGCGCGGTGTTCACCCACCCCACCCCGGCGGGACTGGCCCGGCTGCTCGACTCCCGGCAGGGCACCGGCCGGTCGGCGATCGCCCCGGCCGGCCGGGAGGGGGTCGCGCCGATGTCGTACGCCCAGCAACGTCTGTGGTTCCTGGAGGAGTTCGCACCGGGCGGCGCCGAGTACGTGACCGCGCTCGCCCTCCGGCTGCGCGGCGACCTGGACACCGGTGCCCTCCGCGCGGCCCTCACCGGCCTGGTGGCCCGGCACGAGTCGCTGCGCACCACCTTCGACAGCGTCGACGGGCACGGCGTCCAGCGCGTCCACCCGCCCCACGACGTGCCGCTGCCCGTGCGCGACCTGTCCCGGTCCGCCGACCCCGAGTCCACCCTGCGCGGGCTGCTCGCCGAGGAGCGCTCCCGCCCCTTCGACCTGCGGGAGGGCCCGCTGCTGCGCACCGGCCTGATCCGGCTGGCCGCGAGCGACCACGTCCTCACCCTCACCCTGCACCACATCGTCACCGATGGCTGGTCCACCTCCGTCCTGCTCGGCGACCTCGCCCATCTCTACCGAGCCGAACTCGGCTTCGCGGAACGCGAGTTGCCGCCGCTGCCCGTGCGGTACGCCGACTACGCCCGCTGGCAGCGCGGCACCGGGGACACCGGCGCTGACGAGCACCTCGCCTACTGGAAACGGCAACTGTCGGGCACGGCACCGCTGGAACTGCCCACCGACCGGCCCCGGCCGCCGGTGCGGACCAGCGCCGGCGCGACCACCCGGCTGGTGGTGCCCGCCCGGACCGTCCGGCGGCTGACCCGGCTCGCCCGGGACCACGGCACCACGCTGTTCACCACGCTCGTCGCCGCCGCCCAGGCCTACCTCGCCCGGCTCTCCGGCGTCGAGGACATCGCCGTCGGCACCGTCACCTCCGGCCGCGACCGGCCCGAGACGCAGGGCCTCGTCGGATTCTTCGTGAACACCCTGGTGCTGCGCTCGCGGGCCGAGGGGGAGGCGCCCTTCACCGGGTTCCTCACCGCCGTACGGCAGACCGTCCTCGACGCCTTCGCCCACCAGGAGGTGCCGTTCGAACGGGTCGTGGACGAGGTGGACCCGGTCCGCGACACCAGCCGCAGTCCCCTCTTCCAGGTCATGGTCGTCCTCCAGAACACCCCGGCCGCCGGTCTCGACCTGCCCGGCCTGGACGTCACCGACGTCGAACCGGAGTCAGAGCAGGCCGCGTTCGACCTCACCCTGGAGTTCGCCGGGACCGGCGACGGAGCCCTGCACGGCCTGCTCACCTACAACACCGACCTGTTCGACCCGGCCACCGCCGACCGGATGGCCGGACAGCTCGGCACCCTGCTGCACGCCGTCGCCGAGGACCCCGACCGTCCGCTCGGCGCCCTGCCGCTGACCTCCGACGACGAGCTGAAGACCCTGCTGGACCAGGGCCGCGGCACCTTCCGCCCGGTGCCCGAGGCGACCCTGCCCACCCTGTTCGAGCGGCAGGCGGCCCGGACCCCGGACGCGGTCGCGCTGGTCGACGGCGACCGGGAGCTGACCTACGCGCAGGTGGACCGGGCGGCCAACCGGCTGGCCCACCGGCTCGTGCGGGACGGCGTCGGACCGGAACGCGTGGTCGCCCTGGCGCTGCCCCGCTCGGCGGCGACGGTCGTGGCCCAGCTCGCCGTCGCCAAGGCCGGCGGCGCCTTCCTGCCCGTGGACCCCGACTACCCGCCGCGGCGCCGGGAGTTCATGATCCAGGACGCCGGCGCCCACCTGGTCATCGGTGACCCGGCCGAGGTGTGGGCCGCCGACGGACCGGACACGGCACCCACGGACACCGACCGCACCGCACCCCTCGCCCCCGCCCACCCCGCCTACGTCATCTACACCTCCGGTTCCACCGGCACCCCCAAGGGCGTGGTGGTCACCCACCGCGGCCTCGCCTCCTTCGCCGCGGCGGCCGCCGAACAGTACGCGGCGGGCCCCGGCGACCGGGTCCTGCAGTTCGCCTCGCCCAGCTTCGACGCCTCCGTGCTGGAGCTGTGCGTCTCCCTGCTCAGCGGGGCCGCGCTGATCACCGGCGAGGAGGGGCCGCTGGTCGGCGAGCGGCTGGCGGAGGTGCTCGCCGAACGGCGCGTCAGCCACACCCTGATCCCCCCGGCCGCGCTGGCCACCCTGCCGCCGGAGACCGCCGCCGCCCTGCCCCGCCTGCGCACGCTCATCGTGGGAGCCGAGGCCTGCCCGGCCGATCTCGTCGACACCTGGGCTCCCGGCCGCCGGATGATCAACTCATACGGGCCGACGGAGGCCACCGTCGTCGCCACCTGGACCGGCCCGCTCACCCCCGGCACCGGCGCCCCGCCCATCGGCCGCCCCGCCGGCGGCATCCGCGTCCGCGTGCTGGACGCCGCCCTGCGTCCCGTACCGCCCGGCGTGACCGGGGAGCTGTACCTCGCCGGGCCCGGACTCGCCCGGGGCTACCTGGGCCGGCCGGGACTCACCGCCCAGCGGTTCGTCGCCGACCCGTTCGGCGCGCCGGGGGAGCGGATGTACCGCACCGGGGACCTGGTCCGCTGGACCGCCGACGGCCGGCTCCGGTTCGCCGGACGCGCCGACGACCAGGTCAAGCTGCGCGGCTTCCGGATCGAACCCGGCGAGATAGAGAGCGCGCTGCGGCGCAGCCCGCTGGTGCGGGACGCGGTCGTGGCCGTACGCGCGGGGGAGACGCCGCACGCGCCGGCCCGGCTGGTCGCCTACGTGGTTCCGGCGGAAGGGGCTGCCACGGATCCGTCAGCCGCCGGTCCGTCCGCCGGTGAAGTGCCCTTGCCCGTCGGCGAGTTGCGGCTGCACCTGGCCGGGGCGCTGCCCCCGCACATGGTGCCGTCCGTCTTCGTACCGCTCAGCCGGCTGCCGCTCACCCCGAACGGCAAGACGGACCGGCGTGCCCTGCCCGAACCCGGACCCGCGCAGGCCGCGGACGGCCCACGGACCGCGCCACGCACCGACACCGAACGGCGGATCGCCCGTATCTGGGCCGATGTGCTGGGCATCGCGGAGGTCGGCGCCGACGACAACTTCTTCGCGCTCGGCGGCGACTCCATCCTGAGCATGCAGGTCGTCTCCCGGCTGCGCCGCGACGGCCTGCACGTGGCCACGCGCGACCTGTTCACGCACCAGACCGTGGCCGAACTCGCCACCGTGGTCCGCGCCGCGCCCCGGCGGTCCGGGAACGGCCCGGTCACCGGCGAGGTGCCGCTCACCCCGATCCAGGAATGGTTCCTGACCACCCCGCGCGCCGCCCACCACCACTTCAACCAGTCGGCGCTGCTGGAACTCGACGGCACCCCCGACCCGCGGGCGCTGCGCGCCGCCCTGGACGCACTGCTGGAGCACCACGACGCACTGCGCATGCGGTTCACCCGGGACGCGGACGGCTGGCACCAGTTCAACCCGCCGCCCGCCGCCGGCCCCGGCATCCTCGTCCGGTACGACCTGACCGGGCTGCCCGCCGAGGAGGCCGACGCGGCCATGGCGAAGGCCGCCGACGAACTGCACGCGAGCTTCGACCTCGCCCGGGGCCCGCACCTGCGCGCGGCCCTGTTCACCGGGGAGCCGCAGCGGCCCGCCTTCCTCCTCCTCGTCGCCCACCACCTGGTCGTGGACGCCGTCTCCTGGCGCATCCTGCGCGACGACCTGGAGACCGCCTACCGGCAGGCGCTTGAGGGAGGACCGGTCACGCTGGGGGAGCGCGGCACCAGCTTCCGCGCGTGGTCGCGCGGACTCGCCGCGTACGTCGCCGAGGGCGGCCTCGACCACGAACTGCCGTACTGGGAACGGGCGGTGGACACCGAACCCGCGCCGGCCGCGCTGCCCGCCGCCGGACCGGCCGCCACGGTGAGCGTGGAACTCGGCGAGGAGGACACCACGGCCCTGCTGCGCTCGGCACCCACCGCCTACCGCACCCGGGTCAACGACGTGCTGCTCGCCGCCCTCACGCTGGCGCTGGCCCGCTGGACCGGACGCGACCGGGTCCGCCTGGACCTGGAGGGCCACGGCCGCGAGGACCTGCTCGACGGCGTCGACCTGTCCCGCACCGTCGGCTGGTTCACCACCGTCTACCCGGTCGCCGTCCAGGTGCCCGACCCCGGCGACCTCGGCCCCGACCGCGACTGGCGGTCCCTGGTGAAGTCTGTGCGCCGCCAGCTGCGCGCCGTACCCGGCAACGGCATCGGCTTCGGTGCGCTGCGCACCTTCGGCCCGCCCGAGGTCCGCGAACGCCTAGGCGGCGGTGCGCACAGCCAGGTGGTGTTCAACTACCTCGGCCAGTGGGACGCCCGCCCCGAGACCGCGTCGGGCGGCCTGGTCCGCGCCGAACACGGCTCCCTCGGGCAGGACCACGACCCCCGGGACCCCGGCTCGCACCTGCTGGAGGTGGTGGGCGCGGTGCAGCACGGCCGGCTCGCCTTCACCTGGCACCACCGGCCCGGCGTCCACGACACCGCGACCGTGCGCCGGGTGGCCGAGGAGTTCGCCGAGGCCCTGCGCCACCTCGCCCGGCACGCCAGGGGAGGCCGGTGACGAACATCCGGCCCCGCGGTGCCCCGCGCCGGCGCGCCACCCGGTACGGGCCGCGCGCACCCCGCGCCCCGACCGCCCGCCCCCGTCCCACCACAGCTCACCCGAACCGAACCCGCGAGGAGACCGACATGGACGAGAACACCCGCTACCAGGTGCTGCGCAACGACGAGGAGCAGTACTCCCTCTGGCCCGTCGACATCGAGGTGCCCGCCGGCTGGCAACCCGTCGGCAAGGAGGGCACCGAGGCCGAGTGCTCCGCGTACGTCGACGAGGTCTGGACCGACATGCGGCCCAAGAGCCTCCGGGAGCGCATGGAGAACGCCGGCGCCTGACGCCCCGCGCGCCCACCCCGACCGACACGCCGGGCCGCCCGTACCGGGCCGGCCCGGCACCTCCCCCCACTCCTCTTCCCCCCACGCGCCACCGCACCGCATCACTCCCGAGGAGTCCGCCATGACGTCCGCCCCGACCCCCGTCCTGCGCACCGAACGCCTGGAGTTCCTGCCCTACCGGCCCGAACACGAGGACGCCTTCGTCGCCCTGCTGCGCGACGAGGAGGTGTGCCGCTGGATGGGCCAGGAACGCGTGCCCGAACCGCAGATCCGCGAGCTGTTCCGGGCCATCCTCACCGACGTCTACCCCCAGCGCCGCTTCGACGTGTGGGGCCTGTGGCACGAGGGCGTCCACGTCGGCCACGCGGAGGTGAAGCCGACCGGCAACGTCGACGGCCACGAACTCGTCACCGCGCTCGCCCCCGGACACTGGGGCCGCGGACTGGGCGGCGAGGCGGTACGCGGCCTCCTCCTCCACGCGGCCGACAATCTCGGACTCACCGAGGCGTACGGCATGGTCGGCGCCGACAACACCGCCAGCCTGGCCATGTGCCGCCGCCTGGGGTTCCGTCACGTCCGGGACGTCGTGGCGGACGACGGCTCGGTGACCAAGCTGCTGGTCATCCCGACCAGGGAGCCGGGAAAACCGGCAGCCGCCGAGAACGCGGGCACGGCGACGCCCGCCCAGGATCCGGTGTGATCCTCGGAGCCACCTGACGCGGCCGACGCCGCTCCAACGGACCGCCGCGGGCGCCCGTGCAGGAGGCTCGACGGCGGGCAGGCGGCCCGGCGTGGTGGTACGCCGCCCCGCCTGTCCCGGCGCCGGCCCCGCCTGTCCCGGCGCCTGCCCGGTCCCTCGCGGCGCCCGCTCCGCCCCGCCCGTCGTGATGCCCGCCCCGCCGTCGCAACGCCCGCCCCATCCCCGCGTCTCCGTTCCGCTCACCTCGGCCCGTCGGCGGGCACCGCGGTCAGGGCATCCGGACGGCGTCCGTTCGGCGCGCTGCACAGGGGCTGCGCAGGCGGCTCATACGCGCTGTAATGGCGACGTGGTGAGTGAGGGCGCTGCGATCAGCGGGACGCGAACGGCGCCGGAGCGTGCCGAAGCCGCCCTCGCGTCGCTGATGGCGTCCCCGGCCACGTCCGACCGGCTCCGCCGGGTGCTCGAACAGGCGCTCGTGTTCGCCGGCGCGTCCTTCGCCGGGGTGTACACGCCCGGCCACGACGCCACGGAGCTCTGCCTCGCCGAGTCGGCCGGTCTGCCCCGCACGCTGTACGGTCTGCGGGACTGCTACCCGGCCGCCGGCACCTCCCCGGTCGCCGAGGCGCACCGCACCGGACGCCCGCGCTGGCTCGGCCCCGCCGAACTGGCCGCCGGCCCGGACTCCCGCCGCACCCCGTCCCCGGACTTCTCCGTGGCCGTCCTGCCGCTCGGCCCCGCGGGCGGCGGCTGTCTGCTGGCCGTGGGCGAGCACCCGGGCGGCTTCGGGACCGACGACCGGACCAGCCTGGAGCTGATCGCCCGTGCCGTGGCGGTACCCGCCCCGGCCGTCGCGGGTGACACCGGCGAGCTGCCCGAGGACGCCTTCAGCCTGACCATGGACACCGGCCGGGTGGAGGTCGGCGGGGCGATCCTGCGACTGTTCGGGATCGACCGGGCGAGCTTCGACGGTCGCGTGGAGACCCTGCTCGGCCGCGCGGTGCCGGAGGATCTGCCCGCGCTGATGTCCGTGGTCGAGGCCGACCACATGTCCATCGGCGACCGCGAGCTGGAGTTCCGCATCCTGCAGCCCGCCGGCCCGCCCAAGTGGCTGCGGCTGCGGGGCCGGCTGCTGCCCGGCGGCGAGGGCCGCTCCGCCCGGCTCGTCGGCACCGTCGCCGACGCCTCCTCGCTGCGCTCCGACGTCACCGACGTCGCCCGCGTGCAGCGCCTGGCCGCCGCCCTCGCCACCGCCGGCACCGTCAAGGACGTCGGCCAGGCAGTCGTGGCCGCCCTGCGCAAGCCGCTGCGGGCCGACCGGATCGCCCTCGCCGAACTTGAGAACGACCGACTGGTCGTCACCGTCCTCGACCCACCCGAACCCGAGGCCTGGCCGGAGGTGTGGCGCACCGAGTGGCGTACCGAATGGCCCGACGCGCCCGTGCGCGCCATGCCCACCCTGGCCGCCGCGCTGCGCGAGGGCCGGGCCAAGATCTGGCCCGCCGGCTCGGCGCTGGAGCCCGCCCTCGCCGAGGTCGGCCCGGGCGGCCTCGCCGTGCTGCCGCTGCCCGCCGGCAGCCGCATGGCCGGTGCCTGCCTGGTCGGCTGGGACCGCCCGCACGACTTCGCCCCCGACGAGCGCGCCCTGCTCACCGCCTGCGCCGGCCTGACCGGCCAGGCCCTGCTGCGCGCCCACGCCTTCGACGCCGAGCACGAACTCGTCGGCATGCTCCAGCGCACCCTGCTGCCCCGCCGGCTGCCCCGGCTGCCCGGCGCGGTCGCCGTCGCCCGCTACCTGCCCACCACGGCCGGTCTGGAGGTCGGCGGCGACTGGTACGACGTGATCCCGCTGGCCGACAACCACGTCGCCCTGGTGATCGGCGACGTCCAGGGCCACAACGCGGGCGCCGCCACCCTGATGGGCCAGATGCGCACCGCGCTGCGCGCCTACGCGGTCGAGGGCCACGCCCCGGACGTGGTCGTCGCGCACGCCAACCGGCTGCTGCTGGACATGGAGACCGACCTCTTCGCCACCTGTGCCTACGTCGACGTCGACGTGGAGCAGGGCACCGCCTGGTGCGTCCGCGCCGGGCATGTGCAACCGGTGCTGCGCCACCCGGGCGGCACCGCCGAGATTGTGGGGGCGGAGGGCGGCCCACCGCTCGGCGTGCTCGCCCAGGCCGAGTTCCCGATGACCCCGCTGCGGCTGCAGCCCGGTACCGTGATCGCGCTGACCACCGACGGCCTGGTGGAGTCCCCGGACACCGACCTCGACGCCGGCATGGACCGGCTGGCCCGCGAACTGTCCGCCGCCGACCCCGCGCACCTCGGCCTGGTCGCCGACGCCCTGCTCACCGGCGCCCACCGCGGCGACGACGTGGCGCTGCTGCTGATGCGCTACGACGGACTGGCCGTACGCCCGCTCCGGGAGAGCTGGACGGTGTGGCGGGTGCCGGAGGCGGTCCGGCACGCCCGCCGCTTCACCCGGCGCACGCTGCGCGCCTGGGGCCTGTCCCGCGACACGATCGACGTGGCCTTGCTGGTCGTCTCCGAACTCGTCACCAACGCCCTGGTGCACACCGGCGGCCAGGTCCGGCTCGACCTCAGCCTGGTCAACCACCGGCTGCGGCTCGCCGTCGCCGACTCCTCCCCGCGCAGCCCCGTGAAGCCCACCAGCATCGGCTGGGAGGCCACCGGCGGCCGGGGCATCCTGCTGGTGGAGGCGGTGTCGGAGGCCTGGGGCACGGTCCCGGTCAGCGGCGGCAAACAGGTCTGGGCGGACCTCGTACCCGACCGCTGACCCGCCACTCGGGTACGGGTGGCGGCGGTCCCGGCAGGTCGCGGCGGGGGCGCGTCCCGGAGCTGCCTAGGGTCGGTTGGCGTGTCGCACACCTTCGAAGAACTGGTCGCCAAGCAGCGCGCGGCCGCCGCCGCCCACGCCCAGGTACAGGAACTGCGGGACGCCTACGGCCCGCCGGCCGAGCGGCGGATGACCGGCGCCCAGTCGGGCACCTACGAGACCGCCCTGCGGGCCTGGCGGGACCTCGCCCGCGATGTGCAGACGGCGGTGAGCGAGTACGCCCGGCAGACCGGCCGGCCCCGGGCCGAGGTCGAGGCGGAGGTGGAACGCGCGGCGGCGGAGGAGGCGGACTGACCCACGGCCGGCCCCAGATCCGCCACCGCACCGGCGACACCGGCAGCACCGGCGGCATCGGTGGCACCGGTGCACGGGTCGCATCGGCCTGGCTGGACTGGCGCACGGGCCGGAGCGGTCGGCCGGACGGGGCCGTAGGGCCGCGGCCTGCCCGTTCGCGCGCGCCCGCGCATCCGTCGCGCCGCGCCGGGTACCCGGCGCTCATGAACACTGCCATGTACGAAGCGGCCACGGGCGCCCAGGTCTTCGGCTACGCCCTGATCCTGATCGCCGGTGTGGCCTGCGTCGCGGGACTCATCTGGGCCTTCCGGCTGGGATTCAAGGTGCGCGAGCGGGAACCGGCACCGCCGCGGCCCGACGAACAGCCGAAGATGCCGCCGTCGGGGCCGGTGCACGAGACCCACGAGGTCCGTGAGCCCGACGAGGTGCCCCGGGCCACCGACGAGAGCGAGCGCCTCACCCCCCACCAGCTCGGCAACGTCGGCACCAAGCGCGCCGACGACCAGCGCCGCCCCCGTTGGACGCCGGGGTCCAGCGGGTCCTTCGGCGGTGGCGGCGGCGGTCGTACCTGACCCGGTGCGGCGGTCGTCCCTGCCCCGGCGGCGCACCGCCGCGTTTGCGGGCTGCCCGGCCCGGGGACCCGGTCACGCACCCAGCACACCCCGGGCCCGGGTGGCCCGGCGAACGGCGCCCGCGGCGAGCGGGACGCAGAAGGAAGATGAACGACGTGACCGCGCATGCCAGCGAGAAACCGGCCATACCCGACGCTGAGACGGGCTGGGCCCAGGCCCGCCGTAGGCGGAACCGGGGAGTGCGCACCTGCGTGCCCGCCCTGCTGGACCGCACCTCCGCGAAGCGGCCGGGCCCGGACCTTGAGGACAACATCGTGCGCGGCGAGGACTGAACGCCCGGGGCGCGCCCGGACGCAGCCACGCCCCGCTGGACTGAACGCCCGGGGCGCGCCCGGACGCGGTGACGCCCCGCAGGGCTGAACTCCCGGGGCCGAGGCCCGTCGCCCTGACGCCCCGCGGTCATACTCCGGTCATGAACCTGCTCGTCACCGGCGCCGCCGGCTTCATCGGCTCCCACTACGTCCGCGGGCTCCTCGCCGGCGACGCGCCGGACGCACCCCACGTGACCGTGCTGGACAAGCTGACCTACGCCGGCACGCTCACCAACCTCCCCGTGGGCCACCCCCGGCTGGACTTCGTGCACGGGGACGTCTGTGACGCCGGCCTGGTCGACGAACTGATGGCGGACGCCGACCAGGTGGTGCACTTCGCCGCCGAGTCGCACGTCGACCGGTCGATCGAGGGGGCCGGGGAGTTCCTCCGCACCAACGTGCTCGGCACCCAGACCCTGCTGGACGCGGCCCTCCGGCACGGCACCGGCCCGTTCGTGCACGTCTCCACCGACGAGGTCTACGGCTCCGTCCGGACCGGCTCCTGGTCCGAGACCCAGCCGCTCGCGCCCAACTCGCCGTACGCCGCGTCGAAGGCGTCCGCCGACCTCATGGCCCTCGCCCACCACCGCACCCACGGCCTGGACGTCCGGATCACCCGCTGCTCCAACAACTACGGCCCGCGCCAGTTCCCCGAGAAGGTGATCCCGCTCTTCGTGACCAACCTCCTCGGCGGTCTGCCCGTCCCGCTGTACGGCGACGGGCACCACGTCCGCGACTGGCTGCACGCCGACGACCACTGCCACGGCATCGACCTGGTCCGAACCCGGGGCCGCCCCGGCGAGGTGTACCACCTCGGCGGCGGCACGGAGCTGACCAACAAGGAGCTGACCGGCCTGCTGCTGGAGGCGTGCGGCGCGGGCTGGGAGCACGTGGTGCACGTGCCCGACCGCAAGGGCCACGACCTGCGCTACTCGCTCGACTGGAGCAAGGCCCGCGACGAACTCGGCTACCGGCCGCGCCGCGACTTCACCACGGGCCTCGCCGAGACGGTGGCCTGGTACCGCGCCCACCGGTCCTGGTGGGAGCCGCTCAAGCGGCGGGCAGCCCGCTGAGCGGGCTGCCCGCCGCGGCCCTCAGCCCCGGTCCGGGGGACGGCGCCCGGCCCGGCGGTCACGCGTGGGTCTTGGCCAGCAACTCCAGGACCTCGGCCGTCGTGCCGGTCTCGCCGAGCCGCGGGAAGATGCGCTCGACGCTGTTCGCGTGCGCCTCGCCGTCGGCGTCGGCCATGGCGTCCGTGGCGAGGGTGACGTGGTAGCCGTGCGCGTAGGCGTCGCGGGCGGTGGACTCGACGCCGATGCTGGTGGCGATGCCGGTCAGCACGATCTGCGTGATGCCGCGGCGGCGCAGCTGGACGTCCAGGTCGGTGCCGTGGAAGGCACTCCAGTTGTGCTTGGTGACACGGATGTCGCCGGGGTGCCCGGACAGGTCGTCGACGACGACGTCCCAGCCCTCCGGGAAGGCGAGCCCGCGCGGCTGGCGCTCGGTGCGGCCGGGGACGGCGTCCGCCCCGTCCGGCGCGAAGGAGACCCGGACCAGGACCACGGGCAGCCCGTGGGAGCGGAAGGCGTCGGCGAGCGCGGCCGTGCGGGAGACGACCTCGGCGCCCGGCCAGGGCTGGGTGGGCATGGCCACGATGCCGTTCTGCAGGTCGATCGCGACGAGGGCGGTACGGGGGTCGAGCGTGGTGAGCGACATGGGTCGGTCAGGCCTTTCGGGCGTCTCGGGGGGTCAGCCGGCCGAGGGATCGGTCGGGCAGGGTCGTCGCCAGCAGCAGTGCGGAGCCGGCGAGCATGAACAGGGCCAGGCCGTGCAGCCCGGCCGTGTCGGCGCGGTGCGGGTAGAACGCCGCGGTGGCGGCGGAGGCGCCCAGCGCGCCGAGGTACATGAAGGTCCGCAGCAGCCCGGCCGCAGAGGCGATCCGCTCCGGGTCGGCCTGCCGGTACAGCGCGGTCTGCGTGGCCAGGCCGATCAGCCCCTGCGGGACGCCGAGCAGCACACCGACCCCGAGCAGCAGCCAGAACGGGCTGCGGTCGCCGATCAGGAGCAGCACCGCGCAGCCCGCAAGCTGGAGGAGGGAACCGGTGATCAGCTTGGCGCGCACCGCCTCGCGGCGCCCGGTCAGCGCGGAGGCGGTGAGCGCCGCCGCCGACAGCGGCAGCAGCGCGAGCCCGGCCGTGGAGGCGCCGAGCCCGCGGCCCTGCTCCAGCCACTGCGTGTAGCCGTACATGAAGGCGTAGGCCGTGGTGTAGCCGAGCAACTGGCGCAGGTACGTGGCGAGCAGCGGGCCGTTGCCGCCGAGGACGCGCAGGTCGATGAACGGGTCCGGCACCCTCAGCTCCCGCAGCGCGAAGCCCGCGGCGGCCACGGCGGACAGCACCGGCAGGTACCAGCGGCCGGCCCGCGGCTCCATCAGGAACAGCATCAGCGCGACCAGCAGGACGGCGAACAGCGCCATGCCGGGCACGTCCAGGCCGCGCTGCCGGGTCGCGGACCGGGGCAGCCGCAGCGCGCCGAGCACCAGACAGGCCGCCGACAGCGGCACGTTGACGGTGAACACGGCCCGCCAGCCGCCCAGTTGGATCAACAGCCCGCCGAGCGCGGGCCCGACGACGGCCACCGTCTGGTTGGCGACGGCGAGCGCGGTCAGTACGCCCGCCGGGCTGTCCTGCCCGGTGCGTTCGGCCTCGGCGCGGGTCAGCCGCATGGCCGCCGGGTACGCCGCCGACGTGCCGAGGCCCAGCAGCACCCGGGCCGCGATCAGCGCGCCGAGCGAGGGGGCGAGCGCGCCGAGCAGACCGGCGACGCCGACCAGGGCCGTGCCGGCGAGGTAGAGCCTGCGCGGACCGTACATGTCCACCAGACGGCCGATGACGGGCTGGCCGACGGCGGTGGCCACGTAGAGCGCCGAGACCAGCCACACCGTCTCGGCGGGCGGGGCGCCGAACGCCACGCCGATCGGCACGAGCGCCACGGCGATCATCGAGGAGTTGACCGGGTTCAGGACGGACCCGAGGACCATCGGCGGGATGAGCCGGCGGTCGAATCCGGCGGGGGAGGGACCGGTGGTCCGGGCGCGCGCGGTGAGCCTCGGTGTCACGGCCGGGACAGCCGTTCCATCAGCTCCAGCGCCGCGAGGACGGTCTGCCGCTCCTCCTCGGTGTAGCGGTCCTGGAAGGCACGGGCCAGCCACTCCTCGCGCACCTGCCTGTTCCCCTCGACACGGGCCCGGCCGCCGTCGGTCAGGGTGACCAGCTGGCGGCGGCCGTCGTCGGGGTCCGGGGCGCGGCGGATCAGCCCGTGCTGCTCCAGGGCGGCCAGCGTGGTGGCCATGGACTGCGGGCGCACCCCCTCCGCGGCGGCGAGCGCGCTGGCCGTGGCCGCGCCGTGCTTGCCGACCAGGGTGAGCGCCGACTCCTGCGAGGGGCTGAGGTCGGCGTCCTGCGCCA
The DNA here is from genome assembly GCF_002920615.1 of Streptomyces sp. Ru62. Classification (GTDB taxonomy): domain Bacteria; phylum Actinomycetota; class Actinomycetes; order Streptomycetales; family Streptomycetaceae; genus Streptomyces. The sequence goes on from NZ_PQSU01000031.1 coordinate 92,625, forward strand.
CCTCGCGGATGCGGCGCCGCAGCCTGCTGAACACCACGCGCAGATCGCGTGCGGCGCGGGCGGCGGAGTCGGAGATGTCGGCCATGCCGCCCAGGCTAGGACCGACAGCACAGGCTGTCCAGTTGGAACTGTTCAGTTTTGACTGTCTATTTGCCGGGGTACTCGCCGGCCCTCGGACGGCGCGGCACGCGCAGTACGTCGGTGCACCCACGGAGCGAGATCGAGGAGCGCAGATGACCCCTCCGGACAGGTCCGGCCTGGAGGCAGCCCTGAGCGCCGAGGTGGACGGCGAGGTCCGCTTCGACGCGGGCAGCCGCGGCGCCTACGCCACGGACGGTTCGAACTACCGGCAGGTCCCGCTGGGCGTCGTCGTACCCCGCACCGTCGAGGCGGGCGCCCGCGCGGTCTCGGTGTGCGCACGCTTCGGCGCCCCCGTCCTCTCCCGGGGCGGCGGCACCAGCCTGGCCGGACAGACCACCAACACCGCCGTGGTGATCGACTGGAGCAAGTACTGCACCGGGGTGCTCTCCGTCGACCCGGAACGGCGCACCTGCGTGGTGGAGCCCGGCATCGTCCTGGACCAGCTCAACCGGCGCCTCGCCCGCCACAAGCTCCAGTTCGGCCCCAAACCGTCCACCCACAGCCACTGCGCGCTCGGCGGCATGATCGGCAACAACTCCTGCGGCGCCTCCGCCCAGGCCTACGGCAAGACCGTCGACAACGTCCGGCGCCTGGAGATCCTCACCTACGACGGACAGCGCGCCTGGGTCGGCCCCACCCCGCCCGACGAGCGCGCCCGGATCATCGCCGGCGGCGGCCGGCTCGCCGAGATCTACGCCGGCCTCGACCGCATCGCCACCGAGTACCTGGCCGACATCCGCCGCGGCTACCCCAAGATCCCCCGCCGCGTCTCCGGCTACAACCTGGACTCCCTGCTGCCCGAGAACGGCTTCGACGTCGCCAAGGCGCTCGTCGGCAGCGAGGGCACCCTGGTGACCGTCCTGCGCGCCGAACTCGACCTCGTGCCCGTGCCGCCGTACCAGTCGCTGCTCGTCCTCGGCTACGACGACATCTGCGCCGCCGCCGACGACGTCCCCCACCTGCTGGAGCACTGCTCGCCCAGCCAGCTGGAGGCCCTGGACGGGCGCATGGCCCAGCTGATGCGCGAGGAGGGCGCCTACCTGGACTCCCTCGACAACCTGCCCGAGGGCGACAGCTGGCTGATGGTGCTGTACAGCGGCGACAGCCAGGAGGACGTCGACGCACAGGCGCACGCGCTGCTGCGGGCCGTCGGCCGCGGCGAGAAGGACGCGAACGTCGCCTTCTCCGACGACCCCGAACGCGAGCAGAAGATGCTCAAGGCCCGCGAGGCCGGCCTCGGGGTGACCGCCCGCCCGCCGGACGACCGGGAGACCTGGGAGGGCTGGGAGGACTCCGCCGTACCCCCCGAGCGGCTCGGCGACTACCTGCGCGACCTGAAGGACCTGTTCGCCGAGTTCGACTACGACCACCCGTCCGTGTACGGGCACTTCGGGCAGGGCTGCGTGCACACCCGCATCCCCTTCGGGCTGAAGACGGCCGAGGGCGTGGCCGGCTTCCGGCGGTTCGTGGAGCGGGCTGCCGACCTCGTCGCCTCCTACGGCGGCTCCCTCTCCGGCGAGCACGGCGACGGCCAGTCCCGGGGTGAACTGCTCACCCGGATGTTCGGGGAACGGCTCGTCACCGCGTTCGGCGAACTCAAGGCCCTCTTCGACCCCGGCAACCGGATGAACCCCGGCAAGGTCGTCCACCCCAACCCCGTCGACGGACAGCTGCGGCTCGGCCCCACCTGGCGGCCCGCCACCCCGGAGACCCACTTCGGCTATCCCGAGGACGACCACTCCTTCAACCGCGCCGTGATGCGCTGTGTCGGCATCGGCAACTGCCGCGGCCACTCCGGCGGCGTCATGTGCCCCTCCTACCGGGCCACCATGGAGGAGGAGCACTCCACCCGCGGCCGCGCCCGGCTGCTGTTCGAGATGCTCGACGGGCACGCCGACTCCGCCGTCAAGGACGGCTGGCGCTCCACCGCCGTACGCGACGCCCTCGACCTCTGCCTGGCCTGCAAGGGCTGCAAGTCCGACTGCCCGACCGGCGTCGACATGGCCACCCTCAAGGCCGAGTTCATGTCCCACCACTACGAGGGACGGCTGCGTCCCATGGCCCACTACTCCATGGGCTGGCTGCCGGTCTGGGCCCGGCTGTCCCGGACCGCTCCGGCCCTGGTCAACTCGGCGCTGCACGCGCCCGGCCTCGCGTCCCTGGGCAAACGGCTCGCCGGGATCGACGAGGCCCGCCCGGCCCCGGTGTTCGCCACGCAGTCCTTCCTCCAGTGGTGGCGGGCCCGCGACCGGGAGGAGCCCGACCCGGCCGACCCGCGCACCGTCGTGCTGTGGCCCGACACCTTCAGCTCCTACTTCCACCCCTCCATCGCGATCTCTGCCGTACGGGTCCTGGAGGACGCCGGCTTCCGGATCGCCGTACCGTCCAGGCCGGTGTGCTGCGGCCTCACCTGGATCTCCACCGGACAACTGCCCACCGCCAAGCGGGTGCTGCGCCACACCCTCGACGTGCTGCGCCCCTACCTGGAGGCCGGCACACCGGTGATCGGCCTGGAACCCTCCTGCACGGCCGTCTTCCGCGGCGACGCCCCCGAGCTGATGCCGGGCGACCAGGACGTGGCACGGCTCGCCGCCCGGACACGCACCTTCGCCGAACAGCTCGTCCACCACGCCCCCGACGGCTGGCGACCCCCGCAGCTCGCCCGGCAGGCGACCGTGCAGACCCACTGCCACCAGCACGCCATCATGAAGTTCGACGCCGACCGGGAACTGATGCGCCGCGCCCACCTCGACGCCGAGGTGCTCGACGAGGGCTGCTGCGGCCTGGCCGGCAACTTCGGCTTCGAACGCGGCCACCACGAGGTGTCCATGGCCGTCGCGGAACTGGGCGTCCTGCCCGCCGTGCGCGGGGCCGCCCCGGACAGCCTGGTCCTCGCCGACGGCTTCAGCTGCCGCACCCAGATCGAGCAGGGCGGCACCGGCCGTCACGCCCTGCACCTCGCCGAGGTCCTGGCGCTCGCCCTCGACGGCAACCTACCCGGTGACCACCCCGAGCGGCTCGCCGTCCGCCCCGCCGAACCGTCCCGCACGGCCCGCTGGGCGACGACCGCCTCCCTGGCCGCCCTCTCCCTGGGCGCCGTGGCCGGCCTGCGCAAGCTCAGGAGGTGACCATGAGCGACCAGCCGGCCGTCGAGGCCGTGGACACCGCCGTCTACACCGTGCCCACCGACGCCCCCGAGGCCGACGGCACCCTGGCCTGGGACAAGACCACCCTCGTCCTGGTCACCACCCGATCGGGCGGCACCACCGGACTCGGCTACACCTACGCGCCCGCCGCCACCGCCCACGTCGTCCGCGAACTCCTCGCCGGCACCGTCACCGGCCTGTCCGCGCACGACGTGCCGCGCGCCAACGAGCGGATGTGCCGGGCCGTCCGCAACGCAGGACTGCCCGGCGTGGCCGCCCAGGCCGTCGCCGCCGTCGACATCGCCCTGTGGGACCTCAAGGCACGCCTGCTCGGCCTGCCCCTCGTCCACCTCCTCGGTGCCGCCCGCGACGACGTGCCCGTCTACGGCAGCGGCGGCTTCACCACCTACGACGCCGACCGGCAGGAGCGCCAGCTGCGCGGCTGGACCGAGGAACAGGGCATCCCCCGCGTCAAGATCAAGATCGGCGAGTCGTGGGGCGCCCGGGAGCACCGCGACCTGGAACGCGTCGCCCGCGCGCGGGCCGTCATCGGTGACACGGCCGAGCTGTACGTCGACGCCAACGGCGGCTACCGCGCCGGCCAGGCCCTGCGCCTCGCGGGCCTCCTCGCCGACGAGGGCGTCACCTGGTTCGAGGAACCCGTCTCCTCCGACCACCTCACCACCCTCGCCGACATCCGCGGCCGGACCCCGATCGACGTCACGGCCGGCGAGTACGGCTACGCCCTCCCGTACTTCCAGCACATGCTGGACGCCGGAGCCGTCGACTGCCTCCAGGCCGACATCACCCGGTGCGGCGGCATCACCGTCTGGCTGCGCGCCGCCGCGCTCGCCCACGCGCGCGGGCTCGACGTCTCCGGGCACTGCGCGCCCCACGCCCACGCCCACGCTGCCGCCGCCGTGCCCAACCTGCGCCACCTGGAGTGGTTCCACGACCACGTCCGCATCGAACGGCTGCTGTTCGACGGCGTCCTCGATCCGGGCGGCGGCAGCGTCACCCCGGGCGCCGACGGGACACCCGGCCTCGGCCTGACGCTCGTGGAGGAGCGGGCGGCGCCCTACCGGGTGGAGTGACACAGACCGCGTACGCAGGAGGAGAGGAACATGCCCCCCACCGTCGTCATCACCGGCGCCAGCGCCGGCATCGGCCGCGCCACCGCCCGCCTGTACGCCCGGCGCGGCGCCGACGTCGTCCTGGTCGCCCGCGGCGAGGGCGGCCTGGAGGCGGCGGCCGACGAGGTCGCCGCGCTCGGCGGACGGCCCCTGGTACGGCCCGCAGACGTCGCCGACCCGGCCCAGACGGAGGCCGTCGCCGAGGCCGCCGAGAAGGAGTTCGGCCCCATCGACACCTGGATCAACTGCGCCTTCGCCAGCGTGTTCGCGCCGTTCGAGGAGATCACCCCCGAGGAGTACCGGCGGATCACCGAAGTGACCTACCTCGGCTTCGTCAACGGCACCCGCTCCGCACTGAAGCGCATGCTCCCCCGCGACCAGGGCACGATCGTGCAGGTCGGCTCCGCGCTCGGGGAACGGTCGATCCCCCTGCAGTCGGCGTACTGCGGCGCCAAGCACGCCATCAACGGCTTCACCTCCTCCCTGCGCACGGAACTGCTGCACCGCGGCAGCAACGTCCGCGTCACCGTCGCCCAGATGCCCGCCGTCAACACCCCCCAGTTCGAATGGGTCCGCTCCCGCCTCGCCAAGCACCCCATGCCGGTCCCGCCGATCTACCAGCCCGAGGTGGCCGCGCGGGGCGTGCTGTACGCCGCCGACCATCCGGGCCGCAAGCAGTACTACGTCGGCGCGTCCACGGTCGCCACCATCTGGGCCAACCGGCTCGTCCCGGCACTGCTCGACCGCTACCTGGCCCGCACCGGCTTCGACTCCCAGCAGACCGGCCGGATCCCGCCCGCGGGCCTGGACAACCTCTTCGAACCGGTGGACCGCGAGCCCGCCGACGACCAGGGCGCCCACGGCTCCTTCGACGACACCGCCCACGCCCGCTCCTGGCAGGAGACCCTGGTCCGGCACCCCGCCGCCACCGCCCTCGGCGCGGGCGCCGCGCTGCTGGGCACCGTACGCGGCATCCGCCGCCTGACCTCCTCCAACGCATAGGCTGGCGAGGTGCGCCTGCTGCTCATGTCCGACACGCACCTGCCCAAGCGCGCCAAGGCGCTCCCGGAGCCGCTGCTCGCCGAACTCCCGCGCGCGGACGTCGTGTTCCACGCCGGGGACTGGGTCGACACCGCCACCCTCGACCTGCTGGAGAGCCGCAGCCGCCGGCTGATCGGCGTGTACGGCAACAACGACGGCCCCGAGCTGCGCGCCCGGCTCCCCGAGGTGGCCCACGCCGACCTGGGCGGCCTGCGCTTCGGGGTCGTCCACGAGACCGGCCCCGCCCAGGGCCGCGAGGCCCGCTGCGCCGCCCGCTTCCCCGACCTGGACGTCCTGGTCTTCGGACACAGCCACATCCCCTGGGACACCACCGCCCCCGGGGGCCTGCGCCTGCTCAACCCCGGCTCCCCGACGGACCGCCGCCGCCAGCCCCACTGCACGTACCTCACGGCCACGGTCGCCGACGGAGCCCTCACCGAGGTGACCCTGCACCGACTGCCGCGCCGGTAACCACCGGGGCCGGTGCGCCGCTGGTCTGTGCGGGTGGCCTGCGCGGGTGGCGGGTGGCGGGTGCGCCGAAGATCACCAGCTGCGGGGCGCGCCGGTGATCACCAGCCATGGCAGGATGCGCCGGTGATCTCCAGCTCCGGCATACCCGCCGTCGTGCCCCCGGGCCGCCTCGCCGAGCCCGCCCAACCCGTGCTGCCGCTGGCCGATGGCCTGGAACTGCGGCCCTGGCAGCTGACCGACGCAGACGCTGACGCGCTGCTGAGCGCCGGGCAGGACCAAGACATCAGCAGGTGGAACCTCTTCTCCGTCGCCGACCGTGCGGAGGCCAGGGCGCGGATCGAGCGCCTGCACGCCCGTCGGCGGGCCGAGACCGGTGCCATCTGGGCCATCGCCCCCCACGGCGGCGCGTCCGTGGGCCTCGCCGGGCTCAACGCCGTGGACCTCGCAGCCGGCACCGCCGAGGTCCTCTACTGGGTGCTGCCCCCGGCGCGCGGAACGGGCCTCGCCGTACGGGCGGCGCGGCGGCTGAGCCGGTGGGCCCTGGACGACCTCGGTCTGCACCGCCTGATCCTGTGCCACTCGGTCGCCAATCCGGCGTCCTGCCGGGTCGCCGAGAAGGCCGGATTCAGCTACGAGGGCACCCAGCGCAGCGCCCTGCTGCACGCCGACGGCTGGCACGACCAGCACCTGCACGCGCGCGTGGCCGGGGACCCCGACTAGCACGCACTGAACACACGGCGGGGATCGTCAGTGCGGCAGGTCGGGCACTCCCGTCGCAGGCTCCCGTCCTGTACTTCCGCCCAGCCCCCGGCAGGGCATCGCCACCGGCACCACCGCCGGGTGCGGATCGGCAGCACCGGCGGCCCCCGGGGCCAACCTCACGGCACCCCACCCGGCGCACCCCAGAGGAACGGTCACCCCACCCCCCGGGGATGGATCGCCCCCCTCGTCCCGCTCAGCGGTGACCCGGTGCCGCCCCACCTCAGGGCCACGATCTCCGCCGCCACCGATACCGCCACCTCCTCCGGCGTGCGGGCGCCGAGGTCGAGGCCGAGCGGGGAGCGCAGGCGGGACAGTTCCCGGTCGGTGAGGCCGGACTCGATCAGGCGGCGGAGCCGGTCGTCGTGGGTGCGCCGGCTGCCCATCGCCCCGATGTACGCCGCCGGCCGCCGCAGCGCCTCCAGCAGCACCGGCACGTCGAACTTCGGGTCGTGGGTCAGGACGCAGATCACCGTCCGCTCGTCGGTGGGCGTGCCACGCAGATACCGGTGCGGCCAGTCCACGACGACCTCCGCCGATTCCGGGAACCGGCGGGGCGTGGCGAACACCGGCCTGGCGTCGCACACGGTGACCCGGTAACCGAGGAAGTCCCCGATCCGGGCCACGGCGGCGGCGTAGTCGATGGCCCCGAACACCAGCATGCGCGGCGGCGGCGCGAAGGACTGGAGGAACACCGTGACGGTGTCCTCGCGGCGTTCCCCGTGCGGGCCGTAGTGCCGCAGCCCGGTCACGCCGAGGGCGAGTTCGCCGCGCGCGTCGGCGGCGACGGCCGCGTCGAGCCCCCGGGTCCCCAGACTGCCGGCGGCGGTGTGCGGCCACACCGCGAGGGTGGCCCCGCACGGGGCCGGCCCGTCGACCACGGTGGCCACGGTGACCGGCTCACCGCCCGCGACCGACGCGGCGACCGCGCCGAACGCCGGGTCCCGGGCCGGGGTCACCGGCCGTACCAGGACGGTGATCTCACCACCGCAGGTGAGCCCGACCGCGAAGGCGTCCTCGTCGCTGTAGCCGAACGTCTCCAGCCGTGCCGCTCCGCTCTCGACGGCCTCCTGGGCCAGCTCGAAGACCGCGCCCTCCACACAGCCGCCGGACACACTGCCGACCACCTCGCCGTCCGGGCCGACCGCCATCGCGGCGCCGGGCCCGCGCGGCGCGCTGCGGCTGACCGCGACGACCGTGGCCAGCCCGAACGGCACCCGGGCGGCGTACCACCGGTCCAGCACCGCCAGAATCTCACGCATCGTCGGCTCCTCGCCTCACAGCCGGCACGACATCTGGTTGAACGTTAATCCGTTGGCGGCGCGGCCGCCGTTCTGCTGCACTGCACCGGTCGAGTTCCCGAGAGAACCAGGAGCGATCATGCGCGCACCGTTCATGTCCGGCCCGGAAGGAATCGCCCACTCTCTCAAGGACATGACGCTTCGTGCCATTGCTCAATCTGGGAATCCTCGCCCACGTCGACGCGGGTAAGACGAGCCTGACCGAACGGCTCCTGCACTCCGCCGGAGTGATCGACGAGGTCGGCAGTGTCGACGCCGGCAGCACCACCACCGACACCCTCGCGCTGGAGCGGCGCCGCGGCATCACCATCAAGTCCGCCGTCGTCTCCTTCCCGCTCGGCGCGGTCACCGTCAACCTCATCGACACCCCGGGTCACCCGGACTTCATCGCCGAGGTGGAACGGGTCCTCGGCGTGCTGGACGGAGCGGTCCTGGTCGTCTCCGCCGTCGAGGGCGTCCAGGCGCAGACCCGCGTGCTGATGCGCACCCTGCGCCAGCTGCGCATCCCGACCCTGGTCTTCGTCAACAAGATCGACCGGCGCGGCGCCCGGGACACAGCGGTGCTCCGCCAGATGGCCCAACGGCTCGCCGTACCGCTCGTCCCCATGGGCACCGCCGCCGGACTCGGCACGCGTGCCGCCCGCTTCCTGCCCGGCCTCGGCCCGGCCGCGCTGGAGGCACTGGCGGACCGGGACGACGGCCTGCTCGCCGCCTACCTCGACGGCGGCGTCCCGGAGGCCCGGCTGCGCCGCGCCCTCGTGGCACACACCCGGCGTGCCTCCGTCCACCCGGTGTACTTCGGCTCCGCGATCACCGGCGCCGGCGTCGCCGAGCTGACCGACGGCATCCAGCGCCTCCTGCCCACCGCCGCCGGCGACCCGGACGGCCCCCTCTCGGGCACCGTCTTCAAGGCCGAGCGGGGCCCGGCGGGGGAGAAGGTGGCCTATGCCCGCCTCTTCTCCGGCACCCTCCGCGTCCGCGACCGCGTCCCGTTCGGCGACGGCCGCGGCGACCGCAACGGCAGCGGCGACCGCGACGGCCGCGAGGACAGCGGCACCGACCGCCGGGCACGAGTCACCGAAGGCCGTGTCACCGAAGGCCCTGTGACCGAAGGCCGTGTCACCGCCCTCGCCGTCTTCGACCACGGCACGGACACCCGCGCGGACCGTGCCGGCGCGGGCCGCATCGTGAAGGTGTGGGGCCTCGACGGCATCCGGATCGGTGACGCCCTGGGCACGCCGGGGCGGTCGTACGAGCACCACTTCGCGCCGCCCACCCTGGAGACGGTCGTCGTACCCGGCCCCGGCACGGACCGCCGCTCCCTGCACCTCGCGCTCACCCAGCTCGCCGAGCAGGACCCGCTCATCGGCGTCCGCCACGACGAGCTGCGGGGGGAGACCTCCGTGTCGCTCTACGGCGAGGTGCAGAAGGAGGTCGTCCAGGCCACCCTCGCCGACGAGTACGGCCTGGACGTCACCTTCCGCGAGACGACGACCCTGTGCGTCGAACGGCCGGTCGGCACCGGGCACGCCGTCGAGTTCAACAAGAAGGACGCCAACCCCTTCCTCGCCACGGTCGGTCTGCGCGTCGACCCCGCCCCGCCCGGTACCGGCGTGGCGTTCCGGCTGGAGGTGGAGCTGGGCTCGATGCCGTACGCCTTCTTCAAGGCGGTCGAGGACACCGTCCGGGAGACGCTCGGCCAGGGGCTGCACGGCTGGCAGGTCACCGACTGCACGGTCGCCATGACCCACTCGGGCTACTCGCCCCGGCAGAGCCACGCGCACCAGGGCTTCGACAAGAGCATGTCGAGCACGGGCCACGACTTCCGTGGCCTGACCCCGCTGGTGCTGACCGAGGCGCTGCGCCGGGCCGGCACCCTGGTGCACGAGCCGGTGCACCGTTTCCGCCTGGAGGCGCCGGCCGACACCCTCGGTGCGCTGCTGCCGGTGCTGGCCCGGCTCGGCGCCGTACCCGAGACCGCCGGCACGCACGGCACCGCCTGTGTCCTGGAGGGAACCGTGCCGGCCGCCCGGGTGCACGCGCTGGAGCGGCGGCTGCCGGGGCTGACCCGGGGCGAGGGCGAGCTGGAGACGGCCTTCGACCACTACGCGCCGGTCACCCGCGGCACGGTCCCCGAACGTCCGCGCACCGACCACAATCCGCTGAACCGGAAGGAGTACCTGCTGAACGTGACGCGCCGGGTCGGCGAGTGAGCCGACCGGCCGACAGCTGACCCACAGTCAACTTACTTACGACTCAGAACTCTTGACGCACGCCGGACCGCGTCGGACTGTGATGGACATGCCGAACGTCCGGGTGCGTCTCCTGGCCGTCCTGGTCGTCCTCTGCGGATCCCTGACGGTGGCGGGGGCCCCGCCCGACGGCACCTTCCGCCGACCGGCTGAGCGCGGCGAAGGCCGAACTGGCGACGTGGGCGGCGGCGCGCTTCTGAGGCAGGGGTGTGGCCTCCGGAGTGAGTGGGGACACCCCGGAGGCCACGGCTCGGTGGCGGGTCAACTACCGCTGGGACCCGTCCAGTCCGCCTGGACGTGCCCCAGCCGGACACGCTGCGGGTGGTCACCGACCGGGGCCGACGTCACCTTCTTGCCGGTGGCGAAGTCGATCGCCGTCACCTGGTCGGCGCCGCTCTCGGAGACGATGCAGTCCTTGCCGTCCCCGCTGACCGTCGCCCAGTACGGCTTGGACGTCGCGACGAGCGGGCCCTCCTGGAGCGAGGCGCGGTCGACCACGGTCGCGTAGTCGTCCATGGTGCCCGCGACGCACAGTTTGGTGCCCTCGGGGTTCATCGAGATGCCGTGGTGACGCGAGTCGTTGACCCAGGTGGTGCGGTCCTCGCTGGTCGCCGGGTTCTTCGGCAGCGTCTTCATCCGGGTGATCTTGTCGGTGGCGACGTCGTACTCCAGGAAGCCGTTGAAGAACGACACCTGGAAGTACAGCTTGGACTCGTCGGCGGAGAACACGGCCGGGCGGACCGCGTCGGAGAAGTCCTTCAGCCCGAACGCGTCCAGCCGCTGCCGCATGTCGATGACCTTGACCTGCTTGTACGTCGTCGCGTCCACGACGGTGATGTGCCGGTCGCCCTTGGTCCAGTCCCAGCCGGGGCTGTCCAGGTCGGTGTTGACGTCACCGATGGACATGTTCCAGATGTACTTGCCGTCCTTGGTGAAGATGTTCTCGTGCGGCTTGTCACCGGTGGCGAACGAGCCGAGCTGTTTGCCGGTGTCGATGTCCAGGACGTGCACGGTGTTCGCGGTCGAGGCGGAGACCGCGACCCGGGTGCCGTCCGGGGAGACCGCCATGTGGTCGGCGCGGTAACCGGACACCGGGAAACGCCAGTTGACCTTCCCGGTGGCGAGGTCCAGGGAGACGACGTCCGCGAAACTCGGCCGGGAGACCACCACCGATCTGCCGTCGGGGGTGGAGTACATGTCGTCGGCGAACTGGTCGTGGCCCTCGCCGACGCTGTTGCGGATCGCCTGGAAGTAGATCCACTTGATCGGGTCCGCGTTGATCTCGGCCATCCGCGCGTCCTTGTCCGGGATGACGTTGATCCGGCCGATCTTCGCGAAGTCGCCTGAGGAGCGGATGACATCGGCGGTGCCGTCCCAGTTGTTGCCGACGAACAACACCTCGCGCAGCCCGGCGGGGGCGGCGGAGCGTGCGGAGGCGGCGGTCGCCGGGGCGGCGACGGTCAGGACGAGGGCGGCGGCCACGGAGCACAGGTGCCTGGTTCTGGAGGCAGCCATGACGGCTCTCTTTCCTCGGGGGAATCTGAACACGGGTGCTTTCACAGTGAACTTACTGAAAAGTAAGGATGGGGTGGGCTTCTCGACAAGATGTGTGCACGACAAGATTGTGGGGAGTGGCCGGATGACGGAGGGGGACGCGTGGAGGGCAGGCTCAGGGCGCCGACGGGACGCTACGGCGGACGGTCCGCCGAGGAACGGCAGGCCGAGCGCCGCCGCCGCTTCCTGGACGCGGCACTCGGGCTGTTCGGCGACACCCCCGGCTACCGGGGCACCACGGTCGCCGCGCTGAGCCAGGCCGCGGGACTGTCCACACGCCAGTTCTACGAGGAGTTCCGCACCCTGGAGGACGTCCTCGCCGCGCTCCACCTCCAGGTCAACGGCTGGGCCGAGCAGGCCGTCCTGGACGCCCTCGCCGACGCGGACGGGCTGGAGCTGGCCGAGCGCGCCACCGTGCTCTTCCGGGCCTACGCCCACGGCGTCACCCGTGACCCGCGCCGCATCCGCATCGCCTTCGTGGAGATCATCGGCGTCAGTCCCCGACTGGAGGAGCAGCGCCTCGCCCGCCGCGCCCGCTGGATCGACCTCATCCGCGCCGAGGCGGACGCGGCCGTCGCCCGCGGGGAAGCGGCGCCGCGTGACTACCGCCTCGCCGCCACGGCCTTCATCGGCAGCGTCAACGGCCTGCTGCACGACTGGAGCGCCGGCTGGGTGGACGCCACACTGGACGAGGTGGTGGACGAACTGGTCCGGCTGCTGCTGGGCATGCTCCGGCCGGAGGGCTGGCGCCCCGGGAGCCCCTGAGGCACAGGCGCGCGGAGCCGGTGGCGCAGCTCGGCGGGGCACGGTCCGTTCGGCGCGCGGGATCGGGCCGGAGCTGCTCTGCTGGGTCTGTGGGGGTCGTCGTACCCGTTCCCGGAGAGAGCCATGAGTACGTATCGAGCCGCGCAGGTCACCGCTCCGAACGGCACCTTCGAGCTGGTCGAACGCGAGGTCCGGCAGCCCGGGCCCGGCCATGTGAGGATCGCTGTGGAGGCGTGCGGGGTCTGCCACACCGACGCTCTCTTCGTGAGCGGCGGACTACCGGACGTGTCGTTCCCGGAGGTGCCCGGACACGAGATCGCCGGACGCCTGGAGGAGCTGGGCGAGGGCGTGCGCGAGCGGGGCTGGCAGGAGGGCGACCGGGTGGCCGTCGGCTGGTTCGGCGGCAGCTGCGGCCACTGCAGGCCCTGCCGCGAGGGCGACTTCATCGTGTGCCGGAACCTGAAGGTCCCCGGATGGACCTACGACGGCGGCTTCGCCGAGAAGGTGATCGCACCCGTCGATGCCCTGGCCCGGATCCCCGACACCCTCTCCCCGAACGACGCCGGGCCGATGGCCTGCGCGGGCGTGACCACGTACAACGGGCTGCGCCGCAGCTCCGCCCGGCCGGGAGACCTGGTCGCGGTGCTCGGCCTCGGCGGCCTCGGCCACCTCGGCGTGCAGTACGCGGTGGCCATGGGCTTCGAGACCGTGGCGATCGCCCGAGGCTCCGCGAAGGCCGACTTCGCCGAGCAACTGGGCGCCCACCACTACGTCGACAGCACCTCCGGCACCCCGGTCGCCGAGGCGCTGCAGTCCCTCGGCGGCGCCAGGGTGGTCCTGGCCACCGCGGGGAACTCCGAGGCCATCACGGCCACCGTGGACGGCCTGGCCCACCGCGGCGAACTCGTGGTGATCGGCGCGGACACCGCGCCCCTCGGCATCAGCCCGGCGCAGTTGCTCATGGCCGCCCGCGTCGTGCGCGGCCACCCGGCCGGCACCTCGCAGGACGTGGAGGACACCATGGCCTTCAGCGCCCTGCACGGCATCCGCCCCATGACCGAGAACGTGCCACTGGACGACGTGGACGAGGCGTACCAGAAGATGCTGGCCGGCAAAGCCCGCTTCCGGATGGTGCTCACCGGCTGACCGGACGACAGCGCGTCAGCCGGTCAGCCGGTCAGCCGGTCAGCCGGTCCAGCGCGGCCAGCACCGGCGCGGCGCCGTCCTCGTCCCGGACCCGTGCGCCCAGGGCGGCGGCGCGCCGCCGGTACGCCGGGTCCCGGGTGGCCCGTAGCAGCGCTTCGGACAGGGCGTCCACGGTCAGGCGGCGCAGCGGTACGACGCCGGGGGCGACACCCAGGGCGACCAGCCGGGCGGACCAGAAACCCGCGTCGAACTGGACCGGGACCGGCACCGCCGGAACCCCGGCACGCAGCCCCGCCGCGGTGGTGCCCGCGCCCGCGTGATGGACCACCGCGGCCATGCGGGGGAAGAGCAGCGCGTGCGGTACCTCGCCGACGGTCAGCATGTCCTCCCCGTCGGCCGCGAGCCCGCCCCAGCCGCGCTGGATCACCCCGCGCAGCCCGGCGCGCCGCAGCGCCGCCACCACCCGCGCGCTGAGCCGTCCGGCGTCCGGCACGGTGGCGCTGCCCAGCCCGACGAACACCGGCGGCGGCCCGGCGTCGATGAATTCCAGGAGCGCGTCCGGAAGTTGCGCCCGGTCGTCGTACGGCCACCAGTAACCGGCCGCCTCCAGACCCGCCCGTCAGTCACCGGGGCGGGGCACCACCAGGGGGCTCAAGCCGTGGTGCACCGGCCAGAGCCGCCGCTCCCGGGCCCGCCGCGCGGCACCGGTCCGCAGCGGGGGCAGGCCGAGCCGCTTCCGCAGGGCCGGCACCGCGCCGGAGAACACGTGCTCCACGGCCAGGCCGACCCCGTGCCCGGCGAGCAGGTTGACCGGCCCGCCCCAGGAGCCGCCGCCGAGCACCGGCGGGGCGAACTCCCGTGTGGCGGCGAGCGGTTGCAGATAGACACCGAGACTCGGCAGGCGTAGCCCTTCTGCGATCGTGTGCCCGAGCGGGGCCAGGGAGGAGGACAGCAGCAGGACGTCGCTCTCCCGCGCCGCGCCGAGCAGATCCTCGGTGAGCCGGCCGACCAGGCGCCGCGCCAGGTCCACCACCCGCAGCAGCTTCCCCGGGCCGCTGGCGCTGCGGTGCAGACCCCGGCCGCGCGGGGACTCCAGTTCCGCCCGGGGATCCACCGGCAGCGCGTGGAACCGCACCCCGGAGCCGGCCACCAGCGGGGCGAAGCGGCCGTGTGTGACCAGGGTGACCTCGTGCCCGGCCAGCACGAGCCGGTGCCCGAGCCCGGTGTACGGGGCCGCATCGCCCCGGGATCCCGCCGTCATGATGGCAACGCGCACGAGGGCCAGTATGGCCGGTCCGCACGGTCCACGGGCTCGACACCGCGCCCTCCGCGACCGGTTCGGGCCGGCCTCACACGGCGGCGGACACCACCAGCAGGGCCGTCGCCGCGAGCACCGCGCAGCCCAGCACACAGCAGGCCAGCAGACGGCGGCGGAGCGCGAGGTAGCGTGCCTCGTACGCCTGCCGCAGCTCCTGCGCCCGCTCGGCCGTGCGGTGCCACGAGAGCCGGGCCAGCGCGAGGTACTCGGCCTCGAACTGCTGCTCCACGTGCTCCCGTTGGCTGTCCGTGAGCCAGCCCAGCCGGGAGCTGAGGCGTACGGCGGCGGTACGGCCCTCCTCCCGTGCGGCGACCAGCAGCAGATGGCCCTCGATCTGGCGGACCAGGTCCCGCTCGTCGTGGGCCGTCACCGCGCGGTCAACTCCGGTTCCGGGGATGGGACGTCGGGGTGGTGCAGGTCGAACGCCGGGGATTCGCTGCGGATCCGCGGCAGGGTGAGGAAGTTGTGCCGGGGCGGCGGGCAGGAGGTCGCCCACTCCAGCGAGCGGCCGTAGCCCCACGGGTCGTCCACGCCGACCGGCTTGCCGTACCTGGCCGTCTTCCAGACGTTGTAGAAGAACGGCAGCAGGGAAGAGCCGAGCAGGAACGAGAAGATCGAGGACACCGTGTTGAGCGTGGTGAGCCCCTCGGCCGCGAGGTAGTCCGGAATCCGCCGCTGCATGCCCTCGGCGCCCAGCCAGTGCTGGACCAGGAAGGTGCCGTGGAAGCCGGTGAACAGCGTCCAGAAGGTGATCTTGCCGAGACGCTCGTCGAGCATCTTGCCGGTCCACTTCGGCCACCAGAAGTGGAACCCGGCGAACATCGCGAAGACGACGGTGCCGAAGACCACGTAGTGGAAGTGGGCCACCACGAAGTACGAGTCGGAGACGTGGAAGTCGATGGGCGGGGAGGCGAGCATGACGCCGGTGAGCCCGCCGAAGACGAAGGTGATGAGGAAGCCCATCACCCAGAGCATCGGTGTCTCGAAGGACAGACTCCCCTTCCACATCGTGCCGATCCAGTTGAAGAACTTCACACCGGTCGGCACGGCGATCAGGAAGGTCATGAAGGAGAAGAACGGCAGCAGCACACCACCGGTGACGTACATGTGGTGGGCCCACACCGTCACGGACAGACCGGCGATCGCGATGGTCGCGGCGATCAGACCCATGTAGCCGAACATCGGCTTGCGGGAGAACACCGGGATCACTTCGCTGATGATGCCGAAGAACGGCAGCGCGATGATGTACACCTCTGGGTGGCCGAAGAACCAGAAGAGGTGTTGCCACAGCAGTGCGCCGCCGTTC
>NZ_PQSU01000032.1 GCF_002920615.1 Streptomyces sp. Ru62
CCTCCCGGCCGTGGCCCGGGAGGGCAGCGGAGGGGGGTGTCAGCCGTTGCGGGGGGCCGGGAAGGCCGTCGGGCGGGCGTCGTCGCGCAGTGTCGGGCTGCCCGCCGTCGGCTGTGTGGGCATGGAGCGGGCCGCGGGGACCGTGGGCAGCCCGGTGTTCACATTGATCGTGCGGGTGCCGGACGGCTCCGTCGTCCGCTCCGTCTCCGCCGCCGCCTGGGCCGCGGCGCGGCGGGCGCCGTACCGGCGGTGCACCGCCTGCTTGGTGACCCCGAGCGCGGAGCCCACCGCGTCCCACGAGAAGCCGAGCGAGCGGTCGAAGTCCACGGCGGCCGTGACCAGGGTTTCGACACTGTCCCGGAGTTCCTGGGCGAGGCGGACCGTCGGGGCGGGAGCGCGTCCGTAGACGACGAAGCCCGTGGACGGGCCGGAGCGGCGCGGGCGGTAGACGTTGCCCAACTGGGCGGTGAGCGTGCGCAGCGCGTCCACCTGCCGGCGGACCCTCTCGATGTCCCGCACCAGCAAGTGCAGGCTGGCCCGGGCCTGGGCGTCGTGGGTTGCGTGGTCGGCCATGAACAAGCCTCTCGAACCGGCGTTGAAAGGAATTGGGCCGCGAAAGCGGCCCGATGTGGTCAACTCTTCCTTGACCAACGCGCTTACGCTCCGCTGGTCACGGGGTGGGGGCGTACGGGCATATGCGTACGCCGCCCACCCGCTCGCGCGCCGCCCATGGTCATAGACTGGTGCGCTGCCCGCCGACCCCCGCCCGAGAGGCCCGATCCCGCCCATGAAGCTCGTCTTCGCCGGTACCCCCGAGGTCGCCGTTCCCGCTCTGGACGCCCTGCTCGCCTCCGGGCGGCACGAGGTGGCCGCTGTCGTCACGCGGCCCGACGCGCCGGCCGGGCGCGGACGCAGGCTGGTCGCGTCACCCGTGGCCGAGCGGGCGGAGGAGGCCGGGATCGAGGTGCTCAAGCCGCTGAAGCCCCGGGACCCGGAGTTCCTGGAGCGGCTGCGGGAGATCGCCCCGGACTGCTGCCCGGTCGTCGCGTACGGCGCCCTGCTGCCGAAGGCCGCGCTGGACATCCCCGCCCACGGCTGGGTCAACCTGCACTTCTCGCTGCTGCCCGCCTGGCGCGGCGCCGCGCCGGTCCAGCACGCCATCATGGCGGGCGACGAGATCACCGGGGCGTCCACCTTCCTCATCGAGGAGGGGCTGGACTCCGGGCCCGTCTACGGCACCGTGACCGAGGAGATCCGCCCCACCGACACCAGCGGCGACCTGCTCACCCGGCTCGCCTTCGCGGGCGCCGGGCTGCTCGCGGCCACCATGGACGGCATCGAGGACGGCACGCTGAAGGCCGTACCGCAGCCCGCCGAGGGCATCACCGTGGCGCCGAAGATCACCGTCGAGGACGCCCAGGTGGACTGGGCGGCGCCCGCACTGCGCGTCGACCGGGTCGTGCGCGGCTGCACGCCCGCGCCCGGCGCCTGGACCACCTTCCGCGGTGAGCGGCTCAAGCTCGTCCAGGTCACGCCCGTGCCCGAGCGCACGGACCTCGCTCCGGGCCGGCTGGCCGTGGGCAAGAACAGCGTGCACGTGGGCACGGGGTCGTACGCCGTCGAACTGCTCTGGGTGCAGGCCCAGGGCAAGAAGCCGATGCGCGCGGCCGACTGGGCCCGCGGGGTACGCATCGCGGACGGCGAGACGCTGGGCGGCTGACGCCCCGGGCGGGGTAAGTAGCCGTGAGGGCGGCGGGCGCCCTGGCCGGGCTGAGAACGGGCGAGCGACGGCTGACGCTCCGGCGGCGGTCGGGCGTGCACGTCCGGCAGTGGTCGGGCGTGCACCCCGGCAATGGTCGGACCTGCACCTCCCACAGTGGTCGGACGTGCACGCGCCGTGTGTCGACCGGGCGGCGGCACAGTGCAGCCCGGGCGGCGGGCCCCCGGGTGCGGCGACGTACGCTGGAGGCGCATCCCCTCTTCACACCCGGAGCACCTTTTTCGTGAGCGAGCAGTCCCGGCGGCCCCGCAAGCCCGCCAAGCCCTACCGCCGTCCCCAGAAGGACCCCGTCCGCATCCTGGCCTTCGAGGCGCTGCGCGCGGTGGACGAGCGGGACGCGTACGCCAACCTCGTGCTGCCCCCGCTGCTGCGCAAGGCCCGCGAGCAGGGCGACTTCGACGCCCGGGACGCCGCCCTCGCCACCGAGCTGGTGTACGGCACGCTGCGCCGGCAGGGCACGTACGACGCCGTCATCGCCGCCTGTGTCGACCGGCCGCTGCGCGAGGTCGACCCCCCGGTCCTCGACGTGCTGAGCCTGGGCGCGCACCAGTTGCTCGGCACGCGCATCCCCACGCACGCGGCCGTGTCCGCCTCGGTCGAGCTGGCCCGGGTCGTACTCGGCGACGGACGGGCCAAGTTCGTCAACGCCGTGCTGCGCAAGGTGGCCCAGGACGATCTGGACGGCTGGATCGCGAAGGTGGCGCCGCCCTACGACGAGGATCCCGAGGACCACCTCGCCGTCGTGCACTCGCACCCCCGCTGGGTCGTCTCCGCGCTCTGGGACTCCCTCGGCGGCGGCCGGGCCGGCATCGAGCGGTTGCTGGCGGCGGACAACGAGCGGCCCGAGGTGACGCTCGTCGCCCGGCCGGGCCGGGCCACCACCGAGGAGCTGCTCCACGAGGACGCCGCCGTGCCCGGGCGCTGGTCGCCGTACGCCGTCCGGCTCGCCGAGGGCGGCGAGCCGGGCGCGGTCGAGGCCGTGCGCGAGGGGCGCGCCGGCGTCCAGGACGAGGGCAGCCAGCTGGTCGCCCTCGCGCTGGCGAACGCCCCGCTCGACGGCCCTGACGAGAAGTGGCTCGACGGCTGCGCGGGACCGGGCGGCAAGGCGGCGCTGCTGGCCGCGCTCGCCGCCGAGCGCGGGGCCGCCCTGCTCGCCTCGGAGAAGCAGCCGCACCGGGCCGGACTGGTGGCCCGGGCCCTGCACGGCAACCCGGGGCCGTACCAGGTCATCGCCGCCGACGGCACCCGCCCGCCGTGGCGGCCCGGCAGCTTCGACCGGGTGCTGGTGGACGTCCCCTGCACCGGCCTCGGCGCCCTGCGCCGCCGCCCCGAGGCCCGCTGGCGACGCCGCCCCGAGGACCTGGACAACTTCGCCCCGCTCCAGCGTGGCCTGCTGCGCACCGCCCTCGACTCCGTCCGTGTCGGCGGCGTCGTCGGCTACGCCACCTGCTCCCCGCACCTGGCGGAGACCCGCGCGGTCGTCGCCGACGTGCTCAAGCAGCGCCCGGACACCGAACTGATCGACGCCCGCCCGCTCCTCCCCGGCGTGCCCGACCTCGGAGAGGGCCCCGACATCCAGCTGTGGCCCCACATCCACGGCACGGACGCGATGTACCTGTCCCTGATCCGCAGAACCGCCTGACGCCGGGCAGGACAGCGCGACCCGAAGGGGGGCGGGGAACTGCGCGACCAGCGCCCACCGGGCCGGCAGCCGAACCACAACCCGAGGACCGCCGCTACAGCCCAGCGCAGCGACATGGCAGGCTTGGGTCATGGCCGTGCAGATCAACCCCAGCATCCTGTCCGCCGACTTCGCCCGCCTCGCGGACGAGGCCGAGGCGGTCCGGGGCGCCGACTTCCTCCATGTCGACGTCATGGACAACCACTTCGTCCCGAACCTCACGCTCGGCGTGCCGGTCGTGGAGTCCCTGGCCCGTGCGACGGACACCCCGCTGGACTGCCACCTGATGATCGAGGACCCCGACCGGTGGGCGCCTCAGTACGTCGAGGCGGGGGCGTCGTCGGTCACCTTCCACGTGGAGGCCGCCGCCGCACCGGTGCGGCTCGCCCGGGAGATCCGCGCCAAGGGTGCCCGCGCCTCCATGGCGCTCAAGCCGGCGACGCCCATCGAGCCGTTCGAGGACCTGCTGCCGGAACTCGACATGCTGCTCATCATGACGGTGGAGCCCGGCTTCGGCGGACAGGCGTTCCTCGACATCATGCTGCCGAAGATCCGCCGCACCCGTGAGCTGATCAAGAAGCACGGTCTGGAACTGTGGTTGCAGGTCGACGGCGGGGTCTCGGCCTCGACGATCGAGCGGTGCGCGGACGCGGGGGCGGACGTGTTCGTCGCCGGCTCGGCCGTCTACGGTGCGAAGGACCCGGCGGAGGCCGTACGCGCGCTGCGCGCCCAGGCGGAGGCGGCCACCGGCAAGGCGTCCTGGGCATGCGACCACTGAGCCACGGCCAAGTGAACGGTTAAGTGAACGGCGCCCATCAGGGCAGATCAGTCGCCCCGAATCTGCAAGGATGAACGGCGAATCCAGAGTGTGAACAGCAGTGAGGAGATCGCCGTGTCGGGTATGTCGGCGGGCCGGTCAGCCATGCGGATGGGACCCGCTGAGCTGGTGCAGGCGGCGGCCATGGCCCGCCGCTTCTACCTCGAAGGCAAGTCCAAGATCCAGATCGCGGAGGAGTTCGGCGTCAGCCGCTTCAAAGTGGCCCGGGTACTGGAGACTGCCCTCGAAAGGGACCTCGTACGCATCGAGATCCGCGTGCCGGCCGAACTGGACGCCGAGCGCTCCGACGCGCTCCGCGCCCGCTACGGCCTGAGGCACGCCGTCGTGGTCGAGTCCCCGGCCGAGGCCGAGGAGACTCCCGACCCCGAGAACCTCGGAGAGGTCGCCGCCGACCTGCTCGGCGAACTCGTCAACGAGGGGGACGTGCTCGGGCTGGCCTGGGGCCGGTCCACCATCCACATGGCGGCGGCGCTCGACCGGCTGCCGCCGTGCACGGTGGTGCAGCTGACGGGCGTGTACGACGCCGGGACCGCCGAGCGCGGCTCGGTGGAGGCCGTCCGCCGGGCCGCCCAGGTGTCCGGCGGCGACGCGCACCCCATCTACGCGCCGATGCTGTTGCCGGACGCGGCCACCGCGGCGGCGCTGCGTCACCAGACCGGGATCGCCCGGGCCTTCGAGTACTTCGACAAGGTCACGGTCGCCTGTGTCTCCATCGGCTCCTGGGAGCCGGGCATCTCGACCGTGCACGACATGCTCAGCGACGAGGAGCGCGCGCACTACGCCTCGCTCGGGGTCGCCGCCGAGATGTCGGCACACCTCTTCGACGCCGAGGGGCGCCGGGTCGGACGGGACCTGGGGGAGCGGTGCATCACGGTCAAGGCCGACCAGTTGCGCCGTGTCCCTGAGGTCGTGGCCATCGCGGGCGGGCAGCGCAAGGCCGCCGCGATCGACGCGGTGCTGCGCTCCGGGCTGGTCACCAGCCTGGTGACGGACACCTCGGCCGCCGACTACCTGATGACGGCGGGCCCGACCCCGAAGCCGGCGCTGAGCCGTCAGGACCCCGACGGGATCTGACCGGGTCCGACCGGGTCCGACCGGGTCCGGGAGCGGGCCGTGGCGGGACGGCCGTGGCAGCATCGTCCGCATGCTGCCACGGTTCGTCCCCCGTGCTCTCGCCGGGCTGCTGGTCTGTCTCGCCGTTCTCCTGGCGGGGTGCGCCGGCGCCTCCGGCCCCGCCTCCCGGGCGTCCCCGGCCTGGGCGCGCGGCATGGCCACCGTCCAGGAGTCCCGCCTCCCGGCCGAGGCCCGACAGACACTCGCCCTCATCGACAGGGGCGGCCCCTTCCCCTACGCCAAAGACGGGACCGTCTTCGGGAACTTCGAGGGACGCCTGCCGCGGCACCGGCGCGGCTACTACCACGAGTACACCGTGCCGACCCCCGGCTCCCAGGACCGCGGGGCCCGGCGCATCGTCACCGGGCAGGGCGGGGAGTTCTACTACACCGATGATCACTACGAGCCGTTCCGGGCGGTACTGAGATGAGCGAAGACCTGACCGGCCGCTTCGTGGTCGCGCTCGACCTCGACGGCGTCACGGACAAGGCCGGCCTGATGGACCGTGCCGCCCGGGCCCTGTCGCTGCCCGACTGGTTCGGCCGGAACTGGGACGCGCTGGCCGACTCCCTGTCCGACCCGTCCGTGTGGCCGCAGGAGGCCCAGGGCAGAGGGCTCCTGGTCGTCGTACGGGGCTGGGAGGGCTACGCGAAGGAGCGGCCCCAGGAGTGGGAGACCGCCCAGGCGGTGTTCACGCAGGCCATGAGCGTGGCGCCGGCGCTCACCGTCGCCCTCGCCCTTGGAGGAACCTCCTAGCTGATCGGCGAGGACCCTGGATGATCCGTCAGGGCAGGACAGCGGCCCCGACATGGGACAATGAAGTACGTGCTCTTTCCCCCTGGCACACCTGTCAGGGGGTCGCCTCTGATCGACTGGGATGTGCAGCACGTGCGTTTCCTCAATGACATCCAGCCCGCGTACGACCTGACGTACGACGACGTGTTCATGGTGCCGAGCCGTTCCGCGGTCGGCTCGCGTCAGGGCGTGGACCTCGCCTCGCCGGACGGCACGGGCACCACCATCCCGCTCGTCGTCGCCAACATGACCGCCATCGCCGGCCGCCGCATGGCCGAGACGGTGGCCCGCCGGGGCGGCCTGGTGGTCATCCCGCAGGACATCCCGATCGACGTCGTCACCGACGTGATCTCCTGGGTCAAGAGCCGCCACCTGGTGCTCGACACCCCGATCGTGCTGGCCCCGCACCAGACCGTCGCCGACGCCCTGGCGCTGCTGCCCAAGCGGGCGCACAACGCCGGCGTGGTCGTGGACGAGAACCACCGGCCCGTCGGTGTCGTCACCGACGCCGACCTGTCCGGTGTCGACCGCTTCACCCAGCTCGAAGTGGTCATGTCCAAGGACCTGCTCCTGCTGGACGCCGACATCGACCCGCGCGAGGCCTTCAACACCCTCGACCAGCACAACCGCCGCTACGCACCGGCCGTCGACAAGGACGGCAGGCTCGCCGGCATCCTCACCCGCAAGGGCGCGCTGCGCGCCACGCTGTACACGCCGGCCGTGGACGCGAACGGCAGGCTGCGGATCGCCGCCGCCGTCGGCATCAACGGCGACGTCGCGGGCAAGGCCAAGCAGCTGCTCGACGCGGGCGTGGACACGCTCGTCATCGACACCGCGCACGGCCACCAGGAGTCGATGATCAACGCCATCAGGGTGGTGCGCGCGCTCGACCCGCGGGTGCCGATCGCCGCGGGCAACATCGTCTCCGCCGAGGGCGTCAAGGACCTGGTCGACGCCGGCGCGGACATCGTCAAGGTCGGTGTCGGGCCGGGCGCCATGTGCACCACCCGCATGATGACCGGCGTGGGCCGCCCCCAGTTCTCCGCCGTCCTGGAGTGCGCGGCCGAGGCGAGGAAGTACGGCAAGCACGTGTGGGCCGACGGCGGTGTCCGCCACCCGCGCGACGTCGCCATGGCGCTCGCCGCCGGCGCGTCCAACGTGATGGTCGGCTCCTGGTTCGCGGGCACCTACGAGTCGCCCGGTGACCTCCAGCACGACGCCGACGGCCGCGCCTACAAGGAGTCGTTCGGCATGGCCTCCGCGCGGGCGGTGGCCAACCGCACCTCGGAGGAGTCGGCGTACGACCGCGCCCGCAAGGCGCTGTTCGAGGAGGGCATCTCCACCTCCCGGATGTTCCTCGACCCGGCCCGCCCGGGCGTCGAGGACCTGATCGACTCGATCATCGCGGGCGTGCGCTCCTCCTGCACCTACGCCGGTGCCGGCTCCCTGGAGGAGTTCGCCGAGAAGGCCATCGTCGGCATCCAGAGCGCGGCCGGCTACGCCGAGGGCAAGCCGCTGCACGCCAGCTGGAGCTGACCCACGCTCCGCCCCGACGGCCCCCGCCGATCCCCCGCCCGGGAACGACGGGGGCCGTCGGCGTGCCCGGCGCCGGGCGGCAAGCCGTCTCGCGCCGGGCGGGAAACGAGGCCCCTGGGACGACTGTGCAACGGTCGACAGGTGGCGCGCAACGATTTGTCACCACGCCCCGATGAACGCAAGGATCATGCGGGTATACGCAAGGTTGCTGCATTACGCCCGTGAAGGCCCGCCTCATAGGGTGCTGCGCTAGTACGTGGCGTGGCGGGGACCCCGCTCGGCGGGTTCCTGCCTCGCAGGCCCCGCCGGTTCCCGCCCACGAGGGCCGGCGTTCCCGCCGGCCCGCCCCGCAACCACCGGCAGCGATAAGGAGCCAGCGCGTGCTCGATCAAGGCGCACCCCCGCACCACCAGACTTCGGCCGCCCCCGCGTCCCCGGGCGTCGCCGCGCGCCTCATGCGTCGCAAGCCCGTGGAACGCCTGGTCGCGGAGGGCGGCCACGGTGAGGGTGGGCAGCTCCGGCGCTCCCTCGGGCTGTGGCAGCTGACCATGATCAGCATCGGTGCCACCCTCGGCACCGGCATCTTCGTCGTCCTCGGTGACGCCGTCCCCAAGGCCGGTCCCGCGGTCACCCTCGCCTTCGTCATCGCCGGTCTCACGGCGCTGTTCTCCGCCCTGTCGTACGCCGAACTGGCCGGCAGCATCCCGGTCGCCGGCTCCTCCTACTCGTATGCGTACGCAACGCTGGGCGAACTGGTCGCCTGGGTCTGCGGCTGGTGTCTCGTGCTGGAGTACGGCGTCTCGGTGGCCGCGGTCGCCGTCGGCTGGGGCGAGTACCTGAACGAACTGCTGGACGGCACCATCGGCGTCACCATCCCGGCCACCCTGTCCTCGGCGCCGGGCGAGGGCGGCATCGTCAACCTGCCGGCCCTGATCGTCGTGCTGCTGGCGATGGTGTTCCTGCTCGGTGGCGCGCGGGAGTCCGCCCGCGCCAACACCATCATGGTCTGTGTGAAGATCGCCGCGCTGGTGCTGTTCTGCGCGATCGGCGTCATGGGCTTCAAGTCCGGCAACTACGCCGACTTCATGCCGCTCGGCATGACCGGGGTCAGCGCCGCCGGTGCCACGCTGTTCTTCTCCTACATCGGCTTCGACGCCGCCTCCACCGCGGGTGAGGAGGCGAAGGACCCCAAGCGGGACCTGCCGCGGGCGATCATGCTGTCGCTGATCATCGTGACCGCGCTGTACGTGCTCGTCGCGGCCGTCGCCGTCGGCGCCTGGAACTGGAAGAAGTTCGACGGTTCCGAGGCCGCCCTCGCCGGGATCATGAACGACGTCAGCGGTCAGACCTTCTGGGGCACGCTGCTCGCGCTCGGCGCGGTCATCTCCATCGCGAGCGTGGTGCTCACGGTGCTCTACGGCCAGACCCGCATCCTCTTCGCGATGGCCCGCGACGGCCTGGTGCCGAAGGCGCTCGGCAGGATCCACCCGAAGACCGGCGCGCCCCGGCTCAACACGGTGATCGTGTCCCTCTTCTGCGGTGCGCTCGCCGCCCTCATCCCGCTCGGCAAGCTCGTCGACGCCACCAGCATCGGCACGCTGTTCGCCTTCGGGCTGGTCAACATCGCGGTGATCGTGCTGCGGGTCAAGCGACCGGAGCTGGAGCGCACGTTCCGGGTGCCGTTCGGCCCGGTCCTGCCGGTGCTGGGCTTCCTGTTCTGCGCGTACAACATGTTCAGCCTCGACACCATCACCTGGGTGGTCTTCGGATTCTGGATGGCCGCCGGGCTCGTGTTCTACTTCCTCTACGGCTACCGCCGTTCCCGTCTCGCGGCCGATGACGCTCCCGCGCTGACGGCAGAGAAGTGACCGGACCTGAGAAGTGAACGACCCCCTGTGCTGAACGATCTCGACGAACGCATCGTGCACGCCCTCGCCGAGGACGCCCGCCGCTCCTACGCGGACATCGGGCAGATGGTCGGCCTGTCCGCGCCCGCGGTGAAGCGGCGCGTGGACCGGCTGCGGGCCACCGGAGCCATCACCGGATTCACCGTGCGGGTGGATCCGGCGGCGCTCGGCTGGGAGACCGAGGGGTTCATCGAGATCTACTGCCGGCGGAACACCTCGCCGGAGACGATCCAGCGGGGGCTGGAGCGGTACCAGGAGGTCGTGGCCGCGTCCACCGTCACCGGGGACGCGGACGCCGTCGCGCAGGTCTTCGCGTCCGACATGCGTCACTTCGAGCGGGTGCTGGAGCGGATCGCCGGGGAGCCGTTCGTGGAGCGGACCAAGTCGGTGCTGGTCCTGTCGCCGCTGCTGAGGCGGTTCTCCTCCGGGGCGCCGGGGTAGGTGCGGACCACGGCTCGGGGCGCCCTGTCGTCACCGGGCGCGGGACAGCGCCCCGAAGGGGCGGGGGAACCGCGCGAGCACCCCGGACCACCCGCACCCGGCCGACGACAAGGCGCCCCCAGCCCTTTCCGGGCTCCTCCCGTCACCCTCACCGGCCCGCGCGACCCGTCATCTCACCGGCCCGCGCAACGAATCGCCGCACAGCCCCTCCTCGGCGCAACAAACCGCGCACGGGCGCGCAACGGCTCCTTCTTGTCCGGCCGAGCGCGCCGAACGTACCTTCTTCCTGACCCCCCAAACCCCCCGTTCCGGTGAGGATCACGCATGCGCACCGCCCTGCTCCAGAGCTCCGGCCGTCCCGGCTCGGTCACCGAGAACCTCAAGGTCCTCGACGAGGCCGCGGGCCGGGCCGCCGCCGCGGGCGCCGGGTTGCTGGCCGCGCCGGAGATGTTCCTCACCGGGTACGCGATCGGCGACGACATCGCCCGCCTCGCCGAGCCCGCCGACGGCGACTCCGCCGACGCGATCGCCGAGATCGCCACCCGGCACGGCCTCGCCCTCGCCTACGGCTACCCCGAGCGCGACGGGGACGCCGTCTTCAACTCCGCCCAGCTGATCTCCGCCGACGGCACCCGGCTCGCGAACTACCGCAAGACCCACCTCTTCGGCTGCTTCGAGCGCGACCACTTCACGCCGGGCGGGCAGCAGGTCGTCCAGGCCGAGCTGAACGGCCTCACCGTGGGCCTGCTGATCTGCTACGACGTCGAGTTCCCGGAGAACGTCCGCGCCCACGCCCTGGCCGGCACCGACCTCCTGGTCGTGCCGACCGCGCAGATGCACCCCTTCCAGTTCGTCGCCGAGTCGATGATCCCGGTGCGCGCCTTCGAGAACCAGATGTACGTCGCCTACGTCAACCGGGTCGGCCAGGAGGGCGAGTTCGAGTTCGTCGGCCTCTCCGTCCTCGCCGGTCCCGACGGTGTCGCCCGCGCCCGCGCCGGCCGTGCCGAGCAGCTGGTGCTCGCCGACGCGGACCCCGCCTTCCTGGCCGCCTCCCGCGAGCACAACCCGTACCTGAAGGACCGCCGCCCCGGTCTGTACGGGTCCCTCGTCTGACACCCGAGCCTTCCCCGAACCACCCCCGTGCAAGGAGTCCGTACCCCATGACGTCCACGGTGCCCAACGCCGTCGAGCACACCGACGAGCAGCAGCCGCCGATCACCATGTTCGGCCCGGACTTCCCCTACGCCTACGACGACTTCCTCGCCCACCCGGCGGGCCTCGGCCAGATACCGGCGACCGAGCACGGCACCGAGGTCGCGATCATCGGTGGCGGCCTGTCCGGCATCGTGGCCGCGTACGAGCTGATGAAGATGGGCCTCAAGCCCGTCGTCTACGAGGCCGACCAGATCGGCGGCCGGCTGCGCACGGTCGGTTTCGAGGGCTGCGACGAGTCGCTGACCGCCGAGATGGGCGCGATGCGCTTCCCGCCGTCCTCCACCGCGCTCCAGCACTACATCGACCTGGTCGGCCTGGAGACCAGGCCCTTCCCGAACCCCCTGGCCGAGGCGACCCCGTCCACCGTGGTCGATCTCAAGGGCGAGTCGCACTACGCCGAGACGATCGACGACCTGCCCCACGTGTACCGGGACGTCGCCGACGCCTGGAACAAGTGCCTGGAGGAGGGCGCCGACTTCTCCGACATGAACCGCGCGATGCGCGAGCGGGAC
Source organism: Streptomyces sp. Ru62 (assembly GCF_002920615.1). Lineage (GTDB taxonomy): Bacteria > Actinomycetota > Actinomycetes > Streptomycetales > Streptomycetaceae > Streptomyces. The sequence continues at coordinate 11,819 of NZ_PQSU01000032.1, forward strand.
GTCCCGCGCATCCGCGAGATCTGGGCCAAGCTGGTCGAGAAGCTGGACAACCAGACCTTCTACGGCTTCCTCTGCGACTCCGAGGCGTTCAAGTCCTTCCGGCACCGTGAGATCTTCGGTCAGGTCGGCTTCGGCACCGGCGGCTGGGACACCGATTTCCCGAACTCCATCCTGGAGATCCTCCGCGTCGTCTACACCGAGGCCGACGACCACCACCGCGGCATCGTCGGCGGCTCCCAGCAGCTCCCGCTGCGCCTGTGGGAGCGCGAGCCGGAGAAGATCGTCCACTGGCCGTACGGCACCTCGCTCGCCAAGCTGCACGAGGGCGGCAAGCCGCTGCCGGCCGTGACCCGGCTGCACCGCACCGCCGGCAACCGGATCACCGTCACCGACGCGAACGGCGACATCCGCACCTACAAGGCGGCGATCTTCACCGCCCAGTCCTGGATGCTGCTGTCCAAGATCGCCTGCGACGACTCGCTGTTCCCGATCGACCACTGGACCGCGATCGAGCGCACCCACTACATGGAGTCCAGCAAGCTCTTCGTGCCCGTGGACCGGCCGTTCTGGCTGGACAAGGACGAGGAGACGGGCCGGGACGTCATGTCGATGACGCTCACCGACCGGATGACCCGCGGCACCTACCTGCTGGACGACGGCCCGGACAAGCCCGCCGTCATCTGCCTGTCCTACACCTGGTGCGACGACAGCCTGAAGTGGCTGCCGCTGTCCGCGAACGAGCGGATGGAGGTCATGCTGAAGTCGCTCGGCGAGATCTACCCGAAGGTCGACATCAGGAAGCACATCATCGGCAACCCGGTGACCGTCTCCTGGGAGAACGAGCCCTATTTCATGGGCGCGTTCAAGGCCAACCTGCCCGGCCACTACCGCTACCAGCGGCGCCTGTTCACGCACTTCATGCAGGACCGGCTGCCCGAGGACAAGCGCGGCATCTTCCTCGCCGGCGACGACATCTCCTGGACGGCCGGCTGGGCCGAGGGTGCCGTGCAGACCGCGCTGAACGCGGTCTGGGGCGTCATGCACCACTTCGGCGGCGAGACCGACGCGGCGAACCCGGGCCCGGGTGACGTCTACGACGAGATCGCGCCGGTGGAGCTCCCCGAGGACTGACCCGGGAGACGGACCGAGGCGCGGGCGGCCGGCCACCGACTCCGGCCGCCCGCGCCTTCTTCAACCCCCTGGAGGTTCAGTCGGCCAGCGGTGTCAGCAGCATCCGGCCCGCGAACCCCACCGCCGCGTCCAGCCGTTCGGTGAACTCCTCGGCCACGTCGGCGCAGTGGCGCAGCGCCCACAGGGCCCGGGCCGCCGCCCAGGTCGCGTCCCGGGCCCGCTCCAGGCTCCAGGAGCCCAGCAGATGGGTGAGCGGGTCGGCGATCTGGAACAGGTCGGGGCCTGGCATCAGATCCTCGCGGATGCGCTCCTCCAGCGACACCAGGAGATCGCCCACGCGGTCGAACTCGTCCTCCAGGTCGGCCGGTTCACAGCCGAGCGTGCGACAGGCGTCGACCACGGCCAGGGCCAGGTCGTGCCCGATGTGCGCGTTGATGCCCGCCAGTGCGAACTGCAGCGGTCGTACTCCGGGATGGCGGCGGAACTGGAACAGGGGCCGCCAGCAGGCGGGCGGGCGGCGGTCCGCCGCGGCCGCGTCCACCGCCGCCAGATAGCGCTCGGCGAACCGCACGTCCAGCGCGGTCGCCGCGCGCGGGTCCGGGAACTCCCCGGCGTCCAGGCGCCGGTCGATCTCCTCGGTGACGGCGAGGTAGACCCGGTTGAACACGGCGACGCCGTCCCGTGGGGGCAGGGCCGCGTCCAGCGCGCGCATCCGTGCGACGACGGCGTCGACGGGGGCGGTGAGGTGTTCCAGCTGCACCATGGGGGAAGGGTCCCAGCCCGGGGCCGGCCGGTGTGCCGACCGGCCCGGTGCTTCGCCGGAACGGGGGAACGCCGGACTACGACTCGGCGCGCGGGGCGGCCGTGTCCGTGTCCGCCTCCCTGTCGTAGGAGGAGGTGCCCTCGTCCAGCAGCGGCTCCTGCTTCTTCAGGTGGGCCGGGGCGAAGGCGCGCAGCGCGTGATAGCCGGTGATGACGACCAGCGTGCCGAGCGCGATGCCGCTGAGCGAGAAGGTGTCGGTGAACTTCATGCTCACGTTGCCGACGCCGATGATGATGCCCGCCGCGGCCGGGACCAGGTTCAGCGGGTTGCGCAGGTCCACCTTGGCGTTCAGCCAGATCTGGGCGCCGAGCAGGCCGATCATGCCGTAGAGGATGACGGTGATGCCGCCGAGCACCCCGCCCGGGATCGCGGCGACGACCGCGCCGAACTTGGGGCAGACGCCGAAGAGCAGTGCGAAGCCGGCGGCGGCCCAGTAGGCGGCGGTGGAGTAGACGCGGGTCGCGGCCATCACGCCGATGTTCTCGGAGTAGGTGGTGTTGGGCGGGCCGCCGACGGCCGTCGACAGCACGGAGGCGACGCCGTCCGCCGAGATCGCCGTACCGAGCTTGTCGTCCAGCGGGTCGCCGGTCATCTCGCCGACCGCCTTGACGTGGCCCGCGTTCTCCGCGACCAGTGCGATGACGACCGGCAGCGCGACCAGGACCGCCGACCACTGGAAGGTCGGGCCGTGGAAGGACGGCAGGCCGATCCAGTCGGCCTTGGAGACGCCGGAGAGGTCCAGGCGCCAGTGGTCGGTGAGCTTGCCGCTCGCGTCCACCGAGTGGATCCTGCCGAAGACCCGGTCGGACGCCCAGGAGAGGGCGTACCCGAACACGAGGCCCAGGAAGATGGCGACGCGGGACCAGAAGCCGCGCAGACAGACGACCGCCAGACCGGTGAAGAGCATCACCAGCAGGGCGGTCCACTGGTCCTGCGGCCAGTAGGTGGACGCGGTCACCGGGGCCAGGTTGAAGCCGATCAGCATGACGACCGCGCCGGTGACGATCGGGGGCATGGCGGCGTGGATGATCCGCGCCCCGAAGCGCTGCACCGCGAGACCGACCAGGAACAGCACGACACCGACCACGAGGACCGCGCCGGTCACGGTCGCGCTCGTACCGCCCTGGGCGCGGATGACGGCGGCCACGCCCACGAAGGACAGGGAGCAGCCGAGGTAGCTCGGCACCCGGCCGCGGGTGGCGAGCAGGAAGATCACGGTCGCCACGCCCGACATCATGATCGCGAGGTTGGGGTCCAGGCCCATGAGTACAGGGGCCACGAACGAGGCGCCGAACATCGCGACCACGTGCTGGGCGCCCAGGCCCACGGTGCGGGGCCAGGACAGCCGTTCGTCGGGGCGTACCACCGCTCCGGGCGCGGGCGTGCGCCCGTCACCGTGCAGCTTCCAGCGCACGCCGAGATCCATGAGGGGTTTCGCTTTCTCTGTACGTGAAGAGGGTCCGAACCATTGTCAGGGGTACCTGGCGGCTCTACGCTCACACGGTCCTCCTCATGAACTGCGTTCACATACCTGATCGATTCTGATCGGGTCGAGCGAAGATCGGAGTGCCTGAATGAGTGGAAGACCCCGTGCGGCCGTGCTCCTCGCCGCCGTGGTGGCCTTCGGAGCCCTGCTCGTCCCCTCCGCCCACGCCGCGCCGTCCCCGTCCAGGCCGGTTCCGCGGACCGCGGTCCTCGACGGCGTCCGCCTCCAGCAGACCCGGGCCCGCCTGTCCCACGACCCCCGGCTCCGGCACGCCCTCACGGACCTGACCACCCGCGCCGACGCCTGGCTGGGCCAGGGCCCGTGGACGGTCGTCGACAAGCCGAAGCCCGCCCCCGGCGGCGACGTCCACGACTATCTGAGCCAGGCCCCGTACTGGTGGCCCACGACCGCCCCCACCGCCGACAACCCCTGGGGCTGCCCGTACGTCCAGCGCGACGGCCAGCGCAATCCGGAGGTCGACAGCGGGACCGACCGGCAGGACGTGGAGAAGGTCTTCGACGCGACGTACGACCTCTCGCTCGCCTGGTACTACACCGGCGAGCGGAGCTACGCCGAGAAGGCCGGGCAGATCCTGCGCACCTGGTTCCTCGACCCGGCCACCCGAATGAACCCCGACCTGGACCACGCCCAGTTCATCCCGTGCAAGTACGACGGCCGGGCCATCGGCATCATCGACTTCTCGCAGTCCTACACCAGCGTCCTGGACGCGCAGGCGATCCTCGCCACCGGCGCACCCGGCTGGACGGCCGCCGACCGCACCGCGATGACCCGGTGGAACGAGGACTTCCGCGACTGGCTGAAGAACAGCGACTTCGGCCGGCAGGAGGGTGCCGCCGCCAACAACCACGGCACCTTCTACGACATGCAGCTCGCCGCCCTCGCCTACGCCACCGGCGACACCGCGCTCGCCCGGCGGACCGTGCTGGACGCGCGTGCGAAGCGGATCGACCCGCAGATCGCGGCCGACGGCAGCCAGCCCCAGGAGCTCACCCGCACGCGGAGCTGGCACTACTCGACCTTCGATCTGGTCGCCTACACCCGGCTCGCGGCCATCGGCCGGCACGTCGGGGTGAACCTGTGGGCCTACGCGGGGCCGGACGGGCAGAGCCTGTTCAAGGCGGTCGACTACCTGCTGCCCGCCGCGACCGGCGCCGAAGCCTGGCCGCACCCCGAGCTGGAGTTCCACCGCTACGCGGCGGCCGACGTGGTGCACGCGGCGGCCGACGCCGGTGACCGGTCGGCCAGGGCGGCCGTGCCGAAGCTGGAGGCGCCGCCCGGGGGAGACCTCTGGGCGCTGCGGCCCGCGGCCGAGCAACTGGACTCGATAGCGGGCTGACCCGCGCTGACCCGGGGGCTTCCCGGCCGGGCTCCTGAGCGGTCGCTTAGTATGGTGGCGTACGGGGGTGTCGCCACCCCAGCAGCGCTGCTCAGGAGCCCTTCCCGTGACCGCCGAAGCCCCGACCGCCCCCGCCGTCTCCTACGGCCGGCTGATCCCCGTCACCGTTCACTTCGACGACCTCGACGCGCTCGGGCTGCTGCACAACGCCCGCTACCCGCTGATGGTCGAGCGCGCCTGGACCGAGCTGTGGAACGAGCACGGCGTCCGCTTCGACGGCGACTGGGCGGCGGCCGGCGACGCCTGCAACGCGGTCCGCGAGCTGCGCATCGGCTACGAGGCGCCGGTCACCCGCCCCGGCACCTACGCCGTCCACCTCTGGCTGGAACGGCTCGGCACCACCGGCCTCACCTACGGCTTCCGGTTCTGCTCGGCCGACGGGACCGAGACCTACGCGCGGGGCACCCGGGTGCTGGTCCGGCTGGACGCGGCGACCCTGCGCCCCGCGCCCTGGAGCGAGGCCTTCAGGGCCGTGGGTCGGGAACTGCTGCGGCCCGCCGGCTGACCTCGCCGCCGCCGCGCTCGGCGGTGCGCAGCACGCCGGCGAACACCGCGAGCCCGCACGCCAGCGCCGTCACCACCACGAAGGACACCATCAGGCTGGTCGCCTGGGCCACCCCGCCGATCAGGCTCGGCGCGATCAGCCCCGAGGTGTAGGTGATGGTCGCCACGCCCGCGATGGCCTGGCTGGGGTTCGGGCCCGCGTGCCCGGCCGCCGCGAAGCACAGCGGTACGACCACCGCGATGCCGAGTCCCATCAGCGCGAATCCGGCCATCGCCACCACCGGATGCCCGGCGAGCACGATCAGCAGCCCGCCCAGCACGGCCAGGACACCGCCGGCCCGCACCGTGCGGACCGCGCCGAAGCGGTTCACCACCGCGTCCCCGGCGATCCGGGCCACCGCCATGGTCAGCATGAACCCGGTCGTGGAGGCCGCCGCCAGCCCGGCCGAACTGTCCAGCCGGTCCCGCAGGAACACCGCCGACCAGTCCAGGCTCGCGCCCTCCGCGAAGACCGCGCAGAAGCCGACCGCGCCGATCAGCAGGGCGGAGCGCGGCGGCAGCGCGAACCGCGGGGGCGGCTCCTCGTCCTCGGCGGGCTGGAGGTCCAGCACCCAGCTGCAGGCCACCAGACCGAGCACGGTGAGGACGGCCGAGGCCAGGGCGAAGTGCACGCGCGCGTCCGTGCCGAGGTGCGCGGCGAGGGTGCCGGCCGCCGAGCCGATCAGGGCGCCCGCGCTCCACATGCCGTGCAGCCCCGACATGATCGACTTTTCGAGCCGCCGCTCGACCTCCACACCGAGCGCGTTCATCGCGACATCGGCCATGCCCGCGCTCGCCCCGTAGACGAACATCGCCAGGCACAAGGTGACCAGGTTCGGCGCGATCGACGGCAGGATCAGGGAGAGCGTCCACAGCGCGAGCAGCCCGCGCAGGGCCGCACGGCTGCCGAAACGGTGGGTGATCCCGCCCGCCAGCGGCATCGCGCACGAGGCGCCGAGTGCCGTGAAGGCCAGGGCGAACCCCAACTGGCCCGCGCCGAGCGAGGTGTGGTCCTGGACCCAGGGCACGCGCGTCGCGAAGGAGCCGGTCACCGCGCCGTGCACGGCGAAGACGGCCGCCACGGCGTACCGGGCGCGCCTGACCTCATCGCCCGCACGCATCACGTCACTCATGATCCTGTCCCCTCCACGGGAGTGCCCGGCCCCATGGGCGCCGCTCCACTGCAACGCGCCGTAAACTATCAGGAACCCTGCCTGATAGATAGCGGATACAAGGACCTCGCCCTGCCACGGCGATCTGGGAGGATTCCCGTCATGCCCGCATCACCCAGCACCGCCCGGGCCCTCAACGACCGGCTGGCCCTGAGGCTGTTGCAGCAGGAAGGCCCGCTCACGGCAGGGCAGTTGAAGCAGCTGACCGGACTGTCCCGGCCCACGGTCGCCGACCTGGTCGACCGGCTCACGGCCTCCGGACTGATCACGGTGGTCGGCGAATCCGGCGAGCAGCGCCGGGGCCCGAACGCGCGGCTCTACGGCATCGTCGCCGACCGCGCCCACCTCGCCGCGCTCGACGTCCGCACCGAGGGCGTCTTCGTCCTCGTCTCCGACCTGGTCGGGCGGGTGCTCGCCGAGGCGTCCGTGCCGATCGACCCCGACGCCGGGACCGGGCCCGCCGTGGAGCAGGCGGTGGCGGCGGTGGAGAGCGCCGCGAAGGAGGCCGGCGCCACGGGGGCGCCCCCGCGCGAGGGCGTTCGGGCGTGGGGGAGCCTGCACACCGTCGGCATCGGCGCGCCCGGTCTGATCGACCCGGCCACCGGAGACCTCCGTGACTCGGCCGGGCTGCCCGCCTGGCACCGCAGTCTGGCCGTCACCCTCCAGGAGCGGCTGCCCGGCGCACGCGTCACCGTCGAGAACGAGACCAACCTCGCCGCCCTGGCCGAACAGCGCGAGGGCGCCGCGCGCGACCGGGACACCTTCGTCCTGCTCTGGCTCGGCCATGGCGTCGGCGCCGCGGTCGTCCTGGACGGCACCCTGCGCCGCGGGGCCTCCGGCGGCACCGGTGAGATCGGCTTCCTGCCGGTCCCGGGAACCGCCACGCTGCCCTCGGCGACCGACTGCGGCGGCGGCTTCCACTCCCTCACCGGCGCGGCGGCGGTCGCCTCCCTGGCAGCCGAGTGCGGCCTCCCGACCCCTGCCACACCGGACGGCCCCGGCGCGGCGGCGGCGGTGCGGTGCGCTGTGGCGGAGGTGGAGAAGGCGGGGGAGGCGGTGCCGGGGGCGGTGCCCGTGTCCGGGGCGGTGCCGGTGGCGCGGCCCGGCTCGGGTGCCGCGTCGGCGTCGGCCATGACAGCGGCGCCGGGGCAGGCCGGATGCGTGGCGCCCCCGCGGGCGCAGCTGGACGGCGCGCCCACGGTGACCCTGCCGAGTGACCTTCCCGCCGCCCGTTTCCTCCGCATCCTCGCCGACCGGATCGCCGTCGGTGCCGCATCCGTGGTGGCTGTTCTGGACCCCGGCTGTGTGGTGCTCGGCGGGGAGGTCGGCCAGGCCGGGGGCGCGGTGCTCGCCGGGCTGGTGGAGGAGCGGCTGCGTCGGATGTCGCCGCTGGTCACCGAGGTGCGGGCGAGCAGCCTCGGCGGGACGGCCGTACTCCGCGGCGCGCTCCTCACCGCCCGGGAGCGGGCGCAGGACGAGCTGTTCGCGCCACCGGAGCGCTCTGGCGGCTGACACGTCACCGGAGCGCTCGCGACCCCGGACCGGGGGCGGTCGCGACGGGGCGGACACCGGTCCCCGGACGGCTCTTCCGGCGACGCCCGTGACCTCAGGCCGGCCCGCCTCGACTCAAACGGCGCTCCGAACTGTGGCGTGATCTCGACGCCGAAGCGGCTCTCCCGGTTGCCCCAGGACCTCAGAAGACCTCAGGGCCCCTGCGGCTCCCCCGAAGGCCGCCACGGTACCCACGGCAGCGCCTCCCGCCAGCCCGGTCGTTCGAACGCCCAGGCCTGTACCACCTCGGCCACGGGCTCGACGGCGAACACCTCGTGCTCGCGCGGCACTCGGGCCTGGAAGTGCCGGTCCGGGCCGCCCTCCCGGTACTCCACCTGGTAGCTCAGATCGTCGTTGAGACACACCTGCATGTAGTGGTGCCCGGCAGGCTCCCGGTCGAGCCGTTCGACGACGACGAAGCGCCAGGTCAGACTCATGTCCGCCAGTAGATCGTGGAGTTGGTCCGCGGAGGGGTCGTCCCACGCCGTCCCGTCCCACTCGATCGCGCGGATCACCGGTGCCGTCATGCGGGTGACTGTACTCGGCGCGGTGGCGGCCCGGCGGCGGGCAAGGGCCGTCGTCACCGCCGCCGGGCCCGTCCGCACCCTAAAAGGACTAGACCAGTACGGTCAATGGTCCGGACCGATGCCAATACTCCTTCCCCGTCCGCCAGTTGACCGCTCCGGCTGCGTGACGCAAGGGCGGTGACACGCACTGTGAGCGACCCCACACCCTTCACCCGCCTGGACGCCTATCGGGCGTGGCACACTGGCCCTGTACCAGAAGCAGCGCACTCCGGGGTCGGTGAAACTCCGAACCGGCGGTTACAGTCCGCGACCCGGTCGCTTCCAGCGGCCGGTTGACCAGGTGAAATTCCTGGACCGACGGTTAAAGTCCGGATGGGAGGCAGTGCGCGGCGGGCAGGCATGCGTCTTCCGTGTGCGCGCCGCCGTATCTGGACGCGTCCCTGCGCGGACGTGTCCCTTCGGCGACGCCCCCGGTGTGTGCTCGTCCGTCCCTTTCTGTCGTCATCGACAGGCCCCGGAGTCCGTGCCCGAAGAGGCAGGAGGACCCGGGAAGTGTTCACCGGAATCGTCGAAGAACTGGGTGAAGTCACCGCCGTCGAGAACCTCGGCGACTCCTCCCGCTTCCGGCTCCGCGGCCCCGTCGTGACCGAGGGCGCACGCCACGGCGACTCCATCGCCGTGAACGGGGTCTGTCTCACCGTCGTCGAGCACGAGGGCGACGAGTTCACCGCCGACGTCATGGCCGAGACCCTGAAGCGCTCCAGCCTGGGCGCGCTCACCCTCGGCTCCCGCGTCAACCTGGAGCGCCCCACCGCCGTCGGCGCCCGCCTCGGCGGACACATCGTCCAGGGACACGTGGACGGCACCGGCGAGATCCTGGCCCGCACCCCCTCCGAGCACTGGGAGATCGTGAAGATCTCCCTCCCCGCGGACCTCTCCCGCTACGTCGTGGAGAAGGGCTCCATCACCGTCGACGGCATCAGCCTCACCGTCGTGGAGGCCGGCCCCGACTACTTCACCGTCAGCCTCATCCCGACCACCCTCGCCCTCACCACGCTCGGCGTGAAGCAGCCCGGCGACCCGGTCAACCTCGAAGTCGACGTCATCGCCAAGTACGTGGAGCGGCTGCTCGCGGCCGGGCAGGGGGCCGGCAAGTGAACTGGATGAACTCCGAGGCGTTCACCCTCTTCGGCCAGCACATCATCTGGTCCGACATGATCGGCAACATCCTGGGCCTCATCACCCTGGCCCTCGGCTGGCGCCGCTCCCTGTGGACCTGGCCCGTGCAGTTCCTGTCCGGCCTGGTGCTGTTCGCCGCCTTCTACGGCCACCTGACCGGCAGCGCCGGCAAGCAGGTCGTCGTCATGGCCGTCGCGCTGTACGGCTGGTGGCAGTGGCAGCGCAGCAAGGACCGGTCCGACGACGGCCAGATCGCCCCCCGCTTCGCCACCTGGCGGGAGCGCGCGGTCATGCTCGCCGCTGCCGCGGCCGGCACGGTCGCCGTCGCCCTGCTCTTCACGGCCTACCCGAAGCTCTCCTGGGACCCCTGGCCCGACGCCTACATCTTCGTCGGCACCATCGTCGCGATGTACGCCCAGGCCAAGAGCATGGTCGAGTTCTGGATCGCCTGGCTGCTCGTCGACCTCGTCGGCGTCCCCCTCAACTTCGCCAACGGCTACGCCTTCTCCGGCTTCGTCTACGTCATCTACGGCGCACTCGTCCTGTGGGGCATGCGCGACTGGTGGCTGCGCTCCCGCCGGGGCCCGCAGCCCGCACTGGAAGGAGCGCCGGCATGACCTCGGCACCGCTGCTGTACGGCACCGACGACACCGAGAACTTCGCCCTCGACCCGGTCGAGCAGGCCATCGCCGACATCGCGGCGGGCCGCCCGGTGGTCGTCGTGGACGACGAGGACCGGGAGAACGAGGGCGACCTCGTCATCGCCGCCGAGAAGGCGACCCCCGAGATCGTCGCCTTCATGATGAGCGAATGCCGGGGCCTGATCTGCGCCCCCATGGAGGGCGAGGAGCTGGACCGGCTGCGACTGCCGCAGATGGTCCAGGACAACACCGAGTCGATGAAGACCGCGTTCACCATCTCGGTGGACGCCTCCGCCGCCCACGGTGTCAGCACCGGCATCTCGGCCGCCGACCGCGCCACGACGCTCCAGTTGCTCGCGAGCGGCACGGCGCAGCCCACCGACCTCGTCCGCCCCGGCCACGTCTTCCCGCTGCGCGCCCGGTCCGGCGGCGTCCTCGTGCGCAACGGCCACACCGAGGCCGCCGTCGACCTCGCCCGGCTCGCGGGACTCCGCCCGGCCGGCGCCATCGTGGAGATCGCCGGTGAGGACGGCCGGATGCTCCGGCTGCCCGAGCTGATCCCGTTCGCCCGCAAGCACGGCCTGACGATCATCTCCATCGCGGACCTGATCGCCTACCGCCGCAGCAGCGAGCCCACCGTCCGCCGCGAGGCCGAGACCCGTCTGCCCACCCGGCACGGCACCTTCACCGCCTACGGCTACCGGTCCACCGTCGACGGCGTCGAGCACGTCGCCCTCGTCCACGGCGAGATCGGCGACGGCGAGGACGTCCTGGTCCGCGTCCACTCCGAATGCCTCACCGGCGACGTCTTCGGCTCCCTGCGCTGCGACTGCGGCCCCCAGCTGGACACCGCCCTGGAACGCATCCAGGCCCAGGGCCGGGGCGTCGTGGTCTACCTGCGCGGACACGAGGGACGCGGCATCGGCCTGCTGTCCAAGCTGCGCGCCTACGAGCTCCAAGAACAGGGCCACGACACGCTGGACGCCAACCTGGAACTCGGCCTGCCCGCCGACGCCCGCGACTACGGCGCCGGCGCGCGGATCCTCGCCGACCTCGGCGTACGGAGCGTCCGGCTGATGACCAACAACCCCGACAAGACCGAGGCGCTGCTGCGCCACGGCCTGAAGGTCACCGGCCGCGAGTCGATGCCCGTCCAGGCCGGTGAGCACAACCTCCGGTACCTGCGCACCAAGCGGGACCGGATGGGGCACGACCTGCCCTGGCTCGACACGCCCGCCGTGTCGGCTTCCGCGGCCGCGGCCACCTGCGGCAACCAGTAAGCACGAAAGCACTGAGGAGAGACGTGAGCGGCAAGGGTGCACCCGAACTGTCCGTACGCAATGTGAGCGACCTCCGGGTCGCCGTCATCGCGGCGCAGTGGCACGAGCAGGTGATGGACGGTCTGGTGAACGGCGCCCTGCGCGCCCTGCGTGACCTGGGCATCGACGAGCCGACCCTGATCCGGGTCCCCGGCAGCTTCGAGCTGCCGGTCGCCGCCAAGGTCCTCGCGGGCCGTGGCTACGACGCCGTGGTCGCCCTCGGCGTCGTCATCCGTGGCGGTACCCCCCACTTCGACTACGTGTGCCAGGGCGTCACCCAGGGCCTCACCCAGGTGTCCGTGGAGACCGGCGTGCCCGTCGGCTTCGGTGTGCTCACCTGCGACACCGAGGAGCAGGCCCTGGACCGGGCCGGCCTGGAGGGCTCGAACGAGGACAAGGGCCACGAGGCGGTGACCGCCGCCGTAGCGACCGCGGCCACGCTCCGCTCAGTATCCGAACCCTGGCACTGAGGAGTGGGGCCGACCGCGTAGGGTGGGCAGCACCATGTCCAAGAAGACGTTCGAGGAGCTCTTCACCGAGCTCCAGCAGAAGGCCGCCCACGGCGATCCCGCCACCTCCCGCACCGCCGAGCTGGTCGGCAAGGGTGTCCATGCCATCGGCAAGAAGGTCGTCGAGGAGGCCGCCGAGGTCTGGATGGCCGCCGAGTACGAGGGCAAGGAGGCGGCGGCCGAGGAGATCTCGCAGCTGCTGTACCACGTCCAGGTGATGATGGTCGCCCGCGGGATCTCCCTGGACGACGTCTACGCCCACCTGTAAGCCGCCTGCCGCAATCAGCCGTAGAAAACCCCTTCACGCAAAGGAAGCCGACCTCATGCTGCGCATCGCCGTCCCCAACAAGGGTTCACTGTCCGGCCCTGCGGCGGAGATGTTGCATGAGGCCGGCTACCAGCAGCGCCGTGAGTCGAAGGAACTGCGCATCGTCGACCCGGAGAACGAGGTCGAGTTCTTCTACCTCCGCCCCCGCGACATCGCGATCTACGTCTCCTCCGGTCGCCTCGACATCGGCATCACCGGCCGTGACCTGCTGATCGACTCCGGCGCGGACGCGGAGGAGATCCTGCCGCTCGGCTTCGCCCGCTCCACCTTCCGCTTCGCCGCCAAGCCCGGAACGGCGAGCGGCATCGAGGACCTCAAGGGCAAGACGGTCGCCACCTCCTACGAGGGCATCGTCGACAAGCACCTCGCGGACCGCGGGATCGACGCCTCCGTCGTCCACCTTGACGGCGCCGTGGAGACCGCGATCGAACTGGGTGTCGCCGAGGTCATCGCCGACGTCGTCGAGACCGGCACCAGCCTGCGCAACGCGGGCCTGGAGGTCTTCGGCGAGCCGATCATGAAGTCCGAGGCGATCGTCATCCGCCGCACCGGCGCCGACGCCGAGGAACCGAAGGTCCAGCAGTTCCTGCGCCGTCTCCAGGGCGTTCTGGTGGCCCGGACGTACGTGATGATGGACTACGACTGCCGGGTCGAGCAGCTGGAGAAGGCCGTCGCGCTCACCCCCGGCCTGGAGTCCCCGACCGTCTCCCCGCTGCACAACGAGGGCTGGGTCGCGGTCCGCGCCATGGTCCCCGCCAAGGAGGCCCAGCGGATCATGGACGACCTGTACGCCATCGGTGCCCGCGCCATCCTGACCACGGCCATCCACGCCTGCCGCCTGTAAGAGGTACGCCCGAGATGTCCGACCTGCCCCCTCTTCCCCGCCTCCCCGTCACCTTCAGACCGGGACACACCCGGGCGATCCTGCTCACCGCCGGTGTCGTGATCTTCCTGGTGATAAGCGGGATCGCCCTGCTGCTGGAGCACCTCGGCCCGGGTTCGAAGCTCAGCTTCGTCATCACCGGCGCGCTCATCTTCTGGGTCCTGGCCCAGCTCGCCCGGGTGAAGGTCGTCGCCGAGGAGTCCGGCGTCACCGTCGTCAACATCGTCAGCAAGCGCCGCCTGGCCTGGGAGGAGATCCTCCGGGTGAACCTCCGGCCGGGTGACCCGTGGGTGTTCCTCGACCTCAGTGACGGCACCAGCCTGCCCGCGCTGGGCATCCAGCCGGGCATCGCCAGGCAGCGTGCCATCGCCGACGCCAAGGCCCTGCGCGCGCTCGCCGAGGCCCACTCGGCGCCCGCCGCCCTGCCGCATGAGCCCAGATCTTGATTAATCTGGTGGGCGGAGGCCGTCTCGCTGCGCCTCCGCCCCTGCGCGCCGCCCGGTGCACAGGGGTTCCTGCTACCCGAGGAGTGACTCCCTCCGGCGATGGACGGATCGTCCTGTAGTACCTGCGCCACCCCTGCCCGACTCAGCGGGAAGGCGGTGGCAGCGTGACCATCCCCCTGCTGCTCCTCGGAGCGGCGTTCCTGCTGATTCTCGCCAACGGTTTCTTCGTGGCGGCCGAGTTCGGCCTGGTGACCGTCGAGCGCCCGGAGGCCGAGAAGGCCGCCGCCGACGGCGACACCCGCGCCCGTACGGTCGTGGAGTCGCTGAAGGAGCTGTCCTTCCAGCTCTCCGGCACCCAGCTCGGCATCACCATCACCTCCCTGGTCGTCGGCATGCTCGCCGAACCGGCCCTGGCCGAGCTGCTGCGCGGCCCGTTCGCCGCCCTCGGCATCCCCGAGGGTGCCGCCTCCGGCGTCGCCGTGGTCGTCGGCATGCTGCTGGCCTCCGCGATCCAGATGGTGATCGGCGAACTCGTGCCCAAGAACTGGGCGGTGTCCCGGCCGCTGCAGGTCGCGCGCTTCGTCGCCGGCCCCCAGCACCGCTTCGCCCGTCTGTTCCGCCCGGTGATCTCGGCGCTGAACACGGTCGCCAACCGGCTGGTCCGCGCCCTCGGCGTCGAACCCGCCGACGAGCTGGCCTCCGCCCGCACCCCCGGCGAACTCGTCTCCCTGGCCCGGCACTCCGCCCAGGCCGGGGCCCTGGAGCAGGACACGGCCGACCTGTTCGTCCGCACCCTGTCCCTGGGCGAGCTGACCGCTCAGCACGTCATGACCCCGCGCGTGAAGGTGAGCGCGTTGCAGGACTCGGCCACCGCCGAGGACGTCGTCAACCTCACCCGGGCCACCGGCCTGTCCCGCTTCCCCGTCTACCGGGAGAAGATCGACGAGATCGTCGGCATGGCCCACCTCAAGGACGCGCTGGCGGTCCCGGTGCACGACCGGCTGCGCACGCCGGTCGGCCGGATCGCCCGCAAGGCGCTCCTGGTCCCCGAGACCCTGCCGGTCCAGCCCCTGCTCGCCCGGCTGCGCAGTGAGCAGCCCATCGCGGTCGTCGTGGACGAGTACGGCGGCACGGCCGGCGTGGTCACCCTGGAGGACATCGTCGAGGAGCTGGTCGGCGAGGTCCGCGACGAGCACGACGCCAAGGACGTGCCCGAGCTGGCCCCCGCCCCGCCCGAGGACGGCAGACCAGCCTGGGACGTGGACGGAAGCTGCCGCGTCGACATCCTCCAGCGCATAGGCCTCGACGTGCCCGAGGGGCCGTACGAGACCGTCGCCGGCCTGGTCGCCGACCTGCTCGGCCGGATTCCGGCCCCTGGTGACCGGGCCGAGCTGCCCGGCTGGCGGCTCTCGGTCCGCCAGGTCGGCCACTACCGCGCCGAACGGGTCCGCCTGGTCAGGACGGCCCCGGCGGTGAACGTGATGGAGGCCGCCCGATGAGCGTCCTCCAACTGGTCTTCGCGGCGCTGCTCGTGCTCGCCAACGGTTTCTTCGTCGGCGCCGAGTTCGCGCTCGTCTCCGTCCGCCGCAGCCAGATCGAACCGCTCGGCACCGCCCGGGCCCGGCAGGTGCTGTACGGCCTCGAACACCTGCCGCAGATGATGGCCGCCGCCCAGTTCGGCATCACCGTCTGCTCGCTGACGCTCGGCGCGGTCGCCGAGCCCACGGTGGCGCACCTGCTGGAGCCGGTGTTCGAGTGGATCCACCTCCCGCACGGCATGATCCACCCGCTGGGCTACGTCATCGCGCTGGCGGCGGTGGTCTTCTTCCACCTCGTCATCGGCGAGATGGTCCCGAAGAACCTCGCGATGGCCGCCCCGGAGAAGGCCGCGCTGTGGCTCAGCCCGGGCCTGGTCTGGTTCGCCCGCCTCTGCAAGCCGATCACGGTGTCCCTCGGCGCCTGCGCCCAGGGCATCCTGCGGCTGTTCCGGGTCGAGCCGAAGGACGAGGTGGAGGCGGTCGTCACCACCGAGCAGCTCAACCGGCTCCTGGAGGACTCCGGTCAGGCAGGCCTCCTCGACCCGGAGGAGCAGGAGCGCCTGGAGGACGCCCTGGAGCTGGGCTCGCGCCCGGTGACGGACGTCCTGCTGCGCCGGGAGGCCCTGGTCACGGTGACCCCGGCGGTCACCCCGGGCGAGATCGTGGAGCTGACCGCCCGAACGGGCTACTCCCGCTTCCCGGTCGCGGCCGGCGAGAAGGGCCCCTTCATGGGGTACGTGCACGTGAAGGACGTCCTCGACCTGGAGGACTCCGACCGGGCCGTCCCGCAGCACGTGTGGCGCCCGATGGCCACGCTCCGGGCCGAGCTGCCGCTGGACGACGCGCTGACGGTGATGCGCCGGGCGGCCACGCACCTGGCCCAGGTGGCGGACGCGACCGGCAGGGTGCTGGGGCTGGTGGCCCTGGAGGACGTGCTGGAGATGCTGGTGGGCGAGGTCCGGGACCCCGCGCACCGGGAGATGCCGGAGCCCCGGGTCAGCGGGGAGCCGGAGGGAGCGCTCGCCGGCTAGCCCGGGCGGTGGCGCGGAGCTGTGCGGCCGCCGGCCGGTGCCGGGCCGGTCGCGCAGCTTCCCGCGCCCCTCAGGGGTGTCTCACATGTCCGACGGATCCTGGGGCGCCCGCCCCGACAGGACCTCACCGTAGGCCTGCATGAGGTCCGGCAGCCGGAGCGTCGCGAGGTCGTCCCGCGTGAGCGCACCGGTGTACGCCGACAACCGCAGGTCCCGGTACGCGCAGCTCTTCTCGTACAGCGTCCGCAGGAACCGCCCGTTCCCCAGTTCGTCGATCCAGCCTTGGTCGACGACGTGCCCGGCGATGGACCGCAGCTCGTCCAGCGCCTCGTCGTCCCACAGGTCCCCGTTCTCCGCCGCGAGCACCTTGCCGATCTCGGTCAGCTCCAGCGGCCGGTAGGAGGGGAAGTCCACCCGGGTGGTGAAGCGGGACGACAGTCCGGGGTTGGCGGCGAGCAGGCGGTCCATGCCCTCCGGGTAGCCGGCCAGGATCACCACCAGGTGGTCCCGGTTGTCCTCGGCCCGCTTCAGTAGCACCTGCAGGGCCTCGTCGCCGTACGCGTCGCCCTTGCCGTACCCGGAGTTCGACAGCGAGTAGGCCTCGTCCACGAACAGCACCCCGCCGATCGCGGAGTCGATCAGCTCGTTGGCCTTCACGGCCGTCTGCCCCAGGTACTCGCCGACCAGGTCGGCGCGCTGGGCCTCCACGAGGTGGTCCCCGCCCAGCAGCCCCAGCGCGTAGAACACCCGGCCGAGAATCCGCGCGACCGTGGTCTTGCCCGTACCGGACGGGCCGGAGAAGACGAAGTGCCGTTTGGGCGGCTGGACCGGCAGCCCCTGCCCGGCCCGCAGCCGCGCCATGTTCAACTGCGCGGACAGCGCCTTGACCTGGCGCTTGACCGGTTCGAGCCCCACCATGCGCTCCAGTTCGGCGAGCGCCTCCTCCAGTAAAGCGGGGTCGGTGGGCCCGGCCGGGATCGGCGCGGCGGCCACCCCGGGCACCCCGGTCCTGGTCCGCACCGAGGGATCGGCCACCGACGGCAGCGGCCCGGTCGGCAGATCGGGCTCCGGCAGCCGCAGGTCCCGGCCCTCCGTGCCGAAGAGCGGATCGAACCCGTCCGGTCCGTCCACCACGTCCTGCCCCGCGCCGCTCAGTGCGATCGCGGCGTAGTCGACCGTCTCGTCGTACCCGTCGCCCTCGGAGATCGCGGCGAGCCGGGCGGAGGTGTCCATGAAGGCCGGGTCGACCCGGTGCACCGCGCGGTACAGGGGGAGCGCGGCGGCCGAGCGTCCCGTTCCCTCGTGCGCCCTCGCCAGCCAGTAGCGCAGCTCCTTGCGCTGCGGCTGCTCGCTGCGGCACCGCATCAGCGCCGTCGACAGCAGCGGCTCGGCCTGGCCGTACATCTCCAGCCGGACGCGGGCCATGCCGCCGAACAGGCCGGCCTCGATGCAGAGCAGGGAGTCGTCCAGCAGCGGATCGGTGTGCCGGACCAGTTGTTCCCAGTCCTTGACCAGATAGGCGCGGCAGGCGTGCAGGAAGCGGACCTGCGGGTCGGCGTCGACCGGGGGCAGTCCGGCGAGGGCGCGGTCCAGTTCGGGCACGTGCCGGCCGTCCAGCCAGTGGGAGGCGTGCGCCAGCAGCAGATCGCGCGGGCTCTCCAGCACCGGCTGTACCCACCAGCCCAGCCAGTACCAGGAGTTGAGGCTACGGCGGTGCCGGGCGCGCTGTTCGCCGAACCGGTCGCGGTGCCGGAACATCCGCAGCAGCGCGGTGGTCGTGTCGACCCGGAGCGCGTGCAGCCCGAGCCAGGCGTCCGCCATGCCCGGGTCCATCCGCACCGCGGTGCGGAACTCCTCCTCCGCCTGCGGGTAGGCGCCCATCGTGTAGGCGTCCACCCCCCGCAGCCAGGCGAGGTCGGCCGGGGCCTCGGGGCCCTGCGTGCCGAAGTCCATCACGTCCCCCCACAGACCGTGTCCCCGTGGTTCACCACCGGGCAGTCGCCCGACGGCCGCCGCGGTCGAACCGCTGTGCCGCGGACCGGAGTTGCAGTGCGCGAGGCAGCCGCTCGAAGGTCGCACCGAGGGCATCGTACCCGCGGTACTCCGCGTGCCGAAGGGTGCCGCACGGGGCGTTCGACGAGGTGGGAGCAGACGGGGCGCACGGCGTTTCGTGACCGAGGGTGAGAGTGCGGGTGCGCGGGGCGTCTGGAAACACCTCTTGGCGGGCAGAACGAAGCCCCCGGTCACGGGGGAACAACCGGGGGCTTCGCGTCGATGAGCGACTCCGAAAGCCGCACATTGAGAACGTAAGACCTGTACGGCCCCCCGGTCAAGCGTAGTTGAGGCACCGGGAGAAGTTGTCCCGCAAGGCTCTTCACGACTTCACCACATCCGGGACGGTCCGTCACCCAGCGTCACATCGGGTCCGGCTTCGGGAGTCCTCGCCGGTCCCGGCAGCACCTCGTATCCCTCGGGTCGCTGGAGCACCAGCAGATCGGCATGGGGGCGCGAGGGGTCCTCGGCGAAGTGCGCGCGCTCCGCCGCGACCCAGCCGTCCCAGAACTCCCGTTGCTCCGTGCCGTCCCGTTGCCGACCGCGCGCCCAGGACTCCTCCCGGGGCACCTCCATCCACAGCAGCCGGGCCAGGTACGGCCGCAGGGCGCGGCGGCCGGCGCCGACGCCCTCGATCAGCACGACGGGTGCGGCCGGCAGCGGGCGCGGGGCGCCGAAGGCGCGGGCCCGCCAGTCATAAGGGGTGTAGTGCGCGCTCTCGCCACGCGTCAGGGGCTCGATCACCTGCGTCATGATCCGGTCGGTCCACGAGAAGAGCCGCTCATGGCTGGCGATGTCGTCGAGGTGGAGCATCGGAGCCCCGCCCAGTGCGTGCGCCAGCCGCCCGGCGAAGGTGGACTTCCCCGAGCCGGCGTGGCCGTCGACGGCGATGAGCCGGACCGGTCCCAGTGAGGGCGGGAGCCCGTGCAGCCGGGCGGCGAGGTCGTGAATGGTGATTCCCGGGGTGTCGTGCAGTGTGTGGGGCATGAGGTCGGCGTTGTGGGTTTTCCGTGAAACAGTCTAGTGGCGGTCATCTCTCAGCAGGGGTCGGGCGCGCGTGGTTGTCACGCGTTGAACCATCGGCTGGCGGCCAGTCAATGGCTACCGATAAACAGTCCGAATCCCCTGACCGATATGTCGAATTCGGCGTTTCGGGTGTGCCCCACGCTGAGTAAGGTGCCTTCTGCGCAACGTGATGCGTCGAACGGGGACCGGCAGGGGGACCATGGCCGCGGAATTATTCGAAGGGCACTATGTATGGCACCCGGCGGCCGACGACCGGGTCCTGGCGAGCGTATGCGTCGATGTGCGCGCCGGGCGTCACCGATACGCCCACGAGGCGCTCGTCGAGACGCGTTCCGACTTCGCCCTGCGCGCCCACCGCTCGCTGGTCCTCGCCTCCGAGGCGGCCGGCACCGACCTGGTCGAACGCTGGCTCGCCGAGGAACCGACCCCCGAGGCCGCGCTCATGTGGGCGCGGGTCGCGGTGCAGCGCGCCCTGCGGGCCGCCGACGCCCGTGACGAGCGTGCCGAGGCGCTGGAGCGGATCGCGCTGACCGCCTGCGACCGGGCTGCCGAGGCAGCCCCGGCCGATCCCACCCCCTGGGTCGCCCGGCTCGCCATGGCCCGGCTGCACCGGCTCCGCGACCCGGCCCCGCAAGGCCTGCTCACCGCCCCGCCCGGCCCCTGGCGGCTGTTCGCGCACATCCTGTCCCTGGACCCCTGGCACCGCGAGGCCCACCACCGCTTCCTGTCCTGCTTCTTCACGCGGTACGGCGGCTCGGTCACCGCGGCCTGGGACGTGGCCGCCTTCCTCAGCCAGCGGGCGCCCGCCGACTCCGCCCTCCGGCTGCTGCCCCTGGTGGCCCTGGTGGAGAGCTACAACCCCACCCAGCTCCTCGCCGACCGGGTCTGGGAGCAGCCCCAGTGGCGCTCCACCGCACTGGCGATCTACCAGCACTGGCTGCCCACCGTGGCCGGTTACCGCTTCACCCCCGTGCTCGACCTGGCCTACCTCGCGCACGCGCTGGTCATGGCCCAGCGCGCGTTCGAGGCCCGGGCGGTCTTCACGGCGATGGGCCCGTACGCCTCGCGCATGCCGTGGAGCGCCTTCGGTGACCCCGCCGAGCAGCTCTCCCGGGCGCGGCGCGCCTGCGGGCTGCCCGTCCCCGGGCCCGCCTGATCCGCTCGTCCCCCAACCCCCCATCCAGAGAAAGGCCGATCTGTGTCGGAACGGATGTCGACTCCCCGGGCCCGCGCCCGCGCGGCGGACTCCGTCGTGCTCGACGACGACGCCACCCTGCACGCGATGGGTTATCCGCGGAAACTCACCCGGCGCTTCCAGGCGTTCGACAATTTCGCGATCTCGTTCACCATCATCAATATCCTCTCGGGTATCTTCTCGTCCTTCGGATTCGGTATGAACGCGGGCGGCCCCCGCATTCTCGTGTTCGGCTGGATCGGCGTCTCGCTCATGGTGCTGCTCATCGGCGCGGCCATGGCGGAAGTCGCCTCCGCCTATCCGACGAGCGGTGCCCTGTATTTCTCCGCCGGTAAACTCGCCAAGCGGCACAAAGGCGCCTGGTCATGGTTCACGGGCTGGCTGAACTTCGTAGGCCAGATCGGCGGCACCGCCGCCACCGGCTATGCCGCCGCCACCTTCATCCAGGTGTTCGTGCAGTTGCAGTGGCCCTCCTACCAGCCGACCGCGCACCAGACGGTCCTCGTCACGGCCCTGATCATCGTGCTCCAGGGGCTCGCCAACACCTACACCGTCCAGCTCGTCGCCGTACTGAACCGCATTTCCGTGTGGTGGCTGCTGATCGGACTCGTCGTGATCGTGGGCGCACTCACCGTGATGCCCGATCATCACCAGCACGCCTCCTTCGTCACCCATTTCGAGAACAACACCGGCTTCACGAGCGGGCTTTACGGCGGCATGCTCGGCCTGCTGGTCACGAGCTGGACCTTCACCGGGTTCGACGGCAGCTTCCACATGTCCGAGGAAACGGTCCACGCGACGGTCAGCGCACCGAAGGGCATCACCCGCGCCATCGGCTATTCGGCGATCACCGGCCTGGTCCTGATGCTGGCACTGGTCTACAGCATCGGCGACTACGCCAAGGTGGCCGGAGCCGCCGCGCCGCCCGTGCAGATCCTCATCGACGGCCTCGGCCTGCCCACCGCCAAGGCGATGCTGCTCATCGTCATCGGCGCGATGCTCTTCTGCGGTCTGGCCAACCTCACCAGCAACACCCGGCAGATCTTCGCCTTCTCCCGGGACGGCGCCATGCCCGGCTCCCGCTGGTGGCACTCGGTCTCGCTGCGCACCCGCACGCCGGTGAAGGCGGTCTGGCTCGCGGTCGGCTGCTCGCTGGCCCTGGTGGTGCCGGGCTGGTGGTCGCACACGGCGTTCACCGCCATCGTCAGCGTCAACGTGGTCGGCCTCTTCCTGGCCTACGCCGTGCCGATCTTCCTGCGGCTGCGGCTCGGCGACGAGTTCCGGCCCGGTCCCTGGCACCTGGGCCGCTGGGGCAGGCCGATCGGCTGGCTCGCGGTGACCTGGATCCTGCTCAGCAGCGTCCTGTTCATGCTTCCGCAGGCATCCCCGATCACCGCCGACTCCTTCAACTACGCGCCGATCGCGCTCGCCGTCGTCCTGCTGGTGGCGACGGTGTGGTGGTTCGCCACGGCCCGCCGCCGCTTCCAGGGGCCGGTCAGCTACGGTCGCCCGGACGAGGTCGCCGCGATGGACCTCGTCTGAGCGCGCCGGGGCGCGGGAGCGTGGGGCCGGTCGAGCCCGCGCGAGGGAGCCGCACAGCGGTACGGTCCCGCGCCCCTTCCGGCACCCCCGCCAGTGGTCCAGGCCAATATTCGTGCGGCGGCATGCGCCGAAGTGCTGGCAGCGAGATCCGGCCTGCTTCATAGTTACCGCACCGGATCAGCCCGTCTCGGACACCCTGGGGGTCATCGCGCCCATGAGCAGAGCCCAACAGCCGTCCCGCAGAACCGTTCTGGCCGTGGCCGTCGCCGCGGCGGTGACCGGCACAGCGGCCCCCGCTGCCGCCGCCGCACCGCGACCCGCCGACACCGACGACCCCGGTCAGGCGCAGGCCCGCCCGATCGACTACCACTGCTGGACCACGTTCCGCGACTGGCGCTGCGGCACCGTCCAGGGCGCCCGGCCCGTCTCCGGCAGCCGCCCCGGCGTCGTCATCGGCGCCCCCGCCGGCCGTACCGACTACACCGACCCGCACACCGGGACCACCGCCACCTGGGAGTACGCCACCTGGACCTCCCCGGTGCACCGGCTCACCGTGCCCGCGACCGAGGTCATCGCCTCCTGGAACGCGCACACCCCCGCCGGCACCTGGCTCCAGGTCGAGCTGCACGGCACGTACTCCGACGGCACCGGGACACCCTGGTACGTGATGGGCCGCTGGGCCGCAGGCGACCAGGACGTCAAGCGGACCTCGGTGGACGACCAGACCGACGGCAAGAGCACGATCTGGACGGACACCTTCGCCATCGACGACGCGAGCACCGGTCTGCGCCTGACGTCGTACCGGCTGCGCCTCACCCTCTACCGCCGCCCCGGTACGCACCTGACCCCGACGGTCTGGCGGCTCGGCGCCATGGGCTCCGACATCCCCGACCGCTTCACCGTGCCCGCCTCCACCCCCGGCCTCGCCCAGGAACTGGCCGTCCCGCGCTACTCGCAGGAGATCCACAAGGGCCAGTACCCCGAGTACGACAACGGCGGCGAAGCCTGGTGCAGCCCCACCTCCTCACAGATGATCATCGAGTACTGGGGCGGCCGGCTCACGCCGGAGCAGCTGTCCTGGGTCGACCCGTCCTACGCCGACCCGCAGGTCTGCCACGCGGCCCGGTTCACCTACGACCACCAGTACCAGGGCTGTGGCAACTGGCCGTTCAACGCCGCCTACGCGGCCACCTTCGACGGACTGCAGGGCGTGGTCACCCGGCTCGCCTCCCTCACCGACCTGGAGACGCTGATCGCGGCCGGCATCCCGGCCATAACGTCCCAGTCGTTCCTCAAGCAGGAGCTGACGGGGGCCGGTTACGGCACCTCCGGCCATCTGATGACCGTCATCGGCTTCACCGCGGACGGGGACGTGATCGCCAACGACCCCGCCTCGCCGAGCGACGAGGCGGTGCGGCGCGTCTACAAGCGGCGCGAGTGGGAGAACATCTGGCTCAGGACCAAGCGGTACAACGCCTCCGGCAAGGTCGTCTCCGGCACCGGAGGGGTCTGCTACCTCTACTTCCCGGCCCACCCGACCCCGCGCCAGCGCAAGGCGCTCGCCGCGGTGGGCGTGTACTGAGGTCCGGTGGGCGCGGCGTGTGACCAAGCTCATCGCCGCGAACGCCGTCGCGGGTGGCATGGTGGACGGATGGGTGGGGGATTCCGCCGTATACGTCCGACCTCTGCGAGTAACACCATGACCGCACACCCGGCCACCGCCACCCGCGCCGTCACCGGCGGCCCCCAGGAAGACGGCCCGAAGATCGTCGAGCACGTCCTGGGCTGGGTCCTCGTCGCGGTGTTCGCGATGCTGGTGACCCAGCTCGGCCTGCTCTGAACCGACGCGCACCTGCCTCTGAACGGACCGCTCACGCGCGCGACTTGTTCTGACATACTGCGGCTGTCCCGTCGTACCCAGATCAGGGCCGGTCTTGAACATGCCGCAGCAGCGCGCTGTCGTCCGTCCGCGCGGCACCGAGCGCTCCGTGGCGCGCCGCGCCGAACTCATCGCCGTCGGGCGGAAGTTGTTCGCCGACACGTCCTACGACGCGTTGTCCATGGATGACATCGCCCGCCAGGCGCAGGTGGCCAAGGGCCTGATCTACTACTACTTCCGGTCCAAGCGCGGCTACTACCTCGCGATCATCGAGGACTCCGTCGCCGACCTGGTCACCTCCGCCGCCGGCGGGGTCCAGCTGCCCGCCGTGGACCGTGTGCACCGCACGATCGACGGCTATCTGCGCTACGCCGAGCACCACCAGGCCGCCTACCGCACCATCGTCAGCGGCGGCGTCGGCTTCGACACCGAGGTGCAGGCGATCCGGGACGGCGTGCGCGAGGCGATCGTCACCACGATCGCCGAGGGGGCCTATGGCCGCGCCGGCATCTCCCCGGTGGCCCGGATGGGTCTGCTGTCCTGGGTGTGCAGCGTGGAGGGCGCCACCCTGGACTGGATCAGCCGCCCCCGGCTGTCCCGCGAGACCATGTGCGAGCTGCTGGTGAAGACGCTGGGCGGGGCCCTGCGCGCCATCGAGGAGCTGGACCCCGCCCACCCGGCCCCGCCGCCCGCCCGCCGGGACGGCTGATCCGGGAGGAACCGTCAGTTGATCGCCTTGATCAGCTCACCGTTCGCGGTGTCGCCGCTCAGCTCCCAGAAGAAGGTGCCGCCGAGGCCCTGCTGGTTCTTGTACGTCATCTTCGTGGCGATGGTGGCCGGGGTGTCGTAACTCCACCAGTCGCTGCCACACTTGGCGTAGGCGGTGCCGCCCACGGTTCCGGTCGCCGGGCACTTGGTCTTGAGCACCTTGTAGTCGTCGATGCCCTGCTCGTACGTCCCGGCCGCCGGGCCCGTGGCCGTACCGCCGGGGGCCGCCTGGGTGACGCCGGTCCAGCCGCGCCCGTAGAAGCCGATGCCGAGGAGCAGCTTCGAGGCCGGGATGCCGAGGCCCTTGAGCTTGGCGATCGTCGCCGACGTGTAGTAGTTCGCCTTGGGGATGCCCGAGTAGGAGTTCAGCGGGGAGTGCGGGGCGGTCGGGCCGGTCGCGTCCCAGGCGCCGAAGTAGTCGTACGTCATCGGGTTGTACCAGTCGACGTACTGGGCGGCGCCGGCGTAGTTCGCCGCGTCGATCTTGCCGCCGCTGGTGGCGTCCGCGGTGATCGCCGCGGTCACCAGGTTCCCGGAGCCGAACTTCGACCGCAGGGCCGCCATGAGGTTCTTGAACGCCTCGCGTCCGCTGGTGTCACAGGTGTTGCCGCAGGCGTTCGGGTACTCCCAGTCGATGTCGATACCGTCGAAGACCCCCGCCCACTTGGAGTTCTTCACCAGGTCGTAGCAGGACTGGGCGAAGGCGGCCGGGTTCTTCGCGGCCTCGCCGAAGCCGCCGGACCAGGTCCAGCCGCCGAAGGACCACAGGACCTTCAGACCGGGGTGCTTCTTCTTCAGCTTCAGCAGCTGGTTGAAGTTGCCGCGCAGCGGCTGGTCCCAGGTGTCGGCGACGCCGTCGACCGACTCGGCGGCGGTGTAGGCCCGGTCCGTGGCCGCGTAGGAGTCGCCCATGGCGCACTTGCCGCCGGTGACGTTGCCGAAGGCGTAGTTGATGTGGGTCAGCTTGGCGGCGGAGCCGGAGGTCTCGACGTTCTTGACGTAGTACTTGCGGTCGTAGGTGCCCCATTCGGTGAAGTAGCCGACGACCTTGGAGCCGGCCGCCAGCCGCGGGGCGCTCGGGGCCGCCGCGGTCGCCGTGCCCGTCCCGGCCAGCAGGCCGGCGCCGAGGGCGGCGGTACACGCGGCCGAGACGAGGGCCCGGACGAGGGAGCGGTGGGGAGTGTGCATTCGGGTGTCTCCTCGTGGGGGAGAGGGGAACGCGCGCCGATTGGCATGAACGCGGTAAAGCGTTGGTCATGCACCCTAGGAGGACTAGACCAGTAGGTCAATGGTTCGGACCAATATCGCCGCTGCGCACGGCTCCGACTGGACTCCTGAAGTAAGCGGTCGTTAACTGGTGACGGGAGGTCGCTGATCGGGCATACTCACTGCGCATGCCGCTGGTCAGCAGCTTCCGAGACCCGGGAGCGGGCGCCTTCGGCGAAGCGCGATACCAGGCGGAGCCGCCCCCCACCCCGGGCCGGACCGCCGGTGCCCGAACAGGGAGGAGCCCGACGCCATGTCCGACCGCGACCCGCAGCCGGTGGAGCGTCAACTGCCGACGGAAGAGGCGAGGGATCTGCTCGCCCTCGTCCGGGAGATCGCCCAGCGCGAGATCGCGCCCGGGGCCGCCGAGGAGGAGGACGCGGGACGCTTCCCGCGCGAGATCTTCACTCTGCTCTCCGAATCAGGGCTGCTGGGCCTGCCGTACCCCTCGGAGTACGGCGGCGGCGACCAGCCCTACGAGGTCTATCTCCAGGTCCTGGAGGAGCTGGCCGCGGCCCGGCTCACCGTCGGCCTCGGCGTCAGCGTCCACACGCTCGCCTCCTACGCCCTCGCCACCTACGGCACCAAGCAGCAGCAGGTCGAGCACCTGCCCGCGATGCTGGGCGGCGGCCTGCTCGGCGCGTACTGCCTGTCCGAGCCGTCCTCCGGTTCGGACGCCGCCTCCCTGCGCACCAAGGCCGTCCGGGAGGGCGACCGCTGGGTGATCGACGGCACCAAGGCCTGGATCACGCACGGCGGCATCGCCGACTTCTACACCGTGATGGCCCGCACCGGAGAGGACGGCCCGCGCGGAATCACCGCCTTCCTCGTGCCCGGCGACGCCCCCGGCCTGAGCGGTGCCGCGCCGGAGAAGAAGATGGGCCTGAAGGGCTCACCCACCGCGCAGGTGCACCTCGACGGCGTCCGCGTCCCGGACGACCGGCGCATCGGCGAGGAGGGCCAGGGCTTCTCGATCGCCCTGGCGGCGCTCGACTCGGGCCGGCTCGGCATCGCGGCCTGCGCCATCGGCCTCGCCCAGGCCGCACTGGACGAGGCGGTCCGCTACGCCACCCAGCGCCGCCAGTTCGGCAGGCCCGTCGCCGACTTCCAGGGTCTGCGCTTCATGATCGCCGACATGGCCACGCAGATCGAGGCCGGCCGCGCGCTGTACCTCGCCGCCGCCCGGCTGCGGGACGCGGGCAGGCCGTTCGCCAAGCAGGCCGCCATGGCCAAGCTGCACTGCACCGACACCGCCATGAAGGTCACCACGGACGCGGTGCAGATAATGGGCGGCTACGGCTACACCGCCGACTTCCCGGCCGAGCGCTATATGCGCGAGGCCAAGGTCCTGCAGATCGTCGAGGGCACCAACCAGATCCAGCGGATGGTCATCGCCCGTCACGTGGCGGGGCCAGAAGGTCGCTGAACTGGCCCGTGAGCACCGTCGGGGCCGCCAGCCTGACCCACTCCGGGTCATGGCGGCCCGGCAGGGTACGGCCGCGGTCGGCCCAGGTCCGCATGAGGTCGCGGTAGATGGGCGGGTCCGGCGGCGCGGCCGGCGGAACCGATTCTCCGGGGCGGGGGACGAAGATACGGCGCTGACGCCCGGTTGCCGAGTACGTGGGGGTCATAC
Organism: Streptomyces sp. Ru62; assembly: GCF_002920615.1. Classification (GTDB taxonomy): domain Bacteria; phylum Actinomycetota; class Actinomycetes; order Streptomycetales; family Streptomycetaceae; genus Streptomyces. The sequence continues at coordinate 39,704 of NZ_PQSU01000032.1, forward strand.
CAGGGCAACGCGGCGACGGCCGGGCAGGTCACCCTCCCACGGAATCGAGCTTCAGTTCATCCCCGTCCGGGTCCCTCCCCAGGCACCCGCACGACGGCTGACGCACCGTCAACTCATCGTCGCCCAGGGTCGTGTGCGACCGCCGGCCTTCCCGTACCGCTCGACGAGCACCCCGAGCACGGATGCGCCCCGCCGGGCGTCATGCCGTACAGCTGCGAGGGCGATGCGCCGCACCCGGGAAGTGACGTCGGGCGCGACCGACCGCCTGGAGACGGCGACTCCTGTGCAGCGCCCGGCGGCACGTGATCGTCATGCTGGGCGTCGCCTGCTGCCGGGCGTGCGCGAGGAGGTCGCCGTTTCCGTGGGACCCGGACACGCTGATCCCGCGCCACGGCGGCCGGCGTGCCCGGCAAGGCGCGTACGAGTGGGCGGGGTGAGCCGGCTCAGGCGGCCTGGCGGCGCATCGACGGCACGCGCATCGGGCGCGAGCCCGGGCCGCCGACGTGCGAGAAGGGCTGCGTCCGCCAGTTCAGACCCTGGGGAAGCGTGAGCAGCAGGGCGGTGTCCTGCTCCTGCGGCTCGAAGGATTCGTCCGCGGGGCGGGCGTCGGCCGCCGCACGGCCGGTGCCCGCGCACACCGTGAGCCCGAACGGGTTCCACGGCGAGGCGCACAGCGCGTGCTCCGGCAGCACCTCCTCGTCCGCCAGCAGCGCGATCGGCTGCGCGCAGTCCGGGCAGATCACCCGGTACATCTCGAAGGTGTCGTAGGCGTCCAGATCGTCTTCGAAGGCGTCGGGTTCGACGCCCTCCGGCTCGGGTTCGGCGACCGACTGCCGGTGCGTGGACGCGGATCGACCAGGGCGATGGGTACTCTGCATGGGATTCTCCCCCTAAGGCTGGGCCGTGAAGGCGCTGCGGCCTCGACCACAGCAAGCACTTCCCGTCCGCCCTCGGCGGTAATCACGAGGACATCACGGAGCCTGTGTTCGAGACGTGTGGTCTTCGTCACATGCCGTGTGCAGGTGCCCGTCCCGGTGCATTTTCTCCCGAACAGGCAATGACCTGCACCTCTGAGGTATCCGTGGAGATCAAGCGCACTGTAGGTTTTGGCGGCATGGAGGAGCTGGACCGTCAGATCGTGCAGCTGCTCGTCAAGGACGGGCGGATGAGCTACACCGACCTGGGCAAGGCCACGGGCCTGTCCACGTCGGCCGTGCACCAGCGGGTGCGCAGGCTGGAGCAGCGTGGCGTCATCCGCGGCTACGCCGCGGTGGTCGACCCCGAGGCCGTCGGGCTGCCGCTCACCGCGTTCATCTCGGTGAAGCCGTTCGACCCCAGTGCCCCCGACGACATCGCCGACCGCCTCGCCGGGGTCCCCGAGATCGAGGCGTGCCACAGCGTGGCGGGCGACGAGAACTACATCCTCAAGGTGCGCGTGTCCACCCCGCACGAACTGGAGGAACTGCTGGCCCGGCTGCGCTCGCTGGCAGGGGTCTCGACGCGGACGACGGTGGTCCTCTCGACACCGTACGAGGCCCGGCCGCCGAAGATCTGACAGCCGCCGTGCCGACCGCGCCGGGTGCCGTGCGGGCGCCCCGGGTGCGCCTCTGCCCCGGCGCCAGGAGAAACTGTCGGCCATGAGCAACCGCACCGCCGAGCCCCCCGAGACCGTCCTGCTCCGCCGCGGCGAGGTCCACAGCCCCGCGGACCCCTTCGCGACGGCGATGGTCGTCGAGGCGGGCCATGTCGCCTGGGTCGGCTCCGAAGGCGCGGCCGACGCCTTCGCCGACGGCGTGGACGAGGTGGTCGATCTCGACGGCGCCCTGGTCACCCCCGCCTTCACCGACGCCCATGTGCACACCACCGCCACCGGCCTCGCCCTGACCGGTCTCGACCTGTCCGGCGCCCCCTCCCTGGAGGCCGCCCTCGCCCGGGTCCGCGAGTTCGCCGCCGCCCGCCCCGACGACCGGGTCCTGCTGGGGCACGGCTGGGACGCCGCCCGCTGGCCCGGCGGCCGGCCGCCGACCCGCGCGGAGCTGGACGAGGCCACCGGCGGACGCCCGCTGTACCTGTCCCGCATCGACGTGCACTCGGCGGTCGTCAGCACCGCCCTGCTGGACCTGGTCGCCGCCGACGTCCCGCGCGAGGACGGCCCGCTCACCAAGGACGCCCACCACGCCGTCCGCGAGGCCGCCCTCGCCGCCATCACCCCCGCCCAGCGCGCCGAGGCCCAGCGCACCGCCCTGGCGCACGCGGCCTCCCTCGGCATCGGCACCGTGCACGAGTGCGGCGGCCCACGGATCTCCTCCGAGGACGACTTCACCGGCCTGCTGCGGCTCGCCACCGAGGTGCCGGGCCCCCGCGTCGTGGGTTACTGGGCGGAAGAGGACACCGCGAAGGCCCGCGAACTGGGTGCGACCGGCGCCGCGGGCGACCTCTTCGCCGACGGCGCCCTCGGCTCGCACACCGCCTGCCTGCACGAGCCGTACGCCGACGCCGGCCACAGCGGCACCGCCTACCTGGACGCCGACGCCGTCGCCGCCCACGTCGTGGCCTGCACCGAGGCGGGCCTCCAGGCCGGCTTCCACGCCATCGGCGACGCCGCCGTGGCCACCGTGGTGGAGGGCGTGCGCGCCGCCGCCGAGAAGGTGGGCCTCGCCCGGATCCGCGCCGCCCGGCACCGAGTCGAGCACGCCGAGATGCTCACCCCCGACACCGTCGCCGGCTTCGCCGAGCTGGGCCTGATCGCCTCCGTCCAGCCCGCCTTCGACGCGCTGTGGGGTGGCGAGGACGGCATGTACGCCCGGCGCCTGGGGGCGGAGCGGGCCCGCACCCTCAACCCGTTCGCCGCCCTGCTCCGCTCCGGTGTACCGCTCGCGTTCGGCTCCGACAGCCCGGTCACCCCGCTCGACCCCTGGGGCACGGTCCGTGCCGCCGCCTTCCACCGCACGCCCGAGCACCGCATCTCCGTCCGCGCCGCCTTCACCGCGCACACGCGCGGCGGCTGGCGCGCCGTCGGCCGCGACGACGCGGGTGTCCTGGTCCCGGGCGCCCCCGCCGACTACGCCGTCTGGCGCACCGACGAGCTGATCGTCCAGGCCCCCGACGACCGGGTCGCCCGCTGGTCCACCGATCCGCGCTCCGGCACGCCCGGCCTGCCCGACCTCACTCCGGGCCGTGACCTGCCGGTCTGCCTGCGGACCGTGGTCGGCGGGCGGACGGTGTTCGTACGGCCGGGCGAGTGATCTCCCGGGGTGGCGTGGGCCGCCCCGGCCGCCGGGGCCCCGCCGCCCCACCTGCGCATCCTCCCCACCGGCCGCGCCACCGGTGCCGTCCGCGCACTTCAGAGGGCTGTTGACAGTCGGCGGCCAGGGGCCGGTAGGTTCGTCCGAGTCCACCACCGGACGCCCGACCGGGGGACGTTCAGCCGACTCGTCGCAGCGCCGCTGGGTCAGGGACGGTGTGCCGCACCGGAGCACCGTCGCTGGGAGCCAGGCTCAGCGCCCGCGCCGACGAGGGGAACGTTCTCGCGGGTCGGCCAGGTGTGACCCGGGTGGGGCCCGGGCGCTCAGTAGACAACGGCTTCCGGTCGACCCGCAGCCAGCGGGTCCCGGGTCGGACCGAAGGGCGCCGGGCCCCCATCCGTCGTGGTACGAAGATGTTCAGCACGTGGTGGAAAAGTACCGAAAAGTTCCTTCTTACCCCGCTCTTGTGGAACCGACACCACCATACGAACGCGCTGTCACCTCTTCCCAGGCCGCGGCCACTATGGTGGACCCCTGCGTACGACATGAAGGGGCAGCAGTGAACGACGGCGACGGGACCCTCGCGGCCGAGGCCCAGGGGAGGCAGTTCGGCCCGCTCGGCACGGCCTTGGTGATCATCCCGACCTACAACGAGGCGGAGAACATCAAGTCCATCGTCGGCCGGGTGCGCAAGGCCGTCCCCGAGGCGCACGTGCTGATCGCGGACGACAACAGCCCCGACGGCACCGGCAAGCTCGCCGACGAACTGGCCGCCGACGACGAGCACGTCCATGTGCTGCACCGCAAGGGCAAGGAGGGCCTCGGCGCCGCCTACCTCGCGGGCTTCCGCTGGGGCCTGGAGCGGGACTACGGCGTGCTGATCGAGATGGACGCCGACGGCTCCCACCAGCCCGAGGAACTGCCCCGGCTGCTCACCGCGCTCAAGGGCGCCGACCTGGTCCTCGGTTCCCGCTGGGTGCCCGGCGGCCGCGTGGTGAACTGGCCGAAGTCCCGGGAGTTCCTCTCACGGGGCGGCTCCACGTACTCGCGGCTCATGCTCGACGTGCCGATCAAGGACGTGACCGGCGGCTTCCGCGCCTTCCGCCGCCAGACGCTGGAGGGCCTCGGCCTCGGCGAGGTCGCCTCGCAGGGCTACTGCTTCCAGGTCGACCTGGCCCGCCGCGCGGTGAAGGCCGGCTACCACGTCGTCGAGGTCCCCATCACCTTCGTCGAGCGGGAACTGGGCGACTCCAAGATGAGCCGGGACATCGTGGTCGAGGCCCTGTGGCGGGTCACCTCCTGGGGCGTCGGGGACCGCCTCGGCAAGCTCACCGGCAGGGACAGGCAGGCGTAGCGGCGGGCCCGCCGCTGCGCCGGTCGGCCGGTTCCCGCCGGCCGATCACCCCCTTATCCCGCGCTGAGGCGTGCCGAGGCACACTGGGACCATGACGACTGGCGCTCCGACCTCTCCGCACACCGCCCGCCGCCGGCGCTCCCGGCTGCGCAGGTACCTGCCGCTGGGTCTCGCCGCGTGGCTGGTGCTGGAGATCTGGCTGCTGACCCTGGTCGCGGGCGCGGCGGGCGGTCTCACGGTGTTCCTGCTGCTGGTCGCGGGCCTCGTGGCGGGGTCCGTGGTCATCAAGCGGGCGGGCCGCCGCGCCTTCCGGAGTCTGAACGAGGCGGTGCAGCGGGGCGGCTCACCGGCGCGCGGCGGCGGCAACGGCCTGATGATGCTCGGCGGCCTGCTGCTGATGATCCCGGGCCTGGTCTCGGACGCGGCGGGCCTGCTCCTGCTGCTGCCGCCGGTGCAGAAGGCGGCGAGCCGCTTCGCGGAGAACGCCCTGGAGCGGAGTCTGCGCAAGGCCGTCCCGGGCAGCCTGGGCGACGCGTTCCAGCAGGTCCGCATCCACCGGCCGGACGGCAAGGTGGTGCAGGGCGAGGTCCTCAGGGAGGACCGGCCCGAGCCGGGGGAGCAGAGGCCCCCGCTCACGCGCTGAGCATCCCGCACGAGAACCGGCAAACGACCGCGGGCGCCGTACGTAGGAGACGTACGGCGCCCGCGGTCGTTGTGCTGTATGCGCGTTACGCGCTCTTGCGGCTGTCCCTGGGGTGGACCGCGATGTTCATCGCCCCCGAGCGCAGCACCGCCAGACGCTCCTCAAGGACCTCTTCGAGTTCCTCGCGGGTGCGTCGCTCCATCAGCATGTCCCAGTGGGTACGCGCGGGCTTGGCCTTCTTCTCCTCAGGGCCGTCGCCGTCCACGAGGAGTGCCTGGGCACCACAGACCTTGCACTCCCACTCCGGCGGGATCTCCGCCTCGACCGAGAAGGGCATCTCGAACCGGTGCCCCTTCTCGCATGCGTACTCCACGGCCTGGCGCGGGGCCAGGTCGATACCGCGGTCCGTCTCGTAGCTGGTCACCACGAGGCGCGTACCGCGAAGAGCTCGCTCACTCATGAATCGTGCCTCCCGGGCTTGTCGCCCACAGGACAGGTGTCGCTGTCGTCGTCATCCGGTCAACGTCCGGTCGGCGGTAAAGATTCCCGTTCCGAGTCCCGTTCCGGGTCATGCGTCGCCGTCGTAGCCGCCCCTTGTTCTACCCACAGGCGCCCGGTTTGTCACATCTGCTAGCAGATGTCACCCAGCGTTTCGGCATCTTTGACGCGCAGTAACGGTACGCCTGGCAGGCCAAACGCGTACACTACCGCCCTTTCACGCCGAGTGCTAAATCGGCGCTAGATCTTCTCCGGAAACGGGTTCCCCGCCTCGGAGATCGCACGCCGCACCGGGACCCGCGCCAGCAGGACGAAGCCGACGACGAAGAAGGCCACCAGCGAGATGATCGCCGACCGGTAGCTGCCGGTCAGCTGGTAGGTCACGCCGAACAGCAGTGGCCCCAGCCAGCTCATCCCGCGGTCGCTCATCTCGTACGCCGAGAAGTACTCGGCCTCCTTGCCCGGGGGCACCAGATGGGAGAACAGCGACCGGGACAGCGCCTGGCTGCCGCCGAGGACCAGGCCGATCCCGGCGGCCAGCACGAAGAACCACACCGGCGCCCGCGCGGGCAGGAACCAGCCTGCCGCCAGGGTGAGCGTCCAGGCCACCAACGAGCCCAGGATCGTCCGCTGCGCGCCGTACGTCCGCGCCAGCCGGCCCATCGCCAGCGCCCCCGCCACGGCCAGCACCTGCACCAGCAGCACCGCCCCGATCAGGGTCGACTGGCCGAGACCCAGCTCCTCGGAGCCGTAGACCGAGGCCTGGGTGATCACCGTCTGGATGCCGTCGTTGTAGACGAGGTACGCCAGCAGGAACGCCAGGGTCAGCGGATGCCGGCGCATGTCCCGGACCGTCGCGGCCAGCTGCCGCAGCCCCGGTGCCGTGGCCTGGCCCACGCGCGCGTGGCGGTCGCGCAGCCGGCGTAGCGGTACGAGAGTGAAGGCGCCCCACCACAGGCCCGCCGAGGCCAGGCAGACCCGGACGGCGGCGGTCTCGGAGAGGCCGAAGGAGTCGTGCGCCGAGTACAGCACCAGGTTGGCGACGAGGACGAGTGAGCCCGCCGCGTAGCCGAAGGCCCAGCCCTGGGAGGAGACCGCGTCACGCTGCTCGGGCGGCGCGATCTGCGGCAGATAGGAGTTGTAGAGCATCATCCCGACGGACTGCGCCGCGTTGGCCACGACGAGCAGCACCCCGCCGAGCAGATACCGGTCGCCGTCCAGGAAGAACATCCCGGTGGTCGCCGCCGCGCCGGTGTACGCCGCCGCCGCGAGCAGCGGCTTCTTGCGGCCCGTACGGTCGGCCGCGCCGCCCACCAGGGGCATCACGACGACGGCCAGGACCACCGACAGGGACACCGCGTACGCGAAGAAGGAGCCGGCCCGGACCGGGACGCCCAGCGGGTGCACATAGCCGTCGGCGTCCGCCGCGTGCTCGGCGACCGAGGTGAGGTACGGGCCGAGGAAGACGGTGAGGACACTCGTCGAATAGACGGAGCACGCCCAGTCGTAGACGTACCAGCCGCGCTGCTCGCGCCTGAGGCCGGCGGACTCGTCCGCGGCCTCCGCCCGCACGGTGTCGGTGCTCACCCGTGCCCTCGCTTCCCCGCTCAACCGCGAAGGCCCGGGCCGGGGCGGCCGGGTGGTCAGACCCAGACGCCGCGGTCCTCCATCACCTTGCGCAACGTGTCGATGTGATCGGTCATGATGCCATCAACTCCCAGGTCCAGGAGCCGGTGCATCCGTTCCGCCTCGTTGATCGTCCACACGTGCACCTGGAGCCCGCGCGCGTGGGCGGCGCGGACGAAGCGGTGGTCGACGACGGGCACGCCCGACTGGGCCTCCGGCACCTGCGCGGCCACGGCCGACCGGCGCACCGCGGCCGGCAGCCCCCACGAGCGCAGCCGCAGGCTCAGCACCCCGCGCGTGCCGAACGAGGTGGCCAGCCGGGGCCCCGCCAGCCGCTGGGCCCGCAGCACGCGTGCCTCGGAGAAGGAGCCCACGCAGATCCGGTCCCAGGCGTCCATGCGCTCGACCAGGTCCAGCAGGGGCCGCAGCGCGGGCTCCGCCTTGACGTCGACGTTCCAGCGCACCTCGGGGAAGGTCTCCAGCAGCTCCTCGAACAGCGGCACCGGTTCACGGCCGCCCACGCGCGCGTGCCGCACGTCCGCCCAGGGCAGGTCGGCGATCCGGCCCGCGCCGTCGGTGACCCGGTCCAGGGTCGCGTCGTGGAAGGCGACCAGCCGGCCGTCCGCCGTGGCGTGCACATCCGTCTCGATGTAGCGGTAGCCCAGCTCCACCGCGCGCCGGAACTGGGCCACGGTGTTCTCCAGCCCGTCGGCCGCCCCGCCCCGGTGGGCGAAGGCGATCGGCCCCCGGTGGTCCAGGAAGGGGTGCCGCGGGCGTGATGTCGTGAGGCTCACGGTCGCAGTATCGCGCGCCCGGGTGTCGCCGCGGCAACGACGGTGCTGCCCGCCGGTGCCGACGGGACGGCGAACACCCGCAGGAAGGCCTGCGCCAGCGGTCCGATGGACACGGCGTAGAGCACGGTGCCCACCCCGATGGTGCCGCCCAGGACGAATCCGGTGACCACCACCGCTACCTCCACCGCCGTCCGCATCAGCCGGATCGACCGGCCGGTGCGCCGGTGCAGGCCCGTCATCAGCCCGTCGCGCGGGCCCGGCCCGAAGCGCGCCGCGATGTAGAGGCCGGTCGCCGCGCCGTTCAGCACGATCCCCGCGAGCAGCAGCGGGACACGGGCGGTGAGGGCGTGCGCGTCCGGGAGCAGCGCGAGCGTGCCGTCCATGGCGAGGCCGACCACGAACACGTTCGAGACCGTGCCGAGCCCGGGGCGCTGGCGCAGCGGGATCCACAGGAGCAGCACCGTCGCGCCCACGATGATCGACACCACCCCGATGCTCAGCCCGGTCAGCTCCGCGAGCCCCTGGTGCAGCACGTTCCACGGCTCCAGGCCCAGGCCCGCCGCCACGAGCAGCGCGGAACTCGCGCCGTAGAGCGCGAGCCCGGCGTACAGCTGGACCAGCCGCCGTCCGAGGTGGCGGCCGGGAGCGGATGGACTGGGAGCGGACATGGACGTACCCCCCTGGGTGGTGGCTGTGGCCTGACGCATGACACTCTGTGGCTTGGGATGAATCGTCATCCATGGCCAATTCCGGGAAGGTGGACTGATCTTCATGGCGCAGTGGACCTCGGCCGTGGGGGCCGCGCAGCTCGCCCGGCTCCTCAACTCCCAGCAGGACCGCCCGGCCGGCCCCGGCACCCGCCGTCCCCCCGCCTATCGCGCCCTCGCCGACGGCGTCCGGCTGCTCGTGCTGGAGGGCCGGGTCCCGGTGGCCGCGCGCCTGCCCGCGGAACGCGAACTGGCCCTGGCCCTGTCCGTCAGCCGCACCACCGTCGCGGCGGCCTACGAGGCGCTGCGCGGCGAGGGCTTCCTGGAGTCCCGGCGCGGCGCCGGGAGCTGGACCGCCGTACCGGCCGGCAACCCCATCCCCGCCCGCGGCCTGGAACCCCTGCCGCCCGAGGCCCTGGGCTCGGTGATCGACCTCGGCTGCGCCTCGCTCCCGGCGCCCGAGCCGTGGCTCACCCGGGCCGTGCAGGGCGCCCTCGAGGAACTGCCGCCGTACGCCCACACCCACGGCGACTACCCGGCCGGACTGCCCGCGCTGCGTTCGATGATCGCCGAGCGGTACACCGCGCGCGGGATCCCCACCATGCCGGAGCAGATCATGGTGACGACCGGTGCGATGGGCGCCATCGACGCCATCTGCCACCTCTTCGCGGGCCGGGGCGAGCGGATCGCCGTGGAGTCCCCGTCCTACGCCAACATCCTGCAGCTGATGCGCGAGGCGGGCGCCCGGCTCGTGCCCGTCGCGATGGCCGAGGGCCTGTCCGGCTGGGACCTGGACCGCTGGCGCCAGGTGCTGCGCGAGGCCGCGCCGCGGATCGCCTACGTGGTCGCCGACTTCCACAACCCCACCGGGGCGCTCGCCGACGAGGACCAGCGGCGCCGGCTGGTGGACGCGGCCCGCGCGGCCGGCACGGTGCTGGTCGCCGACGAGACGATGAGCGAGCTGTGGCTTGAGGAGGAGTTCCGGGACGGCGGTATGCCCCGCCCGGTGTGCGGCTTCGACCCGGCCGGCTCCACGGTGATCACGGTCGGCTCGGCCAGCAAGGCGTTCTGGGCCGGGATGCGGATCGGCTGGGTGCGGGCGGCGCCCGACGTCGTGCGCAGCCTGGTCGCCGCGCGGGCCTACGCCGACCTGGGCACGCCGGTGCTGGAGCAGCTGGCCGTGAACTGGCTCTTCAGCACCGGGGGCTGGGAGCAGGCGGTCGAGCTGCGCCGGGCGCAGGCCCGGGAGAACCGGGACGCCCTGGTGGCCGCGCTGCGCCGGGAACTGCCCGGCTGGGAGTTCGAGGTGCCCCGGGGCGGCCTGACCCTGTGGGTGCGCGCGGGCGGCCTGTCCGGGTCCCGCCTCGCGGAAGCGGGCGAACGGACCGGCGTACGGGTCCCGTCCGGCCCTCGCTTCGGCGTCGACGGCGCGTTCGAGGGCTATGTCCGGCTTCCGTTCACCGTCGGGGGAGCGGTGGCGGACGAGGCGGCGGCACGGCTCGCCGCCGCGGCCCGGCTGGTGGAGTCGGGGGCGACGGGGGCGGGCGAGGCGCCGAGGACGTTCGTGGCGTAGGGCGGGCGGGTCCGGGACCTTGGCGGTCCGGGGCCCTGGCGGTTCGGGGTTCGGATGCGTGTCCGGCTGCGGGACCGTCGTGGCCGGACACGCGGTTCCCCGCGTCCCCTGGGGAACCGCAGTCCCGTCGGCCGCGGGGCTCCGCTGCCGCCAGGGTGCTACGAAGGCTCCGCCGCCAGAGCCTCCGCGGGGACCGGTGCCTTCCCCGCCGTCGGTTTCGAGAGAGCCGTCGGCTCCTCCTCCACGGCGGTGGTCCGCGGTGGCAGCAGCTCCAGGACCGCCTGCCGGTCGGCGTCACTCGTGGCGTCGTCGTACGGATCCGGCGTACGCGGCACCTGGAGCCGGTGCACCGGACCGGACCCCAGCCGGGCGTACCCCCGCCCGGGCGGCACGTGCGCCATCGACGTCGTGTGCGGTGACGCCCCCAGCACCGCCTCCACCTCCTCCGGCGCGGCGGAACCGAGCACGACACGCGCGCGCGTGTGCTGCCGTACCGCGTCGCTGAGCACCTCCGCGCTGTCGAACTGCTCGGCCACGACCACGGTCACGTTCGCCGCGCGGCCGTGCCGCAACGGCACCTGGAGCAGCGCCTGCGGGTCCTTGCGGCCGTCCGCCAGGGCGAGGTGCGCGAAGACACCCGGGCGGTCGAGCACGATCCACAGCGGGCGCCGGGTGTCCGGGGGCGGCGGGTCGCCCGCCTGCCGCGCCAGGTTGATCGCGACGAGCCGCCGCTCGGTCTCCCGCGCGGCCCACTCCAGGCTGGCCAGCGCCCCGGGCAGCGCGCACTCCACGGCCAGGACGCCGCTCCGTCCGGTCAGGCAGGCGTACTCGCCGGTGCCGCCGCCGTCGACGATCAGCACGTCGCCGTACTGGAGGGCCTGGATGGCGACCGAGCGCAACAGGGTGGACGTGCCGCTGCCGGGGTGGCCCATGGCCAGCAGGTGCGGCTCGGTGGAGCGGATGCCGGTGCGCCAGACGACCGGCGGCACGTCGACCCGTTCCTCCCCGTAGGAGAGGGGGAGCGTGCGCTGGACCTCGCTGGGGTCGGTGAAGCCGAGGACTGTTTCGCCGGGCGCGGTGACGAAGCGCTGGGCGGGGATGTCGGCGGGCAGCGGCGGGAGGGCGGTGACGGTGAGCTGGTTGCCCTCCTCGTCCCAGGCGAAGTGGTACTCGCGGCTCCGCCCGGCCTTCGCGGTGAGCAACTGCTCGATCCGCGCGCGGGCCGCGGGCTCGCCGTCCGGGAAGTAGGCGGGGTAGCGGATCACGAGGTGGCCGATGCGTCCGGCGTCGTCGAACTCGTGGGCCACGTAGGCCTTCTCCCACTCCCCGCCGTGCGTGTACAGCGGCGCCGGGTCCTCGGAGCTGGAGAAGCACGGCACCAGGGCCTCGTACAGCGCCTGGAGCCGTTGGGTCTGGGACTCGTCGGGTCCCTCGGGCGCCGACGGGGTGCGGTCGCGGCCGTGCCAGGCCGCTGCCGCCATCACGGCGATGACGGCGAACAGCGGCCCGTACGGCATCAGGGCCACGATCAGGACCATGGAAGCCACGAAGAACAGCAGTGGCCCGCGCTTGTCCTTGGGCGTGTCCGCCCACCTGCGCCGGCCGGCCGAGGCCAGCAGGCGCAGCCCGCGCGTCACGGTGATCAGCGGCTGGAGGACGTCGGTGGCGCTGTCCGCCGCCGTCCGGGCCAGCTCCCTGCTCCGGGCGATCTGCGTCCGGGCGATCTGGGCGCTGTCCTTGCTCAGAATGCGGGGGAGAGGGCGCCGGGCCACTGCTGTCTCCTGATGGTGCGTGCGGGCGGGACTGGAGGGGTCAGAACTTGATGCCGCCCAGGAGGCTGGCCAGGCTCTCTCCTCCGGCTTTGATGCTCGGGGCGATGCCTGTGGTCGACAGGTAGAAGCCGAAGAGTGCCGACACCGTGGCGTGCGAGCCCTTCAGTCCGTCCTTGCGGAAGAACAGGAAGACGACGACGCCGAGCAGCAGCACACCTGAGAGCGAGAGGATCATTTGGGGCCTCCTGGTGTCGATGGTGGGGGACAGTCACCATGAGTTCTTCCAGGATCACAGGATGTATCCATACGATTAAAGGTGCAACTGGGTGAAAAGCGGTAGATTTCCCTCACTCGGGTGAGTGTGTCAGAGCACGGTTGACCAGGCGTGATGTCGGTGCGGGGCGCCCGGTGGGCACTGCTGCTGATCTTTACCTCGGGCAGATCGGGTCATGTGCCACGCGAGCCAGTACGCTGGCGATTCACCCGTACGAAGCAGTCCCCGAATCAGCATGGAGAGGTGGTCCGGCCGATGAGTGAAGTTCCCGACCCCGAGGTCGTGGAGCTGGCGACCAAGATCTTCGATCTGGCCCGGCAGGGGCAGACCGAGGCGCTCGTGGCGTATGTCGACGCGGGTGTTCCGGCCAACCTCACCAACGACCGCGGCGACTCCCTGGTGATGCTCGCCGCCTACCACGGTCACGCCGACGCGGTACGCGCGCTGCTCACCCGTGGCGCGGCGGTGGATCAGGTCAACGACCGGGGCCAGACCCCGCTCGCGGGTGCCGTCTTCAAGGGTGAGACGGACGTCATCAAGGCCCTCCTGGAGGGCGGAGCCGATCCTTCCGCAGGCACGCCGTCGGCCGTCGACACGGCCCGGATGTTCGGCAGGACAGAGCTTCTGCAACTGTTCGGCGTCCACTGACGTCGACGCACTGATCAGGTACGACACGGAAAACGGGGGAGGCGGTACAGGGCCGCCGGAAATACGGTCGCGGCAGCACACACCGCGGGTCATCATGACGACGTGATTCACGGACGCGATGGCTGGGCAGGTGTTGCCGCACCGCGCGGGCCGTGATGCGGTCCGCATGGGCCACCGACGAGAGGCAGAGAGAGATGGTCTACAGCAAGCAAGAGACGGCGGGCGCTCCGACGTTGTGTCACGCGGCCAGGTAATGCGTGTTCCCCGGTTGCGTCGACGCTTGATGTGAGGCTGTTTCCCATGTTCGATCCGGTCATAGCGCCCAGCGGTACGCTGCTCGGCCTGCTCCAGCGCGGCCGTGGTGACGGCACGCTGCACGCGCTCACGGCCCCGCGCGCCGAAGCGCTCGCGGCCCTGAACCACTGTGTGCTGCGCGACCCCCGCCACGACTGGCAGGTGGAGAACCGCTCCCTTTACTACGCCCGGCTCTACCTCGACCTGAACGGCGAGCTGGACGCCGTGGAGGCGCACCTCTTCGACCCCGAGGACGTCGTCGACACCGACGAGTCCCGCACCGGCCTGGCCCTGGCCGTCCTCGGCCACCTCGCCTCCTACGGCAGGCGGGACGCCCTGGAGCTGCTGCGCAGGTACGCCGCGCACGGCTCCAACTGGGCGTGGGCCCTGGACGAGCTGGCCCTGAGGGACGACGACGCCGGTCTGCGCGCCCTCGCCGCCCCCGTCCTGGCCCGCTTCGCCACCGATCCCGAGGGCGAGGCCGAGCTGGCCGCCGCCGTACGGGACGCCTTCGAGCCGCGGCCCTGGCGGCTGTGGGCCGAGGATCCGCGCGCGTCGATCGCCGCACGGGTGCGTGCCGCCCAGGAGGCCGGCTGTTTCGACCGCTGGCAGCGGCAGATGCGGCCCGCCGGCCCCCGCCCCGGCTGGAGCGTCCGCGCCGTCTTCGAGTGGGCCCAGCAGGGCATGGAGCGCGGCGCCGCCCTCCATGTGCCCGCCGCCCGCTGCCTGGTCGCCGTGGCCGGTCCCGAGGACCGGCCCGAGATCCTCCAGGCCGCCCGGACCGGCACCGACGGAGCCCGCTGCACCGCACTGCGCTACCTCGCCGACAGCGACGACCGGGACGCCCTCGACCTGATCGAGGCAGCCGTCGTCGACGGGACGGCACCCGTCGTGGAGGCCGCCGTCGACGCCTTCGAGCGGATGCGCAGCGTCGCCGCCGTCGACCGGGCGCGCGGCTGGGCCCAGCGCCCCGACGCGCTCGGTGCCGCCGCCGGACGCATGCTCGCCTGCCGCGGCGGCGCCCAGGACCGCGACCTCGTCCTCGGCGCCCTCCGCGAGGCCGTGCGCGGCGAGGGGCCGGACGCGCCCACCCTCTGGACGCTCGTCGACGGCGCCGGACGCCTCGGCATCGTCTGCGCCGCCCCCGTCCTGCGCCATGTCTACCGGGAGACGGCCTCCTCCCATCTCCGCGGCCGCGCCGCCCGCGCGCTGGCCGCCACCGACCCCTCCTTCGCCACCGGATTCGCCGTCGAATGCCTGTGGGACTGCGAGGAGACCACCCGCGAACTGGCCGCCCGGCACGCCGAGACCGGTGACGCCCGGGTCGTGGAGCGCCTGCGCCGCCTCGCCGCCGATCCGGCCGAGGAGGACGAGGTCCAGACCGCGGTACGCAGCCGCTTCGGACCGGACGTGAGCCTCGGCTGAACCGCTGGGGACCGGGCGTGAGCGCCTACCGAACCGCTGGGTCCGGGCGTGAGCCTCGGCTGGATCGCCGGGGGCCGGGCGTGAGCCCCGGCTGAGGCGTGGCTGCGAGGCGTGGCTGCCCGCCCCCCACCCGTACATCTGCCCCGGCGGACGAGCGCCCGCCGGGTGAACACCGGATGACCCGCGGGTCAGGTGGCCATGACGGCTGCCTGACCTGCTCGGGTGTGCAGCCCAACGCTCATGGGACGTTCCCCGCGCCGAAAGATCGAAGTTGACGCGGGCACGTCCAGCGCGGCGACAACACCCGTATGCGTGTCGTCATCGTGACCGAATCCTTTCCCCCCGATGTGAACGGCGTGGCCCACTGCGCGCTCCAGACCGCCCGGCACCTCGTAGATCGCGGTCACCTCCCGCTCGTCGTCGCCCCCGCTCCCGCACCCGGCAGCGGCCCGGACACGGACGCCCCGTGCCCGGTCGTCCGGATTCCCTCCCTCCCGCTCCCCGGCTACCCCCAGGTGCGCGTCGCCCTCCCCAGCCGGCGTCTCGCCGCCGCCCTCGTCGCGCACCGCCCCGACGTGGTCCACCTGGCCAGTCCCTTCGTCCTCGGCGTCCGTGGCATGGCGGCCGCCGCCCGGCTCGGCCTTCCCGCCGTCGCCGTCTACCAGACCGACCTGGCCGGCTACGCCCGTACCTACATGGGCGCCGGGGAGGCCGCGGCCTGGCGGCGGATCCGCTCCGTGCACGGCGCCGCCGACCGCACGCTGGCCCCCTCCAGCGCCGCCCGGTCGGACCTGGAGGAACACGGCATACCGCGGGTACGGCTCTGGCCGCGCGGCGTGGACACCGTACGTTTCCGGCCACAGCACCGCGACGAGGCGCTGCGCCGGGAACTCGCGCCCGACGGCGAACTGATCGTCGGCTACGTCGGCCGGCTCGCCCCGGAGAAGCACGTCGAACTGCTCTCCGGAGTCTGCGGGCTGGCCGGCGTACGGGTGGTGGTCGTCGGCGACGGACCCAGCCAGGCCCATCTGACCGAGGCCCTGCCCGGCGCCGTCTTCCTCGGCCGTCGCACCGGCGACGAACTGGCCCGGATCTTCGCCTCACTGGACCTGTTCGTGCACACCGGTCCCTTCGAGACGTTCTGCCAGACCGTCCAGGAGGCCATGGCCAGCGGTGTCCCGGTCGTCGCCCCGGCCGTCGGCGGCCCGCTCGACCTGGTCGACCACGGCCGTACCGGTCTGCTGGTCCCGCCGCGCGACGCCGCCGCCGTACAGGAGGCCGTCCGCGCCCTGGCCGCCGACCCCGCGCGGCGCGCCGCGTACGGCGCCACCGCCCGCGCGACGGTCGAGGGCCGCACCTGGGCCGCCGTCGGCGACCAGTTGATCGCCCACTACGACGACGTCCTCGCGGACCGGAAGACGGCGGTGGCGGCATGACCGGGCAGTCCCTGCGCATCGTCCGCCTCGCCAACTTCGTCGCCCCCGCCTCCGGCGGCCTGCGCACCGCCCTGCGGGAACTCGGCAGGGGTTTCCGGGCCGCCGGTCACGAACCGGTCCTGATCGTGCCCGGCGAACGGCACACCGACCGCGACACCGAGCAGGGCCGGGTCATCACCCTGCCCGGCCCGCTGCTGCCCGGCACCGGCGGCTACCGCGTCCTCACCGACAAGCGGCGCGTGGCCGCCCTCCTGGAGGAGCTGGCCCCGGACCGCCTGGAGGTCTCCGACCGGACCACCCTGCGCTGGACCGGCCGCTGGGCCCGACGCGCGCGCGTGCCCGCAGTGATGGTGTCCCACGAGACCGCCGACGGCGTGCTGCGCACCTGGGGCCTGCCCGAGCACCTGGCGCGGCGCGCCGCCGACTCCCTCAACACCCGGTCCGCGCACGTCTACTCGCGGGTGGTGTGCACCACCGAGTTCGCCGAGCGCGAGTTCGTGCGCATCGGCGCGCGGAACGTCGTACGCGCCCCCCTGGGTGTCGACCTGACGGAACGGCACCCCGCGCTGCGCGATCCCGGGCTGCGTGACCGCCACGCGCGCGGGGACGAGGCGCTGCTCGTGATGGCGTCCCGGCTGTCCGTCGAGAAGCGCCCGGGCACGGCCCTGGACGCCCTGGAGGCGCTGCGGCGGCGCGGGCGGCGGGCGGTGCTCGTGGTGGCCGGGGACGGGCCGCTGCGGGCCCGGCTGGAGCAGCGTGCGCGGGACCGCGGGCTCCCCGTGACCTTCCTCGGGCACGTCTCCGACCGGACGGCCCTCGGCGCGCTCCAGGCGTCCGCCGACGTGTGTCTCGCGCCGGGGCCCGCCGAGACCTTCGGACTGGCCGCGCTGGAGGCCATGGCCTGCGGTACGCCCGTGGTGGCGAGCGCGTCCTCCGCGCTGCCCGAGGTCATCGGGTCGGCGGGGGCGACGGCGGCGGGCGGCGCAGAGGCGTTCGCGGACGCCGTGGAACTGCTGCTGGACCGCGCCGAGCCCGAGCGGCGGGAAGCGGCACGCGCGCGTGCGGAGTGCTTCGGCTGGGGAACGGCCGTGGAGGCCTTCCTGGCGGCCCACGACACGGAGGTGCTGCGCCGGGCAGACACCCGGCCCGTCGTACCGGAGGGCGTGGCATGAGAGCGGATGCCGTGACGGGACGGAGTGGCTCCGTCTGTGCGGGAGGGGCCGGTGGGGGAGCTGAGGTCGCGGCCGGGCGGGGCGGTCCCGTTCGTGTGGGAGGGGCCGGTGGGGGAGCTGAGGTCGCGGCCGGGCGGGGCGGTCCGCTCGTGTGGGAGGGGCCGGTGGGGGAGCTGAGGTCGCGGCCGGGCGGGGCGGTCCCGCTCGTGTGGGAGGGGCCGGTGGGGGAGCTGAGGTCGCGATGCGGCGGAGTGGCTCCGTTCCTGCCGGAGGGGGTGGCTCGGGAGCCGGGGACGGGGCACAGCGGAGCGGCTTCGTCCACTTCGTCGCGCTCGGGGACTCGCTGACCGAGGGCCTGGGTGACCCGGTCGGTGCCGGATGGCGGGGCTGGGCCGCGCTGCTGGCCGCTTCCCTCGCCGAGGACAGCGAGCGGGTGCGGTTCACCAACCTCGCGGTCAGGGGGGCGCAGACCCGGGACGTGCTGGAGAGGCAGACGCCGGCCGCCCTGGAGCTGCGCCCCGACCTGGCGTCCGTCGTCGTCGGCGTCAACGACACGCTGCGCCGCACCTTCGACGTCCACGCCGTGGCCGCCCACCTCGACCAGGTGTACGGCTCCCTCACCCGTCAGGGCGCCATCCTGCTCACGGCCTGCCTGCCCGACCCCGGCGCCATGCTCCGGCTCCCGGACGCCCTGGCCCGTCCGCTGGCCCGCCGGCAACGGGCGGTCAACGCGGTCGTCCACGCGCTGTCCGAGCGGTACGGCGCCGTCCACCTGCACGCGGCGGACGACGGCTGGATCAGCGACCGGAGCCTGTGGAGCGCGGACCGGCTGCACCCCGCCGAGCGCGGTCACCGGCAGCTCGCCGTCCGCTGCCACGCCCTGCTCGCCGAGGCGGGCCACGCGACCGGGGAACCTCCCACGCCCGAACCGGAGTTCCCCGCGCCGACCCGCACGGCGAGCCTGTGGTGGCTGGCCACGGCGGGGACCGGCTGGGTGCTCCGGCGCTGCAACGACCTGCTGCCGCAGCTGCTGCGCCTGGCCGCCGGCGAACTGCGCCACCGCGCGCTGGGCACCGGCGCCCACCTGGACCTCCGCGCATCGGCGACGGTGTCGGCAGCCTTGGCGGCCCTTCCGGAGGCCTGCGCCGTGGAGGCAGCGGCCCAGTGGCGCGGCAACGAGAGGGGCGGGACTGTCCCGGCGGAGGCGGCGGTCGAGGTGGTGGGCCTGGAGGCGGCGGGGGCCGTGGAGACGGTTGCCTCCGCCGGGGCCGTTTCGGCCGGTCGAGGTGGGGTGGGGTGGCTCCGCTGAGATGCGGCGGGTGGGGCGGTGGGGCTGTGTCCCCCTGGTGAGACCCAGTGGTGCCGGCAATCACGAACACGCGGCAGCGCTGCCCGTCGGCGCCGCCGGGGCGTCGTGGCAGTGGTGACGGGCCCGAGGTGAGGGCGGCGCGGCGGTCGGGGACGATCACGCCCGAGGAGGTGCCTCGGGCGCGGGGCGTCTCAGCCGTGGAGGCTCAGCGGCGCCGCACCGGTACGAACCGGACCGGGGTGCCCGGGAGGGCCTGGGCGGCGGCCGGGAGGTCGGCGGCGCGGACCACCGCGATCACCGGGTAGCCGCCGGTGGTCGGATGGTCCGCGAGGAAGACCACCGGGCGTCCGTCCGGCGGAACCTGGACCGCGCCCAGCACCACGCCCTCGCTGGGGAGTTCACCGGGCCGGGCCCGCTCCAGCGCGGGCCCCTCGGTGCGCAGGCCGATGCGGTTGCTCGCCGCGGAGACCCGGTACGCGCGCGTGGTGAGATCCCGGACCGCCCGCGCCGTGAACCAGTCGTCGCGCGGGCCCGGCGTCACCCGGAGCACGAGCTCGGCCGGCGGACACGGCTGCGGCGCGCCGTCCACGCGCGCGGGCGGGCCGGCCGGGGCGCCCAGGGGCAGGACCGTGCCGTCCGTGAGCGGTGCCGGACCGAGGCCGGACAGCAGGTCGGTGGCGCGGCTGCCGAGGACCGGCTCCACGGCGACGCCGCCGCCGACCGAGACGTAGCTGCGCACCCCGGCCGTGGCCGCGCCCACCTCCAGCAGTTCGCCCGCCGGTACGACGACCGGGGCACCCCACGCGGCCGGGCGACCGCCCACCGACACCGGGCAGGGCGCACCGCCGACCGCGACGGTCACCGTCGAACGCGGGCGCAGCGTACAGCCGTTGAGCGTGGTCTCCAGGACGGCGGCGTCCGGAGGATTGCCGACGAGCCGGTTCACCAGTGCCGCGGCGAGCGGGTCGAGCGCTCCGGACCGGGGCACGCCGAGGTGCGCGTACCCCGGCCGCCCGCGGTCCTGCACGGTGGTCAGCGCCCCGGCGCGCACGACGACCAGAGCACGGTCGGTCATGGGGCCTCCCAGGGCACGGGTCGCGCCGGCACGACGCACACGCGCGCGTGGGCCGGCGTCCGCCGCCCGGCCACGCGGGTCTTCGGGATGAGTGCCGCTACCGGCTCGGCGGTTTCCCGGGCGTGTACCCGTGCCGGTGCGGTGGTTTCCCGGGCGTGTACCTGTGCCGGTGCGGCGGTCTCCCCGGCGCCCACCCCTACCGGTACGGTCCGCCACCGCCCGTTCATGCGCCCCCCACCGGCACGAACCGTACGCGTGTACCCGGCTCCAGCAGGGCCGCAGGAACGCGTGCCGGGTCCCACAGCACCGTGTCCGTCGTGCCGATCAGTTGCCAGCCGCCGGGTGAGGAACGCGGGTAGACGCCGGTGTACGGGCCGGCCAGCGCCACGGCGCCGGCCGGGACCGCCGTGCGCGGGGTGGCGCGGCGCGGGACGTGGTAGCGCTCCGGCAGCCCGGTGAGATAACCGAAGCCGGGAGCGAAGCCGCAGAAGGCCACCGTGAACTCGGTGCCGGCGTGGACGCGGGCCACCTCCCGTTCCGGTACCTGCCAGTGCGCGGCGACCACCGCCAGGTCCGGGCCGTCGTACCGCACCGGCAGTTCGATCAGCTCGCGCGCGTGAGGAGGCACCTCCGGCACCCGCGTGCCGGTCAGTTCCGCCGCCCAGCGGGCCGGCTCGGCCAGCCCGTCGAGCAGCACCGTACGGGCCGCCGGGACGATCTCGCGCACGGTGAGCGTGCCCTCCGCGCGGCGCCGCAGCAGCTCCGCGTGCAGGGCCTGCGCCTCGTCCCCGGAGGCCACCTCGACGAGCAGCGCGTCGTCGCCGACGGGAAGTGCCCTCACGCGAACGCCTCCACCCGCACGCCCGCCGCCACCAGCCGTTCCCGCACCCGCCGGGCCAGGCCGACCGCGCCCGGTGTGTCGCCGTGCAGGCACAGCGACCGGGCGCGCACCTGGATCCGCGCGCCGGAGTGCGCGATGACCGCACCGGAGCGCGCGAGGCTCACCGAGCGCTCCACGACGGCGTCCGGGTCGGTCACCACGGCACCCTCGTGGCCGCGCGGCACGAGGGTGCCCTCGTCGGTGTACGCGCGGTCCGCGAAGGCCTCCGTGACGGCCGGCAGGCCGGCCTCCGCCGCCAGCTCCAGGAACCGCGAGCCGGGCAGGCCCAGCACCGGCAGCGAGGCGTCCGCCAGCCGCACGCCCTCGATCACCGCGCGGGCCTGTTCCTCGTCGTGCACGACCCGGTTGTAGAGCGCGCCGTGCGGTTTGACGTACGCCACGCGCGCCCCCGCCGCCCGCGCGAACACCTCCAAGGCACCGATCTGGTAGGCCACTTCGGCCGCCAGCTCGGCGGGCGGCACATCCATCGCGCGCCGCCCGAAACCGGCCAGGTCCCGGTAGGAGACCTGCGCGCCGATCGTCACCCCGCGCTCGGCCGCCCGTTCGCACACCCGGCGCATGGTGGCCGCGTCCCCGGCGTGGAAGCCGCAGGCCACGTTGGCGCTGGTGACGACGGACAGGAGTTGTTCGTCGTCGGTCAGCCGCCAGCGGCCGAAGCCCTCGCCCAGGTCGGCGTTCAGATCGATCGCGGTCATGGTGTTCTCGCGTCTCCGGTTCTCGTGGAGTTCTCTTGTGCGCGGGGCCGGGGTTGCGGTACAGCCGGGCTCAGTCGACGCCGACCAGCCGGTACTGCTCGTCCCGTGCGTCGGTCAGGAACATCTGGCCCGGCGCGTGGGTGATCGCGAACGGCGGCCGGGAGGCCATCACGGCCGCCTGCGGGGTCACCCCGCAGGCCCAGAACACCGGGATGTCCCCGTCGGCGGCGGTCACCGGGTCGCCGAAGTCGGGCCGCCCGAGGTCCTCGATGCCGAGGGCCGCCGGGTCCCCGCAGTGCACCGGACCCCCGTGCACGGCCGGCAGCAGGCTGCTCTCCCGGATCGCCGCGCCCAGACGCTCGGGCGGCACCGGCCGCATGGAGACCACCATCGGCCCGCGCAGCCGGCCCGCCTCCCGGCAGGCCCGGCTGGTCACGTACATCGGCACGTTCCGGCCCTGCTCGACGTGCCGGATCGGCACGCCCGCGCGGGCCAGCGCCCACTCGAAGGTGAAGCTGCACCCGAGCAGGAACGACACCAGGTCGTCCCGCCAGTACGCGCGCGCGTCCGTGGGTTCGTCCACCAGCTCGCCGTCCTGCCACACCCGGTAGCGCGGCAGGTCGGTGCGCAGGTCGGCGCCCTCGGCGAGGACGGTCGCCGGGGAACCGGCGTCCGTGACGTCGAGCACGGGGCACGGCTTGGGGTTGCGCTGGCAGAACAGAAGCATGTCGTAGGCCCAGTCGGCGGGCACCGCGATCAGGTTGGCCTGGGTGTGGCCCGCCGCGACGCCGGCGGTCGGCCCGGCCAGGCCGTCGCGGAAGCGGGCCCGCGCGGTTTCCGGGCTCCACGCGTGCGCGTGCGCGTCGACGGTGGTGACGGGCCGGTCCTCGGTACGGTTCACCCGCGTCACGCCAGCTCCTTCCCGCGGGTCTCCGGCAGCCCGAGCAGCGCCAGCGCGGCGAGGCCGTAGCCGATCGCACCGAAGACCAGCGCTCCGCCGACGCCCCAGCTGTCCGCCAGGAAGCCCACCAGCGTCGGGAACACCGCGCCCACCGCGCGGCCCGTGTTGTACGTGAAGCCCTGCCCGGTGCCGCGCACCGCCGTCGGGTACAGCTCGCTCAAGTAGGAGCCGAAGCCGCTGAAGATGGCCGACATGCAGAAGCCGAGCGGGAAACCCAGCACCAGCAGCAGGGTGTTGGCGCCGTGCGGGATGTTCGCGTACGCCAGGATGCACACCGCCGACAGCAGCGCGAACAGCCAGATGTTGTTCCGCCGGCCGAGCCGGTCGGTGAGGTGGCCGCCGGTCAGGTAGCCGAGGAAGGCGCCGGAGATCAGGAAGGCCAGGTAGCCGCCGGTGCCGACCACCGACAGACCGCGGTCGGACTTCAGGTACGTCGGCACCCAGGTCGCCAGCGTGTAGTAGCCGCCCTGCACGCCCGTGGAGAGCAGGCTCGCGAAGACCGTGGTGCGCAGCAGGCCGGGGGCGCCGTCCCGGCCGGCCGGCCGGAAGATCGCGGCGAACGAGCCCCGGCGCGGGTCCTGTTCACGGGCCGCGGTCGCCGTGGGGGCGTCGTGCACCGAGCGGCGCAGCCAGGCCACGAGCAGCGCCGGCAGCGCGCCGGTCCAGAACATCACCCGCCAGGCCAGGTCGTCGCCGGCGAAGGAGAACACCAGCGTGTAGACGACCGCCGCCAGTCCCCAGCCGACCGCCCAAGAGCTCTGGATCGCGCCGAGCGTACGGCCCCGGTGGCGCGCGCTCGCGTACTCGGCGACCAGGATCGCGCCGACCGCCCACTCGCCGCCGAAGCCGAGGCCCTGGAGGGCACGGAAGACCAGCAGGGTTTCGTAGGTGGGCGCGAAGCCGCAGGCGACGGTGAAGACGGCGTACGTGATCACCGTGATCATCAGGGCCCGGACGCGGCCCACCCGGTCCGCGATCACGCCGGCGGCGGCGCCGCCCACCGCCGAGACCACCAGGGTGACGGTGGTGAACAGGCCGGTCTGGCCGCTGCTGAGGCCGAAGTACGCCGAGAGCGCCACCATGCTCAGCGGCAAGGTGAAGTAGTCGTATGAATCCAGGGCATATCCGCCGAAAGCACCGGCGAACGCGCGTCGGCCGCGCGGGCCGAGGGCGCGCAGCCAGGTGAACGCGCCGTCCTCGGTGGCGTGTTCGGCCGGTCCCCGGCGGACGTCGGTGGAGGGCGCGGACCGGGGCGGTGGGGTCGTGCTCATGGGCACCTCGCAGAAGAGGGACGGAGGGTGCTGGGAAGTGAGCCGTGCGGAGCACCGTAGAGGATCGTTCAACGATCCTTCAATACCCGTGTTGTTTCGTTCTGGTGTCTGCGATTGAATTCCGGGCATGGCAGAGGAGCTGAGGGGACTGGCCGGCGACCGGGTCCTCCTGGGGCGTACGAGCACCGCGGAGCGCGTTTCGGACATCCTCAGAAGCCGCATCTCCGAGGGCTACTTCCCGCCCGGCACCCGGCTGTCCGAGGACAGCATCGGCGGGGCGCTCGGCGTCTCCCGCAACACCCTGCGCGAGGCGTTCCGGCTGCTCACCCACGAGCGCCTGCTGATCCACGAACTCAACCGGGGCGTGTTCGTCCGGGTCCTGACCGTCGAGGACGTGGAGGACATCTACCGCACGCGCTCCCTCGTCGAGTGCGCCGTCGTCCGCGGGCTGGGCGAACCGCCGTACCGGCTGGACGGGCTGGTCTCGGCGGTCGAGGAGGGGCGCACGGCGGCCGCGGAGCATGACTGGAAAGGGCTGGGTACGGCCAACATCCACTTCCACCGGGAACTGGTCGCCCTGGCCGGCAGCGAGCGCACCGACGAGCTGATGCGCAGCGTCTTCGCCGAGCTGCGCCTGGCCTTCCACGTCGTGGACGACCCGCGCCGGCTGCACGAGCCGTACCTCGCCCGCAACGGCCGGATCCTCCAGGCGCTCCAGGCCGGCGACCGGCGCGACGCCGAACGGCTGCTGGAGACCTATCTCGCGGACTCGCTGGAACGGGTCGTGGAGGTGTACCGGCGCAGGGTCGGCGAGGAAGGCGCCCCGTAGGGCGTGGGGACCCGCGCGACCGGCCCCGCACGGTCCGCGCCCGGACAACGCCCCACAGCCGTGCCGGCCGAACCGGCGGAGCCTCTCGTTTGGGTCGATGTCAGACCCAGGACCTAGTCTGTGCACCGTGACTTCGCCTGCATCGACGGACCGTGTTCCGCCCCAGTTCAGCGCGGGGCCGCGCCCGGCTCCGGGCCCGGCCGCCGACGAGGGGCTGGCGCGTCGGCTGCGCGCGCTCGCCTGCACCGCGCCGCTGCACGACCTGGACGCACGCAAGGCCAACCTGGCCGGCGAGTACTCGGTGTACGGGATGGCCGAGGTGGCGCTGGCGGCCATCGACCTGGTCACGCTGAACATGGACTTCGACACCGGCGCCGACCACGAGCAGATCGTGGCCCGGCTCGTCCCGCGCATCGCCGCCCAGGCGCCGGGCCGGCCCGCCGCCGAACACGAGCGCGTGGCCCGTTGGGTGCTGGAGAACCTGATCAACGTCGGCAGCGTGGACCGCGGCTTCCGCGCGGTCTACGGCACCTTCGCGCCGGACGGCACGTACGTCCGCCGTGACTACGACTTCAAGCTGATCGAGGAGGTCCCCGGCCCCGGCGGCACGGTGTACCTGCGGACGACGGACGAGGCGGTCAACGTCCTGGTCGGCGCCCTCGACACCGACGTCACCAGCGCCCAGATCGCCGCCGAGGTCAAGCTGGAGGTGCTGATCAGCCGCGGCCGGCTGGCCGACGCCCAGCTCGCCGCCGAGCAGGCCCGCTACCGCACGGTCCAGTACTCCGAGACGCTGCGCCGGGCCCTGGAGGCCACCCGGCGCAACGTCCGCGCGGTCGACTGGCTCAACGCCGTCCCCGACATGATCGCCGAGGCCCTGGACCACGTGGCCGAGCGCTACCGCCACGAGAACGCGATCCTCACCAACATCCGCAAGGCCCGCGACGAGACCGAGGATCCCGAGCACAAGCGCCGCGCCGCCGAACTCGTCGACATCGTCAAGGACTGCATCCGGCGCCACACCCAGCTCCAGTCGCGCCTGCTGGAAGCGGGGCCGCTGTTCCGCGCCGAACAGGACCGGCAGGCCTTCGCCACACCGGCGACGACGTCCGGGATAGACCTCTACGGCCATCTCGTCGCCCCCGTGCTGCCCCTGCCCCTGGAGCAGGCGACCCGGGTCACCGACGCCTTCTTCGCGCGCGGCACGGGACTGCGCACGCCGGTGTCCGTCCGGGTCGGGGACCTCGTGGACATCCTGCTGACCCCGCCCGTGGAGCGGGAGCACCTGGGCGCGGAGATGCCCGAGCCCGATCTGATCGCCACGCCGGACGACAGCCGCTTCAGCGAGGAGCAGCTGGCCGCGGCGAGGGAGCTGCTGAACCTGCCGGCGGACGCCCCGAGGCGACTGTCCGGGCTGCTGGCCGAGGCCCGGCGGACCGGGGACCCCGACCTCGCCTACCTGGTGGCGCTGCTGGCGGTCCACGCGGCCAGTCCGCCCGTCGGCACCGCCTACCGGCAGGGCGAGGAGAAGCTGCTGTTCGCCGTGGACGACGGGACCGAACTGGACGATCCCGAGTTCGGCGGGGCGGACCTGATCGTGGGAACCGCCCTGCTCGACGCGGCCGGGATGGCCGCGGACCGGACGGAAGCAGCATGAGCGGCATGAGTGGACAAGAGCACGACAAGGAGCCGAACCCGTGACCGAGCACGTCGACCGGAGTGAACCCGAGCCTGCCGCCGCCCCGGCGGGCTCCGCCGTCACCCCCGCCGACGCCGCCGACGCGGCGCGGCTCGTCGCCTTCGGACTCCAGCCCAAGCTGGCGCCCGCACGCGACCAGGAGTACACCGAACTGCTGCGCCGCTACCGCGACGACCCGGCGTTCGCCCGGCTCGCCGACGCCGTCGCCGCCGGTCTGGGGCTCGTCGTGCTGGAGGTCTCCCCGCGCGCGGGAATGGCCGTGACCGCCGCCGAGGACTCGGTGTTCGCCGTCCGCATGGGTGACTACGCGCGTCGCACCGCCGCCGACTCCGGCGACCGCTTCCTGCACGGGCTGGCCCATCTCGCGGTCGCCGCGCTGGCCTTCCCGCGCCCCGAGGACCTGGCCGACGACTCCTACATCGGCCGGGTCACCGTCAACGGCGTCGACGCCTTCGTCCGGCAGGCCTGCCGCCGGCTGGAGGAGCGGGCCGAGGAGCAGGGCGAGAACACCGACCCGGCGACCGACGCGCCCGGCCTGGAGGCGGCCTGGCGGATCTGGGCCAGACGCAGTGCCACGGGCGCCACTAAGGACGCCCGCCGGCCGGCCGCCTCCACCACCGGCATCGTGGCGAAGGCGATGGCCTTCCTCACCGACTCGGGCTTCCTCCAGCGCACCGGCGACGACAACGGCGGCACCTACCGCACCACGGCCCGCTACCAGCTCCAGGTCCGCGACCTGGCCGGCAGCGCCGCCCTGGGCGAACTGCTGGAGCTGGGCATCGTCCCCGTCACCGACGGCACGGCCACCCTGCTGCCCGCCCAGGACACCGACGACCTGGACCTGGTGGCCGACGCCGGACTGCCGTTCCACTCCTGACGCGCTGAAGCTCCCGCAGCTCCAGACCTCCCGAACCACCGCACCTTTCACCAGACTTACGAGAGTCCGCCATGTACGAGCTGTCCCGGGTCCGCCTCTACTCCATCGGTCCCGCCGGTGCGCGCTACGCCGACACCGTGCTCGACCTCAGGGGTGTCGGCGAACCCGTGCCCGACCCGGCGCCCACGCAGGTGGAGTTCTTCGAGGAGGAGCCGTCCGGTCCGCCGCGCCGGCCCGCGCCCGCGGGCGTGCTGTTCCTGGAGAACGGCGGCGGCAAGTCCGTGCTGCTCAAGCTGATCTTCTCGGTGATGCTGCCGGGGCACCGCAACACGCTCGGCGGCGCCAGTTCCGGCGTGCTGCGCAAGTTCCTGCTCGCCGACGACTGCGGCCACGTGGCCCTGGAGTGGCAGCACGTGCTGACCGGCGAGTGCGTGGTCGTCGGCAAGGTCAGCGAGTGGCGCGGCCGGCAGGTCTCCAACGACCCGCGCAAGTTCGCCGAGGCCTGGTACTCCTTCCGGCCCGGCCCCGGCCTCAGCCTGGACAACCTGCCCGTCGCCGAGTCCACCTCCGTACGGCCGCCCGCCGAGGGCACCTCGGGCGCGCACGGCCGCCGCCGCACCATGAAGGGCTTCCGCGACGCCCTCATGGAGGCCGGCAAGGTCTACCCGCACCTGGAGGTGCACTGGGAGGAGATCCACGAGCGCTGGACCGAACACCTCGGCGACCTCGGCCTCGACCCGGAACTCTTCCGCTACCAGCGCGAGATGAACGCCGACGAGGGCGAGGCGGCCGGCCTCTTCGCGGTCAAGAAGGACTCCGACTTCACCGACCTGCTGCTGCGCGCCGTCACCGACACCCGCGACACCGACGGCCTCGCCGACCTCGTCAGCGGCTTCGGCAACAAGCTCGGCCGACGCGCCGAACTGATCGCCGAACGGGACTTCACCGCGGGCTCGGTCGACCTGCTCGGCCGGATCGTGGAGGCCGCCGAGACGCGCGCACGCGCGCGTGACGTCCACGCGGGCGCCGAGCGCCGCACCCGCACGCTGGCCCGGCGGCTGTCCGCGCGAGCCGTGCGCGAGCGCATGCGGGCCGCCGACCTGGCCCAGCGGGTGACGGCCGCCGCGTACGCCGTCACGCACTCCGAGGGCGCCCGCGAACGCAGCGCCCTCATCGCCGCCGAACTCGCCTACCGGCACGCCTCCCTGGCGCTGGCCGCCGCCGAGAAGTCCGCCGCCGCGCAGAAGCGCGAGCTGGCCGACGCCCGCACCCTGCACTCGGCCTGGCAGGCCGCCGAGGCCGTACTGCGCCACCGGGCCGCCGCCGACCGCGTCGCGCGCGTGTCCGCCGCCATCCAGGAGGCCGAACGGGACGCGGCCCCCGCGCTCGCCGCTCGCGCCAAGGCCGCCGTGGACCTCGTACGGGCCCTGCACGCCGCCGCCGGGAGCGCCGAGGCCCTCGCCAACGAGGAGGAGGAGCGCTCCGCGGCCCTCCAGGAGGTCAGCGACTCCGCCTACCGGGACTCCACCGCCGCCGCCACCGAGGCGCAGCGGGCCCGCAGCGAGGCCGGACACCTGCGCCAGCGGCTCGCCGAGGTCGAGCAGGAGACCGCCGAGGCCGTTCGCGCGGGCTGGCTGGACGACAGCGCCCCGGACGCCGACCCGGCGCGGGCCGCGCTCGCCGCCAGCGACGCCGAGAAGACCGCCGTCGCCGCCTGGGACGCGGCCCGCGAGGCCGCCCGCAAGGCCACCGAGCACGCGCGCGAAGCGGCCTCCGCCGAGTCCCGCGCGGAGCTGACGGCGGCCCGCGCGGCGGACGCGGCGGCCGCCGCCGAGCGCGCCCATGAGGCCGAGCGGCGCCTCGCCGAGTCGCTGGCCGCCGAGGAACGGCTCGCGGAGCTGCTGAGCCTGCCGGGCGCGCCGAGCGTGGCACGCGTTCCCGCGCCCAGGTCGGAAGAAGGCGACACTCCCCGCGCACCGGCCGTTGAAGCGGCCCGCAGCGCTTTCACCCCCGAGGAACTCGACCGCTTCGCCGACGAGTTGCGCGAACTCCTCGACGACGCCGTGTCCACCGCCGAACGGCACCTGTTCGAGCTGCGTACGGCTGCCGCCGACGACGCCCGCATCCTCGGCGCCCTTGGCGACGGCGGGCTGCTGCCGCCCGGCCCGGACGTGCTGGCCACCGTCGAGTTCCTCGGCGAACACGGCATCCCGGCCCTGCCCGGCTGGCGCTACCTGGCACAGGCCGTCGACCCCGCCGACCACGCGCGCGTGCTCGCCGCCCGCCCGGAACTCGTCGACGGCGTGATCATCACCGATCCGGACACGCACGCGCGTGCCCGTGAGGCCCTCGGGGACGCCGCCCTGCTGCCCCGCTCCGCCGTCGCCGTCGGCACCGCCGCCGCGCTGCTCGCCCCGCCCCCCGCCCAGGGCACCACCCCTGGCGACGTGTTCCTCGTGCCGCCGAACCCGGCCATGCACGACGAGCATGCCGCCGACGAGGAACGCCAGGCACTGCGCGCCCGGGCCACCGCACGCGACGAGGAGATCCGCGCCCTCGCCGCCCGCCTCGGCAAGGACCGGGAACTGGCCGCGCGGCTCGCCTCCTGGCGCACCGGCTGCCCCGCCGGCCACCTCACCGAGCTGGCCCGGGCCGCCGAGGAGGCCCGCGCCTTCGCCGAGGAGGCCGAGGCCGAACTCGCCGAGGCACGCACGGTACGGGCGGAGGCCGACGAGTCCGCCGCCGAGGCCGCCCAGATCCGTGACGAACGGCAGGAGGCCGCGCAGAAGGCCCGGCGCGCCGCCGACGCCCTCGCCGGTCTCGCCTTCCGGCTGCGCGAACGCGCAGGCTGGCAGGTGAAGCTCCGCGAACTCGCCGACGAGGCCGCCGAGTCCGAGGCCCGCGCCCAGACCTGCCTGGACCGCGCCCGCGCCGCCGACGAGGACCGCCGCGCCGCCCAGCGCGCCGCCGACGACGCCCGCCGCACCGCTCGCGCCCTGCGCGCCGAGCGCGCCGAGATCGCCGGCGCCCCCGACGACGTACCCGTCGACGACGAGGACGCCCCGAAGGCGTCCCTGCCCGCCCTCCGCGAGGCCTACCGGGCCGCCTCCCAGGTCTACGAGAAGGTCGGCGTCGGCGCCGACCTGCGCGCCGAGCAGGCCCGCGCGGAGAGCGACGAGAGCGCCGCCCGCGCCGAACTGGACCGGCTCAGCAACAAGGTCCGCACGCGCGCCGAGCAGCTGCTCCAGTCGCCCGACGGCGCCGACGGGCCCTCCCGGCAGGCCGCCGCCGCCCGCGCTGAGGAGCTGGTGCAGCTCCTGGAGACCCGGATGTCGACCGCGAGCGAGCAGCTCGGCCGGCTGCGCGGCGAGGCCGAGCGGCACGCACCCGAGGACGGCGAGGCGCACACCGAACTGCCCGGGGAACTCGCCCCGCGCGACGCCGAGCACGCCCAGGCGCTGCTGCGCACCGCCACGGCCGAACTCGCCGCGCGCACCGAGGCGCTGGCCGAGGCCCGCGAGGCGCACGCGGAGCTGCTGGACGCCCACCGCGCCGCCGAGGACGCGGCCGGCGGCTTCGACGAGATCGCCGCCATGCTCCGCGACCTGCTGCGCGAACACGCCCCCGAGGAGGAGCAGGAGGAGCCGGAGCCGTACCCGGGCACCCTGGAGGAGGCCCGGCACTCCGCCGCTGAGGCCCGCCGTTCGCTGCGGGGCTGCGCGGCCGACCTGTCCGCCGCCGAGGCCGCCGTGCGCGAGGCGAGCGACGTCCTCGTCCGGCACGCGAACTCCACGCGCTACGAGCAGGTCCGCACCCCCGCCCGGCAGCAGATCCGCGAACTGCCCGCCTCCGCGCTGCCCGAACACGCCCAGAAGTGGGCGGACGCCTTCGCGCCCCGGCTGCGCGTCCTGACCGACGAGCTGGCCCAGCTGGAGCGCAACCGCGACTCGATCGTGGACCGGCTGCGCGGTCTCGTGGAGTCGGCGCTCGCCACCCTGCGCTCCGCCCAGCGGCTCTCCCGGCTGCCGGAGGGGCTCGGCCAGTGGTCCGGTCAGGAGTTCCTGCGCATCCGCTTCGAGGAGCCCGACCACGCCACGCTCACCGAACGGCTCGGCGAGGTCATCGACGAGGCCACGCGCGCGGCCGTCAAGAAGAACTCCGACCTGCGCCGCGACGGCATGTCCCTGCTGCTGCGCGGCGTCGCGGCGGCCCTGCAGCCGAAGGGCGTGGCCGTCGAGATCCTCAAGCCCGACGCCGTGCTGCGCGCCGAACGCGTCCCCGTCGGCCAGATGGGAGACGTCTTCTCCGGTGGCCAGCTCCTCACGGCGGCCATCGCCCTGTACTGCACGATGGCCGCCCTGCGCTCGAACGACCGGGGCCGGGACAAGCACCGGCACGCCGGCACGCTCTTCCTGGACAACCCGATCGGCCGGGCCAACGCCACCTACCTGCTCGAACTCCAGCGAGCGGTGTCCGACGCGCTGGGTGTCCAGCTGCTGTACACCACCGGCCTGTTCGACACCACCGCCCTCGCCGAGTTCCCGCTGGTCATCCGCCTCCGCAACGACGCCGACCTCCGGGCGGGCCTGAAGTACATCAGCGTGGAGGAGCACCTCCGGCCCGGGCTGCCCCAGCAGCCCCAGGCCGGGGAGGCGGTGCACAGCGAGATCACGGCGACGAGGATGTACAAGAAGCCGGCTTGATCAATGGGTTGACCGATCCATTGATCAGGCGTCCTCCTTGATCAGGTCGGCACACTTCTCGCCGATCATCATCGTCGTGATGCACGGGTTGACGGCGATCAGGTCGGGCATCACCGAGCCGTCGGCGACCCGCAGCCCCTCGGTCCCCTTGACCCGCAACCGCGCGTCGAGCGGGGCCGAGGGGTCGTCGTCGGCGCCCATCCTCACGGTGCACGACGGGTGGTAGACGGTGTTGTGCGTCTTGTGGATGTAGTCCAGCAACTCGTCGTCCGTGCGCACGTCCGGCCCCGGCGCCAGCTCGGCGCCCGCCCAGCCGCCCAGCGCCGGCTGCGCCGCGATACGGCGGGCCAGCCTCAGCCCGTACGTCATCACCCGTACATCGTGCTCGTGCGTGAAGTAGCGCGGGTCCACCTTCGGCTTGTCCCGGTAGTCACGCGTCCGCAGCCGTACCGTGCCCCGGGACTTCGCCTTCGTCACGTTGGGCGTGAGGCAGAACGCGTTCTCCGAGGTCGGGTAGCCCCAGCGCGCGGTGTTCATGTCGAACGGCACGGACCCGTAGTGGAACATCAGGTCGGGCCGGTCCAGGCCGGGTTCGGTGTCGTAGAAGACGCCCGCCTCCCACCACTGGCTGGACGTGGTGGTCATCGGCTGCTTCGCCTCCCACATGATGACGCCCTCGGGGTGGTCCTGGAGGTTCTCGCCGACGCCCGGGGCGTCCACGACGACCTCCACGCCGACCTCGCGCAGATGCCCGGCCGGGCCGATGCCGGACAGCATCAGCAGCTTGGGGGAGTCGATCGAGCCGCAGGAGACGATCACCTCACGCCGGGCCCGTACCGTGCGCGTGTGCACCAGATCGGGGTCCAGGTACTCGGCGCCCACGCACCGCCGCCCCTCCAGCACCAGCTTCTTGGCCCGCACCCCGGTCCGCACGTCCAGATTCGGGCGTCTGCCGAGGACGGGGTGGAGATAGGCGACGGACGAGGACTGGCGGATGTTGTTCTCGTCGGAGTTGATCTGGAACCAGTTCGCCCCGCGCACCACCGTCTGCCCGGTGTTGAACGGGACCGTCGGTATCCCGGCCTGAGCACACGCCTCCAGCAGCGCGGCCCCGCACGGGTCCCCGCCCTTCAGCGTGCGCAGCTTCACGGGGCCGGTGCGGCCGTGGTGGTCGCCGGGCGCGTCGTTGTTCTCCAGCCGCCGGTACAGCGGGAACAGGTCGGCCGCGCTCCAGCCCGTACAGCCCTGGGCCGCCCAGTCGTCCAGGTCCTCCGCGGGTGCCCAGAACGCGATACAGGAGTTGTGCGACGAACAGCCGCCCAGCACCTTCGCGCGCGCGTGCCGCATGAAACTGTTGCCGCTGGTCTGCGGCTCGACCGGGTAGTCCCAGTCGTAACCGGACTCCAGCAGCCCCATCCAGCGCTCCAGCCTGAGGACGTCGTCGTCGCCGACGTCGCTGGGGCCCGCCTCCAGCACGCACACCGTCACCGAGGGGTCCTCGGAGAGCCGGGCGGCCACGACGTTGCCCGCGGTGCCGCCACCGACCACGACGTAGTCGAACTCATCGATGCTCATGTGACCTCCTGGTCAGCCGGAATCGGGCGGGATCACTCGGCCGCGGGGGCGGCGAGGGGAGGTGGCGGGGTGGCCGCCGCGGCGTCCAGGCGGTGCTCGGCGAGGACACCGGTGCGGTGGCGCTGGACGAACCAGTAGTAGGCGAAGCCGCCGCCCGCGATGACCGCGACGAAGAGGACCGCGCCCCAGCGCAGGTACCAGTGGTACGGCGCGGACGCGTTGTAGACGGCGGCGCGCGGCCAGATCAGGTTGACCGTCATCGCCGCTCCCCACACCACCGCGACGATGTTGACGAGCAGTCCCCAGCGGCCGAGCGAGAACCTGCCCTCGTCCGCGGGCCGCCAGGTGCCGCGCAGCCGGGCCACCAGCATCGGCCCGGTGACGCCCAGGTAGGCGAGGTAGATCATGATGATGCCGATGCTGGTGACGACCGTGAAGATCTGCGGCTGGCGGATGTTGACCACGAGGATCGCCAGCGCCAGCACGCCGATGATCACGGCCGGCAGGACCGGGGTCTGGAAACGCGGGCTGACCCGGGCCATCAGCGAGGACGCGGGCAGGTTGTTGTCGCGGGCCATCGCGAACGCCAGCCGGATCGCCGCCGTGTGCACGGCCAGCGCGCACACCGTGACCGCGATCAGCACGCACCACAGCATCGCCTTGCCCGCCGTCGGTCCGAGCACGTCGAGCACGACGTACTGCAGGCCGTCGGTGGACAGCTTGTCGCCCTTCAGGCTGGAGACGCTCATCAGCGCCAGCAGCAGCACCAGGCCGCCCAGGACGAACGAGGCGACGATCGCGCGGATGATCGCGCGCGGGGCGTTCCGGGACGGGTCCAGGCACTCCTCGCCGAGGGAGGAGGCGGTGTCGAAGCCGTACATGACGTACGCGGACGCCAGCGAGGCCACCAGGAAGGCGCCGAGGTAACCCGTTGAGTAACCGGCTCCCGTGTGGTTCGTCTGCATGACGACTTGAGGACCACGGGTGATGTGGACCGCGAAGAGGATGATCAATACAACCGTGGCGATCAACTCGATGAAGACGCCCGCCGTGTTGATCGTGGCCATCAGCTTGACGCCGAACGCGTTGACCAGCGTGGTGAACAGGATCAACACGGCCGCGAGCACGACCGCGTTGGTCGCCACGTCGTACTTGCCGGTGCCGTCCCCGACGAACTGGAACACCGAAGAGATCTGCGGCAGCGTCAGCTGATAGGCCAGCGCGACCGCCGAGATGGACACGATGGACGCGATCAGCATCATCCACCCGGCGAGCCAGCCGAGATGCGGATTGCCGATCTTCTTCGACCAGTTGTAGACCGAGCCGGCCACCGGATAGCGGGCGGCCAGTTCGGCGAAGCACAGGGCCACCATGAACTGGCCGGCGAACACCATCGGCCACGACCACCAGTAGGCGGGGCCGCCGCTGCCGTAGCCGAAGTAGAACAGCTGGAAGGTGCCGGTCAGGATGGAGATGTAGCTGATGCCTGCGGCGAAGGTGTGGAAGTGGCCGAGGGTGCGCCTGAGTTCCGGCTTGTAGCCGAACTCGGCGAGCTCGGCGTCGTCGTGGTGGTGCGGGCCTGGCGATTGCTCGGTGGTCGTCATGAGCGGACTCCTCGTGGGCCTGGGGAGGGGAGGCAGCGGCCCGTGCGGGTGCCGGGATCGGGTGGGTGACGGGCGGGTCAGTCGAACCAGCCCTGCGGTGCCGGCGCGGTGTTGCGCCAGATGTGTTTCGTCTCGCGGTACTCGGCGAGCCCCGCCGGTCCGAGTTCGCGTCCGAACCCGGACTGCTTGTAACCACCCCACTCGGCCTGCGGCACGTACGGGTGGTAGTCGTTGATCCAGACCGTGCCGAGCCGCAGCCGTCCCGCCACCCGCGCGGCCCTGGCCTCGTCGCCGGTCCAGACGGCACCCGCGAGGCCGTAGACCGTGTCGTCGGCGAGCCGGACGGCCTCCTCCTCGGTGGTGAACCGTTCGACGGTCAGCACCGGCCCGAAGGATTCCTCCCGGACGACGGACATGGCACTCGTGCACTCGTCCAGGACGGTCGGCAGGTAGTAGAAACCCTCGTCGTAGCCGGGGCCGGCGGGCCGGGCGCCGCCGCAGCGCAGCACCGCGCCCTCCGCCAGCCCCCGCGCGACATAGGCCTCCACCTTGGCCCGGTGCGCCGCGGAGATCAGCGGCCCGCTCCGCGCGCGCTCGTCGAACGGCCCGCCGAGCCGGATCAGCCGCGCCCGCCGGACGACCTCGTCCACGAACCGGTCGTGCAGCGCGTCCTCGACCAGCAGCCGGGCCCCGGCGGAGCAGACCTGCCCGGAATGCAGGAAGACGGCGGTGAGGGCCATGTCGACCGCGGCCTCGAAGTCGGCGTCCGCGAAGACGATGTTGGGGTTCTTGCCGCCGAGTTCGAGCGCGACCTTCTTCACCGTGCCGGCCGCCGCCGCCATCAGCCGGCGGCCGGTCTGCAGACCGCCGGTGAAGGAGACCAGGTCGACGCCCGGATGGTCGCCCAGCGGGGCGCCCGCCTCCGGCCCGGCACCCAGCACCAGATTGGCCACGCCCGGCGGCAGCCCCGCCTCCGCCAGCAGCCGCATCAGGTGGATCGCGGTGTGCGGGGTCAGCTCGCTCGGCTTCAGCACGAAGGTGTTGCCGGCCGCGAGCGCGGGGGCGACCTTCCACGCGGTCTGCAGCAGCGGGTAGTTCCACGGTGTGATCAGGGCGCAGACACCGACCGGTTCGTACACCACCCGACTGTCGACGTCCGCCCGGCCGGTGTCGATCACCCGGCCGGTCTCGCCCGCG
Organism: Streptomyces sp. Ru62; assembly: GCF_002920615.1. Lineage (GTDB taxonomy): Bacteria > Actinomycetota > Actinomycetes > Streptomycetales > Streptomycetaceae > Streptomyces. The sequence goes on from NZ_PQSU01000032.1 coordinate 75,861, forward strand.
ACCAGCCGCCCGAAGTAGCGGAAGCAGTGGACAACGTCGTCCACGTCGTACGCGCTCTCCACCAGCCGCTTGCCCGTGTCCAGGGACTCGGCGCGCGCCAGGGCGTCCTTGTCCCGGGCGAGGAGGTCCGCGACCCGCAGGAGCAGGTCGCCGCGCTCGGTGGCGGGCGTGCGCGGCCAGGGGCCGGTGTCGAAGGCACGCCGGGCCGCCGCGACGGCCTCCGCGGTGTCCTTGCCCCCGGCTTCGTCCACGACGCCCACCAGGGAGCCGTCGGCGGGACAGCGGATCTCCCGGGTGCGCTCGTCCAGGGCGCCCCGCCACGTACCGTCGATGAACAGGTCAGGCATGGGAGTCCCCCAGCAGGTCCAGCAGCCACGCGTGGAAGATCCCGATGTGGTGCTCGTTCGGGACCAGCACCCCGCCGCGGCGGTAGGCGCGCGAGGACATCGCCGGCTGGGTGCGCTCGCAGGCCTCGAAGTCCTGGACGTTGACGCGGTGGAACAGCTCCACGGACTTCGACACGTCCGCGCCCGAGGCCACGACCTCCGGCGCGTACAGCCAGTCGCACTCCACCACCGTGCGGTCCTCCGCCAGCGGGAACATGCGGTGCAGGATCACGTGGTCGGGGACGAGGTTGACGAACACGGTCGGCTTGACCGTGATCGCGTAGTAGCGGCGGTCCTGGTCGGCGGTCACCTCGGGGAGCTTGGCGAAGCCCGCGCTGCCGTCCACCGTGAAGCCCCTGATCTCCTCGCCGAACTCGGCGCCGTGGCCCACGTAGTACTGGGCCGCGTAGCCGTCGGCGAACTCCGGGAGCACTTCGGTGAGTTCGGGGTGGATCGTCGCGCAGTGGTAGCACTCCATGAAGTTCTCGACGATCAGTTTCCAGTTGGCCCGCACGTCGTAGGTGACGCGTTTGCCGAGGGCCAGCTTCTCGGTGCCGTAGTGCTCGATGGCGGCGGCGTCGCCGAGCCGCTCCACCGCCGCGTGCATCACCGTGTCCTCGAAGGACGGCGGTTCCTCGGCGAGGCACACCCAGGCGTAGCCCAGCCACTCGCGCAGAGCCACCTTGATCAACCCGTATGCAACTCGATCAACATCGGGCATCTTGATCAAGTTGGGTGCGGCGATCAATTTGCCGTCAAGGTCGTACGTCCACGCGTGGTACGGGCATTGCAGGCTGCGCCGCACCTCACCGGACTCCTCGGTGCACAGCCGCGCCCCGCGGTGCCGGCACACATTGAGGAAGGCACGCAGCTCGCCGGTGCGGGTCCGGGTGATGATGACGTTCTCGCGGCCCACCTGGACCGTGCGGAAGGCGCCCGGCTTGTCCAGGTCGGCGCCGCGCACCGCGCAGAACCACAGGGACTCGAAGATCTTCTCCTGCTCCTGCCGGAAGACCTCCGGGTCGGTGTAGTAGTGGCCCGGAAGCGTCGCGATGAGGCTCGGGGAGACCGGGCTCGGGGAGATCGGTGTCGTCGTCACGGGCGGGCTCCTCAGGCGGACGCGGCGGCGGTGGGGGTGCCCCCGCTCGAACGAGGCCGAGCCAGGGGGCGGGCGGGGTCGAACAGGCCGATGGGATGCGCGGTGGCACCGGTCAGCGCCAGGTCGGCCAGGATCTCGCCGACGACCGGCACGAACTTGAACCCGTGCCCGGAGAAGCCGCAGGCCACGGTCACCGACTCCGGGTGGGCGGGGTGCCGGGCCAGCACGAAGTGCTCGTCCGGGGTGTTGGAGTACATGCACGTGGCGGCCTTCAGGAAGGTGCCGGGCAGGTCCGGGATGCAGCGGGACATGTGGTCCGCCATGGCCCGGATCTCGTCCTCGTGCACCGTCCGGTCGATGGTCTCCGGGGTCGTCACCCGCCCCTTGCGGAAGAAGGCGACCTTGGCGCCGAGGTCCGGGCCGTCGATGGCCGGGAAGCCGTAGACCTGGACGCCGGCCGCGTCCTCCCAGATGTAGACCGGATGGTTCTCGGGCCGGAACGGCTCGGTGCCGCCCTTCGGCTGGAACCAGTACATGACCTGCCGCTCGACGGTGACCGGCACCCCGAGGTCGGTGAGCAGCTGCGGCGCCCAGGCACCGGGGCAGATCACCAGCTGCCCGGCCGTGTAGGTGTTCTCGGCCGTGTGCACACGCACCCCGTCACGGTACGGCTCCCAACGCAGCACCGGCTCCTCGAAGTGCAGGTCGGCACCCTGCCGGGTGGCCAGCTGGAGATGCGCGGCGACCATGTTCTCGGGCCGCACCAGGCCCGCCTTCGCCTCGAACAGGGCGACTTCGTCGTCGTACGGGTGGAGCGTCGGGAAGCGGCGGCGGATCTCCTTCGCGTCCAGCATCTCGTGCGGCAGGTCCCACTCGGTCGCCGAGCGCAGCGCGCCGGAGACGGTCCGGGACTCGGGCGGGCCGACCATCACGCCACCCGAGAGGATCGCGATGTCCCGGCCGGTGGCCCGCTCCAGCTCCTCGTACAGCTCGTAGGCGCGCAGCAGCAGCGGCACGTACGCCGGGTCCTCGAAGTACGACTGCCGGGTGACGCGCGAACCGCCGTGGCTGGAGCCGCGGTTGTGGACCGGGCCGAACTTCTCCAGGCCGAGGACCCGGGCGCCGCGCGCGGACAGGTGGTGGGCGGCGGCGCTGCCCATGCCGCCGAGTCCGATGACGATGACGTCGTAAGACGGTGACACGTGGCCTCCTAGCGGCGGATGCGGGTCATCTTCGGGTCGAACAGCGGCTCGTCGGCGACGGTCGCCGGGACCTTCTCGCCGAAGTACTCGATGTGCACGCCGGTGCCCGTGGCGAGGCCGGCCGGCAGCCAGGCGTAGGCGACACAGCGGCCCAGCGTGTAGCCGTACGACGCGCTGGCCACGTAACCGGCCGGGGCGCCGTCGGCGTAGACCGGTTCCTTGCCGAGGACCACGGCGGCGGGGTCGTCCAGCAGGAGCGGGGTGAGCCGGCGGGTGGGTTCTCCGGCCCGCTGGAGCGCCGCCTTGCCGACGAAGTCCTCCTTGTCCATGCGGACGGCGAAGCCGAGGCCCGCCTCGAAGGGGGTGTGCTCGTCGGTCATGTCGGTGCCCCACGCCCGGTAGCCCTTCTCCAGGCGCAGCGAGTTGAAGGCGGAGCGGCCCGCGGCGATCACACCCAGGTCCCGCCCGGCCTCCCACAGCGTGTCCCACAGCCTCAGGCCCAGGTCGGCCGTGGTGTACAGCTCCCAGCCCAGCTCGCCGACGTAGCTCAGGCGCATCGCCGTCACCGGCACGTGTCCGAGGTACGTCTGCTTCGCCCGGAAGTAGCCGAAGCCTTCATGGGAGAAGTCGTCGCCGGTCAGGGGCTGGACGAGGGCGCGGGCGAGCGGGCCCCAGACGCCGATGCAGCAGGTGCCGGAGGTGATGTCGCGGATCTGGACGTCGTCGGGGGCGTGGCGCAGGAGCCGGTCGAGGTCGGCGGGGGAGTTGGCGCCGACCTGGAAGCGGTCGGCGGCGAGACGGGCGACCGTGAGATCGGAGCGGATGCCCCCGGTCTCGTCCAGGAGCAGGGTGTACGTGACCGCGCCGGGCTTCTTGCGCAGGTTGTTGCTGGTCATGCGGTCGAGGAAGGTGAGCGCGCCGGGGCCGCTCACCTCCAGGCGGCGCAGCGGGGTCATGTCGTACAGGGCGACCTTCTCGCGGGTGGCCTTCGCCTCGGCGGCGGCGATGGGGGACCAGTAGCGGGCCGACCAGGCGTCGCGCTCGGGCAGGTCGCCGAGGGCGTCCACGAGCGGGGCGTTCGCCTCGTACCAGTGCGGGCGTTCCCAGCCGGCGCCCTCCAGGAAGAACGCGCCGAGCTGCTGCTGGCGTGCGTAGAAGGGGCTGACGCGCAGCGGCCGCGGCCGCTCCATGGGCTGGAGGGGGTGGAGGACGTCGTACACCTCGACGAACTGCTGTGACCCGCGCTCACGGACGTACGACGGTGAACGCTGCGCTTCCTCGAACCGTGTGAGGTCGCACTCGTGCACGTCGACGGACGGCCGCCCGTCCACCATCCACTCGGCCACCGCCCTGGCGACACCCGCGGAATGGGTGACCCAGACCGCCTCGGCCAGCCAGAAGCCCCGCAGCCGCCGCGCCTCCCCGAGCACCGGCATGCCGTCCGGCGTGAAGGAGAACACCCCGTTGAACCCGCTCTCGATCTCGGACTCCCGCAGCGCGGGCAGCAGCCGCCGGCAGTCCTCCCAGCTCGGCGCCCAGTCCTCGGCGGTGAAGGGGTACGAGGACGGCATCTCCATGTCCCGGCCGCGCGCCTCGTCGTACGCCGGGACCGCGAACGGATCCACCGGCATCGGGCGGTGCGCGTACGAACCGATCCCGATGCGGTCGGCGTGCTCGCGGAAGTACAGGTCGCGGTCCTGGAAGCGGAGGATGGGCCGCGTGGCCTCGGCCGTGGCACCGCGCAGCCCGGGCAGCGGCCCGGTCTTCGCGTACTGGTGCGCGAGGGGCTGGAGCGGTACGTCGATCCCGGCCATGCGGCCGATCACCGGGCCCCAGAATCCGGCCGCCGAGACGACGTGGTCGGCCGGGAAGGCGCCCCGGTCGGTGACGACCGCGGTGACCCGGCCGTCCCGCTGCTCGATCCCGGTGACCGTGTGCCGGTCCAGGAAGCGGGCCCCGCGCGCGGTGGCGCGATCCATCTGGGCGCGGGCCGCGAGCAGGGCACGGGCCAGGCCGTCGTCCGGGGTGTGGAAGCCGCCGAGGACCACCGACTCGTCCAGCAGCGGCCAGAGTTCCTTGCACCGGGCCGTGCTCACGACCTCGCCCCGGATGCCCCAGGAGGCGGCGTGACCGGCCCGTCGGTGCAGGTCGGCCAGCCGCTCGGGGGTGGTGGCCAGTTCCAGGCCGCCGACCTGGTGGAAGCAGGAGACGCCGTCGACTTCGAGGGCGCGGAACTTCTCGACGGTGTACCGGGCGAACTGCGTGAGGGTCTTGGACGGGCTGGTCTGGAAGACGAGTCCGGGGGCGTGCGAGGTGGAGCCGCCCGGGGCGGGCAGGGGGCCCTGTTCGAGGACGGTGACGTCGGTCCAGCCGCGGGCGGTCAGCTCGTCGGCCAGGGAGCAGCCGACGATGCCGGCGCCGATGACGACGACACGGGGTCCCTGGGACCGGTTCTCGGGGGTGCTGGACATGCCCCTCCTTGTGGTGGCGGGGATGGCGGGTGCGGGCCCTTGTGCGTAGGTGCGGGAGGCCCTTGGGTCAGGGGAGGCGGGGAGGCTGGGCCGCGGGGGAGGCCGACGGCGGGGTGCGCAGGTGGCGGGCGAGCCGGTCGCGGGGTGCTCAGGCGGCGGGGACGTTCGGCTGCTCGGCGGCGATAGTCGTGTCCTGGCCGTGGCCGGGGTGGACGACGGTGTCACCCGGGAGGGTCAGCAGCCGGGCGCGGATGGACGCCTCGATCGCCGGGCGGTCGGAGTAGGAGCGGCCCGTGGCGCCGGGGCCGCCGTGGAAGAGGGTGTCGCCGGTGAAGACGGCGTTCAGGAAGGGGGCGTGCAGGCAGCAGCTGCCCCAGGTGTGACCGGGGGTGTGGACGACGTGCAGCTCGATGCCGGCCACCGTGAGGATCCGGCCGTCGGCCGGCTCGCCGTCCGGCTTGCGACCGGGATGGGTGAGCGACCACAACTCGGTGTCGTCGGGGTGCAGGAGTACCGGCGCGCCGGTCAGGACGGAGAGCTCGGGCGCCGCGTCGATGTGGTCGTCGTGGGCGTGGGTGCAGACGATGGCGGTGACCCGCCGGCCGGCGGTGGCGCGGTGGACCGCCTCGGCGTCGTGCGCGGCGTCCAGCACGAGCACCTCGTCGTCGCCGACCAGCCAGACGTTGTTGTCGACGTCGAACGTCCCACCGTCCAGGCTGAACGTCCCGGAGGTGACGACCCGCTCGGCGCGTACGGCCCCGCGCACGCTCACAGGACCACCACCGAGCGCAGCACCTCACCGCGGTGCATCTTGCCGAACGCCTCCTCCACCTGGTCCAGGGGGATCGTCTCGGACACGAACGCGTTGAGGTCGAGCAGGCCGTAGAGGTACTGGTCGATCAGGAACGGGAAGTCCCGGCTCGGCAGACAGTCGCCGTACCAGGAGGACTTGATGGCGCCGCCGCGCGAGAAGACGTCGATCAGCGGGAGTTCCACCTTCATCTCGGGGGCCGGGACGCCGACCTGGACCAACAGGCCCGCGTGGTCGCGCATGTAGAAGGCCTGGAGGAAGGTCTCGGGACGGCCGACCGCGTCGATCGCGATGTCCACGCCGTGCCCGTCGGTGAGCTCCCGGACCGCCTCGACCGGGTCGGTGCCCCGGGAGTTGACGGTGTGCGTGGCGCCGAACTTCTCGGCCTGGTCCAGCTTCTTGTCGTCGATGTCCACGGCGATCACCTTCATGGCGCCGTTGAGGCAGGCGCCCGCGACGGCCGCGTTGCCGACGCCGCCGCAGCCGATGACGGCGACCGAGTCGCCCCGGCCGACGTTGCCGGTGTTGACCGCCGCGCCGTAACCGGCCATCACCCCGCAGCCGATGAGACCGGCCGCCTCGGGCCGCGCCGCCGGGTCGATCTTCACCGCCTGGCCCGCCGCGACCAGCGTCTTCTCGGCGAAGGCACCGATGCCGAGCGCGTTGCTGAGCGGGGTGCCGTCCAGCAGCGTCATGGGCTGTGCGGCGTTGCGGGAGTCGAAGCAGTACCAGGGCCGGCCCCGGCGGCAGGAACGGCAGCTGCCGCACGGCGCCCGCCAGGCCAGTACGACGTAGTCGCCGGGCTTCAGATCGGTGACGCCGGGGCCGACGGACTCGACGGTGCCGGCCGCCTCGTGTCCCAGCAGGAACGGGAAGTCGTCGGTGATCGCGCCCTCGCGGTAGTGGAGATCCGTGTGGCACACCCCGCAGGCCTGCACCTTGACGAGCACCTCGCCGGGACCCGGGTCCGGGACGACGATCGTCCGCACCTCCACGGGTGCGCCCTTCTTCCCAGCGACTACGGCACGGACCTCGTGTGGCACGACAAGCTCCTCTGCTGTTGCGCATTGCACGATGGGTTGCGCGATGGGGAACATATTGAGAACGGCGTCACAGGGCCGTCAAGGGGTGCGCGTTAACCCTTGGCAAAAGGAACCTGGGGGGTGAAACCTGTCGGACACACGGCGGCGCGGGACCGGAAGCTTCCGGTCCCGCGCCGTGGTGGGGGTCGTGAGCGTGCTGAGCGCGTGGGCGATCGGCCGAGTCGGGACCCCTCAGAAGCCGTATCCCATCCGCCGGGACAGCTCGGCGCCCGCGGCGACCGTCCGCTTGGCCACCTCCGGCAGCCGGTCCGCGTTGAGCCGGTAGACCGGACCCGACACGCTGATCGCGGCGATCACCTTTCCGTCGTGGGCGCGCACCGGCGCCGCGACGGCCGCGAGCCCCAGCTCCAGCTCCTCGATCGTGACGCCGTAGCCCTGCTCCACCACGGCCTCCAGTTCGGCGCGCAGCATCGCCGCGCCGGTGATCGTACGGTCCGTGAACCGCGGCAACGGCCGTGCCAGCAGGCCCTCGCGCAGGGTCGGCGGCATGTGCGCGAGGAGCACCTTCCCGCTGGAGGTGGCGTGCAGCGGGGTGCGTCTGCCGAGCCAGTTCTGCGCGGTGACGGACGCGGTGCCGCGCGCCTGCATGATGTTGACCGCCGCGTCGTCGTCGAGCACGGCGATGTTGACCGTCTCGCCCAGCTCGTCGGCGACCTCCCGGCAGACCGGGACGCCCTCCTGGGAGATGTCGAGACGCACCGCCGCCGCCCCCGCCAGGCGCAGGACGCCGGCCCCCAGGTAGTACTTGCCGCGGTCCTTGGCCTGGGCCACCAGGCCACGGTTCTCCAGGACGCCGAGCAGCCGGAACGCCGTGGACTTGTGGACGTCCAGCTCCTCGGCGATCTCGGTGACGCCCGCCTCGCCGTGCCGCGCCAGGATCTCCAGCACGCTCACGGCGCGGTCCACCGACTGCACCGCGCCGGCGGCTCCGCGGCCGCTCTGCCTCTCCGGGGTCCCTGGGTTCTCCGTGGTTTCCTCGCTGGGGTCAGACTGCTTCTGCGTGCGGGTCATGGCTCAACTCTCACCACCTGTGGGCCCGGTTCGGGCCGCATCTGCGGGAAGCCCTTGACGCGACGGTCGTCCCGCCCGGATTCTGTTGCGCATAGCGCCGGATCGTGCGCCATGCGAAACATCATGTTACCGAAGCGTCCGGATCCCGGAAGGGTGCCGGACCGCCGGGACCGTTGGCGGTCCGTCACTCCCTTGCCGCTTCACCGGGCCGGACCGACGTGGGTCCGGGCTCCCGGCAGCATCCTTGACGCCTGCATCGAGCAGGTCCCGGACCGTGTGTCCCGGACCGAGAGGGGGGCCCGTGATTCCCGTCTGCCGCCTCGAAGACCTCCCCGAGGGTGAGTCCGTCCGCGTCGCGAGCACACCGCCGATCGCCGTGTTCCGCACGGAGGACGGCGAGCTGTACGCCATCGACGACACCTGCACCCACCAGGACGCCTCCCTCTCCGAGGGCTGGCTGGAGGGCTGCCTGGTCGAATGCCCGCTGCACGCGGCGTCCTTCGACCTGCGCACCGGCGAACCGACCTGTCTGCCGGCCCGGCGCCCGGTGCGCACCCATCGCGTCACCGTGGAGGACGGCGTCGTGCACGTCCACCTCGGCGCGGAGGAGGGCACGGCCGCGTGACCACCGACAGGCACCGGCACCCCGCCTCCGCCGTTCTCGGCCGCGCGCCCGCCGGCGCTCGTCTCCGCCCCGCCCGGCCCTGCCCCCACCGCCCCGCCCCCTACGCCAGGAGCCGTGCCGTATGAGAACCGTGACCATCGTCGGCGCCTCCCTCTCCGGGCTCTACGCCGCCCGTGAGCTGCGCGCCCAGGGCTTCGACGGCCGACTCGTGATCGTCGGCGAGGAACCCCACCACCCCTATGACCGCCCTCCTCTCTCCAAGGGCTTCCTCATCGGCCGCGCCGACGAGAGCGCACTGGCCCTCACCGACGCCGACGAGACCGCCGCACTCGACGCCGAGTGGCTACTCGGCGTCCGCGCTCGCGGGCTCGACCCGCGTGGCCGTACCGTCCTCCTCGGCGACGGCCGCACGGTCTCCACCGACGGCGTCGTCATCGCCACCGGCGCCGCCGCCCGCCGACTGCCCGGCGACCGCCTCGCCGGGGTCCACACCCTGCGCACCCTGGACGACGCCCGCGCCCTGCGCGCCGAACTCACCGTGGAGCACCGCCGGGTCGTCGTCATCGGCGGCGGCTTCATCGGCGCCGAGACCGCTTCCTCGTGTGCCCGGCTCGGCCACGACGTCACGGTGGTCGAGGCCGCCCCGCTACCGCTCGTGCCCCAACTCGGCGCCCGGATGGCCGAGGTCTGCGCCGCCCTGCACCGCCGCGGCGGGGTGGAACTGGTCACCGGCACCGGCGTGGCCGCGCTCCGGGGCACCGCCACCGTCACCGGCGTCGACCTCACCGACGGCCGCAGACTGCCCGCCGACGTCGTGATCGTCGGCATCGGCGCCCGCCCCCACACCGACTGGCTCGTGGGCTCAGCACTCGCGCTGCACGACGGTGTGCTGTGCGACGACGGCTGCGTGACCGCCCTGCCCCAGGTGGTCGCGATCGGTGACGTCGCCCGGGTGGGCGGCACCCGGGCCGAACACTGGACCTCCGCCACCGAGCAGCCCCGCGCCGCCGTGGCCAACCTTCTCGCCGGCCACACCGTCGCGACCGCTCGCACGCTGCCGTATTTCTGGTCCGACCAGTACGACTCCCGGATCCAGTTCGCGGGCCGGTACCGCGAGGGCGACACCGTCCACGTCACCGAGGGCGAGATCACCGACGACGGCGCCCCCGGTGAGTCCGGCTTCCTCGCCCGTTATGAACGGGACGGCCGTACCGTCGCCGTACTCGGAGTGGACCGACCCCGCGCCTTCATGCGGGCCCGACGCGAACTCCAGCGAGAGGAACGGCGGTGGACGGGAGAGCCGCGGGTGGAGCCGGCCGCGCTGTGACGGGTCCGGTGCCGGCCGCGGATCGCCGGCGGTGTGCGGGCTCGGCTCCGGATCCCGGCGGGCCGGCTGTTGGTGGCCGGGCCTTCCGATCATCCTTGCTTCCGGTGGGCTGCGCTATGGATGGCCGGATTTCTGATGGACGGTGCTCCGGGTGGCTGGATTCCCCGGTGACCTGTGCTCCTCGTGGCCGGGTTTCCCGATGGCCAGGGCTGCTGGTGGCACTGTTCTTGTGTGGCCCTTGCCTCCGATGGCCTGCGTCTCCGCCGGCTTGGTCCGGTGGGCCGGCCAGGTTCCGTGCGTCCCCTTGCCCGCCGGGTTACCGGGGCGCGGCGACCGGGCTTTCGGCATCCAGGTTCCGGCACCCAGGTTTCCGGCACCCAGGGCCCCGGTGAGCCTGATCGCCGGCGGTTGCGGCGCCGTCCGTCAGAAGTCAGGAGTGCGACAGCCGCCCCGCGCCGCCGGTCCGGCGTATCCGCTCCTGTTCCCGCACGCCCGCCCGCTCCTGGCGTCGGCGGGCGCGCCGCTCCCGGCGCAGGGACCGGGCCGTGCTGCTCGGCTCGGAGACCACGCCGTACCGCTGGTTCCACACCTGGCGGGTGACCCATACGTCGACCACGGCCCAGGTGGCCACCACCGTGCTGGCCACACCGCTGATCACCATGGGGAACGCCAGCCAGGACCCGGCCAGCGTGCACAGGAACGCCACCATCGCCTGGATCAGCGTCACCGCTATGAAGAGGACCGCCCGCACCGCCGCCGTACGCACCGGATCGGGCAACGGGTGCCGGCGCGCGGGCTCCTCGATCCACAACGGGCGGTAGGTCTGCCGCTGTTCGTCACCACCGGGCTCCCCGGCGTGCTCCGGCCTCGGAATGCCCCGATCCGGTGCCTCCTTCCCCCACCGCGCCTGCGAGCGCTCCGCCACGCTCTCCTCGGGTGCCCCGCTCCGCTCCGCCGTGCCCATCACCGTGTCACTCCCCACCGCCGGCAGACCGCTCGCCCCCGGCATCCGAAGACCCCGACTCCCCAGTGGCTGCCCGGCTTGCGCTGCTTTACGCCGCCGGGATGCGGGATGCGGCTCCTGTGGCCCATTCCGCCCCCATTTCCCATAGAGAAGGACGCGCGAGATACCCCGAAGATTCCCAACTGGCGAAAAATTCCGGCCAACCGCCCGGCCGCGTGGCTGTCGCAGCACCGCGCGGGTGTCCTGATCGCGGTGGCGATCTCCCCCCATGCCCGGACAACTCGCCATGTCCGGCAGCCGGTGCGGAAGTTCGCCCTCCGGACATGTCTTCGAGTTAACTGTGAGGCGGTAGTAGGCTCGCGCCGTTTGTTGACGGACATGAGCACCCCCGGCCGGCGGGGGTCGAGCTGGGGGAGGCCATGCGCTTTCGCGGGAAGTCGATCCGCCGGAAGATCGTGGCGCTGCTTCTCGTGCCGCTGGTGTCCCTGGCCGCTGTCTGGGGCTTCGCCACGGTGCTCACGGGGCGTGAGGTCACCCAGCTGTTCCGCGTGACCGACGTCGTCGAGGACATCGGCTACCCCACCGAGGACACCGTTCGCGTCCTGCAGCAGGAGCGCCGCCAGACCCTCGTCTACCTCGCCGACCCGCGCGCCTCCGAGGCCCTTTCGTCGCTGCGCCGTACCCGCGCCGCGACCGACCGGGTGATCGCCACCATCCGCAGGAACGCCAAGGACCAGGACCTCCGGGCCGACGTGGACGCCGACGACGGCGAACACCTCACCGCCGTCCTGGACGCCTTGGACGGTCTCGGGCCTCTGCGCCGCAGCGTCGAGGGAGGCACCCTCACCCGCGCCCAGGCGCTCGACCTCTACAACCGTCTCGTGGACCCCTGCTACGCGCTTCTCGCGTCCCTCGACGGCCTGGACGACGTCGAGCTCGACAAGCAGGCCCGCGCCCTGGTGAACGTCACCCGCGCCCGCGAGTTGCTCTCCCGCGAGGACGCCCTGCTCGGCTCCTCCCTCGTCGTCGGGCGGCTCACCCGCGACGAGACCCGTGACATCTCCGACCTCGTCGCCCAGCGCACCCTCCTGTACGACATCAGCCTCCCGCTGCTGCCCGCCGCGGAGCGCGACCGCTACGAACGCTTCTGGAAGAACGCCACCACGGCCCCGCTGCGGGAGGCCGAACGGACCGTCATCGCCTCGGACTCCGGCACCCCCGGCGATGTCACCGCGAAGAGCTGGGACTCCTCCGCGGCAACCGTCCTGGACGAACTCGGCACCCTGGACGACCAGGTGGGCGACCGCTTCCAGGACCGTATGCGCCCCGTGGCGGTCGGCGTCATCGTGCAGGCGGCCGTCGCCGGCGCCCTCGGCCTGGTCGCGCTCCTGCTCTCCGTCGTGCTCTCCGTCCGGGTCGGCCGTTCCCTCATCCGGGACCTGCGCCAGCTGCGCCTGGAGGCGCACGAGGCGTCCGGAGTCCGGCTGCCCAGCGTGATGCGCCGGCTGTCCGCGGGCGAACAGGTCGACGTCGAGACCGAGGTCCCGCGCCTGGAGTACGACAAGAACGAGATCGGCGAGGTCGGGCAGGCCCTCAACACCCTGCAGCGCGCGGCGGTCGAGGCCGCCGTCAAACAGGCCGAGCTGCGGGCCGGCGTCTCCGAGGTCTTCGTCAACCTCGCCCGCCGCAGCCAGGTGCTGCTGCACAAGCAGCTCACCCTGCTCGACAGCATGGAGCGCCGGACCGAGGACACCGACGAACTCGCCGACCTGTTCCGCCTGGACCACCTCACCACCCGCATGCGCCGGCACGCCGAGGGCCTCGTCATCCTCTCCGGAGCCGCGCCCTCCCGGCAGTGGCGCCGGCCCGTGCAGCTCATGGACGTCGTCCGTGCCGCCGTCGCCGAGGTCGAGGACTACGAGCGCATCGAGGTCCGGCGTCTGCCGCGGGTGGCCGTCACCGGGCCCGCCGTCGCCGACCTCACCCATCTCGTGGCCGAGCTGCTGGAGAACGCCACCGTCTTCTCGCCCCCGCACACCGCCGTCCAGGTCCTCGGCGAGCGGGTCGCCAACGGTTTCACCCTGGAGATCCACGACCGGGGCCTCGGCATGACGGCCGAGGCACTCCTGGACGCCAATCTGCGTCTCGCCGAGACACCCGAGTTCGAACTCTCCGACACCGACCGGCTTGGCCTGTTCGTGGTCAGCCGCCTCGCCCAGCGCCAGAACGTCCGGGTCTCCCTCCAGCCGTCGCCGTACGGCGGCACCACCGCCGTCGTGTTCATCCCCGACGCGCTGCTCACCGACGACGTCCCGGACACCAACGGCGTCGGCTTCCGGCTCGACCGGGACCGCCCGGCGAAGGGCACCGAGCAGGCGCTGGGCCGCGGGGCCGGGCGGTCCCCGGCCCCGTTGCAGCTGCCCGGTCTGCCGACCTCCCTGCTGGACGGCCCTGTCGAGCTGGAGGCGCCCGTCGATCTGGACGCGCTGGACGACTTCCCCGGCGCCCTCCCGGACGAGGACAGCGAACGCGGCGGTCTCTTCCGCCCCCGCCGGGTCCGCCCGGACGCCGAGGAGCAGGCGGCCACCCCGCCGGGCGACCGCCTGCCGCACGACGGAACCCCTGAGCAAGGGGCCGTACCGCTGCCCCGGCGGCAGACGCCCAAGCTCGTCAGCTCGCACGGCAAGCCCGTCACCGACCCGCGGCCCCGCCGCGGCGAACCGGACCCCGGGCCCTCCGCCGCCACGCGCCGCTCCGACACGGAGGGACCGGCCCCGCTGCCCACCCGCCGCCGCGGCGCGTCCTCCCGGCGCCCCACCGCACGCACCGACCACGCCGAGGACAGCACCGCGAGGCCGGCCGGGAGCGCCGAAACGGCCACCGACGTTCCTGCGCTGCCCAGGCGTACCCGGACCGGGACACCCGGCACCGGCGGGCCGGCGGACACGGCATCTCCTCGCCCCGGCACGCGCGGTGCGGCGGACACGGCTCCATCCCGCTCCGAGGCCACGGCCCCGCCCCGCTCCGGCACCGCCGCACCCGTCGCTGACCCGGCCCCGGAGCCGGGCACCGGGCCGCTGCCCCGGCGCGTGCGCCAGGCGAGCCTGGCCCCCCAGCTCAAACACGACACCGACCGGCGCGCCGAGCGCGCGACGTCACCCGCCGACCGCGATGCCGAGGAGGTCCGCAGCCGGATGGCCTCACTCCAGCGCGGCTGGCAGCGTGGCCGGGAGGAGAACGCCGCGGGCGACGAGTCCCGGAACGGCACAGCACGAGGAACGACTAAGGGGGACGGTCGATGACCGCACCGAAGGCGACCGGCCACACAGCGACGGACAAGGGGGAGCTGGACTGGCTCCTGGACGATCTCGTCGATCGCGTCGCCAGCATCCGCAAGGCCGTCATCCTGTCCGGCGACGGCCTGCCCACGGGGGTCTCCAAGGACCTGACCAGGGAGGACAGCGAGCATCTGGCCGCCGTGGCGTCCGGCTTCCACAGCCTCGCCAAGGGCGTCGGCCGCCATTTCGAGGCGGGCAGTGTCCGGCAGACGGTGGTCGAGCTGGATGACGCCTTCCTCTTCGTCACCGCCGCCGGGGACGGCAGCTGCCTCGCCGTCCTCTCGGACGCCGACTCCGACGTCGGCCAGGTCGCCTACGAGATGACGCTCCTGGTCAAGCGGGTCGGCGTCCATCTGGGCACCGCCCCGCGCACCGATCTGCCCGCAGGCGGGTAGTGGGATGACATGAGCGCAGACGGTCAGGGAAGAAACCACTGGTTCGACGACGAGGCCGGGCCGGTCGTCCGTCCGTACGCCATGACGCGTGGCCGCACCACGAGCGAGGGCCAGCACCGCCTCGACCTGATCGCGGTGGTCGTCACGGAGCCCGGCACGGGCGACCCGGAATCGGACCCGACACTGTCCCCCGAACACGTGGAGATCGTCGGACTCTGCCGGGACGTGCCCCAGTCGGTCGCCGAACTGGCCGCGGAACTCGACCTGCCCATCGGTGTCGTCCGCGTCCTCATCGGCGACCTGGTGCACGCCGAACTCGTCCGTGTGACCCGCCCGGTGCCCCCGGCCGAGCTGCCGGACGAGAGTATTCTGCGCGACGTGATCAACGGCCTCCGAGCGCTGTGACCGGCGCGGAAGCGAGGTAGCGACGTGACCGGCTGGCAGTTCTGGGTGGACCGGGGCGGCACCTTCACCGACATCGTCGCGCGCCGCCCGGACGGCCGGCTGCTCACGCACAAACTGCTGTCCGACAACCCGGCACGGTACTCCGACGCGGCCGTCGCCGGCGTACGCGAAATCCTGGGCGGCTCCCGGGAGCCCGTCGAGGCCGTTCGCATGGGCACCACGGTCGCCACCAACGCCCTGCTGGAACGCAAGGGCGAGCGCACCCTCCTCGTCGTCACCCGCGGCTTCCGCGACGCCCTGCGCATCGCCTACCAGAACCGCCCCCGCATCTTCGCCCGCCGCATCGAGCTGCCCGAGTTGCTCCACGAACGGGTCGTGGAGGTGGACGAACGCGTCGCCGCCGACGGCACCGTCCTGCGCGCGCCCGACCTGGACGCCCTGGAGGGTCCGCTCCGGGAGGCGTACGACGACGGGATCCGCGCGGTCGCCGTCGTCTGCCTGCACAGCCATCTCCACCCCGGCCACGAACGTGCCGTCGGCGAACTCGCCGCACGCATCGGCTTCCCGCAGATCTCGCTGTCCAGCGAGGTCAGCCCGCTGATGAAACTCGTCCCGCGCGGGGACACCGCCGTCGTGGACGCCTACCTCTCGCCCGTGCTGCGCCGCTACGTGCGGCACGTCGCCGACGAACTGCGGGGCGTACGGCTGATGTTCATGCAGTCCAACGGCGGGCTGACGGAGGCCGGGCAGTTCCGCGGCAAGGACGCCATCCTCTCCGGACCGGCCGGCGGCATCGTCGGCATGGCCCGCATGTCGCAACGCGCCGGTTTCGACCGCGTCATCGGCTTCGACATGGGCGGCACCTCCACCGACGTCTCGCACTTCGCCGGCGCGTACGAGCGGGTCTTCACCACGCAGATCGCGGGTGTCCGGCTGCGGGCACCCATGCTGGACATCCACACCGTCGCCGCCGGCGGCGGCTCCGTCCTCCACTTCGACGGCTCCCGCTACCGGGTCGGCCCCGACTCGGCCGGCGCCGACCCCGGCCCCGCCTGCTACCGCGCGGGCGGCCCGCTCACCGTCACCGACGCCAACGTCATGCTCGGCCGCATCCAGCCCGCCCACTTCCCGGCCGTGTTCGGTCCCGGTGGTGACCAGCCACTGGACGCCGCCCTCGTCCGTGACCGGTTCACCGCCCTCGCGCGCGAGATCCACGAACAGACAGGCGACGACCGCACCCCGGAACAGGTGGCCGAGGGCTACCTGCGGATCGCCGTGGCCAACATCGCCAACGCGGTGAAGCGGATCTCCGTCCAGAAGGGCCATGACGTCACCCGTTACGCCCTGACCACCTTCGGTGGAGCGGGCGGCCAGCACGCGTGCCGGGTCGCCGACTCGCTCGGCATCCGGACCGTCCTCGTACCCCCCATGGCCGGTGTGCTCTCCGCGCTCGGCATCGGCCTCGCCGACACCACGGCCATGCGCGAGCACTCCGTGGAAGCACCCCTGGAAGCCGCCTCCATGCCCGGCATCCGCCGGACGGCCGACGACCTGGAGGCCGCAGCACGGGCCGAACTCGTCGCCGAGGACATCCCGGAGGACCGCATCCAGGTCATCCGCCGCGCCCAGCTCCGCTACGACGGTACCGACACCACCCTCACCGTCGAGCTCTCCGGGCCCGACGCCATGCGGAACGCCTTCGAGGAACGTCATCGCGCCACGTACTCCTTCACACTCGACCGCCCGGTCGTCGTGGAAGCGCTCTCCGTCGAAGCCACCGGCATCACCGCACCCCCCGATCTCTCCGCCCTCGCCCCGTACGAGGGCCGTGCCCAGGCGCCCGGCACCGTCCGTCTCCACACCGGCGGTGCCTGGCGCGACGTACCCCTCCACCGCCGGGAGGCCCTTCCTCCCGGCGAGGCCGTCACCGGCCCCGCGATCATCACGGAGGCCGGCGCCACGACCGTCGTCGACGACGGCTGGCGGGCCGCCGCGACCGATGACGGGCATCTGCTCATGGAACGCGCGGCGATCACGCAGAGTTCCGATGTGGACACGGAATCCGATCCGGTTCTGCTTGAGGTCTTCAACAACCTCTTCATGTCGATCGCCGAACAGATGGGCGCGCGGCTGGAGTCCACGGCCCAGTCCGTCAACATCAAGGAGCGGCTGGACTTCTCTTGCGCTCTGTTCGACCCGGACGGAAACCTGGTGGCCAACGCCCCCCACATCCCCGTCCACCTGGGATCCATGGGCACCAGCGTCAAAGAGGTCATCCGCCGGCGCGGCTCCGCCATGCGGCCGGGCGACACCTACGCCGTCAACGACCCCTACCACGGTGGCACGCACCTGCCCGACGTCACCGTGATCACCCCCGTCTTCGACACCGACGTGGCCACGGACACGCGGAGTGAACCGCGGATCCTCTTCCACGTCGCCTCACGCGGTCACCACGCCGAGATCGGCGGCATCGCCCCCGGCTCCATGCCGGCCCACAGCCGCACCATCGAGGAAGAGGGCGTCCTCTTCGACAACTGGCTCCTCGCCGAGAACGGCCGCTTCCGGGAAGAGGAGACCCACCGCCTCCTCACCGAGGCGCGGTACCCGTCCCGCAACCCGCGCACCAACCTCGCCGACCTGCGCGCCCAGATCGCCGCCAACCACAAGGGCGTCGACGAGGTGCGGCGCATGATCGAGGAGTTCGGCCTCGACGTCGTCCTGGCCTACATGCGGCACGTCCAGGACAACGCCGAGGAGGCCGTCCGCCGCGTCATCGACGCCCTGGACGACGGCGAGTACGCCTATGAGACCGACTCCGGGGCCGTCATCCGGGTCCGCGTCCGTGTCGACCGCACCGAGCGCCGGGCGACCATCGACTTCACCGGCACCTCCGCGCAGCTCACCACCAACTTCAACGCGCCCGCCGCGGTGGTCAACGCGGCCGTCCTCTACGTCTTCCGCACGCTCGTCGCCGATGAGATCCCGCTCAACGACGGCTGTCTGCGCCCGCTGGACATCGTCGTGCCGTCCGGCTCGATGCTCGCCCCCGAGCCGCCCGCCGCCGTGGTCGCGGGCAACGTCGAAACCTCCCAGGCCATCACCGGCGCCCTCTACGCCGCGCTCGGCGTCCAGGCCGAGGGCTCGGGCACCATGAACAACGTCACCTTCGGCAACGAGCGGCACCAGTACTACGAAACCGTCGCCTCAGGATCCGGCGCCGGCGATGGTTTCCCGGGCGCCGACGTGGTCCAGACCCACATGACCAACTCCCGGCTCACGGACCCGGAAGTCCTGGAATGGCGGCTACCGGTCCGGCTGGAGGAGTTCGCCGTCCGGCGGTGCAGCGGCGGTGCCGGACGGTGGCGCGGCGGCGACGGAGCCGTGCGCCGCATCCGGTTCCTCGAACCGATGACCGTCTCCACGCTCTCCCAGCACCGCCGCGTGCCCCCGTACGGCATGGCCGGCGGAGCCCCCGGGGCGCTCGGCGCCAACCGGGTGGAGCGCGCCGACGGCACGGTCACCGACCTGGGCGGAAGCGGCTCGGCCGACGTCGGCCCCGGCGACCTGCTCGTCATCGAGACCCCCGGTGGCGGTGGCTACGGCCGACCGTCGCCCGACCCCCATCAAGCAGGAGAAGAGATCGATGATCTTCGGGCGTTCTGAGCGCGGCAAGGCTCCGGTCGAGCCCGTCACGCTCAAGATCCTCGTGGCCGGCGGCTTCGGCGTGGGCAAGACGACCCTCGTGGGGACGGTCAGCGAGATCAGGCCGCTGCGCACCGAGGAACTGCTCACCGAGGCCGGGCGGCCCGTCGACGACACCAGCGGTGTGGAGGGAAAGCACACCACCACGGTGGCCATGGACTTCGGCCGGATCACCCTGCGCGAGGACCTGGTGCTCTACCTCTTCGGCACGCCCGGGCAGGAGCGGTTCTGGTTCATGTGGGACGAGCTGTCCGAGGGCGCGCTCGGAGCCGTGGTGCTCGCCGACACGCGCCGCCTGGAGGACTGCTTCGCCGCCGTCGACTACTTCGAGCGGCGTTCCATCCCCTTCCTCGTCGGCGTCAACTGCTTCGAGGGAGCCGCCCGTCACCCCGTGGAATCCGTCCGTCAGGCCCTCGACCTGGACGACGACGTGCCCCTCCTGCTGTGCGACGCCCGTGACCGGGAGTCGGTCAAGGAGGTGCTCGTCGGACTGGTCCAGCACGCGATGGAGTACGCGGCCGACCGCCGCGAGGCCGTCATGCGGTGACCGCGGGACACGGCCCGTACCCCCGCCGACCGGGGTACGGGCCGTGGTCCTGTGCGCCGCGCCCACGCGCGCGTGCAGCGACGTTCCCGCTCCTAGGTTCTGTCCTCCTCCAGCCAGCCGAAGCTCTTCTCCACGGCCCTGCGCCAGTTCCGGTACTCGCGGTCGCGGACCGACGCCTCCATGACGGGCGTCCACTCCGCGTCCTTCCGCCAGTGCGACTTCAGCTCGTCCAGGTCGTTCCACACGCCCGTGGCCAGCCCGGCCGCGTAGGCGGCGCCCAGGCACGTCGTCTCCGACACGCGCGGCCGGATCACCGGGACGCCGAGGACGTCCGCCTGGTGCTGCATGAGCAGGTTGTTCCGGGTCATGCCGCCGTCGACCTTCAGAGTGCTGATCCGCACCCCGGAGTCCTGGTACATCGCGTCCACGACCTCCCGGGTCTGCCAGCTCGTCGCCTCCAGCACCGCGCGCGCGAGGTGCGCCTTGGTGACGTACCGGGTGAGGCCGGTGACGACGCCGCGCGCGTCGGAGCGCCAGTAGGGCGCGAACAGGCCGGAGAAGGCCGGCACGATGTAGGCGCCGCCGTTGTCGTCGACGCTCGCGGCCAGTGGCTCGATCTCGTCGGCGGTCCGGATGATCCCCAGCTGGTCGCGGAACCATTGGACCAGCGCGCCCGTTATCGCTATGGAACCCTCCAGGCAGTACACCGGCGCCTCCCCGCCGATCTTGTAGCCCATCGTCGTCAGCAGCCCGTTCTTGGACGGCACCGGCCGGTTGCCGGTGTTCAGCAGCAGGAAACTGCCGGTGCCGTAGGTGTTCTTCGCGGTGCCGACGTCGTAGCAGGCCTGCCCGAACACGGCGGCCTGCTGGTCGCCCAGCGCCGAGGCCACGGGCACCCCGGACAGCTGCCCGACGGCTGTCCCGTACACCTCCGCGGAGGACCTGATCTCGGGCAGTACGGCCTCGGGCACGTTCATCGCGGACAGGATGGAGGGGTCCCACTGGAGGGTGTCCAGGTTCATCAGCATGGTGCGGCCGGCGTTCGTGACATCGGTGACGTGCCGGCCGCCGTCGGTGCCACCGGTGAGGTTCCAGATCAGCCAGGAGTCGATGGTGCCGAACGCGATCTCACCGCGCTCCGCCCGCTGCCGCAGACCGGGCACATGGTCCAGCAGCCAGGCCGCCTTGGGCCCGGAGAAGTAGCTGGCCAGCGGCAGTCCGGTCGTCTCGCGGAAACGGTCCTGGCCGTCCGCGCCGCCCAGTTCCCCGCACAGGGCCGCGGTACGGGTGTCCTGCCAGACGATCGCGTTGTGCACGGGCTTGCCCGTGGCGCGGTCCCACAGGACCGTGGTCTCCCGCTGGTTGGTGATGCCGAGGGCGCTGAGCTGGTCGGCGCGCAGTCCCGCCCGGGCGAGCGCCCCGGCCACCACGGCCTGCACCTTGGACCAGATCTCGGTGGCGTCGTGCTCCACCCAGCCGGGCCTGGGAAAGATCTGCCGGTGCTCGCGCTGGTCGACGGCGACGACGGCACCGCTGTGGTCGAAGACGATGCAGCGGCTGGACGTGGTGCCCTGGTCGATGGCGGCGACGTACGTGTCGGCGGTGTCCGTCATGGCTGCCCCTGGGTCGCTGGGTCGGATCACTGGTCGGAAGGACGCGTGCGGATCGTGGATCGCGGTGGCGGGAGCGGGGTTTCAGAAGGCCGCGTTGTAGACGATGCCGGCCAGTGCCCCGCCGATCAGCGGCCCGACGACCGGGATCCAGGCGTATCCCCAGTCGGACCCGCCCTTGTGCGGGATCGGCAGGAAGGTGTGCACGATGCGCGGACCGAGGTCGCGGGCCGGGTTGATGGCGTAGCCGGTGGGGCCGCCGAGGGAGAGGCCGATGCCCACGACGAGCAGGGAGACGATGAGTACGGTCGTGCCGGACTCGCCGAGCCCCTTGGTCAGCCCGAAGGCGAGCACCGGCAGGACGAGCGCGACGGTCGCGATGATCTCGGTGACGAGGTTGGCGACCGGGTTCCTGATCTCCGGAATGGTGGAGAAGATGCCGAGGGTCGGCACCGGTTCGCCCGCGGTGCCGTCCGTGGTCCCTTCGGTGCGCACGTTGGCCTGGAACTGGGCGAGATAGACGAGGTAGGCCAGCACGGCGCCGAGCATCGCGCCGGCGAACTGCCCGAGCAGGTACACCCAGACCTTGCCCCACTTCCCGGTGTCCACGGCGATGCCGATGGTGACCGCGGGGTTGAGCTGACCACCGGAGAGAGGAGCGGCGGTGTACGCGCCCGCGAGGACACCGAAGCCCCAGCCGAACGCGATCACGATCCAGCCCGAGGCGCGTGCCTTGGAGTATCTGAGGGTGACGGCGGCACAGACGCCCGCGCCGAACAGGATCAGGATCGCGGTGCCGATGACCTCGCCGACGAATATGTCTCCGTTGCTCATGGCGGCTCCCTTGGCGCCGGCAGGGGGCGATCGGCCCCCGGCCCTGGCGTGCAGGACGGTTCCCTTGGCGACTTCAGCCGAAGGCAGGGAGGGCCCCGCGCCCCGCCCGGCGTCGGTGACGAGCGTGCCGTCGCAGCCGGATCGCCCTGGAGCGCCGGGCCGTGAACAGGACAGACCCGTGCCGCAGTGCCTGATAACGCCAAGAATGTACGGCGATGTCGGCCGACACCGGGAAGTGTTCTCCGGTGCCCCGGGGGCGTCAAGGTTGCCGACGGCGACGGTGACACGGGCGCTCAGTCGGTCTCGGTGGAGCGGGTGCGCCGCAACGGACGTATACGGGGAGGCCGTTCACCACCGTGGCTCGGCGGTCGCGTAGCCGGTCTGCGCCGGGGCCGGGCCCGGGCCGCCGCGCCGGACCTCGTGACCGGGGAGTCCGGCGCGCCCGAGCACCCAACTCCCGCCGTTCAGTGCCTTGGCGGCCTTCTTCAGCGGGGCCAGCTGTGCGGCGGCCTGGTGATGGTCGCGCACGCTGCCCGGACCGCAGACGACCGTCGCCACGGAGAGCGTGACCGGCCGCCCGCCCGCCGCCCAGGGAACGTCCAGCACGGCGGTGACCAGCGGATCGAGCGACTCCTCCTCCGCCAGCACCAGGAAGTCGTCTCCGCCGATGTGCCCCACGCGCGCGTGCTCCGCGACCGCCTGTTGGAGCGCGCGGCCCACCGCGCGGATCAGCTCGTCGCCCGCGGCGAACCCCGCACCGTCGTTGACCTGCTTGAAGTGGTCGATGTCGAGCCAGCTGAGGGCGAACGCCCGCCCGTCGGAGATCCGCCGGTCCACCTCGCTCACGATCACGTCCGAACCGGGCAGCCGGGTCAGCGGATTGAGCCCGGCGGCCTCCTCCACCCGGCTCTCGGCCAGGGCCCGCACCAGATCCGCCAGCCGTACGACGCCGACGCACCGGCCGTGTCCGTCGACCACCGCCACGTCGTCGGAGGTCCGGTCCCGGCCGCCGACCGCCACCACGTCCAGCACCTGCCAGGCCGTCGCGTCGACGCCGACCGTGCGGGGCGCGTCGCCCAGTTTGAAGGCCGGCCGGTCGGCGTACAGGGCGTGCCCGTAGCGCCCCGACATCGACAGCAGGAAACGCGAACGGTGCACCGACCGGACGGGCCTGCCGTACTGGTCCACCAGCAGTACACCGGAGACGTCGGGGGAACCGGTCAGCAGCGCCCGCACCTGTCCGGCCGAGGCGGTCAGCGGCAGGACGGCGGCCGGCCGTACGAACTCCCGGACCGAGGGTCCGGAGCGGGGCACGGTCGCGGCGCCGGGCCCCAGGGGCGGAACGTATACGTCCGCTGCGGGGATGCGGGCCGGCGGAGCGAACAGCTCGCCCTGGGCCAGCTGCGCACCGGCCGACAGCGCCGCCGCGCACTGGAGTTCCGTCTCCACTCCCTCCACCGCGACCAGGGCGCCCAGCCCCTCGCACAGCGTCCGCATCGCCCGCACCGCGGCCGGCCGCGCCAGCAGCGAGGCGTCGAGTTTGACCAGGTCGGGGGAGAGGTCGGTGAGCAGCCGGAGCGGAACGTCACCGTCCCCGATGCCGTCCGCGCTGATCCGGAACCCCTGCGCGCGCAGTGAGGCCACGGCCTCCAGCAGAGCCCGTTGTGGCACATGCGTGTACGGCGGGACGATGTCGAGCGTCACCTCCCAGGCCATGCGCCCCGCCGCGCGGACGGCCTCGTGCAGAGGTGTCAGACCGCCGAGGTCGGCGAGCGTGGCCGCGAACACGTTCAGGTGCAACGGCAGCAGGGTTTCCTTGCGGGCCGCGGCGCGGAGCGCCAACACGGTCAGCCTGCCGTCCAGTTCGGGATCCCGGCGGGCCTCGGCCAGGACGTCGCCGGCCTCCGGGCGGGCGAGTATCTCCAGTGCGGCGACCGCGCCCGTCCTCAGGTTGACCACCGGCTGGAAGGCGAAGCGGAGAGTATCCGTCCAGGAGTGCACGGGAGCATGATGGCGCTGCCCGCGCACGCCCAGGCGCAGTTCATGAGACGTTCACGCAGGATTCCGGGGTGATCACGGAGAGTGGACAGCCTCATCGGCTTCCTTGCCGGCGCAGGAGCCTCCAGCCTCCCTGTGGTCACCGCACGGCTATCACCGATGACCGGTTCCCGGCACGGAGGCCGCTCTTCAAGGCTATCTGACGAGGTATCAGAAGTGTGCCACGGGCAACCGGAAATTGGGCAGGCCGATTCGGTGAACCGAACGGCGGCGCACGGCGTCGTGGTACACGAGGGGCGGCCGGGACCGACGGGGGTGATTCCGGCCGCCTCTTCCGGATCCGCTCGTTCCTGATGCCTCACTAGCGGAACACGCCCCTCCCCTGATCGGATACAGTCCGCGCGTGTCCGAAACTCAGCAACCAACTGCCAACTCCGCGCCCGACTCCCACTGTTCGAGCTGCGGAGCGCCCTATGGAGAGGGCGTTTCCGGATGGCCGCGCACCTGCCCGTCCTGCGGCACCATCGCCTACCGCAATCCGCTGCCGGTCGCGATCGCTCTCCAGCCCGTGTACGACACCAAGGGCACGGCCCTGGTCGTCATCACCCGAACCGTCGCCCCCGCCCGCGGAGGCATCGCCCTGCCGGGCGGGTACATCGACGACCGCGAGGACTGGAAACAGGCCGTCGTACGGGAACTCAGGGAGGAGACCGGAATCGAAGCAGCCGCCCGTGATGTGCGGCTCGTGGACGTCATGAGCTCACCCGACGGGCACCTGCTGCTGTTCGGAGTGCTGCCGGAACGCCCGGCCGACGGACTGCCGCCCTCCGGTCCCACGGACGAGACCGAGGGCTGGCAGCTGCTGCGCAGGCCCGAGGAACTCGCCTTCCCGCTGCACACCGTGGCCGTCAAGGCTTGGTTCGAGGGCCGCTACGTCTGAGCCCGCGGCTCAGCCGAGCCCGCGCACACGCACCGGGTAGGGCGGCGTCGCCACGCCGTCCTCCCGGTCCCGGGTGACCACCACCCGCCCGCCGTGCCGACGGACGACGTAGCGCTCGATCTCCGGTTCCTCCCACCCCTCGCCCGGGTCCGCCACGACCAGGCCGGCCCCGGTGCGTCCGCGCGCGGGCGCCCACACCTCCAGCTCCAGCCCGCCGTCGGCGCCACGCACGGGCAGCACCGCCCCCGCGCGCGCGAGCACCGGTGTGCGAGACAGCGGCGCGTCCACCAGGACCCGCCCCGGCCCCTCATGGACCTCCTCCGTCAGCGTGTCGTACCAGCGGCCCCGTGGCAGCCGCACCGCGCGCCGGCGGACACCGGGATCCAGGACGGGGGCCACCAGGAGGCCGTCGCCCAGCAGAAACGTGTCCTCACAGTCACGCAGCGCCCGGTCCTCCGGTGCCCCCCACCACAGCGGCCGCACATACGGAGCGCCGGTCCGCCGGGCCAGATGCGCCAGCGTCAGGAAGTACGGGAGCAACCGCCGCCGTTCGAGCAACGCCACGCGCGCGTGCTCCAGCACCTCGGCACCGAACTCCCAGGGCTCCCGGCGCCCCGCCCGCAGGCTCGCGTGGGTGCGGAACAGCGGCAGATACGCGCCCAGCTGGAACCAGCGCAGATACAGCTCCGGCGACGGACTGCCGTCGAAACCGCCCACATCCGGGCCCGAGTACGGCACCCCGCACAGCCCCAGACCCATCACCAGCGACAACGACGCCCGCAGCCCCGGCCAGCCGGTCGCCACGTCCCCCGACCATGTGCCCCCGTACCGCTGCAGCCCCGCCCAGCCCGAGCGGGAGAACAGGAAGGGCCGCTCCTCCGGCGCCAGCTCGCGCAGCCCCTCATAGGCGGCCTGCGCCATGCACAGCGCGTACACGTTGTGCCCTTCCCGGTGGTCACCGCCGCGCCCTTCCAGGGCATGCCGGGCCGAACGCGGCAGCGTCGGCTCACCGAAGGCGCTGAACGACGTCGGCTCGTTCATGTCGTGCCAGAACCCCGCGAAGCCCTGCTCCAGCCGCTCCTCGTACAGCCCGCCCCACCACGCACGCGCGCGTGCGTCCGTGAAGTCCGGGAAGACCGACTCGCCGGCCCACGCGACACCCCGCACCTTCCGGCCCTGCGCGTCCCGCACGAAGGCGTCCACGGCCGCGCCGCTCTCGTACACGGCACTGCCCGGCTCCGCCCGGACCGCCGGATCGACGATCGACACCAGCCGGATCCCGTCCCGGCGCAGCTCCTCCGCCAGCACCGGAAGCTTGGGAAAACGCTCCTGGTCGACCGTGAACACCTGATGGTCGTCATAGTGGTCGATGTCCAGGTGCACGGCGTCCAGCGGCAGCCCGCGCTCGTGATAGCCCGCGACGATCCGGCGCACCTCCTGCTCGCTGCCGAATCCCCACCGCGCGTGCTGGTGGCCCAGCGCCCACGCCGGCGGCAGGGCGGGCGCACCGGTCAGCGAGGCCCACGTGTGCAGCACGCGCGCGGGAGTCCCCACCATCACCCAGCAGCGCAGTGGACCGCCGTCCATCCGCACCTCGCAGTGCCCCGCCCGGTCGTGCCCGGACCCGGCACCCTCCTCGCCCTCCCGCAGGACCACCGCGCCGTCCCAAGTGGTGTCGTGGAACACCAGATGGGTGCCGGCATCCGCCACCACCAGCTGCACCGGCATCGTCAGGTACAGCGGATCGTCGCCGGGTCCGAACGCCCGGCCGGGATCGGTGTTCCACAGCCGGTACCTGCCATCGCGCAGCCGGGGCCCGCCCGCGCGGCCGCCCAGGCCGAAGAACCGGGCGTCGGCGGCCACCTCCGACCGCAGCATCCACCGCGCCGTCCCCCCGCCGACCGGCTCCCACCAGCGCGGCGGCAGATCCCTCCGCAGCACCACCCCGCCCGGAGTGCACACCTCCACCGCGCCGTGCCGCGACACGACGACCGTCGCCCGCTCGGCCACCACGCGCCAGCCGCCGTCCTTGTCCGGCTCCAGCACCGCCCGCGGATCCGGCTCGGGACCGCTCCCCGCCAGCGCGTACGACGGCTGCGGACCAGCCCCGTCCACCCCCAGAAGACCGCTCCGTTCACCGCCACGACGATCCGCAGCTCCGAGCGGCCGAACCGGATCAGACCACCCCCGGGACCCGGCTCCGCGCCCCGCACCTGACCCGGCACCCGGGCCCGCTCGGGCCCCCGCCGCGGGAGCGCGGCGGCGTCGATACGCCTCCTGCGCCACGCCGCCCGTACGGTACGCAACCCCTGGGCCGCCCTGCCCGAACCGACCACACTCACCGAACGCACCAGGTCACGACCGTCCATGCTGCTCACCCTGCCACTGAGCGCCCCACGCGCGTGTGTCGTTCAACTGTCGTTCACCCGTGCCCGGACCACATCTTCATGACATGGACTGTGTGGAGCGCACCCTGGTGTAGAAGTCGATCACATGGCATCGTCCCTGTCAGCCGCGTCACGCGCACACCCCAGCCCGTGCGCGGACCGACGCACACGACGCGCACAGCCCGGGAGCCGCACCAATGTCGACCGCGAACCCCCAGCCGCTCTGGCAGCCCGATCCCCAGCGGATCGCCCAGGCCCGCATCACCCGGTTCCAGGCATGGGCCGCCGAACACCACGGCGCCCCCGCCGAGGGCGGGTACCCGGCCCTGCACCGGTGGTCCGTCGACCAGCTGGACACCTTCTGGAAAGCCGTCACCGAGTGGTTCGACGTACGGTTCTCCACGCCCTACGCGCGCGTGCTCGGCGACCGGACCATGCCCGGCGCCCAATGGTTCCCCGGAGCCACCCTCAACTACGCCGAACACGCCCTGCGCGCCGCGGCCGACCGCGCGGACGAACCCGCCCTCCTGTACGTGGACGAGACGCACGAGCCGCGCCCGGTGAGCTGGTCCGCGCTGCGCCGCCAGGTCGGCTCCCTCGCCGCCGAACTCCGCGCCCTCGGCGTCCGCCCCGGCGACCGGGTCAGCGGCTACCTCCCCAACATCCCCCAGGCCGTCGTCGCCCTCCTCGCCACCGCCGCCGTCGGCGCCGTCTGGACCTCCTGCGCCCCCGACTTCGGCGCCCGCAGCGTCCTCGACCGCTTCCAGCAGGTCCAACCCGTCGTCCTGTTCACCGTCGACGGCTACCGCTACGGCGGCAAGGAGCACGACCGCCGCGAGGTCGTCGCCGAGCTGCGCCGCGAGCTGCCCACCCTGCGCGCCGTCGTCCACATCCCCCTGCTCGGCACCGAGCCCCCCGAGGGAGCCCTGGAGTGGTCCGCGCTGACCGCCGGGGACACCGAGCCGGTCTTCGAGCAGGTCCCGTTCGACCACCCGCTGTGGGTGCTCTACTCCTCCGGCACCACCGGCCTGCCGAAGGCCATCGTCCAGTCGCAGGGCGGCATCCTGGTCGAACACCTCAAGCAACTCGGCCTGCACTGCGACCTCGGCCCCGAGGACCGTTTCTTCTGGTACACCTCGACCGGCTGGATGATGTGGAACTTCCTCGTCTCCGGCCTGCTCACGGGCACCACGGTCGTCCTGTACGACGGCAACCCCGGCTACCCGGACACGGGCGCGCAGTGGCGCGTCGCCGAACGCACCGGAGCCACTCTCTACGGCACCTCGGCCGCCTACGTCATGGCCTGCCGCAAAGCCGGCGTCCACCCCGCACGCGACTACGACCTGTCCACAGTGAAGTGCGTCGCCACCACCGGCTCCCCCCTGCCGCCCGACGGCTTCCGCTGGCTGCACGACGAGGTCCGCGACGACCTGTGGATCGCCTCCGTCAGCGGCGGCACCGACGTCTGCTCCTGCTTCGCCGGCGCCGTACCCACCCTCCCGGTGTACACCGGGGAACTCCAGGCACCCGGCCTCGGCACCGACCTGCAGTCCTGGGACCCCAGCGGCACCCCCCTCATCGACGAAGTCGGCGAACTCGTCGTCACCAACCCCATGCCGTCCATGCCGATCCACTTCTGGAACGACCCCGACGGCAGCCGCTACCACGACAGCTACTTCGACACCTACCCCGGCGTCTGGCGGCACGGCGACTGGATCACCGTCACCTCCCGCGGGACCGTGATCATCCACGGCCGCTCCGACTCCACCCTCAACCGGCAGGGCGTGCGCATGGGCTCGGCCGACATCTACGAGGTCGTCGAGCGCCTGCCCGAGATCAAGGAATCCCTGGTCATCGGCATCGAGCAGCCCGACGGCGGCTACTGGATGCCGCTGTTCGTGCACCTGGCACCGGGCGCCGTCCTGGACGAGGCCCTCCTGAACCGCATCAAGCAGGCCATCCGCGAGCAGCTCTCCCCACGACACATCCCCGACGAGATCATCGAGGTCCCCGGCGTCCCGCACACCCTCACGGGCAAACGCATCGAGGTCCCGGTCAAGCGCCTGCTGCAGGGCACCCCACTGGACAAGGCGGTGAACCCCGGCTCCATCGACGACCTCGCCCTGCTCGGCTTCTACGAGGAGCTCGCCCGCAAGCGCGCCTGACCCCCGGACGATCACCCTCCGCATCCGGGCCGCTGTGCGGCCCAAGCGATGTGACCTGCGCGGACGACCTCGCCACCCGACCGTGACCACCGGCGGCACCGCCATTGTCAGTGCCGCCGGTTACGGTAAGTGAGCATTGATCGACCGCGCACTGGGGGAATTCATGGCGCACACCGACCACCAGACCATGCGGCGCGTCCTGCGCCGCGAGATCGCCGGCACCATCGGCGTACTCACCGACGACCACGACTTCCGCGCCATGCGGCGCTACCGCAGCTTCACCTTCGACGACCACACCACCTACCTCCGGCAACTGGAGGCCGTCCTC
This sequence comes from Streptomyces sp. Ru62, assembly GCF_002920615.1. Classification (GTDB taxonomy): domain Bacteria; phylum Actinomycetota; class Actinomycetes; order Streptomycetales; family Streptomycetaceae; genus Streptomyces. Next base: position 105,509 of record NZ_PQSU01000032.1, read on the forward strand.
CAGGCCCGCGCCGCACAGGGCGACCACACCACCCTCGCCCTGTTCGACCCCGAGGACTACGCCGCGTACTGCGCGGACACCGGCCTCGACCCGGATGCCCCGACCAGTCGGACCCGATTCACCGCGGAACTCGCGGCCACCGGCCCGACCATCCCCTACGACGGCCGCCCGCTCGCCGTCCTGCTGCCCGCCCTCGTGGACGAAGCCGTACGCCAGGCCACCTGGGAGTACGCCACCACCCTCCTGACCCGCCTCGGCCCCTGCCCGACCTGCGGCGAGGACATCGGCAGGGCAGCCTTCACCCGCGCCTCCGACCTCGTGGTCCGCATCCTCGACACCGCACCACCCGGCGACCGGCACCTCGTCTGCACCGTCGCCGGACCCCCGGACACCCTCGTCGCCGTCCTCCACGGCGACCAGGACCCACATGGCGCGACCCGCCTGGACGAGGCCGAAGCCCTGGAATTCACCAGCGTCCTCGCCCTCGGCCTCGCGACCCGCAGCCCCGGCGGACTCGTCATCCGCGTCAGCACCGACGGAACGGCCGACCGCGTCTACGGCTGGCGACTGCGCGGCGGCGCCCTCGAACCACTGACGGCATCCGAGGTGTTCGACGCCTACTGCACCGACGTCGAATCCGGCGAGCTGATCTCCCCGGAACCCGGCGTCGACTACCGCGAGCCGCCCGCCCTCGGAGAGGAGAGCACCACCCCGGGCCACCGCCACTGAGCCCCGCACACTCCGCGGCCCGAACGCATCAGGGGCGCCCCACCCGAAGGCAGGACGCCCCTGAACCGACCACCAGCGGTGACCGGTACGGCTACTCGCCGGACAGCACAGCCTGAGCCGCGCTGCGCGCCTCCTCGGCACTGTCCGCCGCACGCGCCGCCGCCGCGGCCCGCTCACACTGCGCCAGCGTGTACTTCGCCAGCGTGGCACGCACGTACGGGATCGACGCCGCACCCATGGACAGGGAGGTGACACCCAGACCGGTCAGCACACAGGCCAGCAGCGGATCCGACGCGGCCTCGCCGCACACCCCACAGCTCTTGCCCTCGGCCGTGGCCGCCTCGGCGGACAGCGCGACCAGGTCGAGCAGCGCCGGCTGCCACGGGTCCTGCAGGCGCGACACCGCACCCACCTGCCGGTCCGCCGCGAACGTGTACTGCGCCAGGTCGTTGGTCCCCAGCGACAGGAACTCGACCTCCTGAAGAATCGAGCGCGCCCGCAGCGCGGCCGAGGGGATCTCGACCATGGCGCCGAACTTCGCCCGCAGCCCCGCCTCACGGCAGGCATCGGCAAAGGCCTTCGCGTCCCTGCGGTCCGCCACCATGGGCGCCATGACCTCAAGGTAGACGGGCAGCCCCTCGGCGGCCTTCGCCAGCGCCGTCAGCTGAGTGCGCAGAACCTCGGGGTGGTCGAGCAGCGTCCGCAGCCCCCGCACGCCGAGAGCCGGGTTCGGCTCGTCCGCCGGCGTCAGGAAGTCCAGTGGCTTGTCGGCCCCAGCATCCAGCACCCGCACGACCACACGGCTCTCGGGGAACGCCTCCAGCACCTGCCGGTAGGCCTCCACCTGCTTCTCCTCGGAAGGAGCGTTCTTGCTGTCGTCCAGGAACAGGAACTCGGTACGGAACAGACCGACACCCTCGGCCCCCGCCTCGACGGCCGCCGGCACATCCGCCGGCCCGCCCACGTTGGCCAGAAGGGGCACCTTGTGCCCGTCCGCGGTCACCCCGGGACCCGTCGAAGCGGCCAGTGCGGCCTTGCGCGCGGCGGCTGCGGCCTCCAGCTCCGCCTTCTTCTCCTCGCTCGGGTTCACGAAGACATCGCCGGTGCTGCCGTCGACGGCGATCAGCGTGCCCTCGGCCAGCTCACCGGCACCGGGCAGCGCCACCACGGCCGGCACCCCCAGAGCCCTCGCCAGGATGGCGCTGTGACTGGTCGGACCGCCCTCCTCGGTCACGAAACCCAGCACCAGGGAGGGGTCCAGCAGCGCGGTGTCGGCCGGAGCGAGATCACGAGCCACGAGCACATAGGGCTCGTCACTGTCCGGGACACCCGGCATCGGCACGCCCAGCAGCCGGGCGACGATACGATTCCGCACGTCATCGAGGTCGGCCACGCGCCCGGCCAGGTACTCACCGGCACCGGCCAGCAGCTCCCGGTACGCCGCGAAGGCGTCGTACACGGCACGCTCGGCGGTGCTGCCGACGGCGATCCGCCGGTCCACGTCGGCCATCAGCTCGGGGTCCTGCGCCATCATGGCCTGTGCCTCCAGCACGGCCTGTGCCTCGCCCCCCGCCAGATTGCCGCGCGCCATCAGATCGGCGGCCACGGCGTCCACGGCCTGGCGGGCCCGTCCCTGCTCCCGCTCCGCGTCCTCGGCGGGAATCTGCTTGGCCGGCGGCTCCAGAACCGCCGTGCCCATGTGCCGTACCTCGCCGATCGCCACGCCATGGCTCACGCCGACGCCTCGCAGCGTTGTCTCCATCTCACCCGTCTCCGGATAGTGCGGCGGGTCCCGCCGCCGCGGTGGTTGTCCTGTTCGCCGCCTTACGACGGCAGTGCTGTCAGTTCCAGGAGAAGAGGCTGTCGCCGACCTTCACGTCCCCGTCCTCACGGAGGTCGGAGAGCGACTCGGCGGTGGCTTCCAGGGCGACGACCGGACACACCGGCGACTTGCCGGCGGCCTCGACCGCAGCGGGGTTCCAGCGCACGACGGCCTGGCCGCGGGTCACGGTGTCGCCCTTGTTGACGAGAACCTCGAAGCCCTCGCCGTTGAGCTGGACGGTGTCGATGCCGAGATGGGTGAGCACACCGTGCCCGCTCTCGTCGACCACGACGAACGCGTGCGGATGCAGGGAGACGATGATGCCGTCCACGGGCGCCACGGCCTCGGAGATCTCACGCACGGGGTCGATCGCGGTGCCCGGGCCGACCATGGCCCCGGAGAAGACCGGATCCGGCACTGCGGCCAGTCCGATGGCACGCCCGGCAAGAGGGGACGTCACGGTGGTCATGGGAAGCCTCCCAGGGAGTGGAGCTGTTCACGGGCCGTCACTGGCAGTCCCCGGACGGCGCACTGAGCAGCAGCGTATGTCATGTGAACTGGCGGTTCCGGATGGAAGCTACCAGTTAGTGGTCTAGACCACCAGCTCACCGGATTTGCATGGCCTCCAAGGCTGCGTGTACAGTCGTACTCCTGCCGGGGGGTAGTGAGGCGTGCAACCGCATCCTCCTCCGACAGCAACCAAACTCATCAGATCCTATCTCTGGATCTCCTTCTGCATGCTCGCAGCAGGGTGGTCAGAGAGACGGAAAAACCCTGGTAGAGTTTGAAAC
>NZ_PQSU01000033.1 GCF_002920615.1 Streptomyces sp. Ru62
CCTCCGTGCCCACCTCACGGGCCACCCGGGTCACCTCGTCGGCGAACGCGGAGAGCTGGTCCACCATCGTGTTGATGGTGCTCTTCAGCTCCAGGATCTCGCCCCGCGCGTCCACCGTGATCTTCTGCGACAGATCACCCTGCGCCACCGCGGTCGTCACCTGGGCCACGTTGCGCACCTGCGCCGTCAGGTTCCCGGCCATGAAATTGACCGAGTCCGTCAGGTCCCGCCAGACCCCGGCGACCCCGGGGACCTGGGCCTGTCCGCCGAGCCGGCCCTCGGTGCCCACCTCGCGGGCCACCCGGGTGACCTCGTCCGCGAACGCGGAGAGCTGGTCCACCATCGTGTTGACGGTTTCCTTCAGCTGGAGGATCTCGCCGCGTGCGGGCACGTCGATCTTCTGGGACAGGTCGCCCTTGGCCACGGCGGTGGCGACCTGCGCGATGTCGCGCACCTGCGTGGTGAGGTTGCCCGCCATCGCGTTGACGGAGTCGGTGAGGTCGGCCCAGGTGCCGGAGACGCCCGGCACCTGGGCCTGTCCGCCGAGGGTGCCCTCAGTGCCCACCTCGCGGGCCACCCGGGTGACTTCGGAGGTGAACACGGACAGCTGGTCGACCATGCCGTTGAAGACGGTGGCGATGTCGCCCATGAGCCCGGTCGAGTCGTCCGGCAGCCGGGTGCCGAAGTCCCCGTCGCGCACCGCGGTCAGTCCCGCGAGCAGCATTCTCAGTTCGTGGTCACCCGGGACAGCCTCGGTCGTCCCGGTCGCCTTGCCGGCCATGCGCACCCTCGATCCGCTCCCCAAGAGCCCCCGCGGCGAGGGCTCGGAACCGCGGCCGGGAGCACAGCGCGGCCCGGCCGGTGGTGTGTGCATTTCCGCAGTTCACGGATTTGCATGATGAGAAAAATACGCCGCAGGCTAACCCACCTTCGCGGGTGGGGACAAAGGAACCGGCCAACCTCCGGAAGCCGCCGATTTTCACTCAGGACAACAGGTGTGAGGTGCTGTCACCCGGGTACCCGAAGGAGTTTCGCCAAGGGATTGCGGGGGCCGCCGCGACCGGAATTCCGGGCGGCGTCCACGGCCACCGCCCAGTCCGGCGGGGTCTCGCCGTCCACCACGAACTCCAGCAGCACCGGCCCGCGCCCGGCGAGTACGTCGGCCCACACGGACCCGACGAACCGCGGGCGGTCGCAGCGGACGGCGGGCAGCCCGGCCAGGCGGGCCAGCTCGGCGTACGGCAGTGCGGGGACCTCGGCGGAGGGCGGCACCAGCGGGTCGCCGTCGGCGGCGCGGCGCTGCCAGGTGAGCCGGTTCAGGTCGCCGTTGTTGAAGACGCAGAACACCAGCGGCGGCAGCTTTGCCAGCCGGTCCAGATGACGGCGGACCGTGATCAGTTCGTTGAGGCCGCCGCTCTGGAAGGCACCGTCACCGACGAGGGCGATCACCGGCCGGTCGGGGGCGGCGAACCGGGCGGCGACGGCGTAGGGGACCGCCGCGCCGGGCAGGCCGAGCTGTCCGGACAACAGTGAGCGCATGCCGTCGCGCAACCTCAGGTGGCGCGTCCACCAGTCCAGCGCCGTTCCCGAGTCGGTGACGACGACGGACCGGTCGGGCAGCCGCCCGGACAGCTCCGCGACGACCGACCGCGGGTTCACGGACGTACCGAAGTAGCGGCTCGACCTGGCCTCTCCTTCGGCCCGCCAGTCCCGCACCAGCCGTTCCACCCGGGTGCGCCGGCCGCGCCGAGGGGCCCGGCGCAGCAGCGGGAGCACCGCTTCCAGACAGGCCGCGGCATCGCCGTTCACGCGGACGGCCGCCACGTCGCCGCCGAGGGGGCAGTCGCCCGGCTCCCGGTCCACCGTGACGATGCGGCACCCGTGGGGACCGGGCAGCAGGGCCGGGTCCAGATCCTCGGCACCGACGAGCAGGAGCGTGTCGCACTCCCGCAGCAGCGCCGCGGCCGCCTCGCTGCCGAGCGGACCCGCCACGCCGGTGAGGTACGGCAGGTCGTCCGGGAGTGCGTCCCGGGCCAGGGCCGTGGTCGCGACGCCGGCGCCGAGGAGCTGCGCCACACGGGAAGCGGTTCCGCCGGCCGCCCGGCCGGCGTTGCCGAGGACGATCGCGAGCCTGCCGGCGCCGGAGAGGGCCTCCGCGGCGCGGCGGACGTCGTCGGCCGCGGGCTGCCGGGCCTGCGGCGCCGGCGTGACGGAGCCGTCCTCGCCGGGAGGTTCCCCGGGCACGTCCGCCGCGAGGACCCCACGGGGCACGACGAGGCTCGCCACGCCACGGTCGGTGACCGCGGCCAGGGCTGCCCGCCGCAGGGCGTCACCCGCGAGCTCTGGGGCGGACACCTCCTCGCAGTACACGGAGACCTCCGCCAGATGGCGCACCGCCCGGCTGCCGGGGCCCCGCGGCGCCGGGTCCGCCCCCACGAGGGCCAGGACCGGCGCCCGGTCGGCCGCCGCGTCGTACAGTCCGGCCAGCAGCCGCAGCACCCCCGTCCCGGAGGCGGCACAGCAGCCGAGGCCGCCGGTGAGCTTGGCCTGCGCACAGGCCATGAGCGCGGCCGACTCCTCGCCGCGCGCCTGTACGAAGCCGGGGGCCGCGGGCGCGCCGCGCAGGGCGCCGATCAGCGGGTCCACCGCGAGTCCCGGGGTTCCGTACACCCGGTCCACCCCCAGGTGCCGCAGCCGGGCGGCGACCAGCTCGGACACGTTCACCACGAAGGCCTCCTTGCAGCACGGCGCCCCACTCGTCCGGCCACCGGGTAGCCGCGCGCCGTCCCGCGCAAACGAGGCCGTGCACGCCGGCCGGACCGTTTCGGGCGAGCGGAGCGGGGGCACCCGTGCCAGGCTCGGAGCAGAGCACCGGGAGTGAGGGTTCCAGCACGGGGCGGAGGGCGAGCACGCGGTGGCGGTGTCCGAGGAGCGGCCGGCCCGGCGGGTGGGGCGGGGCGAGCGGTTGGCGACCGCGCTGGACCGGCGGCTGCCGGTCGCGTCCGCCGGCAAGGAGTTCCTGCGCAAGGCGTTCCCCGACCACTGGTCGTTCCTGCTGGGCGAACTGGCGCTGTACAGCCTGGTCCTGCTGGTGCTGACGGGCGTGTGGCTGACGTTCTTCTTCCACCCCGGCATGACGGAACGGCCGTACACCGGCTCCTACCTGCCGTTGCGCGGCACCCTCACCAGCGAGGCGTACGCGTCGGTGCTGCACATCAGCTTCGACGTGCGCGGGGGACTGCTGATCCGGCAGCTGCACCACTGGGCGGCGCTGGTGTTCGTCGCGGCGATCGGCGTCCACCTGCTGCGGATCTTCTTCACCGGGGCGTTCCGGCGGCCCCGGGAGGTGAACTGGACCATCGGGGTGACGCTGTTCCTGCTCTCCCTGCTGGAGGGGTTCTGCGGCTACTCGCTCCCCGACGACCTGCTGTCCGGCACCGGTCTGCGCACCTCGCAGGGCATCGTGCTGTCGATCCCCGTCATCGGCACGTACCTGTCGTTCTTCATCTTCGGCGGCCAGTTCCCCGGGCACGAGATCATCCCCCGGCTCTACGTGACCCACATCCTGCTGGTGCCCGGCCTGCTGCTGGCGCTCGTCGCGGCGCACCTGACGTTCGTCGTGTACCACAAGCACACCCAGTGGGCGAAGCCCGGCCGCACCAACCGCAATGCGATCGGCAAGCCCCTGGTGCCGCAGTACACGGCGAAGTCCATGGGCCTGTTCTTCATCCTGGCGGGTGTGCTGGCGGCGATGGCGGCGCTGTTCCAGATCAACCCGGAGTGGAGTTTCGGCCCGTACCGCGCCGACCACGTCTCGCTGGACGCCCAGCCCGACTGGTACGTGGGCTATCTGGAGGGCGCGCTGCGGCTGATGCCGGGCTGGGAGACGGACTTCGCCGGGCACACGATCGTGTGGGACGTGCTCCTGCCGGGCGTGCTGCTGCCGGCGGTGCTCTTCCTGGTCCTGTACGCCTATCCGTTCTTCGAGCGCTGGCTCACCGGCCCGCGGCCCGAGCAGCACCTGTGCGACCGGCCGCGCAACCAGCCCACGCGGACCGCCCTGGGCGCGGCCGCCGTGTCCGGGTACGCGGTGCTGCTGCTGGCGGGCGGGCAGGACGTGCTGGCGTACCTGTTCAACCTGCCGGTGGAGCTCCTGACCCGGATGCTGCGGACCGGGCTGTTCGTGGTGCCCTTCCTGACCTACCACCTCACCAAGCGGGCCTGCCTGGGGCTGCAGGCCGCCGACCGCAGGCGGATCCTGGACGGTGGGACGACCGGCGAGGTGCGGCGCACGGCCGGCGGCGGCTACGAGGAGGCGCACACGCTGCTGTCCCGCGAGGAGGCCTACCGCATCCTCGTGCGGGACACACCCCGGCCGCGCGCCGAGGGCACGGAGGCCTGGCGCTGGTTCCACCGGCACCGGCTGCGCAACGCCCTCAGCCGCTGGTACTTCGGCAAGAGCGTGGAGATGCCGGCCACCGCCTGGGAGAAGCGCCGGATCGAGGTCGTACGGGCCGCGCCGGGCGAGGCAACCGGACAGGGGGACGAGTGAGGAGCGAGGAGGCACCGCATGAGCGACGGCGCTGAGGGCCACGGGAACCTCCTGTACGGGCCGCAGCCGGACGTGGCCGGCGCGGCCGGTTATCGGGACGCCCCGCCGCGGATGGGCTTCTTCACCGACACCTCGGTGTGCATCGGCTGCAAGGCCTGCGAGGTGGCGTGCAAGGAGTGGAACGCCGTCCCGGAGGACGGGCTCCTGCTGACCGGCATGTCCTACGACAACACGCAGGGCCTCGGCGCCGACACCTGGCGGCACGTGGCCTTCATCGAGCAGCGCAAGCCGCTCGCCGGGCAGGAACCGGGGGTCGCGCACGACGACCCCGGCGACCACGACACCGTCGACGTCTTCGCCGCCGCGTCCCGGCTCGGCACCGACGCCGCTTCCCCGGGGCCCGGCGCCACCGCTCCCCCGCCGGACCGGGCTCCCGGCGGCGCGCCCGCCGGGGAGATCTCGCCCGTCTCCCCCGACGGTCGGACGGAGTTGCGCTGGCTGATGTCGTCCGACGTGTGCAAGCACTGCACGCACGCCGCCTGCCTGGACGTGTGCCCCACGGGTTCGCTGTTCCGCACCGAGTTCGGCACGGTCGTCGTCCAGGAGGACATCTGCAACGGCTGCGGATACTGCGTGCCCGCCTGCCCGTACGGCGTGATCGACCAGCGCAAGGACGACGGCCGGGTGTGGAAGTGCACGCTGTGCTACGACCGGCTCGGCGTCGGCATGGAGCCGGCCTGCGCGAAATCGTGCCCGACGGACTCGATCCAGTTCGGCCCGCTGGAGGAGCTGCGGGAGCGCGCGCAGGCCCGGGTGGCGCAGCTGCACGCGGCCGGCGTCACCGACGCCCGCCTGTACGGCGAGAGCCCGGACGACGGGGTCGGCGGCGACGGCGCCTTCTTCCTGCTGCTGGACGAGCCGGAGGTGTACGGCCTGCCACCGGACCCGGTGGTCACCACCCGGGACCTGCCCGACATGTGGCGGCACGCGGCGCTGGCCGCCGTCTCGCTGATCGCACTCGCCGCCGGCAGCTTCGTACGGAGGCCGCGATGAGCGAATCCGATGTGACACGGGACGGTGTGCGGCAGGCGCGGCCCGACCGGGAGGCGCCGACGGGGGTGCACGCGGGGCGCCGCCGGCGCCGGCGCGGTCGGGGCGAGCAGCCGATGGTGCCGGACGCCGAGTTCTCGTCGTACTACGGCAGGCCCGTCCTCAACAAGCCGACCTGGAAGCCGCTGGACATCGCCGGGTATCTGTACCTGGGCGGGCTGGCGGGAGCCTCCTCCCTGCTGGCGGCGGGTGCCGGGGCCACCGGTCGGCCGGGACTCGGCCGGGTGGCCAAGCTGGGCTCGGCCGGCGCCATCACGCTGTCGCTGGCGGCACTGGTGCACGACCTGGGGCGCCCGGCCCGGTTCCTGAACATGCTCCGGGTGTTCAAGCCGACCTCGCCGATGAGCGTCGGCTCCTGGATCCTGAGCGGGTACGCGCCGCTGACGCTGGCGGCGGCGGCGACCGAGGTGGCGGGCAGGTACCGGATGGTGGGCACTGCCGCCACGGCGGGAGCCGCCGTTCTCGGGCCGGCCGTGGCGACGTACACCGCGGTGCTGCTCTCCGACACGGCGGTGCCGTCCTGGCACGAGGGCTACCGGCAGCTGCCGTTCGTGTTCGCGGGGTCGGCGGCCACGTCGGCCGCCGGCCTCGCCCTGGTCGCGGCGCCCACCGCCCAGGCCGGGCCGGCACGGCGGATGGCGGCGCTGGGCGCCGTGCTGGAACTGGGCGCCTTCCAGATGATGAAGCGGCGGATGGGGCTGGCCTCGGAGCCCTTCGAGCGGGGAAAGCCGCATCGGCTGCTGCGTGCCTCGGAGGCCCTGACGGCGGGCGGAGCCGCGCTGGCGCTGCTCTCGGCCCGGGTGCGGGACCGCCGACTTGCCGTTGCGGCGGGAGCGGCCCTCCTCACCGGTTCGGCGGCGCTGCGCTTCGGCGTCTTCCACGCCGGGGTGGCCTCCGCGGAGGATCCCCGCTACACGATCGTCCCGCAGCGGGAGAGGCTCCGGGCTCGGGAGGGCTGAGGCGTGCCGGGTGCGGCGCGCGGTCACGGCCCCGCATCCGGCACACACGCGCCGACGGCCCACCGGGGCCGCGCCGCCGATCCGCCACGGGGTCCGGCCGCCAACGGCCCGCCGAACGCTCCGCCCGACGCCACCGCACCCCCGGTGGGGTGCCGGACCCGCTGACCGACAGCCGGCCGCGCCGCAACGGCCTGCCGAACGCTCCGCCGGACGATCAGCGGCATCCCGCAGCGAGCCCGACCGACGACGTCCCGCCCGGCATGATCATCGGCAACCCACCGCCCTGCCGCCGGCCCTGGGCCGGGTGGGCCCCGCCGCTCATGCCCTGCGCCGCGGGCTCCGGCGCGGGAGCCCTAGCCGATGTCCTCGGCGTCGATCAGCTGCCCCTCGGCACCGAGCCGTCCGGCGAGGTCGGGCAGGCTGGTCGCCTCGATGGCCGCGGGGAGCTGGGAGGCCGGGTAGGGCCGGGGGGAGCGGCGCAGCCAGGCCGTGGCGAGGCCGGCCCGGGCCGCGCCGTCGATGTCCCAGGGGTGCACCGACACCAGCACCACCTCGTCGGCCGGCACACCCGCGGCCTCCACGGCATGGGCGTACGCCTCTCGGGCGGGTTTCCAGCGGCCCACCGCCTCCACGTCGAGGTGCGTCTCGAAACAGGCGGTCAGTCCTTCCCGGTCGACAACGGCGCGGGTGGTGCCGGCGGAGCCGTTGGTCAGGGTCACGAGGCGGTACCCGGCGGCGCGCAGGGCCCGGACGCCGTCGGGGACGTCCGGGTGGAGGGGCAGCCGGGGCAGCGCGGCGAGGATGTGGTCCGCCGCCGCCTCGGGGTCGGCCACCCCCGGCGCCGAGGCCGCGAGCGTCCGCAGCACGTCGCGGGCCACGTCACCGAAGGAGGCGTGGCCCCCGGCCAGGCTCAGGGCGATCCCGTCCCGCAGCACACCGGCGAACCAGGCCGGGAGCGACTGCTCCGGCAGCCCGGTCTCCGCCATCCGGGCCGCGAGCGGGGACAGGTCGATGAGCGTCTCGTTGACGTCGAACACGAGGACGCGGGGACGTCCGTCACCGGGCAACGGTGTCGCCTCCTTCCAGGTGGGCGGCCGGGTCGGTCAGGGCCTCGCGTTCCTCGCGGTTCACCCACGACCAGGTGACCGCCGCGGCCGCGACGCCGACCGGCAGCATGCCGACGATCATGGCGAGCCCGGCCGCGGTGCGGCCGGCGGCGACCATGCCGACCGCCGGGAGGTCGAGCAAGGGCGCGGCGAGGAACAGGTACACACAGCGGCCCGGGTCGTCCAGCCGGTGCCGGGTGCGCGCGACGGCCGGCAGCCAGAACAGGACCGCGGTCGCGAGCAGGACGGGTTCGGTGGCCCGCGCTCCGCCGGGCGGTGCGATGCCCGCCGCGTCGCCGAGGACGGCCCAGGCGTGCGTGAGGACCAGCAGGGGCAGGGCCACTGCGGCGGGCACGCTGATCCGCTCCCAGAGCGGGGAGTGCCGCAGGCACCGGACGGCAACTGGGACCACCGCGGCGACGAGGACGGCGGACCAGGTCATCGCCGCCACGGACGCGTGCGCCTGGTGCTGCATGGCGCCTCACTTCTCCCGCGCCGTCGTGCCGCGCACCGCGAGGGCGACGGACAGCATCAGCAGCGGCACGGCCACGACGAGCAGCCAGTAGCCGTAGATCAGGCAGAGCCCGACCAGCAGCAGGCCGATCGCGCCGGGGAGCACGCCGCCCGCGCCTCTGTCGGGCACCCGGTAGCGGACGTGCTGGTCGGTCCGCGCGCGGGAGGACGCGAGGACGGCGAGGGCGAACAGTTCCAGGACGAGGACGACGCCGCCCCACAGCCAGTACGTCATCACGTTCTCGCGGTAGACCGCCAGCACGACGAGGAGCAGGCCGTTCAGCGCACCCCAGCCGGCGACCAGTACGGCGGTCAGGTGCCGTTTCACGCGGTGCCCCCTCCTGCTCTGCGGTCCAGCAGCGGGGCGAAACTGGTGACGGGCGGCAGCGGGCGGTCGGCGGGGAAGTTGAGGCGCGGTGGCGGCGAGGTGGTGGCCCACTCCAGGGTGTGGCCCTCCCACGGGTCGTCGCCGGCCGGCTGCGCGCGGCCCAGGTGGCGGCGGCGGAGCGTCCACAGGACGTTGACGACGAACACCGTCATGCCCGCGGCGAGGAAGGCCGCGCCGATGCTGGCGAGCAGGTTCAGCAGGCCGAAGCCGTCGAAGGTCGCGTAGGTGACGACCCGGCGCGGCATGCCGAGGTAGCCGAGGGCGAACATCGGCAGGAAGGTGAGGTTGGTGCCGATGACCAGCAGCCAGAAGTGCAGGCGGCCCATGCGCTCGTCCAGCAGGGTGCCGGTGACCTTCGGGAACCAGTAGTGGACGGCGGCGAAGAGGCCGAAGGCGCTGCCCGCGAACAGCACGTAGTGCAGGTGGGCCACGACGAAGTAGCTGTCGGTGACGTGGTAGTCGATCACCGGCGTGCCGACCATGATGCCGGTGAGGCCGCCGATCAGGAACTGCGGGATGAAGGCGAGCGCGAACAGCATGGGGGTGCGCAGTCGCAGCCGGCCGCCCAGGATCGTGCCCAGCATGCCGAAGTACTCGACACCGGCGGGGATCAGCAGGGCGATGGAGGTCAGGGAGTAGTAGTCGTTGGCGGCCTGCCCGGTGGCGAACATGTGGTGTCCCCACACGCTCATCGACAGGGCGGCGAACACGAGCAGGGACAGGGCCGTGCCCCGGTAGCCGAAGAAGCGGCGGCCGGAGAACACCGCCAGCACCTCGGCGACGGCCGCCAGGTACGGGAAGAACATCACGTACACGACCGGATGGCCGTAGAACCAGAAGATGTGCTGGTAGCCGATGTTCCAGACGTTGGACGCGAAGACGTCCGGGTCGGCCCGGCCCACCCCGAGCAGCACCATCGCGGCGAGCAGCGCCGGGAAGGAACCGATCACCATCAGGCAGGTGGCGATCATCGACCAGCAGAAGACGGGCAGGCGCAGCATGGTCATGCCGCGGGTGCGGCGGCGCAGGACGGTCCACAGCACCGCCCAGCCCATCAGGATGCTGCCGGTCACGGCCAGGCAGACGCCCACGATCCACAGGTCGGGGCCGGTGCCCGGCGAGTGCACGCTGTCGGCCATGGGCGGGTACGAGAACCAGCCGTCGGCGTGCGCCCCGGTGGGTGTGGCGAAGCCGGCCAGCATGGTGAGCGCGCCGAGCACGTACAGCCAGTAGCCGAGCAGGGTGAGCCGGGGCAGCGCGATGGCGGGGGCGCCGATCTGGAGCGGCACCAGGTAGACACCCATGCCGATGGCGAACGGCGTCATGACCGTGTAGATCATGCCTGAGCCGTGCATGGTGAACAGCTGGTTGTACAGGTGGGAGGCGAGGAAGGTCTCCTCGGGCTGTGCCAGCTGGGCGCGCATGAGCAGCGCGAAGACACCGTCGACCAGCAGGAGCACCAGGGAGGTGCCGACGGTGAGCAGGCCTATGCGCTTGTGGTCGGTGGTGGAGATCCAGCCGAGCCAGCTGCCGGGCGGGACGGGCCGGCCGGCGTCGCCACGCTGGGATTCGGTGTCCGGCGCGAGGGTCATGCCGTCGCCGTTCCGCCGTGTGCCCAGCGGTCGTACTCCTTCGGGGGGACCGCCTTGATCCAGAAGTCCATCGTCCAGTGCCGCTGTCCGCAGAACTCGGCGCACCGGCCGCGCCAGCGGCCCGCGCGGTCCAGGGTGAGCGTGAAGGTGTTCACGTGGTCGGGGAAGGCGTCCATCTTGTAGCGCAGGCCGGGCACCCAGAAGGAGTGGATGACGTCCCGTGAGGTGAGCCGGAGCTGCACGCTGCGGCCGGTCGGGACGACGAGGGTGGGCATGTCCTTTCCCTTGCAGGTGCCGGTGACCCGGCGGTGGCCCGCGGACTGCGGATAGCGGAAGTCCCAGCACCACTGGAAACCGGTGACGTCGACGCGCAGGGGCTTGGGGACGGCCGCGGGGTGCTCCTCGCGGTTCTGCCAGGCCGTCCAGGCGACCAGGAAGACGGCGAAGGCGGCGAGGGCGCCGACGTAGAAGGCTTCCACGCGCAGCCGCTCGGGCCGCTCGGCCGTCCGGACCCGTCGGCGCAGCAACGACCAGGCCAGCACGGCGAGGACGACGAGGAACACGCCGCCCGCGATGACGGCTTCAAGGGTGAACACCGTCCCGAAGACGTGCCGCTGCCTCACCGTGCGACCACCGTCGCCCCGCTGCCCTTGATCGTCATCGCGATCGCTCCCGTCACTCGTTCGGGACCGTGACCACCCGGACATTACGGGCACCGTATCCGGTCCGTCCGCCGACACACCGCAAGCGGCGGAGTCCCCCGGGACGCGGCACTCACACCTGCCGGGTCCGTTTGGCCGGGGCGGGCGGGGGTACTCCCGTCGCCGATCACCGCCGAAGATGCCGTGGTCGGGACAGCGCGGGACAATCAAGGGACCGAGCGGGAGGAGGAGCCATGGGCGTGCGTACCTGGATCGACTCCTGGCCTGTCTACCGCCAGCTCACCGGCACGGACCCGCTCGGCCGCGGCGCCGCCGCGAAGAGCGGGCGCAGCGCACGGCTCACACCCCGGGTCGCCTCGGCCGACCGGGTGGTGAAGTCCATCTGCCCGTACTGCGCGGTCGGCTGCGGCCAGAACGTGTACGTGCAGGACGAGAGGGTCACCCAGATCGAGGGCGACCCGGACTCCCCGATCTCGCGCGGACGGCTGTGCCCCAAGGGCGCGGCGAGCCTCCAGCTGACCACCGGCGACGCCCGCGAGCACCAGGTCCTCCACCGGCGTCCGCACGGCACCGAGTGGGAGCGGCTGGACCTGGACACGGCGATGGACATGATCGCCGACCGGGTCATCGCGGCGCGCCGGGACGGCTGGCAGTGGGAGGTCGACGGGACCCGCACCCGGCGCACCCTGGGCATCGCGAGCCTGGGCGGAGCCACCCTGGACAATGAGGAGAACTACCTCCTCAAGAAGCTGTTCACCGCGCTCGGAGCGATCCAGATCGAGAACCAGGCGCGCGTTTGACACTCCTCCACCGTTCCCAGTCTGGGAACCTCGTTCGGACGCGGCGGCGCGACCACCTTCCAGCAGGACCTGCAGAACGCGGACTGCATCGTCATCGAGGGCTCGAACATGGCCGAGTGCCATCCGGTCGGGTTCCAGTGGGTGATGGAGGCCAAGGCGCGGGGCGCGAAGCTGATCCACGTCGATCCGCGCTTCACCCGCACCAGCGCGCTCGCCGACGTGCACGTGCCGCTGCGCGCGGGCACGGACATCGCCTTCCTCGGCGGCATCATCAACTACGTACTCCGCAACGAGAAGTACTTCCGTGACTACATCGTGGCGTACAGCAACGCCCCGGTGATCCTGCGGGAGGACTTCCAGGACACCGAGGACCTGGCCGGCGTCTTCTCCGGCCTGGACGCCGACAGCCGCTCGTACGACAACAACAGCTGGCAGTACGAGGGTTTTGAGGTCCAGGCGGCCTCCGGCGAGCGCGACCAGGAGTACGACGAGCGCACCGGCGGCGGCAGTTCGGTGACCGAGGCGGCCCGCGGTGAGGCGCACGGCTCCGGTGGCGCGGTGATCGGCGAGGGCGAGCCCGAGCGCGATGAGACGCTGACCCATCCGCGGTGCGTGTTCCAGGTGCTGAAGCGGCACTACGCCCGCTACACCCCGGAGATGGTGGAGCGGATCTGCGGGGTGCCGCAGGACCTGTTCCGGCAGGTGTGCGAACTGATCACGGAGAACTCCGGGCGCGACCGCACGACCGCGTTCGCCTACGCGGTCGGATGGACCCAGCACACGGTGGGCGTGCAGTACATCCGGGCGGCCTCCGTGCTGCAGACCCTGCTCGGCAACATCGGCCGGCCCGGCGGCGGCATCCTCGCGCTGCGCGGGCACGCCTCCATCCAGGGGTCCACGGACATTCCGACCCTGTTCAACCTGCTGCCCGGCTACATCCCGATGCCGCACGCCCACCAGAACCAGGACCTGGACGCCTTCGTCGAGGCCGAGGCCGCGCACAAGGGCTACTGGGGCAACATGCGCTCCTACCTGGTGAGCCTGCTCAAGGCCTACTGGGGTGAGGCGGCGAGCTCCGACAACGACTTCTGCTTCGACTACCTGCCCCGGCTGACCGGCTCGCACTCGACGTACGAGACGACGATGGCCCAGCTGGACGGCGTCTGCAAGGGCTACTTCCTGCTCGGCGAGAACCCCGCCGTGGGCAACGCCAACTCCAAGCTGATGCGGCTCGGCATGGCCAACCTGGACTGGCTGGTCGTCCGGGACTTCTCCCTGATCGAGTCGGCGACCTGGTGGAAGGACGGCCCGGAGATCGAGACCGGGGAGCTGCGCACGGAGGACATCGGCACCGAGGTGTTCTTCCTGCCGGCCGCCGCGCACACCGAGAAGGACGGCAGCTTCACCAACACCCAGCGGTTGCTCCAGTGGCACCACCAGGCGGTCGAGCCGCCCGGCGAGACGCGCAGCGACCTGTGGTTCGCCTACCACCTCGGGCGGATCATCCGGCGGAAGCTGGCCGGGTCCACCGACGAGATGGACCGGCCGGTGCTCGACCTGGCCTGGGACTACCCGACGAAGGGCCGGCAGGCCGAACCGGACGCGGAGGCCGTCCTCGCCGAGATCAACGGCCGGGACGCCGAGGGGAACCCGCTCTCCTCGTACGAGCAGTTGAAGCCCGACGGCTCGACGGCCTGCGGCTGCTGGATCTACTGCGGTGTGTACGCCGACGGCGTCAACCAGGCGGCCCGCCGCAAGCCGGGCCGGGAGCAGGACTGGGTGGCGGCCGAGTGGGCGTGGGCGTGGCCGGCCAACCGGCGGATCCTGTACAACCGGGCCTCCGCCGACCCCGAGGGCAGGCCGTGGAGCGAGCGCAAGGCGCTGGTGTGGTGGGACCCGGACAAGGGCGAGCAGGGCGAGTGGACCGGGCACGACGTCCCCGACTTCAAGAAGGACAAGGCGCCGGACCACGAGCCGCCCGAGGACGCGTCCGGGCCGGAGGCCCTGTCGGGCACGGACCCGTTCATCATGCAGGCCGACGGCAAGGCCTGGCTGTACGTGCCGTCCGGGCTCACCGACGGACCGCTGCCGGCGCACTACGAACCGCAGGACTCCCCGTTCCCGAACCTGCTCTACGACCAGCAGCGCAATCCGGTACGGCAGTTGCTGCCGCCGCACCCGGACAACCGCTACCAACCGAGCGGCGACGAGCCCGGCTCCGGGGTGTTCCCGTACGTGGCCACCACCTACCGGCTCACCGAGCACCACACGGCGGGCGGCATGTCCCGCTGGCAGCCGTACCTCGCGGAACTCCAGCCGGAGTTCTTCTGCGAGGTGTCCCCCGAGCTGGCCGCCGAGCGGGGCCTGGCGCACACCGGCTGGGCGACGATCGTCAGCGCGCGGGGCGTGATCGAGGCGCGGGTGCTGGTCACCGACCGGATGTCCCCGCTGACCGTGCACGGCCGCCGACTGCACCAGGTGGGGCTGCCGTACCACTGGGGCCCGAACGGCTACACCACCGGGGACGCGGCCAACGAGCTGCTGCACCTGTCCCTCGACCCGAACACGCACATCCAGGAGACGAAGGCGTTCGCCGTCGACATCCGCCCTGGCCGGCGACCCCGGGGCCCGGCGGCCCTGGCGCTGGTGCGGGCCTACCGGATCCGGGCGGGCATCGACGAGCACACGGGCACGGAGCCGTGAGGGGTGCGAGCGGGCGGAGCGCTGTGGGCGACCTGGGCGGTGTGAGTGGTGCGGTGGTGTTGGTGGTGGTGTGCGTGTCCTACCTGAGCACGACGGAGTGGGCCCCGCGCGGCACCAGCTCCCCGACCACCGGTGCCCCGGGAACCTCACCGGCGACGAGCAGCCCGCCGGAGGTCTGTGCGTCGGCGAGCAGCAGCCGGGTGTCCGCGTCGGTGTCCCCGAAGTCGGTGTGCGGCGCGACCCACTCCAGATTCCGCCGGGTGCCCCCGCTGACGTACCCGTCCCGTACGGCCTCCCGGGCGCCCTCCAGGTAGGGGACGGCGGCGGTGTCGACCACGGCCGTGACGTCCGAGGCGCGGGCCAGCTTGTGCAGATGGCCGAGGAAGCCGAACCCGGTGACGTCGGTGGCGCACTCGACGCCGGCCGCCAGCGCGGCCTCGGAGGCCTCCCGGTTGAGGGCCGCCATCGTGGCGACGGCGTGCGCGAACCGCTCGCCGGTGGCCTTGTGCCGGTTGTTGAGGACACCGATGCCGAGCGGTTTGGTCAGCGACAGCGGCAGCCCGGGCCGTCCGGCGTCGTTGCGCAGCAGCCGCTCCGGATCGGCGATGCCGGTGACGGCCATGCCGTACTTGGGCTCGGGGTCGTCGACGCTGTGCCCGCCGCCGACGTGGCAGCCCGCCTCGGTGGCGATGTCCAGTCCACCCCGCAGCACCTCGCGGGCGAGGTCGAAGGGGAGCCGGTCGCGCGGCCAGGCGAGCAGGTTGACGGCCAGCACGGGCCGGCCGCCCATGGCGTACACGTCGGACAGGGCGTTGGCGGCGGCGATCCGGCCCCAGTCGTAGGGGTCGTCCACGACCGGGGTGAAGAAGTCGGCCGTGCACACCAGGGCGGTCCCCCCGTGCGTGACCACGGCCGCGTCGTCGCCGGTGGCGAGACCGACGAGCAGCGGGGTGTCGCCGCCGGCGAGCGGCGCGGCGGCCAGCCCCGCGACCACCTCCTCCAGTTCCCCGGGCGGGATCTTGCAGGCGCAGCCGCCGCCGTGGGCGAACTGGGTGAGCCGTACGGGCGTCTGATGGGCCGGTGTCGTTGTCATACCGGTGGTCTCCTGGGGCAGTAGCCTGACGAGCGGTGGAGGCGTGTGGGTGCCTGGTGGCCCTCCCGGTCTTCAAAACCGAGGTGCCCGAGGATCTCGGGCAGGCGGGTTCGATTCCCGTCCGCCTCCGTTCCCCTCCCCCGCCCCCGTTCGGCAGCGTCGGCGCTGTTCGTCGACGCGTTCCGTGTACCCGCGGGCGTCCAGGAACTCCAGCAGCGGTACGGCCACCCGGCGGGTGGTGTCGAGCGCGCGTCGGGCCTCGCTGAGGGTGAACGGCTGGGGCAGCGTGCGCAGGACGGCGGCGGCGTCGGCGTCCGCGCCGGGCAGCAGCACGATCCCGTCGGTGATCCGGAGCAGGGCTCCCGCGGCCGCCGCGGCGGCCGTGGCCCGGCGGTCGAGACCCAGTTCGGCGAGCCGCCCGGCCTCGGGGGCGCGGAACGGGCTGTGGAGGAGGTCCCGGCGCAGGGCGTCGACGGCGGCGCGGACGGGCGCGGGCAGGGCGGGCGCGGGACGGTCGGCGGGGTACAGCCGGCCCTGCCCCGCCCGGAGCCGGGGCTGTGCCGCCGCCAGGGCGTCGACCAGGGCGCGGTCGGGCAGCCCGAGCAGCCGGCGCGCCGCCTCGGTGGGCAGGCCGGGGTCCAGCGGATGGGCGCGGGCGTGTTCCAGGACGTGGTCGGTCAGCCGGTCCTTCAGGAGGTTCCAGTGCGCCGCGTCGGCGAGCCAGTCCCCGGTGACGGGCTCGGTGGGCGCCGGGACGCCCATCGCCCGCAGGTCGGCGCGGCGGACGAGCTTGCGGCGGCGCAGTTCGGCGGCGCCGTCCGGACGGCCGGTCATCGTCTCCAGCTCGGCCGCGCGGGCCCGCCCGGCGCCGCGCCGGGTCAGCCGGGGCGGCCGTACGTCGAGGACGCTGACGCCGCAGGGCGGGCGGGTGCCGCCCGGTTCGCGGAGCACCGCGCGGTCGCCGATCCGGAGGGGCAGCCCCCGGCGCAGGGTGAGCCGGGCGGTGTCCGGGCCGAGCGGGCGGACGGTCACCGGTACGGCAGCCGTTCCGATGTGCAGGGTCACGCACCGGGGCAGCTCGGCCACCGGCTCTCCGGTGACCCGTACGTCCGCGACCTCGGTGCTCAGCCAGCGGTCCGGGGTGAGCAGCACCTGGCCGCGGCCCAGGGCGGTGTCCCCCTGACCGTGGACGTTGACGGCGACACGGGCCACCGCGCCGACGGCCGTCCGCTGCTCCTGGAGGCTCTGCAGCCCGCGCACCCGCAGGACGGCCGATCCGTCCGGGGTGACCAGCCGGTCGCCGACGCGCAGGGTACCGGCGCCGAGGGTGCCGGTCACCACGGTGCCGTGGCCCCGGACGGTGAAGGCCCGGTCGAGCCACAGGCGTACGTCGGCGTCGGTGTCGGGCGCGGGCAACTCGGCGGCCAGGCGGGCCAGTTCGGCGCGCAGGTCGTCCAGTCCCGCGCCGGTGACCGCGCTGACCGCGACCTGGGGCACCTTGCCGAGGGAGGTACCGGCCAGCCGCTCGGCGGCGTCGGCGCGGACCGGCTCGGGGTCGGCGAGGTCGCTGCGGGTCACCGCGAGGACGGCGTGCCGGACGCCGAGCGCGTCGAGGATGGCGAGGTGCTCCTGCGACTGGGGCTGCCAGCCCTGGTCGGCGGCGACCACGAACAGCACGGCGGGTACGGGGCCGACACCGGCCAGCATGGTCGGCACGAACCGCTCGTGACCGGGTACGTCGACGAACGCGAGGTGGTCCCCGCCGAGCCGGGTCCACACGAAGCCCAGGTCCAGGGTGAGCCCCCGGCGCCGCTCCTCCTCGTACCGGTCGGGCTCCATCCCGGTGAGGGCCCGGACCAGCGCGGACTTACCGTGATCGACATGCCCGGCGGTGGCGAGAACGCGCATCACGCCTCCTCTTCGCAGGGAACCGGCATCATGCCCCTCCCTTCGCAGGGGCCGGCATCGCACCGCCGACCGTGCCACGGGGGCTCAGCGTCGCTCCGTCCACCCTGCCGCGGGGGCTCGGCGCCGCACCGTCCACTCCACCAAAGGGGCTCGGCATCACACCGCCCACCCCACCACCGGGGCTCGGCATCACGCCGCCCACCCCACCACCGGGAAACGGCGTCACGCCGCCCACTCCACCACCGGGCGTCGGAGATCTGCCGTCCGTCGCGCCGCGGGGACCCGGCGGCGCGCCGCCCACCCCGCCGCGGGGCCTCGGAGGTGCGCCCGCCGCCCCGCCACGCCGACACCGCATCATCCCGCCGACCGCACCGCAGGGACCCGGAGGCACGTCGCCCGCCCCGTCACCGGGCCGTCGTGGGGTGTCACCCGTCGTTGCCCGCGGACCGCGCATCATGCCCGCCCTTCCACGAGGACCAGCATCACACCGTCCACCCTTCCACGGGGAGCCCGCACCGGGCCGCCCACTTCGGCGCGCTCTTCCGGGGGCTCCCCGGACACCGTGCGCCGCCCCGCGCCTCTCTCCGTCACTCCCCCCGCCCTTCCGCCACCGGCCGCGCCGACCGTACGGCCTCGGCCAGCCGGTCGTCGTCCTCCGGGGGCACTGCCCTCAGGTCCAGCACGCAGCGGCCCGTCTCCAGGCGGCCGACGACGGGGACACGGCCGGTGCGCAGCGCGGCGGCGTACGGTTCGGGCAGGGAGAGGGCGGCGCTGGGCAGGGTGACGCCGGGAGCGCCCCCGCCGCCGACTGTCGCGGCGCTCTCGACGGCCCGGACGTCGATCCCGGCGGCGGCCAGCTCGGCGGCGAGCCGGCCGGCGCGGGCCCGGAGCCGGGCCGGGTCGGCGGTGAGGGCGAGGGCGGTCGGGGTGGGCGGGCCGGTGAGGGTGGCCTCCAGCGCGGCCAGGGTCAGCTTGTCGACGCGCAGGGCACGGGCCAGCGGGTGCCGGGCGAGGGTGCGGACCAGGTCCTCCCGGCCGAGCAGCAGCCCGCACTGGGGTCCGCCGAGCAGTTTGTCGCCGCTCGCCGTGACGAGCGCGGCGCCGGCGCGCAGCTGGGTGTCGGCGTCGGGCTCCTCGGGCAGGGCCGGGTGGGGTGCGAGCAGCCCGGAGCCGATGTCGACGACGACCGGCACGCCGAGGCCGGCGAGGTCGGCGACCCCGGCGGACCGGGTGAAGCCGGTGATCCGGAAGTTGGACGGGTGCACCTTCAGCACGAACCCGGTGTCCGGCCCGATCACGGCCGCGTAGTCGGCGGGGGCCGTGCGGTTGGTCGTACCGACCTCGCGGAGCCGTGCGCCGGTGGAGACGAGCAGGTCGGGCAGGCGGAAGCCGTCGCCGATCTCCACCATCTCCCCCCGGCTGACGACGATCTCCTTGCCCGCCGCGAGGGCGGTGGCGGCGAGGACGAGCGCGGCGGCGCCGTTGTTGACGACGTGCGCGGCGCCGGCGGCCGGCACCCCGGCGCGCAGGGCGGCGAGCGCGGAGCGTCCTCTGCGGGCCCGGACACCGGTCGTCAGGTCGAGTTCGACGTCCGTGGGACCGGCCGCTTCCTGGACGGCCCGCCGGGCCGCGGCGGACAGCGGGGCCCGGCCGAGGTTGGTGTGCAGCAGCACCCCGGTGGCGTTGAGCACCGGGCGCAGGCCGCTCGCGGTGCCGGGCAGCAGGTCCAGGGCCGCCTGCGGCACCTGTTCCGGCGGGATGCCGCCCGCGCGGGCCCGCTCCTGCGCCTGCCGTACGGCGTCCTTCACCCGGTGCGCGCCGAGGCGTTCCACCGCCTCGGCGAGCCGGGGGTCGCGCAGGAGGGTGTCGGTGCGCGGGATGCGGCGGCGGGTGTCGTCGGCCGCGCCCCGTTGCCGGGGCGGGTCCGTGGTCACGGGCGCGCCGCGCGTGCCGTCCTCGGCTGTCCTTCCTGGTACCGGCCGCTGTTCCATGCCGCCCCTGTCCTCCCGGTCCGGCCCTGTGCCCGTACGGACTCGGCCCATCGTCTCCCAGTGCCCCCGGCGGGCCGTCCGACACGCCGGGACGGACGTTGGCGGTGGCGGGAGCCCGGGTACCCGGCGCCGCATGAAGGACCATGAGCGCAAGCGACAGGACGAGAACGCGACGGCGGCCGAGCGGGCCGCGCGCCGGCAGCGCGAGGCGGACAGCGAGCGTGCCGCGTCCCAGCCGTTCGACTACCCGTACCCGGAGCGCCGGGCGAACGTCCGGGCCCGGCGGCACATCAGCGAGGCGCAGGCCGCCGCGGACACACCGCCGGGGATTCCCGGCGGCTACGGCACGACGGGGGGCGGCCATCCCGGCGCCACCGGTGCCGCCCACCCGCCGTCCCGGGAGCACCGGTCCACGTCGGCGGGGACGCCGGCCGCGGAGCCGGGCAGTGACGACGAGGGGTCGGTGAACCGCTCCGGACGATGACACGCCACGGCGACGAGGGACCCGCGGAAGGTTCGCCGGTGCCGTGGGACGTCCCTACGGTGCCCCGGTGGGCCACGGCCGGTCGTCGATGTCGTCGGCGATGTCGTCGGCCTCCGTCTGCGGCCGGGGCCGCGGCGCCTCGCCCGCGGTGAGGTGCTCCAGCACCTCCACCAGTTCCTGGCAGGCCTTCTCCACCGAGCTCCGGGTGTTGCGCTGCTCGGTGATCACGGCGGACAGCAGCAGCGCGGTCAGGGCCATGGCGCCGTTGAAGGCCTGGAGCTTGACCATGACCTCGATCCGGCTCAGACCGGTGAACGCGCCGACGCCGTCCGTGGCGGCGACGGTGGCCACCACGGAGGTCAGCAACGCGCAGAGGACACTGCCCGCGAGCTGGAACCGCAGGGCCGCCCAGATGATGAGCGGGTAGACGAGGAAGAGCAGGCTGAGCGAGCTGTGGGCGGCCAGCGGTACGAGGGCGCAGGCGACGACGGCCAGCGTTGTCGCCTCCTTCCAGCGCCGCATGGGCACTGCCCGGCGGACGCGGCGCAGCAACAGCAGCAGCGGGGTGACCAGCAGGACACCCATCGCGTCGCCCACCCACCAGGCGAGCCAGACGGGCCAGAAGCTGTGCGGGGGCACGCTGCCCGTCAGGGCGAGGACGCCGACGCCGACGGTCGCGCTGACCAGCATGGCGCCCAGCGCGCCCAGGAACACGAGGGCGAGGCCGTCGCGCAGCCGGCTGAGGTCGGTGCGGAAACCGGCCCGGCGCAGCAGCAGCGCAGCGCACAGGGGTGCGGCGGTGTTCCCGAAGAGGATGCCGAGCACGTCGGGACCGGGTGCGCTGAGGGACAGGACGGCGAAGAAGGCGCCGAGCGTGATGCCGGGCCAGCAGCCCAGGCCGAGGATGAGCAGCGCGGCGACGGCGACGCCGGTCGGCGGCCAGATGGGCGTGACGACGGCGCCCTCGACGGTCAGCTGGCGCAGCAGGCCGAGCCGGGCCGCCGCGTAGTAGCAGGCGGCGACGGCCAGCAGCTGGACGGCACGGCCGCCCGGCCGGCGCAGCTCCTCGAAACCCACCACAGCAGCAATCTCACACCGATGCCCGCCGGTCGGCGAGGCGAGGCGCCCGGCGGCCCGGCCCTATGGCTGACGGACCCGGTGCAGACCCCGGGCACCGGACCGCTCACGCCGGGGCGGCGGGGCCGTCCAGGCCCACGACCAGGACGGCGGCGTCGTCCTCGTGCCCGACGTTCTCGGCACCCTTGATCACGGCCGCGGCGAGCGCGCGGGCCTCCAGACCGGCGACGGCGGCGATGCCGGCGAGCCGTACCACCTGGTCGAGGCCGTCCTCGATGTTCAGCGACGGCCCCTCCACGACACCGTCGGTCAGCAGGACGAAGACCCCGCCGGTGGTGAGCCGGTGCCGGGTGACAGGGAACTCGATGTTCTGTTCGATGCCGAGCGGCGGTCCGCCCTCGTCGTCGACGACGCCGGACTTCCCGTCCGCCGTGGCCCAGATGAAGGGGATGTGACCGGCCCGGGCGCTCTCCAGCACCCCGGTGGCCGGGTCGAGCCGCATGAAGGTGCAGGTGGCGAACAGATCGCTGCCCAGGGAGAGCAGCAGGTCGTTGGTGCGGGCCAGCAGCTCCCCGGGATCGCCGGTGACCGAGGCGAGCGCCCGCACTCCGGCTCTGACCTGGCCCATGAAGGCGGCGGCCTCGATGTTGTGGCCCTGTACGTCGCCGATGGACAGCCCGATCCGGCCGTCGGGCAGGGTGAAGGCGTCGTACCAGTCGCCGCCCACGTTGAGACCGAGGTTGGCCGGCGCGTACCGCACCGCGAGATGGAGACCGGGCGCGGCCGGCAGGTCCCGGGGGAGCATGCCGCGTTGCAGGGCGATGGCCAGCTCGACCTGGGTGCGTTGCAGCTCCGCGCGCCTGCGCGCCTGGGCGGTGAGCGAACCGAGTCTGGCCAGCAGCTCGTCGCCTTCGTCCGTGGTGCGCTTGCGGGGCATCGATCACTTCCGGCGGGGCGGGTGACCCTCGGAGGGCCGGGCGCGTGAATTTTCGGCAAACGTCTAGATTTTACCTAAATAAGGTGATCGCGCCTCGCGGATGGCCGGCCGGGCCCGGACCCCGGCCCGTCCGTGTCCCGGTCGTGCTCGCGGTCAGCGGACCTCGGAGTCGATGCCGGTGATCACCGCGGGCCCGAGCGGCGCGGTCCGCTCGTCCAGTCCCGCCTGCTGGAGCGCGGAGTCCGCGAGCCTGCGGGCCTCCTCCTCGGCGTGCCGGCCGGTGTCGGCCTCCACGGTCAGGCGCAGGGTGAAGGTGTTGTCGTCGTTGACGCTGAGCGCGTCCAGGTCCTCGGCGCTGCCCATGTGCGTGCCGTGCGGATCGGCGGGCCGGAGCGCCCGGGCCAGCCGGGAGCGGGTGTCGGACTCGATCCCGGTGGTGAAGGTGCCGGGGACGCTGATCACGTAGGTCGTCATGAGACGGTCCTTTCCTCGGGCGTCCCCCCGTCTACCCCGATTCGCCGGCTTCGCACAGCGGACAGCGGGGCGTCGCCCCGGGTCCGGCGTCGTCCCCCGGACGGTGGACGTGCCCGTGTCGGCTCCGGGGTCCGGTGCGCCGGGGGTGGGAGATTACGGCTGCGGCCCCCGGTCCGCCCCTCCCCCGCCCCGTCCGGCGGAGGACTCCCCCCATGTCGAAGGACTCCTCCATGTCAAGGAAGGCCACGCTCATGCGCCCGTGTCGTTCGCTCGCCGCCGTACTCGGCGGTCTCGCCCTCGCTCTGACCACCACGGGCTCCGCGCTCGCCGCCGACGGCACGTTCGTCTGGATCGGACCCCAGGGCAAGGCGTACGCCATCGACAACCCGCCGGACCACAAGTGCCTCGACATGGCCCAGGAGGCGCGCGGCGCCCGCAACGGGACGAAGAAGCCGCTCGTCGTCTACACGAAGAAGAGGTGCAAGGGCTCGGCGTCGCGGCTCGCCCCCGGCCGGTCGGCGCCCGCCAACTCCCGCTTCGCCAGCGTGGTCTTCAACCCGCGCTGACCGTTCCGCGCGGCCCGGGGGCGTGAGCCCCCCTCAGATCCAGCCGTCGAGCGCGCCCATGAAGCCGTCGAAGTCGTCACGGTAGACGCAGTGCCCGGCTCCCGCGACCGTCCGGACCTCGAAGCCCCGCCGCACCAGCTCCTCGTCCAGCCCGGGCCGTACGAGTTCACCGGCGCCGGCCAGTACCACCAGGGAGGGCACCACCGGGCGCGCCGGTGTCCGGCTGACCGCGTAGATGTCCGGGAGGACGCGGGCCGAGGCGGGGTCCCAGTCGGCGAGCGTGGCCAGTTCCACGTCCACGTCGGCCTCGTCCCAGCGCGGGTTGAGACTCCTGATCATCGCGCGGTTCGCGGACTTGAAGGCGGCGAAGTACACGGACGCCTCGACCAGTTTCCGGCGTAGGTCCCAGGCGGGGTCGCAGTAGACGGCCCGGGCGGGCACCAGCCGTTCGACGGCGCCGGCCAGGGCCATGGCCCCGAGCGAGTGACCGATCACCAGTTCCGGGCGTTCCGGGAGGGTTTCGACGAGGTCGCCCGCCCAGGTCTCGGGGCTGTACTCGCCCCGGCCGCTCGCGCCGTGCCCGCGCAGGTCCACGCCGACGACCCGGTAGCCCTTGCCGGCGAGGACCGGTGCGACCCGGTGCCAGGTGCGGTGGTCGGACATGATTCCGTGCACGAGGACGGCGATCCGCTCGCCGGTCCCCCACTCGTGCGTGTGCAGCCTCATCGGCACCGCCTCCCCCGTCCTGCTCCGGCTGATCATGTCATCACGGCCGGCGCCGGATCCAGACCCGGCGGACGGCCGGCGTCCATCGTCCCGCGCGCGACACCGAAATCCGGGTGGCGCGCGCCCGTGTCGGCACGTCAGCGTGCCGGGCACGTCCAGCCCCGAGGCATCCGGACGGTAGCCACCGGCCGTCCGGTGGCTTTCCTCGCGTCGACTCCTGCGCGCTCAGCGTCGGCCCCCCGTGCTCAGCGTCGGGCTTCTCCGTGATCACGCCACCACCGGGCCGCCGTCCTCCGGGTCCCGGCCTGGTACGCGCCCTCCGTGTGCCCGCACATGTCACCGGAAACGGCGCACAGGCAGAGGGCCGCCCGGCCGAGAAGATGCTCCGGGTCGTCGGCGACACGGGATCACAGGAGACGGACGAGGCGCGCGCCGCGGCGAGACACCGGAGTGCATCGACCTGACCCCCGATGGCTGACACACCCGTACGGAGCGATGCCCGGCTCGTCTGCCGCCCGGCCGACACGAACTCGGCGCGCTCACACTGTCATCACATCGGTCGAATCAGGATGACTCGAACGTTCTGCCTCGTCGTGGACGAGCATCGACAGGAGCGAGGCGACCGTCAGGCCGATTCCCGCTTCGGCTGGATGCCGCAGGGTCTTGCTGGGATCGATCCGGTAGGTGTTGCCGCGCCCCTCCCGGGTGTGGGAAAGGTAACCATCCTGCTCCAGGTCCACAATGATCTTCTGCACAGCGCGCTCAGTGAGCCGACAGCGCGCGGCGATGTCCCGAATGCGCGCATGTGGGTTGTCCGCGATGGCCGCAAGCACGCGGGCATGGTTCGTCAGGAAGGTCCACCCGCTGTGCGGCTCAGGCACTCCATCCATGCCCCGAGTCTACCGACTGGACATTCATGCACTCAAAAACACGTATGGAGATTCGTGTATTAGTTGACGTACATCCGGGTGAAGGGGCAGTGTTGACTCAGTCCCCTGCGCACACATGCGGGAGCAAGCCATGTACCACCGCATCCACGAGGCCCAGCCGGCCGGCGGGTCCGACCTGCCGTGCCCGGGAAGTCGGGACCCGGACAAGCCCCTGCCGACCGGCTTGGCGACTGCCTCCTACGCGCCGCTAGGGAGGCGGATCCGCGTCCAGATCCTGGGCGAGCTGGATCTCGACTCCGCGGACGGGCTCCGCCCCGGCCTGCACAGAGCACTCGCCGCGTCCGACGCAGGCCTCGACCTGGACCTGGGCGGGCTCGACTTCTGCGACTGCGCCGGCCTGGCCGCCCTGATGGAGCTGCGGCAGCGCGCCGACAGCCAGGGCAAAACGGTCTTCATCCGCGTCGGCAGCCGCATGGTCGACAGGCTGCTCGGTCTCCTCGGAGCCCAGGAGCTCTTCACGCCGCCGGACCCGCCGCGCAGCGAACTGCATCACCCGGCCCCGGCCACCGCCCCCGCACCGAAAACGGGGACGGGGACCTCACTGGGCCACATGTCCTCCCGTGGTCGCACGAACGGGATCGGATGCCGCCAGGCCCCGCGGTACTGAGGCACGGGCCGCGACCCACTGGGGTCCGCACGGCACCGCAACGCCCCACCCGAGAGCGTGCACGGGCCCGCACGACCGGTTCGCCATCCGGGGCCGGGCATCCGGACCGGCAGGCACCGCTCCTGTGATGCGCGAGGCGGCTCACAGCGGGGAGTGGGCCACCGCCGTCACATAGGCGCCGAACAGCAGGGACACCAGGGTGAGGGCGCCGTAGACGACCATCGCCGCCGGCGGGCGCAGCCACCAGGTGCGGGCCAGGGCGCGTGCCACCGGGACGAGCAGCGGGAAGGCCGGCAGCAGGAACCGCGGCTTGGAGGAGAAGGAACCGGAGCCGCCGACCACGAGGAGGACCAGGACGCCGGAGAAGACCGCCAGGGCCGGCGGGGGGCGGTCCAGGCAGAGCAGGGCGAACAGCAGGACACCCGTCACGACGATCAGGAGGGCCGCCGGGTAGACGACGCCCCCGCCGTAGAGGAACAGGGCCTTGAGGAAGCGCACCGAGCCGGCGCCGAAGTCGAAGCGGGAGTCCCAGGCGCGCTGGACCGTGAAGTAGCCGCCGAGCAGGTCTCCCGTACGGCTCCCCACCCACAGCACGTAGCCCAGCCAGCCCAGGGGGGCCAGCAGCGCCCCGGCCCACAGCCGCGCCGGGGCCCGGCCGCGCTGCCGCACCGCCTGGTGCCCGGCGGCCAGGGCGACGGCCACCGCCACCGCGAATCCGCTCGGCCGCGCCAGGCCCGCCAGCGCGGACAGCGTGCCGGCCCACAGCCAGCGGCCCCTGAGCACGCAGTACAGCGCCCACGCGGCGAGTGCGGCGAACAGCGACTCCGTGTAGGCGATGGTCAGTTCGACGGCGTGCGGCAGCGCGGCCCACAGGGCGACCAGCGTGGTGGCGACGCCCCGGCCGTACAGATGGTGGCCGACGAGGTAGATGCCGTACGCGGCCACGCCCGCGGCCGTCCAGGAGATGAGCAGGGCGGACCGGCCCGGGGTGAGCGGCAGGACGGCGGTCAGCGCCCGGACGAGCGCCGGGTAGAGGGGGAAGAACGCCCAGTCGGTCTGGACGGCGCCCTGCGGGGAGATCCAGACGAGGCGGCCGTAGCCGTGGGTGGCGATGTGCAGGTACCAGCGCGAGTCCCAGGAGTGGGCCAGGTTCCTGACCAGCGGATGTCCCCGGAGCGCGTTCGTGAGGATCACCGTGAGGAGCCCGGCGAGCCGGACGGCCGCGAACAGGGCGAGCGCCGGCAGGACGCCCTGCGGCCGGCCGGGCCCGGTCGGCCGGGGAAGGCGAGGGCGCCTCAGGGGTCCGGAGGGGGCCGTCGGTTCGGGCCGGGGGACGGAGGAGGTGCTCACGGCGTCGACCTTGGGCACGCCGGTGGGCAGGCGCAACGCGCGACCCGGGTTTCCGCCACCCCTCCCCCGGTTTTCACGCGTCCGGACGCGTCACCGGCCCCGCTCACCCCGTCAAGGGGACCCACAAGGGGTGTGGTTATCATATGAGCGCTGCCTAGCTCGAAAGATGGATCTGTGACTGTCAACGACGACTCGTTCACCAACTGGAAGATCCGCGAGGAGATCGCGGAGTCGATGATCCCGCTCATCGGGAAGCTGCACCGCGAGCGGGACGTGACCGTCCTGCTGCACAGCCGCTCCCTGGTGAACAAGTCGGTGGTCAGCATCCTGAAGACGCACCGCTTCGCCCGGCAGATCGCCGGTGCCGAGCTGTCGGTCACCGAGACCATGCCGTTCCTCCAGGCCCTGACCGCCCTCGACCTCGGGCCGTCGCAGATCGACCTCGGCATGCTGGTCACCACCTACAAGGCCGACGACCGCGGCCTGAGCGTGGCGGAGTTCACCGCCGAGGCGGTCGCCGGTGCCACCGGTGCGAACAGGATCGAGCGACGCGAGCCGCGCGATGTCGTGCTCTACGGCTTCGGTCGCATCGGCCGGCTCGTCGCCCGGCTGCTGATCGAGAAGGCCGGCTCCGGCAACGGCCTCAGGCTGCGCGCCATCGTCGTGCGCGGCGGCGGCGCGCAGGACATCGTCAAGCGCGCCTCGCTGCTGCGCCGCGACTCCATCCACGGTCAGTTCCAGGGCACGATCACCGTCGACGAGGACAGCAGCACGATCGTCGCCAACGGCAACGCCATCAAGGTGATCTACGCGGACGACCCGTCGCAGGTGGACTACACCGAGTACGGCATCCGGGACGCCATCCTCATCGACAACACGGGGAAGTGGCGCGACCGCGAGGGCCTGTCCCAGCACCTGCGCCCCGGCATCGAGAAGGTCGTGCTGACCGCGCCGGGCAAGGGCGACGTCCCGAACATCGTGCACGGCGTCAACCACGACACCGTCAAGCCGGACGAGCAGATCCTGTCCTGCGCCTCCTGCACCACCAACGCGATCGTGCCGCCGCTGAAGGCCATGGACGACGAGTACGGCGTGCTGCGCGGCCACGTGGAGACGGTCCACTCGTTCACCAACGACCAGAACCTGCTGGACAACTACCACAAGTCCGAGCGCCGGGGCCGCTCCGCGCCGCTCAACATGGTCATCACCGAGACCGGTGCCGCCTCCGCCGTCGCCAAGGCGCTGCCCGACCTCAAGGCGAAGATCAGCGGCAGCTCGATCCGCGTCCCGGTGCCGGACGTGTCGATCGCGATCCTCAACCTCCAGCTGGCCCGCGAGACCACCCGCGAGGAGGTCCACGACTACCTGCGCGAGGTGTCGCTCACCTCGCCGCTGAAGCGGCAGATCGACTTCATCACGGCGCCCGACGCGGTCTCCAGCGACTTCATCGGCTCGCGCCACGCCTCGATCGTGGACGCCGGCGCGCTGAAGGTGGACGGGGACAACGCGATCCTCTACCTCTGGTACGACAACGAGTTCGGCTACTCCTGCCAGGTCGTCCGGGTCGTCCAGCACGTGTCCGGCGTGGAGTACCCGACGTACCCGGCGCCGGCGGTCTGATTCCCCGGGTCCGTGGACGCGTACGGCCGCCGACCGGGGTTTCCGGCCGGCGGCCGTTCCGCTGGGCGGGTACGGTCAGGCCGACGTCGGCCGGGTGCACGCGCCCGCGGCGCACGCCGTGAGCCACTGGTCGAAGTCGGCGTCGTAGCGGGTGCCGATGCCGTCGTGGTAGACGGCGTGTCCGCCGGCGTAGTCACCGACGCGGAAGCGGGCGAGCATGCGCTGGACGTCGTCGGGGTGCCGCTCGACCATGTAGCGCACGGCGAGGTAGCCCCACGGGTAGGTCCGGGTCACGTCGCTGTTGTCGTAGGTGTTCTCGAACAGGGTGCTCAGCCTGTACGTGTGCCTGCCGGCCTCCTGGACCGCCTGGTCGTCGGCGAGACCGCGGTAGCCGTAGGAGACGTACTCGGCGACGCCCTCGATCCACCACACGTCCGGCACGGAGATCTGCCGGGCGAAGTCGCCCTTCATGTCGTCGCGGGCGTCCAGGAAGTGCGTGTACTCGTGGTTGAGGTTCCAGATCCGGGCCGGGAAGCCGTCGTCGTGGTCCTTCTGGTACATGACCGACATCGGCTCGTTGGCCGGGTCCGACGGGTCGCCGCCCAGCGTCATGCCGCCGTTGTCGGTGCTGATGCCGTACATCGCGCCGGCGTACGTCCGGTAGTCGGCGCGGCTCGCGAACACCACGAGCCGGACCGTGGAGGCGTACTGGCCGGGTATCGCGCCGTCGGCCTTCACCACCGACCGGAACCAGGCGTCCTGGCGGAGCACGCCGGCGCAGGCGGCGTCGAGGTCGGCGGCGGTGAGCGCCTGGGCGCGGACGGTGACGTTCGCGTCACAGTGCCGCGTGACCGGCAGGACGGCCTTGTCGAGCTTCTCCGGCAGGTCGCAGACGTCGTAGTAGGAGCAGTCGGCCTTGTCGTAGGAGTTCGCCTGCGTGGCCACGGCCACCCAGAGCCCGGCCGTCGGGCCGGTGATCCCCGTCCGGTCCAGCAGGTCCTTGGTCAACGGGCGTACGGTGTCCCGCAGTCCGGAGTGCTCGGTGTAACGGGCCAGGTTCATCCCGGCGTTGGCGTCCAGGAAGGCCAGGTCGGTGCCGAGCTGGTCGGTGTGGGCCAGCGCGAAGTCGTACAGGGTTCCGGCGATGCGCGGGTCGGCCTCGACCGCCCGCACGTACGCCGGGTTCCAGTTGCCACGCCACAGCGGTGTGTAGACGTCGTTGACGGCCCTGATCATGCTGTCGACCGAGTCGTAGGAGCTGTCGTAGTCGGTCAGCAGCCGCCGGTACACGGAGAGGTAACGGCCCTGCTGGTCGGCGCTGTCGGTGAGGATGACGGTCTCGCCGAGGATGTCGCCGTTGGCCGCCGTGACGTCACGGGAGTGGGCGCGGGCGAAGAAGGTGTCCGTGCCGCTCGTGACGGCGGTGGTGAGACGGGAGGTGTACGCGCCCACGTCCCCGGGGTGGTTGAACCGCGCGTAGTAGCCGGCCCGCAGGAAGAGGACCAGTTGCAGCAGGCTGCCCGAGTTGTCGCCGCGGTACTGCCCGGCGGTGCGGGTGAACGCGTGGGCGACCGTGAGCATCTGGGCCTGGCGGAAGATGTCGCGCGCGTCCGTGCCGGTGACCGAGAAGAGGGTGTTGACGCAGTCCGGGGTCGCGGACCTGACGTAGGAGACGAGGGCGGAGCCGGTACGGCTGCCGAAGTCGGCCGGGGCGCAGGAGGCCGCCTTCACCTGGCGCGGCCCGGCGTGCCTCGTGGACGTGGGCCGCTGCGGCGGGAGTTGGGCCGGGCTGAGCCGCCGGGCCTGGGTCGCGGGGCGCTCGGTCGCGACGGTGGACGCGGCGGCGGGCGACGGGACGGAGAGGTGCGCCCGGGCTGCGGTGGCCGTGGCGGTGTGCGGCCGGGGCGCGGCGAGTGCCGGGGTGGACAGCAGGCCGGCCAGGGTGACGCAGACGGCGGCGGCGCCGGCGATGCGGCCCGCCGTGCCTCTCGGCAGGCGTCCGGGCAGCGCGAAGCGATAGCGCATCGGGAGTCCTCCACGAAGGGATGCGCCTCTGTGGGGTGTCGAGGCGTGTGAAGGACTGTCTCAGCGCACCGCGGGCCCAACAATGGTGTGTGACATAGCACATGGCACTCGCCGCTCATAACATCGCGGCGCACTCGTGACCCGCCCCTACGCCCCGGCGACGCTCCAGGTCCGCGAGGCCCAGGTACGCAGGTGCGGGGCCTGGGCGACGAGGTCGCGGTACGCGTCCGTGGCGGACCGGAACAGGGTCTCCACGGTGTCGTCGGTGACGGTGTCCGGCCGCCAGGCCAGCACATAACGGCACCAGAGCGGGGAGCCCACCAGCGGTTTGACCGTGACGTGCGGGATCGGCCGCAGCGTCGGCTGCACCAGGGACACCCCGAGACCGTCGGCGATCATGCTCTGCAGCTGGGTCTGGTCGCCGAGCCACTCGTGGACGGTCACCGGGGTGAACCCGGCCGCGGCGCAGGCGTCGTAGAACACCCCCGGCCAGCCGGCGCCGTCGTCCGGGGTCACGAACCACGCGTCCTCAGCGAGGTCGGCGAGCTGGACCTGGGCGCTCTGGCGGAGCCGGTGACGGGCGGGCAGGGCGACGAAGGTGGGCTCGGTGACGATGCCGCGATGCCGTACGGCGGTCGAGTGCCGTAGTTCCATGCCCGGGTAGTCGGCGGCGATGGCCGCGTCCACCGCGCCCTCCTCCAGCAGCTCGACGATCCGCGAGGACGCGTAGACGCTGGTGACCGAGAGGGAGAGTTCCGGCAGCCGGGCACGGACCCGGGAGACCGTGCCGGACAGCATGGGCGAGTTCGTCGCGGCCACGCGCAGGGTGCGGCGGGGGCGGGCTGCGGGCGGGCGGTGCCCGATCGCGGCGGCCCGCGCGAGGACGTCCCGGGCCTGCTCGACGACCTCGGCGCCGTACCGGGTCGGCCGGACCCCGCCGGGCCCGCGCTCGAAGAGCGGCTCGCCGAGGTGGCGTTCGATGCGCCGCAGCTGGGTGCTGACGGCCGGCTGCGAGTAGCCCAGCTGTGCGGCGGCACGGCCCACGCTGCCCGCGTCGGCGATCGCGCACAGCACCCGCAGGTGCCGCAACTCCAACTCCATCGCTCCACTCTCCGCCCATTGCGGCTCCCGGTACACTCGCGCCCCGGGGGCCGACCACGCCGGTCCGCCGCAGCCGTCGCCGACCGCTGCTCGCGACCGGCGGACCGAAGCGTTCCATTGTCCCCTCCCGGACACAAGCCGCAGGTCCGCCAGGGTGGGGATGCGCGTCGGCGGAGAAGCCCCGGGCACGGCGCACCCCGGGTCCGCGGCCGTGCGCCCCGCCCTGCGGACCGAGGGGCGGCTCGTTCTCCAGCGGGTGGGCGTCTTGGCCGCGGTCGGCCACCGGATCCCCGGCGATCCGCTCGGCGCCCTCGACCGCGACGGCCGCCTCGCGTCGGTGAGGCCCACGTCCTGGCCGACGCGATCGGCCCGCCAGGGAAACCACCGAGCGCACCGCCGCCCGACGCCACCTGCGCGTGCGGCGCGGTGAGCGCGTCCTACACCCCGGAACCGGCCGCCGTCGGCAGACCGCCGGGCGGTGAGGAGCGGCCCGGTCGTGACCAGCCACCCGGTCGTGAGGAGCCGCCGGGCGCCCGGTCTTCCGGTGCCGCGCCGTCTCAGTGCCGGCCCAGCACCTCCGCCACCCGCATGAACCCGTCCGTGCCGTGGCCGAGGCCGATGACGCGGCGGGCCAGCCCCTCCACGGCCCGCATGACGCCCGCGTCGATGCCGTGGGACTCGGAGACGGCGACGACGTGGGCCATGGTGGAGGCGGCCGAGGTGATGGGGTTGATCTCGCCGGAGTAGGTGCCGCTGTCGGCGTTCTGCGCGAACCGGTCGAACAGCGGAGGCAGGATGGCGGCGATGCCCTGGGCGAAGGGGGACAGTTCCCCGGCGGAGACGCCCTCCGCGCGGGCGACGGCCACGGCGTGCGCGTACCCCGCCATCGCGGTCCAGAAGATGTCGAGCAGCGCGATGTCGTAGGCGGCGGCGCGCCCGATCTCCTCGCCCAGGTGGGTGTGCGTCCCGCCGAGCGCCTCCAGCACCGGCCGGTGCCGCTCGTAGAGGTCGCGCGGGCCGCTGTGCAGGAGGACGGCCTCCGGCGTGCCGATGCTGGGCGCCGGCGTCATGATCGCACCGTCCAGGTAGCCGATGCCGTGGGCCGCCGCCCACTCCCCGGTGTCCCGGGCTCGCTCCGGAGTGTCGGCGGTCAGGTTCACGACGGTACGGCCCTTCAGGGCACGGGTGACGTCGGCGGGGCGCAGGATCGCGTCGGAGGCGTCATGGTTCACCACGCAGACGACGGTCAGCTCCGAGGCGGAAACGGCCTCTTCGGCCGACCCGGCGGCGTTCGCCCCGCGCCCGGTCAGCTCCCGCTCCTTGCCCGGTGTGCGGTTCCAGACCGTGGTCGGCAGGCCGGCCGCCAGGAAGGCGCCCGCCAGCGCGCGGCCCATCGGACCGAGACCGAGGACTGTGACGGCAGGAAGATCCGAAGATGTGGACATGTTGCAACTCCCGTGGTCGGTGAGGAAGAACGAAGAACAAGGACACGACCGGAATCGAGGACGACGATGACGCGCAGCCGTGCCCAGGACCCGAACGTCTGCGGAGTGACCGCCGCGATCGCCGTGATCGACGGCAAGTGGAAGACGTCGCTGCTGTGGCTGCTGGAGTCCGGCCCGCACCGGCCCGGCGAACTCCGCCGCAGACTGCCCGGGCTGAGCGAGAAGGTGCTGACCCAGGCGCTGCGCGAGATGACGGACGACGGTCTGGTGCACCGGGAGGTGCACGACGTGCTGCCGCCGAAGACCGTGTACTCGCTGACCGGGTTCGGCCGCGATCTGGCCGCGGCCCTGGATCCGGTGGCCGAGTGGGGTCACCGCCGTCTGGAGCGGCTCCGCGAGCGTGAAGCGGTCTCCTGAGGTGCGCTGCGGCGTCCGCGCTGCGACGTCCGGGGTCTGCCGCCGCTGTCGCCTCCCGTCCGTTCTCCGGCAACCCCTGACCTCGGGAAACAGCCTCTCCCGGGCGGACGTGAGCTGCCAAGTACCCACAAATAAGTGGGTGTTCGGCACCCCGGGAGAACCGGGCCCGTTCTTCCTGGTGGTCCGCGAGTCCACGCACGGCTGAGCCGACCTGAACCGAGATCCTGTTTGCCTAAACCCTTTAGGAAATTGCACAATGGTTTTCGACAGACGGGAGAAACAGTCATGGCACGTGCGGGGCTGACCACCGAACGCCTGGTGCGGGCCGGCGCGGAGCTGGCCGACGAGGTCGGCTTCGACCAGGTGACGGTGTCCGCGGTGGCCCGGCGGTTCGACGTCAAGGTCGCGAGCCTGTACTCGCACCTGAGGAGCTCACAGGACCTCAAGACGCGGATCGCGCTGCTCGCCCTCGCGGAGCTGGCCGACCGCGCGGCCGAGGCCCTGGCCGGCAGGTCCGGCAAGGATGCCCTCGGCGCCTTCGCGAACGTCTACCGTGACTACGCCCGCGCGCACCCCGGCCGCTACGCGGCGGCCCGTCACCCGCTGGACGCCGAGACGGCGGCCGGCAGCGCGGGGGTGCGGATCGCTCAGCTCACCCGGGCGATCCTGCGCGGCTACGACCTGACCGAGCCGGACCAGACCCACGCGGTCCGCCTCCTCGGCAGCGTCTTCCACGGCTACGTCAGCCTGGAGACGGCCGGCGGGTTCAGCCACAGCGCGCCCGACTCGCAGGAGTCCTGGACCCGGATCCTGGACGCCCTCGACTCCCTGCTGCGCAACTGGCCCGCCCAGTCCTGAACCACGCGGCTCCCGCACGGCAGTCCCTCCGGAAGCACAGGCAGACACGATGCACACCATCCCCCTCACCGCCGATCTGATATGCGGTGCCCTCGAACTGGAGCGCACCGCGCACGGCCTGCTGCCGCACCGGCTGCCCGCCCGGGCCCGCGCCCAGTGCGCCGACCCGCAGCTGGCCCTGGCGGAGTCCCAGCCCTCCGGCGTACGGCTGGCCCTGCGCACCCGCGCCACCACCGTCGAGCTGGACACCCTGCCGACGAAGCGGGTCTACGTCGGCGCGCCGCCCCGCCCGGACGGCGTGTACGACCTGCTCGTCGACGGACACCCGGCCGGCAGCGCCTCCCTCACCGAGGGCCACACCCTCACCATCGACCTGGGCACCGGCTGCGCCGAACACCGGCCCGGCCCGGTGGGCACCGTGCGCTTCACCGGCCTTGCGGACACCGTCAAGGACGTGGAGATCTGGCTGCCGCACAACGAGACGACCGAGCTGGTCGCGCTGCGCGCCGACGCCCCCGTGGAGCCCGTACCGGACCGGGGCCGCCGGGTGTGGCTGCACCACGGCAGCTCGATCAGCCACGGCTCGGACGCGGCGAGCCCCACCACCACCTGGCCGGCGCTCGCCGCGTCCCTGGGCGGAGTGGAGCTGGTCAACCTCGGGCTGGGCGGCAGCGCGCTGCTCGACCCGTTCACCGCCCGGGCGCTGCGTGACACGCCCGCCGATCTGATCAGCGTCAAGCTGGGCATCAACCTGGTCAACACCGACCTGATGCGGCTGCGTGCCTTCGGCCCCGCGGTGCACGGCTTCCTCGACACCGTCCGCGAGGGGCACCCCCGCACCCCGCTGCTCGTCGTCTCGCCGGTCCTGTGCCCGCTGCACGAGGACACGCCCGGCCCCACCGCCATGGACGTGACCGCCCTCGGCGAGGGCCGCCTGCGGTACCGGGCCACCGGGGATCCGGCCGAGCGTGCGGCCGGGAAGCTCACCCTGCGGGTCGTCCGGCAGGAGCTGGCCCGGATCGTGCGCGAACGGGCGGCCGAGGACCCGGCCCTGTACCACCTGGACGGCCGCGAGCTGTACGGGGAGGCCGACTTCGCCGAGCTGCCACTGCCCGACGGCCTCCACCCGGACGCCGCCGGACACCGCCGCATCGGCGAGCGGTTCGCGGAGCTGGTGTTCGCCGGGGACGGGCCCTTCGCGGACCGCGCCGCCTGACCGGAGGGGGCCGGCGCCCCGGCTCGCACCGGAGCCCCTCTCACACCAGGTGCGCGAAGACCACCAGGTTGTCCGTGTAGTCCCGCACCGTCCGGTCGTAGTCCCCGGCACAGGTGATGAGCCGGACCTCGGGGCGCGACGCGTCCGCGTACACCCGTTCGCTGGGGAAGTCGTCCTTGGCGAAGGTCTCGGCGCTGTCCACGACGAAGTCCGCCGTGCGCCCGTCGGCCCGCCGCACCGAGAACCGGTCGCCGGCCTCCAGCTCGTCGAGGTGGGCGAAGACGGCCGGGGAGGTCACCGTGTCGACGTGTCCGGCGATGATCGCGGTGCCCCGCTCGCCGGGCGCGGCACCGTCGGCGTACCAGCCGACGAGATTGGTGTCGGCGGCGGGCGGCGGCTGCAACTGGCCCGAGTCGCCGAGCTCCAGGGAGGTGAACGGGGCGTCGACGGAGATCTTCGGGATGCGCAGCCGGGTCGGCGCGGACCTCGGCAGGGCGTCGTCGGCCTGCCGGGAGTCGGTCGCCGGCGGGGCGCCGGTGCCCGCGGCCCGGTGCGCCTCCGGCTTGCCGTCCGGCTGGTGGTGACCGCCGAACACGCTGACGGCGAGGAAGACGGCCGCCACACCCCACAGCGTCAGCCGCCCGCCGTAGCCGGTGCGCTGCTCGTCGGCCGCCGGTCCTGACGGGGTCGGGGAAGAGGGATCTGCCATCGGACACCACCTCACTCGGGCACGGCAGCACGGGGATCAGGGCGGGGGAAGACGGCGCCGGGACCGGCGTCCAGGGCGGGGCGCAGGGGGCGCGGGCCGCCGACGCGGGGGCGCGCCGGCGGCGTCCGCAGCCCCTGGGACGTACGACCCGTCAGGACGCCGGCTGGACGGCCTTCTTGCGGCGCAGCGCGTAGGCACCGGCGGCGCCTACGGCCAGGACGGCGAGGCCGCCGGCGGTGACACCGGGTGTGGCGAGCGCGCCGCCACCGGTGTGCATGCCACCGCGCGGCTTGTCGTGGTCGTCACCCCAGTCGCCCTTGTCGCCCTTCTCGCCCCGGTCGCCCTTCTCGCCCTTGTCACCCCGGTCGCCCTTGTCACCCTTCTCGCCACCCCCGCCCTCGTCCTTGTCGCGGTAGCTCTCGGGGTCGAACCGGCTGTCGCCGCCCGAACCCCACTCCTCGCTGCGCACCGCGGCGAGCGCTCCGCCACCCGTGTGCATTCCGCCGCGCGGCCCGTCGTGTTCGCCGCCGCCGCCGCGCTTGTTGCCGTACTCCTTGTCCTGGTCGCTGTCGGATCCCTCGTCCTCGTCGGAGTCGTTGTCGTGCCCCTTGCTGTATGAGGAGCCGTCCCGGCCGCCGCCGTCGTGCTCGGCCGCTACGGCGAACGCGGCGCCGGGTGCGGTGAAGGATAGGGCGGCGGCGGCAGCCGCCGTGGCCAGGAGCATGCGGGCAGAGCGCATAGTGATGTCCTTCCGCCGTGACCGGGCAGCGGATACCTCATCAGCTGGATGGACCCGGCCCCGACATGAACCACCGTCAGTGAGGCCCCTGGCTCCCACCATCCGAGCCGCCCAGCCGTGTCACCACGCCACCCGTCTGCCCCAGCGCACCGGCTCCGGGACCCCTCGTCCGGGTCAATCACCGACACGGTCGTACGCCTGCCGGGGTGATCGCGTCGTACGGCGGCCGGGAAGGCAATCGCTGTCCTCTCTGTGCAGCGCCGCCCGAAGGAGGCACTCCATGCCCACGAACACCCGGAACACCCGGCACGGGCGACGGGTCCGACGGCCGGCCGCCGCGTGGGCCGGTGCCCTGCTCGCCGTCGGCGCGGTCACCGCCGTCACCGCCGGCGCCGCTCCCGCCCGCGCCGGGGCGGACACGGTGACGGAGTACCCGGTGACCACGGCGGCCGGCGCCGCGCCCGTCGGCATCACCGCCGGTCCGGACGGCGCGGTGTGGTTCGCGGAGCACGGCGCCGGACGGATCGGGCGGATGGCGGCCGACGGCACGGTCACCGACATCCCGACCTCGGGCCCGGACACCGGTCCGTCCGAGATCGTCCAAGGGCCGGACGGGGCCCTGTGGTTCACCGAGACCACCGCCGGGCGGATCGGCCGCGTCACCCCTTCCGGGCTGCTCACCGAGTTCCCGCTGCCGGCGGCCGGCAGCGGCCCGGCCGGGATCGCGTCGGGCCCGGACGGGGCCCTGTGGTTCACCGAGGCGACCGGGAACCGGATCGGCCGCATCACGACCGCGGGCCGGATCACCGAGTACCCGGTGCCCACCCGGGACGCCACTCCCCACTCCATCGCGGCGGGCGGCGACGGCGCCCTGTGGTTCACCGAGCTGAGCGGCGGCAAGGTCGGGCGCATCACCCCCTCCGGAGAGCTCACCGAGTTCCCGCTGCCCGGCGGGGCTTCCGGCTTCCCGGGCGGCGTCGTCGCCGGGCCGGGCGGCATGTGGCTCACCGCGTCCGGCGGGCACGCGGTGGTCCGCGTCGACCACACCGGGCACGTCACCCGGTTCCCGCTGCCCGGCCCGGACAGCCTGCCCGGCGGCATCACGCGCGGGCCCGACGGGCAGGTCTGGTACGCCGACCAGGCCGGCCGCGTCGGCCGGATCACCGCGACCGGAGCCGTCACCACCTTCCCGGTGCCGGACGGCGGCGAGAAGGTGCCGCTGCGGCTGACGGCCGGGCCCGGCGGAACCGTGTGGTTCACGGAGCTGCTCGGCAACGCCCTCGGCCGGATCCGGGTCCCCGCCCGGTGAGCCCTCGTGACCGGCCGCCCACTCTCCCGGCCGCCGCCCTCTTGTTATGACCGATGTCATAACGCAGGCTGGGGCCGACAGTACGTCAAGGCCGACGCGGTGGGAGGAAACAGTGGCGGACGGGATGGCGCGGGCCCTGTGGGAGCGGTACGAGCCGGTGCACAGTCTCGTGTACTTCGCACCGGAGGCGCGCCGGGCCGCGGACGGGCTGGGGCTGCGCGGGTTCTGGATGGGCTACTTCGCGCTGCGCGCCGCCCCGCTCGGCGCCGTGGCCCCCGCCGTGGTGACGAGCTGCTTCTACGTCTTCCATCCGGCCCGGGTCGAACGGGCGGTGCCGGACGCCTGGTCGTACGCCACCCCGGCGGAGGCGCTGACGGCCCGGCTGGAGGCGATGGACGCGGGGATGACCCGCCTGTTCGGGGCGGACACCGTCGGCTCCGCCGCGTTCACGGAGGCCGCGGACCTCGCCTGGGAGGCCGCCGCGGGCGCGGACACCACGGGCCGGGTGCTCGCCGCCGCCAATCAGGCGCTGGAACGGCCGGACAAGCCGACCGCCCGCCTGTGGCAGGCCCTGACGACCCTGCGCGAGCAGCGGGGCGACTCCCATGTGGCGGTGCTGGTCGGCCTGGGGCTCGGCCCGGTGGAGGCCATGGTGCTCAAGGCGGCGGCCGGCGAGTCCGACGGGGCCTTCCTGCGAGAGACCCGGAAGTGGCCGCAGGACGCGTGGGCGGCGGCTGTGGCCCGGCTGCGCGCGGACGGCCGGCTCACGGCGGACGGCGCGCTGACGCCGGCGGGCGCGGCCCTGCGTGCGGAGGCCGAGGCGCTCACCGACGCGGCGGCCGAGGGACCGTGGACCGCGCTGGGCGCCGAGCGGAGCGGGCGGCTGGCCACGCTGCTGGAGCCGCTGGCCCGCACGGTCCGCGAGTCGGACCTGCTGCCGCCCGGGAATCCGGTGGGGCTGACCCGGGTGACGTACCCGGCCGGCCACTGAGGGCGCTCCGGGCCCCGGCAGGCCCCTGGGGCGCTAGGGCCCGGGACACCCGTACCCGGCCGACCGGTGGGGGCGGTCCCGGCCCCGGCAGCCACCGCCTGGGCGCCGGACCCGGGACACCCGTACCCGACCCACCGCTGAGGACCGCCCACCGGCAGGGCGCGGCCTCCGGACCCAGCCGGAGATCATGTCCCGCCCGAACGACGACCGGCACCCGGTGAACCAGCCCTGGCCGACCTTCCCGAAGCGCTGCGGGCCCCAGTGGCCCCCACCCGGGGCGCCGGGCCGGGGACGCCCGTACCCGGCCGGCCACTGAGGGCGCTCCGGGCGCTGGCCCCCCGCCCGGGCGCCGGGTCGGGGAGCCGTACGAGTGAAGGTGGTGCTCGCCCCCTGGTCACCGGCAGCCGTCCGGGATCCGTTCCATGGAGCCGGTGCCACACCGGTTGGCCATCGGCACGGGTGACGACCGCCGGGGTTTGGCCGAGAGCAGCCGTACCAAGGGGTGAAATGCCCGGTCAGCGGCCTGGAGTGCGGGCCGTACGCTGGGGCCGTGGTCAACCGAGACGAGGATCCAGGACAGGTGGCGGCCCGGCTCACCGGGCGGCGGCCGGTGAGCCGGGCCCCGCGCTCGTCGGGCGCGCCCGCCGAAGTGCTGCTGGACGGCGGGACACCGGTGATGGTCAAACGCGGCGACGGCCCCGGGGCGGTGCGCGCGGAGGTGGCGGGGCTGCGCTGGCTGGCCGCGGCGGACGCGGTCCGGGTGCCGGCGGTGCTCGGGCACGACGAGCACTGGATGGTGACCGAGCGGGTGCCCACCGGCTCTCCGGACCCCGAGGCAGCGCTGCGTTTCGGCCAGGCCCTGGCCGCGCTGCACGCGGCCGGCGCACCCCGTTTCGGGGCGCCGCCGCCCGACGGGCCCGAGGACGCCTACATCGGCCTCGCCCCCATGCGCAACGCCCCGGGCACCGACTGGTCCCGCTGGTACGCCGAGCACCGCGTGCTGCCGTACGTGCGCGGCGCGGTCGACCGGGGCACGCTCCGGCCGGGCGAGGCGGCGGTCTTCGAGCGGGTCTGCGCACGGCTGCCGGAGCTGGCGGGGCCGGCCGAGCCGCCCGCCCGGCTGCACGGCGACCTGTGGAACGGGAACGTGCTGTGGGGCGCCGACGGCGAGGTCAGGCTGATCGACCCGGCCGCGCACGGCGGACACCGGGAGACCGACCTGGCGATGCTCCGGCTGTTCGGCTGCCCCCACCTGGACCGGGTGCTCACCGGCTATCAGCGGGCGGCACCCCTGGCCGACGGCTGGCGGGACCGGGTCGGGCTGCACCAGCTCTTCCCGCTGCTGGTGCACGCGGTGCTGTTCGGGCGGGGATACGCCGAACAGGCGCTGGCCGCGGCACGCGACGCGCTCGCGCGATGACCCCGGAAGGAATCCTTCCGAAGGGTGCTCACTCACCGTGAGGAAACCAATCACCCGTTCGACTCGTATAAGGACGTGAAAGCCGAATCAGGGAGAGACCATGCAACCGTTCACGCTCAACTACGCGCGGCCCGCAGTGCAGTTGGACGTCACCGCTCCGTATGCGTACGACTCCGGACTGCAGTTGAACGTCCTCCCGGACGGGCGGATCGCCGCCACCGACCACGCGACCCTCAGAGCACTCGGGACCACCACCTCGACCGCCGGTTCCAAGACGCACTTCGACGACTGAGACCGCGGGCCTCCACAGATGACCGTGCTCATCCTGACCAGTGAAGAGGACGTGACGGCGGACATGGTGGTCCTCCGGCTGGGCGAGGCGGGCGTGCCCGTGGTCCGGCTCGACCCCGCCGATCTCACCAACGGGGTGGCGCTGTCGGGCGAGTACGTGCGGGGCGCCTGCCGGGGACATCTGTCCGTCGGCGGGCGCCTGGTGAGCATGAGCGGCCTGCGCTCCGTCTGGGTGCGCAGGCCGGGCGACCCGGCCGCCCGCGCCGCCCAGCCGTCCGCCTGGCTGACCGAGGAGTCGTCCCAGGCGCTGTACGGCATGCTGCGCTGCACCGACGCCCGCTGGATGAACCACCCGGACGCCGCGCGCCGGGCCCGGCACAAGCCCTGGCAGCTCCATCTGGCCCAGCGCAGCGGCCTCGCGGTGCCGGCCACCCTCATCACGACGTTCCCGCAGGCGGCGCGGGAGTTCGCGGATCGTTTCCCGGACCTGGTGGTCAAGCCGGTCTCCGGGGCGCACCCGCAGGAACCGCCCAGGGCGGTGCCGACCAGCCGGGTGGCGCCGGACGCCGACTTCACGGCGGTGGCCTTCGGCCCGACCCTGCTGCAACGGCGGATCGCCAAGCGGGCCGACATCCGGCTCACCGTCGTCGGCGACACGCTGCTGGCCGCGCGCAAGCCTGCCGATCCGGACGCCCACCCGGACGACGTGGACGTCCGCTTCGCCCCGTCGGTCTCCCCCTGGCTGCCCGCGGAGGTGCCGTCGCGCGTCGCCGAGGGCGTGCTGCGCTACATGGCGGGCGCGGAACTGGCGTACGGTGCC
Source organism: Streptomyces sp. Ru62 (assembly GCF_002920615.1). GTDB lineage: Bacteria > Actinomycetota > Actinomycetes > Streptomycetales > Streptomycetaceae > Streptomyces. The sequence continues at coordinate 41,510 of NZ_PQSU01000033.1, forward strand.
TTCGACTTCGCGGAGGACGCCGACGGGATCTGGTGGTTCCTGGAGTGCAACCAGTCCGGCCAGTTCGGCTTCGTGGAGATGGACACCGGTCAGCCGATCGCCGCGACCATCGCCCAGTGGCTGGCGGAAGAAGGCGGTACCGGCCGCGGGTGTGCGGACGGTGACCGGAGCGCGGCATCGTGAGGGTGCCGGGATCGGCTCGGAGAAAGGAACGCGACATGCGCATCGGACTGCTGGGAACGGGCCCGTGGGCCAAGGCGGCGTACGCCCCCGCCCTGGCCGGGCACACCGGTCTGGAGTTCGCCGGGGTGTGGGGGCGCCGGCCGGAGGCGGCCACGGCGCTCGCGGAGCAGTACGGCGTCGCCGCGTACGCCGACGTGGACGCGTTGCTGGCCGATGTGGAGGCGGTGGCGGTGGCCCTGCCGCCCTCCGTCCAGGCCGAGTTGGCGGTGCGGGCGGCACAGGCGGGCCGCCATCTGTTGCTGGACAAGCCGCTGGCGGTGACGGTCGCCGAGGGACGGGCCGTCGTGGAGGCGGTGGAGAAGGCCGGGGTGGCGTCGGTGGTGTTCTTCACCACGCGCTTCCAGAAGGAACCGGAGGCCTGGATCGACGAACAGGCGGCGGTGACGGGCTGGTTCACGGCGCGGGCACAGTGGCTGGGGGCGGTGTTCACGAGTGACAGCCCGTTCGCGGCCTCGCCGTGGCGGCGGGAGAAGGGCGCGCTGTGGGACGTCGGCCCGCACGCCCTGTCGGTGCTGCTGCCGGTCCTCGGCGACGTGCGGCAGGTCGTCGCGGCGGCGCACGGTCCGGCGGACACCGTGCACCTGGTGCTCGACCACTCCACCGGCGCGTCGAGCACCCTCACGCTGAGCCTGACCGCCCCGCCGGCGGCGGCCGGGGCCGACGTGGAACTGCGTGGCGAGGCGGGTGTGACGCTCCTGCCGGGGAGTTCCGAGGGAGCCGTCCCCGCGCTCACCCGGGCCGCCGACGCGCTGGTGCGTGCGGCCCGCACGGGCCGGCCGCACGCCTGCGACGCCGCGTTCGGCCTCCGGGTCACCGAGATCCTGGCCACCGCGGAGGCGCGGCTGGCGGACGGTACGCAGTGAGCGGTCGCGGTGCCGAGGCGGGGGGCCGGCTCCCCGCCCCGGCACCGCCGGTCACCGCGCCGTCAGCGCGTCACCCGGCCGCGACCTCATGGTCGGTCCAGTAGTTGACGCGTTCCCGTACGACGGGATAGCCGGCCTTGGTGAAGTGCGCGGCCATCGGGACGTTGCCCTGGTCGGTGGCGGCGGCGATGAACCCGGCGCCCTGTCCGACCAGGAAGTGGGTGCACTCGACGAGCAGGTCGTAGGCGTAGCCGTGGCCCCGGTGTTCCGGCACCACGCCGATGAAGGCGACGCACGGCCCGCCGGGGTTGCGCGCCGGGATGTGGATGCCGACCGCGTCGCCTTCCGGCGTGCGGGCCACCTGCCACCAGTCGCGCGGTGAGGGGAACCAGCGCAGGATCTCCAGGTCCTCCCGGGCCGCCTGGTCCACGCCTCCCTGCTCGATGGCCCGGCGGGCGTGGGCGTCGAGCGTGCCGACGTTGATGCGCCGCAGCAGGTCGAGGAACACGTCGTCGTCCGGTTCGGCGGTGAACAGGAGCCGTCCGGGCCGCTCGGGCAGTCCCCGGTCCGGGGTCCAGCGGTAGAGGAAGCGCTCCACCAGGGGCGTGTAGCCGGCCCGGCGCGCGGCACTCTCCCGGACGGCCACCGCGTCCCGGCGCAGCGGGTCGTCGCGCCAGCCGGTGGGCAGGTCGAGTTCGAGTTCGGGTGTCTTCCAGGGCGCCGTCCGCAGCAGCTCGGCACCGGCCTCCTCCTCGCCTTCGGCGACGTCGAACCAGTTGATCACGAGCGGCTCGGGGTCCTCGGGGCGGCCCCACCAGGCGGCGCGCGCCACGGTGCGGCCGTCGCGCAGGGCGATGCGCTGCCAGTCGGGGCGGTAGTGGGTGCCGCGGTGCTTGTCGCTCAGGGCGAGCGGGTCGGGCATGGTGCGGAAAAGGTGAGCACTGCTCTCGTCGAGCGTGCGGATGACCACGTCGGTCAAGGAATCCTCCGGGATGCGTACGGTGTGCGCGCTCCCGGTCAGATCAGACGTGACACGCCCGCGGCACGGGGAGGGGGGAGCGCTGGATGGTGGTGATCCACATGACACTCGCCTCCTTGGTCCGTCCGTCTCGGGCGTGGTGATCACAGGCTAGGGGTTCGCCCCGATCGGGGTCCACCCCTTTTCCGAGGGGTCTCTCCGCACGGCGCTGCGCGGGTTCTTCCGCGCGGCGCGGTCCGCGGCGGGCGGCGTAACTTGGGGATGTGGAATCGGTGCGCGGCCGGTCGTCGCGCGGGGACCGGGAGGATCGCGGCTGGCTGCGGGGCGCGCCGCCGCCGTGGTGGATCCGCGTGCTGCCCGTGCTGCTGCTCGCGGCCGTCGGCTCGGCCACGCTGGTCACGCCGCACGCGCGCGACCTCGGCTTCCTGCTCGGCGCCATCCCGCCGCTGGCGGTCCTGTCCTACGGCCCGCTGATGACCGGTCTGCTGGGCGTGGGCGCGATCGTGGTGCTGAACGTCCCGGCCACCCATCTGAACCTCCCCGGCGACACGGACGTGCTCACCATCGGGTTCGTGGCCGCGCTGAGCGTGTTCGTGTCCTATGTGCGCAGCCACCGGGACGCCCAGCTGGACACCGAGCGGGCGATCGGCGAGGCGGTGCAGCGGGCCGTGCTGCCGCCGCTGCCGGACCGGGTCGGGCAGGTGGGGTGCGCGGCGTTCTACCGGGCGGCGCAGGACGGGACGCTGGTGGGCGGCGACTTCTTCGACGTGCGGAAGGGGCCGTGCGGTGTGCGCGCGGTGATGGGGGACGTGCAGGGGCACGGGCTGGCGGCGGTCGCGACGGTGGTGTCCTTGCTGGGGGCGTTCCGGGAGGCCGCCCTGGATCAGCCGGATCTGGAGTCGGTGGCCGCCCGGCTGGACCGCCGGCTCGCGGTGGACTCGGCGGACGTCCGGGACGGGGAGCTGTTCGCGACGGCTCTGCTGCTGGAGTTCGCGGCGGACACGGCCGCGGTCCGGCTGGTGGCCTGCGGTCATCCGGTGCCGGTCCTGCTGCACGAGGGGCGGGCCCGGGAGGTGACCGTCGCGCCCGGTCCGCCGCTGGGCATCGGGCTCCTGGGGGTCGATCCGCCGAAGGAGGCCACCGTGGCGCTCGGACCGGGCGACCGGCTGTTCCTGGCTTCCGACGGCGTGTGGGAGGCGCGGGACGGCACCGGCGCCTTCTACCCGCTGCCGGAGCGGCTGGCCGCCCTGGCCGGCCTCCCGTCCGCCGAGCTGCCCGGCGCGGTGTGGGCGGACCTGGCCCGGCGGCGCTACGCGATCCGCGACGACGTCACCATGCTGGTGCTGACGCCGGGGCCGTCCACCGCCTGACCTCGTTCCCCGCCGGTCAGCCCACGTCCCACAGGAAGCGGTGGGTGTGGATGCCGAAGTACGGGAAGGACCGGATCTCGCGGACGCCCTCGATGGGGCGCACCACGTCGTTGACGAAGTCGAGCAGCGCCTTCGGGCCGGGCGCGACCACCTCGGCGAAGAGGTCGAAGCCGCCCGAGGTGAGCACCGAGTAGACGACCTCGGGGCGCTCGGCGAGGGCGTCGGCGACGGTCCGGGGGTCGCCGTCGACGCCGATGCCGAGCAGGGCCATGGCCTGTCCGCCCATGGCCATCGGGTCGGTGACGCCGACCACCTGGACCGTCCTGGAGTCCAGCAGCCGCTGCAGCCGCTGCCGGGCCGCCGAGGCGGACAGCCCGACCCTGGGGCCGAGGTCGGCGTAGGCGATACGGCCGTCGGTCTGCAGTTCGCGCAGGATGGCGCGGTCGATGTCGTCCATGTCCTTCATCTCGTCCGGCTCCCTTCCTCAGGCGGCCAGTTCGGCGAGCGCGGCGGCGAACACCTCGGTGTGGGTGTCGACGTCCCGCTCGGTGGTGTCCGGGCACATCAGCGCCATGTTGTGGAAGGGGGTGAGCAGGATGCCCCGGTTGGCGAGGTAGAGGTGCAGGAAGTCCTCCAGCTCCGGGTCGGAGGCCGCCGCGGACTCGGTGCCGGTGCGCGGGGCCGGGGAGGTGAAGCGGTACTCGGTGCGGGCGCCGAGCCGGCTGACCGACCAGGGCAGCCGGTGGGCCTCGACACCGGCCCGGACGCCCTCCTCGAAGCGCTCGGCGAGGGTCGCCATCCGGGCGAACGCCTCGTCGGTCAGCACGTGCTCCAGGGTGGCGCGGGTGGCCGCGACCGACAGCGCGTTGCCCGCGAGGGTGCCGCCGACGCCACCCATGTCGACGAGGTCCAGGTCGCCGCGGCCGAGCAGCCGGTCGGCGAGTTCGGCGGAGAGCCCGTAGGCGCCGGCCGGGATGCCGCCGGCGATCGCCTTGCCGATGGTGAGCAGGTCGGGTTCCAGGTCCCAGGCGGCCGTGCAGCCGCCGGGCCCGGCGGAGAAGGTGTGGGTCTCGTCGTTGATGAGCAGGGCGCCGTACCGCCGGGTCAGCTCGCGGACGCCGGTGAGGTAGCCGGGTTCGGGCAGCACGATGCCGATGTTGGTGAGGGCGGGCTCCATCAGTACGGCGGCGACGTCACCGTGGGCCAGCTCCCGCTCCAGCCCGGCGAGGTCGTTGAACTCGGCGACCCTGCTGGTCAGCGTCACGTCGCAGGGTGCGCCGACGTTGCCGGGGCGGGCGGTGCCGGTGCCGTCCGGGCCGGTGACGATCAGCGACTCGTCCACGCTGCCGTGGTAGCAGTAGCTGTTGACGAGGATCTTCGGCCGGCCGGTGACGGCCCGGGCGAGCCGGATCGCCCAGCGGTTGGCGTCGGTGGCGGTGAGGGAGAAGCTCCAGCGGGCCAGGCCGAAGCGCCGGGTCAGTTCGGCGCCGACCCACTCGGCGTCCTCGGTGGGCAGCATGGCGGTGGCCCCGCCCAGTTCGGCGTACCGGCGGTGCACCGCCTCGGTGACGGGGGCGGGCGAGTGGCCGGCCATCGCGCCGGTGTCGCCGAGGCAGAAGTCGATGTACGCGTGCCCGTCGACGTCGGTGACCCGGGCGCCGCGCGCCCCGGCCAGGTAGCGCGGAAAGGCACCGGCGGTCTTGTTCATCCAGGTCATCGGCACCCGGCCGAAGAGGTGGTCGGCGCGCGCGTAGGCCGCCCGGGAGCGCGGGTTGCGGCGTTCGGCCTCGGCGCTCTCGCGGGCCAGAAGGGCGGGCAGACGCGTGCGGTCCATGGGACACCTCGACAGAGACGGGGAGGGAATGCCGTGAGCGTACGACGGAAACAACGCCGACCTCAAGGTGTGACGCTTGATTCGATTGCTTGGACGCTCGAATCACGCGTCGTGGACCCACTCCGTCCCTCGGCCGGGTGACGCGTCCCCGTGCGTCAACTGACGAACCGGCGCGCGGAGTTCGAACGTCCCGCCTCAAACGCCAGGGCGCGCCACCCCTTCCGCCACATAGAAATATCTACAACGATGCATATGCCGGGTTGGCGTGCGGACGCACGAAGTGCCCGGTCACGGCGTTCCCTGCGCTCGGGCAGGCGAGCGAGGACATCCGGAGCAGTGCATGGCGAACACGATGTGGATGCGGGGCGTGGAGTGGCTGGCGGCGGCGTCGGCCGACCCGCGCGCCTGCAAATGGGAATGGGACCACGGCGAGGGCATCGCACTGCTGGAGGCGGGCCGCTTCTGGGACGTGCTGAGCGTCCCCGACCGGCTGGGACTGCTCACCCTGGACCTGCTGTGGCAGCCCGGCCTGCCGGTGCCGGGGCCGACGCTGGTGGACACGGCGGCGGGCCGGGTCGGGTTCTTCCTGCCGCCGGACCCGTCCGGCGGCTGGATCGGCGCCGGGCTGCGGTACGCGACCAAGGGCTCCTGGGTCACCGTGCCACCGCCCTACCGGCCCGCGCGCTCCCTGGAATGGCTCGTGCCGCCCGACGGCACCGGCACGCTGCACGCGCCCGGCGTCCTGGAGGAGGCACTGCAACAGGCCAACGGCACGCTGGCGGTGCTCGCGCCGCTGTGCGGGCAGTACCGGTAGCGGCTCAGAGGTGCCTGGCCTCGCGCCGGGCGCCGCGGGTGCGGCCGGAGAGGGCGGCCCACAGCGCGTCCGGCTCGGCGGGGACGGTCCGCCCCTGTGCTCGCCACTCCGCGACGAGTCCGGCGTAGATCGGCTCTCCGGTACGGTCCATCTGGCGCAGCCGGCGCATCCGGTCCATGCGCTCCATCCGGTCCATCCAGTCCAAGCGGTTCATGCCGGGGCAACGCATGGGACCCGCCCCCGGTACGCCCCGCACGGCCCGCTCACCGGGTCGGGTGACTCCATCGCCCGAACGAGAGCTTCCACCCGTCGGACAAGCATTACGTCGGTCGGGACGTCACGGGCCCGGGCAGCGAGGCGCGTTTCGTCCGGCGCGCGCCGCGTGCCGGACGCTTCTATGCTGAGCAGGTCCGGGCCCTCCGACGTCCGCCCCGCGCACGGTCGTCTCTCATGTGCCGGGAGTCAGCCCATGTCGCCCACGTCCGTACGCCTGCGCCGGGGAGCCATGGTCGCCGTACTGGCGGGAACGCTGTGCGCGCCGCTCACGGCGGGGCCCGCACCGGCCGCCGTACCGGCCGCGTCCGTCGCCGTCCCGCCCGGCCCGTCCCTCTCGGAGCCGGACGTCCGCGCCCTCTCCCCCGCCGTGACCCGCCGACTCGACGCGACCGTACGGCGGGTGATGCGCGAGGCGAACGTGCCGGGCGTGACGGTCGGCGTCTGGACACCGGGCCGGGAGAGTTACGTCCGCTCGTACGGCGTCGCCGACAGGGCGACCGGCCGGAGGATGACGCCGGGCCTGTACACGCGCATCGGCAGCGAGACGAAGACGTTCACCGTGACAGCGCTGCTGCAACTGGTGGACCAGGGGAAGGTCGGCCTCGACGACACGATCGGCACGTACGTCGACGGCGTGCCCGACGGCGACCGGATCACGCTGCGCCAGCTGGCCGGCATGCGCAGCGGGCTGTTCAACTACTCAGAGGACGACGACTTCTTCAAGGCGCTCACCTCCGACCCGCGACGCCCCTTCACACCACGGCAGTTGCTCGACTACGCGTTCAGGCATCCGGTGCTGTTCCCGCCGGGCGAGAAGTTCTCCTACAGCAACACGAATCTCATCCTGCTCGGCCTGGTCGTGGAGAAGGAGAGCGGTCAGCACCTCGGGGACTACATCCAGCGGCACATCCTGGGCCCGGCCGGCATGAGGCACACGCTCTTCCCCCGGGGCAGCGAGTTCCCCACCCCGCACGCGCAGGGCTACACCGACCAGACGGCGAACGGGAAGGCCGCCGACGCGGCCGACTGGAACCCGTCCTGGGGCTGGGCCGCCGGGGCGATGATCTCCACACTGGACGACCTGCGCGTCTGGGCGCCCACGGTCGCCACCGGCGAACTGCCCGACGGCAGACGCCTGATCAGCCCCGCCATCCAGAAGCAGCGGCTGACCACCCCGGCGACCCCGATCCCGGGCACCGGATACGGACTGGGCATCTTCGACGTACACGGCTGGATCGGCCACAACGGCTCCCTGCCCGGCTACGAGTCGCTGACCGTCTACCTCCCGGCGACGCGCACGAGTCTCGTCGTCCTCCTCAACACCGACGTCAACCACGACGACCAGGAGCCGAGCACACTGTTCGGCCGGGCGATCACGGAGATCATCTCGCCGCGACACGTGTTCGACCTGCCGGCCGCACCGGCGGCCAGGTAGGACGGACCCGGGTGGTCGTGCGCCGATTCGGCCGGTCACCCGGAAGCCGGTGGCAGGAGACAAGGCTCCGCCGGCGGCCTGGGGGGGGTGGCCGCCGGCGGAGACGCCGCGCCCGGGGCGGGGGGAAGGCCCTGGGCGACTCAGAGGTCGGATGCCCGGGAATCCGGGAAGTACGCAGACGAATTCCGGCTGATTTCCGGGGTGGGTCCGGCCGGGCCCGACAGCCCGCTCAGCCCGTTCGTCGTCGTACCCCCTCACTCCGACCCGGCGGTCCCCCGCGCCTCATCCCGGCGGCGGCCAGGGCCGCGCCCAGGACGCAGAGTGTGCCGGTGAGTGCCGCGGCGGTGTGCAGGCCGTTCATGAAAGCCTGTGCGCTGCCCTCGGTCACGGCCGCCCGGAGGGGGTTCGGCATGGTGCCGGAGACGGGGGCCACCCCCATCGCCACCGCGTCCTTGGCCTCGGCCAGCTTTCCCGCCAGGGCCTGCGGCACGCCCGCGCCGGTCAGCTCGGTCCGCAGCGTGGCGCCGACGCGGGCGCTGATGACCGAGACCAGCACGGAGGTGCCGAGGGCGCCGCCGATCTGCAGGGTGGTGGTCTGGAGTCCGCCGGCCACACCGCCGTCCCGTACCGGCGCGTTGCCGACGATCGCGTCGGAGGAGGCGGAGAGCACCATGCCGACGCCGAGGCCGAGCGCGACGAACGGCGGCCACATGGTGGCGTACGGGGAGTCGCCGGACCAGCTGAGCATGGTGAAGCAGGCCGCCGCCTGGAGGAGCATGCCGAGCGGCATGCAGAAGCGGGCGCCGAAGCGCTCGGTCAGGGCGGCGCCGAGCGGGGAGGCGACGAGCGAGGCGAGGCTCAACGGGAGGGTGTGGACGCCTGCCTGTACGGGCGTCAGGCCGCGCACGTTCTGCAGGTAGAGCATGACGAAGAAGATCACGCCCAGCATGACGAAGAAGTTGAGGGCGGTGATGACCGTACCGACCGTCAGGTTCCGGCTGCGGAAGAGCCGCATCGGCAGCAGCGGGTGCTCGACACGGGTCTCGTGGCGGCCGAAGACGACGAGGAGCACCAGACCGGCGAGGATCGCGCCCCACGTGCCGGCCGATGCCCAGCCCCAGGTCTCGCCCTTGACGACACCGAGGACGACGCTCAGCAGGCCGAGCGCGAGCAGGACGACCCCTGTGACGTCGAAGCGGTGGTGTCCGGTCGAGTTCTTCGACTGCGGCAGCACGAACGCGCTGAAGGCGCAGGCGAGCACGCCGATGGGCAGGTTGATGTAGAACACGGACTCCCAGCTCACGTTCTCCACCAGCAGGCCGCCGACGATCGGGCCGAGCGCCGTGGAGACGGCCGAGACCATCGCCCAGATGCCCACCGCCATGGCGAACCTGCGCGGCGGGAACACCGCCCGCAGCAGGCCGAGGGTGTTGGGCATGAGCAGGCCGCCGAAGACTCCCTGGAGCGCGCGGAAGGCGACGACGCCCGTGATGGAGCCGGACAGGCCGATGGCGACGGAGGAGAGCGCGAATCCGGCGACGCCGGCGAGGTAGAAGGTGCGCCGGCCGAACCGGTCGCCGAGCTTGCCGCCCAGGATCAGCGTGGCGGCGAGGGCGAGCAGATAGGCGTTGGTCACCCACTGCAACTGGGCGGTGGACGCGTGCAGTTCGCGGCCGATCTCGGGGTTGGCGATCGCGACGACGGATCCGTCGAGCTGGACCATGAACAGGCCGAAGGCGACCGCGCACAGGGTGAGCCAGGGGTTGGCGCGCCGCCGGGCGGCGGCGGTGGCCGGTGCCGTGGGCGACCCGGATGAGGCCGGCGACGCGGGCAGGGCGGAGTGATCCACGGAGGTGGACGGCATGGAGAGGCCTCGTCTGGTACGGGGATGCGGTACGGGGAGAGGTGACGGAAGGGAACACCCACGACGGGCTACGCCCCGGGACCGGCGGCGGCGCGCACGGGCACCGGCGCCACAGGGGGGCTACGGCTCAGTGGGCGGCGGAACGGAGCCCGCGCGTCAGTGAGACCAGGGCGCCGAGGGCCGAGCCCAGGGCGTCCATCTCGCCCTCGGTCAGCGAGAGCAGGGCCTCCGTGAGGTGGGAGACCTGCAGCGCGCGCACCTCGCCGAGGCGGCGCCGGGCGACGGCCGTCGGATGCAGGCGGACGACGCGCTTGTCGGTGCTGTCCGGCCGGCGCTCCAGGAGTCCCTGCTCGGTGAGCTGGGAGACCAGCGCGCTGACGTTGTTGGGCTTCATCAGCAGGGCGTCGGCGGCCTCGCGGACCGTGGCGCCCTCGTGCTCGGCGACGTGGCGCAGCAGGTTGAGGTGGCCCTCGGGCGGCTTGGGGAGGGCGTAGTCGCGGGCGACCAGCCGGTCCAGGGCCCGGTGCAGCGCGGGCAGGGCGTCGGCGAGCGCCGAGGCGGCACTGTCGACGTCCCGCTGGGAGGCGCTGGATCCGGACAGGGGGGACACGACCGCAACGATAGGTATGACTTCATACCCATGTCAAACAGGTATGAGCTCATAGGTTTCCGGTCCGGCGCCCAGGACGGCATAAGCTCGGCAGATGGCGAAGTACTTCGACGTGCACCCCGAGAACCCGCAGCCGCGCAGCATCGGCCAGATCGCCGACGCGGTCCGCTCGGGGGCGCTCATCGCATACCCGACCGACTCCTGTTACGCACTCGGCTGCCGGCTGGGCAGCCGGGACGGCACGGACCGGATCCGCTCCATCCGCCGGCTGGACCACCGGCACCACTTCACCCTGATGTGCCGGGACTTCGCGCAGCTCGGCCAGTTCGTCCGGGTGGACAACGACGTGTTCCGGGCCGTGAAGGCCTCGACGCCGGGCAGCTACACGTTCATCCTGCCGGCCACCCGCGAGGTGCCGCGCATGCTCCAGCACCCGAAGAAGAAGACCGTGGGCGTGCGCATCCCGGACCACGTGGTCACCCAGGCGCTGCTGGCGGAGCTGGGCGAGCCGCTGCTGTCCAGCACGCTGCTGCTGCCGGACGAGGAGGAGCCGCTGACCCAGGGCTGGGAGATCAAGGACCGGCTCGACCACGTGGTGGACGCGGTGGTCGACTCGGGTGACTGCGGCACCGAGCCGACGACGGTGGTCGACTTCTCCGGCGGCGAGGCGGAGATCGTCCGGCGGGGCGCCGGTGACACCAGCCGCTTCGAGTGAGGCCGGGCACCACCTGATGCCGCTGTGGGTGAGCGCCCGGGACGTCGGGCCGACCGGGTGAGCACCGGCCGCCGTCCACGAGCGCCGGGACGCCGCAGGGAGCTGCGCGAGGACCGGCCCCGCACTCGGCGTCACAGGCACCACCCGAGCCGCCTCGGCACCACCGGCCGCACGCAGGCTCCACCGGCCCCGCGGGAAGCCACACGAGCGGCAACCGCCCGAGCGAACGCCGCGGGACATCGCATCGAGCCCCGCCGGCGCCGGCCCCGACGGCGCCCGAGCCGCGTGGACGTCCCCCGCGTGAGCGCCGGGGCACCCCGTGCGCCGGACTGGATCTTGCGTGGCAGCATGGCCGTAGCCGCGGCGCCGGGCGGGCATCCGCCGCCCGCGCCATCTCCGAGGGAGGGCCTTCTCACCATGACCGATGTCCAGGCGACCGCCGTCGACATCCCCACCGAGGACGGCGTCGCCGACGCCTACCTCGTCCATCCGGCCGACGGCCGCCCCCGTCCGGCCGTGCTCTTCTACCAGGACGCCTACGGTCTGCGGCCGCATCTGCGGTCGATGGCCGACCGGCTCGCCGGCGCCGGTTACACGGTGCTGGTGCCGAACGTGTTCTACCGCCTGGGCCGGACGCCGGTCCTGGAGCTGCCCGAGTTCATCGACCCGGGCGCCGACCCGACCCTCTGGGAGCGGCTCGGTCCGATCGTGGCCGGGCTGACAGCGGACCAGGTCAGGCAGGACGCGGACGCCTATCTGCGGTGGCTGGCCGACAGCCCCGTCGCGGCCGACGGCCCGGTCGCGCTGACCGGCTACTGCATGGGCGCCCGGCTCGTGCTGTGGACCGCGGGCGCCCACCCGGACCGGGTCGCGGCGGGGGCCGGCTTCCACGGCGGGCGCCTCGCCACCGACGACCCGGACAGCCCGCACCTCCAGGCCCCGGACATCACCGCGGAGCTCTACTTCGGGCACGCCGACGAGGACCCGTCGCTGCCCCCGGAGCAGGTGGCGCGCTTCGAGGAGGCGTTGACCGCCGCCGGAGTGCGGCACACCTGCGAGGTGTACGCCGGTGCCCACCACGGCTACACCCAGGCGGACACCCCGGCCTACGACCAGGAGGCCGACGAGCGGCACTGGGCGGCACTGCTCGGCCTGCTCAAGCGCACGTTCTGACGCTGTGCACGCGCATGTCCTGACGGTGTTCGCGCCCACGTCACGACACTGCTGAAGCGCACGTCCTGACGCCGGTCCGGCGCCCGCCCGACGGCGGGCGCCGGACCGATCCTGTCCATGTCATTGACATGCACTCGTCTCAGCATGAGTCTGAGAGCGCTCTCAAGCCGGTACGGACCAAGTCCGTACGACCCCGACCCCACACGGAGGTGGAGAGTGCCTCACAGGCTCACCCGCCGCGCGCTTCCCCGTCGCGCGCTCCCCCTGGCCGCCGCCGCGGCGCTGCTCGGCGGACTGCTCGCCCTCGGCGCACCCGAGCGCGCCGACGCCGCCGTCCCCGACACCATCCCCCTGAAGATCACCAACAACTCGGGCCGTTCCGAGCCGGTGTACATCTACGACCTCGGCACCCAGCTCTCCTCGGGACGGCAGGGCTGGGCCGACGCGAGCGGCGCCTTCCACGCCTGGCCGGCGGGCGGCAATCCGCCGACTCCCGCACCGGACGCGGCGATACCCGGCCCGGCCGCCGGGCAGTCCATGACCATCCGCATCCCCAAGTTCTCCGGCCGCGTCTACTTCTCGTACGGCCAGAAGCTCGACTTCCGGCTCACCACGGGCGGGTTGGTGCAGCCGGCCGTCCAGAACCCGTCCGACCCCAACCGGAACATCCTCTTCAACTGGTCGGAGTACACGCTCAACGACTCCGGGCTGTGGCTCAACAGCACCCAGGTGGACATGTTCTCGGCTCCGTACGCGGTCGGGGTGCAGCGGGCCGACGGCAGCGTCAGCAGCACCGGTCACCTGAAGTCCGGCGGCTGGAACGGCTTCTTCAACGCGCTCCGCGCCCAGCCCGGGGGCTGGGCGGGCCTGATCCAGACCCGCTCCGACGGCACCGTGCTGCGCGCGCTGTCCCCGCTGTACGGCGTGGAGACCGGCGCGCTGCCGGCGAGCGTGATGGACGACTACGTGAACCGGGTCTGGCAGAAGTACACGACGTCGACGCTGACCGTCACGCCGTTCGCGGACCAGCCGAACACCAAGTACTACGGCCGTGTCTCGGGGAACGTCATGAACTTCACCAACGCCTCCGGCGCGGTCGTCACCAGCTTCCAGAAGCCGGACGCGGCCAGCATCTTCGGTTGCCACAAGCTGCTGGACGCACCCAACGACCAGGTCCGCGGGCCCATCTCCCGTACGCTGTGCGCCGGTTTCAACCGGTCGACCCTGCTGGTGAACCCCAGCCAGCCGGACACCACGACGGCGAACTTCTACCGGGACGCGGTGACCAACCACTACGCGCGCGCGATCCACGCGCAGACCGCCGACGGCAAGGCGTACGCGTTCGCCTTCGACGACGTCGGCAACCAGGAGTCACTGGTGCACGACGGCAGCCCGCAGCAGGCGTACCTGACGCTGGATCCGCTGAGCTGACATGCGAGCGGTCCCGCACCCGGACGGCCGGGTGCGGGACCGCTGTCGTCAGTGCCGGATCAGCCGGTCGTCAGGGACGTGTCGTCCACGACGAAGCTGGTCTGGAGGGAGGAGTCCTCCACGCCGTTGAACTTCAGTGTGACCGTGGAACCCGCCAGCGAGGACAGGTCGAAGGTCTTCTGGCTGTAGCCGGAGGCCGCGTTGAGGTTCGAGTAGGTCGCGAGGGTCTTCGAACCGGCGGTCACCGTCAGCTTGTCGTACTGGGTGCTGGTGGTGGTCTCGGCGGTGTCGACGTGCAGGTAGAAGGTCAGCGTCGCCTTGCAGCCCGCGGGGATCGTCACCGACTGGGAGACGCTGTCGGTGTGCGAGGAGCCGTACCCGTCCAGCCAGGCCTTGTAGGAGCCGCTGTGGGCCGCCTCACCGCTGTCCGTGGTGATGACGCCGCTGGTCGCCGTCCAGCCGGTGCTGCCCGACTCGAAGCCGGGGTTGCTCAGCAGCTGGGTGGAGGTGCAGCCGCCGCCGGTCGCGCTGACCGTCCAGCCGAAGGTGGCGGTGCCGGTCGCGCCGGTGGAGTCCTTCACCGTGACGGTGGTGCTGGAGGTGCCCGCCGTGGTGGGCGTACCCGAGATCAGACCGGTCGAGCTGTTGATCGACAGGCCGGCCGGCAGACCGGAGGCGCTGTAGGTCAGCGCGCCGCTGTTGGTGCTGCTCGCCTGGATCTGCAGGTTCACGGCGGTGCCGACGGTGGCGGACTGGCTGCCCGGGTTGGTGACCGTCACCCCGCTGCTCGGCGGGTTGATGTGGCCGCCGACGTTGATGCCGGCGAACGCGTTGCCCACCCCGGCGTACTGCGTGGAGTTGGTGCCGTACAGCGCGGCCGCCGCGTTGAGGGCGGCGGTGCGGGCGCCGGCGTAGTTGGTGCTGGACGTCATGTACGTCGTCAGCGCCTTGTACCAGATCTTCAGCGCGGCGTCGCGGCCGATGCCGGTGACGGCGACGCCGTCGGAGGTCGGGCTGTTGTAGGTCACACCGTTGATGACCTTGGTGCCGCTGCCCTCGGACAGCAGGTAGAACATGTGGTTCGCCGGGCCGGAGGAGTAGTGCACGTCCAGGTTGCCGACGCCGGAGTACCAGCTGTCCGCCGAACCGCCGTCCTTGCTCGGCTTGTCCATGTACCGCAGCGGCGAGCCGTCGCCGTTGATGTCGATCTTCTCGCCGATGAGGTAGTCACCGACGTCCTTGGAGTTGTTCGCGTAGAACTCCACGCCGGTGCCGAAGATGTCGGAGGTGGCCTCGTTCAGGCCGCCGGACTCGCCCGAGTAGTTCAGGCCCGCGGTGTTGGAGGTGACGCCGTGGCTCATCTCGTGGCCGGCCACGTCCAGCGAGGTCAGGGCGTGGGTGTTGCCCGAGCCGTCGCCGTAGGTCATGCAGAAGCAGCTGTCGTCCCAGAAGGCGTTGACGTAGCCGCTGCTGTAGTGGACGCGGCTGTAGGCGGCGACGCCGTCGTTGCGGATGCCGCTGCGCCCGAAGGTGTTCTTGTAGAAGTCCCAGGTCTCCTGTGCGCCGTAGGCGGCGTCGGCGCCCGCGGTCTGGGTGTTGGAGCCGGTCCCGTCGCCCCAGACGTCGTCGGCGTCGGTCATCAGGGTGCCGGTGCCGGAGGTGCCCTTGTTGAGGTTGTACGTCTTGTGGCCGCCGCGCGTGGTGTCGTACAGCTGGTACGTCGAGCCCGACAGCGTGGTGTTGAGGGTGACGGTGCCGCTGTACTGGGTGTTGCCGGTGCCGGTCTTGATCGCCTGGTACCGGTACAGCTCCTTGCCGGTGGTGGCGTCGGTGATGACGTGCAACTGGCTGGGCGTGCCGTCGTCCTGGAGGCCGCCGACCACCGTCTCCCAGGCGAGCTTCGGGGTGCCGTCGCCGGCCCAGATCACCTTGCGGGCGCTGTCGGTGGAGGGCTTCTCGGCCTTCAGGGACTTCGCGGCCTTCAGGGCCCTGGTCGCGGCGGCGGCCTTGCTGACGGTCGCGGTGGTGGAAGGCACCTTGATCGTGCGCTTGTTGTTGAAGGTGGTGCTCACGGTCCCCTTGGCCAGCGAGGCGGGCGGGGTGTGCACGACGAGGTCGCCGCCGAGGACGGGCAGTCCGGCGTAGGTGCGCTCGTACCGCGTGTGCAGGGTGCCGTCGTTGTCCTTGACGACGTCCCTGACGACCAGCTTCTCCTGGGCGCCGAGGCCGAGGGTGCGGGCGGTCGTGGCGGTCTGCTGCCGGGCGCTCTTGATCAGCGCCTGGTGCTGGGCCGGGCTGAGCTTGGCCTCCAGGCCGCCGGCGCGCAGGGGGCTGGGGTGGGCAGCGGCCGGTGCGGCGGTCGCCGGAACCGCCTGGAGACCGACGGCGAGGAAGGCCGCGGTGGAGACCAGGGCGGCTCCGACCGTGGCCCGCTTGTGGGGAAGGGGTCTGTGGGGTCTCACTCGTACTCCTCCTGCTGCGGCCGCCGGTCGGCGGCCGGTGACAGACGGGCAGAGGGGTCTGCTGCCCGGGGTGAGCTGAGCTGTGCGGGACCGTGATCCGAGAACGGGTGGGGTGGATCAGCGTGCTGAGGAGAATGACAGCATTGACCGAGCCATGTCACCTCACGGCGGGTCAATCGAGGGTTTTCCCTATCGGCCCGGAAGCACGAACAGGGAGGTGACAGGGGGGCCTTGAGGCATAGGTTGGGCGGTGGCGGAATCCATGCCTTGGCTGAAACGAGGGGCACGACTCATGACCGATCCGGCCACGACGCCCGTGTCAGCGGCGCACCAGCAGATCGACACGTCGGTGCCGCACTCCGCCCGCATCTGGAACCACTGGCTCGGCGGCACGGACAACCACCCCGTCGACCAACAGGCCGGCGACGCGTACACCGCCGTCTTCCCCGGCATCGTCACCATCGCCCGTAGCAGCCGCGCCTTCCTGCGCCGCGCCGTCACCCACCTGGTCCGCGAGGCGGGCATCCGGCAGTTCCTGGACGTCGGCGCCGGCCTGCCGACCGCCGAGAACACCCATGAGGTCGCCCAGCGGCTCGCACCCGGATCACGGATCGTGTACGTCGACAACGACCCGATGGTCCTGGCCCACGCCCGGGCGCTGCTCGACTCCTCCCCCGAGGGCGCGACCGCCTACGTCGACGCCGATGTCACGGACCCGGACCGCATCCTCGCGGCCGCCGCCGAGACGCTGGACCCGGCCCGGCCGACCGGGCTCATCCTCAGCAACGTCCTGGGCCATGTCGCCGACCACGGCCAGGCCCGCTCCATCGTCGCCCGGCTGATGGCCGCCCTGCCTCCGGGCAGCCACCTCTGCGTCAACGACGGGTCGTCGGGCATCGATCCGGTCTTCGAGCGGGCCCAGGAGGTCTACAACAACAGCGGCGCCGTCCCGTACCACCTGCGCACCGTCGAGGAGATCACCTCGTACTTCGACGGCCTGCACCTCGTCGACCCCGGCGTCGTACCGGTCACCCGGTGGCGCCCGGAGCCCGGCTCACCCGCCCCGGTGGTCGTCGCGGAGCACGGAGGGATCGCCCGGAAGTCCTGACGTCCGGCATCGACGCTGTTCACAGGCGCACGGTCAGCTCCACGGTCGCCTCGTCGCCCACCGCGAGCCCTTCCGGCGTACGCACCGCCTTCTTCAGCGGGAGCAGATAGGTGCCGTCCTTCGGGAAGAGCGAGGTGGCGAAGTGCGTTCGGCCGATCCTGGCGGTGACGGGGATCGCGCCCCAGCCGTAGGTGGCCTGGGCGGCCACCTCGGCGATGTCCGCGGACTCCTGGTCGGGCACGGTGACGAAGTAGTACGGCGACGGCCCTCGCCACTCGACGACCCGGCCGGCGAAGGAGAGTTCCATGCGTTCCGATTCCGTTCGGGAGGAGGGTGCACGCCGTCGCGCAGAGCGTAGCGTGCCCCGAACCGGCCCGGCGCCTGGGCGGGTTGGGCGGGACCCCGGCATTCCGCCGCTGACCGGGGCGTTGTTACCGTGCACCGCGTGTCTGACTCCTCACGCGATACCGCACAGGGCGCCGGCTGGGGCGCGGCCGAACCCGGCACCTACAGGCGGCTGATGCCGGACCACGTCGAGAAGCTGTCGTGGCTGGATCCGCGCGTCCTGTGGGCCGCCCGCAACGGCGTGCTGGCGTCCTGGTTCGGCGATCCGACCGGCCGTACCCGCAGCCGCTGGGTGGCCTCGCGGGCGGCCGCGGGAGCGCCCGCGGACAAGGTGATCCGGCGGGACGTGCCGGAGCGGTTCTCCTTCATGGTCATCGGGGACACGGGTGAGGGGGACGACTCCCAGTACTCCGTCATACCCGGCTTCCTGAGGACAAGTCAGGGCACCGACTTCGCGGTGATCGCCAGCGATGTCATCTATCCCGTCGGCAGCGCCGACGACTACGGCGACAAGTTCTTCCGGCCGTACCAGGACTATCCCGCGCCGATCTACGCGATCCCCGGGAACCACGACTGGTACGAGGACCTCGGCGCCTTCATGCGCGTCTTCTGCGCCGACACCCCGCCGCCCGGCCCGGAGCCCCGGCCCCGCCCGCTCACCCGCGCCTGGTTGCGTTCGCTGCTGTGGCACCGGGCGCGCCCCGCCGACGAGCAACGGCTCGCCGAGGCACGGACGTTGCGCGCGGCACCGGGCCAACAGGCCGTACAGCCGGGCCCGTACTGGGCGATCGACGCGGGACCGGTGCGGATCGTCGGCATCGACACCGGTCTGCTGGGCACGGTCGACGCCGAACAGGGCGCCTGGCTGAGGGAGATCTCCACAGGGCCCCGGCCGAAGATCCTGGTCACCGGATCACCGTTGTACGTCGACGGGGAGCACCACCCCTGCCCCATCGAGGGCGGCGGCACGGTGGACGAGATCGTCCGGGCCCCCGAGCACCACTACGTGGCCGCGATCGGCGGCGACATCCACAACTACCAGCGGTATCCGGTCGACGTGGACGGCCGCACCATCCAGTACGTCGTCGCGGGCGGCGGCGGGGCGTTCATGCACGCCACGCACACCATCCCGCGCGTCTCGGTCGGTGGTGTCACCGAGGACGCGTTCCGCTGCTACCCGCTGCGCGGCGACTCGCTCGCCTTCTACAGCCGCCTGTACGGCCGCAGGCTCCGGCTGCGGCGTTTCTTCACCCTCACCGAGGCGGAGGCGACGGCCGTGATCGCCGAACGGCTCGGCATCGAGCCGGCCCGTGCCCCCGGCCCGGACGTCCGGGTCACCCGCCGTGCCCGCCTGGTCGCGAGCCTCCTCGGAGCCGGCCGCCGCCCCGGCCGGCCCGCCCGGTTCCGGCTGCCCGTCCGGAAGATCTACACCCAGCTGTTCTCACCGTCCTCCGCCACCTACAGCCCGCCCTTCTTCAAGTGCTTCCTGCGGCTGGACGTCGGTCCGGACGCGGTCCGGCTGCGCTGCTTCGCCGCGACCGGCAACCGCGCGCAGGAACTCGACCCGCCGGTCGAGGACGAGGTCGTCATCCCGCTGTCCCGGCCGGCGTGACCGGAGGGACCGGCCGAACTGATCACACGGTTGTCACACTCGCCTGCGAGAATCGATGCGGAGGCCGTCGTACGACCGCTGGAGGAGCCCGTGCCGTCCACCCTTCGCCCGTTGCGCAAGCTGGGCTTCCTCACCATCGGCCTGTTCGACCCGGCGGACCCGGGCCGGGGCCACGAGTCCACCCTGGAGATCATCGAGCTGGGCGAGCGGCTCGGCTTCGACAGCGCCTGGGTCCGCCACCGGCATCTCCAGTACGGCATCTCGTCCCCGGTCGCCGTGCTGGCCGCCGCCTCGCAGCGCACCCGCCGGATCGCGCTGGGCACCGCGGTGACACCGCTCGGCTGGGAGAACCCGCTGCGGCTCGCCGAGGACCTCGCGACGGTCGACGTGCTGTCCGGCGGCCGGCTGAACCCGGGCGTCAGCGTGGGCCCGCCCCTGCACTACGACCAGGTCAAGGACGCCCTCTACCCGGACACCGCCGACGCGGAGGACTTCTCCTACGAGCGCGTGCGGCGGCTGCTGGACCTGGTGCGCGGCAAGCCCGCCACCGACTTCAGCGGGGTGGAGGGCATCGAGGTCTTCAGTGACGTCGTCCAGCCGCACTCCCCCGGGCTCGGCCGGCGGCTGTGGTACGGCGGCGGCAGCCTCGGCTCGGCGCGCTGGGCCGGCGAGCACGGCATGAACTTCCTGACGAGCAGCGTCGTCAAGGCGGAGAACCCCGAGGCACCCCTGGACTTCGCGGAGATCCAGCTCTCCCACATCCGCGCGTTCCGCGCCCACCACCCGGACGGGGAGGCGGCCCGTGTCTCCCAGGGGCTGGTGGTGATCCCCACCGACTCGGCGACACCGCAGCAGCGCGCCAGGTACGAGGCGTACGCGGCCGGGCGCCTGCCCCGCACGGCCTCCCCGCAGGGCCCGGCGCGGCTGCTGTTCGCGCCGGACCTGGTCGGCACCTCCGCGGAGCTGGCGGAACGGCTGCACGCGCACGCCGCGTTCCGCGAGGTCGACGAGGTGGCGTTCGCGCTGCCGTTCACGTTCGAGCACGAGGACTACGTGCAGATCCTCACCGACATGGCGACGCGGCTGGGTCCGGCGCTGGGGTGGCGGCCGGCCGGCTGAGTCACCAGCGTCCCGCTTCCGTGCCGGTGACCGGTTCGGAGGGCCGCCCGTCCACCCCGACCGGCACCTCGCCGTGGAGCATCACCCGGTGCATGACCCGCGGGGAGCCCACGTGCGCGTGGTCGCTCGGGGCCAGGTGCATGGTGGCCCGGTTGTCCCAGAAGGCGACGCTGCCGGGCTCCCAGCGGAAGCGGACCGTGTACTCGGGGCGCACGGCCTGCTCCAGCAGCATCTCCAGCAGCGCCGCGCTCTCCGGCCGGGAGACGTCCACGATCTGCTCGACGTAGTAGCCGTTCACGAACAGCACCCGCTCCCCGGTCTCCGGGTGCACCCGGACCAGCGGGTGCACGGAGGCGACCTGGTGGTCCAGCAGGTGGCGGACGTAGGCGTCGTCGCCGGGCCGGGGCTGGTAACCGACGCCGAGCCGGTGCTCGGCGCGCAGGCCGTCGACGAAGGCGCGGACCGGGGCGGACAGTCCGGCGTAGGCGGCGGCCAGGTTGGCCCAGGTGGTGTCGCCGCCGTAGGGCGGGACGGTCTCGGCGCGCAGGACGGTCGCGGCCGGCGGGTCGACGCGGGCCCCGTGGTCGCAGTGCCAGCCGCGCAGCAGGGTGTGCCGGCGCCGGCTCAGCCACTCGTCGTGGTCCATGCCGTACCGCCCGCCCAGTTCCAGCCGGTCGGCGGTGGTCTCGATCTCGGGGAAGCCGGGCGGTGAGTGCGGCCCGCGGCGCGGGAGCACCACCGGCTCGCCGAAGCGGCGCGCGAAGGCGATGTGCCCGGCGTGGTCGAGCCGCTGCCCGCGGAAGAACACCACCTTCCAGCGCAGCACCGCGTCCCTGATGAGCCCGGTCACCGCATCGTCCAGCGGCTCGGCGAGGTCGACGCCGGTGATCTCGGCGCCGATGTGCCCGGCGACCGGCCGCACCTCCACGCCCGGCACGTGCCCCGTTCCGTCCGCGGTCGCCCTGTCCGTCGTCATGCGCCCTCCGGTGCTCGTCCGTGTCCGCTACCGGGGAGATCGTGACACCCTCTGCCCCGGCACGGCGAACTCCCGTATCACCGTGTTCCGGAACACGGCCGTGCCGCCGACGCTGAACAGCGCCAGGCGGTCGTCGACCAGATAGGGGAACACCTCGGCGGAGTGCACGTACCGGCCGTCGTCCACGAACATCTCGACGGACGTGCGGTCCACGAGGATCCGCAGCCGCACCCGGCCCGCGGACCGGTCGAACGGGGTGCGGCTCTCCTGCCGGGTGCCGCCGGTGTCCGGGTTGACGGTGCCGCGCCGGTTGAGGAAGGCGTAGTCGCCGTACACGCCTGTGTCGATGTGCCGTACACCGTCCGGGGAGCGGCGCACCTGGACGCCCGCGCCGGTGAGTTCGGACCAGGTGATCTCGGTGGTCAGCTCGTAGGAGATGCCGGTGTGGTCGAGGGTGCGGGTGCCGTCGACCGTCAGGTCGCCGAGGCGCACGGTCCGGGAGACGTACGCGTCGAGCGCGGGGACCGGGCGGGAGGCGAGGTGGTAGCCGCCGTAGGCGGACCTCTTCAGGGTGATCTCGCGGACGATCGAGTCGGTGCCGTTGAAGCCGTCGCCGTCGATGGTGGGGGTGGTGTGCGCGTAGGCCCAGTTGTTCAGCCAGCCGAGGGCGTGACGGGTGGCCGGGTCCACCGTGCCGTCCGGCTTCCGCTTCTCGAAGGTGACGGCCGCGTACCAGTCCCAGCCGTGGTCGAGCCACTGCGGGTCGGCGAAGTCGGCGGTGAAGCCCGCGCCGTCGAACGAACCCGTCCAGTAGGCGTAGGTGTTCGGCTGCCCGGAGCCGGTCCCGTCCGCGCTCACGCCCAGCACCCACTTCACGGCGCCGTCGTCGGCGGTGATGCGGAACAGGTCGGGGCATTCGAGGACACCGAGGCCGTCCTTGACGAAACCGCCCGCGTACGTCCAGGACCTGAGGTCCGCCGAGTGGTAGAAGCCGACCTTGTTCCGTTCGGCGAGGGCCATCACCCAGCGGTCGTGGTCGTCGTCGCGTATCACCTTGGGGTCGCGGAAGTCGGGGACGCCCGGGTTGGCGAGAACGGGCTCCGTGCCGTGGTTCGTGAACGTACGGCCGCCGTCCGTCGAGTAGTACAGGAACTGCTCCTGGTGGTCGGTGCCGCCGCCGGGTGACATGGTGACGACGGCGACGACCGCGCCCGCGCCGAAGCCTGCCGTGCCGGCGGTGTCGACCACCGCCGAGCCCGACCACACGTCGCCGTTGACGGTCGTGTCCTTGGGGACGGCGATGCCCCGGTCGGTGAAGGAGACGAGGTCGGTGCTGGTGGCCAGCCGCCACGCGGTGCCCTCGCGGCCGTCCAGGTAGTCGGCGTTGTAGAGGTAGTAGCAGTGGTACTCGCCGTCGATCCAGACCGGGCGCTGCGGGTCGTTCTTCCACTGGTCGGGCACGGTGAAGTGGTAGTCGGCGCGGTACCGCGCGCATCCGGCCGCCGGCCCGGACCGCGGCTTCGCCCCGGCGGGCGCCGCGGGCAACAGCGCCGCTCCGGCTCCCGCGGCCGTGGAGGCGAACAGGGCCCTTCTGCTCAGACCACGCATCGTTCGGTGTCCCCTTCCTGACGGGTCATCGGCTGAAGGGGACTGTAGACCTAACTCGTTAAAGGTCAAGTGTTCCCGAGCCTTGACACCGATGTGACGCGCTTTTCATCATCGTGGGCATCACCACTCGACTAACACGAGTTAGGCACGCTTGGATGACCGACTCGCTCTACTCACGCCGCGCTCTGCTGCGGTACGGCGCCTACGGCGCGGGAGCCGCCGCGCTCGCCGGCACCGCCGCGAGCTGGGACCGGCTCACCGGAGCCGACATCCCGGGCCGCGACGACGGCTCCCTGGTCGTCGCCACCCTGGGCTCCGCGTTCGCCCCGGCCGGGGTCCGCGCCCTCGTCGACGGCTTCCGCCGGCTGCACCCCGACATCAAGGTCCGGATCAACGCGGTGCAGGCCGTGGACTGGTCGGACTTCTTCGCCAAGATCCTCACGCAGATCGCGGCGGGCACCGCCCCCGACCTGGTCTACGTGGCCACCGAGGGCGTGCAGTTGTTCGCCCGCCACCTGGGCGTGCCACTGGACCGCTGGGTGCGGCGGGACGCGGCCGAACTGCGGGAGTACTTCGCCGACGTCCACCCCTCGCTGGTGGAGTCGATGATGTACGAGGGCAGCCTGTACCAGCTCCCGATCGAGTTCAACGCCGCCGACATGTACCTCAACACCCAGGTGCTGCGGCGCGCCGGCGCGGAGTTCCCGGCCGGCGACTGGACGCGGGACGACTTCACCGCGCTGCTGCGCCGGATGAAGAAGGCGAGCGACTCCCACTTCACTCCGTACTTCTGGACCAACCGGCTGTGGGGCGGGGTGGTCCCCTGGCTGTTCGCGAACGGCACCAACCTGCTCGCCGAGTCCAAGGCGCCGGGCGGCTCCTGGCTGTGGGACGCCTTCTACCCGGCCGACCGGCGGCGGGGCCGCGGGGGCGGCTTCCGCTGGACGACCCCGCAGGCGACGGACGACCGGGTGGTGGAGGCGTACGACTATCTGGCCTCCCTGGTCCACGACGGACTGTGCACCCGGCCCGAGGGCGGCAACGGCCAGAACCTCATCGGCGTGTTCTCCACCGGCCGGGTCGGGGTCACACCGGCGGGCGGCTTCTGGGCGGGCGGTCTGCATCTGGCCGGGATGCGTGCCGACGGCTTCGACGTGCAGTACTTCCCGCGCCGGCACACCCAGCGCCACCAGTTCGGCGCGGCCGGCTACGCGCTGCTGCGCACCTCGAAGAAACAGGACGCGGCCTGGGAGTTCATCAAGTACTCGGCCCGCCTCGACACCCTGAGCAAGCTGTTCACCACCAACCAGACGACCCCGGCCCGCCGTTCGATGCTGACCGCGGAACGCTACCGGGAGACCGGCCCGGCGCACTGGCGGGTCTTCTACGACACCCTCGACCGGTTCCCCGACACCGGGCCCATACCGGCCCCGCCGCAGGTCGCCGAGGTGACCCAGGTGCTGCTGAAGCACACCGGGACGGCGCTGTCGAGCCCGGGTTCGGTCGGGCCGGCGCTGCGCCGGATGCAGGGCGACCTGGAGAAGGCCATGGAGCGTGACGTATGACGGACACCCGGATCTCCTCCGTGCGGCCGCGGGCCGCGAGCCCTGCCGTGCGGGCCGTGCGCCCGGGAGCGCGTGAGCGGGGGACGCGGCTGCTGGCGGCGGTGTTCCTGGCGCCGACCGTGGTCGGGATCGTGATCTTCACGGTCGTGCCGATCGTCGGTTCGGTCGTGCTGAGCCTCTTCCACTGGAACGTGATCGATGCGCCCCGTTTCGCCGGTACGGCCAACTACCGGGAGGTGTTCGGCGATGCGACCGTTCTGGTGTCCTTCCGCAACACCCTCGTCTTCATGGTCTTCGCGGTCGCCGCGCAGCTCCTGATCGCGCTTGCGCTCGCGCTGACGCTGAACGGCCGCATGCCGACGTGGCTGCGCTCGGTGTTCCGCTCGGCGTTCTTCTTCCCGCTCGTGCTGTCCGCCGCGTCCATCTCGGTCGTGATGAAGTACCTGTTCAACCAGGACTTCGGAGTGGTCAACTGGCTGATCGGCCTGTTCGGGATCGCGCCCGTGCCGTGGCTGACCTCCGAGCACGGCGCGATGGCCACGGTGGTCATCGTGTACGTGTGGCAGCAGTTCGGGTTCTCCTTCCTGCTGTTCGTCGGCGGACTGAACAACATCCCCAAGGAGATCCACGAGGCCGCCGCGCTCGACGGCGCGACCGGCCCGCGCAAGCACCTCGCCATCACGCTGCCGCTGCTCTCCCCCACCCTGCTCGTGGCCTCGGTGGTCGGCATCATCAACGCGCTCCAGGTCTTCGAGCAGCCGTACGTCCTCACCGATGGCGGGCCCGGCGACTCCACCCGCACGGTCGTGATGGTCATCTACGAGAAGGCCTTCGAGCAGCTGCGGTTCGGTGAGGCGTCCGCGGTGGGCGTGCTGCTGTTCGTGCTGATCATGGCGGTCACCGCCCTCCAGTTCCGGCTCAGCCGGCGTTTCGTCCACTACCAGTGAGCCGGGTGAGTCCCATGAGCCAAGCAACCCTGACCCTCAGCCGTGCCCGGTACGCGCTCGGGCCGTGGGCGCGGATCGCCGGGCTGACGGTGTGCGCCCTGCTGACCCTCGGACCGGTCGTGTGGACCGTGTCCACCTCGCTGCGCACTCCGGCGGAGTCGTTCGACCTGCCGCCGCAGATCATTCCGGCGCATCCCAGCACGGCCGCCTACCACGGCGTGTTCGAGCAGATCGACGTGTGGCTGCTCGCGCTGAACTCGACCCTCGTGACCGCGTTGATCGCGGCCGGCCAGATGATCACCGCGGGGCTCGCCGGTTACGCGTTCGCCCGGCTGGACTTTCGTTTCAAGAAGCTGTTGTTCGGCCTGGTCCTGGCGACCATGATGGTCCCCTTGCAGGTCACGATCGTCCCGGTGTTCCTGGTCCTCAAGTCGATGGGCCTGACCGACACCCTGCTCG
The DNA here is from genome assembly GCF_002920615.1 of Streptomyces sp. Ru62. Lineage (GTDB taxonomy): Bacteria > Actinomycetota > Actinomycetes > Streptomycetales > Streptomycetaceae > Streptomyces. The sequence goes on from NZ_PQSU01000033.1 coordinate 67,318, forward strand.
GTCTGATCGTTCCGGCGTTCCCGACGGCGTTCGGCACCTTCCTGATGCGCCAGTACTTCCTCGGCATGCCGAAGGACCTGGGCGAGGCGGCGATGCTGGACGGCGCCGGGCCCTGGCGGATCTTCCGGTCCGTGTACGCCCCGCTGGCCCGGCCGGGCCTCGCCATCGTCGGCGTGCTCGCCTTCAACTACCACTGGAACGAGTTCTTCCGCCCGCTGATCCTGGAGACCTCCGGCCAGAACTACACCCTTCCGCTGGGGCTGGTGTCCCTCCAGGGCAACCTCGGCACCGGTTCCATCTCGGTGGTCCTCGCGGGTGTCGTCCTCTCCATGATCCCCGCCGTCGCCGTGTTCGTCGTCGGCCAGCGCCCTCTCCGCGAGGGCATCACCTCCGCAGGAGTCAACCGTTGAGCCCCGCCGCTCCCGCCCCGGACCCGGACGCCCCCCGCTTCCGGGTCCGCCCGCCCGCCCACTGGATCAACGACCCCAACGGCCCCTTCCGCTGGCGTGGCCGCCACCACCTCTTCTACCAGCACAATCCGGCCGCCCCGGTCCACGCCGACGTGCACTGGGGCCATGTCTCCAGTCCCGACCTGGTCCGCTGGGAGCACCATCCGATCGCCCTCACCCCGACCCCCGGCGGTCCCGACGAGGCCGGCTGCTGGTCGGGGTGCGTGGTGGACGACGGCGGTGTGCCCACCGCGGTGTACACCGGTGTCGACCACGCCCACACCGGGCTCGGCACCATCTGCCTGGCCCGCGCGAACGACCCGGCCGACGACCGGCTCCTGGCCTGGCGGCCGCTGCCCGTCCCGGTGGTCCCGGGTCCGCCCCCCGGACTCGACGTGGTGATGTTCCGCGACCCGTTCGTCTTCCGGCACGCCGGCCGCCGCTGGGCCCTGGTCGGAGCGGGCCACGCCGACGGCACCCCGTCGGTGCTGCTGTACGACTGCGAGGAGCTGACCGACTGGCGGTTCGCGGGTGTCCTGCTGGACGGCCACGACACCGTCGCGGCGGGCGCGTTCGGCGAGAAGGCGGTCGGCTGGGAGTGCCCGCAGCTCTTCGAGACGTCCGGCGGGGATCACGTCCTGGTGGTGTCCCTGTGGGACGGGAACCCCCGGACCACCGGGTATCTGACGGGGCGTCTGGCGGTGACGGGCCAAGGCGGGTTGGCTTACGTGCCCCGCACGGGCGGCCGGCTCGACCACGGCCGGGACTTCTACGCCCCCGCCGTCCTCCAGGAGCCGGGCCGCGCCCTGATGTGGGGCTGGTCGTGGGAGGCGCGGGACGAGGCGGCGGTGCTGGCGGCGGGCTGGGCGGGCACGCTCACCGCGCCGCGGGTCGTCGACGCCGGTCCCGACGGCACGCTGCGGGTCGTACCGGCCCCGGAGCTGGAACTCCTGCGCGCCGACCGGCCCTTCGCGACCGGGCCAGGCCGGGCGGTGCCGCTGCCGGCAGCGTACGACCTGACGGTGACGGCGTACGGCGCCACCACCGTCACACTGCTGCGGTCGGCGGACCGGGCGCTGACGCTCCGGCTGGACCCGGACGCCGGCACCGTCGTCCTGGACCGCTCCGGGTGGCCCCGCGAGGGCGTCGGGGGATCGGCTCCGGTGACGGTGGGCGTGCCGTCGGGGCCGGGCCTCTCCGTGCGTCTGCTGGCCGACGGCTCGCTGCTGGAAGTCTTCGTGGCGGACCGGGCGACGCTGACCGAGCGGGTCTATCGCCGGCCGGTTGATGTCGCCGAGCTGCTGGTCGAGGGGGACGCCGAGGTCAGCGCGTGGGAGCAGGTCCCACCGAGGCGCGGCTGACCACGGGACAGGCCAGCCGCCGCACGGTGGCGGGCGGGGTGCGGCCGGTGTCGATGGCGTCGAGCAGCAGCCGGGCCGCGGCCTCGCCCATCGCCCGGTGCGGCAGCGCGACGGTGGTGAGGGCCGGGGTGAGGAAGGCGGCCATGTGCTCCTGGTCGTCGTAGCCGACCACCGACAGCTCGCCGGGTACGGCGATGCCGAGCCGGGTCGCGGCGTGCAGCACGCCTGCCGCGACCCGGTCGTTGTAGCAGAAGATCCCGGTGGGCCGGTGCTGCGGGGCGGTGCCGTCGAGCAGCCGGGTGGCTCCCTCGTAGCCGCCGGTGATCTCGCCGCCGGTGCGCACCACCCACTCCTTCGGCACGGTGACGCCCTCGGCGCGCAGCGCGTCCCGGAAGCCGCGCAGCCGCTCCACCGAGGCGATGTCGTCCTGCCCGCCGACCAGGGCCACCCGGCGGTGCCCGGCCTCCAGCAGCAGGCGTGCGGCGGTCCGGCCGCCGGCCCGTTCGGCGGGGATGACGGCGGGCAGCGAGTCGTCCTCGGGCAGGCAGTTGGCGAGCACGGAGTGGGTGCGGTGCAGGCCCTCGGGGACCCGGACCCGGCGCAGGGACATCGCGGCGTAGATGATGCCGTCCACGCGCCGGTCGAGGAGTTCGGCGACGGCCGCGTCCTCCTTCGCGGGGTCGCTCCCGGAGTCCACGGTGAGGACGAGGTGGTCGCTGTCCCAGGCGGTCTCCATGGCCCCGCGCAGCAGCCGCCCGGCGAACGGCGAGGTGGCGATCTCGTCGGTGACCAGGCCGATCACGGCCGTACGGCGGCGGCGCAGGCCGCGGGCGACGGGGTCGGGCCGGTAGCCGAGCCGGGCGGCGGCCTGCCGGATGCGTTCCTGGGTGGCGGGTGAGAGGTTGCCCTCGGCGCGGCCGTTGAAGACGAAGGAGACGGCGGTGTGGGAGACGCCGGCGAGCCGGGCGACGTCCCGTGAGGTGGGCCGTCCGCCGCCCACGCCGTTGCTGTCCGCGCCGCCGCCCATGCCGTCCGCTGCCCTCTTCCCACCCGCCCGGTTGATCACCGCTCACCCTATCCGTGAGGCTGGGGGCGGAAACAGCGGGAGACGGTCGGGGGAAGGTCTCCTCGTGGACGGTGTCCGCCGTACCCGCTCGACTACTTGGGCTACGGCTCCTCGATCGGCTCTTGTGTCCGTTCCCCGGCGTGTGCGCCCGCCCGCCCCGAGGCGGTGAGGCTGCCGAGGATGTCCAGCAGCTCGGCGCTGCGGCTGCCGGGTTCGGCGTGGAAGACGACCAGGGTGAGTCCGTCGGTGCCGTCCACGGACAGCTTGTTGGAGTGCAGGTCGAGGTCGCCGACCTGGGGATGGCTGAGGTGGCTCACCCGGCCGCGCCGGGGACGGACCTCGTGGCGGGCCCACAGGGTGCGGAAGCGTTCGCTGCGCAGGGACAGCTCGCCGACCAGGTCGCGCAGCCGGGGGTCGTCCGGGTCGGTCCCGGCCTCGGATCGCAGGGCGGCCACGCCTTCCGCGGTGAGGTCCGTCCAGTCCCGGCGCAGCGCGCGCTCGGCGGGGTCGAGGAACACGGCCCGCAGCAGGTTGACGCCGGGCGCGTAGTTCGGGGTGAGCGCGGTGGCGAGGGCGTTGGCGGCCAGGCAGTCGGTGTAGCGGTTCTGGAGGTAGGCGGGGTTGCGCGGCCAGCCGTCGATGAGCTGGAGCAGGCTCGCCGGGACCTGCTGTGCCCGCCGCCCCGGGCGCAGGCCGGGCGCGGGCCGCTCCTGGGCGAGCCCGACGAGGTGGGCGGTGGCGTCCGTGTCCAGCCGCAGCACCCGGGCGATGGCCTCCAGCACCTGCACGGAGGGGTTGCGGTCGCGGCCCTGCTCCAGCCGCAGGTAGTAGTCGGAGCTGATGCCGGCCAGCATCGCGACCTCCTCGCGGCGCAGCCCCGGCACCCGGCGCAGGCCGCCACCGGGCAGCCCCACGTCCTCAGGCCTCACCAGCGCCCTGCGGGCGCGCAGAAACTCACCGAGCGCGTTCGATCCGTCCACGCCCCCACCGTACGGCCGGCCGGGCGGCGGTGACTGTCCCTGTCACTCCCAGGATCGCGGGGGCACTGCCGTGCCGGGCGGATCGGGCGGAGGGTGGAGGGCGAAGCGAGCGAGGCCACCGGGAACGTCCGGTGGCCGGAACATCCTGAGAGGTACGACATGACTGCACAGCTCGGTGGCACCGTCACCCCGGCCGACGGTCTGACCCTGACCCGCGTCGGGTACGGCGCCATGCAGCTGGCCGGGCCGCACGTCTTCGGTCCGCCGCGGGACCGGGACCGGGCGGTGGCCGTGCTCCGCGCGGTGGTGGAGGCGGGCATCACCCACATCGACACGGCCGACTTCTACGGGCCCGTCGTCGTCAACCAGATCATCAAGGAGGCCCTGCACCCCTACCCGGACGATCTGCGCATCGTCACCAAGGTCGGGGCCCGGCGGGGTGCCGACGGAAGCTGGATCATGTCCCGGCACCCCGAGGACCTGAGGGCGCAGGTGTACGACAACCTGCGCAACCTCGGCGTGGACACGCTGGACGTGGTCAATCTGCGGCTCGGCGACATGGACACCCCGAACGAGGATCCGATCGCCGACCAGTTCGGCGCCCTGGCCGAGCTGCGCGAGCGCGGGCTGATCCGGCACCTGGGGCTGAGCGCCGCGTCCGCCGCGCAGCTGGACGAGGCCCGGACGATCGCGCCCGTGGTGAGCGTGCAGAACCTGTACAACCTGGCGAACCGGCAGGACGACGCGCTGCTGGAGCGCACGGCGGCGGAGAACATCGCCTTCGTGCCGTACTTCCCGCTCGGCGGGTTCACCCCGCTCCAGTCGGACACGCTGGCGAAGGTGGCCGCCCGGCTGGAGGCGTCGCCGCAGCAGGTGGCGCTGGCCTGGCTGCTGCGCCGCTCGCCGAACATCGCGCTGATCCCCGGTACCTCCTCCCCCGGTCACCTGCGGGAGAACATCGCCGCGGCGGACCTGGTGCTGCCGGACGACGCGATGGCCGAGCTGAACGGCATCGCGGGCTGACCGGACGGGGGCGGGGTACCCGGGGCGGGTGCGGCGGTCGCAGGCGGCGGTCGCAGGCGTCGTGGGAAGGAGCCGGAAGTGGCGGCGGAGGACCGGCTGCGGGCGTACCGCGGCAAGCGTGACTTCGAGCGGACCCGCGAGCCGTCGGGGCAGGCGGACCGGACGCGGGGTGAGGAGCCCCGGTTCGTGGTGCAGATCCACGACGCCCGGCGGATGCACTTCGACTTCCGGCTCCAGGTCGACGACGTCCTCAAGTCCTGGTCCGTGCCCAAGGGCCCGTCCACCGACCCCGGGGACAAGCGGCTGGCGGTGCCGACCGAGGACCATCCGCTGGAGTACGAGGACTTCGAGGGCGTCATCCCGAAGGGTGAGTACGGCGGCGGCACCGTGATCGTGTGGGACCGCGGGACGTACGAGCCGCTCAGCCACGACCGCCGGGGGTGCCCGGTGGACTTCGCGGAGTCCCTGGAGCGCGGGCACGCCACCTTCCGGCTGCACGGCGCGAAGCTGCACGGCGAGTACGCCCTCACCCGCTTCCGCGGCGGCACCGACGGGGAGAATGCCTGGCTCCTGGTGCGCAAGGGGCCGGCCCGGCCGGGCGGGAACGGCACCCCCGATCCCCGGCGGGCCCGCTCGGTGCGCAGCGGGCGCACCCTGGCCCAGGTCGCCGCCGCTGCCGGCCAGGAGTGACATCGGCGGAGCGGCGCCGTCCGGAGTGACGGCGCCGGGGCAGCGCGCGGGCGCCGGAATACGGATCACCGGGTTCCGGCCCCGGCCCGCCCTCTCGGCCTCTATGTTCGGGCGGTGTCCGCTCGCGCCCCTGGAGGCCCCGCATGCGCACCGCACTCCGTTCCGCCGTCGTCGGCGTGGTGACCGCCGCCGCCCTCGCGCTCCCCGGCCCCGCCGGGGCGACACCGGCCGGGCCCGGTGTGACGGCCCGGATCCTGGCGCAGACCACCGTCGGCGGCACCGACTACACCCTGCGGGAGATCACGGTCCCGCCCGGCCAGGGCACCGGCTGGCACTACCACGACGGCCCGCTGTACGGCGTCGTGAAGCAGGGCACCCTCAGCCACTTCGACGCCACGTGCGGCTCGGACGGCGTGTACCGGACGGGCGCCACGATCCGGGAGCCGTCCGGGAGCGATCATGTCCACATCGGCCGCAACCTGGGGGACGCGCCGCTCGTCCTCGAAGTGCTGTACGTGCTGCCGCACGGCTCACCGTTCTCCCAGGACGCGGCGAACCCGGGCTGCGCGTTCCAGTGATCAGTCGCCGGGCAGTGGCTGTTCGGCCCAGATGGTCTTGCCGGCGCCGGTCTGCCGGCTGCCCCAGCGCTGGGTGAGCTGGGCGACGAGCAGCAGTCCCCGGCCGCCCTCGTCGTAGGCGTGCGCCCGGCGCAGGTGCGGGGAGGTGGAACTGGCGTCGGAGACCTCGCAGATGAGGGCGCTGTCGCGGATCAGGCGGAGCTGGATGGGCGGTTCGCCGTAGCGGATGGCGTTGGTGACGAGTTCGCTTACGACGAGTTCGGTGACGAAGGCGGTCTCCGCCAGCCCCCAGTCCGTCAGTTTCTCGGTGGCCGCCTGCCGCAGGACGGCGACCTGGGCGGGGTCGGGCGGCACGTCCCAGGTGGCGACCCGGTCGGCGCCCAGGGCCCGGGTGCGCACGAGGAGCAGGGCCACGTCGTCGCCGGGCTGGTCGGGCAGGACGGCCTTCAGGACGTCGTCGGCGAGGGCTTCGAGGGAGGCGGCGGGTGCGGTGAGGGCGCGCCGCAGTTCTTCGGTGGCGCCGTCCAGGTCCCGGTCGCGGTCCTCGATCAGGCCGTCGGTGTAGAGGGCGACGACCGAGCCCTCGGGCAGTTCCCGTTCCGTCGCCTCGAACGGCAGTCCGCCGACGCCGAGCGGTGGCCCGGCGGTGACGGGGAGGAACTCCGCGGTGCCGCCCGGCAGGACGACGGCCGGGGCGGGGTGGCCGGCGGCGGCCAGGGCGAGCCGGCGGGAGATCGGGTCGTAGACCGCGTACAGGCAGGTCGCGCCGAGTTCGGCGACCTCTTCCCCGCTGCCGTCGGCGGCGAGGTGGGTGACCAGGTCGTCGAGGTGGGTGAGGAGTTCGTCGGGCGGCAGGTCGACGTCGGCGAGGGTGCGGACGGCCGTGCGCAGCCGGCCCATGGTGGCGGACGACTGGATGCCGTGGCCGACCACGTCGCCCACGACCAGGCCGACCCGGCCGCCGGAGAGCGGGATGACGTCGAACCAGTCGCCGCCGATGCCGGCCAGGGAGCCGCTCGGCAGATAGCGGTGGGCGACGTCGACCGCGGCCTGTCCGGGCAGGCCGCGCGGGAGCAGGCTGTGCTGGAGGGTGAGCGCGGTGGAGCGTTCGCGGGTGAAGCGGCGGGCGTTGTCGATGCAGACGGCGGCGCGGCTGGCGAGTTCCTCCGCGAACACGGCGTCGTCGGAGCCGTAGTCGTCGGGGTGGCCCATGCGGACGCAGACCGCGACGCCCAGGGTGGTGCCGCGGGCCCGGAGCGGCACCGCGATCATGGAGTGGGCGCCCTGCCGGAAGGGGCGGCCCCCCGGCGAGCGCGTGTTGCGTTCCGCGAGCCACTGGACGAACTCGGGCTCGCCGGCCTGGCTGAGCACCGCGCGGCTCTCGTGCAGCGCGCGGGCGGGCGGGGAGGTCGGCTGGTAGACGTCGGTCTCGCCGAGGTGCAGGGCCGCCGCGGGGTTGCCGGGGCGGGTGGAGCCGTGGGCGACGCGGCGCAGGACGACTCCGCCGTCCGGCAGCGTCGGCGGTTCGTCGGCGCCGAGCACCCAGTCGAGCAGGTCGACGCTGGCGAAGTCCGCGTACTGCGGAACCAGCAGCTCGATCATCTCCTCGGCGGTGCCGATCACGTCGAGGGTGGTGCCGACCCGGGTCGCGGCCTCGTTCAGCAGGGCGAGCCGGCGCCGGGCCCAGTACTGCTCGCTGCTGTCGAGCGCGGCGAGCGCCACCGCGGCCGGTTCGCCGGCGGCGTCGCGCAGCGGCCACATCTCGATGCTCCAGGCGTGTTCCTGATTGAGGGCGGGGGCACCGGTGTAGCTCTCGTAGCGGACCGGCCGGCCGGTCTCGGCGACCTCGCGCAGATGGGCCAGGAAGCCGCGACTGGGCTCGGTGTCCTCGACGGTGTCCGGGAAGAACCGGCCGAGCAGCGCCTCCTCGGGGACGCCCATCACATGGCAGGCGGTGGCGTTGACGCGCAGGTAGCGCTGGCGGAGGTCGAAGACCGACATGGACATGGACGCCTGCTCGAAGGCCTGGGCGGCCAGGGTGGTGCCGGGCGGCAGGGCCGTGACGACGTAGCCGGCGGGCTGACCGGTGGCGCCGGCGAGCGGGCAGACGGTGACGGGCAGCACGAGGCGGTGTCCGTCGCGGTGGCGCAGGGCGACCGGTCCGGTGCGGGTGGTGAGGATGCCGCCGGGGACGTCCTCGGCCAGCAGGTCCGTGGCCGGCCGGCCCACGACCTCCTCGGCCGGGCGGCCGGTGAGCAGCCGCGCTCCTTCGGTCCACCCGGTCACCGTGCCGTGCGCGTCGATGACCGCCACGGCGGCGACATCTTTCATATGCCCCAGGATGATCCGATTGCCCCGGTGCATCAAGCGGCGGGGTGTCCGGTTCAGCCCCGGTGGGCGCGGAGGGCGGCGAGGGCGCGGTCGGCGTGGGTGTTCATGCGCAGTTCGCTGCGTACGACCTCCAGGACGGTACGGTCCTCGGTGATCACGAAGGTGACCCGTTTGGTCGGGGCCAGGGAGAAGCCGCGTTTGACGCCGAACCGCTCGCGGACCGTGCCGTCGGCGTCGGAGAGCAGGGGCATCCCGAGACTGTGCCGGCCGGCGAACTCCTGCTGCTTGTCGACGGTGTCCCCGCTGATCCCGACGGGCCGGGCGCCGACGGCGGCGAACTCGGCGGCGAGGTCCCGGAAGTGGCAGGCCTCGGCGGTGCAGCCGGGGGTGAGGGCGGCGGGGTAGAAGAAGAGGACGACCGGGCCGTCGGCCAGCAGCTCGGTGAGCCGGCGGGTGGTGCCGGTCTCGTCGGGCAGGGCGAAGTCCTCTGCCTTGGCCCCGATCTCGACGCGCTCGGTCATGACCGCGCCTCCCCGCCCCGGGCGACTGCGCGCGCCCACAGCACCAGCGGCACCTGGAGGGGCAGCCGGGTGAGGGCCGCCGCCCTGAGCGGCGCGGGCCGGTCGCGCCAGTCCACGGCCATCTGGACGTTGGCCGGGAACACGCCGACGAAGAAGGCGGCCGCCGCCTTCGCGGCGAGCGCGCGAGTGCGGGGCGCCGCGATCCCGGCCGCGAGGGCCAGCTCGACGGCCCCGCTCCCGTACGTCCAGGCCCTGGGCGGGCCCGGCAGCGCACGGGGCACTGTCGCGTCGAACTGCCGCGGAACGGCGAAGTGGGCCACTCCGACGGTCGCCAGCAGACCGGCGAGCAACAGGGGTGAGCGTGGGGACCGGGGCACGGTACCTCCTTCGGTGTCCTGCCGCCGGATATTACTGGACGGTAGGCGCGGGGGTGGCCGTTCCCGGTGGGTACGCGCCGGATCCGTGGGGCCGGGGTGGCGTCCCGCCGGGGCACCGGCAGTCGTCGGGGTGGCCGTCTCCGGCCGGTGCGCGCCGGATCGGTGGCGAGGCGAGCCCAGTGGCGAGGCGAGCCCCATCGCGAGGCGAGCCCCATCGCGAGGCGGCCCGATCACGAGGCCGGCCCGGCCGCGGGGCGCACCAGGTCGCCAGGCGAGCCCATCGCGAGGCGAGCCCCATCGCGAGGCGGCCCGATCACGAGGCCGGCCCGGCCGCGGGGCGCACCAGGTCGCCAGGCGAGCCCATCGCGAGGCGAGCCCCATCGCGCGGCGGCCCGATCACGAGGCCGGCCCGGCCGCGGGGCGCACCAGGTCGCGAAGCGCACCCGGTCGCCAGGCGAGCCGATCGCGAGGCGAGCCCGGTCGCGCGGCGCACCTGGTGGGGCTGCGGGTCAGTGCGGGGTGTACCGGTCCGGCGGTACGACCCCCAGCCCCTCGGCGCGGTCGACCAGCTCTCGCCACACTTTCGGCGTGACCGGCACCCCCTCCGCACCGCGCCGGCCGGCCACGGACGCGCTGCGTTCGCCGGGGTAGTGGACGCCGTCGGCGCCGGCCGCGAGGGGGAGGTTCTTGAAGGTGGCGAGCGTGGCGTCCACCGTCGCGGTGAAGGCGCCGTGGTCGCCGAAGGCCGCCGGGTCGACGGCGATGAGCAGGGCGTTCTGCCGGTGTCTGCGGCCCCGCGGGTCGTCGGAGTGGAAGGCGGTGAGGATGGGGGCGCCCACCAGCACGCTGGTGAGCAGTTCGAAGGCCAGGGACATCCCGGCCCCCTTGGCACCGCCCAGCGGCAGCGGCATGACCGCCTGCTCCGGATCGGTGGTCGGGGTGCCGTCCACCGTGGCGGCGGCGCCCTCGGGCAGCGGGGTGCCGCTCGCCCTGGCCTGCCGGATCTTCCCGAGGGCGATGGTGGCGGGTGGCCATGTCGAGCAGCAGCGGGGCGTGTGCCCGGGCCGGTACGGCGACGGCGAGCGGGCTGGTGGCGACGGCGGCACCCCTGACGCCGCTGTAGCCCATGTTGGGCATGCCGGCGACGAAGGCCAGGCCGGTCAGGCCCGCGTCGGCGATCTGCGTGACGTAGCAGCCGAGGGCGCCGGTGTGGACCGTGTCGCGGACGCCCACGGCGGCGACACCGGTGTCCCGGGCGCGCCGTACGGCCTCCTCGGCGGCGGCGGTGAGGGTGACCGGGCCGGGCGCGCGGTCGGCGTGCAGGACGGCGGCGGCCACGGTGGTCGCGTCCAGGCGCATCCGGGGCCAGGCCGGCCCGCAGCGCCGCGATGGAGCCGATGGACTGGCCCACGACCATCGCGTCCGTCAGGTCCTCGGCATCGAGGACGGCGACAACGTCACCGTGGAAGTCCCGGATGATTCCGGGGCGCCGTCGCACTCGCACAACTGCGACGAGCACGTGACCGTGCTGGAGGGCGAGGCGGAGGTGTGGGTGGACGGCGTGGTGACCCGTCTGGAGCGGTTCGACACCACCTACATCCCGTCACCGGTGCCGCACCTGTTCCGCAACGTGGGCGACACCCCGCTGCGGATCCTGTGGGTGTACTCCTCGGGTCATGTCACCCGGACGTTCGGAGACGGGGAGGACGGTGGAGCATCTTTCCGCCGAGGACCAGATGGGCTGACCTGCTACGGGACGACGAGCGCCCGGCGCCGCACCCGTGGACCGGTGCGGTGCCGGGCGCGAGGGGCGGGGGTCAGCCGGCGGTGACCAGCTTCCGTCCGGCCTCGCTGGGCTCGGGGCGCCGGGTCGAGCGCAGGGCCGCGACGCCGATGAGGACCATGGACGACACGCCGGCCAGGGCGAAGGCGGTGAAGCCCCAGTCTCCGTGGCCCGTGGCGAGCAGTTGCCCGCCGAGCCAGGGGCCGAACACGGCGCCGAAGCGGCCCATGCCGGAGGTCCAGCCGACGGCGGTGGCGCGGTTGTCCGGGGTGGAGCGGATGGAGACGGTCGCGTAGATCATCGTCTGGGCGCTGTTGAGGAACACGCCGGTGAGGAAGACGACCAGGAAGGTCAGGCCCAGCGGCATGTGCACGCTGAGCAGGAACACACCGGCGGCGGTCAGCGCGAACCAGATCGCCGAGATGGGTGGCGCGCCGAAGCTGTCGGAGGCCCGGCCGGCGACCAGCATGCCGACGATGCCGCCGAGGTTGAACAGGACCACGAAGGTCAGGGCGGAGCCGAGGTTGTAGCCCTCGCCGCGCATCAGGGTGGGCAGCCAGGTGGCGACACCGTAGACGAGGAGGAGTCCGCCGAAGGAGGCCAGCCAGTACAGCAGGGTCTGCAGCCACTCGCCGCCGCGGAAGAGGCTCAGCAGGGCGCCCAGCGCGGTTCCCCCGCGCGAGCGCGGCCCGGCGTCGGGGAGGCCGGTCCCGGCGGGGAGTTCGGTCCCGTAGCGGGCGGCGAGGGCGCGGGCCTCGTCGGTGCGGCCCTTGGCGACCAGGAAGCTCCGCCCCTTCCGCCCCCGCTCATCCGGCCCGGTAGAGGTCGGTGAGCAGTTCCAGAACCGCCTGGCGGGCCGGGTGCGGATCGTCGCGCCACCAGGCCAGCCGTACCGCGACGGGCTCGGCGTCGCGCACCGGCCGGTAGACGATGCCGGGCCTCGGGTACTGGTGCGCGGTGGACTCCGCGGTCACCCCGATCCCGCGTCCGGCGGCGATGACGGTGAGCCAGTCGTCGACGTCGCGGGTCTCCTCGGTGGCCGGCCGGCACTCCGGCGGCCACAGACCGGGGGTGGCCGTTCCGGTGCGGCGGTCCACCAGCAGGAGCCGGTCGGCGAGATCGGCCAGCCGCACGGAACGGCGCCGGGCGAGCGGGTCGTCGGCGGCGAGCGCGCACAGCCGCCGCTCCAGCCCGACCAGGGCGGTGCCGAAGCGCCGGTCGTCCAGCGGTCTGCGGACGACGGCGAGGTCGCAGGCACCCTCGGCGAGCCCGGCGGAGGGCGAGTTGACGCGGACCAGGTGCAGGTCGGTGTCGCGGTGGGCCGCGCTCCAGCGCCGCTGGAAGGCGACCGTGTGGCGGCCCAGCGCCGACCAGGCGTAGCCGACCCGCAGCCGGGTGTGCCCCGACGTGGCCTCCCGGACCAGGTCGGAGACGTCGGCGAGGACGCGCCGGGCCTGGGCCACCACGCGTACGCCGGTGGCGGTGGGGGTCACCTCGCGGGAGGTGCGCCTCAGGAGCCGTACGCCCAGAGCGCGTTCGAGGGAGGCGACGGCGCGGGAGACGGCGGCCTGGGAGACACCCAGGGCGATCGCCGCGTCCGTGAACGTGCCTTCGTCCACGATGGCCACAAGACAGCGCAACTGGCGCAGATCGATGTCCTGCATACGCCCACCGTATAGATCGAACGACGCATGCATTTTGCGCAAGCCGGCCGTGCGCGCACGATCCCCGGCATGCGACCAGCTCTCGAACACCCCACCGTGGCCGGGCCCTTGGCCCCGGCCGCGCCCCCACCCGGGCGCCTGGCCGGAGTGGCAGCCATGGCCGGCAGCGGGCTGTCCAACCAGACCGGCGCCGCCGTCGGCGCGCTCGCCTTCCCCGTCCTCGGTCCCCTCGGCGTGGTGGCGGTACGGCAGTACGTCGCCGCGCTCGTCCTGCTCGCCGTCGCCCGGCCCCGGTTGCGCGGGTTCACCTGGCGGCAGTGGTGGCCGGTGCTGCTGCTGGGCGGGGTGTTCGGCACGATGAACCTCAGCCTGTACAGCGCCGTCGACCGGATCGGCCTGGGCCTCGCCGTGACCCTGGAGTTCCTGGGGCCGCTCACCATCGCGCTCGCCGCGTCCCGGCGCCGGCTGGACGCCGGGTGCGCGCTGCTGGCCGGGGCCGGGGTCGTGGTCCTGATGCGGCCACGCCCGTCCGCCGACTACACCGGCATGGCCCTCGGCCTGGCCGCCGCGTGCTGCTGGGCGTCGTACATCGTGCTCAACCGGGTCGTCGGGCGGCGCATCCCCGGCGCGCAGGGCGCCGCGGCGGCCTCGGCGGTGTCCGCCCTGGCCTTCCTGCCCGTCGGCGTCGCCGTCGCGCTCGGCCGGCCGCCGACGGCCGGGGCCGTCCTGTGCGCCGTCGCCGCAGGGGTCCTCTCCTCCGCCGTGCCGTACCTGACCGACCTGCTGACCCTGCGCCGCGTACCGGCACAGACGTTCGGCCTGTTCATGAGCGTCAACCCGGTCCTGGCGGCCGTGGTCGGCCGGGTGGTCCTGGACCAGGGCCTCGGCGCCGTGGAGTGGGCGGGGATCGGCGCGGTCGTGACGGCCAACGCCCTGAGCCTCGCCACGCGGCGCTGACGCGGACCGGCACACCGGCGCCCGCGCCCGGCGCCTGGGAGGCCGCGCAGTCCTACGGGGAGCGCTCGGCGCGCGGGGCCGGACGGCTCACCGGGCACCCCGCCGCCACCCGGACGCACGTGTCCCACCGGCCTGCCCCGCCGCTCGATCCCTGCCTTGCCCGGGCCGGACGCCCGGGGCAGCCTGGTGGTTATGGGCGCTCAGGACGGTCCCACCCTGATCGGCTCCGTGCAGCGGGCCTTCCGGCTGCTTGAGGCGGTGAGTGCGCACGCGAACGGCGCGCCGGCGAAGCAGCTGGCGCGCGAGACGCAGCTGCCGCTGGCCACCGCCTACCACCTGCTGCGCACCCTGATGCACGACGGATACGTGCGGAAACTGGACGACGGCGGATTCGTCCTCGGCGACCGGCTGAACTCGCTGTCCGCGGCCGGCGCCACACAGTCGCTGCTCAGCCGTGTGCGCCCGGCGCTGGCCGCCCTGCGGGACGAGCTGTCCACGCCCGCCTACCTCACGTTCTACGAGGACGGCGAGATCAGGGTGGCCGAGATCGTCGACGGCCCCCGTACGCCCCGGGTCGACCTCTGGGTGGGGTTCGAGGACGCCGGACACGCCACCGCGCTGGGCAAGTCCGTGCTGCGCGAGCTGGACGAGGAGGCCCGCCGGGACTACCTGTCCAGGCACCACCTCGCCGACCTCACGCCCCACACCGTCACCAGCCTCCCCGAGCTGCTCCGCAGGATCGAGTCGCCCCCGATGGCACCGGCCGTGACGGACCTGGAGGAGTACGCGGTCGGCACCGTCTGCGTCGCCGTACCCGTCTATCGCGGCACCACCCTCGGCTCACTGGGCGTCTCCCTGCCGGTGGAGCGGCAGGAGCGGATTCAGGAGATCCGGGCCCGGCTGCTCCCGATCGCCGACCGGGTGACCCGGGGCCTCTCGCTCACTATCTGAAAATCCGCTTCTTGTGGTCGCCCCCTCCCGCCGCGTTTTCTGGATGAAACGGACGTTCCGGGTGTGCACCCCCTACAGGCAAGGACTGCGGACGAGACATGCGCCAGGCCCCACACAAGCTGTGCAGCGACCGGGCGGCCGGCGTCCTGGGATCGGTCCGCCGGCGGGCCGGCGGGCTGTCGGCGGCGGTCGTGCACGGGCTGCCGGTCCTGGTCGCCGCGGTCGTCCTGCTCGTCGGCGTCACCGGGGGGACGGGCACGGCCTGGCTGCCGCTGCTGGCGGCCGGACCCGCCCTGGCCGGCACCGTGAACGGCCCGCGCGGTGTGCTCTGCGCCGGTCTCCTCGCCGCGGCGACGGGCACGGCGCTGGCCCTGGCGCACCGGGTTCCCACGCGCGAGCTCGCGGCCGTCCTGTGCGCCCTGCTGGCCGTCACCGCGGCGAGCTGCCTGGCCGGCGCGCTGCGTGGCCGCCGGGAACGGGTCCTGGCGGCCGTGCGCTCGGTCGCCGAGGCCGCTCAGCAGGCACTGCTCCAGCCCGTCCCCGAGACCGTGGGCCCCTTCCAGGTGGCCGTCCGGTACAGCGCCGCCGCCGCGGAGGCCCGGATCGGCGGGGACCTCTACGCCCTGGTGCCCACCCCGTACGGCGTCCGGCTGATCGTCGGCGATGTGCGCGGCAAGGGGCTGCCCGCCGTGGGGACCGCCGCACTGGTGCTGGGGGTGTTCCGCGAGGCCGCCCACGAGGAGCCCGACCTGCTCGCCGTCGTGAGCCGGATCGAGCGGAGCCTGGCGCGCAACCTCGGCCCGGACGACTTCGTCACCGCCGTGGTCGCCGGCTGCCCCGCGGCAGGGCACCTGGAGGTGGTGAACTGCGGACACGCTCCTCCCCTGCTGGTATCGGCCGCCGGAGAGGTCGGGGCGGTGGAGCCCGCCCACCCCGCGCCACCCCTCGGGCTGCGCGCCCTCTCGGGCCAGAAACCCTTCCTGCAGCGGCTGCCCTTCACGGTGGGCGACCAGCTGCTGCTCTACACGGACGGGGTCACCGAGGCGCGTGATCACCAGCGCGCGTTCTATCCGCTGGCCGAGGGCGTGGCCCGCCATCTGTCCGACGAGCCGGACCGCACGCTCACCGCGCTCCACGGCGAACTGCTGGCGCACGTGGGCGGGCGGCTGCACGACGACGCCGCCCTCCTGCTGCTGCGGAAGACGGCCGCGCGGGAGCCGGTCGCCGTGCCGGCCGGGCCGCGGGCGACGCCCCGGGAGTCTCAGACCGCGACGAGCTCCGCCCACCGGGTGACCCCGCCGCGCCCCACGCGTATGCCGTGACGTGTCGCCAGGGCGTGCACGATCGCCTCGCCCCGGCCGTGCTCGTCCGGATCGAGCCAGCCGACCGGCTGCCCCGCCGGACGCGCGGGTCCCGCGTCGGTGACCTCCACGCGCAGGGTGCCACCGCCGTCGCTCGCCTCCCAGCACAGTCGCAGCTCAGCCGGGGGCCGGGCGTGGATGACCGCGTTGGTGGCAAGTTCCGACACCACCAGCAGCCCGTCCTCGACGATCTCCGGAGACACGTTCCATTCGGCGAGGGCCGTCGCCGCACCCCGGCGGATGGCCGAGACGGCGCCGGGGACGGGCGGCACCGGACACACGTGTTCGCGTGCCGCCGCCCGTAGCAGCGTGTTGAGCTGTGCCGCCATGTTCTCTCCCGATGGTGTGTGCCGGCCGGGCGCGTGAGTCGACGCCTTTCCGGGCTTCAATGAACCTATGGAGACAAATCGGACTGGTCAATGAACGGCGGTCGGCATTACCGAACGCGCGAGTCCCGCGTCCGCATCGCGTCCGCGCGGCGAAGGGTGCACAGGGGTAATAGGCTCGCTTCATGGCCGGCCCAGTCCAGTCGATCGAAAGGGCGGCGGCGATCCTGCGCCTGCTCGCCGGCGGCCCCCGCCGACTAGGTCTCGGCGAGGTGGCCGCGTCGCTGGGGCTGGCGAAGGGCACCGCCCACGGCATCCTGCGCACCCTCCAGCACGTGGACTTCGTGGAGCAGGACGCGACCACCGGGAAGTACCAGCTCGGAGCCGCCCTGCTGCACCTCGGCACCAGCTACCTGGACGTCAACGAACTGCGCTCGCGCTCCCTCAACTGGGCCGACGCCCTGGCCGCCCGCAGCGGGGAGGCGGTGCGCCTCGGAACCCCCCTGGAGGGCAGCGTCCTCATCGTCCACCATGTGTTCCGGCCGGACGACACCTTCCAGACCCTGGACGTCGGCGCGCTGCTGCCGCTGCACGCCTCCTCGCTCGGCAAGGTCCTGCTGGCCTTCGGGACCGCGACCGTCGAACCGGTCCGGCCACCGGGGCTGGAGGCGTACACCCGGCACACGCTGGTCGATCCCGAGCGGCTCGCCCGGGCGCTCGCCGAGGTCAGGGAGCTCGGCTGGGCCGCCGAGATCCAGGAGATGAGCATGGGCGAAGCCGGCCTCTCGGCGCCGATCCGGGGGCACGGCGGGCTCGTCGTCGGCGCCATCGGGCTGTCCGGGCCGGTCGAGCGGATCTGCGACAGCCAGGGCCGGCCCCGTCCGCATCTGATCAGCCTGATCCGGGAAGCCGCGCGGGCGATCTCCAGGGACCTCGGAGCCACCCGCTGGTGAGGCCAGGACAGCCGCCCCTCGATCCGTCGGAAGGCAGACCCGATCATGGCTGAACGGTACGTAATGTCCATCGATCAGGGCACCAACTCCACCCGCTGCATCCTGTTCGACCACCGTGGGCGGCTGGTCTCCGTCGCACAGAAGGAGCACCAGCAGCACTTCCCGAAGCCCGGCTGGGTCGAGCACGACGCCGTCGAGATCTGGCAGAACCTGCGGCGCGTGGTGCCCGAGGCCCTGTCGGACGCCGGTGTGGACGAGGGGCAGATCGCGGCGATCGGCGTGGCCAACCAGCGGGAGACGACGGTGCTCTGGGACCGGCGCACCGGCGCGCCGCTCGGCCGGGCGATCGTCTGGCAGGACACCCGCACGGCGCCGCTCGTGGACGCCCTCGCGGAAGACCCCGGGGAGGCGTTCTTCCTCGACCGGTGCGGCCTGCCGCCGTCCACCTACTTCTCGGCGCTGCGCATCCGGTGGCTGTTCGACCACGTCAAGGGGGTCGAGCGGCGCGCCCGGGACGGCGAGGTGCTGTTCGGCACGATGGAGAGCTGGCTGATCTGGAACCTCACCGGCGGACCCGACGGCGGTCTGCACATCACCGACGTCACCAACGCCAGCCGCACGATGCTGATGAACATCCGCAAGCTCGCCTGGGACGACGAACTGCTGGACTTCTTCGAGGTGCCCCGCTCGATGCTGCCCGAGATCAGGCCGTCCGCCGAGCCGTACGACGAGGCCCGCTCGCTGCTGCCGGGGGTCTCCCTCACGGCGGCGCTCGGCGACCAACAGGCCGCCCTGTTCGGCCAGACCTGCTTCTCCCCGGGCGAGGCCAAGTGCACCTACGGGACGGGCAGCTTCCTGCTGCTCAACACCGGGACCGACCTGGTGCGGTCCCGGCACGGGCTCCTCACGACGGTCGCCTACAAGATCGGGGACCAGCAGCCGGCCTACGCCCTGGAGGGGTCGATCGCCGTCACCGGCGCGCTCGTCCAGTGGTTCCGTGACCGCCTGGGGCTGATCAGCAGCGCGCCCGAGATCGAGACCCTCGCCCGGACGGTGGAGGACAACGGCGGCTGCTACATCGTCCCCGCCTTCTCGGGCCTGTTCGCGCCGCGCTGGCGCAGCGACGCCCGCGGGGTCATCGTGGGGCTCACCTCGTACATCACCAAGGGGCACCTGGCGCGGGCCGTCCTGGAGGCCACCGGGTGGCAGACCCGGGAGGTCGTCGACGCCATGAACGCCGACTCCTCGGTCGCCCTTCGGCAGCTCAAGGTGGACGGGGGCATGACCGCGGACAACCTGCTGATGCAGTTCGTGGCCGACGTGCTCGACGTGCCGGTGGTACGGCCGATGGTCGCCGAGACGGTCTCCCTCGGCGCCGCCTACGCGGCCGGGCTCGCCGCCGGCTACTGGTCCGACCTGGAGGTGCTGCGCCGCAACTGGCACAAGGCCGGCCAGTGGCTGCCCGCCATGGACCCCGAGCGGCGGGAGGCGGAGTACGACAACTGGCAGCGGGCCGTCGAACGCTCGCTGGGCTGGGTCGGACCGGCACGGTCCCGCTGACGCGGAGCGGCCCGGCGCCCACGCACCGCGGCGCCCGCCGGCACCCGTGCCAGTGCCCGCCGCCACGGGGCACCGTCGCGGGGCAGCCCTCCGATCGGCCGGCCCGGCACCGGACGCCCGGACCGGGCCGCCGGGTTCAGCCGGTCGTGGTCCGGCGGGCGGCGCCCACCGGGGCCAGCCACAGGCCCACGATCGCGTCCGCGAGGCCCGTGGCCACCTCGTCCCAGGTGGCGCGCGGGGTCGGGGTGCCTTCGGCCAGGGCCCGCTCCCGCTCGGCGCAGGTGTGCAGGATCAGCAGCCGGACCATCTGGCCGCGTTCGGCGCGCACCTCGGGCGGCAGCTCCGGCAGGGTGCGGTTCAGGCCCTCGACCGCCTCGCGCAGCGCCGGTGAGGTCAAGGACTCCTCGACCATGATCTCGTGCAGGGCCGGGTCGGTCATGACCTGGGCGCAGAACCGGGCGTACCAGGTGGGGCTGCCGAGGCTCGCCAGGTGCTCGGTCACGGGCCGCACGAGGCAGTCGACCCAGTCGCGTACGTCCGTGGAGTCACCGGCCGCCGCCAGCGCCCGCTCCCGCAGTGTCTCGATGTGCTCGGCGTGCCGCCGGGCGACCGCGCGGACCAGGTCGGACTTCGTGCCGAAGTGGTAGCCGACCGCGGCGTTGTTGCCCTGTCCCGCGGCCTCGCTGACCTGGCGGTTGGAGACGGCGTACACGCCGTGCTCGGCGAACAGCCGTTCCGCCGCGGTCAGGATCGCCTCCCGGGTCGCGCTCACCTGCTCGGCCCGCGCCGTCCTGCGCGCCATGCTCACCACCGCTCCGGGACTGTGCACCGCCCTGGGCCGGCCCGTCCCGCGCTCCGTCCCAGGTCCTCGACCGGGGCGGCGAGGTCCAGCGGGGGCAGCCTACGGGCCCGTCCGCACCGGCGGGGACACGGCTCCGCGTGCCGCCGCTCCATGCCGCTAGAGTAAGTCAAGCGGTTGACTTAAACGAAGCCGGTCACCCGTCCGGCTCTTCGCCCCTGCGTGTTCCCCTGTTCCCCGGAAGGTCTTCCCATGTCCGACGCCCCCGCCCGGCCCGCCGAGGCCGGCCGCTCCGCTCCGGCACGGCCGGGTGCCGTGGTCGCGGTGCTGGCCCTGGCCGGTATCACCGTGTCGCTGATGCAGACCCTGGTGATCCCGATCGTCCCGGAGCTGCCCGGCTATCTGCACGCCTCGGCGTCCGACGCCGCCTGGGCGGTCACGGCCACGCTGCTGGCCGCCGCCGTCGCCACCCCGGTGGCCGGCCGGCTCGGCGACATGTTCGGCAAGCGGCGCCTGCTGCTGGCCAGCCTCGTGCTGCTGGTGGCCGGTTCGGTGGTGTGCGCGCTCAGCGACGCGCTCGTCCCGATGATCGTCGGCCGTACGCTCCAGGGGCTCGCCGCCGCCGTGGTCCCGCTGGGCATCAGCATCATGCGCGACGAGCTGCCGCCGGAGAAGCTGGCCGGCTCCACCGCGCTGATGAGCGCCTCGCTGGGCGTCGGCGGCGCGCTCGGGCTGCCCGCCGCGGCCTTCATCGCCGACCACTTCGACTGGCACGTGCTGTTCTGGACCTCCGCGAGCCTCGGTGTCGTCGCGTTCGTGTGCGTGCTGAGCCTGGTGCCGGAGTCCGGCGTGCGCACGGGTGGGCGCTTCGACGTGGCCGGCGCGCTGGGCATGGCCGTCGGTCTGGTCTCCCTGCTTCTGGCCATCTCCAAGGGCGCCGACTGGGGCTGGGGCAGCGGCACCACCCTGGGCCTGATCGCGCTCGCCGTCGTCGTGCTGCTGGGCTGGGGCCTGTTCGAGCTGCGTACCGCGCAGCCGCTGGTCGACCTGCGCACCACCGCCCGTCGCCAGGTGCTGTTCACCAACCTGGCCTCCATCGCGTTCGGCTTCTCGATGTTCGCGATGTCCCTGGTGCTGCCGCAGCTCCTCCAGCTGCCGACCCAGACCGGCTACGGCCTCGGCAAGTCCATGCTCACCGTCGGCCTGGTGATGGCACCGCAGGGTCTGGTGATGATGGCCATGGCCCCGGTCTCCGCCATGATCACCAAGTCCCGGGGGCCGAAGATCACGCTCATGATCGGAGCGGTCGTCGTCGCCGCCGGGTACGCGCTCAACATCGTGCTGATGAGCGAGGTCTGGCACCTGGTCCTGGTCTCCTGCGTCATCGGCGCGGGCGTCGGCTTCGCCTACGGCGCCATGCCCGCGCTGATCATGGGCGCGGTCCCGGCCTCGGAGACGGCCGCCGCGAACAGTCTCAACACGCTGATGCGGTCCATCGGCACGTCGGTGGCCAGCGCGGTCGCGGGCGTCATCCTGGCCCAGATGACGATCAGCCTGGGCGGCCACGCGCTGCCGTCCGAGAACGGCTTCAAGGCCGTCATGGCACTCGGCGCCGGCGCGGCGGCCCTCGCCTTCGTCCTCGCCTCCTTCCTCCCCCGCCACCGCCCCGACACCCCGGCCCCGACCCCGGCCCCGGAACCGACGACCGAACGGGTCGCCTGAGCGGAACCACGCCGACCGGGCGGACCTCCTGCCGCCGGAAACGGCCGCCTGAGCAGTGCTCCGCCGACCGAGCGGGGCGACTGAGGGGACCGCGCCGCCGGAGTCAGCCGACCCGATGCCGTAACCGCCCGCCCAGGCGACACCGGGCCCGCGTCACGCGGGCCCGGTGCGGCCCGCCGGCTGACCCCACCCGCCACGCCCCCACCACGCCGCCCCGGCGCCGCGCCCCGCCGCCGGCACCACACGGCGGCCGCCCGTCGCCCTTGCGCCTGCCCCACCCGGCGGCACCGGGCCCCCGCACGGACTCGGCGCCGCGCAGTCACCCCTTCCCGGCGCGCACCCCACCTCGCCGACCACGCGCCCCGTCGAGCCGGCGCAGGGCCCCCCACGCCGCGCCCGCTCCACTCGGCACCAGACCCGCACCGCCCCGGCCCGTGCCACGCGCCGCGCATCCCACCCCGCGCACCCCCACCCCGCCGACGAAGCACCCCACCCAGCCCGCACAGCACCGCACGAGCCACATTCCAGGCCCTACGGAGCCCGCCCAGCCCCGTCCGGGACCGCGCGAGACGACACCCCGTCCGGCACGCTTCCACCGCCCATGCCGACCCCCGCCCCGCACCCCGCGCACGCCGGCCGGCGGCCCCCGTGCCCGCCCTCGCCACGCAACCGTTCAGGGGAACCCGGTGGGAAAGGGGCGTGACGGCGTCGGGGGTGGTCGAGATCTCTGCCGTGACCGCCGTGACCCTGCCGCTGATTCCACCCATGCTCGCGACGCCCGGCAGCCTGCCGCCCGCCGCGCAGGACGCGCGGTGGGCGTACGAGACCAAGCAGGACGGCCAGCGCGTGATGGTGTACCTGCCCGGCGACGGCAGTGTGCTGCTGCGCGCCCGCTCGGGCGAGGACATCACCGGTGCCTACCCGGAGCTCCGGCCACTCGGCGGGGCGCTGGGCACCACCCCCGCCGTGCTGGACGGCGAGGTGCTGGCCCTGGACGAGCGGGGCCGGGCCGACTTCCAGCTCCTGCAGAGCCGGATGGGCCTCGCGCACGCCCCCGCGCGGGCGGCGCGCAGGGCCGCGCAGGTCCCGGTGCACCTGGTGCTGTTCGACGTGCCCTATCTGCAGGAGTCCCTGGTACGGCTGCCGTACCTGCGGCGGCGGGCCCGGCTGGAGGAGCTGGGGCTCGCCGGGCCGTACTGGTCGACGCCGGGAGCGGTGACCGGGCACGGCGCCGAGGCACTCGCGGCGACCAGGGAGCACGGCCTGGAGGGCCTGGTGTGCAAGCGGCTGAACTCGGTGTACGAACCGGGCGTGCGCTCCCGCGCCTGGATCAAGATCCGGAACATGCGGGCCGAGGACGTGATCGTCGGTGGCTGGCTGCCCGGCAAGGGACGGCTGACCGGGCTGCCCGGCGCGGTGCTGGTCGGCCAGCGCGACCCGGAGGGCCGGCTGCGGTACGTCGGCGGGGTGGGCACCGGCTGGAGCGAGGCCGAGCGCACCGGGCTGGCGGAGCTGCTGCGGGACACGGCGAGCGACCGGTGCCCCTTCGAGCCCGTGCCGCGCGTCCCCGGCGCGCGCTGGGTGCTGCCCCGGCTGGTGGGTGAGGTCAGCTACAGCACCCGTACCCGCAACGGCATGCTGCGCCAGCCCTCCTGGCTGCGGCTGCGCCCGGATCTCACCCCGGAGGAGTCGGCGGCGGACCTGCCCGGGGCATCCGGCTGAGGCCGGTGGGTCTATCGTGTCCGCATGCCGGTTCCCGAACTGATCCGAATCGTCTCCCGCGACTCGCCCATGGCCCTGGCCCAGGTCGAACGGGTGCGCGCCGAGTTGGCGGTGCTGCACCCGGGTGTGCGCACCACGGTCGTACCGGTGAAGACCACCGGTGACAAGTGGCTCGGCGATCTCTCCCAGGTCGAGGGCAAGGGAGCGTTCACCAAGGAGGTGGACGCCGCCCTGCTGGCCGGTGAGGCGGATCTCGCGGTGCACTGCGTCAAGGACGTGCCCGCCGACCGGCCGCTGCCGGCCGGGACGGTGTTCGCCGCGTTCCTGAAGCGGGACGACATCCGGGACGCGCTGGTGCACCCGGGCGGGCTCACCCTGGACGAGCTGCCGGCCGGCACCCGGATCGGCACCTCCGCGGTCCGCCGCATCGCCCAACTGGCCGCCACCCATCCGCATCTGAAGTGCGTGCCCTTCCGGGGCAACGCCAACCGCCGGCTGGAGAAGCTGGCCGCCGGTGAGGCGGACGCGCTGCTGCTGGCGGTGTCCGGCCTGGAGCGCATCGGCCGGGCGGACGTGATCAGCGAGGTGCTGTCCCCGGAGGCGATGATGCCGCCGATCGGCGCGGGCATCCTCGCGTTGCAGTGCCGGGAGGACGACAGCGAGCTGATCGACGCGGTCAGCGGGCTCAGCGACGCGGCCACCCACCGGGAGGCGACGGCCGAACGCATGTTCCTGCACGTGCTCCAGGGACACTGCAACAGCCCCATCGCCGGGTACGCGCGCGTCGACCGGAGCGGTGAACTCTCCCTGCGGGCCTGTGTCTTCACCCCCGACGGCAAGACCCGGCTGAACGCCCACGAGTGGGCGGGCCGGCTCGATCCGGCCACCCTCGGCACCTCCGTCGCGGTGGCGCTGCTGCGGCAGGGGGCGCGCGAGATCATCGACGGCATTCCGCACTGAGCGCCGTACGACGCCCCGCGCGGGCGCTCGTCAGGCGGAACCGGGCTCGCTCTGGTCCCTCAGGAACGCGCTGACCTGGTGGGCCAGGCTGCCCTGTCCGGTGCCGGCGGGTGCGGCCGGCGCGGCCGGCTCCACGATGCCGATGCCGCCCGCCCACAGCCGGCGGTCGGTCCACTCGTCCTCCACCCGCAGCTGCACCTGCACGTCCACGTGTGTGAGGGCGGCCTCGGGCGCGGCGGCGTAGACGACGGCGGTGGCCCGGCGCAGCGGGTAGACGTCGAAGCCCTCGATGAACTGGGAGTTGCGCCAGTCGATGAAGGCGCCCTCACCGTCCGGACCGACGCGGACGTCGATCTGACCGTCCTCCAGATGGATGCCGTAGTGCCGCGCGCCGCGGTTCTCCACGGTCACCCGGACGCTGAAGTACGTCAGCCCGGCGGCGGCGTCGTCCCGTCCGCGCGGCGGCTCGGCCGGCTCCAGACGGTGGACGCGGACCCGCAGACCGGCATGCTCCTCGTACTCCTGCCAGTCCCCGACCACGTTCGGCTCGTACACAGTGCCCCTCTCGACCTTCGAGAGCTGCTGTCTATCTGTGCGCTCAGCGCACTGTCAAATGAGCGGAATGCGCTGTGGCCAGGGGATTCACCCGCTTTGATCGGTGATCAAGCGCTGCGCAGGAAGAATCCGTTCGCGGCCGCTCCCGGCCGGGTGCGCGCGCGTGCCGCACATCACGTCCGCGGCAAGATCAGCGGGCCAGCCGGCCGAGCAGCGCGGAGGCCGCGGTGATGCCCGCCGCGGCGGCCACCGCCAGCACCCCGAAGTCGGCGGCCGGATGCGCGGGCGTACCGAGCAGCAGGCCCCGCAGGGCGTCCACTTGATAGCTCAGCGGGTTGACCTTGCTGACCGCCTGCAGCCAGCCCGGCATCACCGACACGGGGTAGAGGGCGTTGGAGCCGAAGAACAGCGGCATGGTGATCGCCTGTCCGAAGCCCATCAGCCGGTCGCGGCTGAGCACGATCCCGGCAATGGTCATCGACAGGCAGGAGAAGAACACGGAGGCGAGGACCACCGCGAGGGCGACGCCGAGCAGCCTGAGCGGGTTCCAGGTGAGGGCGACGCCGAGCAGTGCGGCGATCACGATCACGACGACCGCCTGGACCAGCGACTTCACCCCGGCCGCGAAGGCCTTGCCGGTGATCAGGGCCGAGCGCGGGGTGGGGGTGACGAGCAGCTTGTTCAGGATGCCCGCGTCCCGCTCCCAGATGATCTGGATGCCGTAGAAGATCGCGATGAACATCGCCGACTGGGCGATGATGCCGGGCGCCAGATAGTCGATGTACGGGACCCCGCCGGTGGGTATCGCCCTGATCCGGGTGAAGGTCTGGCCGAAGATCAGCAGCCACAGGGCGGGCTGGACCGCGCGGGTGTACAGCTCGGTCCGGTCGTGGCGCAGCTTCTGGAGCTCGACGGCGCACATGGCGACCACCCGGGCGGGCAGGACCCGCCAGCCCGCGCGCGGTACGGGCGGGGTGAGCAGCAGGGCGGTGCCGTCTCCGGGAGTGCCGTCAGCCGACGCGGTGCGCGGTGCGGCGGGTGCTTCGGACATCGCGGAAACCTCCTCCGGAGTGGTCGTCGAGGCCGCTGCCGGCGATGTCGCGGAAGACGTCCTCCAGCGTGGGCAGGCGGTCGGCCCCCTGCCGTTCGGCGAGGCCCCGGCGCAGTGCCGCCGGGGTGCCGAGGGCGCGGACCCGGCCGCGGTGCATGAGGCCGACCCGGTCGCAGTACTGGTCGGCCTCGTCCATGTAGTGGGTGGTGACCAGGACGGTCATGCCGGTGGTGGCGCGTACGGCGTTGATGTGCTCCCAGACGCCGGTGCGGGCGATCGGGTCCAGGCCGATCGTGGGCTCGTCGAGGATCAGCAGCCGGGGGGCGCTGACCAGGGCCTGGGCGAGTTCCAGGCGGCGGACCATGCCGCCGGAGTAGGTGCCGGCCAGCCGGTCGGCGGCGTCGGCGAGGCCGACGGCGGCGAGGGCCTGGGCGACGCGTGCGGCGCGCTCGCGGCGCGGCACGTCGAAGACCCGGGCGAAGAGGGCGACGTTCTCCCGGCCGGTGAGCCCGCTGTCGGCGGACAGCTGCTGCGGGACGTAGCCGAGCAGCCGGCGCACCGCCATCCGTTGCCTGGCGGCGTCATGCCCGAAGACGCGGACCATGCCGGCCGGGACGGGCAGCAGTGTGGTGATGCACCGGATGGCGGTGGTCTTGCCGGCGCCGTTGGGCCCCAGCAGCCCGAACACCTCACCCTCCCGGACGGCCAGATCCAGCCCGTCGACGGCACGGGTCTCACCGAAGGCGTAGGCGAGCCCGGTGCAGGAGACGGCTTCCACGGAGGCACGGGCCTCGGCGTCGGGCGGGCCGGCGGCCTCCGTCGCGCCGGGCGTACCGGATCCGCCAGTCAGGTCGCTCGTCATGTTTCCTCGGCCTCCTCGTGCAGCATGACGGCCAGCCTGCGCAGGGCCGGCAGGGCCGCGCGCAGGGCCTCGCGGTCGGCCTCGCCGAGCCGGGAGACATGCCGGCCGACCAGTTCGGCCCGGCGGCGCTGCCAGTCCGCGAGCCGCTGCTCGGCGGCTCCGGTCAGCAGCAGCCGGGCGGCCCGACGGTCGGCCGGGTCGGTCTCGCGGACCAGGTAGCCGTCCCGGACGAGCTGGTTGACCAGGGTCGACACGGAGTTTCCGGCCAGGTGCAGCCGACGGGCCGCGTCCGAGACCCCGATCCCGGGCCGGGACTCGACCAGCCGCAGCAGTTCGACCTCGGCGCCGCGCAGCCGGGGCATGGTGAGCCCGCCGCGCAGCCGGCGCCGGATCAGCCGCTGGATGCGCACCAGCGCGTCGGCGAGCTCCTCGGGAAAGATGTCGGCGACCACGCTTCGGACATTACCTCTGCTACAGAGGTATCGCCTCCCCAGAGCTTTCCCAGGGCTTCCCAAGAGGCGGTCAAGAACCTCCTGCCCGACTCCCCCATATGTACCTGTTTGTTTTGAGATGTCCACGAGCGGGAATGGGCACATCAGTGCTTCGGACAGGAGGCACGTCCGTGGGAGCCGGCCCTCGCCGGACGCCCCGGTGTCCTATCCATGGTCCGAGCGCACCTCCCACGGTGTCTGTCATCCAGCACCTGCTGAGAGAGGTGCGCGCGATGCGTGTCACTGGCAGCACGAAACCCCATCCACACGACGACGCCCCGGACACCAGCGGCGCTTTCGAGCGGCTCGCCGGGCTGCCCGACGGTCCCGAGCGCCAGGCGCTGCGGGACGAGCTCGTCCGGTTGTGGCTGCCCATGGCCGAGCGGATCGCCGTACGGTTCCGCGGCCGTGGCGAGGCCCTGGAGGACCTGTACCAGGTGGCCGCGCTGGGCCTGGTCAAGGCCGTCGACCACTACGATCCCGACCGCGGCCGGGCCTTCGAGGCGTACGCGGTGCCCACCATCACCGGGGAGATCAAGCGGCACTTCCGTGACCACATGTGGACCCTGCATGTGCCGCGCCGGGTGCAGGACCTGCGCAACCGGGTCCGCGCCGCCACCAAGGAGCTGGCGCAGACCACGCCGGGCCGGGCGCCCACCGTCGCCGAGATCGCCGCGTTCACGCGGCTCAGCGAGGACGAGGTGCGCACCGGTATGGAGGCGCTGGAGTGCTTCTCCGCCCTGTCCCTGGACGCCGAGGTGACCGGCACGGACGGCTACGCGCTGGGCGACTCCCTGGGCGGCCCGGACCCGGGGTTCGACCTGGTCGTGGACCGGGCCGCGGTGAAGCCGTGTCTGGAGGCGCTGCCCGAGCGCGAACGCACCATCCTCTACCTGCGGTTCTTCGGTGGTATGACGCAGAGCCGGATCGCCCAGCAGCTGGGCATCTCGCAGATGCACGTCTCGCGGCTGCTCAGCGGCTGCTTCGACCGGCTGCGCGACGAACTGCTCGCGGAGGCCCGTGCCCGCTGAGCCCGGTTCCCCGGGAGCCCCCGTTCCCCGGCTCCCGGGGGGCCCAGGCTCCCAGGAGGCCCGGGAGCCTACTGTCCTTCGGAGCCCGGCACCTGGGTGGGGCCGTACCGGTCCAGCGCGTCCTCCAGCTCGGCCCGGATCTCGGCCGGGATGTCGCCGCGCCGCCCCCAGATCAGGATCAGCTCCGCGATGTTGCGCAGCTTGATGTTGGTGTGCTGGGAGACCTCCTTCAGCACCTGCCATCCCTGGTCCGGGGTCACCCGGCCGAGGGCCACGACCATCCCGATCGCCTGGTCGATCACGGCGTGGGAGGTCATGGCCTCCTTCAGCTGGTCGACCTCCGCCTGCAGCGCGGCGATCCGGTCCGGCTCGATCTCTCCCATCCCTCCATCGTGCGCAGGGGCCTGCACCCCCGCCACCCGGGGTACTCGACAGGCAGCCCACCCGCTTCCGGTCGGACACTGGTGCCAGACCGGTGGCCGCCCGGCCCCGAGAGCAGGACGCGACTGCCATGAACCACGACACCCGCACCGGCGGCGAGCCCCGCAGAAAAGAAGTCGTCTCCACCCACTCCGTCTTCGGCGCACCGTGCTGGGTGAGCCTGACCAGCCGCGATCTCCAGGCCACCCAGGACTTCTACGCGGCCGTCCTCGGCTGGCGCTGGCGCGGCGCCAAGCTCGGCGAGCACTTCCGGATCGCCCTGGCGAACGGGGTCCCGGTGGCCGGGATCGCCGCCGTCGCCTCCATGTGGCAGATGGCGGTGGCCTGGACCCCGTACTTCGCCGTACCGGACGCGGACGTGGCCGTGTCCCGGGTCCGGGAGCGCGGCGGCACGTCGGCGGTCGGGCCGCTGTCCTTCCCGCCGGGCCGGGCGGCGCTGCTCGCCGACCGGGACGGGGCCACGTTCGGCATCTGGCAGGGCGAACTGGTCAGCAACTGGGAGGCGTGGCGGCAGGCGGCACCGACCTTCGTCCGGCTGCACACCCGGGACGCCTTCGACGCCGCGATCTTCTACGGCGAGGTCCTGGACTGGGCGACCGGGCTGCCGGGCTGCTGCGAGGTCGAGTACGAGGGCGGCGAGGTGGTGCTGCGCAGCCAGGGCGACATCGTGGCGCGCATCGACTCGGGCGCGGTGGAGGCGGCCCCGGACCCCTCGGTACGACCGCACTGGCAGATCCACTTCGCGGTGAGCGACGTGCCCGGCTGCGCCCGCACGGCGGAGAAGCACGGCGGTAGCGTGCTGCGCGAGGAGGAGACCGAGGCGATCCTGCGCGACCCGGACGGTGCGCAGTTCACGGTGACGTCCCGCCGGAGCCGGTGAGGACACTCGAAGCCGACGGCGCCGCACCCGGCGGGGTGCGGCGCCGTCGGCTTCGAGCCCTCTAACCGGCGACCCGCGACGGGCGCGACAGCAGCACCAGGCTGCGCGCCTCCACGCGCACCTTCGTGCCCGCCTTCCGTTCGCGTTCGTCGGGGACGCCCTCGGGGTCGGCGGTGTCGATCAGCGTGGTCCAGCGCTCGCCGAAGGAGTCGTCGGGCAGGCGGAAGACGACCGGCTCCCAGTAGCCGTTGACGAGCAGCAGGAAGGAGTCGTCGACCATGCGGCGGCCGTAGGAGTCGCGTTCGGCGATGGCGTCCCCGTTGAGGAACACCCCGACCGTGTGCGCGTCCCCGCGCTGCCAGTCGCGGTCGGTCATCTCCCGGGCGTCGGGCCGCAGCCACATCAGGTCGGGCAGCGGCTGCTTGGCGTGGGTCACGGTCTCGCCGCGGAAGAAGCGGCGCCGGCGCAGCACCGGGTGCGCGGCGCGCAGGGCGATCAGGCGCCGGGTGAACCCGGCGAGGGCGCGCTGTTCGTCGGTCAGGTCCCAGTCCACCCAGGAGATCTCGTTGTCCTGGCAGTAGGCGTTGTTGTTGCCCCGCTGGGTACGGCCGAGTTCGTCGCCGTGGCAGAGCATCGGGATGCCCTGCGAGAGCAGCAGTGTGGCCAGCAGGTTGCGCTGCTGGCGGGCACGCAGTTCGAGGACGGCGGGGTCGTCGGTCTCGCCCTCCGCGCCGCAGTTCCAGGACCGGTTGTGGCTCTCGCCGTCCCGGTTCTCCTCGCCGTTGTCCTCGTTGTGCTTGTCGTTGTACGACACCAGGTCGCGCAGGGTGAAACCGTCGTGCGCGGTGACGAAGTTGACGCTCGCGCGCGGCCGGCGCCTGCTGTGCTGGTAGAGGTCGGAGGAGCCGGTGAGCCGGGAGGCGAACTCGCCGAGCGAGCCGGGCTCGGCCCGCCAGAAGTCCCGTACGGCGTCCCGGTACTTGCCGTTCCACTCCGACCACAGCGGTGGGAAGTTCCCCACCTGGTAGCCGCCCTCGCCGACGTCCCAGGGCTCGGCGATGAGCTTGACCCGGCTGATGACGGGGTCCTGCTGGATCAGGTCGAAGAACGCCGAGAGCCGGTCCACCTCGTGGAACTGCCGGGCCAGCGTGGCCGCGAGGTCGAAGCGGAAGCCGTCGACGTGCATCTCGGTGACCCAGTACCGCAGCGAGTCCATGATCAGCTGGAGTACGTAGGGGTGCCGCATCAGCAGGCTGTTGCCGGTGCCGGTGGTGTCGTAGTAGTGCGCCCAGTCGCCGTCGACCAGGCGGTAGTAGGAGGCGTTGTCGATGCCCCGGAAGGACAGCGTGGGGCCCCGTTCGTTGCCCTCGGCGGTGTGGTTGTAGACCACGTCGAGGATGACTTCGAGGCCGGCCGCGTGCAGCGCCTTCACCATGGCCTTGAACTCGTTGACCTGCTGGCCGCGGGTGCCGAAGGCGGCGTAGGCGTTGTGCGGGGCGAAGAAGCCGATGGTGTTGTAGCCCCAGTAGTTGGACAGGCCGCGGTCCTGGAGCACGCCGTCCTGGACGAACTGGTGCACCGGCATCAGCTCGACCGCGGTCACCCCGAGCGAGGTGAGGTGCTCGGTCACCGCGGGGTGGGCGAGGCCGGCGTAGGTGCCGCGCAGCCGTTCCGGGACGTCCGGGTGGGTCATGGTCAGGCCGCGCACATGGGCCTCGTAGATCACCGAGTCCGCGTACGGCGTCCGGGGCGGGCGGTCGTCGCCCCAGTCGAAGAACGGGTCGGTGACCACGCCCAGCATGGAGTGGCCGGCGCTGTCCGCCGGGGCGGGTCCGTCCGGGGCGCGCTCGTACAGGGAGGCGTGGTTGTCGATCTGGCCGTCCACGGCGCGGGCGTACGGGTCGAGCAGCAGCTTGGCCGGGTTGCAGCGGTGGCCGAGTGAGGGCTGCCAGGGGCCGTGCACCCGGTAGCCGTAGCGCTGGCCGGGCCCGACACCGGGCAGGTAGGCGTGCCACACGAAGCCGTCGACCTCTTGCAGCGGGACCGGGGTGGCGGTGCCGGCGTCGTCGACGAGGATCAGCTCCACATGCTCGGCGACCTCGCTGAACAGGGCGAAGTTGGTGCCCTGTCCGTCGAACGCGGCACCCAACGGGTAGGGGTGCCCGCTCCACACGGGCACCCCTTTGCGGCGCTTGCGGGCGGTCACCGGCTGCCCTCCAGGGCGTCGTCCCCGGCGGGCGCCGGCGCGGCGAGCACGGCCACCGGCTCCTCGCGCGGCACCGTGAGGCCCTCCCGCAGCGTCGGCGCGGGCGCGGTGGGCACCAGCGGGACGCGCTGGCCGGCGCGGGCACGCTGCGAGAACCAGATGATCTTGCTGCCGGTGTCCGAGGCGCAGCAGCCCCAGCCGTCGCTCATCGCGGCGATGTCCGCGAGGCAGGACCGCAGGTCCAGGTCCGGGCGCAGATCCGGGTCGTCGTCGCCGAAGGCGGTGATGAGGTGCTGGCCGTTCCACCACATCTCGATCGAGGTGTGCTTGTCCGTCGCGTGCTCGTCGATGGCGCGCAGCAGCAGTTCGGCGCCGTGGCAGACGGGGTCCACGAGATTCTCGAGGTCCCAGTAGCGGAGGTGGGCGGCCAGGATGCGGCTGACCTGTCCCACCCGTTCCGGGCTGACTTCCACGTCGAGGTGGTAGTAGCAGGGCACTGCGGTCTTCATCGTCGCTTGCTCCTCACCGGCGAAGCTCTCGCTCCCCTCGCCCTGTCCGGGAGGGATCCCGGA
Organism: Streptomyces sp. Ru62; assembly: GCF_002920615.1. Taxonomy (GTDB): domain Bacteria; phylum Actinomycetota; class Actinomycetes; order Streptomycetales; family Streptomycetaceae; genus Streptomyces. The sequence continues at coordinate 99,541 of NZ_PQSU01000033.1, forward strand.
CACATAGCGTGAGCGCTGATCGCTTCTGAGTCACCTCCACGGTGAGCCCACTACGCCATTCGTGCAACACGAGCACCCGACACTCCGAATGGTTGAAGCTCCAACAAGACGCTGCGTCGTCGCGCGTGCACCATAAGTGAAAGCCTCGATCGCCGTAACGGTGCCGCGCCTTCCCGTGCGCGGACGCCACCCGACCGTCGGGAACGCGCCCAGTCGAGAGCGTGGAAGGTGGCTGAGGGTCATGCTGCTACCCGCCAAGGCCGAAGTGGCCCGGCAGTTGCGGCGTTACCGGGCGTGGGAGCGCGTGATGCTCGCCTCGCCCCACGACCGCACGGTCCGGGCCACCTTCGAGGACTCGGGGTACACGCTGTGCGTGCTGATGGGCAAACGCTGCGCCCGCGAGGCCGCGGACGCCGCCGAGCGCTATCTCCGCACCAACCTGGTCACCTACCTGCGCGAGCAGGACGGACGGCCGCAGCCACGCCGGGCGGCCAGAAGAGCGCCGCCACCGGAGCGGCGTTCCACGGCGCCAAGCCCCTGACCTGGCACCGTACAAGGCGTTCCTCTCGGGACCGGCGCGCGCCGGCCCGACTTTCGGATCGCGGAGCCGGGCCGGGTGCCCGGCTCCGCGCACGGCGGAGGTGAGATACATGCGCAGGACCCCGGCCATCGGCCGTGTACCGGTACGTGACGTCCGGCCGGCCGTGGAGTGCGGCAGGCGCCCGGCGAAAGCGGTGGCCGGGGAGACCTTCGAGGTCACGGCCACCGTGTTCCGCGAAGGGCACGATGCCGTGGGGGCGAACGTGGTCCTGCGCGATCCCGACGGCCGCCGGGGGCCCTGGACACCGATGCGGGAGCTGTCCCCGGGCAGCGACCGCTGGGGCGCGGAGATCACCCCGGACACGACGGGACGTTGGACCTTCCGGGTGGAGGCCTGGAGCCATCCGCTGGCGACCTGGCGGCACACCGCGTCCGTGAAGGTGCCGGCCGGGATCGACACCGGCCTGGTCCTGGAGGAGGGCGCCGAGTTGTACGGGCGGGCCGCCGCCGGGGTGCCCAAGGGTCCCGAGCGCGCCCTGGTGCTGGCCGCCGCGCACGCCCTCGGCGACGACTCGCTGTCGGTGCACGACCGTCTGAAGGCGGCGCTGTCCCCGGAGGTCGAGGCGTTGCTGGCCCGGT
>NZ_PQSU01000034.1 GCF_002920615.1 Streptomyces sp. Ru62
ACGTGCGACCCCGGCCGGCTCTACCTCCCCACGATCATGGACCCGGTCTACGGCTACCAGGTCACCAACGTCGAAGCCTCCATGTCGTCCCCGTCCAGCCTGCTGCACTGGACCCGCCGCATGATCGAGATCCGCAAGCAGAACCCCGCCTTCGGACTCGGCTCGTTCACCGAACTCACGTCCTCCAACCCGGCGGTCCTGGCGTTCCTGCGCGAGTACGGCGACGACCTGGTGCTGTGCGTGAACAACTTCTCCCGCTTCGCCCAGCCCACCGAACTCGACCTGCGGGCCTACGACGGACGGCACCCGGTCGAGCTGATCGGCGGGGTGCGCTTCCCGGCCATCGGTGAACTGCCCTACCTGCTCACCCTGCAAGGCCACGGCTTCTACTGGTTCCGGCTCACCCGAGTCGCATCCCGCATCGGCCGCCGCCGCTGAACGGCCGGCGCCGAGGAAAGGACGCGTCACCATGCCGAAGACCATCACCCCCCGACCGCGCACCGCGGCCGGGCCCGACGGGCCACTGGCCTCGTTGGGCGGGCTGCTGCGCGACTGGCTGCCGAGGCAACGCTGGTTCGCGGGCAAGGACCGGCCGGTCACCGATCTGTCGGTGCTGTCCGTGACGGAGCTGTTCCCGGGGTGTCTGCACCTGCTGGTGCACGCCTCCCACGTGCCGGTGCCCACCCCCGGCGGCACTCCCCCGCCCGGAGACTGCTACCAGCTCCTGCTGGGCCTGCGCCAGCACCTCGCCCCGCGGCTGGAGCGGGCGTTCATCGGGCGTGCCGTGGACGGCCCGCTGGCCGGGTTCGCGGTGTACGACGCCCTGCACGACCCGCGCTCGGCCCATCTGCTGCTGGAGCGGCTGCGGCAGCCCGGCACGGCGGGCCCGCTGCGGTTCGAGAGGGACCCGGCTGCCCATGTGCCCGGCGGTCTGCCGCCGCGACTGCTGGACGCCGAGCAGTCCAACTCCTCGATCGTGTACGGCGACGCCTACATCCTGAAGGTGTTCCGCCGCATCCAGCCGGGTGTCAACCCTGACCTGGAGGTGCCGGCGGCGCTGACCGCGCAGGGCTGCACCCGGGTGCCCGCGCCGGTGGCGTGGTTCACCACGACCGCCCCGCGCCCGGCCACCCTCGGGGTGCTGCAGCCGTTCCTGCCGGACGCCGCCGACGGCTGGACGCTGGCACTGCGCGCGCTCGCCGCGGGCGACCACTTCACCGCCGAGGCCCGCGCGCTGGGCCGGGCCATGGCCGAGGTGCACCTGGCGCTGGCCGAGGCCTTCCCGCCGGCCGGGCCGGGCGAGAACGGCCGTACGGCCGAGGCGATGTGCGCGCGGCTCGACGCCGCCGCGCACGCCGTCCCCGGGCTGCTGCCCTACGTGCCCGGCCTCAAGGCCGCGTTCGGGGCGCTCGCCACGTGCGACACCGGGCCGCCCGCCCAGCGCATCCACGGCGATCTGCACCTCGGGCAGGTGCTGCGGGCCGGCCGCGACTGGTTCGTCATCGACTTCGAGGGCGAGCCGTCCCGTCCGCTCGCCGAGCGGCGGGCCCCGCAGTCCCCGGTGCGGGACGTCGCCGGGATGCTCCGCTCCTTCGACTACGCGGCCCAGCAGCGCCGCCCCTGGCGACCCGAGTGGGCGCGCCGCTGCCGGGAGGCGTTCTGCGCGGGCTACGCGGCCCGCGCCGGCTGGGACCCACGCAAGAAGCACGCGCTGCTGCGCGCGCACGAGACGGACAGGGCGGTCTACGAGGTGCTCTACGAGGCGCGACACCGGCCCGACTGGCTGCCGGTACCGATGGCGGCGATCAAGCGGCTCGCCGTGTGGGGAGGCTGACCCATGGCACTGAAGGACACCACGCGCCCCGAGACCGCCGGGCCCAGGCCGCCCGCGGCCGTGGCCCTGGACCCCGACGACCGCGGCCGGCTGCTGGCCGGCGCGCATCACGATCCGCACGCCCTGCTGGGCGCCCACCCGGTGCCGGACGGCATCCTGTTCCGGGCGCTGCGGCCGAACGCCCGTGCGGTGAGCGTCGTGATCGACGGCACGCGCACCGCGCTGCGGTCGGAGGGCGACGGTCTGTTCGCCGCCGTCCTGCCCTGCGCGGAGGTCCCGTCGTACACGCTGCTCGTCGCGTACGACGACACCGAGCAGGAGGTGCACGACCCGTACCGCTTCCTGCCCGCCCTCGGCGAACTGGACCTGCACCTGATCCGGGAGGGCCGGCACGAGCAGCTGTGGCGGGCGCTCGGGGCCGAGCCGATGGTCCACCAGGGAGTGCCCGGCACCCGCTTCACCGTCTGGGCGCCGAACGCCCAGGGGGTGCGGGTGGCCGGGGACTTCACGTACTGGGACGGCACGCAGTACCCGATGCGGTCGCTCGGCGCGTCCGGGGTGTGGGAGCTGTTCCTGCCCGGGATCGGCGAGGGCACCCGGTACAAGTTCGAGATCACCTCGCGGTACGGGCACCGGTTCCTGAAGGCGGACCCGATGGCGCGGGGCACGGAGGTGCCGCCGGACACGGCGTCGGTCGTGACGTCCTCGCACTACGAGTGGGGTGACGCGCAGTGGATGGCGCACCGCGGTGACACGCCCGTGCACCAGGCGCCGTTCTCGGTGTACGAGGTGCATCTCCCGTCGTGGCGGCCGGGGCTCACCTACCGTCAGCTCGCGGAGGAACTCCCGCCGTACGTCAAGGAGATGGGCTTCACCCATGTGGAGCTGATGCCGGTGGCGGGGTACCCGTTCAGCGGTTCCTGGGGCTACCAGGTCACCTCCTACTACGCGCCGACGCCCCGGCTCGGCTCGCCGGACGACTTCCGGTACTTCGTGGACGCCTGTCACCGGGCCGGCCTCGGCGTGATCATGGACTGGGTGCCCGCGCACTTCCCGAAGGACGACTGGGCGCTGGCCCGGTTCGACGGGGACCCGCTGTACGAGCCCGGGAACGCGCTGCGGGCGGAGCACCCGGACTGGGGGACGTACGAGTTCGACTACGGCCGCACCGAGGTGCGCAACTTCCTCGTGGCGAACGCCGTGTACTGGTGCGAGGAGTTCCACATCGACGGGCTGCGCGTGGACGCCGTCGCCTCGATGCTCTACCTGGACTACTCGCGGGACTCCGGGCAGTGGGAACCCAACGTCTTCGGCGGCCGGGAGGACCTGGACGCCGTGGCCTTCCTCCAGGAGATGAACGCCACCGTGTACCGGCGCTGCCCGGGCGTGGTGACCATCGCCGAGGAGTCCACCGCGTGGGACGGGGTGACCCGGCCGACGGACAGCGGCGGGCTCGGGTTCGGGCTGAAGTGGAACATGGGCTGGATGCACGACTCGCTGGAGTACATCCAGAAGGAGCCGGTGCACCGCAAGTACCACCACGACGAGATGACCTTCTCGATGGTGTACGCCTACAGCGAGAACTACGTCCTGCCGATCTCCCACGACGAGGTGGTGCACGGCAAGCAGGCGCTGGTGTCGAAGATGCCCGGAGACTGGTGGCAGCGGCGCGCCAACCACCGGGCCTACCTCGGCTTCATGTGGGCCCACCCCGGTAAACAGCTGTTGTTCATGGGGCAGGAGTTCGCCCAGGGGGCCGAGTGGTCGCACACCCACGGTCCCGAGTGGTGGCTGCTCTCCGACGACTACCACTCCGCCGGCGACCACCGGGGCGTGCAGGCCCTGGTGCGGGACCTCAACGCGGTGTACCGGGCGACGCCGGCGCTGTGGCAGCGGGACACCGACCCGGGCGGCTTCCGGTGGGTGCTGTGCGACGCGGCGGACGACAACGTACTGGCGTTCCTGCGCTTCGCCGCCGACGGCGGCCCGCTGCTGGCGGTGTCGAACTTCTCCCCGGTCGTCCGGCACGACTACCGCCTGTGGACCCCCGACGGGTTCCCCGCCTGGCGCGAGGCGCTGAACACCGACGACACCCGGTACGGCGGCAGCGGCGTCCGCACCGGGGGGCCCGTCAAGCCCGAGGAGGGGTTCCTGAAGCTGACGCTGCCCCCGCTCGCCACCGTCTGGCTGACGCCGGAGGGCTGAAAGCCGCAGGTGTCGGCGGCCGTACGAGGGGGCAGTCGGGGTCGTACAGACAGCGACTGCCCTCGTGGCACGGACAAGAAGGGCGGCACCACGTGCGCACCGTCGGAGTGGAGGAGGAACTCCTTCTGGTCGATCCGGACAGCGGCGACCCGAAGGCGCTGGCGGCGGCCGTACTCGCCCATGCCGCCCAGGACGATCCCGAACAGGACATCTTCGAGAAGGAGCTGTTCGGGCAGATGCTGGAGTTCGCCACGCATCCGCAGTCGGACATGGCGGACCTCGGCGACGAGATCGTCCGCTGCCGCAAGGAGGCGGCCCGGCACGCGGGACAGATCGGCTGCGCGGTCGCCGCGCTGGCCACCTCCCCGCTGCCGGTCAGCCCCTCCCTCAGCGTGAACGACCGGTACCAGTGGCTGGCCGAGCGGTTCGGCGTACCCACCTGGGAGCAATTGGTCTGCGGCTGCCACGTCCATGTGTCGGTGGAGTCCGACGAGGAGGGCGTCGCGGTCCTCGACCGGATCCGTCCGTGGCTGCCGGTGCTGCGGGCGATCAGCGGGAACTCCCCGTTCTGGCGGGGCCGGAACACCGGGTACGCCAGCTACCGCAGCCGGGTGTGGAACCGGTGGCCGTCGGCCGGCCCGACGGAGCCGTTCGGGTCCGCCGAGCGGTACCACCGCAGGGTGGCCGACATGGTGGCGACCGGGGTCATCCTCGACGAGGCGATGGCGTACTTCGACGCGCGGCTGTCCGCCCGTTACCCCACGGTGGAGATCCGGGTGGCGGACGTGTGCCTGAGCGCGGAGAGCGCCGTGCTGATCGCGACGCTCTGCCGCGCCCTGGTGGAGACGACCGCCCGGGAGTGGCGGGCGGGCCGGCCGGCGCCCGACCCCGGGGTGAGCCTGCTCCGGCTGGCCGACTGGCAGGCCGCCCGCTACGGCCTGGAGGAGGATCTGCTCGACCCGGTGACCATGCGGCCCCGGCGCGCGCCCCGGGTGCTGCGCTCCCTGCTGGAGTACACGGGGGACGCGCTCACCGGGAGCGGCGACGCGGCCCGTGCCGAGCGGGCCGTCGAGGAGCTGCTGCGCACGGGCAACGGCGCGCAGGAGCAGCGCAGGCTGCTGGAGCACACCGGCAGCCTGCGGGACGTCGTCACCGAGTGCGTGCGGCGCACACAGCACTGAGCGGGCCGGTCAGAGGATCAGCACCAGGGCGTACACCAGGAAGAAGGCCGCGATCAGCACGACCAGCAGCAGGATCAGGGTCAGCGGCGCCTTGGCCCAGCCCCTTTGCTGGACGTGCGGCTCGCGGGGGCCGGCCTCGGGCATGCTGCTCTCGGCCGGCGGGGTCTCGCCGGGCGGAACTCCGCCACCTGGTTCCAGACCGGTCGTGCGCTCGGGTTCCGGATCGGGGTTCACATGACTCATGTGTCCCGAGTCCCCAGGACACGCCCACATCATCAACCGATCACGACTTCCCCGTTCCCGTCACCGAACGCGCTTGCCTGGGCTACATTCGAGCACCGCCGACACAGAGCCGATCGGCGGAGTGACCGTCCGTACACCAGGAGCAGCGCATGCGGAACCTCGCCCCCGGTCCCGCCGTCGCCCCGCCGCTCACCGGCGGCCTCGCCGACAGCGTGTTCGCCACGGCGGAACGGAATCCGACGCTGCCGGTCCTCGCGCGCCGGGCCGGTCCCGCCGCCGCGGGCTGGCAGGAGGTGACGGCGGTCGAGCTGCGGGACGAGGTGGTCGACCTGGCCAAGGGCCTGATCGCCGCCGGGATCTCGCCCGGCCACCGGGTGGCCCTGATGGCCCGCACCCGCTACGAGTGGACGGTGCTCGCCCACGCGCTGTGGGCGGTGGGCGCCGAGATCGTGCCGGTCCATCCGGCTTCCTCACGGGAGCAGGTGGAGTGGATCCTGCGCGACGCGGGCTGTGTGGCCGTGGTCGTGGAGGACGAGCAGGGCGTCATGACCGTCGGTACCGTGTGCACCCGGCTGCCGCGGCTGCGGCACGTCTGGCAGCTCGACGCGGGCGCCCTGCCGGACCTCGTCGAGCGGGGCACGGCCGTCCCGTACACCACGGTGGAGTCGCTGCGCCGGATCGTGCTGCCGGACTCCACGGCCGCCATCGTCTACACCTCCGGCACCTCGGGCCGTCCGATGGGCTGCGCGCTCAGCCACCGCGGTCTGGCCTACCCCTGCGACACGCTGCTGGCCGGCTGGGCGCACACCGCCGCACCGCCGGGCGAACAGCCGTCCGTGCTGGCGTTCCTGCCGTTCTCGCACGTCTACGGCATCATGATCATGCTGATGTGTGTGCGCGGCGGGGTCCTGATGGCGCACGAGCCGGAGCTGACCGGGCCGGCCCTGTCGTCGGCCCTGAGCACGTTCCGGCCGACGTACCTGTACGGCGTGCCGTCGGTGTTCGAGAAGCTCTACAAGACCTTTCTGCGCACCGCCCGACAAGCGGGCCGGGGCGCCCTGTTCGAGCGGGCCGCGCAGACCGCGCGGGACTTCGCCGCGGCCGAGGAGCGCCGGCGGCTGGGCACGGGGCCGGGCCCCGGGCTCGAACTGAGGCTGCAACACGCCCTGTACGAGCGGACGGTGTACCGCAGGCTGCGGGCCGCGCTCGGCGGCCGGGTGGTGCGCGGGACCTCCGGCGGCAGCGCGCTCGACCGCGAACTGTGCCTGTTCTACGAGGGCATCGGCGTGTACCTCCACGACGGGTACGGGCTCACGGAGGCCTCCGGCGGGATCACCATGCAGCCGCTCGGCCGGGAGAAGTCCGGGACCGTGGGCCTGCCGCTGCCCGGCACCGAGATCCAGGTGGCCGACGACGGGGAGATCCTGGTGCGCGGACCCTCGGTGTTCCAGGGCTACATCAGCGACGAGCACGCGACGCGGGCCGCGCTGCGCGGCGGCTGGCTGGCCACCGGGGACATCGGCCGGCTGGACTCCGAGGGCTACCTGACGATCACCGGGCGCAAGAAGGACATCATCGTCACCAGCGGCGGCAAGAGCGTGGCCCCGGCCCTGCTGGAGCAGCGGCTGCGGATGCACCCGCTGGTCCACCAGGCGGTGGTGATCGGCGACGACCGGCCCTGTGTCGGTGCCCTGATCACCCTGGACCCGGAGTTCCTCGCGGACTGGCGGGCCGCCCTGGCGCTGCAGGGTGACGCCCAGGGACGGGAGACCCGGGAGGAGAACGCGCTGCGGGAGGAGATCGCGCGGGCGGTGGCCTCCGCCAACAGTGCGGTGTCCCGCGCGGAGTCGATCAGGGTCTACCGTGTCCTCCAGGAACCGTTCGCACCGGACAACGGGCTGCTGACGCCGTCCATGAAGCTGCGCCGGGACGCCGTCGTGCGGCACTACGCGGCCGAGATCGAGGCGATGTACCAGGCGCGCTCCCGGTCGCGGCCGGGTCCGCCGGAGCCGGCCGAGTGGGACGAACCGGACGATGTCTTCCGCTGACGAGGGCCGCGGGAGTACGGCGTACGGGCGGTGGGTCCGAGGGGGGACGGATAGCCTGCGCGGCTGGGGGAACCCGCAGCGCAGCGAGAGATCAGCAACGACGACCGTTCCGGTCGGAAGGGGCCGAGCCGGCCCGTTCCGGGCCGGGGCCGGGGAATGCGAGATGGTGACGGAGCCGCGCTGGGACGACACACCGCCCTCGGAGGAGAGGTACGAGCGTACGTTCTCCTTCCCTGGTGAGCTGCGCAACGTCACGGGCGCGCGGCTCGCGGCGGAGGAGTTCCTGTGCGCCCTCGCCCGGGACGCGCCGCCGGGCGCGCACGAGTACTGGGACGACATCCTGCTGGTCGTGACCGAACTGGCCGCGAACGCGATCCAGTACGCGCCCGGTCCGTTCGACCTGCGGATGCGCCGCACCTTCGACGGGGTGCACGTGACGATGCGGGACACCAGCACGACCAAGCCGGAGCCACGGCCGTTCCACCCGCGCACGGGCGGTGGCGGCATCGGCTGGCACCTGGTGCACACGCTGTGCACCCAGGTCAGCGTGGTGGTGCACGACCGTGGCAAGGACATCCACGCATTCCTGCCCTGGTGACGTGTGACAGGCGTGCGAACGTGCAGGTGTGCGACGTGTAGGTGTGCGCCGGGCGGTTACTCCGCCCCACAGTGGGGCATGCGGTCCCCACGCGTTCGTCTGCCTGCCGCACCCGGCTGGCGGAACGGCTGGAGGCACGGTGGGATCGGAGTCGGCGCAAGCGATCCAGGGCATGCGAACGGCGTCGAGTCGGACCACCCGGAGCCGCAGAAAGGGATGAACACCGTGACACGACCCAGGATCCTGGTGGTTGGCGCAGGCTTCGCCGGAGTCGACTGCGTCCGCCGCCTGGAGCGGAAACTCGCCCCGGACGAGGCCGACGTCACCCTGGTGACGCCGTTCGCCTACCAGCTCTATCTGCCGCTGCTGCCCCAGGTCGCCTCCGGCGTGCTGACGCCGCAGTCGATCGCCCTGTCGTTGCGCCGCAGCAAGAAGTACCGCACCCGGATCATTCCCGGCGGCGCGATCGGGGTGGACCTGAAGGCCAAGGTGTGCGTCATCCGCACCATCACCGACAAGATCGTCAACGAGCCTTACGACTACATCGTGCTGGCGCCGGGCAGCGTGACCCGCACCTTCGACATCCCGGGCCTGACCGAGCACGCCTTCGGGATGAAGACCCTCGCCGAGGCCGCCTACATCCGCGACCACGTCATCTCGCAGCTCGACCTGGCGGACGCCAGCGACGACCCTGCCGAGCGGGCCGCGCGGCTGCAGTTCGTGGTGGTCGGCGGCGGCTACGCGGGCACCGAGACCGCGGCCTGCCTCCAGCGGCTGACGCACGCGGCCGTGCAGCGCTACCCGCGGCTGGACCCGGGCCTGATCAAGTGGCATCTGATCGACATCGCGCCCAAGCTGATGCCCGAGCTGGGCGACAAGCTCGGCCGCAGCGCGCAGGAGATCCTCAAGCGGCGCGGCGTCGAGGTCTCGCTGGGCGTGTCGATCGACAAGGCCGGCCCGGAGGAGGTGACCTTCACCGACGGCCGGGTGGTGCCGACGCACACCCTGATCTGGACGGCCGGGGTGGTCGCCAGCCCGCTCATCGCCACGCTCGGGGCGGAGACCGTCAAGGGCCGGCTGGCCGTCACCCCGGAGATGTGCCTGCCGGGCCACGACGGGGTGTTCGCGCTCGGTGACTCGGCGGCCGTGCCGGACCTGGCCAAGGGCCAGGAGGGCGCGGTCTGCCCGCCCACCGCGCAGCACGCCATGCGGCAGGGCAGGAAGGTCGCCGACAACGTCATCGCGACGCTGCGCGGGCAGCAGATGCAGCCGTACGTCCACAAGGACCTGGGCCTCGTCGTCGACCTCGGCGGCAAGGACGCGGTGTCCAAGCCGCTGGGGGTCGAACTGCGCGGGATCCCGGCGCAGGCGGTGGCGCGCGGTTACCACTGGTCGGCGCTGCGCACCAACGTCGCCAAGACCCGGGTGATGACCAACTGGCTGCTGAACGCGGTCGCGGGCGACGATTTCGTCCGCACCGGCTTCCAGGCCCGCAAGCCCGCCCGGCTGAAGGACTTCGAGTTCACCGACTCCTACCTGACACCGGACGAGGTCCGGGCCCGGGTCGAGGGCGCGGGCATCGACCATCCGTGAGGTGACGTGGATCACCTGCGACCGCCGGTCACTTCGCCTGTGACCGGCGGTCTTCTCACGTGAACGGAAACGTCACACGGAGGGGACACCCCGGCATGAGCGAGAAGACCGTCAAGGGCCCGGCGAGCTACTTCCCGTCGATCGAGAAGAAGTACGGCCGCCCGGTCGGCGAGTGGCAGGAGCTGATCCGCTCCTCTCCGCTGACGAAGCACATGGAGCTGGTCGGCTGGCTCAAGTCCGAGCACGGTATGGGGCACGGGCATGCCAACGCGCTGGTGGCCGCCACCCTGGTCGCAGAGAGCTGATCCGGGGCCGCGTGCGATGCTGGGTCGGAGATCGATTTCCGGCACGGGAGAGAGCGCGGCGGCGTGAGGGCAGTGGCACGGTCGGGACGGGTACGGATGTGGGACCGGCTCGCGGCGTCGGATCCCGGACTGCTCCGCCTGACCGCCGGACTGCGCACGGTCACCGCGATCGCCCTCACCCTCGCCGTCCTCGCCGCGCTGCGCGTCCCGGTGCCCCAACTGGTCGCCGGGGCGATCGCGGCGATGGTCGCCACCTTCGCCATCCGGGAGAAGCAGCGCGCCCAGCAGGCCGTGACGCTGGCGGCCGGCCTGCCGGTGGCACTGGCCTCGGTGTCGCTGGGCGCGCTGCTCAACCAACGGGTCGTCGCCGGCGACCTGTTCTTCGTCGTCCTCATCTTCTGCGCCGTCTACGGCCGCCGGTTCGGCGACCGGGGCACGGCACTGGGGCTGATCGGCTTCCAGGTCTACTTCCTGTCGCTGTTCGTGGGCGCGACGGCGTCCGTGCTGCCCGCGCTGTACGGCGTCATCTGCGTGGCGTTCGCGTGCAGCGCCACCGCGCGGTTCGTGCTGCTGCCGCAGACCCCGGCGGGCACCCTGGACCGGCTGCGGCGGGCCTTCCGCGCCCGGCTCGCCCAGCTCCTCGCCACCCAGGCCGCATTGCTGGACGCCGGTCCCGACGAGGCCGAGAAGGTGCTCGGGGACCTGCGCACCGGCACCGCGCGCCTGCACGAGACGGCGTTGCTGATCCAGGGCCGGCTGGAGGACGGCACCTCGGACCCGGCGGTGGCCCGGCTGCTCCAGCGACGGATCGCGGACGCGGAGATCGCCGCCGAGCGGCTCGGCCTGCTGCTGCTCACCGCGCGCAGCGCGCAGCGGACCGACACCCTCACCCTGCACCTGCCGGGCGCCCCGCTGCCCTCCGGCGGTGAGCTGCCGGTGCGGGACGAGGCGACGGCCGCGCTGCGCCGCGATCTGCAGGCCCTGCGGCTGCTGATGCTGCGGCCGGCCGGGGAGGCGTCGGGGACGGCGCTCGCCCAGGTGCGCAACCGGCTGCTCGGCTACCGGGAGGAGGAGAACCTGCCCCCGGCCTCCCCGGCCGTGCAGGACGTCTTCCGCGGCCTCGGCGAGGCCGCGCGGGCCGCGCTGGGCCTGCGGGTCGCCCTGGACGGGCCGCAGGACGAGTCCGACGACACCCCGGCGACCGCCCGGTCACGCGAGGAGCTGGACGCGGAGGACGCCGCGATCGAGATCAGCGAGGAGAACGAACCGGAGGAGCCGCGGCCGACCGGCCTGAAGCGGCCCACCACCCGGGCCGCCGTCCAGGTGGCCGTCGGCTCCTCGCTGGCCATCGCGGGCGGTGAGCTGCTGTCCACCCAGCGCTGGTACTGGGCGGTGCTGACCTGCTGGATCGTCTTCCTGAACACCTCCTCCACCGGCGAGATCCTGGTGAAGGGCTACCGGCGGCTGCTGGGCACGGTGCTCGGCGTGGTGGCCGGCATCGGGCTCGCCGCCCTGGTGGGACACCACACGTGGACGGCGTTCGCGCTGGTGCTGCTGTTCATCTTCGCGATGTTCTACACCGCGCCCCTGTCGTACACGCTGATGTCGTTCTTCGTGACGGCCATGCTGGGGCTGCTGTACACCTTGCTGCACACCTACAGCATGTCGGTGCTGGTGCTGCGGATCGAGGAGACGGCGCTCGGCGCGGCCTGCGGGGTGATCGCGGCGGCCTTGGTGCTGCCGGTCCACACCGACCGCCGTACCAACGAGCTCCTGGTCGCGGTGCTGGACCGGCTCGCCGACGTCACCCGCGGCGCCGTCGACCAGCTCAGCGGTGGGGCGGGCGGCGACCTGGTGGAGCAGGCGCGCGAGCTGGACCAGGCGCTGGCCGACCTGCGCGCGGCCACCCAGCCGCTCACGCATCCGATCACCCCGCTGCGCGCGCGCCGGAACACGGCGCGCTATGTCGTGGCGCTGCTGGAGACCTGCGCGTACCACGGGCGGTCCCTCGCGGCCACGGCCGAACTGCTGCCGACGCACCCGTCGATCGCGGCGGACCCCCGGCTGCGCGGGGCGGGCGCACGGATCGTGCACAACATCGAGGCGATCGCCGCACACGTCACGGACCCGAGGTCGCCCGCACAGATCGAAACCGGCCCCAGCATCGCGTCGCTGCTGGAGCCGGGCACCCTGCGCACCCCGCGCTACGGCCGTGTGACCGACCGCGTGCTGCGCCATCTGCAACGCCTGGACGAGGCCGTCTCCGGCCTCGCCCGGCCGCTCGGCCTGACCGGCGGACGGGCCCAGCCGCGGAAGTGAGCGGCGCTCACCTCGGGTCGGCACCGGGACGGCGGCTGCCCAGCACCTCGTCGCGGACGCGGGCGCAGCTGCGGCTGATCAGCCGGGAGACGTGCATCTGGGAGATGCCGAGCCGGTCGGCGATGCGGCTCTGGGTCATGTCCTCGAAGAAGCGCATGTAGAGGATGGCCCGCTCGCGCTCGGGCAGTCGGCGCAGCCCCTCCTTGGCGGCCTCGCGGTCGACCACGACGTCGTAGGAGGTGTCCGTGGCACCGAGGGTGTCGGCGAGGCTGTAGCCGTCGTCGCCGCTGGAGAGTTCGGCGTCCAGCGACAGGGTGCTGAAGCTCTCCAGCGCCTCCATGCCGGCGGTGACGTCCTCCTCGCTGAGCCCGGTGTGGGCGGCGATGTCGGCGACGGTGGGTTCGGGGCTGCCGGGGTTCTGGGTGAGTTCCCGCCGGGCGACCCGCACCCGGTTGCGCAGTTCCTGCACCCGGCGCGGCACCCTGAGGGCCCACATCCGGTCACGGAAGTGCCGCTTGACCTCGCCGGTGATGGTCGGCACGGCGTAGCTCTCGAAGGCGCCGCGCGAGGGGTCGAAACGGTCGATGGCCTTTACCAGGCCCAGGGCCGCCACCTGGCGCAGGTCCTCGACGGACTCGCCCCGGTCGCGGAACCGGCCGGCGATCCGGTGGGCCATGGGGAGCCAGGCGGTGACGAGTTCGTCGCGTACGGCGTTCCGCTCGGGTCCGTCCTCCAGTTCCGCCATCCGGACGAACAGCTCCGCGGTGTCCGGGGCGTCGTCATGGTTCCGCCGGGCGGGCGCCGCGGCGGCGGTGTCGCTGGTGGTGGCGGTCGCGCCGGGACGGCTTGTCGACATGTCGGTCAGCATGCGGAATCGCTCCTGAACGGGGTTTCAGGGCACATGACCGGAACTGCGGTTCCGGGTCCTGGCCCGAACGGTGGTGTCAGGGTTCTCCGCGGGTGAGCCACCGGGCCGCCGGAAGGGGGCCCAGGCAGCGGGATCGTCCCCGCGGGGCAGGCGCCTCCGGTCCGAAGCACGAAATTCCGTCTGCCCCTCGCCCCCACGCGCAAACGCGGTGAGCGGAACTTCCCGGACCGCTTCAGCGCAGCGGTACGACGGCCGTGATGCACTTGCCGCCGCGAGGCAGCTCCGCGACCCGGATGTCCCGGGCCAGCCGGCACACGATGGGCCAGCCACGGCCGCCCGGGTGGGCGTGGCCGGGGTCGTCGTCGGCCGGATCGGTGACCGGGAGGTCGTCGCTGTTGTCGCTCACCGAGACGCGGACGCCACCACCGTCGACGTCCACGTCGAAGCCGGTGATGCCGCCGCCGTGCAGCAAGGCGTTGGTGGTGAGTTCCGAAGTGACCAGCAGTGCGTCATCGACGGCCTCGGGCCGGCACGGCAGGGCGCGGGCCCGGCACCGCTCCGCCATGACGCGCTCCACCGTTCTGCGGGCCTCGGCCGGCCGGCACGGCACCCGGTCGTGCGTCTCCGGCACGGTCGCGAGGGAACTGGTCCGGTGCTTGTCGAGCATCCCTTCCTCCACTCCCTGAGCGGTGCCCGGATTGCAAGGTTCTTTCCCTCTTTCGGCTGACCCGTCAGAGCACTGTCAAACACCCTCGGTGCCCGTGTCATCACGGCGGACCGAGCGGGTACCCGGCGGACATGACCGATGTGGTGGACGCGGACGAGTTGTTGCGGCGGATCCGGCGGGGCCAGGAGCGCGCGGCCGAGGAGGAACGGGCCTGGCGGGAGCGGGCGCAGAGCCTGACGGCGACGGATCCGGAGGGCGCGCGGGAGGCGGCGGACCGGGCCCGGGCGTTCGAGGCGGTGCTACGGGTGCTGGAGGAGATCGTCCGTCCGGGCGGGGGCCCGGTGCGGGCGGAAGGAGTGAAACAGGTCACCTGACCCGCTTCCGGTTACCCAAAAGTACGGCAGATGGTTTATGGTTCATCCATAGCTGACGCGGGAGCGGCGCGGAAGCCGTTCTTCCCCGCTCCTTGTGTCACCGCATACGGCCCTGGCTGGTTTCCCCCGTCCAGCCAGGGCTTTTCGCTGCCCTGAGCGCGACACGCGGACGGAGATCCGCCTCCCTCGACGTGCTCCGGGCGGTCACAGCGGCTGAAATGGGCTTGAGAGCACATCACCCGGACCGCGACCGCCGCCGGCGAGGAGCCATGCGCCATGACCAAAGCGATCAAACTGCTGACCGCCCTCCCCCAGGCGCAGCGCGAGCGCCTGATGGAGCTGGCGAAGGAGGTGTCCTTCCCGGAGGACACCCACATCTTCGAGGCCGGCGGCACCGCCGACCGGTTCTGGGTGATCCGCTCGGGTGCGGTTCACCTGGACCAGCAGGTCACCTCGCGGCAGCGGGTGACCGTGGCCACGCTGGGCGCGGGCGACATGCTCGGCTGGTCCTGGCTCTTCCCGCCGTACCAGTGGGACTTCGGCGCGGTGGCCTTCAGCAACGTACGCGCCTACGAGTTCGACGGGCCGTCGGTGCTCGGGCTGTGCGTGGAGGATCCACTGCTCGGGCTCTCGCTGGTGCGCACGGTGGCCGAGATCCTCGCCCACCGGCTGGAGACGACCCGGGGAAAGCTGATGGAGCAGTACACGATGCGGCGGCGCAGCAGCCCTATCTAGGCCGCCGGGGTCGCCGGGTCCCGGGCGCGCCGGGCCCTCAGATGCGGTAGCGGCGCAGGGCCGGGACGGCGGCGGCCAGAGCCAGCATCACCACGACCACCAGGGCGCCGCCGCCCGCGACGGCGGCCCGCGGGCCGAACGCCGAACCGGCGGTGCCGTGCAGCACGTCGGCCAGGCGCGGACCGCCCGCGACGACCACCGTGAACACCCCCTGCATCCGGCCGCGCATCTCGTCGGTCGCGGCAGACAGCAGGATGGCGCCGCGGAACACCATCGAGACCATGTCGGCGACACCGGCCACGGCGAGGAAGGCCACGGCCACCCAGAGGTTCGCGCTCAGCCCGGACCCGGCGACGGCCGCGCCCCAGGCGACGACCGCCCCGATGACCATCCAGCCGTGCCGGCGGGCCCGCGAGAACACCCCGGAGAACAGGCCGCCGAGCACCGCGCCGACCGGGATGCCGGCGAACAGCACACCGAGCGCGAGACCCTCGCCGTACGAGCCGTACGTGTGCGCGGCCAGTTCCGGGAACAGGGCACGGGGCATGCCGAACACCATGGCGACGATGTCGGCGAGGAAGGACAGCAGCAGCACCTTGTGCCGGGAGATGTAACGGAAGCCCGCCGCTATCTCGCGCAGTCCGGCCCGGCGGGCGGTGGCACCGAGCGGCGGCAGCGCGGGCAGCCGGAAGACGGCCCACACCGTCACGCACAGGGCCAGCGCGTCGATCAGATACAGCTCGGGCAGCCCGATGACCGGGATGAGCACACCGGCGAGCAGCGGACCGGCCACCAGGCCGGTCTGCATCACCGTCGAGCCGAGCGCGTTCGCGGCCGGCAGCTGCTCCGCGGGGACCAGGCGGGCTATGGAGGCCGTGCGGGCGGGCGAGTTGAGCCCGAAGAACGCCTGTTGCAGCGCGAGCAGGACCATGAGGACGACGACCGAGTCCACACCGGTGACGGCCTGCGCCCAGAACAGCAGCGAGGTCACCGCGATACCGATGTTGGTGACCAGCAGCAGCTTGCGCCGGTCCACGGTGTCGGCAACCGCCCCGCCCCACAGCGCGAAGGCCACCATGGGCACGAGGCCCGCGAGGCTCGCGTAGCCGACCCAGGCCGAGGAGTGGGTGATGTCGTAGATCTGCTTGGGTACGGCGACGGCGGTGAGCTGGCTGCCGACGGCGGTGACGACCGTCGACGACCACAGGCGCCGGTAGGCGGGGATGCGCAGCGGGCGGGTGTCCATCGCCCAGCGGCGCCAGCCGCGCCGGGGCGGGTCCTCGACCGCCGGCGCGTCGGTGTCGGACCGGCTCTCGGGCCGGTCGGCCTTGGTGCTGCTGCTCTCGCTGGTGTTCACGGATGTCCTGGTTGCTCGATACATCTTTTACTTCGAGAGCCTAACTGTCCCAGGAACTCCCCTGCGCGACGAACCGGTTCGTCTCAGGATCCGGCCACCAGGGTCGCGCCGAGGACCAGCATGGTGAGGGCCACCAGGCCGTCCAGGAGCCGCCAGGCGCCGGGACGGGCCAGGAACCTGCCGAGCAGCCGGGCACCGAAGCCGAGCGCGGCGAACCAGCACAGGCTGGCGAGCGCGGCGCCGAGCCCGAACGTCCAGCGCAGCGGGCCCCGGTCGGCGGCCAGGGAGCCCAGCAGGAACACGGTGTCCAGGTAGACGTGCGGGTTCAGCCAGGTCATCGCCAGGCAGGTGAGCACGGCCCGGCGGCGCGAGCCGGCCGCCTCGCCCTCCGCGCGCAGTCCGGTGCCGGGCCTGAGCACCCGGCGGGCGGCCAGGGCGCCGTAGCAGAGCAGGAACACACCGCCGACGATCCCGATCGCCCGCAGCGCGCCGGGCCAGGCGACCACGACCGCGCCGACCCCACCGACGCCGAGCGCGATGAGCGCCGCGTCGGACAGGGCGCAGATGCCGACGACGGCGAGGACGGCGTCCCGGCGCACCCCCTGCCGCAGGACGAAGGCGTTCTGGGCGCCGATGGCGACGATCAGGGAGAGGCCGGTGCCGAAGCCGGCGGCCGCGGCGGTCAGGGCGTGGTTCATGCCGTCGACGCTAGGAAACTCCCGGTCACAAGTACAGCTAAAGATTTTTACGTACCATTAGCGCTCGTGATGACCGATCTGCCTCTGGAACAGGTGCGGACGCTGCTGGCCGTGGTGGACGAGGGCACCTTCGACGCGGCCGCGGCGGCGCTGCACGTGACGCCGTCGGCGGTCAGCCAGCGGGTCAAGGCCCTCGAACAGCGCACCGGCCGGGTGCTGCTCCAGCGCAGCAAACCGGTACGGCCCACGGAGTCCGGCGCGGTGCTCGTGCGGTTCGCCCGGCAGCTCGCCCGGCTGGAGCGGGACGCCTGGGGAGAGCTGGGGCTGAACGGCACCGGGGAGCCGACACGGGTGTCGGTCGCGGTGAACGCGGACTCGCTGGCGACCTGGTTCCTGCCGGCCCTGACCCGGGTGGCGGGCCTCTGCTACGAGCTGCACCGGGAGGACGAGGACCACACGGCGGCACTGCTGCGCGAGGGTTTGGTGATGGCGGCGGTGACCTCCTCGCCCGACCCGGTGCCCGGCTGCACGGTCCGTCCACTGGGCCGGATGCGCTATCTGCCGGTGGCCGCCCCCGAGTTCACCGCGGCCCACCTCGACGGGCGGCCCCTGCCGGAGGCGCTGTCCCGGGCGCCCGTCGTGGTCTTCGACCGCAAGGACGACTTCCAGGACGCCTTCGCCCGCCGGCTCGGCCGCGCGTCCGCCGGCCCGTTCCGGCACCACGTGCCCACCTCGGAGGGGTTCCTGGACGCGGTCGCCGCGGGGCTCGGCTGGGGCATGGTCCCGGAGGTGCAGGCCGGTCCGCTGCTCGACCGGGGGCGGCTGGTCGTGCTCGCCCCCGGCGAGTGGATGGACGTCAGGCTGTACTGGCAGCAGTGGAAGCTCGACTCGCCCGCACTGGCGTCCCTCGCCGAGGCGGTGACGACGACGGCATCGCACACGCTGCGCGGCTGACCACCGAAGCCCGACAGGACCGACGCACCGGCGCTGAAGGCCGGCGGGGCCGGTGCACCGGGCCGGTCCGGTTCTGGACTCCCGTCCCCTCTCCGTTGCCAGGCGGTCCGTCACCTCACCGGTGCCGGACGGGTGCTGACGGAGCAGCGTGGCCCCTCGGTGGCGGGGCGGGGCGGTCGGCTGGTTCGAACCCCTCTTCGGCGGTGCGCGGTCGGGTGGTCCGGTGGCCTCCGGTCCCCGCTGCCCGGCTTGTTGACCGCGTACGGTCCCGCCGGGCCGGCGCCGCCCGGGGCGACCGCCGCGCGTCCGTCACCCGATCTCCGCCCGTTGCGCCGTTTCACACCCTCCCGACCGGTCACCCGAGACCGGAGAACGCGTGCGGAACGCCTGCACGCCCCATGGGCGACGCACGCGACAGGCACGGACGACTTCGATCCGAACCAGGAGATTCCGATGGACAACTGGCGCGAGCATGCCGCGTGCCGTCACGAGGACCCCGATCTGTTCTTCCCGATCGGCACCACCGGACCCGCGCAGGTACAGGCACAGCAGGCCAAGGCGGTGTGCGGGCGCTGCCCGGTCCGGGAGCAGTGCCTGGAGTGGGCGCTGGACACGGGCCAGAGCATCGGTGTCTGGGGCGGTACGACGGAGCTGGAACGCCGGGCGCTGCGGCGCCGCGCCCGCTCCCGGCAGCGCTCCGGCTGACCGGCGGCCCGGCGGGCGGCGCGGCGGGGGCTCAGCGGCCACCTCGGCGCAGGGTCCCCCACTCCCGCTCCTGCCGGGCCACCTCGTCCCGGGCCGCGTCGATCACCTCGTCGGCGATCCAGCACAGCGGCTCGACGTCGGCCACGAGCGGCTCGTTGTCAGGGCCCCGGCCCGTCTCCCGGCCCCGCAGGACCCAGGGGCGCACGCCGGGGCCCTTGTCGTGCGGCAGGTGCGCGTAGTCGTAGAGGCGGCGCGCCACCCACAGCTCCACCGAGCGGTCCTCCCACCAGCTCTCCACGTCGAGCGGGTTGGCGGACAGCCCCGGCATGGGGACGCCGGTCAGTTCGTCGGTGCTGGAGACGTCGTCGAGGTCGGTGCCCGGCCCTTTGGACCAGCGCACGTACAGACCCTGGTGCCGTTCCACCAGGCGGGCCACTTCGGCCAGCGTGGACATGACCGGCAGGTCGTCCGGTCCACTCATGGCATGACCTCCCTCTGCCTCCCTGTGCTGCGCTTGCGCGACCGGAGTACCCCCGGCGCGCGCCGGAAATCGGATTCCGTTGCTCCGCTCTCCGGACCCGCATGCTCCGCTCGCGGCGCCCCTACACGCCACTCTCACGACCCGTCCGCGCCGCTCACAGGGCTCGCCCGCGCTCTCAGGGCTCGTCGCCGGGCGGCGGCGCGGCCGGCAGCCGCAACGTGAACACCGTTCCCGACCCCGGCTCGCTCGCGACCCCGGCCGTGCCGCCGTGGGCGGCCACCAGGTGGCGGACGATCGGCAGACCGAGCCCGCTGCCCCCGGTACGACGGCTGCGGGACTTCTCCGCGCGCCAGAACCGCTCGAAGACGAGCGGCAGGTCCTCCGGTGCGATACCCGAGCCGGTGTCGGCGACGGTGAGCACGGCCTCGTCGCCGTCCCTGCGGGCGGCGAGCGTGACGGTGCCGTCGGCAGGGGTGTGCCGCAGCGCGTTGGAGACCAGGTTCCCGAGGGCCTGCCGCATCCGCACCGGGTCGGCGTCCAGCCAGGCGGCGGCGTCGGCCTCGGTGCGCAGGGCGACCCCGGCGGCGTCGGCGGCGACGCGGTGGGCGGCGGCGACCTGGTCGAGCAGGTCACCGGCCCGCAGCGGCTCCCGGTGCAGGCGCAGCGTGCCGGCGTCGGCCGCGGCGAGGTCCTGGAGGTCGTCGATGATCCGCTGGAGGACGAGCGCCTCCTCGTGCAGCGAGTCCAGCAGTGCCGGATCGGGCTCGACGACGCCGTCCCGGACGACCTCCAGCCAGCCCCGGATGTTGGTGAGCGGGCTGCGCAGCTCGTGCGCGATGTCGCTGACCATGGCCTTGCGCTGTGCCTCCAGACGGGCGCGGCGCTCGGTGAGGTCGTTGAAGGCCTCGGCGAGGATGCCGGTCTCGTCCCGGGTGGTCACCGGCACGCGCACGTGCAGTTCGGGCGGCTGCTGCGCGGCGAGGGTGAGCGCGCGCAGCGGCCGTACCAGCCGGACGGCGACGACGGCGGTCACGGCGACGGTGACGGCGAGGACCAGACCCGCCACGCCGACCACCTTGGCCTTGTTGGCCGGTGACATGTCGAAGCGGGCCGGGTTCTGGTCGCCGATGCCGAGAAACAGCTCGGCCACCGGGGCGACATAGGGCTGGAGCTGGGTACGGCGGGCGGCCTGGACACAGCGCTGGGCGATCCGCGCGGCCTCGCCGGTACCGAGCTTGGCGTACTTGCCGACGAGGTAGCCGCCGCCGAAGGGGTCCTTGCCGCTGGGGTCGAAGGTGAGGAACAGCCGTCCCCCGAGGTCGATCCCGTCCTTGCTCAGGCAGGGCCGGATCAGGTCGGACAGGGCGTCCAGGGCCTTCTGCTCGGTGGCGGTGGGGGTGTTGAGCCGCCCGTCCTCGCACACGTCGGCGCCGTAGGCGGTGGGGTCGGCGCCGTCCGGCAGGGTGACCACCGGCCGGCCGCTCTCGGTCCGTTCGACGGTCGCCTGGAGGCCGTAGCGTTCGTAGCACTGTTCGCGGCGCGCGGCCAGCGTGTCCAGCTTGGCGCGTTCCGCGGCCGGCAGCAGGTACGGGCCCACCACGCGCGGGTCGATGCCGCTGAGCTGGGCGCCGGTCTCGGTGTAGGTGTCGGTGCGCAGGGGGTCGACGGTGGCGGCGGGCCGGGGCGGCAGCGGGGTGCCGCGGGGCGCGGAGTCGGCGACCGGAGTGCGGTCGGCGGTGGTGAGGGCGATCCGGCGGCCGGTGCGGGCGGCCAGCTCCCGCAGGGTGGGCCGGATCCCCGACCAGTCGGAGTGCGTGGCGGCATAGCCGCTGAGCTGGGCGAGGATGCGGTTGTCGGCGGCGAGGTCCTGCCCCTGCTCCTCCTTCAGGGCGCTGGTGGTGGTGGTCACGGCGAGCCAGGCGGTGGCCGCCACGGAGCAGACGGCGATGAGCGCGGAGACGAACAGCAGCCGCACGACCAGCCGTTTGCGCACCGGGATCCGGCGCCTCATCGCCGGGCGCCGCTCAGCTTGTAGCCGACGCCGAACACGGTCAGCAGCCGCGCCGGCCGCCGCGGGTCGGCCTCGATCTTCCGGCGCAGGTTCATGATGTGCACGTCGACGGCCCGCTCGGTGGAGGCCCGGTCGAAGCCGCGGGTGCAGTGCAGCAGTTGCCGCCGGGTGAACACCCGCTCCGGCTCCCCCGCCATGGCCAGCAGGATCTGGAACTCGGCCGGTGTGCACTCCACCGGCGCGCCGTCGCAGCGCACCTCGTGCCGTACCGGGTCGACGCTGATCCCGGCGGCCCGCACGACCGGGTCGTCGTCCCGGGCACCTACGCCCCGCCCACTGCGCCTGAGGACCGTACGGATACGGGCCATCAGCTCGCGAGGGCTGTACGGCTTGGTCAGGTAGTCGTCGGCGCCGACGTCGAGGCCGAGCAGTACGTCGTCCTCGGCGGAGCGGGCGGTGAGCATGACCACCGGGATGTCCGGCTGCTCCGGGCCCGCGCGCAGCGCCCGGCACACGCCGAAGCCGTCGAGGACCGGGAGCATCAGGTCCAGGACCACGAGGTCGGGCCGCAGCCGGCGGGCGGCGTCGAGCGCCGCCGCGCCGTCGTGCACGACGGTGGCGGTGTGGCCCTCGGCCAGCAGGGAGCGGCGGAGCAGTTCGGCCTGTTTCTCGTCGTCCTCGGCGACCAGCACATGTGCGCACACGAGTTCGGATCCTAAGCGGCTCAGTGTGCGAGCCAGTCGGCGAACCCCATGACGACGACCGGGTGCCGGTTGGGGTCGAGGGTGCGCAGGAGGTCCTTCATGTGCGCCTTGGCGACGCTGACGCAGCCGTGGGTGGGCCCGCCGTGGTCGACGTGCAGCCACACTCCCCCGCCGCGTCCCGGGCCGAGGGGCCGGGTCCAGTCCAGGGGCGAGGTGCCACGCCTGCGGTTGTAGTCGATGGCGATGACGTAGTCGAAGGAGCCTTCCAGGGGTTCGCCCTCGAAGCCGGTGCCGGGCGAGTGGAATCCGCTGGAGCGGTGGTACGGGAGCTTGCCCCCGGGGTCCGGGAGCAGTCCGCCGGCGTCGGAGAGGGTGTAGACGCCGAGCGGGGAGCGCAGGTCGCCGAGCATGTGGTGGGCGCTCCAGCCACGCAGCGCGTTGTGGGCGGGCCAGGCGGGTCCGGACTGCCAGCCGGTGGGGGTGCGCTGGTGCAGGACGACGGTGCACAGCGGGGAGTTCGCGCCGCGCCCGGTGACGACGACGGCCTGCGTGCAGCGCTCGGGGATCGCCGCGGTCCGCTCGGGCCCGAGGCCGGGTATGCCGCGCGGGGCCGACGGCGTGGCGGTGCCGGGGGTGGGTGCCGGTGCCGGACGGCGGGCCGGGGTCCGGCGTTCGGTCGCCTCGGCTCCGCCGCCGCAGCCGGTGAGCAGCGACGGGGAGGCGAGGAGAGCGACGGCGGTTCTGCGTCGGATCATGAGTCGATCTTGACCGGCAGTTGTTTGGAACCGGTCAGTGTCGCAAGCGCGGGGGGAACCGGTCCGGGTTCAGGAGCGGTTCGGCTTGCCCGGCGTGTGGAGCCAGGTGCGGAACAGCCCGTCCAGCCGCTTCCCCGACGTCTTCTCGGCGAGCGCGACGAACTGTGCCGTGGTCCCGTGCCCGCCGCGGTGCCCGGTCGCCCAGGCGCGCAGGATCCGGAAGAAGTCCCGGTCGCCGACGGCCCTGCGCAGCTCGTGCAGGGCCATGGCGCCGCGGGCGTAGACGGGGGTGCCGAAGATGTTCTCGCCGCTGCCCGGGTCGCCGGGCGGGTAGGCCCACAACCCGTCGCTCGCGGGGCGGGCGTAGAGGGAGTCGAAGGCATGCTGGGCGCTGGGGCCGCCGTGCTGCTCGTCGTAGAGCCACTCGGCGTAGGTGGCGAAACCCTCGTTGAGCCAGATGTCCTTCCAGGCGGTGAGGGTGACGGAGTCGCCGAACCACTGGTGGGCGCTCTCGTGGACGAGAGTGCCGAGGTCGGGTGCGGAGTCGTAGACCGGCCGGGTCTGGGTCTCCAGGGCGTAGCCGACGTCCGGGGCGTGGTCGACGATGGCTCCGGCGGCCCGGAACGGGTACGGCCCGAACAGTTTGCTCTCCCACTCCAGCACGGAGGGCAGCTTCTTCAGCACGGGCGCCGCGGCGCGGGCCTCGCGGGCGTCCACGGCGTTGTACACCTGGACGCCGTCGCGGGTGGTGTACCGCTCGACCTGGAACCTGCCTATGGTCGCGGTCGCCAGGTAGGCGGCCATGGGCTGGGTCTCGCGCCAGCGGAAGGTCGTCCGCCCGCCGGCGGTGCGCTGTCCGAGCAGGACGCCGTTGGCGACGGCGGTGCGCCCCTCGGGCACGGTGATGGTGAAGTCGTACGACGCCTTGTCCTTGGGATGGGCGTTGGCCGGGAACCACGTCATCGCGCCCTGCGGCTCCCCGGCGACGAACGCGCCGTCGTCGGTGGGGATCCAGCCGTCCGCCGAGCCGTCGGGGTCGGTGACCGGCTTGGGGGTGCCGTGGTAGGCGACCGTGACGCGGAACTCCTGCCCGGCGCGCAGGGCGTGGCGCGGGGTGACGACGAGTTCCTGGCCGTCGCGCCGGAAGGCCGCCTTCGTGCGGCCGACGGTGACGGCGGTGACCTTCAGGCCCGTGAGGTCGAGGTCGAAGCGGGTGAGCCGCTGGGTGGCGCGGGCGGTGAGCACCGCGGTGGCGTCCAGGCGGCGCGCGGAGGTGTCGTAACGCAGTGTCAGGTCGTAGTGGCGGACGTCGTAGCCGCCGTTGCCGCTGAGCGGGAAGTACGGGTCGCCCGCGCCGGGCGCTCCGGTGGTGCCCGGGGCCGTGGGGCCGGCGGCGCCGAGGAGGGCGGCCACGGCGACAGGAACGGTGGCGAGGACGGCGGTACGACGACGGGCGGGCAGTCTGCGGGGTGGTGTCACATGCGCTCCTCGGAAGTGGCCGGTGATCGACTGGCCGTCAGAGTAGGCGGCGTACGGGCACGGTTTCCCCCTTGTTCCGGTCAAGTCGTGCCGCGTCGCCGCCGGGTGGGCGCGGGCCGGCGCAGTACGCTCGCACGACCGTCCACGACCCGAGAGGGGCCCGACCGTGAGCGTGCGTGTGCGCCGGATCTACGAACCGCCCGAGCCCGACGACGGCCTGCGCGTCCTGGTCGACCGGCTCTGGCCGCGCGGCCTCGCCAAGGACGCCGCGCACGTGGACGAGTGGCCGAAGGAACTCACCCCGTCGAGCGAGCTGCGCACGTGGTACCACGGCGGGGGCTCCTACGAGGAGTTCAGGAGCCGCTACGAGCAGGAGCTGGAGGCCCCCCGGGCCGCCGAACTGCTGGACCACCTGCGGGAGTCGGCCCGCAAGGGCACGGTGACCCTCCTCACGGCGTCCAAGAAGACCGAGGAGAGCCACGCGCACGTCCTGGCGGAGCTGGTGGCGGGCTGAGGTCAGCCGGTGTGCCGGGCCGCGTGCCGGCCCGCCGCGCGGCCGGAGAAGAGGCAGCCGCCGAGGAAGGTGCCCTCCAGGGCGTTGTAGCCGTGGACACCGCCGCCGCCGAACCCGGCGACCTCGCCGGCCGCGTACAGCCCCTCGATCGGTGTGCCGTCGGCGCCGAGCGCCCGGGAGTCCAGGTCGGTCTGGATGCCGCCGAGGGTCTTGCGGGTCAGCACGTGCATCCGGACTCCGATGAGGGGGCCCGCGGCCGGGTCGAGGAGGCGGTGCGGGGCGGCGACGCGGCCGAGGCGGTCGCCGATGTAGCGGCGGGCGTTGCGGATGCCCTGGACCTGGGCGTCCTTGCTGTAGGGGTTGGCGATCTGGAGGTCGCGGGCCTCGATCTGGCGGCGCACCTCGGCGGCGTCCAGCAGCGGCTTCCCGGTCAGGCCGTTCATCTTCTCGACGAGCTGCTCCAGGCTCCCGGCGGTGACGAAGTCGGCACCGTGGTCGAGGAAGGCCCGCACCGGCGCGGGGGCGCCCTTGCCGAGCAGCCGGTCGCGCAGCACCGCCTTGCGGTCCTTGGCGGTGATGTCGGGGTTCTGCTCGGAGCCGGAGAGCGCGAACTCCTTCTCGATGATCTTGCGGGTGAGGATGAACCAGGAGTGGTCGTACCCGGCGATGTCCTCGGTGGTGCGCAGGTACCTGAGGGTGCTGAGGGTGTCGTAGCCGGGCAGGCAGGGGTCGGGCAGCCGGCGGCCGAGGGCGTCGAGCCATATGGAGGACGGGCCGGGCAGGATGCGGATGCCGTGGCCGGGCCATATCGGGTCCCAGTTCCGCAGGCCCTCGGTGTAGTGCCACATGCGGTCGCGGTTCACCAGGCGTACGCCGGCCTCGGCGCTGATGTCGAGCATGCGGCCGTCGACGTAGGCGGGGACGCCGGTGACCATCTCGGCGGGAGGTGTGCCGAGCCGCTCGGGCCAGTACCGGCGGACGATGTCGTGATCGGCGCCGATGCCGCCGGTGGTGACGACCACGGCCTGGGCGGTGAGGTGGAAGTCGCCCGCGCGGTCGCGGCTGGAGGCGACGCCGCGCGGGGAGTCGTCGGGGGCGAGGACGGTGCCGCGCACCCCGCGTGCCGTGCCGCCCTCGACGACCAGTTCGTCCACCCGGTGGCGGTGGTGGAAGGTCAGCAGCCCGTCCCGGGCGGCCTGCCGGGCGTACCGCACGAAGGGCTCGACCACGCCGGTGCCGGTGCCCCAGGCGATGTGGAAGCGGGGCACGGAGTTGCCGTGCCCGTCCGCCCGCAGGTCGCCGCGCTCGGCCCAGCCGACCGTGGGCAGCAGCTCGATGCCGTGCCCCTGGAGCCAGGACCGCTTCTCGCCGGCCGCGAACTCGACGTAGGCGCGGGCCCAGCGCACCGCCCAGGAGTCCTCGTCGGCGAGCCGGTCGAACTGCGCGCTGCCCTGCCAGTCGTTCCAGGCGAGAGCGAGGGAGTCCTTGATGCCGAGGCGGCGCTGCTCGGGCGAGTCGACGAGGAAGAGCCCGCCGAGGGACCAGAACGCCTGGCCGCCGAGGTTGGCGGCGTTCTCCTGGTCGACCAGGGCCACCCGGCGGCCCCGGCTGGTGAGTTCGTGTGCCGCGACCAGGCCGGCGAGACCCGCTCCGACGACGATGACGTCCGCGTCCATGACGACTGTGTCCTTCCTGACGGTGCTCGGTACGGTGCTCGGTCCGGCCCCTGCGGGTGCGCGTGCGCTCGTACGACGGTGCCGTGCCGGCTGTGCTCATGCGGCGGGGGTGCGGCTGCCGTCCGTGAGCAGCGCGGTGAGCAGCTGCCCCAGCCAGGCCCGGGCGGCCTCGACGTCCCGGTCCAGCAGCAGTTGGGTGGTGACTCCGTCGTACGCGGCGACCACGGCGTGGGCGGCGCCGTCGGCGTCGCCGAGCACGGCGGGCAGTGCGGTGTGGCCCCGGGCCCGGGAGAGCCGGTCGGCGATGGCCTGCCGGAGCCGGGCGCGGTGGTCGAGGAGGGCCCGGGCGACGTCCGGGTTCCGGGCCGCGTGCACCAGGAAGTCGGTCTTCACCAGCAGCCAGTCGACGTCGAGCAGCAGCACCTCGGTGACCCGGTCCGCGGAGGCGGGCACGTCGAGGTCGGGT
The DNA here is from genome assembly GCF_002920615.1 of Streptomyces sp. Ru62. GTDB lineage: Bacteria > Actinomycetota > Actinomycetes > Streptomycetales > Streptomycetaceae > Streptomyces. Next base: position 26,771 of record NZ_PQSU01000034.1, read on the forward strand.
CCGTCCTGGGCGAGGGCGTCGGCCACCTGGGCGGCGATGAGGTCGGCGCGCTCCTGGTAGAGGGCGAAGAACAGCTCGTCCAGGGTGGCGAAGTTCGAGTAGAAGGCACCCCGGCTGAACCCGGCCGCCTCGCAGACCTCCTCGATGGAGACGCGCCCGTAGCCCTTGGCCGCGAACACCGCGAAGGCGGCGTCGAGCAGCCGGGCGCGGGTGCGGATCCGGCGCCGGGTGACGCGTCCGGCCGTCTCCATGGCTGCCTCCTCGTCGAGTCGATACGCGAATGTATCGGATACACCGATGCATCGAAAGCCTCCGGACGCCCGTTGATCAAATGGAACGGATTTTCGATTAAGGAGTACGCTGGACCCATGTCCACGCACCTCCAGGGCTCCCTGTTCGACCAGACCGACGAGCTGAGGCTCGGCCCGCTCGACGGGCTGCGCCGGACCGAGCTGGGCTCGGGCGCCTGGATCGATGTCCTGCCGGGCTGGCTGAGCGGCGCCGACGACCTGTTCGAACACCTGGCGGCGGAGGTCCCCTGGCGGGCCGAGCAGCGCAAGATGTACGACAACGTGGTGGCGGTGCCGCGCCTGCTCGCCTTCTACCAGGCCGAGGACCCGCTGCCCCACCCGATCCTCGACGAGGCCCGCACCGCCCTGTCCCGGCACTACGCCGACGAACTGGGCGAGCCGTTCACCACCGCCGGGCTGTGCTACTACCGCGACGGCCGGGACAGCGTCGCCTGGCACGGCGACCGGATCGGCCGGGGTTCCCGGGAGGACACGATGGTCGCGATCCTCTCCGTCGGCGAGCCCCGCGACCTGCTGCTGCGGCCGGCCGGCGGGGGCGGTGCGGCGGTCCGGCGCCCGCTCGGCCACGGCGACCTCATCGTGATGGGCGGTTCCTGCCAGCGCACCTGGGAGCACTGCGTCCCCAAGACCAGCAGGGCCACGGGACCGCGCATCAGCATCCAGTTCCGCCCGCGCGGTGTGCACTGACGACCGGGCCCCCTCGCGCGGGACGAACGCCCGTCTGGTTGGCTGTCCCCGACGATCCGCCGCTGAGGGCTCGGAGAGATCATGCGGGCAGAGGTAAGACAAGTCGCCGACGGCACCTATCTGGTGCACGGCCACAACACCAACTGGGTGATCCTCAAGGACGGCGACGCCGTCACGCTGGTGGACACCGGCTATCCCGGGGACCGGCCCGGGCTGCTGGAGTCCCTCGCGGAGGTGGGGAGTTCACCGGACGCGGTCGCCGCCGTCCTCATCACCCACGCACACAACGACCACCTGGGCTCCGCCGAGTACCTGCGCGCCGCCCACGGCACCCCGGTCTATCTCCACCCGGCCGAGGTCCCGCACGCCCGGCGCGACTTCCTCCAGCAGGCGACCATCGCCGACGTGGTGCGCAACGCCTGGCGGCCCGGCGTGCTGCCCTGGGCGGTGCACGTGATCCGCGTGGGCGGCACGGAGCAGCACCCCGTCACGGCACCCGAGCCGTTCCCCGCCGAGGGAGCGCTCGACCTGCCGGGGCGGCCGGTCCCCGTGCACACCCCCGGCCACACGGACGGCCACTGCGTCTACCACCTGCCCGACGCCGGCATCGTGATCTCCGGGGACGCCCTGGTCAGCGGGCACGCCACCTCCCGGGTCAAGGGCCCGCAGCTCCTGCCCGACTTCTTCCACCACGACCGCGCGCGGACCCTGGCCTCCCTGGACGTGGTCGCCGCGCTCGACGGCGACACCCTGCTGCCCGGCCACGGACCACTCCACCACGGTTCGGTACGGGCCGCGGCCGAACAGGCCCGGGAACGAGCGTCCTAGCCGGACGAGCCGCCGGGGCTACCGGTCCGCCGAAGCGCGCCGAATCTCCCGGAGGGACGGACCGCGCGGAGGGCCGGGGCCGCGCGGAGGGGCCGGGCCGCGCGGAGGGCCGGGCCGCGCGGAACGCCGGACCGCGCAGAGGCCGACCCCGCCCGAAGCCCGGCCGGCCTCCCACAGGGACCGGGCCGCCCGGAGAACGGGGGCGCCCGGAGAACGGGGGTCGCCCGAAGCCCGCTCAGCCTCCCGCAGGGACCTGTCTCCTCGAACAGGAGCGCGGGGCCTTAGGGTTCGTGCCATGGCCTTGCAGATCAGCGCCACGAACCCGGAGCACCCCGCGCTCCTGCTCGCGCTCCCCTGGGACACCCCGCTGGAGGAGTGGCCCGAGGAGTACCTCGTGCCGCTCCCCCGCGGCATCTCCCGGCACGTGGTGCGCTACGCCCACGCCGGGGACGAGGTGATCGCCGTCAAGGAGCTGGCCGAACGGCCCGCGCTGCGCGAGTACGAGCTGCTGCGCGACCTGGACCGGCTCGGCATCCCCGCCGTCGACCCACTCGCCGTGGTCACCGGTCGCACCGATCCCTCCGGCGCCCCGCTGGAGCCGGTGCTCGTCACCCGGCATCTGCGCGGCTCGATGCCGTACCGGTCGATGTTCGAGACGACGATGCGCCCGGCGACCATGCACCGGCTCATGGACGCCCTCGCGGTGCTGCTGGTCCGCCTCCACCTGGCGGGGTTCGCCTGGGGCGACTGCTCGCTGTCCAACACCCTGTTCCGGCGGGACGCGGGCGCCTACGCGGCCTATCTGGTCGACGCCGAGACCGGCGACCTGCACCCCCGGCTCAGCCCCGGACAGCGGGACTACGACCTGGACCTGGCCCGCGTGAACATCAGCGGCGAGCTGCTGGACCTGGAGGCGTCCGGCGCGCTGCACCCGTCCGTCGACCCGGTCGAGTTCGGCCACGAGATCTGCACCCGCTACCACGGTCTGTGGCAGGAGCTGACCCGCACCTCGGTGTACCCGGCGGGCAAGTACCACTACATCGAGCGCCGGATCCGCCGCCTGAACGACCTCGGCTTCGACGTCGCCGAGATGCAGATCGAGCACTCCTCCAACGGGGACACCGTCACCTTCGTGCCGAAGGTCGTCGACGCCGGCCACCACCAGCGGCAGCTGCTCCGGCTGACCGGTCTGGACGCCGAGGAGAACCAGGCCCGGCGGCTGCTGAACGACCTGGAGAGCTGGATGGCCACCCAGGACGACTACGCGCCCGGCGACCCCCTCGCCGCCCGCCCGGAGGTGCTCGCCCACCGCTGGGTGCGGGACGTGTTCCGGCCCACCGTGCGGGCGGTGCCGCCGGAGCTGCGCGGCTCCATGGACCCGGCCGAGATCTACCACGAGCTCCTCGAACACCGCTGGTACCTGTCCGAGCGCGCGCAGCACGACATAGGCCTCGACACCGCCGTCAAGGACTACATCGACAACGTCCTGCCCAAGGCCCGGGCCGGCCTGGAGACGGCCGACCCGGAGTAGGTCACTCGTGCGGGACCACGGCCACCGGGCACTCGGCGTGGTGCAGCACCCCGTGCGCGACCGAGCCGATCCGGGCGCCGACGGCCGTGCGGCGCGCCCGGCGTCCGACGACCATCAGCTGGGCCCGGCCGGTCATCGACAGCAGCACCTGGCCGGCGCTGCCCATCTCGACGTGCTCGGCCACGGGCACCTCGGGGAACCGCTCGCGCCACGGCCCGAGGGCATCGGCCAGTGCCTGCTTCTCGTACGGTTCGAGGCCGCCCGCGTCGTCCAGCAGCTTGAGCGAACCGGGGCTGTAGGCGAAGACCGGCGGCAGGGTCCAGGCCCGGACGGCCCGGACGGCGGCGCCACGGGCCGCCGCCGTCTCGAAGGCGAACCGCAGCGCCGCCGCGCTGTCCTCGGGGCCGCCGTGCTGGCCGACCACGACGTCCCGGCCGGCCACCTCCGCCGCGGGCTGGTCCCCGGCGCGCACCAGGACCACGGGCCGGGTCGCCTCGGCGATCACCTGCTGGCCGACCGAGCCCAGCAGGAACCCGACGACGGGTCCGTGGCCGCGCGAGCCGAGCACCATCATCTCGGCCCCGGCCGCCGCGTCGGCCAGCGCGTGCGCGGCCGCGCCCTCCACCACGTCGGTGGTCACCGTCAGCCCGGGGTGCCGCTCGGAGACGGTGCGCACGGCCGCCGTGACGCCCTCCGACACCCACCCGCGCTGGGTGTCCCGGTCGGCGGTGGCGAGCGCCTCGGCGTACCGCCAGGCATGGACCACCCGTAGCGGCAGCCCCCGGCGCACGGCCTCCCGGGCCGCCCAGTCCAGCGCGGCCAGGCTCTCCTGCGTACCGTCCACCCCTGCCGTGATCGGGCGTGTCATCCGTGGGCCTCCTCGTCGTCGCGTCCTCGGGTTCCGGATGCCCGCTGCCGGGCGCCGGTGCGCACCGTCATGATGATCTCTCCCCCGGGCCGGCGCACCGGTTCCCGGGCAGCGGGCGCGCTGGATGGTCGCTGTCGGGCAAGTACCGGTCTCCGTCGGACAAGCGGAACCGGGGACATCGAACATACGATGGCCTGAAACCGGGGCGGTGGTCCGCACGACACCGACCGAGGGGGATCCGACACTCGGGTGGGAGACGTATGGCACAGGCCGCCGACACCGCGCGGACCGTCATCCTGACCGTGGACGACGACCCGGGGGTCTCCCGTGCCGTCGCCCGCGATCTCAGACGGCGCTACGGCGAGTCGTACCGGATCGTGCGCGCGGAGTCCGGTGAGTCCGCGCTGGACGCGCTGCGCGAGCTGAAGCTGCGCGGCGACCTCGTGGCGGTGATCCTGGCCGACTACCGCATGCCGCAGATGAACGGCATCGAGTTCCTTGAGCAGGCGCTCGACGTGTACCCGGGGGCGCGCCGGGTGCTGCTGACCGCGTACGCGGACACCAACGCGGCGATCGACGCGATCAACGTGGTCGACCTGGACCACTATCTACTCAAGCCCTGGGACCCGCCGGAGGAGAAGCTCTACCCGGTCCTGGACGATCTGCTGGACGCGTGGCGCAACAGCGCCTACAAGCCGGTGCCCAGCACCAAGGTCGTCGGGCACCGCTGGTCGGCGCGCTCCTCGGACGTGCGGGAGTTCCTGGCCCGCAACCAGGTGCCGTACCGCTGGTACTCGGTGGAGGAGCCGGAGGGGCAGCGGCTGCTGGCGGCGGCCGGGCAGGACGGGCAGCGGCTGCCGCTGGTGATCACCCCGGACTGCACGGTCCTGGTGGAACCCGAGGCGCCCGAGCTGGCCGCGCACGTGGGCCTGGCGACGACGCCCACGGCCGACTTCTACGACCTCGTCGTGATCGGCGGCGGCCCGGCCGGGCTCGGCGCGGCCGTGTACGGGGCCTCCGAGGGACTGCGGACCGTGCTGGTCGAGCGCTCGGCGACCGGCGGGCAGGCCGGGCAGAGCTCCCGGATCGAGAACTACCTCGGCTTCCCCGACGGGGTCTCCGGCGCCCAGCTCACCGACCGGGCACGGCGGCAGGCCGCCAAGTTCGGCGCGGAGATCCTGACCGCCCGTGAGGTGACGGGCCTGGAGGTCAACGGCGCCGCACGGGTCGTACGGTTCGCGGACGGCTCGGCGATCGCGGCGCACAGCGTGATCCTCGCGACGGGGGTGCAGTACCGCCAGCTTGAGGCGGCGGGCTGCACCGACCTGACCGGCTGCGGGGTGTTCTACGGCTCGGCGCTGACCGAGGCCGCCTCCTGCCAGGGCCAGGACGTGTACATCGTCGGCGGCGCCAACTCGGCGGGCCAGGCGGCCATGTACCTCTCCCGGGGCGCGAAGTCGGTGACGTTGCTGGTGCGCGGCCCGGACCTGTCGGCGTCCATGTCGCACTACCTGATCCAGCAGATCGGCGAGGCCCCGAACATATCGGTGCGCTGCCACACGGTCGTCGAGGAGGCGCACGGCGCCGAGCACCTGGAGCAGCTCACGCTGCGGAACACGGTGACCGGGGAGCGGGAACGGGTCGACGCGCAGTGGATGTTCGTGTTCATCGGCGCCGCCCCGCTGACCGACTGGCTGGGCGACACGGTGCTGCGCGACGGGCGCGGGTTCATCCTGGCCGGGCCCGACCTGACCGCCGACGGGCGGCCGCCGGCCGGCTGGGAGCTGGACCGGCCGCCGTACCACCTGGAGACCAGCATCCCCGGGGTGTTCGTGGCGGGTGACGCGCGGTCCGAGTCCGCCAAGCGTGTCGCGTCCGCCGTCGGAGAGGGAGCCATGGCCGTGATGCTCGTCCACCGGTACCTGGAGCAGTCGTGAGCGGGCAGGTCGTGGCGTGCAGCCCGCAGGAGGTCGGCTCGCTGTTCCTCTTCGAGAAGCTCAGCGACGAGCAGCTGGGCCGGCTGTGCGCCCAGGGACGGGTGGAGCTGTTCCAGCCCGGCCCGGTCTACGCCGAGGGCGAGCCGGCCACCTGCTTCTTCGTGATGATCGAGGGCACGGTCGTGCTGTCCCGCCGGGTCGGCGGCGACGACGTGGAGGTCATCCGGACCTCGCAGCCCGGGGTGTACGCGGGCGCGATGCAGGCGTACCTCGGCGACCGGGTGCGGCAGGTCTACAACAACTCCATGCGGGTCACCGAGCCGACGCGGTTCTTCGTGCTGCCGGCGGAGCTCTTCTCCGAGGTCGTGCACGAGTGGTTCCCGATGGCCGTGCACCTGCTGGAGGGCCTGTTCTTCGGGACGAAGAACACCCAGGCGATGATCGGGCAGCGGGAGCGGCTGCTGGCGCTGGGCTCGCTGTCGGCGGGGCTCACGCACGAGCTGAACAACCCCGCCGCGGCGGCGGTCCGGGCCACCGCGACCCTGCGGGAGCGGGTCGCGAAGATGCGGCGCAAGCTCGGCCTGATCGCCGAGGGCCCGTTCTCCCGCGAGGTGCTGGCGCGTCTGGTGGAGATCCAGGAGCGCACCGCGGAGCGGGTGGCGAAGGCCCCGGTGCTCAGCCCGCTCGAAGCCAGCGACCGGGAGGACACGCTCACCGACTGGCTGGAGGACCACGGCGTCGAACAGGGCTGGCAGCTCGCGCCCACGTTCGTGCAGGCCGGGGTCGACGTGGACTGGCTGGAGCAGGTCGCGGCGGCGGTGGACGAGGAGATCCTGCCGAACGCGGTCGGCTGGCTCAACTACACCATCGAGACCGAGCTGTTGATGAACGAGATCGAGGACTCCACCACCCGTATCTCGCACCTCGTCGACGCGGCCAAGCAGTACTCGCAGCTCGACCGGGCGCCGTACCGGGTGGTGGACGTGCACGAACTCCTCGACAGCACGCTGCTGATGCTCTCCGGGAAGATCGGGCGGGGCATCGGGGTCGTCAAGGAGTACGACCGCACGCTCCCGCCGGTGCCCGCCTACCCGGCCGAGCTGAACCAGGTGTGGACGAACCTGGTGGACAACGCCGTCTCGGCCATGAACAGCGCGGGCGGCCAGGGCACGCTGACCGTGCGGACGGCGCTCCACAACGAGCGGCTGCTGGTCGAGTTCCGGGACACCGGCCCCGGTGTGCCGCCGGAGATCAAGGACCGGATCTTCGACCCGTTCTTCACCACCAAACCGGTCGGCGAGGGCACCGGGCTCGGCCTGGACATCTCCTGGCGGATCGTCGTCAACAAGCACCACGGCGCCCTGCGGGTGGAGTCGGTGCCCGGCGACACCCGCTTCCAGGTGCTGCTCCCCCTGACCGCCGAGACGCCCGACGAGGAGACGGTATGAACGACATCGACGGAATCGACCCCAGCGTCCCGCCGAGCGGCACGGGCTGTGTGGAGTGCGAGGAGGCGGGCGGCTGGTGGTTCCACCTCCGCCGGTGCGCACAGTGCGGGCACGTCGGCTGCTGCGACGACTCCCCCTCGAAGCACGCCACCGCCCACTACCGCGAGACGGGACACCCGATCATCCAGAGCTTCGAGCCGGGCGAGGACTGGTTCTGGGACTTCACCACCGACCAGCTGTACGGCTCCGGGCCCGAGCTCACTCCCCCGGACTGCCATCCCGTCGACCAGCCGGTGCCGGGCCCGGCGGGCCGGGTGCCTGCGGACTGGGCGCGGACGCTGCGTTGAGCAACGCGACGGCCGGGCCGGGGCTCTCCCCCGGCCCGGCCGTCGCGGTCCCCGGACGCGCGGATGCCCCGCACGGGGCGGGGCATCCGGTGGTGCCGGTGTGGTCCGGTGTCCGTCAGTGACGGGCGCTCGGCGTGTTGGCGGCGGTGACGTTGACCGCGGCCCACGACTTGTCCACGGTCTTGTACTCGGTGCTGCTCGCGCCGTACAGGTCCTTGGCCGCCTTCAGCGTCGCGGTGCGCGCCTGGTGGAAGTCGGTCGTGGAGACCATGTAGCGGGTCAGCGCACGGTAGTAGATGGCCGTCGCCTTGGTGCGGCCGATGCCCTTGACCGCGATGTTGTGGTACGTCGGCGAGTTGTAGTTGACGCCGTTGATCGTCTTCTTGCCGCTGCCCTCGGCGAGGAGGTAGTAGGCGTGCGAGGAGACACCCGAACCGGCGTGCACCTCGGTGTAGTAGGTGTCCGGTGACCAGTAGTCGATCGTGCCTTCGAGCTTGTCGAGGGACGGGTGGTCCAGGCGGCGCAGGAACTTCTGCGCGAGGCCCAGCTTCTCACCGACCAGGTAGTCCGGCGTGTCCTTCGTGTTCTTGGCGTAGAACTCGACGTTCGAGCCGAAGATGTCCGCGAGCGACTCGTTCAGCGAGCCCGGCTCGCCGTACTGGTTGCCGTCGGAGTCGACGAAGGTCGGCTGCAGGTTGGCGGTCGCCTCCACCACGCCGTGGGTCAGCTCGTGACCCGTGACGTCGAGCACGACGAGCGGCTTCTTGAACATCTGGCCGTCGCCGTCGCCGTACAGCATGCAGTTGCAGGCCGGGTCCCAGAAGGCGTTGGCGACCTTCTTGCCCCAGTGGACCATCGCCTGCGCGGGCTTGCTGTTGTTGGCGATGCCCTTGCGCTTGAACGTGGACTTGTAGAAGTCCAGCGTCTTGGTGATGCCGTACTGGGCGTCCGCGGCGGCGCTGACCCGGCTGCTGGTCGTGCCGTTGCCCCACACGTTGGTGGTGTTGGTGAACTTCGTGCCGGCGCTGAACTTCTCCGTGTACGAGCCCTTGGCGTCCCGCGTCTCGGTGCCGTACCGGTTCGGGTCCTTGAGCTGGTAGTGACCGCGCGAGGTCTGCGTGGTGGTCAGGGAGACGGTGCCCACGAAGAGGGTCTTGCCGGTGCCCTTGGCGGCCGACGGGTAGGCCGCGGCGCCGGCGCCGCGGGAGCCGACCAGGCCGGAGACGGCGGCGGCGGAGCCGCTGCCGCTGGCCGGGTCGAGGGTCTCGCCGCGCTCGCGCAGGGCGTCGAGCAGCTTCGGCGACAGGAACTCGTCCCTGGTCGGCGTGTTGCTGCGCACCTTGCCGGTGACGGCGTCCACGACGACCGTGCGGGCGCTGTCCTTGTCGGTGACGGTGACCTGGTAGGCGAGCGCGGAGGCACCGCCGCGGGCGTCGACGACGAGCTGCGCACTGCCGGCGTCGCCCTTCGCGGCCTGGGCGGCCTTGGCGGCGGCCTGACCCGCGGTCAGCTTGGCCTTGGCGACGGTCGGCTTGACGGCGTGGTCGGCGGCACGTGTCACGCCCGTGTAGCCGAGCCTGCGGTCGAGGTGGACGATGAGGTCGCCACCGAGCACCGGCAGGTCGTCGTGGGTGCGGACGAAACGGACGTGCCGCGCACCCTCGGGGTCGATCATGACGTCCTGCGCGTGCAGTTCGTCGCCCTGGGAGACACCGGTCGCCGAGGCGTGCGCGAAGGCCGCGGTGCGCGCCGCCTCCACCACCACCGTGGCGTTCGGGGCGGCGGAGGCGGCGGACCGCTCCACCCCAGTGGAAGGAGCCGCGAAGGCCGTACCGGCCAGGCCCGTGGCAGCGGTCGTCACCGCGACGGCGACGGCCACGGTGCGTATGTGCGGTCTACGCAATCTGATCAGGGTTCCTCCGTTCGAAGGCGGCGGGACAGCCCAACCGCCTTGAGGCATGGCGCGGTTGGGCGCCACGGGGGCCGGTCAGGCCCCGAGGGGCCACCCTTGCTGATCAGTCATGGGCACGTAAAGCCGGAATGATCCATTTCGCGAACTTCTATGGCAATCCTTTACGAATGGCCGCCGCAGAGTGATCACCAGATGACCAACTGTGTGTCGGCTGTGGAGACGTGGCCCCGATCCCCTAGGTTCCCAGGGCGGAATGTGACCGATATCGCATCAGGAACCGACCGATGGGAGTGGGCAGGGGATGGTCTCAGCAACGGTGGGGCGGGGAGCGGTCCTCGGAGCGGTCGCGCTGTCGCTGCTCGCGGTTCCGGCGCGGGCCGCGACCGGGGGCCCGGGCACGCCGGTGCCGGCGGCGCTGCCGGCACCTGACACCGCGGGACTGGCCGCGGTGCTGCGGTCGGCGGTGACGCAGGGCGCGCCGGGCGCGCTGGCCCGGATCGACGACCGGGGCAGGACGTACCGGGTCACCCAGGGCGTCGCCGACCGCGCCACCCGACGGGCCATCAGCACCGACGACCGCTTCCGGATCGGCAGCGTCACCAAGACCTTCTCGGCCGTCGTGCTGCTCCAGCTCGTGGACGAACACCGGCTCTCGCTCGACGCGCCGGTCAACCGCTACCTGCCGAACCTGCTGCCGGACGACCGGATCACGGTCCGTCATGTGCTCGGCCACCGCAGTGGGCTGTACGACTACACCGAGGACATGTTCGCGGACAGTGTCTCCGGCTTCGAGGCGGTCCGGAAGAAGGTCTTCACCTACCGGCAGCTGGTCGCCCTCTCCCTGAAGAAGCCCCGCACCAACGCGCCGGGCGCCGCGTACGCGTACTCCAACACCAACTTCGTCGTCGCCGGGCTGCTCATCGAGAAGCTCACCGGGCAGTCCGTGCGGACGGCGTACGAGAACCGCGTCATCGAGCCGCTGAAACTGAGGGACACGTTCTACGTCCATCCGGACACCGCGATCCCGGGCCGGTACGCCCGCGGGTACCTGACGCCGGACACGGCGGGCGCCCCGCTGGTCGACGCGACCGCGCAGACCGTGTCCTGGGCGCAGAGCGCGGGGGCGATCATCTCCAGCGCGCGGGACCTCGACGTCTTCTACAGCGCGCTGCTCAAGGGGAAGCTGATGTCCGCCGCGCGGCTCGCCGAGATGGAGCGGTTCACCCAGGTGACCAGCACGACGGCGTACGGGCTCGGGCTGCGGCGGCGGGACCTGTCCTGCGGGGTGTCGGTGTACGGGCACACGGGGGCGGTGCAGGGGTACTACACGTACGCGTTCGGCACCAAGGACGGGACGCGGAGTCTCACGGCCGTGGCCAACACGTCGAACAACGCGAAGGTGTTGGACACGTTGGCCGGTGCGCTGGAGTCCGCTTTCTGCGGGAAGCGGTAGGGGCGGGCGGCGCCGTCGCCGAGTGCGCGTGCCGCGCCCCTGCCCCGGCGAGCGGGAACCCGCCGGCGCCCGGCCCGCGTCGTACCGGACATGGGGGAACTCGTTCCCGGGGGCACCGTGCCCTTGCCGGGAGGTCCGGTACGGCTTCGGGTGGCCGGTGCCTTCGACGTGTCCGCTCTTGTCACCGGGGCCGACGGGAAGGTCGCCGGCGACGGTGACTTCGTGTTCTACAACCAGCCCCACGCGCCCGGTGTCCGGCTGCGCGGGGACACGCTGGCCGTCGATCCGGCGCGGTTGCGCAGGGGGGCGTGCCGGGTCACGGTCGTGGTCAGCGCGGCCGAGCCCGGCACCCCGCTCGGGCGGCTGCCCGCGCCCCGGCTCGCCGTCACCGACCGCTCCGGGCGTGCGGTGGCCGGGTTCGCGCCGCCCCGGCCCGGGCCGGAGACCGTACTGCTGCTCGCCGAGCTCTATCACCGTCCGGGCTCCGGCTGGAAGCTGCGGGCGATCGGGCAGGGGTACACCGACGGGCCGGCGGGGCTCGCCCGGGACTTCGGGGTGGACGTCGCAGACGACGGCGGACAGTCGGCGACGGCGGCGGCCGCACCACGGCGTCCGCCCGGCCCCGGGGCCTCCCCCGTGTCCGACGAGTTCATCCGCCTGGTCAACTCCGCCCGGGCTCGCGCCGGTCGTCCACCCGTCGTACCGGATCCGCGCCTGCTCTCCGCCGCGCGGGCGCACGCCCGGGCCATGGCGGACGGAGGGCGGCTCGGCGCGGAGGGGCGGGACGGGGTGTCGGTGTACCAGCGGATCTCGGCCGCCGGGTACGGGTACGTGACCGTCGGCGAGCACCTCGTCTCGGGGCCGCGCACCCCGGCCGAGTTCGTGGACCACTGCCTGGGTTCGACGCGGGCCCGGCGCACCCTGCTCGACCCGGCGTTCCGGCATGCCGGGCTCGCCCACGCGGACGCGGGCGACCGGTACTGGACCGCGCTGTGGGCGGCACCGCTGACACCGGACGGGCTGGCGCGCCGGGTGGGCGAGGTCGTCGCCCGCACCAACGCCGAGCGTGCGCGGACCGGGCTGCCCCCGCTGGCCGTCGACCCGCTGCTCACCACCGCGGCGCAGGCGCACTGCGCCGACATGGTGGCCCGGGACTTCTACGCGCACACCTCCCCCGGCGGCGCCCAGCCCTGGGACCGGGCCGCGGCCGCGGGGTCCCGGCGGCGTCTGATCGGCGAGAACATCGCCTGCGGGCAGCGTTCCCCCGCCGAGGTCGTGGACGGCTGGATGAACAGTCCTGGCCATCGCGCCAACATCCTCAAGCCGGAGTTCACCCACATCGGTGCCGGCTTCTCCGGCGGCGGCCGGGCGGGCACGTACTGGACGCAGCTGTTCGGTGGCTGAACCGGTACGTTCCGTGATCTTGGCGGAATGACATCGTCCGGGACACCATGCCCCGCATGAAGGGTGATCTCTTTTCCAGTCAGCACGTGGTGCAGCCGGCCGTGGAGCCGGGAATGTCCGTCGAGAACGCCAAGTGCATCAAGTACGCGGTGAGCGGCGAGATGTACGCCCGGCAGGGCGCGATGGTGGCCTACCGCGGCAGCCTCAAGTTCGAACGCAAGGGGCAGGGTGTCGGCGGCATGCTCAAGCGTGCGGTCACCGGTGAGGGTCTGCCCCTCATGACGGTGAGCGGGCAGGGCGAGGCCTGGTTCGCGCACGAGGCGCAGAACTGCTTCATCGTCGAGGTCGAGGCCGGTGACCAGTTCACCGTCAACGGCCGCAACGTCCTGTGTTTCGACGCCTCGCTCTCGTACGAGATCAAGACGGTGAAGGGCTCCGGCATCGCCGGCGGCGGCCTGTTCAACAGCGTCTTCAGCGGGCAGGGCCGGCTCGGCCTGGTCTGCGACGGCAACCCGCTGGTCATCCCGGTGTCGGCGCAGGCGCCGGTGTACGTCGACACGGACGCCGTGGTCGGCTGGACCGCGCACCTGGAGACCTCGCTGCACCGCTCGCAGTCCATCGGCTCGATGCTGCGCGGCGGTTCGGGCGAGGCCGTGCAGCTGATGCTCCGGGGCGAGGGCTTCGTCGTGGTGCGGCCGAGCGAGGTGACGCCCCAGAAGGACCAGCACTGAACCTTCACGGGTGATCCTGTAGGGCGGGCAACCCCCGCCGCCGTACCCACGTCTTGACCATCGGCAGACCGAGCCCCGGCCCCCTCGGGCCGGGGCGATTTTCCGAGACGCTATACACGCCATGTATACACTCCGTGTATAGAGAGGGACGCATGTACGGCAAGGCTTTCGCCCCGGAGTACCAGGGCACCCTGACCACCCTGTCCGTGAACTCCTCGCTGGTCGACGTGCTGGCCGCCGGCACCGAGCGACTGCGCGAGGCCCAGCACGCCGGACGCCCCGGCGAGGCGGCGCGCTGCGGGCTCGCCGTCGCCGAGGCACACCGGCGGCTCGGGCAGGTGCGGGACGCCGACCGGGCCTGGAAGGCGAGCTACCGCGCCGCCCGGGAGGCCGGTGACACCGCCGCGATGGCCTGGGCGCTGTGGAGCGGGGGCACGCTCGCCCGGCAGCGCGGGGCCTTCCCGCTGGCCTGGCGGCTGCTGGGGCTCGCGGCCGAACTCGGCGAGCGCGGCGGGGACGTCGTCGTACGCGGTTACTCGCTGGCCGGCCTCGCCGAGACCGGCCGCATCCAGGGCGACTACGCGGCGGCCGGCCGGCTGCACGAGCAACTGCTGGCGGAGGCTCGCCGGCGGGGCGAGGCCCGGCACACGGTGTGGGCCCTGGAGGGCATCGCCCAGATGCACCGCAACACCGGCGACCACGACAGGGCGTACGCCCTGTTCGAGGAGGCGGCGGAGATAGCCGGCCGGGCCGGCGACCGGCGTGGGCACGCCTGGGCGCTGCGCGGGCTCGCGGACGTGCTCTCGGTGCGCGACGGCGCCACCGAGCGGGCGCTGGAGCTGCTGGCCGAGGCGGAGGCGACCTGCCGGGAGATGAACCTCTCCAGCGCGCTCGCCTACAACCACAAGATGCAGGGCAACGTCCTGTACCGCGCGGGCCGGAACGCCGAGGCCCGCGAGCGCTACGAGCTGGCGCTGACCGAGTTCCGGGCGATGAGCGAGCCGCGCGGCGAGGCGCTGTCCCGGCTGGGCCTGGCCAAGTCCCTCGCCCGGCTCGGGCGCGACCGTGCCGAGACCGCCGCCGAACTCGCCGACCTCGCCCGGACCCTGGAGCGCAGCGGGCTGCGGCACGCCCAGGAGATGGTGGCCCGGGCCCAGCGGGAGTTCGGGCTCGACGCGGAGGAGGCGCGATGACGGCGCCCGTCTCGCCGGTGCGGCAGTCCGCCGGGCACGTCCTCGCCCGCTGCCGGGACCTGGTCGGGCCGGAGCTGCGGGACGCGGTGGGCCGGCTGCACCCGTGGGTCGCCGAGATGGCCGCGTACTCCTTCGGCTGGTGCGAGGTCGGCGGGGCGCCCGTCACCGCGCCGGGCGGCAAGGGCGTACGGCAGGCACTGGCGGTGCTCGGGGCCGAGGCGGCGGGCGCCGACGGCCGGGCCGGGGTCCCGGCGGCGGTCGCGGTCGAGCTGGTGCACGCCTTCTCGCTGCTGCACGACGACATCATGGACGGCGACGCGACCCGGCGGCGCCGCCCCGCCGTCTGGCAGGCCTACGGCACGGGTCCGGCCGTGCTGGCCGGGGACGCCCTGTTCGCGTTGGCGGTCGACATCCTCGCCGCCACGCCGGAGGGCGCCGGCGCGGTACGGCTGCTGTCGGCGGCCCTCGCCGATCTGGTGCGCGGGCAGGCCGACGACCTGCTGTTCGCCACCCGGCCCTGGACCGGCCCGGACCGGGTGACACCCGAGGAGTACCGGGCGATGGCGGAGGGCAAGACCGGCGCGCTGCTGGGCTGTGCCGTCGCGCTGGGCGCCACGCTCGGCGGGGCGCCCCGGGACACGGCCGACGCGTTCGACCGGGCCGGCCGCCACCTCGGCGTCGCCTTCCAGCTCGTGGACGACGTGCTCGGCATCTGGGGCGATCCGGCCGTCACCGGCAAGCCCGTGGGCGGCGATCTGCGGGAGCGGAAGAAGACGTTCCCGGTGCTGGCCGCGCTCGGCTCCCCGGCGGCCCGGCGGCTGCCCGCGCTGCTCGGCCCGGACGGGCACGCCGAGGAGGCCGCTGCGCTGGTCGAGGCGGTGGGGGGCCGTACGGCGGCCCTGGCCGAGGCCCGGGCCCACACGGCCGCGGCGCGGGAGCTGCTCACCACCGCGCCCCTGGCCGCCGGGGCCGCCGAGGAGCTGACCGAGCTGCTGGAGTCCCTGGTGGGCCGCGCGCTGTAGCCATGATCCGGAACGGCGTTGACCTCAGGACTCCCGGCGGGTCAAGGTGCGAGCGGCGCGGTCCGACCCGCGCCGGAAGGGTGGAGCACCGTGATCGAGATCTCGGACATCGAAACCGCCGCCCGGCGGATCGCCGGGCACGTCGTCCGCACGCCGACGGTACCGAGCCCCGGCCTCGGCGCGCTGCTCGGCGTCCCCGTCACCGCCAAGCTCGAACTGCTCCAGCGCACCGGCTCGTTCAAGGCCCGCGGGGCCACGGCGAAGCTGCTGTCGCTGAGCGAGGCCGAGCGGGCGGCGGGCGTCGTCGCGGTGAGCGGCGGCAACCACGGGATCGCGCTCGCCGTGATGGCCGCGGCCCTCGATGTGAAGGCGACCGTGGTCATGCCGCGCACCGCGCCCGCGCGGTCCCTCGCGCTCGCCGAGGAGGCCGGGGCGGTGGTGCGGCTGACCGACGGCATGGACAGCGCCTTCGAGCTGGTGACGCGGCTGCGGGACGAGGGCCTGACCCTGGTCCACCCGTTCGACGACCCGGTCGTGATCGCCGGACAGGGCACCGTGGGTCTTGAGCTGGCCGAGGACGCCGGGGAGCTGACGGACGTCGTCGTCAGCGTGGGCGGCGGCGGTCTGATCGCCGGGGTCGCGGCGGCCCTGCGCGCCCGCCGGCCCGGGGTGCGGGTGTGGGGCGTGGAGACCGGGGGCGCGGAGGCGATGTCCGGCGCGCTGCAGGCCGGCGGTCCGGTGCCCGTCCCGCTGTCCTCACTGGTCACCACCTTGAGCGCGCCCTCGGTGTCGCAATTGACGTACGACCATGTGTCCGCGCTGGTCGAGGAGGTGCTGGTGGTCCCGGACCGGGACGCGGTGCGGGGCTGTCTGGAGCTCGCCGAGCACGCCAAGGTGTGGGCCGAGCCGGCCGCGGGCTGTCTGCTGCCGGCGGCCCGGCAGGTGGTGGAGCGGGTCGGCGACGGGGCCCGGATCGGGCTCGTGGTGTGCGGGGGCAACACGACACCCCGGGAACTCACCGACTGGGCGGGCCGCTTCGGGCTGCTCTGACAGCGCTGCTGCGCGAACTCCGCCGTCACGACCGCGCTGTGGGAGCTTTTGGGCGCGCCCCTGAACGCACCCCCGCCCGCCCCGCGTACCTCTGGGAAAGACGAGGCAGGGGTTTCAGCGAGGGATGACCATGGTCAAGGCGCACGTCTTCGCACACGAGTTGGTCGCCGGACGGTACCGGCTCCTGGAGGTCTTCTCCCGCGAGACGAACCGCCTGTGGTGGTACGCCGAGGACGTGGCGGCGGAGCAGCCCCGTCTGGTGGCGCAGACGGCCCTGCCGGAGCCCGTCGACCAGGACACCGCGCGGCGCGTCACCGCCCGGGTGGTGCGCACCTCGGAGACCATGCGGCTGCTGCGCCCCGGCCAGGTGGCAGCGGTCGTCGACGCCGTGGTGGAGGCGGGCGCCCTGTGGACGGTCACCGAGTGGGTCGACGGCACGCCCCTGGGCGAACTCCTCGCCCGGGAGGGCTCGTTCCACCCGGTGCGGGCGGCCCGGCTCGGCCTGGAGCTGCTGGACGTGCTCCAGGCCGCGCACGACGAGGGCGTCACGCACGGCGAGCTGAGCCCCGGCCAGGTCTTCGTGCGGGACGACGGCCCGGTCGTCGTCACCGGTTTCGGGCTGGCGGGCGCGACGCTCGTGCCGAGGCTGACGGCACCGTCGTACGCCTCGCCGGAGCAGGCCCGCGACGAGCGCATCGGCCCGGCCGCCGACCTGTGGGCGCTGGGCGCGCTGCTCTACACGATGGTCGAGGGCCGGCCGCCGTTCCGGGACCGCGGCCGGCTCGACGCCACGCTGAAGGCGGTGGACCGGCTGCCGCTGCGCACCCCGCTGCGCGCCGGGCCGCTCACCCAGGCCGTGCAGGGCCTGCTGCGCAAGAACGCGCGGGAGCGGCTGACCCGGCCGGTGGTCCGCGAGGCGCTGACCCGGGCGCTGCGCGAGGACACGGACGCGGAGCGGCCACCGGCCCCCGAGCCCCGGCTGCGCGGCGCGTACCGGGCCGTGCGCCACGCCGGACCGCCGCGAGGCAGACGGGCCCTGGCCGCCGGCACCGCGCTGGCCGTGGTCACCGTGGCCGCGGCGGTACTGGCCGCGTCCGGCGCGCTGTCGTCCGGCACGGACTCGGCGGGGGCGCCGCCCCGGGCCACCCCGTCCAGCCCCGCCGCCCGGCAACCGGGTGGCGGGGCCACACCCGCCTCGACACCCACCTCGGCCCCCTCCTCGAAGCCGGTCCCCGCCCTGCCGGCCGGCTACCGCCGGTACACCGCCCCGGAGGGGTTCTCGGTGGCACTGCCCGGCGGCTGGAAGCGGCTGACCACCTCCCGGGTGTCCGATCTGGCCTATCGCGTCACCTTCGGCCGGGGCGGCGACTCGCCCACGCTCGCCGTGACCTACAGCGAGCGCGTCGGCCCCGACCCGGTCGCCGTCTGGCGGGACGACGTCGAGCCCGGGTTGAGGGAGCTGCCCGGTTACGCCCGCGTCGGCGCCGTGCGGGCGACCACGTACCAGGGCCGCAGGGCCGCCGACCTGGAGTGGCTGGCGGGGTCCGGGGACGCCCGGGCGCACACCTTCGGGCGGGGCTTCCTGCTGGGCGGGACGCGGGGCTTCTCGCTGCGCTTCACCACCCCGGCCGCGGCCTGGGACGACGCGGCCAACCGACTGGCGCTGAAGACGTTCCTGGGGACCTTCCGCACGCCGGAGGAGTGACCCGGGCACCTCGGCCGTTTTCCGGGCGCCGACCCGGGGACCCGCCACCTATGGTGCAAATCGGATACACGATGATGACCGAGCAGGCAGGTCCCCGGGATCTGGTGGACCACGTGGTGAAGGCCGAGGAGGCGGGTTTCGACTTCTCGGTGATCTCGGACCACTACTTCCCGTGGCTGCGCTCGCAGGGGCACGCCTCGTACGCGTGGAGCGTGCTGGGCGCCGCCGCCCAGGCGACCTCGCGGATCCCCCTGATGACCTATGTCACCTGCCCCATCCTGCGCTACCACCCGGCGATCGTGGCGCAGAAGGCCGCGACCGTGCAGCTGCTGTCCGAGGGCAGGTTCCGGCTCGGCCTCGGCGCCGGCGAAAACCTCAACGAGCATGTCGTGGGCGGCGGCTGGCCACCGGTGGACGTGCGCCACGAGATGCTCGAAGAGGCGGTGGAGATCATCCGTGCGCTGTTCGAGGGCGGCCATGTCACGCATCACGGGCAGCACTACGACGTGGAGTCGGCCCGGCTGTGGGACCTGCCGGAGCAGGCGCCGCCGATCGGCATCGCCGTCTCCGGTGACCAGTCCTGCAAGCTGGCCGGGCGCCTCGCCGACCTGGTGATCGCCACCGAGCCGAAGGCGGGCCTGCTGGAGGCGTTCGACCGGCACGGCGGCACCGGCAAGCCCCGGGTCGGCCAGCTGCCGGTGTGCTACGACCCGGACCGGGAGACGGCGGTCAAGCGCGCCCACTCCCAGTTCCGCTGGTTCGGGCTGGGCTGGAAGGTGAACGCCGAACTGCCGCACCCGGACTCCTTCGAGGCCGCGACCCAGTTCGTGACCGAGGACGACGTCGCCTCCTCCATCCCGTGCGGTGACGACCCGGACGCGTTCGTGGAGGCCGTACGGCCGTATGCGGAGGCCGGGTTCGGGGAGGTCGCCCTGGTGCAGATCGGCGGCGACACGCAGCCCGAGTTCCTGGACTGGTCGGCGAAGACCCTGCTGCCGGCCCTGCGGGAGGCGTTCGCCTGACGCCGTGCCACCCCGTGGCGCGCCGCCGGGCGTACCTTCCCGGTCCGGGCGGTCCCGGCGGCTGCCCGGCCATGGCGCGCGTCTTTTGGATTCAGTCACACGGGTGAGCATTCCGGGCGCTGCGGGGGTACTAGAGGGCTCTACGCCCATCGTCCCGGAGGCCCCCGCGTGAAGTCGTTCGTGCACAAGACCCTGGTGGTGCAGCTCCTCGCGCACGGCACCGGCAGGTGTCCGGTGCTGGCCCACCTCAGCTACGACGCCGACGACCCGTTCGCCGTCAGCGCCGTCTTCGCCCACGACGGCCGGGTGCTGGCCTGCTGGCGGCTGGACCGGCAGATGCTCGCCGACGGACTGGCCGGGCCGGTCGGCGTCGGTGACGTCCGGATGCGCCCGGAGGCCACCGGCCCGTGGCACGAGCTGCGCCTGGAGTTCCTCGGGGACACCCGGCCGGACGGCGGCCGGCACCACGCGGTGGTGTTCGCGTGGGCGCCCGCCATCGCCGCGTTCCTGCGCGAGACCCACCAGATCGTCCCCCCGGGCCGGGAGCGCATCCCGGTGGACGAGCTGCTGGCGGAGATCCTCTCCGCGGCTGAGTAGCAGTACTCCGGCTGAGTAGCCGTACTCATGCCGCCGGTCCCGGCCGGGCGCCACGATGGGGCTCTACGACCCCGAGGCCGCCCTCAGGCAAGGAGCCCCGCCGTGACCGCAGTGCACCCCGCCCCGCTCCGCGCGCCGCGCCGCGTGCCGCCCGTCCTCTTCGCCGGCGTGGTGGCCGTGGGGCTGGCCGTGTCGGCGTGGGACGCGCGCGACCGCACCACCTGGTTCCTGGAGACGGTATGGGCGCTCGCCGGGCTGCCCCTGGTGGTACTGCTCTGGCGGCGCTTCCCCCTGACCGGACTGCTGTGCGCACTGCTGACCGCGCACGCGCTGGTCCTCGCGGTCGGCGGGCACTACACCTACGCGCAGGTCCCGGTGGGCGACTGGGTGCGCGACACCTTCGGCCTGGAGCGCAATCCGTACGACCGGTTCGGCCACCTGATGCAGGGCTTCGTCCCGGCGGTGCTGGTCCGTGAACTGCTCAGCCGTACCTCGCCGTTGCGCGGCAGCCGCTGGCTGGCGCCGCTCACCGTGTGCGCCTGCCTGGCCTTCAGCGCCTGCTTCGAGCTGCTGGAGTGGCTGGCGGCCGAGATCGGCGGGCACGGCGCGGACGCGTTCCTCGCCACGCAGGGCGATGTGTGGGACACCCAGTGGGACATGTTCTGCGCCCTGATCGGCTCGGTCCTGGCCGTGTTGCTGCTCGGCCGGGTCCACGACCGTCACCTGCGCGCGCTGGAGAGCACCGACCCGGTCCGCGCCGAGCGGCAGGGGCGCCCCGGCTAGTCGCCGGAGCGGGCCGTGTGCCTGCGGCGGGCCCACAGGGGCAGGCCGTACCAGCACGCGAGGTACCAGGCGACGACGGCCGCCACCAGGTACGGGACATAGCCGTCGTGCGTGGCCACCCGGAGGATCAGCAGCAGGGAGGACGTCATCGTGGCGAGCAGCAGGACCAGGCCGACGAACGTCATCCGGGAGGCCAGCCGTACCGCCTGCGGCTTGACCCGGCGGCCGGAGACCAGGCGGTGCAGGGAGACCGGTCCGATGAGGGCGCCGGTCGCGCAGGCGCCCAGGACGACGGTCACGATGTAGATCACCTGGTCGACGGTGGCGAGCTTCTCGTACTTCGGCTGGAAGACGACGGTCAGCAGGAAGCCGAACAGGATCTGCACGCCCGTCTGGGCCACCCGCACCTCTTGGATGAGCTCGCCCCACATCCGGTCGGCCCGCTCTTCCTCTGTCTCGTCGCGCCCCCTGCGCCGTCCTGCCTCCGTCATGCGGTTGCGTGTAACCGCCCTGCCGTCCCTTCAAACGGTCCGCATGCCCGCGGCTACCAGCGGTGCTCGACCTGGTCCTTGATCCGGCGGTCGTACAGATCGCGGATCGCGGCGGACGTCTGCGGCGGCAGCGGCGGCAGCTTGGCGGCGGCGGCGTTGGCGCGGGCCTGCTCGGGGTTGCGGGCACCCGGGATCACCGTGGTCACGCCGTCCTGCTCGATGATCCAGCGCAGCGCCAGCTGGGCCGGGGTGTACCCCTGCGGGGCGAGCGCGGCGAACTCGGCGGCGGCCTCGACGCCCGTCGCGTAGTCGACGCCGGAGAAGGTCTCGCCCTGGTCGAAGGCCTCGCCGTGCCGGTTGTAGGTGCGGTGGTCGTTGGCCGCGAACACCGTGTCCTTCGTGTACTTGCCGGACAGCAGCCCGGAGGCGAGCGGCACGCGCGCGATGATGCCGACGCCGGCCGCGCGGGCGGCGGGCAGCACCTCACGCAGGGGCTTCATCCGGAACGGGTTGAGGATGATCTGCACGCTCGCCACGTTCGGCCGGGCGATGGCGGTGAGCGCCTCGGCACAGGTCTCCACGCTCACGCCGTAGGCGGCGATCCGTTCCTCCTCGACCAGGGTGTCCAGGGCGTCGAACACCGCGTCCGAGGAGTAGACGGGGGTGGGCGGGCAGTGCAGCTGCACCAGGTCGATGCGGTCGACGCCGAGGTTGCGGCGCGAGCGGTCGTTCCAGGCGCGGAAGTTGTCCAGGACGTAGTTCTCCGGGACCTGTTCGACCCGGCGGCCCATCTTGGTGGCCACCAGCACGTGCAGATCGGGCCGGCTGCGCAGGAACGAGGCGATGGTGGCCTCGCTGCGCCCGTCGCCGTACACGTCGGCGGTGTCGAAGAAGGTCACACCGGCCTCGGCCGCCGCCTCCAGGACGGACAGCGCCTCCTTGTCGTCCACGTCACCCCAGTCGGCGCCCAGCTGCCATGTGCCGAGCCCGACCACCGATGCCCACTGACCCGACCTGCCGATCACGCGTTCGTCCATGGCGTCAGTCTGTCATCCGGCCGGGGTCCCGCGGAACCGGCCGCTTTACCTGTCAGCTGCGCCTGGACGGCGGGCCCGTAGCGGTCGGCGAGGGCGTCGGCGTCGGTCTCGCGCAGATAGGGGCCGCGGGCGATGCCGTACATGACGCCGAGGCCGATCAGGGCGGCGACGGCGAGTTCGGCGCGCAGGCCCGCGTCGGGGCCGGTGAGCCGGGCGGCGAGGCGTTCGGTGACCTGGGCGCGGAAGTTGGCGCGCAGGACGTCACCGTGGTCGCCGTGCAGCGGGGCGAAGGCGATGCGCAGCAGCGGGTCGGCGCCCCGCTCGCGCTGGCTGGACACGACGTGCCGGACCATGTGCCGGCCGAGTGCGTCCAGCGGCGCGTCCAGCAGGGCGTCGGCGTCGGTGTCGAAGGACATCACGCGGGCGAACAGGGTGTCCTTGTTGCCGAAGTACTTCAGGATCAGCGGCGGGCTCACCCCGGCGCGCTCGGCGACGGCCCTGAGGGTGATGTCGGCGTGCGCGTGCCGGGCCAGGAGGTGGCGGGCTGCCTTCAGGATGGCGGCCTTGGTGGCCTCGGCGTCCCGGCGTGCGGGGGCGGGCGCCTGACCGGGTGGCGTGGTCATGGTCCTCATGCTCCCTCCATGGCCTCGTCGCGGGCGCCCCGGGTGCCGCTCCGGGCCCGCCGCGTGCGCGGCGCGGAGTCGTCGCCGGGGATGGTCAGGGCCGCCGCGCAGGCCGCGAGGGCGACGGTGCCCGCCATGGCGAAGGCGAGCTGGTAGCCGTGGAGGCTGGGCACGGGGACGCCGCCGAGGGGGCTGCTGTGGTGGACGAGGACGGCGGCGACGGCCGCGCTGGAGACGGCCTGGCCGATGGTGCGCATGAGGACGTTGACGCCGTTGGCGGAGGCGGTCTGGGCGGCCGGTACGGCGCGCAGGATGAGGGTGGGCAGCGCGGAGTAGGCGAGCGTGGTGCCGGTCGCCACCACGGTGGCGCCCAGGATGATCATCCACAGGTCGCGGCTGTCGGCGATGCGGAGCGCGTACCCGCAGGCGATGACTGCGGCGCCCAGCGCGAGCGTGATCCGGGGGCCGCGCGCGGCCGAGATACGGGCCGACAGCGGGGAGAACAGCAGCATGGTGACGCCGCCCGGCAGCAGGCACAGGCCGGTGGCGACGATGGACAGGCCGAGGCCGTACCCGGTCGCCTTCGGCGCCTGCACCAGCTGGGCGGTGACCAGGGAGTTGGCGTAGAAGGCGAACCCGGTCAGCAGGGCCGCCACATGGGACAGGCCCACCCGTGGCCGGGTGACCAGCCGCAGGTCGACCAGGGGCCGGGCGGTGCGGAGCTGCTGCCGGCACCACAGGGCGAGCACGACGGCCGCCCCGAGGAACAGCCCGAGCACCCGTGCGCTCCCCCAGCCCCAGGTCCCGCCCTGGGAGACGCCCAGCAGCAGGCAGACCAGTCCGGCGGCGAGGCCGAGGGCGCCGAGGACGTCGAACCGGCCGGGTTCCCGCACCGGGGACTCCTTGACCGCCCACCAGGTCGCCGTGACGCCCGCCGCGCCGAGGGCGCTGGTCAGCCAGAACATGGTGTGCCAGTCGGCGTACTGCACGACCAGCGCGGCGAGCGGCAGGCCGAGCGCGGCGCCGATGCCGACGGTGGAACTCATCAGCGCCACCGCCGAGCCACGGCGTTCCGGCGGGAGTTCGTCGCGCAGGATGCTGATGGACAGCGGGACCACGGAGGCGGCGGCGCCCTGGAGCGCGCGGGCGGCGATGAGCACGCCGATGTCGGAGGAGAGCGCGCACATCACGGAGCCGACGGTCATCAGGGCGAGCGCGGCGGTGAGCACCCGGCGCTTGCCGTACATGTCGCCGGCCCGGCCGAGGACGGGGGTGAGGACGGCGCCGGAGAGCAGGGTCGCGGTGACCGTCCAGGAGACGGCGGCGGCGGATGCGCCGGTGAGCCGGGGCAGGTCGGGCAGGAGCGGGACGACCACGGTCTGCATGACCGCCATCAGGATGCCGCCGGACGCCAGTACCGGAATGGTGAGCCGGTCGCGCAGCCGGGGCGGGGATATCGGGGCGGGCTGGTCCATCGGCGCTCCTGCGGGCGGCACGGTGACGAGGTGAATACTCATTCACCTTATCGAGTGAATGGGCATTCACCAACGTTTCCTGGTCCGAACGGGGAGGCCAGGCGGCCGGACACGGGGAGACCGGGTGTCAGGCGAGGTTCTGCTCCAGGACCGCCAGATAGGTGTGCATGGAGTGGTCGCGGACGCCGTCGGAGGCGGGCGCGAACGGGTCCGCGGTGCCGCCCCTGGCCCGGTCGCCCAGCACCGAGAGCATGGGCATGGACTCGTGCAGCCGGCCCTTGGAGTCGAAATAACGCAGGGACCGTACGTGGGTGTAGGCGGGCTCCGGCGGGAGCTGGGCGACGATGTCGTTGCTGTTGACGAAGCGGTACATCCGGCCGCCGAATCCCTCGTGGAACGCCTCGGCCAGCAGCCGGTCGCAGGTGCGGGGCTGGCCGTAGGTGTAGACGCCGTCCGCGGCCAGGTGCGGCTCCTCCAGGTAGAGGCGGGCGCCGGCCAGCATCGCGAGCGCTCCGCCGAGACTGTGCCCGGTGAAGTAGACGGCATGGTCGTCGGTGCGCAGCTCGGTGAGGGTGTCGTGGACCGCCGGGTAAACCGATGCGAGGGCCTCGGCGAAACCGTGGTGGACGTAGCCGTGGCCACCGGGGCCGGGCCGGGGCGGTGTGGTGGCGTCGGAGAGCCAGTCCTTGATCCGGTCGGGTTCGGTGCCGCGGAACGCGGTGACGATCGTCCGGTCGCTCGCCAGGGTGTACGCCTGGGTGTCCTGGAGCGGGAAGGGCGGGGTGAACCGGGTGTGGTGGTGCCGCACCTCCTCGAAGCCCCACCGGGCGGCCTGTTCCTCGATGGCGGCCCGGTCCCGGTAGGCCAGGTCGGCCGCGCGGGCCAGCCAGTAGGCGCGCTGGAGGCTGTAGCCGGTGGAGGTGTGGTCGAACGCGACGGGTACGGCCATGCGGGCTCCTCGGGTGGGGCTTCAGAGGCGGCTAGCCCCGGCGGGCCGTGGTGCGGGCGTGCAGGGCGCGGGCGGCGCGGGGGCCGAGCCAGCGCTTGAGCCGGCGCAGCGCCTCCAGTCGTCCGGCCGCCTTGTCCAGACCGTAGTAGAGCTGGGGCGGGACGTACGGCAGCAGGGGCGAGTGGCGCTGGCCGAGCAGGGCGAACATCCGGTGCGGGGGCAGGTGGATGTAGCGGGGCAGGTTCTCGTACCACTGGGCGCTGTGGCGGGCCGCGCTCTGCACGGACAGCAGTTCGGCCTGGCGCCGGCGCTGGTAGGCGGCGAGCGCGTCGGGCAGGGCGGAATGCGCCCGCAGGGCGTCGGCGAGGCACATGGCGTCCTCCAGGGCGAGGGTGGTGCCGGCGCCGATGGAGTAGTGGGTGGTGTGGGCCGCGTCGCCCAGCAGGACCAGGTTGCCGTCGTGCCAGGTCTCGTTGGTGAGGGTGCGGAAGGTCTGCCAGGAGGCGCCGGAGCGGGCGGTCAGGGGGTGGCCGTCGAGGACGCCGGCGAAGAGTTTCTCCAGCAGGGCGAGACCCTCGCCCTCGTCGGTCCGGTCCAGGCCGAGCCCGGTGAAGGTCTCCGGGGAGCACTCGACGACACAGGTGCTGTGCTCGCCGCTGTAGCCGTAGCCGTAGGCCCAGATCCAGCCGTGCTCGGTCTCGGTGAAGGCGAAGGTGAAGGCGTCGAAGACCTTGCTGGTGCCGAGCCAGATGTACGGGTTGCGGCCGGAGGTGGTCCGGGTGCCGAAGTGGCCGGCCCGGCGGGTGCGCAGGGCGCTGTGCACGCCGTCGGCCGCGACGACGAGGTCCGCGTCGGCGGGCGGGTCGGTGAGTTCGCTCTCGTACTCCAGCCGGACGCCCAGGGCGCGGGCCCGGGTGGCGAGCAGGTCGAGCAGGCGGTGGCGGCCGATGCCGAAGCCCTCGTCGCCGTGGTGCCGGGTCGTCAGGTCCCCTACGTGGGCGACGCCGTCGCTCCAGCGGACGGAGTGCTCCTCGATCGCCCTTGCCGACGCGGGGTCGTGGGCCCGGAGCTTGTCGAGGAGACCGCTCCAGTACGTCACGCCCCAGCCGTAGGTGGAGCCCTGCGGGTTGCGTTCGTGGACGGTGATGTCACGGGACGGGTCCTGCTGCTTGAGCAGGATGGCGAGGTACAGACCGGCGGGCCCGCCTCCGACACAGACGACCTTCACGCGCACACCCCTGACAGTCACCGAAAGTGGTCGATCGGAACCGGAGGGTAGCAGGGTGTGGGCGCGCCCGATCGCGTCAGCCTGGCGCGGTGAGCCGCGCCACTCGGACGGACGGCGGTCGGAAAGGATCACCGGAAATCCGGTCCGCCCGGCAAGGAATTCCCCGTTCCGGGGCGAATGGGACCGTCGCCACGACAAGATCATCTTAGTTCAACCCTGTACGACATGTAACTAATTGTCCTGATCACAGCCAACCGGTTCCGACCGATTTCTTCCGCTCCCCGACATCCCGATAGGCATGCGTCGTCACCACCGGACCACTCCTCAGGAGGACCCCGCATGCCCGACATCAGCCGGCGCCGCGCGCTCACCGCGGCAGCCGCCGTCGCCGCGACGGCCACGGTCGCCACCCTCGCCGCGCCCGCCGCGTCGGCCGCCGGCCACCACGCACCCGCCACGCCCGATTCCTTCGACGAGGTCTACAAGGGCCGCCGGATACAGGGCCGTCCGGCGAGCGACGGCGGACACCACCACGAACACGGCGGCGGATACGCGGTGTTCGTCGACGGCGTGCGGCTGCACGTGATGCGGAACGCCGACGGGAGCTGGATCAGCGTGGTCAGCCACTACGACCCGGTGGCCACCCCGCGCGCCGCCGCCCGTGCCGCGGTGGACGAGCTGCAGGGCTCACCGCTGCTGCCGTTCCCCGCCAACTGACCGCCCCCGCAAGGACTTCCGGAGCACCGCGCACCATGACCGTACGCAAGAACCAGGCCACCCTGACCGCCGACGAGAAGCGCCGGTTCGTCGCCGCCGTCCTCGAACTCAAGCGCGGCGGACGCTACGACGACTTCGTCCGCACGCACAACGAGTTCATCATGGCGGACACCGACAGCGGCGAGCGGACCGGCCACCGCTCCCCCTCCTTCCTGCCCTGGCACCGCAGATTCCTGCTCGACTTCGAGCAGGCGCTGCAGTCGGTGGACGCCTCGGTCGCGCTGCCGTACTGGGACTGGAGCACCGACCGCACGGTGCGGGCCTCGCTGTGGGCGCCGGACTTCCTCGGCGGCACCGGGCGGAGCACCGACGGCCGGGTGATGGACGGCCCGTTCGCCGCGTCCACGGGCAACTGGCCGGTGAACGTGCGCGTCGACGGCCGTACGTTCCTGCGCCGTTCGCTCGGCACGAGCGTGCGCGAGCTGCCGACGCGTGCCGAGGTGGAGTCGGTGCTGTCGATCGCGACGTACGACACGGCGCCGTACAACAGCGCCTCGGACGGCTTCCGCAACCACCTGGAGGGCTGGCGCGGGGTCAACCTGCACAACAGGGTGCACGTGTGGGTCGGCGGGCAGATGGCCACCGGCGTCTCCCCCAACGACCCGGTGTTCTGGCTGCACCACGCCTATGTCGACAAGCTGTGGGCGGAGTGGCAGCGGCGGCACCCGGGCGCCGCGTACGCGCCGACGGGCGGCACGCCGGACGTGGTGGACCTGAACGACACGATGAAGCCGTGGAACACGGTGCGTCCGGCGGACCTGCTGGACCACACCGGGTTCTACACGTTCGACGCCTGATCAGGCCTCGGCGGTACGGCACTCCGGGTGGCCCCAGCCCTGCGCGTTCTTGGCGATCTTCTCGCCGGCCGCGTAGGACCGGCCGCACAGGCAGCGGCCGGGGAACTTCGCCTTGATGGTGCGGGCGGACGCGGCCCCGGTGGTACGCGTGGACGCGGCACCGCCGGTGCGGCGGGGCGCCTTCCTGCGCGCCGCCCCGCCGCCCGCCGGGGTGTCGGGCGACGGCGGGGGCTCCGGCGAGCCGAGCGCGCTGCCGGCCGCCTCCTGGACGGAGGCCGCCTGGCTGGCGGCGCGGTCGGCGAAGTCGTTCAGCGGGTCGCCGTCGACCTGGTGGGCGGGGACGTAGCGGAACTCCACGGACCGGCCGCCGAGCAGTTCGTCGATGCGGACCACCAGGTCCTGGTTGGCCACGGGCTTGCCGGCGGCGGTCTTCCAGCCGTTGCGCTTCCAGCCGGGCAGCCAGCTGGTGACGGCCTTCATCGCGTACTGGGAGTCCATCCGGATCTCCAGCGGAACGTCCGGGTCGACGGCCGTGAGCAGCCGCTCCAGGGCCGTCAGCTCGGCGACGTTGTTGGTCGCCCGGCCGAGCGGGCCCGCCTCCCAGCGGGCGGGGGTCCGCTCGTCGTCGTCCGAGACCACCCACGCCCATCCGGCCGGTCCGGGGTTCCCCTTCGAAGCCCCGTCGCACGCGGCCACCACACGTTCACGCATGTGCCCGATCATGCCATGGCCGTGCGGAGCGCTGTTCCGGGCCCGGTCAGACGTCCTTGACCTTCGGCATCTCGCCCTCGGTGGTGGTGATGTCGATCACCGAGAAGTTGGCCCCCTGCGGGTCGCTGAGCGCCGCGAACCGGCCGAAGGGGCTGCTCATCGGGCCGAAGCGGAGGATCCCGCCGAGCTTGACGGCCCGGTCGACGGCCGCGTCGCAGTCGTCGACGGTGAAGTAGACGTTGATGTACGACGGCACCTCGGGCGGGAAGTCGTCGGTCATCCGCATCCGGCCGAGGACGGTGTCCTCGCCGACGTCGAACATCCGGAAGTCCACCGCGTCGTCCTCGATCTCCTTCATCCGGTACGGGAAGACCGCGGCGAGGAAGGCGTCCGCCTGTTCCGGCTCCCTGGTGAAGACCTCGGCCCAGCAGTAGGCGCCGGGCGTGGCCGTCGCCTCGAAGCCCTCGTGGGTGCCCGCCTGCCACACGCCGAACACGGCTCCGCTGGGCTCCCGGGCCAGACACATCGTGCCGAAATCACCGACCTGCATCGGCTCCATCAGCACCTCGCCGCCGTTCTCGCGGATCTTCTCCGCGGTGGCCGCGGCGTCCGGCGAGGCGAAGTACAGGCACCACTGCGACTGGCCCTCCTGACCGGGCATGGGCGGGACGACCGCCGCGACGGCCTTGCCGTTCACGTAGGCCTGGGTGTAGTTGCCGTACTCCGACGACGACTCGCCGAAGGTCCAGCCGAGGACGTCGCCGTAGAAGCGCTTGGCTCCCTCGACGTCACTGAACATCGCATCGGCCCAACAGGGCGTTCCTTCGGGTTGCACGGCCATGCTGGCGGCCCTCCTGAGGTGATGTGTCCCGTTTGTTCACGCTAGCGATCCGGGGTTCGAGCCGCGCGCCGAGCCGGGAGCCGCAATTCGGTCGACAGCGGGGTGCGCGTCCGGCTGTGATGGGCCCGATGAATACGGTCAGGATGCGTGAGGGCGAGGTCGACATCGACCCGCCGCTGGTCGGCCGGCTGGTCGCCCGGCAGTTTCCCGAGTGGGCGGCGCTGCCCGTACGGCGCGTGGAATCCTCCGGTACGGAGAACGTCATGTTCCGCCTGGGCACCGGCCTGGTGGTACGGCTGCCCCGGCACCCCGGCGCCGTCGCCGACGTGACGCACGAGCAGCGCTGGCTGCCCCGTCTCGGCCCGCTGCTGCCGGTGGCCACGCCGGAGCCGGCCGGGCTCGGCGTGCCCGACGAGGACTTCCCGTGGCCCTGGTCGGTGTACCGCTGGCTGGACGGCCGGAACCCGGTCGCCGGTGCCGTCGCGGAGCCGGAGCGCCTCGCCGCGCGGCTCGGGGCGTGCGTGGCGGCGCTGCGCCGGATCGACCCGTACGACGGGCCGCCCGCCCCCCGCGGCGTGCCGCTCGCCACCCGGGACGAGCCCACCCGCGCCGCGCTGGCGCGGCTCCCCGCCCTCACCGACCGGATCGACACGGCGGCCGTGACGGCCCTGTGGGAGGAGGCGCTGTGGGCCCCGGCCCACTCCGGTCCGCCGGCCTGGGCCCACGGGGATCTCTCCCCGGGGAACGTGCTGGTCGACGGGGACCGGCTGAGCGCGGTCATCGACTTCGGCTGTGCCGGCGTCGGCGACCCGGCCGTGGACCTGATCGTGGCCTGGAACCTGCTGCCCGCGTCCGCCCGGGACACCTTCCGCAAGGCCGTCGGCGCCGACGACGCCGAGTGGGCGCGCGGGCGGGGCTGGGCGCTGTCGATCTCGCTGATCCAGCTGCCGTACTACTGGCACACCAACCCGGCCCTGGCGGAGAACTCCCGGCGTGTGATCGCCGAGATCCTCGCCGAGGCCGGGCGACGGTGACGGCGGCCGGCCGGACATCCGCTACTCGCCCGCGTACGCCTTCTCCAGCGCGGCGGCGTCCAGCTTGCCCATGCCCATCATGGCCCTGGTGGCGCGCGTCGCCCTCTCGGGGTCGGGGTCGGCGACCATGTCGAGCAGCGGGGCGTAGACGACCTGCCAGGAGACGCCGTACCTGTCCTTGAGCCAGCCGCAGGGGCCGCCCTCTCCGTCGTTCTCGGTGAGCTTCGTCCAGTAGTGGTCGATCTCCTGCTGGTCGGAGCAGAGGATCTGGAAGGAGATCGCCTCGTTGAAGGTGAACTCGGGGCCGCCGTTGAGCGCGACGAACTTCTGGCCGTTGGCCGTGAACTCCGCGGTCAGCACGGAGCCGGCCGGTCCGGGGCCGCCCTCGGGCCAGCGGACGACGCGCCCGAGGGCGGCGTCCTTGAAGACGGACACGTAGTGGTGCGCGGCCTCCTCCGCCTGGCCGTCGAACCAGAGACACGTGGTGAATCCGGCGGTGGTCATGAGCGCCTCCTGGGGCGTGAACGTGGGGGTCCAACCGGGCGTGGAACGCCGTCGTGAAGGGAGACCGCTCCCCCGCGCGAAACTCATCGGTCCGTTCCACAGCTTCCGGAACAACTCTCCGGACGTCTCGGCCCGGCGGGTCCGGCTCCGGCTCCTCCGCCCGCGAAGTCACCGCCCCGATTCCTTGGCCGCGAAGTGGCCGCCCCCGGCGAACCCCGCCCGGCGCACCGGTCGAGGTGACCGGCGGGCAGCCGGTCAGGCAGCCAGGCAGAGCCCCTGGTACGGCCGGTCCGGTGTGGCGACGGCCCGGCTCGGCGCGGTGGCGGACCGGTGCGGTACGGCGGCGGGCCGGTGCCGCTCGGCCGTGCGCCGGGTCAGCTCGCCGTGCACCAGCGACAGCAGGTCGCCGAGGTCCAGGCCGAGCGCGTGGGCCGCGGCGGCCAGCACCTCCGACGATGCCTCCTTGCGGCCCCGCTCGACCTCGGACAGATAGGGGAGCGAGATCCGGGCCGCGTCGGCCACGTCCTTGAGGGTGCGCTCCTGCGCCCGCCGCTCCCGGCGCAGCACCTCGCCGACCAGATCCCGCCACAGGGGCTCCCGGGCCGCGGGCTCGCCGGCCGGCGCGTCGGGGCGGACGGGCGCCGGCCGCAGGGGGATCACTCGGGCTTCCTCGCTCAGCGGGTTGCTCATCCCGTCAGCCTAGGAGCGCTACGGTGCGGGACAAGGGCGCGGCGTTCCGCCCTCAGAAAAACGCGTGCCGGAGCGTTCAATTCACGCCACTGCGGCGTGGCGGACGCATGCGCGCCGTCACCGGGGGTACCCGCGCCGTGAGCGGCTCTGCGGGAGGAATGACCCGCCGCACATCGGGTACCCGCAGGAACGCCACCTGTGTCCGGAGCCGACGGAGCTGCCGTACAGGGAGAGGTCGAACCGTGACTTTCGTGGGAGAGGCAATGAACACCGCCGCCGGGATCCGGTCGGAAGCAGAGGTCGTCGAGCAGACCGAGCAGGACAGGACGGGCGAGGGATCACTGCCTGGCATCGTGGACCCCGCGTCCGTCGCCCCGCGGGACGCGCGGGAGCTGTCCCGCCAGTTCTTCCGCCGGCTGACCGAGCTGGAGGAGGGGACGCACGAGTACCAGTACGCGCGCAACACCCTCATCGAGATGAACATGTCGCTGGTGCGGTTCGCGGCCGGACGGTTCCGGGGCCGTGGCGACGACATGGAGGACATCGTCCAGACCGGCATGATCGGCCTGATCAAGGCCATCGACCGGTTCGAACTGGCGCGCGAGGTCGAGTTCACCTCCTTCGCGCTGCCATACATCGTCGGCGAGATCAAGCGGTTCTTCCGGGACACCACCTGGGCCGTCCATGTGCCGCGCCGGCTCCAGGAGCTGCGGGTGGAGCTGGCCAAGGCGCGCGAGGAGCTGTCCAGCCGCCTGGACCGGGATCCGACCGTCGCCGAGCTGGCCACGCTGATGAACCTCTCCGAGAACGAGGTGATCGAGGCCCAGCTCGCCTCCAACGGCTACAACTCCGCCTCCCTGGACGCCGCGCTCACCGGCGACGGGCCCGAGGACGGCGAAGCCGTGCTCGCCGACTTCATCGGTGTGGAGGAGGAGGGGCTGCGGCTCGTCGAGGACTTCCACGCCCTCGCCCCGCTCATGGCGGAGCTGAGCGACCGTGACCGGCAGATCATCCACATGCGGTTCGTGGAGGAGGCCACCCAGGCCGAGATCGGGGAGCGGCTGGGGTGCTCCCAGATGCACGTCTCCCGGCTGATCAAGCGGATCATCACCCGGCTGCGGCAGGGGATGCTGGGCGAACTCGGCTGCGCCTGACACCTCGGTCGGGCCGACGCCCGGCGTCGGCCCGATGTCTCAGTCGGTCTCAGTCGGTCCGGGACGGGCCGTCGCCGTTCTGCCCGAGCGGGAAGACGGCCCGCACGCGTTTGCCCACGGGCACCCGCTCGACGGTGACCTCCGAGGCCAGGGCGTGCACGATCTCCAGTCCGTGCCGTCCGACGCGCTTCGGGTCCTTCGGGTAGCGGCGGGGCAGGGCGGTGCTGCTGTCGTACACGGACACCACGACCGAAGCGGCCGTGCCCTCCAGTTCCAGGATGTACGGGCCGTTGCTGTGCTGGTCGGCGTTGGTGACCAGCTCGCTCACCATCAGCAGCAGCTCGCCGTCGGCCCGGCCGTCGGCGGTGGCGCACCATTCGGTGCGCAGCTGCTGGAGGAACTGGGACGCGAAGGCACGTGCTTCGGCGATGCATCCGGGTTCGCCGGTGTAGTGCGCCGCACGCCGCAGCGGCTCCACGGGTACGTCGAAACCAGTCGGTATCACTGCCCCGCCCAGGTGCTTGATCATGCTGTCTCTCTCGGAAAACCCGGTCCGGCCGGTCGCTGTTGCACCAGTCCTCGTACCCCGAGCCCGGCCCGCCAGTCCACCGGATGCGTTCGCCCACCGCGCACAGTGGCGAGGCTCACGGCCCACACCGGTCACAGGAGGCCGGAGGGGGCTCCGGGCCGGACGGGCGGGGACGGCCGCTCGGTACGGCGGCCGGTCAGCCGACCGGCACGACCAGGGCCGGGATGGTCCGCTGCATGCGCAGGGCGTCGACGGACTCCGCGAGCAGCTCGTACTCGGTCGTGTCGTCGCCGGTCGCGATCCGCACCAGCCTCCCCGCGGCCAGCTCGTCGGCGACCATCTCCTGCTGGGCAGGGTCGCCGCACCAGGCGCGCAGCACGGCCGGCACGTCGGGCACGGTGTCGGCGACCGGGACGAGCGCGCTCGGCGGGAAGTGCCCGGCCTCGGGACGGGGGTCGAGGCGGTCGGCGATCCAGTTGGCGCGGTCGCGCAGCCACCACAGGGCGAGGGCCAGGGTGGGCGCCCGATAGGTGCCCAGGGGCACTCCGATGCGCTGCCCACCGCAGGTGCCGTACGCGGTGACATGGCACAGGAACTCGTCGTGCATGCGCACTCCCCCGTCGCGTCGTTCGCCTGCCGGCTGGCCTCGCTTTCGGTGCGGCTCGTCTGTGGTGCGGCCGTGTGCGGTGCGTGATCGGAGCCTCGCTGGAAGTGAAGTCCTCACAGTCGAGTATGTTCACTACTGAACCACTGTCACCATGACTTTCCGGCCAGTCTCCTGGCATATTCAGCGCCTGTTCTGGCCGAAATGAGGCGGACCCTCCCGCCCCCCGGCCATGACCTTGGAGGTAATCGACCCGGCACCCGCTCCTCCCGCATGGTGGTCACACCGGATCGGCGAACCCCGCATCCGGGATGCTGACCAGCAGAGACGACCTCGATGGAGGATGCTTCGCCATGGCCGTGCACACCGACCGTCACGAGAACGCCGCCGCCCGTTACTTCGAGGCCTGGAACGCCACCCGGCCGGAGGACATCGAGAAGGCCGTCGCCGCCGCCTGGACGGAGGACGGCGGCTACACCGACCCGCTCGTGGACGTGCGCGGGCACGAGCAGATCGCGGCCGTGATCGCGGCGGCCCACGAGCAGTTCCCCGGCTTCGTGTTCCGTCCGCTCGGCGCGGTCGACGGCCACCACGACACCGCGCGCTTCGGCTGGGAGCTGGTGAACGAGCAGGACGGCTCGGCGCCGGTGGCCGGGTTCGACGTGGTCACGCTGGACGGCGAGGGCCGCATCCGGCAGGTGCTGGGGTTCCTGGACCGGGTTCCGGCGGGCGCCTGACGGGGCCGGCGCCGACGCCTCCGGCGGGGCGACGGGGTGGCGGTACGACGAAGGGAGCGGCCGCGGTTGTCGCGGCCGCTCCCCCGGCATGTCCGTCCGGCGCTACGGCGCTACGGCGCTACGGCCGGACGATCGCGTCGATCCGCGCCAGTTCGTCGGCGTCGAAGTCGAGGTTGCCGATGGCCGCGACGCTGTCCTCGATCTGCCGCGGGCTGCTCGCGCCGACCAGGGCGGACGTCACCCGGCCGCCGCGCAGCACCCAGGCGAGGGCGAGCTGGGCCAGGGTCTGGCCGCGGGACTTGGCGATCTCGTCCAGCGCGCGCAGCCGGGCGACCAGGTCCTCGGTGACCGCGTCCGAGTTCAGGAACGGGCTGTCGCTCGCGGCCCGGGAGTCCTCCGGGATGCCGTCGAGGTAGCGGCCCGTGAGCAGGCCCTGCTCCAGCGGGGAGTACACGATGGAGCCGACCTGGAGCTCGTCCAGGGCGTCGAGCAGGCCCTCGTCCTCGGGGCGCCGGTCGAGCATCGAGTAGCGCGGCTGGTGGATGAGGAGCGGCGTGCCCAGCTCGCCGAGGATGCGGGCGGCCTCGCGGGTCTGCTCGGCGGAGTAGTTGGAAACGCCGACGTAGAGGGCCTTGCCCTGCTGCACCGCCGTGTGCAGGGCGCCCATCGTCTCCTCCAGGGGAGTGTCCGGGTCGAAGCGGTGCGAGTAGAAGATGTCGACGTGGTCCAGACCCATCCGGCTCAGGCTCTGGTCCAGCGAGGACAGCAGGTACTTGCGCGAGCCCCACTCGCCGTACGGGCCGGGCCACATCAGATAGCCGGCCTTCGTGGAGATCACCAGTTCGTCGCGGTAACGGGCGAAGTCCGCCTTCAGCGCCTCCCCGAAGGCGGACTCGGCGGCGCCGGGCGGCGGGCCATAGTTGTTCGCGAGGTCGAAGTGGGTGACGCCGAGGTCGAAGGCGCGGCGGAGGATGGCCCGCTGGGTCTCCACCGGCCGGTCGGGCCCGAAGTTGTGCCACAGGCCGAGCGACAGGGCGGGGAGCTTCAGGCCGCTGCGTCCGGTGCGCCGGTAGGGCATGTCGGCGTAGCGGTCGGGGTGTGCGGTGTACAACGCGACTCCAGAGGGGTTGGCACACGATCTACCGGTGCCACTCTTCCCCGGGCGGCGGGCAGTGGTCCAACAGAAGAATCCGATGGAATTCAGCGGATATGCTTCTCAATCATGGAACTGCGCCATCTCCAGCACTTCGTCGCGGTCGCCGAGGACCAGCACTTCACCCGGGCCGCCGAACGCCTGATGGTGTCCCAGTCGGGCCTGTCGGCGTCCATCCGGGCATTGGAGCGCGAGCTGCGGGCGCCGCTGTTCGTGCGGACGACCCGCCGGGTGACGCTCACCGAGGCCGGGCGCGCGCTGCTGGCGGAGGCCGAACGGATCCTGGCGCAGGTGCGCTCCGCGCACGAGGCGGTGGCCGCGGTGCAGGGTGTCCTGCGGGGCACGCTGGCCCTGGGCACCGAGCAGTGCATCGCCGGTGTGAACGTGGCCCGGCTGCTGGCGGCCTTCCGGCGCCGGCACCCGGACGTGGAGATCCGGCTGCGGCAGGCCGGCTCCGGAGCGCTGGCTGAGGAGGTCGCGGCCGGACGGCTCGACCTGGCCTTCGCCTACCGCACCCAGGCCGACACCGACCAGCTCCGCTCGGTGTCGCTGACCAGCGAGTCCATGACCGTGCTGTGCCATCCGAGCCACCGCCTGGCCTCCGCCCCGGCCGTGCTCGGCCCGGCGGACCTCGCCGGGGAGGTCTTCGTCGACTTCCACCCCGACTGGGGTCCGCGCCGCACCACCGACGCCGCGTTCGCCACGGCCGGCGTCCGGCGCACGGTCGCGCTGGAGGTCAACGACGTGCACAGCCTGCTGGACCTGGTGGACGAGAACCTGGGGATCGCCGTCGTACCCCGGCACTTCCGGCACAAGCGGCCGTCGCTCACGGCGCTCCCGCTGAAGGGCGCGGGCGAGCCGGAGTACGAGACGGTCGCCCTGCTGCCGCCGGAACGGGCCACGAGCCCGGCCGCGCGGGCGCTGGTCACACTGCTTGAGACGGGGGTCGTGGCCGCGCCCGCCGACGAGGTGCGGTGACGGCGGCCGGGAGCCGGTCACGTCCGGCCGACGCGGCGTCAGCTCCCGGCGGCCGAGGCCGGTGACGCGGGCACGGCCGCCGGGGCGGGTGCCGACGGGCCTGTGCGGAAGCCGGGTTCCGGGCGCGTGCGCGCCGCTGATGCGCGATGGTGGACGGTATGCATGCGAAGGACATCCTCATCGACGGCTACGGCCGCATCCAGGAAGAAGTCCATGCCGCCCTCGACGGCCTCGGCCCGGACGAGCTGCACCACCGCCCGGCCGCCGGCGCCAACTCCATCGCCTGGCTGGTCTGGCACCTCACGCGGGTGCAGGACGACCACGTCGCCGACGCCTTCGACCTGGACCAGGTGTGGCTCGCGCAGGGCTGGGAGAAGCGTTTCGGCCTCGATCTGCCACAGCACGACATCGGGTACGGGCACACCCCCGCCAAGGTCGCGAAGGTGCGGGTGGAGTCGGCGGACCTGCTGACCGGGTACTACGACGCCGTCCACGAACAGACCCTCGGCTGTCTGCGCGGGCTGGCCGCCAAGGACCTGGAACGCATCGTGGACGAGCGCTGGGACCCCCCGGTGTCGCTGGGGGTGCGCCTGGTCAGCGTCCTGTCCGACGACCTCCAGCACGTCGGACAGGCCGCCTACCTCAGGGGGCTCCTCTAGACCTCAGGGGGCTCCTCTAGAGCGCGGACGCGTAAGCCGGCAGGACCACGTCCTCGATGAGGGCGTTGCGCTCGTCGAACGGGATGAACGCGCTCTTGAGGGCGTTCACCGTGACCGTGCGCAGGTCCTCGACCGTCCAGCCGGCCTCCTCGACCAGCAGGGACATCTCCCGGGTCATCGTCGTCCCCGAGACCAGACGGTTGTCGGTGTTCAGGGTGACCCGGAAGCCCAGATCCTTCAGGGCGGTGATCGGGTGTTCGGCGATCGAGGTCGCGCAGCCCGTCTGGAGGTTGGAGGTCGGGCACATCTCCAGGGCGATGCGGCGGTCGCGCACCCAGGAGGCGAGCCGGCCGAGCTTCCCGGCCGCGAGGTCGGGGATGTCCTCGGTGATGCGGACGCCGTGGCCGATGCGCTGGGCGCCGCAGACCTGGAGGGCCTGGTGGATGCTGGGCAGGCCGTGCGCCTCGCCGGCGTGGATGGTGAACGGCACGCTCTCGCGACGCAGGTGCTCGAAGGCGTCGAGGTGGTCGGCGGGCGGGAAGCCGTCCTCGGCACCGGCGATGTCGAAGCCGACGACGCCCGCGTCGCGGTAGGCGACGGCCAGGTCGGCGGCCTCGCGGACGCGGTCGAACATGCGCATGCCGCACAGCAGGGTGCCGACGCGGACGGGGGTGCCGGCGGCGGCCGCCTTGGCCATACCGACGGCGAGACCTTCCTGCACGGTCTCCACGACCTCGCTCATCGTGAGCCCGCCCCTCGTGTTCAGCTCGGGGGCGTAGCGGACCTCGGCGTAGACGACACCGTCGGCGGCGAGGTCGAGGACGTACTCCTCTGCCGTGCGCAGCAGGCCCTCGCGGGTCTGCATGACGGCGAGGGTGTGCTCGAAGGTGGCTATGTAACGGACCAGGTCACCGGAGTTGGCGGCCTCGACGTACCAGGCGGCCAGCTCGTCCGGGTCGCTGGTGGGCAGGGTGTGGCCGACCGCGGCCGCGAGTTCGACGACGGTGGCGGGGCGCAGACCGCCGTCGAGGTGGTCGTGCAGGACGGCCTTGGGGAGCCGGCGGAGGGTCTCGGTGTCGATGCGGGACGCGGTCATGGGCGTTTCGTTTCCTCGGGTCCTGGGACAGGTGGTGCGGTGGTGGGTCAGTGACCGGCGGGCTGGAGCAGGTCCCAGCGGTTGCCGTACAGGTCCTGGAAGACGGCGACCGTGCCGTACGGCTCGTGGCGCGGCTCCTCCAGGAAGGTCACGCCGGCCGCGGTCATCCGGGTGTGGTCGCGGGCGAAGTCGTCGGTGTGCAGGAAGAAGCCGACGCGCCCGCCGGTCTGGTCGCCGACGCGGGCCCGCTGCTCGTCGCTCTTCGCGCGGGCCAGCACCAGTCCGGGTCCGTCGCCCCCGGGCTCCACGACGACCCAGCGCGAGCCGTCGGGACGCGGGGCGTCCTCGACGAGGCGGAACCCGAGGGCTTCGGTGTAGAAGCGGACGGCCTCGTCGTAGTCGTGCACGACGAGGGTGACAAGGGCGACGCGACGCATGGCGACCTTCCGGCGGGGGCGGTTAGCCGGTGAGGTTATACGTAAAACCTCCGGGACGCCAGTCTTCGTCTACGCGCGTTGCGCTGTGGGGTCGGCGGGGGTGGCGGGCGGAAGGACGGGACGCTGTGCGGGGCCGCACGGGAGGGCGTGCGTGGTGTGGGTTCCGCACGGGCGTCGCCCGGCGGGTCAGGGGCTCTGCTCGCCCTGTGCGATCTCCACGCGGTGATGGACGTCGGCCGTCGCGGTGGCCGAGGCCACGCAGGAGAGGGCGGTGCAGGCGATGAGGAGCGCGCAGATCGCGCGGGCGGTGCGGGCGCGGGGGGCGGTCAGCAGGGCCTGGACGCGTTGGGGGACGGGCCCCGTGGCCGCGCCGGGCGCGAAGCCGGGGCGTGCGGACCGGGCGGCCTGCCCGGCGAGGGCGGCGCGGGCGATGGCTCGTGCGGTCAGGCGCCGGTCGCCGACCGAAACGGCGGCGGCCTCGTCGGCGGCGCGCTCGGCGGCCAGCCGGATCGTCGCGCGGACCCGGCGCAGCGCGGGGTGGCAGTGCGCCGCGAGTTCGGCGGCGGCGAGGGCGTAGTGGTGGCGGCCCGCGGTGTGCGCCCGTTCGTGGGCGAGCAGCGCCTCCCGCTCGGGACCGTCCAGGCTGCGCAGCATCGCCGTGGTGACGACGACCCGGTGCGGGCGGCCCGGCAGGGCGTAGGCGTCGGGGCGGGACGACTCGATCACGCACAGATCACCGGCGACGGCTCCGCACGCGGCCTCCGCACGGGCCGCCCGGAAGGCACGGGCCTGGCCCAGCGCCGAGCGGACGAGGCTCCAGCCGCACCCGGCCAGCGCGCAGGCCGAGGCGATGGCGGCCGGGACGACGAAGGCGTCGGAGGCGGTGCGCAACGGATGGACCAGTTCGCCGAGCGCGGCGAAGAGCGGCAGCTTCAGCAGCCCGGTCAGGACGGAGGTGCCGAGCGCCAGCGCCGCACAGCCGGCGAGGAGCACCGCGCAGCCGGTGACGGACCACAGCGCGGCGACCGGGGTCAGCCGGTCCAGGGCCCGGCGGGCCAGGGGCGGCAGGGCGCACGGCAGCAGCAGCGGCAGGAGCAGCAGGAGCGGGGCGGTCATCGGCCGTCGGATTCGAGCAGATCGCGCAGGATGCGTTCGTCGTCCGGGCTGAGCTGGGCCACGAAGCGGGCGAGGACCGTCTCACGGTCGCTGTCCCGGTCCAGTTCGCTGTGCATCCGGCGGGCGGTGAGGCCGTGGGCGTCCTGGACGTCCTGGGCGGGGAAGTAGGCGTACCCGCGGCCCTGGCGCCGCCGGTGGACGACGCCCTTGTCGTGCAGGCGGCTGAGGATCGTCGTCACCGTCGTACGGGCGAGGTCCGCGCCCAGGCTCAGCTGGACCTGGCCGGGGGTCTGGGGTGCGCCGGCGGCCCAGAGCGCCGCCAGGACGCTCGCTTCGAGCTCGCCGGCCGGCCGGCGTTCGTCCTTGGCGTCGGTCATGGGGAGGTTCTTCACCCGTCTTCGTGTGCGGTCGTCTTCGCGTGCGGTCGTCTTCGCGTGCCGTCCAGCAGGGCGTCTACGCCATCGTAGTCAGCCCGGCGCAGGTCCTCACCGCACGCCGTCGTGATCAAGGGTCCCGGATGCGGGCCGCGTACGGCTCGCTCCGGACGCGCCCACGACACGCGCCCCTGCGTGGGGACGCCCCCGGTACACGGTGCCGATCACACGCCCACGGCCGCGCCACCGACCCGTTCACCGCCTGCCGCAGACCGCCGGTCAGCCGGCCTGCGAGCGGTCAGCCCCCACGAGCTTCGGCCAGGCGCGCACCGCGTACTGCGGTCAGCCCACCCGCGCGGTCAGCCCGCCTGCGCGCGGGCCTCGTCGAGCCGTGCGAGCTCCTCCCCGGTCAGCCGCAGCGCGCCGGCCGCGACGTTCTCTACCAGGTGGCCGGGGTTGCCGGTGCCGGGGATGGCGAGCACGTGCGGGCCCTGGTGCAGGGTCCAGGCGATGCGGACCTGCGCGGGGCTGACGCCGTGGGCCCGGGCGACGGAGAGCACCGCGTCGTCGTGCGCGGTCGTCGCGCCGCGCTCTCCGGTCTGCCCGGCCACCGCGTAGAAGGGCACGAAGGCGATGCCGTGCTCGCCGCACAGCCGCAGCACCTCGTCGTCCTCGGGATCGGGCCGGTCCACCGCGTACCGGTTCTGCACGGACACCACCGGCGCGATCCCCAGCGCCTCGGCGAGGTGCCGGGGTTCGACGCCGGAGATCCCGAGGTGCCGGATCAGGCCGGCCTCGCGCAGCTCGGCGAGGGCACCGAAGTGCTCGGCGATGGAGTCCTGGTGCATCCGGCGGAGATAGACCATGTCGAGATGGTCCCGCCCGAGCTGGCGCAGGTTCTCCTCGACGTGCCCGCGCAACTGGTCGGGCCGGGCGGAGGTGCCCCACTCGCCCTGGTGGTCGCGGTAGGGGCCGACCTTGGCGGCGATGACCAGGTCGTCGGGGTACGGGGACAGCGCGGTGTTGATGAGTTCGTTGGCGGAACGCAGCGACGAGAAGTAGAAGGCCGCCGTGTCGATGTGGTTCACGCCCAGCTCGACCGCCTTGCGCAGGACGGCGAGGGACCGTCCCCGGTCGCTCGGCGTGCCGAGGTGGAAGGCGGCGCTGCCCGTCAGCCGCATCGCGCCGAAGCCGACGCGGTGGACGGGCAGGTCGCCGAGTTTCCAGGTGCCGGACGCGTCCGCGGTGATCGTGTCGTCTGCAGTCATCGGCGGAGTCTCGCACACGTCACCCGGCCGGTCCCCGGCGGTGCGTCAGCAGTACAGGTTGGCGCCCGGCGGGACCCCGAGGATCTGGGCGAACCGCTGGTAGGCGGAGACCCGGCTCTGCACCTGGGCGGGGTTCTTGCCGTCGCACTCCAGGGAGCCGTTGATGCTGCGTATGGTCTGCCCGAAGCCGGCGCCGTTCACCATGGCGCTGTGCGGGGTCATGGTGCCGGGTCCGGACTGGGTGTTCCAGTACCACAGGCCGGTCTTCCAGGCCACGGACGCGTTGTTCTGCACCAGGGAGGGGTTGTTGAGCAGGTCGATGCCGAGCGCGTCGCCGGCGGCCTTGTAGTTGAAGTTCCAGGAGAGCTGGATGGGGCCGCGCCCGTAGTAGGCGGCCTGGCCCGCCGGACAGCCGTACGGCCGGCTCCAGTCGCAGTAGTGCG
Organism: Streptomyces sp. Ru62; assembly: GCF_002920615.1. Lineage (GTDB taxonomy): Bacteria > Actinomycetota > Actinomycetes > Streptomycetales > Streptomycetaceae > Streptomyces. The sequence goes on from NZ_PQSU01000034.1 coordinate 69,305, forward strand.
GGTAGTTGGCGGTGTTCTGCTCGACGACGTACACCAGGCCGCCGGTCTCGTGGCTGACGTTGGCGAGGAAGGCGGCGGCCTCCTGCTTCTTCACGGTGTCGCTGCCGGAGTTCGCGAAGGCGGGGTAGGCGCCGAGGGCGGCGGTCAGACCGCTGTACGTGTAGAAGGAATTCCGGTTCGGGAACATCTGGTTGAACTGCGCCTCGCTGACCACGAAACCGGCGGCCGAGGCCGTGGGCGCCGCCTGGAGCACCAGGGCGGACGCGCCCAGGGCGAGCGAGGCCAGAAGCGCGGCGATACGGTGCCTCACCATGGACCAACTCCTTTGCGCGGCACGGCCGCACCCACGAGGTGGGAGCGGCCGCGGTGGGGGGTTGGACACACTCAACCGCCTTGGTCTGTACCAGTCAAGGGTGTAGACCAGTCAATCGTTGATCGGTTGCGTCGGCGAACACCGGTCGTCCATGGAGGAGTTGTCCGGACAGCGGTCGGGCCCGGCCGTGCGCACGCGGCCGGGCCCGGACTGCGGAGGACGTCAGCGCAGCGGCTTGGACAGCACCGCCTTGCGGTGGCTGAACGTCTCGATGGAGTAGCGGCCGTGGTAGCTGCCCATGCCGCTCTCCCCCACTCCGCCGAACGGCAGGTCGGAGACGGTGAGATGGGCGAGGGGCAGGCCGTGGCCGAGGCCGCCCGAGGACGTCTCGGCGGCGATGCGGTCACGGGTCTCGCCGGACTCGCTGAACACGTACAGGGCGAGCGGCTTGTCGCGGTCGTTGATGAAGCCGATCGCCTCGTCGAGGCCGGGCACGGTGACGATCGGCAGGATCGGGCCGAAGATCTCCTCCCGCATGACGGGTGACTCCGGGTCGACGTCCGCGAGGACGGTGGGCGCGAGGTACTTCGCGGCCCGGTCGCCGACCCCGCCGACGGCGACGCGGCCCGAGTCGAGCAAGGCGGAAAGCCGGTCGAAATGGCGCTCGTTGACGATCCGGCCGTACTCCTCGGAACGCCGCGGGTCCGCACCGAACAGGCCCTCGATCGCGCGGACCAGCGCGGCTTCCAGGGCGGTCGCGGTCCGCGGGTCGGTCAGGACGTAGTCCGGGGCGACACAGGTCTGGCCCGCGTTGAGGAACTTGCCGCGGGCGAGCCGGTCCGCGACCGTCTCCAGGTCGGTGCCGCGGTCCACGAACACCGGTGACTTGCCGCCCAGTTCCAGGGTGACCGGGGTGAGGTGCTCGGCGGCGGCCCGCATGACGACGCGGCCGACGGTGCCGTTGCCGGTGTAGAAGATGTGGTCGAAGCGCTCGGCCAGCAGGGCCGTGGTCTCCGGGACGCCACCCTCGACGACGGCGACCGCGTCCGTGTCCAGGTAGGCCGGGATCAGCTCGGCCAGGGCGGCGGAAGTGGCCGGCGCCAGTTCGCTCGGCTTGGCGACGACCGCGTTGCCCGAGGCCAGCGCGCCGACCATGGGGGCGAGCAGCAGTTGCGCCGGGTAGTTCCAGGGCGCGATGACGAGGACGACACCCAGGGGGTCGTACTGCGTCCAGGCCGTGGCGTCGGCACCGAGGTGCGCCGGGACGGGCGCGGGCTCGGGGCGCAGCCAGTCCGCCAGGTGCTCCAGGGTGTGGTCGATCTCCCGGACCGTGAAGTCGATCTCGGTGCGGTAGGCCTCCGTGCGGCTCTTGCCGAGGTCGGCGTGGAGGGCGGCGGCGAGGTCGGCGCCGCGTTCCGTGAGCATCTCGCGCAGCCGGCCCAGCTGGCCGGTGCGCCACTCGACGGGCCTGGTCCGGCCGGCGGCGTAAGTGGCGCGCAGCCGGGCCACGACGTCGGCGGGCCGCTCGGGCGGGGAGTCGTTCACGGGTGCCTCACTGGGTGCGTAGGCCGGTGCGGGCCCGGCCCGGGGTTTCCGGTCGATCAGGTGTAGATACCAACCTTTCATATCCTGAAGTTCATTCCGAAGCCGCGTCGGCGTGAGGAGGGTCACGTCCCCGTACGGCCCGACGCTCGCTGTTCCGTCTCCCGTCGCCGGCGCTCCAGGTACGCCCGTTCGGCCTCGCTCGGCGTCAGCTCGGCCGCGCGGCCGTACTCCGCCGCCGCCTCGGCGGACCGGCCCAGTCGGCGCAGCAGGTCGGCGCGGACGGCGTGCAGCACGTGGTACCGGCCGAGGCCGAGCGCGTCGACCAGCTCCAGGGCCGCCGCCGGCCCCTCGGTCCCGGCGACCGCGACGGCCCGGTTCAGGGCGACGACCGGGGACGGCGCCACGGCCATGAGCTGGTCGTAGAGAGCGAGGATCTGCCGCCAGTCGGTGTCGGCGCCGGTGAGCGCGTCGCTGTGCACCGCGTTGACGGCGGCCTGGATCTGGTACGGCCCCGGCCGGTTGCGGCGCAGGCAGCGGCGGACCAGTTCCTGACCCTCGGCGATCAGCGTCCGGTCCCACCGGGCGCGGTCCTGCTCGGGCAGCGGGACGAGAACGCCGTCCGCGTCCCTCCGGGCCGGCCGCCGGGCCTCCACGAGCAGCATCAGCGCGAGCAGCCCCGTGACCTCGGGTTCGTCCGGCATCAGCTCGGCGAGCAGCCGGCCGAGGCGCAGCGCCTCCGCGCACAGGGCGGGATCGCCGGTGTAGCCCTCGTTGAAGATCAGGTAGACGACGGCGAGGACGGCGGAGAGCCGGTCGGGCAGGTCGGCGTCCCGGGGCACACGGTACGGGATGCCCGCCGCCCGGATCTTGGCCTTGGCCCGCACCAGCCGCTGGGCCAGGGTCGCCTCCGGCACCAGGAAGGCCCGGGCGATCTGCGCGGTGCTCAGGCCGCCGAGCAGCCGCAGGGTGAGCGCGACCCGGGACTGCGGGGCGAGCGCGGGGTGGCAGCAGGTGAAGATCAGTCGGAGCCGGTCGTCACGCACGGGGCCCTCCTCGGGCGGTGCGTCGGGGGCGTGCAGCCGGGCGGCCTCGGCGTGCCGGGTGTCCCGGGAGGACTCCCGGCGCAGCCGGTCGACGGCCCGGTTGCGGGCGGTCGTGATGATCCAGCCGGCCGGGCTCGGCGGCACACCGGTCTCCGGCCACCGGGTCACCGCCGTGGCGAAGGCGTCCTGGACCGCTTCCTCGGCGAGGTCGATGTCGCCGAGGAAGCGGACGAGGACGGCGACCGCGCGCCCGTACTCGGCGCGGAAGACGGCCTCGATGTCGGGGGCCTCGGCCATCGGTGCCGCTCCGCCGTCAGTGCTGGTCCACGAAGGGCCGTACCTCGATGGGCAAGGTGGTCGCGAGGGCGGCCTTGCGGCCCCACTCCAGAGCCTCGTCCAGGTCGGCGGCCCGGATGAGGCACAGGCCGCCCAGGTACTCCTTGCCCTCGGCGTACGGGCCGTCGGTGACGAGCACGTCACCGTCCTGGGGGCGGAGCATGGTCGCGGTCTCCGGACCGTGCAGACCGCCGGCGAAGACCCAGGCGCCGGCGGTGCGCAGCTCGTCGTTGAAGGCCTCGACGTTCCGCATGATCGCGGCGAGGGCTTCGGGGTCGGGCGGGGTGGCGCCGGCCGGCTGGACCACGCTGAGCAGGTAGTGCTTCATGACGTCCTCCAAGGCGTCGGGCCCGGGGCGGGCTCTGTGTCACCTCCTACACGAACGGCGGGGCCCCGGATCGACACCGCGCGCCACGGTCGCGGAAAAATCTCCGGAGCGCCGGAATCCCGGAAGTCGGGAAGCCGGGAAGCCGGGAAGTCGGGAAGTCCGGAAGTCGGGAAGTCCGGAATGCCGCATTGCCGGAAGATCCGGTGACCGGGTGGAGGGGAAGAGCGGAAGAATCTCCCGCATGGACCTCACCTCGCACCCGCTCGTCGTCCGCGCCCGCCGGCTCGCCACGGACCTGCTGATCCCCGAGGCCGAGCGGGTCGACCAGGAATGGGTGCCCGCGAGCCACATCGAGGCGGTGAAGCGGTCGGGGCTGCTCGGAGTGGCCGCGCCGGCGGAGTACGGCGGTGCGGGGGCGCCTCCGGCCGTGCTGCGGGCGACCGCGGAGATCCTGTCCGGCGCGTGCTGTGCGACCTGGTTCGTGCAGACCCAGCACCACACGCCCGTGCAGACGCTGGCGCGCAGCGAACTCCCGGTGCGGGAGAGGCTGTTGGGCCCGCTGTCCCGTGGGGAGCTGCTGTCCGGGGTGGCGTACGCGCACCTGCGGTCGTATCCGCGCCGCCCGGTGCGGGTCCGCCGGGAGGGTGCCGGCTGGCGGTTCGACGGGACCGTCCCCTGGTACACCGGGTGGGGCCTGAACGACGTGATGCTGCTGGCCGGGGTGACCGACTCCGACGAGGTGCTGTTCGCCTTCGCCGAGGCGCGCGAACAGCCCGGGCTGCGGGCGTCGGCGCCGATGCGGCTGGCGGCCCTCACCGCCGCGCGCACGGTGTCGCTGGAACTGGACGGCCTGTGGCTGCCCGCTGAGGCGGTGGCCCTGCACACGCCGTACGCCCGGTGGGCCGCCGGCGACCGGGTCAAGACGCTGACCACCAACCCGGCGGTCTTCGGCGTGGCGGAGGCGGCGCTGTCCCTCCTGGACGACGAAACGGCCACCCCACTCCGCTCCCGCCTGGCCCACCTCCGCGAACGGGCCTACACCCTGGCCGACGCTCCGGTTCCCGAGGCGCGGGGCGAGGCGCCGGGGATGGTGGTGGCCGAGGGGGCTGGCGGCGGGCCGACGGCACGGGGGAGAGGGGGACGGGGAGGGCAAGGGAGGCGGGGGCGGCTGGGACGGGGAAGGCGGGGCCGGCGGGACCGCGGAGCGGCTGGCCGTGCGCGCGGAGGCGTACGACCTGCTGCGTGCGGCCACCACCGCGGCGGTGGTGGCCGGCGGCGGACGTGCGATGGCCCTCACCAGCCGCGCCCAGCGCCTGGCCCGGGAAGGCTTGTTTCTGCTGGTGCAGGGCCAGACGACGGAATCGCGCGCGGCGCATCTGCGGGCGTTGAGCGGCGCGCCCACCGCCACCGGGGAACGGAACCGGACCGACGAGCCCGGCCGGTCCCGGCAGCAGGGCCGGCCCGGAGAACGGGACTGAGCCCGACAGCAGGACCGGACCCGAGAACGGGACGATCCCGACAGCAGGACCGGACCCGAGACCAGGACCGAGACAGGAGCAGCCGCTGTCGGCCGACGCCCTACGCCCAGGTCCTCTCTCCCACGTCACCGGGCCGGACGGCCGCCCGACCGCCCGCCGCCCGCTCAGCCCGCGAACGGCACCTCCGCCGATGCGGCAGCCCTGCGATCAGGGTGGGTCCACAGCCCTTGGGCGGCGAGTCGGGGCAGGACACCCTCGCCGAACCAGTAGGCCTCCTCCAGGTGCGGATACCCGGAGAGGACGAACTCGTCGATGCCGAGGGCGTGGTACTCCTTGATGCGCTCGGCGACCTCCTCGTGACTGCCGACCAGCGCGGTGCCCGCACCACCGCGCACCAGCCCGATGCCGGCCCAGAGGTTGGGATGGATCTCCAGGCTCTCCCGGCCGCCGCCGTGCAGCGCGAGCATCCGCCGCTGGCCTTCCGACTCGCTGCGCGCGAGGCCCGACTGGACGGCCCGTACGGTCTCCGGGTCGAAGCCGTCGAGCAGCCGGTCCGCCTCCGCCCACGCCTGCGCGGCGGTGTCCCGGGTGATGACGTGCAGCCGGATCCCGAAGCGCGGGGTACGGCCGTGCTCCGCGGCGAGCTGCCGGATCCAGGCGATCTTCTCGGCGACCTGCGCGGGCGGTTCGCCCCAGGTGAGGTAGACGTCGGCGTACCGGGCCGCGACCTGTCCGGCGGCGGGCGAGGAGCCGCCGAAGTACACCTCGGGGACCGGGTCGGGCAGCCGGCTGAGCCTCGCCTCCTCTACCCGCAGGTGCTCACCGTGCAGGTCGACGCTCTTGCCGTCCCACAACTGCCGCACGATGTGGAGGAACTCACCGGTACGGCGGTAGCGGGCGTCCTTGTCGAGGAAGTCGCCGTAGGCGCGCTGTTCGTGGCTCTCGCCGCCGGTGACGACGTTGAGCAGCAGCCGGCCGCCGGTCTGCCGCTGGAAGGTCGACGCCATCTGCGCGGCGAGCGTGGGGGAGACGAAGCCGGGCCGGAAGGCGACCAGGAACTTCAGCCGCTCGGTGTGCCGGCTGACCATCGCGGTGGTCAGCCACGCGTCCTCGCACCAGGCGCCGGTCGGGGTGAGCGCGCCGACGAAGCCAAGGTCCTCGGCGGCCCGGGCGATCTGGCTCAGATAGGCGACCGTGGGCGGCCGGTCCCTGCCGGAGGCGGTCGCCGGGGTGCCGTGGCCGCCGCCCACGACGTGACGGCTGTCGCCGTTGGTGGGCAGGAACCAGTGGAAGGTGAGGGACACGTGGGGTCTCCGATCAGAGCAGGCCGTGCCGGGGCGGCCGAGTCGAGCGGTGCGATGCGATGCGCGTCGCCGGGGGTGGGACGGGCGGGGCGGGTGTGGGCACCCGGCAGCAGGGCCGTCAGCTCGCCGCCGCCAGCAGCGGGGTGCGGTCCAGGGCAGCGGCGAACTGGTCCACCACGTGCCCCAGGGCCTCGGCGGTGGTGGGCGTGAGGGACACCGAGCCGTCCTCCCGGACCGTGATGTCCTTGTCGAGGGTGAACCAGCCCTGGACTATGTGCGCGGCACCCATGGAGTTCAGCACCGGGCGCAGGGCGTAGTCGATGGCGAGGACATGGGCGGTGGAGCCGCCGGTGGCGAGCGGCAGCACGGTCTTGCCGGTGAGCGCGTACTGCGGGAGCAGGTCCAGGAGCGCCTTCAGGACACCGGAGTACGACGCCTTGTAGACGGGGGTGCCGACCACGACGCCGTCGGCGCGGGCGAACAGTTCGGTGGCCTCCACGACGGCGGGGTGCCGGAAGTCCGCGCCGAGCAGGGCCTCGGCCGGGACGGTACGGACGTCGAGCGGGACCACCTCGTGGCCCTGGGCGATGAGCCGCTGGTCCAGGTGGCGCAGCAGACGGCCGGTGCGCGAGGAGGCGGAGGGGCTGCCGGAGACGGACAGGACGGTGGCCATGGGTGCCTCGTTTCTGGGGTGCGCCGGGCACGCGCACGGGGACGGGCGCCCGGTGAAGTCGAAGGGGAGCGGATTCCGGCTCGGCGGTCAGGCGGGGACCCGGCAGGCGGATGTCACAGGCGCTCCGGGCACGCGGAACTCGATGACTCCAGGAACTCCACGGACCCGCGAACTCCACGGACCCGCGAAATCCGCGGACTGGAGAACCCGCAGGGCTGCGGGTTCATGCTGCGCACTTGCGGGGCGGGATGTCCGGGCACGCCGGATTCCGGTTCCGACGGGGCGGAAAGGGCAGGCTCGTCAGGCGTGCAGGAGGCCCGACGGGACCGGCGGGGAAGGCGCGGATCAGGCCGTGGGGCGACAGGAGGCGCTGGAGACGCGAGCGAGGTCGACATGGCGTCGCCGCGTGAGGTCCAGTCGCATCGTCATGCCGTGATCGTGGCAGCAGCCGGCGACGGCCGTCAAGGAAATCCCGACCGGTCTCGTATGGCGGACCCTGGAAGGGAACGAAGAGGTGGCGGGGGATCAGGGACGCCTTCCCGCGGGGCCGGACGGCTCAGGCCCGGCCGTCCTCCTCGTGTGCCTCGACCACGACGAGGAACGCGTCCGACTTCAAGTCCATGACCACGGTCGCCGGTTCACCCTCGGCACGCCGGGCGGCGGCGTACTCCTCCGCGGGCCACGATCCACGCGGAGCCCCGGCGGGAAATCGCTCCAGCACCTTGGCACTCATGGCGGCGGACACCTCCTGCGTCGCTGACCGAACGGAATGTACAGCTTGTACCGGTCCGGCTGCCCCCGATCGGTGAGGACATGCCACTGCGTACGCTCCACACGGCACACGCGGGAGAGGCGGCCGACCGGTGGCGGCCGACCGGCCGACACGCGGACGCGCCCGGACGTTCGGCCGATGGGACGACGCGCATCCGTCCGCCGGGCCGGGCGGGAAGTGATTCCCGGGGGACCACCGACGCGGAGGGCCTGTGCGGCATGAAACACGACGACTCCACGGACCGGCTCCGCTGCCTGGTGACGGGAGCCACGGGCTACATCGGCGGCCGGCTCGTGCCCGAGCTGCTGGCCGCCGGGCACCGGGTGCGCTGTCTGGCCCGCTCCCCCGAGAAGCTGCGCGACCATCCGTGGGCGGGTGAGGCGGAGGTGGTGCGGGGGGACGTCACGGACGCGGACTCGGTCGCCCGGGCGATGCGGGACGTCGACGTGGCGTACTACCTGGTGCACGCGCTCGGCAGCGGCAAGGACTTCGAGGACACCGACCGCCGCGCGGCCCGCGTCTTCGGGGAAAGGGCGAAGGCGGCCGGTGTGCGGCGCATCGTGTACCTGGGCGGTCTCACGCCGTCCGGGGTGCCCGCGGACCGGCTCTCCCCGCATCTGAGATCCCGGGCTGAAGTGGGCCGCATCCTGCTGGCCTCCGGTGTGCCGACCGCCGTGCTGCGTGCCGCCGTGATCATCGGCTCGGGCTCGGCCTCCTTCGAGATGCTGCGCTACCTCACCGAACGGCTGCCGGTGATGGTCACGCCGAGCTGGGTGCGCACCCGTATCCAGCCCATCGCCGTGCGGGACGTGCTGCGGCTGCTGGTCGGCGGCGCGGGCCTGCCGGACGACGTGAACCGGGCCTTCGACATCGGCGGGCCGGACATCCTCACGTACCGGGACATGATGGTCCGCTACGCGCGCGTCGCGGGGCTCCCGCCGCGTGTCATCGTGCCGGTGCCGGTCCTCACCCCCGGCCTGTCCAGCCACTGGGTGGGACTCGTCACGCCCGTCCCCGCGTCCATCGCCCGGCCGCTGACCGAGTCGCTGCGGCACGAGGTGATCTGCCGCGAGCACGACATCACCCGGTACCTCCCCGACCCGCCGGGGCATCCGCTCGGCTTCGACCAGGCCGTACGACTGGCCCTGCGCCGGGTGCGCGAGGCGCGCGTGACCACCCGCTGGTCGTCCGCCGCGGTACCCGGCGCGCCCAGCGATCCGCTGCCCACCGACCCCGACTGGGCCGGCGGCACCCTGTACACGGACCGTCGCGAGGCGGTGGTGGACGCCCCGGCGGACCAACTGTGGCGGGTGATCGAGGGCGTGGGCGGAGAGCACGGCTGGTACTCCTTCCCGCTGGCGTGGAGCCTGCGTGGGTGGCTGGACCGGCTGGTCGGCGGGGTGGGCCTGCGCCGGGGCCGGCGGGACGCGGAGCGGCTGCGGGCGGGTGACTCGCTGGACTTCTGGCGGGTGGAGGAGATCGAGCGGGGTCACCTGCTGCGGCTGCGGGCGGAGATGCGACTGCCCGGGCCGGCCTGGCTGGAGATGTGCGCCGAACCGGCCGGCGACGGTCGCAGCCGGTACCGGCAGCGGGCCCTGTTCCACCCGCGCGGGCTGCTGGGCCACGCCTACTGGTTTGGGGTCTCACCGTTTCACGCCGTGGTCTTCGGCGGGATGGCCCGCAACATCGCGCGGGCAGCGGCCCGGCAGGGCCCCGAGGTCGCGCGTTGACACCGCATCCACCGGGCCCGCCGGACCGGAAGTGCCCGGTTGTCCCCCTCCTTCGCTCTCCCTCCTTCGCTCTTCCTCGTTCCGGAGCCGCGCCATGGATGTCTCGGTCGTCCTGTTCACCGCCGACCTGCGCCTGTACGACCACCCACCGCTCCGGGCCGCGCTGGAGGGCCCCCGTCAGGTGGTCCCGCTGTTCGTCCGCGACCGGGGTGTGGCCGACGCGGGCTTCGCGGCGCCCAATCGGCTGGCGTTCCTCGCCGACTGCCTGCGGGACCTGGACGCCGGCCTCCGTGAGCGTGGCGGGCGGCTGGTGGTGCGCTCCGGCGACGTCGTGGAGGAGGTCTGCGCGGTGGCCGCGCAGGCGGACGCCGACGAGGTGCACGTGGCGGCCGACGCGAGTGCCTACGCCCGGTCCCGGGAGCGGCGGCTGCGGCGCGCCCTGGAGGCCGAAGGGCGGCGGCTGCACGTCCACGAGGCCGTGACCACGGTGGTGCCGCCCGGCGAGGTGACCCCCGCCTCATCGGACCACTTCGCGGTGTTCACGCCGTACTTCCGGCAGTGGTCCCGGCAGCGGCCGCGGGACGTGCTGGGTGCGCCCCGCTCGGTCCCCGTGCCGCCCGGCATCGGTTCCGAGGAGCTGCCGTCCCGGGCCTCGCTGCCGGGAACCTCGCCGGGACTGCCGGAGGGCGGCGAGGTGGCCGGCCGGAAGCGGCTCACCACCTGGCTCCGCTCCGGCCTGGCGGTCTACGCGGACCGGCACGACGACCTGGCCGGGGACGCGACCTCCCGGCTCTCCCCGCACCTGCACTTCGGAACGGTGTCCCCCGTCGAGCTGGTCCACCGGGCGCGCCGCGCGGGCGGCCCGGGAGCGGACGCGTTCGTTCGGCAGATCGCCTGGCGGGACTTCCACCGTCAGGTGCTGGCGGCCCGGCCCGGCGCGGCCGTCACCGACTACCGCACCCGGCACGACAGCTGGCGGTCCGAGCGGACGGCCCGGGACGACATCGAGGCGTGGCGGGAGGGCCGTACCGGCTGGCCGGTGATCGACGCGGCGATGCGCCAGCTCCGCCACGAGGGATGGATGCACAACCGGGCCCGGCTGCTCACGGCGAGCTTCCTGGCGAAGACGCTGTACGTCGACTGGCGCGTCGGGGCCCGGCACTTCCTGGAGTGGCTGGTCGACGGTGACCTGGCCAACAACCAGCTGAACTGGCAGTGGGTCGCGGGCACGGGCACGGACACCCGCCCCAACCGGGTCCTCAACCCGCTGACCCAGGCCAGGCGGTACGACCCCGACGGGGTGTACGTCCGGCGGTGGGTCCCGGAGCTGAAGGCGGTGGCGGGCCCGGCGGTGCACGAGCCGTGGAAGCCGGGGGGTCCGGACCGCGGGCTCGTCGCCGCGTACCCGGAGCCGATCGTCGACCTCGCCGACGGGCTGGCCCGGTTCAGACGGGCGCGGAGCCGCGGTTGAACGGGCGGGCCGGCGGCCTGTCGGCGTAGCGGGCCGCCAGGGTGTCCAGTGCCTCGGTCAGGGTGGCCGGGCGGAGCATGCCGCGAGCGGGCCGGCCGGCCCAGCCGGGGCCGCCGAGCATCACCAGTGGTTTCGTGCGGGCGCCCCGGGTGCCCCGTTCCATGGCGGCGAGGTGCTCCGCCAGCGGCAGGCTCGCGGTGGAACGGGCCTGCGCCCACAACACCACGACGGCCGGGCCGAGCCGCCGCACCGCCGCCACCAGTGCCTCCGCCGGGACCGCGGCGCCGAACATCCGCACGGGGAGGCCGGCGTGGCTCAGTGCGGCGTTGAGGGCCTCCAGCGGGAGGGTGTGCTGCTCGCCGGGGACGCAGGCCAGGAGCACGGGGCCCGCTGCCGCCGGGCCCCCGGGCCGCAGGGTGTGCCGTCGAAGAGTGGTGGACACATGCCAGGACAACAGGTGCTCGACCTCGACGTACCGGTCCCCCGCCGAGGCCCATCTGCGGCCCACGGCGTGCAGGGTCGGCACCATCACGTCCTGCCACGCGGTCACGACGCCGTACCCGGTGACGGCGGCCTCCAGCCGCTCCTCGACGGTTGCGGCGTCGAGCCGGACAGCGGCCCGGGCCAGACCGCGACCCTCCTGTCGGACACCGTCGGGCGACGGCGCCCGGAGGGTGGACCGCGCCGGGGCGCCGACGGGTCCGGCCGACGCGGCGGGACCCGGCACGGCAGGACCCGGCGCGGCGGGACCCGGCGCGGCGGGACCCGGCGCGGGTCCGGACGGACTGCGGGCGGCCGCCGGCGCGGCCCGCTCCCTGGCCGCGCGGGCGGCCTCGGCGGGTGGCACCCCGGACGCGGTCAGCCGGCACATCGTCTCCAGTGTCGCGACGTCCTCGGTCGTCCAGCGCCGGTGCCGGCCATCGGTGCGGGTGGCGGGGCCGAGGCCGTAACGGCGGTCCCAGGAGCGCAGGGTGGTCGGGGAGACGCCGAGCCGGCGGGCCAGGGCTCCGGTCGTCAGCGCGGGCTGCGCGGTGCCGGCCGGACCGGCCCGTCCGCTCCGCGGTGTCCCCGCTGCTTCGACCGCGTCCATACGACCGACCATACGACGCAGAAGCGATGCGCGTTGTCCGCCGTGCGCACCGGTGCACAGGATGAACGCACGGGCCCCGTACCGCCCGGTCGGCCGCGCCGCCGGTGTCCGCCCGGCCCGCTCCGGCCACTGCGTCCCGCGCGAAGGAGCCGTCGTCATGAGCCCGTCCGGAAGGTCCGCCCAGGTACCGGCGCCGCCGCCCGCCGGGGAGCCGCCCACCGACGCGGACCTCGTACGGGGACTGGTCGCCGGCGACGACGGCTGTCTCGCCGCCGTCCACCGCCGCTGGTCCCCGATGGTGCACGCCCTCGCGTGGCGCGCGCTGGGCGACGTGCGGGAGGCCGAGGACGTCACGCAGCAGGTGTTCCTGGCCGTCTGGCGCGGCCGCGCCGGCTACCGGCCCGAGCGCGGCTCGGTGGCGGGGTGGATCGTCGGCATCACCCGCCGCAGGGTCGCCGACGCCCTCTCCGCGCGGACACGCCGTGGTGAACTGGTCGCGGCCGCCGCGGCCGCCGTGGCCGCCCTGCCGGACGAGTCCGCCGCCGGGCGGCCCGAGGCGGTCCTGGACCGCCTCCTGGTCAGCCGCGAACTGTCCCGGCTCCCGGCGCCCCAGCGGCGCGTGCTCCGCCTGGCCTACTACGAGGACCTCACCCAGTCCCAGATCGCGGAACGCACCGGGTGGCCGCTGGGCACGGTCAAGAGCCACGCCCGGCGGGGCCTGCGCCGGTTGCGCCACAACCTCCAGCGGCAGTGACCCGGGACCGCCCAGATCTACACATAAGGAAGAAATAAGGGCACACTGGAGTATGCGGCGCTTGACGCATGCCGCACCAGACGCGGTCTGGCCTGCAAAGTCAAAGGAGACGACTCATGGCCAACTTGCACAGGGGTGACATATCCAGCCACCCCGATGTCTCCGAAATGCGGGACCGTTACGCCCGCATGCTCGGCGGTCGTGATGTGGCGCTCGTGGACGGGCCGGTGTTCCTGCTCGGCCTGTACTGCGCCGCCTCCCCGTGGATCCTGCACTACACGGCCAGCCAGCCCGCCCTCATGACCCACAACCTGATCATGGGCATCGCGATAGGCCTGCTGGCACTGGGATTCACCCGGGCACCCGAGCGCATGTACGGCCTGAGCTGGGCCATGTGCGCCCTGGGCATCTGGATGATCATCGCTCCGTGGATCGTGGGCAGCAGCCCGGACACGGGTGTCATCGTCAACAACATCGTCATCGGAGCCCTGGCCCTCGTCCTCGGACTGATCTGCGCCGGTACGGCGGCGAAGAGCGCCCCCAGGCCGTAGAAGAGTCGCGAAAGCTTTGAAAGAGGAGACCGAGGAAAGGAAGGAATGAACGCGGGCCGGTCCGCCCCGGGCGGACCGGCCTCCGCGTTTCCGGACCGGCCTGCGCGTTCCCCCGTCCGCTCGCCCGTCCGTGCAGCGGACGGTCACGGGGACGGTCAGCGGGACGGCATCAGCCACGGCTCCTGCGGCAGGGTCCGGCCGGTCTCCAGCAGCGACTTCAGGTTGGACAGCACGGCAGGCCAGCCCGACGCGACGTCCGCGCGCTCACCCTCGTCGTCGAGGTCCTCGTGGGTGACGGTCAGGCGGACGATGTCCTCGTGCGGCCGGATCTCGAAGGTGACCTGGGAGTGCCGGTCCTCCTGCCCCTCCTGGTCCGGCGCGGCCCATGTGGTCACCAGCCGGGTCGGCGGCTCGCTCGCCACGACCCGGCCGACCACGTCGGCGATGCCGGAGCCGTCGGTGCGCACGTGCTCCCAGCGGGAACCGGGCCGCCAGTCGGAGACGTTGCGGTGTCCCCAGTAGGCGGCCGTCAGGTCGGCGTCGGTGAGCGCCTCCCAGACCTTCTCGGGCGTGCTCGCGATGTAGGTGACGTACACGAAACGGGGCTTGTCGGTCATGGCTTCCTCGGCTCGTCGCTTCACGGCGCCGAGCGCGGCGAGGCGCGGGCGCTCGAACTTGTCGATCCACCGCTCCTGGATCTCGTGGAGCGGCACGGGGTTGAGGTAGTGCAGCTTCTCCCGCCCCCGCCGCACCGTGCTGATCAGGTTGGCGGCCTCCAGGACGGCCAGGTGCTGGGTCACCGACTGGCGCGTCATGGCGATGCGCTCGCACAGCTCGCCCAGGGTCTGGCCGTTGTTCTCGTGGAGCCGGTCGAGCAGGCGCCGACGGGTGTCGTCGGCCAGCGCCTTGAAGACCTCGTCCATCCCGGTGTCGTCCTCCGATCGCACGCTTCACGTTATGCAGGCAATTACCTGCATGTCAAGGAAGCCCGTCTCCGGTCCGGCACGGTCAGCCGGTCACCGTGAAGGAGATCCACACGTCCGGAGGCAGATCGGGCCGTCCGGGCACCGGCCGTGGCTCGCGGGTCCACGCGTCGCCGGCCAGCTCCTCGGCGACGCGCGGCCAGAAGCTCACCGCGGCCGGGTTGTCCTGCTGGAAGGCGATCTCCCACGGCCCGGGGTGCCGGGTGAGCACCTCGCGCACGGCCCGCAGCCCGATGCCCCGGCGCCGGACGCCGCGCGCCACGAAGAAGCTGTTCAGCACGCGGACCGGACCGTCCAGCCCACGGACGAAGGCGAACCCGGCGGGGCGTTCTTCGCGGGTCAGCAGATACGGCGCCCAGCCCGGCTCCGTGAAGGCGTACGCCACGCGGTCACTGCGGAAGGTGCCGTCGGCGGCGGGCAGGAGGCCGGTGAACTCGGACAGATCGTGGCGGAACATCAGCCACAGCCGCTCCACGGCGGGCCGGTCCTCGGGGGTCGCGGGGCGGACGGTGACGTCCGCGGTCATGATGTCGGTCATGAACCGAAGCCTCCCCGGCGGACTGCGGTCCGGCCGGGGAGGTGCGTTTCGATGAAGGTAACGCTGGCTCACGCCAAGGGCGTTGCCGTGACCACCCCCGCGGATTCCGCGCCGGTCTCCTCGCTGATCTCCTTCGGGCCGAACGGCCACACCTTCTCCAGCCGGGCCCAGACCACGAAGGCCACGCCGCCCAGCGCCAGCCAGGCCAGGGACCACTCGATGGGATGACGGCCCGGGGAGTTCTTGTCGGCGTAGCCGTAGATCACGCACCAGCCGACGAAGGCGACGACGCTCGGCAGCGGGTACAGCCACATCCGGTACGGGCGGGGCAGGTCCGGCCGGCGTCGGCGCAGCACCGTCAGCGCGACGATCTGGGCCAGTGCCTGCACGATGACCATCACCGTGGTGAGCAACTGGATCAGGGTCGCGAGGTCGGTGTGGCGGCCGATCAGGAAGCCGACGGCGGTGATCACGCCCATGGTGGCGAGGCCGAGCATCGGGAAGCGGTGTCTCGGGTGCAGCTTCGCGTACGGGCGGAAGAAGACCCGGTCGCGAGCGGCGTCGTAGGGGACCCGGGAGCCGCCGAGCAGGCCGGCGAAGACGGAGGCGAACGCGGTGATGAGGATCAGCACGGTCACCGTGTCGGCCGCGCCCTTGCCCCAGGTCTCCTCCAGCACGGCGGAGGCCACCGAGGAGGAGGCGATGTCGTGCGGGTCGGTCATCCGGTGCCAGTCGACGACACCCAGGGTGCCGATCTGCAGCAGCAGGTAGATCGCCATGATGCCGAGGATGGAGAAGAGGATGGAGCGCGGCAGCGTACGTCCTGGCTCCTTGATCTCGGCGCCCATGTAGGCGGTGGTGTTGTAGCCGAGGTAGTCGTAGATGCCGATGGTCAGGCCCGCCGCGAAGCCGAGCCAGAAGTGGTTGCTCATCACATTGAAGGCCCCCGCCGGGTAGGTGAAGGCCATGTGTGGGCTGAAGTGAGTGGCGGCGGCGACGATGACCAGCAGCACGGAGGCGATCATCACGGTCCACATCACGGCGGTGATCCGGGCGATGTGCTCGATGCCGCGCCAGAGCAGCAGCACCACCAGGGCGATCACGCCGAGGCCGATCAGGTCGCCGGCGGTCTGCCCGAGGCCGGGGGCGAGATAGCCCAGGTACTGGACGAAGCCGACCACGCCCGTGGACATGATCAGCGGGATGAAGAGCATCGCCGTCCACACGAACAGGAAGGGCATCAGACGGCCGGTGCGGTACTGGAAGGCCTGGCGCAGGTAGAGGTAACTGCCGCCGGAGCCGGGCAGCGAGGCGCCCAGCTCGGCCCAGACCAGGCCGTCGCACAGCGCCAGGACCGCGCCGGCGACGAATCCGATGACCGCCTGGGGGCCGCCGAACGCGGCGACCATCAGCGGGATCGTCACGAACGGCCCGATGCCGCACATCTGGCTCATGTTGATCGCCGTGGCCTGGAACAGGCCGACACGGCGGACGAAGCCACCCGGGGGTGGCGGGCTACCGGACATGGGGGACTCCTGACGCGACGGGCGTGCGACGCCCGGCGGAGGGTGACTGGCGGATAAAGTTAAGGAGCCTTACTAGAGGCGTCAAGTGTGCGACAGGAATGCACGAGAATGGTGCGATGCCCGCCAGCGACGTCGTAGAGCAGCCGGAACAGCCCTGGAGCCGCCGGCGGCTGCGCAGTACCAACGAGCGGCTGCTGCTGGACCGGCTGCGGGCGCTCGGCGCCGCCTCGCGTGCCCAACTGGCCCGGGAGACGGGCCTTTCGAAGCCGACGGTCTCCAGCGCACTGGCCTCACTGGCGGCGGCCGGCCTGGTGCACGAGGTAGGCACGCAGGCCCCGGAACGCGGGCGCACCGCCGTGCTCTACGCCCCGGACCCCGCCGCCGGGTACGCGCTCGGCGTGGACATCGGCCGGGGCTGGCTGCGCGTGGCGGTGGTCGACCTGGACGGCACGGTCGTGGCCCGGGCCGACATACGCAACCGGGCCCGCGCCTCGGCCGCCCTCACCGACCTGGTGGTGAGCACCGCCCGTCAGGTGATCGCCAACTCGGGCGTGGACCCGGCGGAGGTGGTGCACGGGGTGGTGGGCACTCCGGGGGTGTACGACGAGAGGCAGCGGCGGGTGCGCTACGCGATGCACCTGCCCGGCTGGGGACGGGCAGGGCTGGTGGACGGCATACGCACGGAGCTGGGCGTGCCGCTGGAGGTGCACAACGACGCCAATCTGGCGGCGCTCGGCGAGTACACCTACGGCGTCGGCGCGGGCAGCCGGCTGTTCGCGTACATCCTGATCGGCACCGGCCTGGGGATGGGGGTGGTCAGCGAGGGGCGGCTGTTCACGGGCGCGCGCGGACTGGCCGGGGAGATCGGCTTCCTGCCGTGGCACGGGAGGCAGAAGCCGGAGCGGCTGGAGGACGCGGTGTCGGGGGTGGCGGTGGTGGAGTCCGCCCGGCAGTTCGGGATGCGCGGGCAGCTCACGGCCAAGGCCGTGTTCGACGCGGCCCGGCAGGGGCATCCGGGCGCCGTGCGGGCCGTGGAACTGGAGGGCGAGCGGATAGCGCACACCGTGGCGGCGGCCGCCGCCGTGCTCGACCCGGACCTCGTGGTGCTCGGCGGCGGTGTCGGGCACAGTGTCGATCTGCTGCTGCGGCCCGTGCGGGAGCGGTTGCGGGCGCTGACCCCGTTGCGGCCCCGGATCGCGCCGAGCCGGCTCGGTGAGGACGCCGTCCTGCTGGGTGCGGTGGCCACGGCCCTGGACACGGCCCGCGACCTGGTGTTCGAACGCCGTACGGCCGGAACCTGACCCGTTCAACAGCCACCACGGCGGGGTTCGTTGACACGGCCCGTGGCGCGCCCTAGCGTGGCCCAGGTTAGTAAAGTTTCCTAACTTTACGAGGCTGGAGACCGCCGTGTTCCCTCGCCCCGCCCGCCGGCTCCCCATGACCGCCGCGCTCCTCGCCCTGGTCGGCTCCCTGGCCACCGGCGCCTGGGCCGGCCCCCGGGACACGGCAGAGCCCCACCGGCCCGCCCGGATCACCCACGTCCCCTCGGCCGCCGGCAGCAGCACCCCGCTGTCCGGCTACGCCGTCCAGTCCACGGCGAAAGTGGGCGACTCGGCAGCGGCCGTGTCCACCCCCGGCTATCCGGCGCGGGGCTGGTACCCGGCGGGCCCGCGCTCCACGGTGCTGGCCGCACTGCTGGCGAACGGTGTGTACGCCGACCCGTTCCACTCCACCGACCAGCAGAAGATCCCCCGGGCCGACTTCGAGGTGCCCTGGTGGTACCGCGCCGACTTCACCGTCCGGGACACCCGGCAGCGCACCTCCCTCGACTTCAGCGGGGTCGTCTCGGCGGCGGACGTCTACGTGAACGGCCGGCAGGTGGCGAAGGCCGCCGAGGTGACCGGCGCCTACACCCGTCACGAGCTGGACATCACCTCGCTGGTCAGGTCCGGCACCAACACGGTCGCCTTCCGCATCCGGCCCAACGACCCGCTCAAGGACCTGACCATGGGCTGGATCGACTGGATCCAGCCGCCGCCCGACCAGAACATGGGAATCGTCCGGGACGTCCTGGTCCGCAGGGGCGGCCCGATCACGCTGCGCGACGCGCACGTGGTCACGAAGCTGGCGGTGCCGTCGCTCGCCACGGCCGACCTGACGGTCAAGGCCGAGGCCCGCAACGACACGGACGCGCCGGTCACCGCCGAGGTCGGCGGCAGCGTCGACGGGACGGAGTTCCGCACGACGGTCTCGCTGGCGGCGCACGAGACGAAGACCGTCACCTTCTCCCCCGCCGACACCCCCGGCCTGCACCTCACCGACCCGAAGGTGTGGTGGCCGGCCGGCATGGGCGGACAGCCGCTGTACGACCTCGACCTCACCGCCACCGTGGCCGGTACGACGTCGGACACCGCGCACGAGACCTTCGGCATCCGGGACGTGCGGGCCCCGCTGAACTCCGACGGCGCCCGGCAGTACCGGATCAACGGCCGCAAGCTGCTGATCAAGGGCGGCGGCTGGTCCCCGGACGAGTTCCTGCGCTGGGACCCCGCCTATGTCGAGGACCGCTTGAAGTACGCCCTGGACCTGGGTCTGAACACCCTGCGCCTGGAAGGCCACCTGGAACCGGACGAGTTCTTCGACCTGGCCGACCGCTACGGCGTGCTCACCCTGCCGGGCTGGGAGTGCTGCGACAAATGGGAGGGCGAGTTCAACGGCGACGAGAAGGGCGACCGGTGGAGCGACGCCGACTACCCGGTCGCCAGGGCGTCCATGGCCGCCGAGGCCGCGCGGCTGCGTGACCACCCGAGCGTCATCTCCTTCCTGATCGGCAGCGACTTCGCCCCCGACGCGACGATCGAGAAGGGCTACCTGGACGCCCTGGAGTCCGCCGACTGGCCCACCCCCGTCGTCTCCTCCGCCTCCGACCGGTCCTCCCCACGGCTGGGCAGCTCGGGCATGAAGATGACCGGCCCCTACGACTGGGTGCCGCCCGGCTACTGGTACGCCAAGCGGGAAGGCGGGGCGACCGGGTTCAACTCCGAGACCAGCGCGGGCCCCAGCATCCCCACCCTCGACACCCTGCGCCGGATGATGACGCCCGCCGAACTCGACACCCTGTGGAAGGACCCGGACGCCAGGCAGTACCACCGCTCGCCGTCCCCCGTCTTCGGCACCCTGAAGATCTACGACGACGCCCTCGCCGGCCGCTACGGCGCCCCGACCGGTCTCACCGACTACGTCCGCAAGGCCCAGCTGGCCCAGTACGAGAACGTCCGCGCCCAGTTCGAGGCGTACGGACGCAACGCGACCGACGGCGACCGGCCCGCCACCGGGGTGATCCACTGGATGTTCAACAGCGGCTGGACGTCCCTGCACTGGCAGCTCACCGACCGCTATCTCGACCAGAACGGCTCCTACTTCGGGGCGAAGAAGGCGAACGAGCCGCTGCACATCCAGTACTCCTACGACGACCGCTCGGTCGTGGTGGTGAACAACCGGCCCGCCGCCGCCAGGGGCCTCACGGCGCGGGCCACGCTGTACGACCCCGACGGCACGCAGAAGTACGACAGGACCGTCACCGGCGTGGCGGTGGACGGGGACGGGGCGCACGGCACACCGCTGACCCTGCCATCCTCGGTGAGCGGGCTGTCGCGGACGTATCTGCTCCGGCTGGTGCTGACGGACGCGGACGGCACGGAGGTGAGCCGGAACGTGTACTGGCTCTCCACCCGGCCCGACACCCTCGACTGGAACGGCACCACCTGGTACCACACGCCGACGACGAGCTACGCCGACATGAAGGGGCTCACCTCGATGGCGCGGGTCCCGGTGACGGCGACGGCGGCCACGCGTGCGTCGGACGGCATGTCGACCACGACGGTGACCCTGCGCCACAGCGGGAGCGGGAAGACCCCGGCACTGCTGACGGACGTGCACCTCGTGGACGAGCGGGGCAGGCCCGTGCTGCCGGTGCGCTGGTCGGACAACGAGGTGAGCCTGTGGCCGGGCGAGTCGGTGACGCTGACCGCCACCTACCGGACGGCCGACCTGCGCGGCTCGGCACCGGGTGTGCGGGTGTCCGGGTGGAACACGCCGGAGCGGACGGTGCCGGCGGCCTGACGCCCCAGGGGGTGGACCTCGCGGCCCACCCCCTGTCCCGGCTCAGCTCACGGTGAGCGCGGTGTCGTCGAGGACGAACGACGTCTGGAGGGTGGAGCCCTCGGTGCCGGTGAACTTGATCGTCACGGTCTGGCCCGCGTAGCTCGCGAGGCTGAAGCTGCGCTGGGTGTAGCCGCTCGCCGCGTTCAGGTTCGAGTAGGTCGCGAGGGTGGACAGCACCGTTCCGCTGCTGCCCAGCACCTGCGCCTTGAGGGTGTCGTAGGCCGTCGAGGTGGTCGTCTCGGCGGTGTCGACGTGGAGGTGGAAGCTCAGGGTGGCGCTCGTGCAGCCGGCGGGGATGGTCACCGACTGCGCAAGGGTGTCGGTGTGGGCGGAGCCGTAGCCGTTCAGCCAGGCCTTGTAGGAGCCGGTGCGGGCCGCCTCGCCGGTGTCGTTGGTGATCACACCGCTGGAGGCGGTCCAGGAGGTGGCGCCGGACTCGAAGCCGGGGTTGGCCAGGAGCTGGGCGGCCGTGCAGGTGCCGCCACCGCCGCCGCTGCTGCCGCCCGCGCCGGACAGCCACTCGGTGGCGTTGAGGGCGAGGGCCGCGTCGGTGGCGGTGGAGTCGTTCCAGCCGTCGTACAGGGTGTTGCCGGACTGGCCGGTGCCGTCGTCGATCGGGGAGCTGTCGCCCCAGAACGCGACCCGGCCGCTGCCGAAGGTGCTGGTGGCGAAGAAGGCACCGGTGTTGCCGGAGTAACCGGTGCGGTAGAGCAGGCCCTTGACGGCCGGGTTGTCGGCGGGCTTGAGGGTGGCGGTCGTACCGCTGGCGATCAGGCTCTTGGTGACGGTGCCGAAGGAGCCGTGGAGCACCGGGTCGGTGCTGTCACTGATCGCGGCGGGGTGGTCGGAGCTGATGCTCAGCGAGTCGACGGAGAAGCCGAACGGGTCGGTGGAGTCGACGCTGTTGTTCGTCATCAGGTCGTTGAAGATCTCGACCGCGTCGTAGCCGTCGTTGTTGCGGTCGGCGCCGGTGTGGTCGGAGATCATGAACAGACCGCCGCCGTTCTTGACGAAGGTCATGATGGCGGTCTTCTCGGCGCTGGTGAACAGCGTGTTGGGTTCCGGCAGGACCAGCGTGTCGAAGTTCGACAGGTCGGTCGCGGACGTGCCGCCGTAGCCGAGGCTGGAGCCCGAGGGCAGGGTCTTCAGGCTGTAGTCGCCGGTCTTCTGCAGCGCCACGCCCCAGGAGGACAGGGCGCCGGTCCAGTCCGTCTCGGCGGACGGGGTGGAGTCCTGGCCGAGCGGGTCGGGCTGGCTGGTGGAGATGATCCAGTCGGCGTTGCCGGCCGTCTCGGCGTGGGCGTTGTCGAACAGGACGCGGTGCGCGGTCGCCGCGTGGGCGGGGGTGCCGGTGCCGACCTGGAACGCGGCTGCGGTGACCAACAGGCCCAGGCCGGCCAGGGCGGTGGTGAATCTGCGGCGGGATCTCCCGGATCCGGGCATCCGTCGAACCTCCGTGAAGGGGTGGGGAAGAGGGCGGTGCGGGCGCCAAGTCTGCGCGCGTAGAACCCGCTTGAGGGTTCTACACGCGTCGAACGGTTGAAAGGTACATGGCATGAAGGGGCGGTGAACAGAGGCTTCCGGGGGCAACCGGACCGGAGTGGCTCCGCTTTCAGCGGGCACATGCCACATCAGCGGGGGATCGTTGACAAGACCGTCAAGGAGGGTCGGCCATGGAGGTCTCAGGCATCATCAGCGCCATCGTCATCGGCCTCATCATCGGTGTGCTGGGGCGGCTGGTCGTCCCCGGGCGGCAGCACATCGGAGTCCTGTGGACCATCGTCGTCGGCATCGTGGCCGCGCTGGTGGGCTCGGCGATCGCCGCCGGGATCGGGGTCGCCGACACGAAGGGGCCCGACTGGATCGAGTGGCTCATCCAGATAGCCCTGGCGGCCGTCGGGGTGGCCGCGCTGGACCGGAGCCGGGCCCGTCGCTGAGTCAGTTCTCGTAGACGTGGGGCGTCGTGGTGCTCAGCGCGTGGAAGCCGAGACGGGCCAGGATCGGGCGGCTCATGGACGAGGCGTCGACATGGACGTAGCGGTAGCCCTGGGCGGCGGCGACACGGGCGCGGTGGGCGATCAGGGCGCGGTAGATGCCCCGGCCCCGCCAGGCCTCGACCGTGCCGCCGCCCCACAGCCCGGCGAACCGGGTGCCGGGCACCAGCTCCATGCGGGCGGCGGCGACGGGTTCGCCGTCGGCGAGGGCGGCCACGGCGACGACCGTGCCGGGGTCGGCGGCCAGGCGGGCGAGCAACCGGTGCCGCAGCCCGCTGCCGTCGGTACCGAAGACCCTCTCGTGCACATCCACGACGAGGTCGACGCCGGCCGGATCGGTGGCCTCGACGAAGCGGACACCGGCCGGCGGCGCGGTGTCCAGCGGGAGCCCGCCCACCTCGGCCACCATCAGCGTCTCCGCGGGCTCGGCCCGGAATCCGGCGGCGAGCAACCGGTCACCGAGATCGGCCGGCTCGTCATGGGCGTAGAGCTTCCACTCGAAGTCCAGGCCCAGGCCGCCGAAGTAGGCGATCTGCTCGCGGACGGTCCGGTCCACGTCCGCCGCGCCCAGGCCGGACCAGAGCACGCCGTTCCAGCCGTGCGCGTCCGCGACCTGGCGCACCACCCCGCCGACCCGCTCGATCCGGGCCCCGGGTCCGTCGGGCCGGGCACCCTCGCGCAGATCCCGGTCGTACACGGCGAGTACTGAGGCATGATCCATGGCCTCACCTCACCATGCCGACCGCGCAGACACAAAGGATTTACCGGGCACGCTCGGGAGCTCTGACAGGGCGTCAGCGGCCCTGCGGCCGTACCGCCGCCAGATAGGCGGTGAGGCGGTCCCGGTTGCGGGCCAGGCAGTCGATGCGGGCCTGGATGCGGTCGATGTGCTCCTGGAGCAGGGCGGCCGTCTCCGGCGGCACGTCCTCGGGGGCCGGCACCAGATGACCCGGACCGCAGAGGTACGGCAGGAGCGCGCGGATCATCCCGGTGGTCAGACCCGACTCCAGCAGGCCGCGGATCTGCCCCACGCGCGCTACCGCGGACTCGGGATAGCTGCGGTAGCCGTTGGCGGCGCGTTCCGGGTGGAGCAGGTGCTGTTCCTCGTAGTACCGCAGCAGCCGGGTGGGGACGCCCGTACGGCGGGACAGCTCACCGATCCGCATGCCGGCCTCCCGGACCCAGGCTTGACCTTCACACTGATGTGAGGCTTCGACCATGGTCGCATGACCCTGTCCTCCCAGGTCGAGGGCGGCCGCCTGCCGTGGTCGGGGCTGCTCGCCCTGTCCTGCGCCGCGTTCACCGCCGTACTGACCGAACTCCTCCCGGCGGGCCTGCTGCCCGCGATGGCGCCCCCGCTGGGGGTGGCCGAGTCCCGGATCGGTTTCCTCGTCACCGCGTACGCCGCCGCCTCCTTCGTGGCCGCGATCCCGGTGACCGCGGCCCTGCGGGGACTCCCCCGGCGCCCGGTGCTGTGCGGCACGCTGCTGGGGTTCGCCGTCAGCGACGCGCTGGTGGCGGTGTCGTCGTCGTACCCGCTCACCGTCGCGGCCCGGCTGCTGGCCGGAGCGATGGGCGGCACGCTGTGGGCGATGCTCGCCGGGTACGCGGCCCGGACGGTGCCGGCCGAGCGGCGCGGCCGGGCCATCGCGGTGGTGCTGGCCGGGATCACACTGGCCCTGGCGCTCGGCGTGCCCGCCGGTACCGCGCTGGCCGGAGCGGTGGGCTGGCGGGCCGCGTTCGGCACCCTCGCCGTGCTCGCCGTGCTGCTCGTGGGCTGGGTACGGCTGCGGGTGCCCGGCTTCCCGGGTGAGCCGCCGCACGCGCGCGTGCCCCTGGTCCGGGTCGCCGTACGCCCCGGCATCCGCCCGGTGCTGTCCGTGACGCTGTTCCTGCTGCTGGGGCACCAGGTGATGTACACGTACGTCGCCCCGTTCGCCGCGCACGCGGGGTACGGCCGTACGGGCGTGCTGCTCGCGGTGTTCGGGTCCGCCACGGTGGCCGGCGTCTGGCTCACCGGTGTGCTGGTCGACAGCAGGCCGCGCCCCACCCTGCTCACGGCGCTCGCCCTGGTCGCGGCCGTGCTGCTGGTGCTGGGCCTGGGCGCCCGGGTGCCCGGCCTGCTGGTCGGTGCGGTGGCGCTGTGGGGCGTGGCCTTCGGCGGGGCGCCCACGCTGATCCAGACCGCGCTGGTCGACGCGTCGGGGCCGGCCGACGCCGATGTGGCGACCTCGTTGCAGACCACGCTGTACAACGCGGGCATCGCCGCCGGTTCGCTCACCGGCGGTCTCGCGCTGGACGCGGCGGGCGCCGGGGCGCTGCCCTGGACCGCGCTGCCGCCGGTCCTGGTGGCGCTCGCGACGGTCGCGGCCGGGCGCCGGTACGCCTTCCCGGCCCGGCGACGGGCCGTCGCCCCCGCGGCGGACGCACTGGCCGGGTCGGCCGCGGTGGCCGTAGCGTGCCCTGCCGGAGATCATGCCGTGAGGAGGTGGGCCGATGGTCCGGAACAGTGAGCTGCGGCATCTGCGCCGCTGTGTGGAGCTGGCGACAGAGGCGCTGGACGCCGGTGACGAGCCCTTCGGGTCGGTGCTCGTGGCCGGGGACGGGACCGTGCTGGCGGAGGACCGCAACCGGGTGGCGGACGGGGACCGCACCCGGCACCCCGAGTTCGAGCTGGCCCGCTGGTCGGCCGCGCACCTGACGCCCGAGGAGCGCGCGGCGGCGACCGTCTACACCTCCGGGGAGCACTGCCCGATGTGCGCGGCGGCGCACGCCTGGGTGGGGCTGGGCCGGATCGTGTACATCGTCTCCTCAGTCCAGCTCTCCGGCCTGCTGGCCGAGTTGGGCGTGCCCGCGCCACCGGTGCGCACGCTGCCCGTGCGGGACGTCGCGCCCGACGTGGTTGTGGAGGGGCCGGTGCCGGAACTGGTGGATGAGGTACGGGAGTTGCACCGCCGCCACCACGCCGGGCGCTCCGAAGGCGCGTGAGGCTCAGCCGAGTTCGAGCGTGGTGACGCCGAACACCCGCTCGCGGGCGTACGGGCGCACGGGTCCCGTGTACATGCGGGCGGTCTCGAACGACGGGCGCAGGCCCGCCCCTTCGGCGAGGGCGACGCCGGCCGCGTTCGGCTCGGGGACGTCGATCGCCACCTCGCTGCCGGCCGCCTCGGCGGTGAGGGCGGCGAACAGGGCCCGGGCGTCGTCGGCGGTGTCCGCGAAGAGGGGGCCGATGCGCAGGGTGTCGTGGCCGGGGCGGAGCACGCCGTAGCCGGCCGGGCGACCGCCCTCCTCGCGGACGACGGCACGGTGGCCGGGCGCGCGGAGCCACTCGGCGAGGAAGCGGGGGCGGTCGGCGGGGTGGCAGGCGCTGTCGTAGGCGGTGAGCGCGGCCAGGTCGGCGGGCCCGGCCGGGCGGACACCGGTGGGCGTGCCGCTCTCGCGGGCGGTGCCGGTGAAGCGGATGGTGCGGTAGGCGGAACGGAAGCCGGACTGGCGGTAGTTGCCCTGCTGGGCGACGACTCCGTCCAGGCCGACGGTCCGGTTCCCGGCGTGGGCCAGCGCGGTCTTCCACGTGGTGAGCCCGTGTCCCCGGCCGCGCAGGTCGGGACGGACCAGGTAGCAGCCGAGGAAGGCGTAGTCGGGGCCGTGGTTGACGACGGAGACGGCCGACACCGGCTCCCCGTCGATCCGGCCCAGGAAGAACCCCTCGGGGTCCTGCGCGAAGAACGCGGGCCCGTCGGACAGCCCGGGATTCCAGCCCTCCGCGGCCGCCCACCCGCTGATCACCGGCCAGTCGTCGAGAGTGGCCCGTGTGACGACGAGGTCGTGGGGGGTCGCAGAGGTCATCGATGCGCTCCGTTTCCGTCGGGATGGGGCTGCCGGTACGGCACGGCCGTCGGCCGGCCGCCCGCAGCATCCTTCCGAATCGAGCAAGGCCGCGCCATGGGGAGATCGGCCGATACGGCTGGACTCCGTCCACGGGACGCGGGAGAGTTCGGCGACGCCTGGATACGGGATACCGGCCAGCTTGCGGGAGGGCCCCGGGGACGCGGTGATCGGCCGGATCGGCTTCACGGTGCCGTCAGCCGCTCCGCGGGGGCGGTACGGCATCGGGTGAGGGACACACATGAGGCCGGACGCACCACAACGGGAACCGACGGATGCGGCCCTTCCCGGCTGCCCGCTCCGGGCGTCACTCAGCTTTCACGGCCCCGCGAGGGAGCGCACGGCCCCGCCGGGGCGGGGTCTGATGGGGCCGCGCCGCCCTGACCGGAAACCGGCGGATGCGGTCCTTCCTCGGCGGCCGGCTGACCGGGCCCGGCATCCGGTGTCGGTCGCGCCTCGCACTGCCCCACACGGCCCG
>NZ_PQSU01000035.1 GCF_002920615.1 Streptomyces sp. Ru62
GACCCGGCCTGTGGTCGGCTAACGCCTGCCCGACCGAGGAGGGAGCCCCCCGGGCGGGGCGGCCGTACTGCGTCTCCATGCCGGGCGCGGCCCCGGAAAAAGGCCGTCTGATCTGCGCTTTCGACTTGACGTGGAGCTCAAAACTTGATTGAATTAGCAGTGTCGGAAGGGGGCGGGAATCCCCGGAAGGCACCGGACCTGCGGTCCACACCGAAGAACCTCAACGAAAGGGAAAGAGCATGACTGGAGCACTGGACGACGGCCCCGTCTTCGTTGACGACACCCCGGCCATCCCCGCGAACGTCGCCGAGCAGGCGCGACCGGCGTGGGAGCTGTACCAGAAGACTCCCGGCGCCACCCAGATTGCGGAGTTGATCACGGATCTGCTGCACCTGGCCGACAAGATCGAGCGTCCGGGCGGCGCCGAGCGCGCCATCGAGGAGGCTGTGGCCGAGTACCGGCGCGATCGGGCGCGGTACCTGGAGTTCATGGTCGAGCGGGTCAAGCGGGGCCGGTCCGCCACCGCCCCGAAGCTCCCGGTGTACCTGGGTCAGTTCCGTCCCGCGGGCCAGGACTGGATCACCATCGCCGAGGGCTACGAGACGGCCGAGCGTATCGACGTCGCGGGCTGCCTCACGGTCCAGATGCAGAAGGCCGACTTCCGGACCGGCGAGATCCGGGCGCACGTGGAGGACCTGGCTCGCGGCGCGGTCCTGACCGCCGATAACGGCACCGCATTCCGCGTCATCGAGAACCCGGCCCGCCAGGGCTGACCCTCACCCCTGCGGGGTGGACGGGGCGGGAATCCCGCCCACCCCGCCGGATCCACCACCGAGAACCTCAACGAAAGGCACCATCGTGGACTTCACCCTCGCGGACTTCGAGAACCTCGACCGCATCCCGCTGGACGGCACGAACGCGGTACTGCGGCCGGTGTTCGACCCGGTCCTGCGGACCTTCGCCGTCCAGCTGTGGGAGGGCGACGGTGAACCCAAGGGCATCCACGGCCTGGTGGAGGTCTTCCAGTACGCCGACGAGCCGCTGGAGGCGATCGACGCCTTCCTTGCCGAGCACGGTGTCCGTGCCCTCACCGGCGATGAGGCGGTGCTGCTCTACGCCGGTCTCGTCCAGGCCAAGGGCGGCCCGGACTGGCTGATCCTCCAGATGGACATCACCACAGCTCTGCAAGCCTGACCGGTTACGACTCCTCAGGCGGGCGGGGGCGGGAATCCCCGCCCGCCTGCGGGCCCCGGCCACCGAAACGCCTCAACAAGGAGCACGTCATGAGCAGCGCCGCCGCCCCGACCCCCGCTTACCGCGTGGATCTCCACAAGAGCCCCGCCGTCTACCTCGTGATCGTCGACGACCGCGACCCCGGCTGGGCCGAGCGCCGCAAGGAAGACTGGCATCCCAGGCGGCGCGTGGTGTACGTCGAGCGCCAGGCCGACCACCCGGCGGAGCGGCGGGCCCAGTGGGAGGAGCTGACCGGCTCCTGCCTGGACGCCGAATCCGAGTCGCTGAGCGTGCAGACCTACACCGCAGTCAGCCACGCGCACGCCGCCTCCCTCGCCCGCCGCGAGTACACCCTGTCCAGCGCCGTCGCCCGCATGGGCGAGGTGATCGCCACGCACCTGGAGGACGGCGGTAGCGGATGGGTCGCGATCCGCCTCACGGACGGCGGCAGCGACGGCGAGCTGTACGGCGACTACGAGGACGCCTGGACCGCCCAGGAGCACCCCGAACGCTGCACGTACTTCCCGATCTCCCCGCTGACGCCGTGGACGCCCCGCATGTGCGAGGAGCACCTGGAGTTCACGACCCACCTGCGGCACGGGTGCATGGTCTACGGCCGTCCGACCTGCCGCTGACCCGCAGCCGCCGGTGACGCGGGCGGGGCGGGAATCCCGCCCGCGTCACCGGCCCGACACCGATCAACCTCAACGAAAGGCCAGTCATGACCGGCTTCCACCAGAACCTCTCTGACGACCGGGCGATCACGGCCCCCCTCACCCAGCTCCGCGCCGCAGGGGTCCACTGCCTGCCCGGCTGGGACCGCAGCGCCGAATACGTTGCCGTCCCGCTCGCCGACGGTGCGACGCTCCGCTTCACCGGCACCACCCTGCCCGACGACGACGGGATGAGCGACGACGTCAGCATCGAGCACCCGGTCCGGGCCCACGAGAGCTGGCGGGCAGAGGTTGCCCACCCCGTTGACGGCACGACCGAGCTGTACGACTCCGCGGACCGCCCGCTTCCCTTCGACCAGGACACGGCAGCCCTCGTCGCCGCCATCCTCCAGCGCCTTCCCCGGCATGGCGGCAGCGTGCCCGCGGAAGACCCGGCGGAGGCCGGAAACGCCCAGTCCGGCGATTGATCTGCGGCCACCGTCCGGTGACGCGGGCGAGTGGCGGGAATCCCCGCCCGCGTCACCAGGCCAGCAGCCCGACACCGATCAACCTCAACGAAAGGCACGAGCATGACCACCACGACCCTGGCTTTCCGGCTCGGCACCCCTGACTGGGAGCGCCGCTACCCCGTCCTGATCGGCGAGAACACCGTGATCGGCGCGGTTTTCCGCTGGCACCGCGACTGGCTCACCCTCACCAGCGAGGGCGAGCGCAACCTTGGCCGTCCGGAGAAGGGCCGCCGCGGCGTCCGCCAGGCGGCCGCGCAGGCGGCGGCCGCGCAGGTGGCCGCCGAGTACGCGGCCGGTCGGATCACGGCCCTGACCCTCTCGGACGTGACGGCCGCCGTGCCGGTGCTGGACGGCGACGTGCCGCTGCTGCACCCCCGGATGCCGCAGACCCCCCGCAACATCGAGACCGCACAGCAGGTCATGGCGGCGCTGACGCTGCACCGCTGGAAGCCCTACACCGGTTTTCCCGGCAGCGACAACCCGTGGTGGCAGGAGTGCGAGCTGTGCGGCTGGCAGGGTCCGCGCTACTGGTCGCACCAGCGCGGCCGCAACGGCGAACTGCCCAGCACCTACCGGCACCCGGCGTCCGCCGAGTTCGAGGCGCCCGCCGGGTGCGTCGGTGACGCCAAGGTCCGCGAGCTGATCGCCGCCTACAGCCGGTAGCTCCGCCCCGTCGCTCGCCCGGCCAGCCGGGCCCGGATCATCCCGGGCCCGGCTGGCCACTGGCCGTGGGGATGCCGCCTCACGGCCAACGAGCCGGCGGGGCGCCGGCCGCAGACGCAAGGCGGCCGACGGGGCGCAAAAGCGTGGGAATCCCGTCGGCCGCAAGGCCCGGCCACCGAAGGCCCTCAACAGGCCGTCAACCGAGCACGCCAACATGGTAGACGCGTTCCGCACACACCGAGGAGCAGGACTGATGAAGACCATCGACGGACGGTCGTACGCCACCCGGGCCGAACTGTCCGAGCGAGCCGGGTACAAGGGCGACGCCACCCTGCGCGCCCTGTGGGCGGACCGCGAGGACAACGGGCACCCGCCCGCCCGCAGGATTGACCGCGTCCTGTACTGGGACCTGGAGGAGTGGGAGCGCTGGTTCACCGCGTACCAGCGGCAGCGCAACGGCGTCGACTACAGCGGCAACCCCGACGAGGAGCTGCCCCCCGCCGACCAGGCGAAGGTGCTCGGGATCGACGTCAGCGCGATCAGTCACTACCGCGACAACCCGCCGCCCGGGTGGCCCGCCCCCGTGCGCACCGAGGAGCTGGAGAGCGGCCGGGTGCGCGAGTACCGCACCCGGCGCCAACTGTGGGAGTACGCCGACTCCCGCCCGCGGGCCGGAGCGGCCGGCCGCCCGCAGACGAAGGGGCCGGACCCCCGGGTCGCCCTGGCGGTCGAGGCCCTGGCCGCCGAGCCCGGCCGGAAGGCGGGGGAGACCGCCAAAGCCCTCGCCGAGCAGTACGGAGGCCACTGGACCACCTGGAGAGCAGCCGTCACCGAGGCCCGCAGGCAGGGCTGACCGGCGGCCGGAACGTGCCCGGCCAGCCCCGCCTCGAACGGGCGGACGCTGGCCGTCGGTGTGGCCGCGAGAAGGACGAGAAACCAGCCCTGATCTGCGATTTCACCTTGACCTACACCCCAAAACTTGATTGAATTAGCAGTGTCAGACGGGGCGGGAATCCCGGACTGACGCCACCGAGAAGCCTCAACGATCAAGGACGGACCACATGGACGAGACCGCACCGGAGGAGCCGACCCCGCAGACCTGCCTCCGGGTGGCCCGCGAGGCCGCAGCCCTCGCCGTCGCCGCGGCGGACGAGGCGATGAACGCTGTGTGCCGCAGCCGCTCCGGCAACACGGCCCGGCTGGAAGAGGTCATGCACGCGGCGCACCGGGAGGCCACCGAAGCCGAGGGGCACGCCGCCCGGGCGGAGCAGTGGGCGGCCGACCCGGAGATGCGGGACAGCGCGCTGCGCCACTGCGCCCGCGGCGCCGTCGACCACGCCGTGCGCGCCCAGGAGACGGCCGGGGTTGAGGTGACGGCCGCCGTCCTGCGGCCCGCCCTGGAGCGCAGGCTCACCGCCCAGGAGTACGCCGAGCTGGAGAGCGAGCGGCGCCGCGCGGAGGCCGAGCAGGAGGCCGCCGAGCGGGCCGCCACCGGCATGGACAGCGACAACCGTCACTTGGCCCGGATGAACGCCTACCTCGCCGAGAGCGCCGTGCCCATGCTCGGGTGGACCGTCGGGCACGTCCGGGTGCTGGAGGCGGCGGAGAGCGGCCGCCTGTACTGGCGCGACGGACAGGCCCGGCAGGCCGCCGTGCACGGCGTGTGGAGCGGCGGCCGCAGGGTTCACCGGGAGCGGACGCAGGATCTGCGCACCGCTGGGTTCCTCACCGCGGTCGCCGGTCCCGACGGCGTCGAGGTGCTCGTGCCCACTCCGATGGGGCAGGTCGCCCTGGAGCTCGCGCGGCTGCACCCGGCGGGCCTGTACGACAGCGACACGGCGGCATATGAGGCCCGCTACGCCCGCGTCGCGAAGCAGTACAAGCGCATGGACGACAAGAAGGCCGCCGCCCGCCGTCTGCCCGCCCTGGAGTACGGCGCGGTGGGCCGGTACCGGCGGCCGGTGACGCTCGCCGAGCAGGAGGCGCGCGCCGAGCGCGAGGCCGCCGAGCAGTGGGAGGACGAGGGCGGCTACTGCCCCGGCGTCCCGACCCCCGCGCCCGCAGTCGAGGACACCGCCCGATGCCCCTGCTGCGGACTGCACAAGGCCACCGTGGCCGGTGTCCTCACCCCGCACAAGCCCACCCGCACCGCGGACGAGGACTGCCCCGGCAGCGGACTGCGCCCCGGCGCCGAGACGCCTCGCCCGGCCGCCGAACCCCGGGCCAAGGACGCGCCGGCGGCAGCCGCCGAGCCCGCGCCCGCACCGGGTGCGGACGAGCTTCCCTGGCCCCCCGGGGTGCGGCTGGTATCGCTGATGTCCACCCGCTACCGGGACTGGTGGGGGCTGGAGTGCGGCCGGTGCGTGCCCGGCGTCAGCGCCCCGCTGCCCGGCAAGTGGGACGACAAAGGCGACGCCCGGATCGCCGCCTACGCGCACTACGACGAGGCCCACCGCCCGGCCGACGACGTGCTCACCGAGCAGGAGATCGCCGAGGTGGAGCGCTGGCCGCTGTCGGACGCTCAGCGCACCGTGCTGCACTGGGCCGAGCACTTCGAACTGCGGGAGTACGACGACGGGTTCTGGGCCCTGGACTGCGTCCCGGACCGCTGGGACGTCAACAAGCGCGTGGCTCGCGCGCGGGTGACCGGACTGTGGGCGGCCGGGCTGCTGGACGTGCACCTGGACAGCTCCGGCCGTCGCCTCGCGCCGTCGCAGACGGGGCGCCGGGTGGCCCGGATGCTGTGGCGCGCTGAGCGCCAGGGCGTAGCCGAGCCCGCAGCGAAGGACGCCAAGCTCGCCCCGCTCCCCAAGCGCAGCAACGGCTACCCGCTGCAGTCCGAGGGGCGCCGCTTCAAGGGAGAGGAGCGGCCCGCCGCCGCCCCGGCCCCGGCCCAGCCCGCACCCGTCCCTGCGGCCGCCGAGCCGACGCCGCCAGCGGTGGCGACAGTGGCGGCGGTGCGCGCCGACCAGCCCCTGCTGCGGCGCCTGTTCGCCCCACGCGCCGCCTGCGAGCAGCGACCCCAGCACGGCGTCCACACGGTCATCCGGCGCCCCCAGCGCACCCTCACGCCGGAAGAACGCGAAGTCGTACGGGGCACGGCGCTGTTGAACCTGCAAGGCGCCCTGATCATGGGCATCACCGACCCGGTGCCCAACGCGTCGCCGATGCCGGAGGAGGCGGGTGCGTGGGTGCGCGAGCACGTGTGGCCTGCGCACTTCCAGGCGATCGAGCGCAAGTACCCGTGGGGGTTCCACCGGTGGAGCATGTGCGAGCGGGGCACCTGCTGGAACTGCCTGTCCGGGCGGTGCGACATCTGCGTCCACCGGCAGAAGGGCGGCCCGGACGTCGACGGCAACTGGGACTCGGTGACCAACCATCAGGGGCGCACTGTCGCCCGGCTCATCCTGCGGCCCGACGGCGAGCCGTGCGTGTGGTGGTGCCGCTGTGCGTGCCCCAAGGACGGCCCCGCTCCGGCCCGTCCGGCAGCGAAGGTGAAGCCCGCTCCGGCCGCGCCGCCGGCGGCGCCCGCACTCGCTCCGGTACCGGCCGCGACGCCGGTCCGGACACCGGAGGCGGGCGCGCTGCAAGCCGCCTTGTGGTGACGCGGGGGGCGCTGCCCCCCACACCCCCGGCCCTCTCTCGGAGGGGGCGGGGGGACGCAGGCCGACCTCGCGGTGAGTGGGTGGGGCGTGGGGGTGGGCGGCCGGGGGGGCTCCCTCCCCGGTCGGGCACCCGGAGGGGACCACAGCCCGGGCCGGGCCGCCAGGCCGAGCCGCCTGCGGCGGTCGCCTTCGGCGAGCCTGGCACCCCGACCCGGCCCGCGGTCGGCTGACGCCTGCCCGACCGAGGAGGGAGCCCCCCGACCGGGGCGGTCGTACGGCGTCCCGACGCCGGAGCGGAAAACGGCGTGTGACCTGCACAAACACCTTGACCCACCCCTCAAAACTTGATTGAATTAGCAGTGTCGGATGGGGCGGGAATCCCGGACCGGCACCCACCGAAGACCTCAACGACAAGGACCAGGGGTACATGATCGAGACCGAACCGGAGGAGCGCACGGCACTGCCCGAGTGGCTTGCCGACGTGGCGGAGGACCTGGCGGAGGACGCGGCGGCCCTCCGCCAGGCGGCCGGACATCCGGACCTGATCGAGTGCCGCCGCACGGCCGATCTGCTCGTCGACTTCGCCCAGGCTCACGGGAGCGACGAGGCCGCAGGGTGGGCACTGGACGCCATGCTCCGCGTCATCCAGTGCGCGTACGCCGTCGTGGACGGTGAGACTGGGGAAGCCGCCGAGTGTGGCCGCGCAGCCAAGGGCGAACGCGCCGCGATGACGCTCGACCGTCTGGAGTCCGAGGACACCGCCGACCGGCTCGTGGCCCTGGACCGGGAGACCTACGAGCTGTTGCAGTGGTACGCGGCCCCGTGGCCAGTGGAGTGGCTGTTCCCGCCGGCGAAGGACGACCAGGGCCGCCCGCGCCGCCCCCGGATCGTGGTCCTCTTCACCGGTCCGGGCGGACTGACGCACGGCATCCTGCGCATCCTGCGCGCCAATGTCGACATCGTCGGCGTCGACCTGGACCGTGGGGCCGTGGCGACGTCGACGGCCGCCGGGTACCGCACCATCCACGCCGACGTCACCGACCTGGACCCCGAGCACCCGTGCCTCCAACACGTCACCGGGATCGCGCTCACCCCGCCGTGCCAGGCGTACAACCCGTCCGGCCTGCGCAAGGGCCACTACGCGGGCGCGATCGCGCTGATCGAGCACACCGTTCTGGAGGCCGCCGCGGCCGCCGGGTTCTGCCCGGTCGTCACCCCCGACGGTGGCGATGTGGCGCCCGGCTGCGAGGACGGCTACGCGCCCCGCTCCCGGATGACGTGGGACGAGGTCCGTGAGCCGCTGGAGCAACTGGAGGACGCCCGTGCCGGACTGATGGCGGAGGTTGTAATCTGGCCCCTGGCAATGCTTGCCCGCGGCGGCAGCGTGGAGTGGGTCGCCGTCGAGCAGTCGAGCGCCCTGCCCGCCCGGATTGAAGCCGCGCTGATGGACCGGCTGAGCGAGGCCGGATGGCACACCACCGAGGCGTTCACGCTGGACGCGGTCGACTACGGCTCCGCCTCCCACCGCAAGCGCCGCCTGATGGCCGCCTACCGTGGCGAGCGCCCGTTCGTCGACCTGACGCCCGCCGAGCCGTTCCCCGACACGACGTTTGCTCAGGTCGTGGGGTGGCCCACCGGCCGCACCTACCTGACGCGCGGGAATCGCCCCGTGGACCCGGTCACCGGCCGCGCCAAGGGCGGCAGCGCCCGCAGCGCCGACCTACCGTCGACGTGCGTGACGGCGACCGCCTACGGCTGGACGTGCGCTGAGACCGGCGAGCGGATCTCGCAGGAGGACATCGGCCGCCTGGTCGGCTTCCCGGCTGACTACCCGTGGCGCCACGTCGGCCGCGGCCGCGGCGTGCGGAACATGGCCCAGCAGGCCGCCGACGTCGTCTGCCCGATGGTGTCGGCGGCACTGTTCGGACGCATCCTCGGAGACCGCCAGTGGGAGGCCAAGACGCGGGCGTACGTCGAGGAGCTGTACCGCCCGGTGGAGGTCGAGGAGGGCGGGCAGATGCTCCTGCAGATACTGTTCTCGCCGCGCATCTCGGCGCAGAACACCGGCCGGTCGACCGTCGCCTGACGGCCACACGGAAGGGCCCCGGAGATCCCGGGGCCCTTCCGTGTGCAGCGGGTCTGTGCCCCCGCCGACCCGCACCCGCCCACGGCGTCCGCCGACCCGGAGCCCAGGGCGCCGACCCTTTTCCTCCCCCCTCCCCGCAAGGCCCTTCCCCAGGCCGGGGGACGGAGTGTCAAGGTGGAGCGCCCGCACCGCAGGCGTGTCCGTGAGGAACGAACGGACACGGCGAGGAGCGGACGTACGACCTTGACGCGGAGGAGTCCGGCCGGACACTGGATCGGCCGGGGAGGGAGTGATCACGACGAAGGGCCCCGCGCAGCGGGGCCCTTTCTCTGCGTTGCTGGTCAGTCGGAGGCGGTGCTAAGCGACGCCGACGGTCGTGGACGAGTCGCCTTGCGACGGGATGGCTCCCGCCGGCGATGCCGTCTCCGGCACCGCTCCAGAGGACTGTCCGTCGGTCTTCTTCACCGACGACCGCGACCGCTTCGAGCGAACCCGGGGACGCTTCACCGGCTCGTCCGCGCCCAGCTTCGCCAGTTCCTCCGGCGTCCACCCAGCCGCTTCAGCATCGACGTACGCCTTGCCGTACGGCACATCGAGTTCGGCGAGCTGGTCCAGCAAGGCGCTCCGCCTGGCCAGAACTTCCACCAGGGGACCCACGGCCGCTTCCCGGCGTTCCTGGAGTGCCCTCAACCTCTGCAAGATCACATCTGCGCTCGGCATGCGGTGATCGTAACCACCGACATCCCGGCGGCCGACCGAAATACCTGTGCAGTACCGCAGGTGACAGCAGCTTTGACCGCACGTCACGACTACCCCGCGCCTTATGAGGAGACAGTAAGCGCCGGAAGCGAGTTATTGGTTACTGATATCAGTAACCGGGACTTCGGCTGAGCACCGTAAGGTGGTCAGCCGAAGATCATGTCCGGGCACGGACCGGTAGCAGGGGAGGCCGTCGTGGTCGAGTCAGTGGCAACGGACGGTCAGCGGCGCCCTCCAGTGCGACGCCGCGAACGCGAAGCCGGCGGCCGACGCTCCAACCGATTTCTGGTGTCCTACAACGACGCCGAACTGACGATCGTCCGCACCGCTGCTGAGCGAGACAACCAGGCACTCGCGTCCTGGGTCGGCAGCGCCGCCCTGGACGTGGCGACGGAGAAGGTCATTCCGGTGTCGGCCGATACCAAGGACGTTTTGCAGGAGCTGATCCAGTCGCGCGGACAGCTGCGCCGCATCGGCAACAACCTCAACCAGATCGCGCATGTCCTCAACTCCCATGGTGAGGTGACCGATGCTCAGGTGAGGGCGGTGCTGGAGTATGTCCAGGCGGCGGTGCGCCGGGTGGACGAGGCCACGCTGCAGCTGATGCGTGAGCGGCGGCCGCGGCTGTGATGCCGAAGAAGGCCCGCGACGGCAACGACACCTCGGGGCTGCTGCACTACCTGTACGGACCGGGCAAGCGGGACGAGCATGTCGATCCTCACCTGGTGGCCGCCTGGGACCCCAACATCGAGGACCCGGCGCGCTCGCCGGGCATGACTCTCACCGACCTCGCGCTGATCCTGGACGCCCCCGTGTACGCCCTACCCGGCAGAAAGCCGGACCGGCACGTCTACCACGTGGCGGTGCGCAATCCGCCGGAGGACCGGACGCTGACGGATGCGGAATGGGCGCGGGTGGCACGCGAGCTGATGCACGCCGCCGGCATCGACCCGCACGGTGATGACCAGGCCTGCCGGTGGGTGGCCGTCCGGCACGCCGACGATCACATTCACATCGTGGCGACCCGGGCCCGGCAGGACGGACGGCAACCCGACATCAGCTGGGACATCGTGAAGATGCATGAGGTCGCCCGCCGCTTCGAGGTCGAATTCGGGCTGCGCCGACTCACCCACGGCGACGGCACCGCACGGAAGTGGCCGCGCACCGGGGAGGCGGAGAAGGCTACCCGCCGTGGCCTGCACGAGGCCGCCCGCGAGACATTGCAGCGCTTCGCTCGTGAGGCAGCTGCGGCCGCCACGAGCGAAGCTGATTTCTTCGCCAGGCTCGACGCGGCCGGGCTGCGGGTGAAGCAGCGGATTGCCCCGGATGGGCGCGTCACCGGTTACTCGGTGGCGCTGCCCGGCGACCGTGACGGACGCCAGCAACCGGTCTGGTTCTCTGGCTCGCGGCTGGCTGCGGACCTGTCACTGCCCCGCGTGCGCGAGCGGTGGCAGAAGACTTCAGTCACCCAACCGTTGTCGCCGGCGGAGGCCTGGAAGGTGGCAGAGGTCAAGGTGCGGCAGGCGGCCGCCTACCTCGGGGCACGAGGGCTGCACCAAGGCGCCGGGGACGTCGCCGCGCTCGGCGACCTGGTCGTGATTGCCGCAGTCGTCGCGCCCCGCTCGGTGCGAGATCAGCTTCGCAATGCAGCGCGTGAGTTCGAGCGGGCCTCTCGGGCTCCGGCTGCGCGGAGTCTGGAGGGCCAGGCACGCGCGCTGTACCGCGAGTCGACACAGGTGCTGTCGAAGTCGGTGGCGGCCGCGGGCCGTAGCGACACGGTTGCCGTGCTCGGTTTCCTGCTCGCCCTGATGACGGCGGTGGAGGCCTCTCGGAGGTGGCATGAAGCGCAGGAGCACCGGGCCCAGGCGCACGCCGCCGGACGGGCCGGGAGACTGCTGCGCGAGGCGGTTGAGGTCACGGCGGGCGTGGCCGCGGCTCGCAGGTTCAAGCCGCGCCGGCGGAAGACGTCCGCTGACCCGGGCGGGCCCAGGCGGCGCCAGGCGGTCGCGGGTGACCGGCTGATGGCAGGTGTCCTTCAGCAGGCAGTCCCCGAGCACGCTCACCAGATCATGGCTGACTCGGCATGGCCAGCTCTGCGGGCTCGCCTGGCAGAGGTTGAGAAGGCCGGCGACGACCCGGCCGACGCGCTTGCAGCGGTAGCCGCTCAGCGGGAGTTGAACTCTGCGGACTCGGTTGCTGAGGTGCTTGTATGGCGGCTGGACGGCTGGAGGCGGCGGCGAGGTTCGGCGGCCTCCGCCTCTGGAAGTCGCACAGCTACCGCGCCAGCGGGTACGGGGCGAGCCGACCGGGGCCGCAGGCAGGGAACGCCCTCGCCGGGCCGACGGATGTCCGGCGAGGAACAGCAGCGTAAGGACGGCCCGAGTCGAGGCCGCTAACGAGGGGAGAACACGACATGGCGACACCTGCGGGGGAGTCGTTCAGCGAAGCAACCGGAGAGGCAGTGCAGACCGCTGCCGCGGCGGTACGTCTGGTCCTGGCCATCGCGGACGCTACGCGACGCC
The DNA here is from genome assembly GCF_002920615.1 of Streptomyces sp. Ru62. Classification (GTDB taxonomy): domain Bacteria; phylum Actinomycetota; class Actinomycetes; order Streptomycetales; family Streptomycetaceae; genus Streptomyces. Next base: position 12,052 of record NZ_PQSU01000035.1, read on the forward strand.
ACGAGCAGCGCAGGCTGCTAGGGCAGGAGAGGGACTGGCCGAAGCGGGCGGTGGGTGAGGTAAGCGAAGACGTCAAGCGTCTGCTGCCGCCCGACGTCTCCGCGGCTCTCATGGAGGAGGTTGATTGGCCGTTTCGGGCGCAGGAGTTGCTGGCGCTGCGCGAGGCGGGCGTCGACCTGGGAGAGTTCCTGCCGCGTCTCGGTGAGATCGCCGTTAGCGTGCGGGATCAGGTAGCGGCTAAGTCCCGGGAGACGCCTAGTTCACGGTGGGAGCGGGTCGTGCGCGAGACCCTGCCGGCGGGGCCGGTGCGCGAGGCGCTCGTGTCGGCTCCGGGCTGGCCGGAGCTGGCGTTGGCGATGGACAATTTGGAGGGGCGAGGCGTCAACGTGCGCGAGGTCCTGGCGGCCGCGTATGACGAGGCTCTCGGCGTCGCCCAGGTGGTGGCGGCGGGGCTCGGTGCTTCGGTGGAACCTGCGGTGAGTCAGGATGCCCAGGAGTCCTACGGACCACTGACCACGGGGCTCGACATTCCCAGGAACCTGAATCTGTCCAACCGCGTCAGGGCTCTCCAGCAGCTCGCCATCTCGCCATCGGACAACCAGCGCTATGCCCGGTGGGTCATGGAAGCGATGGCTGGCCGTGACCGCGAGGCCAACCTGCTGCTGTCAGCCCGGAAGTGGCCGTTGGTGGCCTACCGGATGGCCAAGATGGAGGCCGAGGGAAAGCCGGTGCGGGAACACCTGAAGCACCTGTTGACGGATACCTCGTGGGCAGCCGGGCCAGACGGGCAGCTTGGGGCCCGTCTGGTGCAGGCCGCCGCTGAGGCGCTGCGCCGACCTGTCGGTCACGCTCAGCCGGTGAAGGCCGTCAACACCGCAGCTGCGCGGGCGACGTCGACCACCGTGGACCCTACTGGGCCGCAGGCGGCGAAGGGCGCGACGCCTGCTGAGCCGGCGGTCACCGCGCACAGGCAGGCAATGTCCGCGTCCAAGAGCGGCAAGACCCGATAGCCGTTCCGTCGGCATCCGTGTGCCGCAGGCGTGACAAGGATCTGCGGCACACGGTCAGGTGATCACCGTTGGAGCAGTCCTGCCCGGTAGCGTGGAATACGGCGCCAGACTGGCCGTGTAGCCGATGTTGATCAGCGGCACCAGGTGGGCATCTTCCACACCCTGCACGCAGTGAATCGTGTTGATCATCATGCTGTGCGGGATGATCGATTCCGCTAATTTTCGACCGTGACTGCTTCGCAACCTCCCTCGATACGCGGGCTTTCTGTCGACTTCAGCCGCATCCTGTTCGGTCCCCAGGCAGATCAGATCCACGAGCCCTGGAGGCGCCTGTTCAGCGATCCGCAGTTCAGCTTCCGGGAAGGCCTGACTCCGCAGGAGCGAACGGCGCTGTCCTATGAGCGCTTGCACCTGATCAACGAGGCGATAGCCGACCCTGTCGCTTTCGCGTCCGACATCGAGGCCCTCACGGCGATGCACGAGTGGGCTGGTGTCGTGGACGCGGGCATGGCGACCATCGCGAGCATTCACTGGAACCTGCACATAGGCAGCCTCCTGGACCACGACCACGATGGGCGTGATCTATCCCTGTACGCCCGTATGGAGCGGATCGGGACTTTCCTGTGCACCGAACTGGACCACGGCAATGACGCGGCTGCGATCGAGACCACCGCGACGTGGGAGGCGGGCGGCTTCACGCTGAACACTCCGACGCCCGGGGCCTGCAAGTGGATGCCGAATACGTCCTCCGTCGGGGGCGCCAAGACCGCTGTGGTGGCGGCCCGCCTGGTGGTGGACGACATCGACCGCGGCGTCTTCCTGTTCCTGACTCCGCTGACTGACAACGATGGCAGTCACTACCCGGGTATCGAGGTGCAGCCACTGCCGCAGACGGCGAGCGCTCCGGTCGACCACTGCGCCACCGCGTTCCGTGACGTGCGGTTGCCCTTCGAAGCTCTGCTGCAGGGGGAGCACGGTCGGCTGTCGCGCGACGGCACGTTCAGCAGCGCGCTGGGCAATCCGCGTAAGCGATTCCTGCGGTCAATCAGCCGCGTCCATTCGGGCAAGTTGTGCATGGCCGCCTACAGCCTGGGCGTGGCACGTCATGCCCTGGCGGTCGCGATGAGGTACTCGTACCGGCGCCTCACCTCGGGGATGACGACCGGGCGCAAGGTGCCCCTCATCGAACACCGCAGCCATCACGCCCCGCTGCTGTCCGCCGTAGCGACGACGTACGCGGCAACGCTGCTGCACCGCAGCGTGGTCCGGCAGTGGGCCAGCTGTGCGGACGCGGAGCAAGCTGACATCGAGCGTCTGGCAGCCATCAGCAAGGCGTGGATTACCTGGCAGGCCCGGGCCGTGATGACGGAATGCCGTGAGCGCTGCGGCGCGCAGGGCCTCCTCCTAGCCAATGGCATCGCGTACCAGCTGGCCGCGAATGAAGGCACGGTCACCGCAGAGGGCGACAATCGCGTGATCTGGGTGAAGGCGGCCGGCGAGATGCTGATGGGAGGGTTCACCCCGAAGCCCGCCTCGGAGGTACCCGCGGCCGGCCGGTCACTGGATGAGTCCGCCTTCTTGCAGGACCTGTTGACGGACATCGAGCGAATCTGGCACAGCAGGGCCCGCAGTCGGTTGCGCAGCGGCCGCCGCGGCAACCCTCTCGCACGGTGGAACGGGACGGTGACACCCGCCCTGAGCCTGGTCGAGGCTCACGTCCACCGCCTGGCAGCGGAGGCCCTGCTGAACGCTGTCGACCAGGCCTCCGATCCGCGGGCCCGAGAGGTGCTCCGGCATCTGCACCGCCTCTTCGCGTTGCGCCAGGTGAAGGCCCACAGCGGCGACCTGCTCGCCGACGGCAGTCTCACCGCGGATCACGTTCGCCGCCTGCCCGATGTGGAGGAGGTGACCATGGAGGCGCTGCTGCCTCACGCCACGGAACTGACCGACGGCTTCGGCGCCTTGGAGTCGTGCATGGCGGAGCACCCGATGCTGTGCCAGGCGGGAGACCACCAGATGGTGCCCGCGTAGCCCGGTCACCGCTTCGCTCCGCCGCGCCCCTTTACTCAGACCGCGTACAGCGAGCGGTGCGTGGTGTAGGTGAACCTGTCGCCGGCACTGAGCGCGTGGACGACCTTCTCGCAGTACGCCCAGTACTCCTGCTCCTGCTGGGCGTTCAGCGCCATCATCTTCACCGGGCCCGCCGGGGCTGCCTGACGGATGCCAGCCAGCAGGTGCGGGGGCGCTTGCAGGGACAGGACCCGCAGGACACGGCGTAGGCAGTCCACGAGGTCCACCCCCTCGCCGCCGTCAGGGCCGCTGCCGGACTCGTTGATCTCACGCAGTATGTCAGCCAGCGGGTTGGACCACCCATCGAGCTGTGCTTGCCGCAGCATCGTGTAGCAGGCCTCAAGACGGCGCACCCGGTCACCGGCTTCCACGGCGTACAGCCTCGTCAGGCGCTGGCCCGCTACGCCCTCCAGGACGTAGTCCTCTTCCTCGAAAGCGGCCTCCGGCACGTGGGCGCGGAATCGCAGCGGGAGCATCTGTTCGATCTCGCCCCAGCTGTCGTAGGCGTCCCGGACCGTCCGCATCTGCGAGTCGGTCAGTTCCGTGGTGTACCAGTACTGCAAGGAGTAGAAGAGAGGCTGCTCCAGCGGTATGAAGCAGGACTTGAAGACCGGGTCGTCCGGGATCAAGAACACGGCTCCTCCAGCGGTATCGGGCGAAGATTCATGGTCAACTCGTCGACGCGCCATCGAAGAGGAGGGTCACAAGGCGGACACTGGCGGCTTCGGCCACCATGACGCGCACGTGCCCGTCCCCCTTCCGGGCATGACGCAAGGAACAGACACGCCCATTGAGGCCTGAGTCCGCCCGGGGCACTTCCCTCATCCGGGGGTCGTTGGCGAGGTCCGCGAGCAGGCGGCGGACGGCCGGCTCGGAGGGGTACTGGTAGCGCAGCAGACGGCACTCTTCGATGAGGTAGGGCGCCCACTCCTTCTCCCAGTGGGCGAGGGTGACACCTCGCGCATCCGGCGAGAGGAGTGCCCACCGCCAGAGGTTCTTCGGAGGGACACCACCGGCGAACATCTGGGCGAACGGTGCATTGTGGGCTATCAGCCGTCCGTCGGGCGTAAGGGCGCACATCATCTCTTGCTGGCCGTCGACCACGTGCCGCCAGTGCGGTGACGGTGCGACCGGCGGCAGCATTGGTTCCGACCTGAAGAGGTCAAGGTGTGCTACCCGCGTGTCATGCCTGCTGAAGCGAAGAACTTCGGTGATGCGGGTGAAAAGCTCCGGGGAAGGCCGCAGCCGCCCGCTTTCCACCTTCTGGTAGACACCGGCGCCACTTCCGAGGACTTCGTCGACGTCGGGCTGCCGCAACTTGGTCGAGCGCTGCCCACCTCGGCCGCCAGGACGGGGCTCCAGGCCCACCTCCGGCCGCGTCCGCATCGAGCGGTAGCGCCTCATCAGTTCCCGGTATTCGCGCGCTGGTCCGCGCCTCACAACTATCCCCCTGACTGCTCGATGAGCCCCGCCCCATACGCACTGACATTGCGCGCAGATCTCGTGCGCGCGGCTCTGGAACGTTGCTCCATCACCTGGTCTGAACGATGATCAGCATCCAACCATGCATGCGGTCTGTTCTGGTAGGCGTCACCGCCCCCCCACCGCTCGGCTCATCCATCCATAAGCCATGAAGCGGACACGCCCCCTGGACGGCCAGGTCAAGCCTCCCGCTCGACCGAGTGAACGGGTGGATGAATTAGCTAACTCTCCGTATCGAAAGACAGGTGATCTTCACTGTGAGTCTCACGCATGACGCCATACCGAATGCCGTACCAGGGGAGCGGTCGGTATTTACCTCGCCAGCACCAGCCGCCAGTTCCACGGACGGTAGCGACTCCGTAACGCCGCCTCCCGCATGCCCCTTCATGCTGCACGGCTCCCGGCCGGGCGGTCTCAGCAACGCCCAGGAGGGGCAGCGGCTGCGGAGCATGGGCCCAGCGCCGGCAGCTCAGCTCCCCGGTACGCGGGCGCGCGTCGTGGTCGACCACGGCCTCGCACAGAGGCTCACCGCCGGGTCGAACGTGAGCCGGGACGCTCGGGCGCACTGGCCGGACCTGGCCACCGCAGAGGGACTGATCGCCGCCTGGACCGGAACGCACAACGCCCTCAACAGCGAGGGAGCCGATCACACACGATTCAGGGCACCCATTGCCGCTGCCCTCTCGCGCCGCCGTGTGGAAGCGATGACGCCCGTGATCGAGGCCATCGTGACCGAAGCACTGACCGACCTGGACGCCGAGACGGGGGTGATCGATCTGGTGCAGGCCTACGCGCTGCGCATCCCCGCCCAGGTGATCGTGCGCCTGCTGGGCGTACCCGAGGCGGTCCTGACCGCCTTCCAGGGGGCCGCGGCCGTCTTGTTCGACACCGCGGCGAGCCCGGCCGAGGTCGACCATGCCAGGAGAACGCTGCTCGACCTGCTCGGGCAGATGGTGGACAGCAAGCGTCGCAGGCCCGGCGACGACCTAGTCAGCGACCTCGTCAGGGCCGCGGACGCATCCAGCGACGCCCTGTCCGATCAGGAACTGTGCGACCAGCTGATGCTGATCGTGATCGCGGGTACGGAGACCACCGTGCACGCCATCGGGACACTGCTGGTGCACCTGATGACGCACCCGCTTCAGCGGGCCCTCATCACCGACGGCACGGTCGAGCTGGAGGACGCGCTTGAGGAGAGTCTGCGACTGCAGCCCCCCGTCAGCTCGGTCCCCCTCCGCTTCGCTGTCAGAGACTTCACCGACTCGGTCACGGGCGAGGCCTTCACCCGTGGAGAGGCCATCCTGATCCACACCGCGGCGACCGGTCTCGACCCCCAGGTGCACGACGACCCGGAGGTCTTCGATGTGCGCCGGCCGACCTCCCGGCGGCACCTGGCATTCGGCAACGGTCCCCACTTCTGCCCCGGTGCACCCCTGGCCCGCCGCGAGGTGGTGACCGCTGTGGCCCAGTGGCTGGCAACCTTCCCCGACTCCCGGCTGGCCGTGGACCCGGACCAGCTGCACCTGGTGCCCTCGTTCATCTCGAACGGGTACCAGACCATCCCTGTCCACCTGCGGTAACCCACCGGACGTAAACGCCCAACGGGGCGGCAGCGAACCGCTCGCTGCCGCCCCGTGGCCGTGTTTGACCCGTCCCCGCGGCCTAGCCGCCCGACGCCTCCTGCCAGGCCAGGATCTCCGGGCTGTGCGGCAGAACTGCACTGAGGTACTCGGCGGCCCACGGCGACGTCTGCAGCAGCTCACGGCCCCGTTCGGCACGCATGTCCAGGCCCGCCAGCGCTGTCGGAGTCGCGATGCCAGACACGAAGTGAGCGTTCATCTCCGCGATCTTCCACGGCAGCGCCGCGTAGTCCCGCCGGCACATCAGGTCAACTCCTGTGTACGCCGCGACCCACACGAATGACGTCTGGTCGGGCCGCACGCCCGGCTGCAGCTCCTCCAGCCTCTTGGCCTCCTCCAGCAACTGGGTGACCCGCGGGATGTACTGGGACCAGAGGTAGCCGAACGTTTCCTCGTGATCCTGATCGGTCGCCAGCCGGGCAGCTGCTTTCACCACCGGGACCTGCGGTGTGAGCCACGCCAGAGTGATTGAGGCATCGACAACCGCCTGCAGGGGCCCCACCACCGGCGGGGTGTCGTCCATGGCGAAGCCCTCGGTGACGACGGCCACCGCTATCTGCTGCTTCGTCTTGAAGTGGTAGTAGAGGCCGCCCTTTTTCAGGCCGGTCCGATCCAAGATGTCCTGGATCGAGGTCTGCGAGTAGCCCTTCTCCGCGAAGAGGGCCGCCGCCGTATCGAGAATCTCTCCCCGCGTGGCCCTCCCACGAGCCTGCTGGGCAGGTTGCCGCTGCACTGTCACGTTCTCCATCTCCAAGGCGCTTTGCGGCCGGCGCGGGGCCCACCACTGCTTCACCACGATGCGCGATCTTCCTCTGGCCGGCTGAGCGCAGCGACGGTAGCCGCACAATCACTGTGCTCACTACACCGGCGTTGATTTCCCTTCCTGCGCGTGGAAGAGTCACGATCATCCAACCAGTCCTGTGGTCGGTTTTACAGCCGGTCCGGGGAGGCGTGACCGACGGTCTCAAGCCATGGGTCGGTTTTCTGTTCGCGCAGCTGACCGGCTTCAGAGTGCGGGGGTCCGCGGCGGTGCTGCGCACTGATCCGCCTTCGACCGGAACACCACAGAACAGGTTGGAGGCGGCCGGACCTTGATTCATGCAGGAACGGCCGCGCACGACCACACCAGACCGGATCTCCATCCGAGGGGGGACAGGCCAACGTGAGCCACCACGTCGGCCTGCAGGAGGACCAGTCCACCGCACCCGGCGGTAGGCAGGGGAGGACTGGTCCTCCTCACACCCTTGGTTGGCCCGGTCACCACTGACTCGCCCAAGTCAGCGCCCATCCAGCGAGACGCCCAATCCGATCGCTGGGGGCACTCCCGCAGGCGTGCGCAACCACGTCATGCAGGTCGGCACGCCCGGCGTGAGAAGCACGCCGGGACTCGGGTCGGCCGGAGCACGGAGGCCCCCAGCTCTCACACAGGAGGCCTCCGTGCCCATTCCACATCGCTCTCGGCACCGCCTTGTGCGGCGCATGAGGCAGACTGCCGCCGTTTCGGCCGTGTCGATCGCCCTCATCGGCGGAGCGGTAGCCCTGGCGCCGGCCGCGACGGCCGTGGGCCAGTCCGCCTGCTCCGGCCCGACCTACAACCTCCCCGTCCGCACCAACACGGGCAGCGTCAACCTGCGTTCGGGCCCCGGTACCTCTTACTCGTCCAAGGGCCTGCTTTCCAAGGGCACCAAGGCGACCTGGATCTGCGACAACTCCCGAGAGAGCTGGGCTTACGTGAAGATCAAGTCGGGGGTCCACAAGGGCACCTTCGGCTGGGTCAGCAGTCGGTATATCGAAAGCGACTGATCAGCCTTCACACCGACGAGGTCCCGGCGCGTAACGCTCCGACCGGACCTCCCCGCTGACTCCCGGTCAGGCGTTCCCGTGACTGGCCGGGTGCGGCCGAGTGCCGTGGCTCCGGCCGCGATGCTCCGGCCCCGTGGGGTGCCGTCGTCCCCCTGGCGGCGCCCCACGGACTGTCCCTCACTCCCACCAGGACCTGACGCCCGGAATCGGTCAGACGTCAGGTTTCTCCCATGCCATCAGGAGTGCCCGTGCCCGCCACCCTGTCCGCCGCCCGTCCAGCTGCTCCGCAGGCACCCTTTGCAGTACGCCGGAGCACCAGGCAGGTGTGGGTGCTCGTCGTCGGGGCCGGTGCAGTCCGCGCAGCTGGGTTCTCCTATCCGTTCCTCGGCTATCGTCTCTCCGACCTCGGGTACACGGCCGGGGGTATCAGCGCGGTCCTCGCCCTGTACGGCGTGGGCTGGCTCGCCGGCCAGGTCGTCTGGGGGCGCCTGTCCGACACGGTGGGCCGTCGTGCCACCCTCGTCAGCTCGATGCTGATGGCGGCGGTGGTCCTGCCGTGCCTGGCCGGTGCCACTGGCCCGATCGCCATAGGTGTCTCTGCCGTCCTGGCAGGGGCCGTGTTCGATGCCCCGCGGCCAGTCGTCTCGGCGGTCGTCGCCGACCAGATCGACGACGCCGCGACCCGTGCGAGGGTTACCGGCTGGCGCCACTTCGCCACCAACGTGGGTGCCGCGATCACCGGAGCGGCGGGTGGACTGCTCGCCGGCACGACCGGCCTCCCGGCGCTGTTCTGGGTCAATGCGGTGGCCTGCGCGGTCTTCGCGCTGGTCGCGCTCCGCTGCGTGAGTCCGGATCGGCCCCCACGCACTCCGTCCGCCGGGTCCCGCAGCGGCTACCGAGCAGCACTGCGCGACGCGCGGCTCTGGCTCCTTTGGACGGCCAGTGTGTGCACGCTGACACCGCTGGCGGGTCTTTTCAGCATCATGCCGCTGCTGATGACGGACGCGGGACTGCCCGCCTCGGCCTACGGCTGGACCCAGGTCGCCAGCGCGGCCGCCGTGCTCCTGCTGACCCTTCCGCTCAACGGCTGGCTGGCCAAGCGCGCCTGCCGTTCCTCCATGGTGGAGCTGCTCGCCGCCAGCGCGCTCGTGCTCGGGGTCGGCATCGGCTCGGCAGGCCTGGCCACCGCGTCCTGGCAGTATGCCGCCGCCGCGGCCGCCGCCGTGCCCGGCGAGATCGTTGCGTTCGTCGCGGCAACGGCCGTGCTGGACCGCATCACCCCGCCCGACGCCCGAGGGCTGTACGCCGGGATCTGGGGGTCAACCCTGGCCACCGCCATCATCTGTGCCCCCGTGCTCGCAGGCTGGTCCCTCGCTCATGGCGGACCTCAGCTCGTCACCCTGACGACCCTCGCGTGCGGCGCCGCCGGCGCCGCGATCTGCGTGCCACTCGCGCTGCTTCTTCGCCGGAGCTGAGCACCGGGACAGATGCCCCCACCCTCCGTCCTTGACTCGTTTGGAGTGCCGACATGCTGCACAACGCCTCGGCGTCGACCACCGTCCAAGACCGCCCCCTCCTCCTTCTGGGAGCCGGTGCGAGCACCTACCGGGAACACCTGCTCCAGCGGTTCGCCGCGCAGCGCCCGGTGGTGCTAGCGGACAGTGAACAGCCCGACTGGGTTCGGCCCTACGTGCATGACCAGCTGATAGTCGACCTCGCCGACACCGAAGGCGCCTCCGCCGCGGTCAAGCGGTACGCCGAACAGACCCCGCTCAGCGGGATCGGCACCTATATGGAGCACCACGTCGTGCTCGCCGCCCGCCTGGCCAGGCAGCTCGGTCTGCCCGGTGCCGACCCCGAGGCGGTGGCGGCTTGCCGTGACAAGGCGGAGAGCCGCCGACGGTTCGCTGCGCACGGTGTCCCCTCGGCTGACTCGCAACTTGCTGAAGACCAGGAGGCGGCAGTCGAGATCGCACGGCGCATCGGCTATCCCGTCGTGGTGAAACCGAGGGGGATGGCCGGCAGCGCCGGAGTGGTCAAGGCCACCACGGACGATCAGGTGCGCTCCGCATTCCAGCGCGCAGGGTGGGAGACGGTTCTGGGCCTGGACAGCTATGCCGTGCCGGGGGTCCTGGTGGAGGAGTACCTCAGCGGGCCGGAGATCAGCGCGGAGACTGTCGTCTGTGGCGGTGAGGTGACAGTGGTGGCGATCACCCGGAAGCAACTGGGGCCGGAGCCCAGATTCCTCGAAGTCGGGCATTGTGTCGACGCCAGCGATCCGCTGCTGGCCGACGCCAAGGTGACTGCAGCCGTCACGGATGCCGTCCGCGCGCTCGGCCTTGAGGTCGGCGTCCTGCACATCGAGATGCGTCTGACGCGACGTGGACCGGCTCTGATCGAGGTCAACGCGCGACCCGGTGGTGATCTCATCCCGGTCCTCGTGGCTCATGCCACCGGAATCGACCTGGCGGGGGCGGCGACCTCACTGGCCACCGGCTCCGTTCCCGACCTGACCCCCATCCGTCAGCGAGCGGCCGCAGTGCGGTTCGCCTACCCGGACCGCAGCGGCGTGGTGACGAGACTGTACGCACCCGCCTCCCTCCGCTTCGAGGCGTGGCTGGAGCGGCTGGTGTTCACCCGGCAGCCCGGCGACCAGGCCGTGACCCCGCCGCAATCCATCAGCGAGCGGCTGGCCCACTGGGTCGTCACCGGTGCGGACCGGAGCGAGTGCGAGCGACGGCTTGCCGCCGTACGGTCCCAGATCGCCCTGGAGGTCGGCGCACCGACACGAACGACCAACTGCTCTCGCTGACCACCTGCCCGCGCCGCCCTCTGCTTTGGAGCCAACACCCATGGCCCTCACCATGCCGCCGTCCTGGTCGGCCGCCCGCCTCAACTACGCCCTCGATGTCAGCAGGGACCAGAGGCGGGCCGCGCTCGGCCTGTACCTGCCTGTCGGCTACCCGACCCGCGACTCCAGCATGGATGCACTGCACCTCATGGCCCAGGCAGCCGACGTCCTGGAGCTGGGCATCCCGCACACTGACCCCCACCTCGACGGACCAGTCATCCGGCAGGCAGCAGCACAAGCGCTCGACGCAGGCTTCCAGATGCCCGACCTGTTCCGGGCCGCCACCGAACTGACCGCCGCTACCACCGCGGCGCTGCTGGTCATGTCGTACTGGGCGCCCATCCACCGATACGGCGCTCAGGCCTTCGCCAACGAGCTGGCGGCGGCCGGCGGCGCGGGCGTACTCATCCCCGATCTGCCGGAGACGGCGGCCTCGGCCTGGCAGGCGACGGCCCGCGCCGCAGGACTGCATACCGTCACGCTCATCCCGCCTCACGCGTCCGCCGCTCACCTGGCTGCCATCGGTGCCACCACCAGTGGCCTGGTCTACGCCCCTGCCACCCCCGGCGTCACCGGCGCCCAGCGCCCCCTCAGCCCCTATCTGCCACGCCTCGTTCGTCGGCTCCGATCCGCAACCGGTCTGCCCGTCGCCGTCGGCATCGGCATCAGCACGCCGAGCCAGGCCGCCCAGGTCTCCGCGTACGCCGACGCAGCGGTGGTCGGCTCAGCCGTCATCCGCCGCATGCAGGACCGCCCGAACGCCCCGGCAACAGCCGCTGCCGAAGCCGCCCGCGAATTCGCCGACGGGATCCGCAGCGTCCATCGTGCGGCCTGACCGCCGAGCGCGACCGCTGTTGTGCGTGGTCGACACGGTGCGTCCCGAGTGGCTGTGTTCACGGGCCGGGTCACCCTGCCGGGTCGGTGTCGCCTCCCCTGGCGAGAGTCCTCCGCCTAGCCGCGGAGATCACCGGCTGGGGCCCGAGCACGCCGCGGGCGCGCAGCTCGTCCAGGTCGGGCAGGCGGATGCCGGGCAGGGAATCGAGCAGGTCGGCCTCAACAGCGCGGATGGACACGGGCGTCTGAGGGCCGGTGCCCAGGTGGCGGCGGACAGTCACTCGATCATCGTACGCACGGTGCACGCCCGGCTGCTGAATCCGGCGAACCCGAGATCACGACCTTCAAGCGCAGGTAGAAGAGGGGAAGTTGCGGCGTGATTACCCATCCAGAGCGAGCAACCCCAGACGCCGGGGCCGCGGTAGCCCTGCGATACGCGCTGATTCCCTGCACTGGCTCTCGCCTCGCGCAGGAGACGGTCGCCTGCATGCTCGACCCGGAGGCATCGGGGGCGGCCCGACTGTTGCACGCCGGTGAATCTCTTCCGTACGGAGCACGACCGGTCCTGCTGGCCGACACCACGGTGTACGGCGCGGTGTCGGTCGAACGCATGCTGCGCGCCTGGACGACAGCGCTGCCCCGGCCGTGGCTGTTGCTGATCGCGGATGCGCCCATGCGACCGGCGGCGGCGGCCCGGTACCGCTTCAGGGCCCTTCGGTCCCGGCTGGCCGGCATCGCCACGGTGCCGTACCTGCCAGCTCTGCGGGCGGTCGAGGGGGCCAACGAGGCCCTGAAGGACAAGGACGTTATGGCCGCTGCCGCGAAACTGCGGCGCGAGATGGAAGGAAAATGATCAGGCGATGATCATGCACACGGTCACGCACCTGGTCGTGCTCGCCGACGGGCTCATTCCCGGGGCCAAGCCGACCAAGATTCCTGGCCTGTCCGACCCCGTAGCCCGCCTGTTCGGGTACGGCCTGTGGTTGATCATGCTGGCCGGCGTCGGTGGCGTCGGGTTCGGTCTCTTCAAGCTGGCGGTCTCGGACAAGTCCCGTCATGGCGGCGGAAGTGAGTCGTTCAAATGGATGGGGTCCGGTGTGGTGGCGATCCTTTTGTCCAGTTCGCTGATCTCCATCCTCAACGGCGTCGCGGGCTAGGGGGCAGGGGTGTCGCGGACCAGGGGGACATGGAACACGAAGGGCGTGTGGGCCACCGGAGTGGCCCTCGCCGCGGTGGTGGGCCTGACGGGCTACCTGGCGCTCAGCGGTGGGAGCGACAGTGGCCACGAGGGCACGGGAGCGGGCGGAGCGAAGCCCGGCGTTTCCAGCTCGGCCAGTGCCACCCCGGCCTACCAGGTGCCTGACGACTGGACGGAACCGGACCGGTGGGCCGCTCTGCCGCGCGGTGCGCGGACCGACAAGTGGGGCAGTGAGGTCGACTACCCGCAGACGACAAACGGTGCGGTGGCGATGCTGGCAGCCGCTCAGTCCACCACCGTCGACGAGCAGAAGTCGACCGTGGACGAGCATCTACGGATCTACCACTCCTACATCGCGGCCCAAGACCAGAGCGGGGCGGCCGCCGAACGCGTGGAACTGGGGGCCGTGCAGACCGACAAGACCCTGCACCGGCAGATGGGCGTCAAGCCGGGCAGCCCATTGCCGTCCGGCGCATACGTGCGCACGGCCGTGGTCGGTTTCAAGGTCATCAAGGATTCGACGGACGAGGTGAGTGTCTGGCTGCTTACCCGCGTGGTGCAGAAGAACGGCGAGACCGCTAAGGAGCAGGTCGCCTTCACCCGCAGCGTGGTGGCCGCGCGCTGGGAGCACGGCGACTGGAAGACGTCCGCAGAGGCGACCGTGGCCGCCCAGCGCCAGGTGCAGGGGCAGCCCAAACCGGCCGGCGCCGCGCCCGGCGACGAGAAGTTCAACCGCGCCGGGTGGACGGCGATCCGGGAGGCGTCGTGAGACGCCTGGCGGGCCTCCTGATCGCCCTGATCGCTGTGTTGGGCCTGACGCTGACCGGCGCCCAGTCGGCCGTCGCCGACGGGCCGATCGCGGGCGGCGCGGACATCGCGTGCGAAATCGCCGGTGGGGGCGTGATCGGTGACGTCATCGGCAGTGTCACGGGTGGGGACGACCCCGGCGTGTGCGAGATCGTCGGTCACGAGGTCGAGAAACGGATCCACCAGGCCTGGAAGGCCGTGTGGGACAGCATCCTCGGTGACGTCATCAACTCTGCCAAAGACGTCGTCAAATGGGTCATCAAGAAGGTCCTGACCGTCGCGCTGCAGGGCCCCTCGATCGATCTGGCGGGCACCGGACTGTTCGGATCGCAGGCGACGTTGGCAGGCATGCTGACCTGGCTCGGTCTGGTCATCGCCACGTTCGGGGCGATGTGGCAGATCGGCAAGATGGCCGTCACAGGTCAGAGCAGACACATCGGACGCGCGATGCTCGGCTGGGTGGAGTCCACCCTGTTCTCCGCCGTTGGGGTGGGACTGATCGCGGTCCTGGTCACGGCCGGGGACGCGATGACCAACGGGCTTGTCGACGCCACCTTCAAGGACGACGGCGACGCCTACGAGAAGATCGTCAACACGCTCGTCCCCAACGGGGTCAGCAACCCGATCACGATGCTGTGCATCGTGGCCATCTTGCTGCTGGTTGGGTTCGTGCAGCTCATCATGATCTTCCTGCGGCAGAGCGCCATCCCGATCCAGTGCCTGCTGCTGCCCGTGGCCGGCGGCGGCCGCACCGGCGGCGAGACCACCCGCCAGTGGGCCCCTCGGCTGGTCACCTCGATCTGTGTGGTGATCGCCTACAAGCCGATGCTGGCCATCATCATCTGCGCAGGTTTCAGCGAGTTCGGGCACTCGCACACCCTCGCCGAGTGGCTCCGTGGCTGCGCGACGCTCATCCTTGCCGTCCTCGCGCCGGGCCCGCTCACCAAGCTGTTCGCTCCCTTCGGGGAGGCAGTCGGGACCGGGCTGGCGTCCGGGGGCATCGGAGGTGCGTTCGCCAGTGCCGGAACATTCCTTGCGGGCCGCATGGGCACGGAGCGGGAATCGGGGGAGGGCGCTGGCCCCGCAACACCCATGCAGCATGCCCAGTACGTCGCGCAGAGCATGGGCGGTCAAGGCGGCCAGGGCGGCAGCGGAGACGCCGGTGAGGACGGCGGGCAGGGCAGTGACGCCCAGCTCCAGGCCACCCGCAACGCCTCCGGCAGCCGGGTGCCGGGCCAGTCCACCGGAGATCCGGCGGTCACGGGTACGAACGGTTCCAACGCCGCTACACCGAGCGGACAGACCCCCGGTGTCGCCACCGGCGCAGGCAGGCCGGTCGCCGGCGGCGCCGTGGCCATCCAGGTCCTGGACGGCATCAACAACGGCGTCCAGGGCGCGGGCGGGCAGATCGGAAACGGGGGCAACTCCCAGTGACCACCCATGAGGTACCCAAGGCGTTGATGGCCGACGGCTTTCGCGTACGGCGTGAGTTCGGCTTCGCCGGACTGAACAAGACGGCGACGATGGTCGCCGCCTGTGTCCTGGTCGCGGACGGTCTCATCGCCACACAGGCCCCCATCACTCTCCTGGTCACCCTCCCGGTGACGCTGGGGATTTTCGCGCTGGCCGCGGCCCGCCGGCACGGCATGTCCGCGCTGTCCTACTACTGGGCCCGGCTGTCATGGCGGCGGGCCGCCCGGGCCGAGGCCACCTCCTACCGGCGGATCCTGCTGCCGCACCCCTACGGGCTCGACCTGCCCGGCGTGGGCGCCAGCAGCACCTTGATCAAGGCCTACGACCCGACCACCGGCAAGGACGTAGGCGTAGTGCACGACCGCGTCAGTGGCCGCATGACCGTCACCACGCTGCTGGCACCCGGCGGCACCCTGATGGCCCCCACCGGGACCGTGCAGTCCAACCTGCGCACTTGGTCGGCCGTGCTGGACGCAATGAGCACGGATGAGCAGATCAAAGGCGCGAGCGTCACCATCCAGATCACCCCAGGCGCGGGGGAAGCCCTCGCGGACGACGTGCGGGCCCGCAGAGACCCGGGCGCACCAGCCCTGGCCAGGCGAATCGTTGACGAGCTGGTCCGCACGACCCCGCACGCGACGGCGAGCGTGGCGCCCTGGATGTCCGTCGTAGTGGACCCGACCGCGTCGGCCAACCCACCGCAGGAGCTATCCGAGCAGGTCGCCGAGACACTGCGGGTGGTGGACTCCCTGGACCTGTCCGGAACCGGGGCCGACATCCTGCGTCGCGCAACCGACGTCGACCTGCGACGCATCGTCCGCAGCGCCTACGACCCGTCCGTCTTCAATGCACGCGACGCAGACTTCGCCGAACTGTCCTGGGCGGAATGCGGGCCCCAGGCAGCCGACGACGCCTGGACCGAGTACGCGCATGACGGCGGGGTCTCCACCAGCTGGGTGCTGCGCGAGATGCCTCGCCGCCCGATCTCCTACAGCGTGCTGCTGCCCCTGCTCGCCCCGGGCCGCTTCCAGCGCCGGATCACCCTGGCCTACCGGGTGCTCGACCCGCACGAGGGCGAGGCGGTGCTGGAGCGGGAGATCAGTCACGCCTACCAGCGCGCCCAGGCAACCGCCGAGGTCAAGGGGCGCGCCAAGTGGTCGCAGAAGGCCGACGCACAGCGCGCCGAGCAGGCCGCCGCCCAGGTGGCCGGCGGCTCCCAGGTGGTCGACTGGACGCTCATGGTCACCGTCACCGCCCGCAGCACCGACGAGTTGCCCGCCGCCCGCCAGGAGCTGGAACGCGCAGTCAAGGCCACCCGGGGGATCCGGATGCGGCCCGCCTACGGAGCGCAGGCTGCGGTTTTCGCGGCCCAACTGCCGATCGGCTACAACCCGCTGGTCCAGGACTGAGAGAGGGGGACCACCACGATGGCACGCAAGTCCCGGCTGCCGGAGGTGACCACGCCCAAGCGGCTCACCCGGCCGGTCGAACAGGCCCCGCCCCGCGAGGACCGCCGGTCCGGCAAGAAGCACCGCTTCGCGCCCCGCCGGGGCTGGGGAGGTCGGTTCGGCGGACGGGCGCCGGTGGAGGACACCGGGACCGTCTACACCGGACCCACCAGCCAGGTCGGCAGCCTCTACCCCTGGCTGCTCGGGGCGGGCCTCCCGCCGCGCGGGGTCCCGGTCGGCCGGGACGTCCTGACCGGGGAACTCGCCTGCATCGACCCCTCCGGCTGGACCGGCCAGTACACCACCAACCCCGGTGTCTGGGTGATGAGCCAGCCCGGCGCGGGCAAGAGCGCTCTGGTCAAACGGATCTGCCTGGTCTACTCCGCCTACGGGCACATGATGGTCTGCCCCGGCGACGTCAAGGGCGAGTACACCGCCCTGGTGAAAGAACTCGGCGGTTCGGTCGTGCGCATCGGCGACGGCGTCGGCCGCATCAACCCGCTCGACTCCGGCCCGCTGCGCGGGCGTGTGCAGTCACTGCCGGTCGACCGACGGCAGGCGCTTCTCGACGTCCTGAACGGGCGCCGCCTGGAGACACTGGTCGCGCTGCTGTCCACCAAGCACGGTCTGGGCCGCAGCCCGGACGAGGTCGAGCGCAGCGCACTCGACACGGCCGTTTATCTCGCGTCGGCCGCCCAGGAGTCGGGCAGCGACCCCATCGTCACGGACGTCACCGATGTGCTGCGGGCCGCGCCGGAGCCGCTGCGGGTCAAGCTCGCGGCTGAGGGCGAGACCTACCAGAACCTCACCCGATCGGTCATCGCCGGGCTCGACAACCTCGTCGGCGGCCCCCTGCGAGGCCTGTTCGACGGGCCCACCACGGTGCCGCTGGACATCGCGGCACCCGCGGTCTCCGTGGACATTTCCGCCCTGCGGGCCCGAGGCAACGACGTCCTGTCCGCCGGGATGATCGCGACCTGGGCCTACACCTATTCCAGCATCGACTCCGCCCGCAGCATCGGGCTGCTGGACCGCAAACTCGTGCTGCCCATGGATGAGATGTGGCGGGCACTGCGGAGCGGCCCGGGCCTGGTCGACGCCATGGACGCGATCAGCCGCCTGAACCGCGTCACGGACGACGTCACGATCTACGTCACGCACTCCCTGCTCGACGTCGAGGCCCTGCCGACCGAGATGGACCGGGCCAAAGCACGGGGCCTGATGGACCGCTGCGACACCTGGGTGCTCGGCGCCAGCACCACGGAGGAACTCCAACGCGTCACGGGCAAACGCTCGCTGACCGAGCAGGAGATCATGATGGTCAGCTCCTGGTCGTCGGCGACGTCCACCGGCCTGGACGTTGCCCCGAGCTACGACGAGGACGACACCCGCCCGGTCGAGGAGGAGAGCGTCCGGCATCCGGGACGCGGCAAATACTTGATCAAGCTCGGCACGCGGCCGGGCATCGCCGCCTCGCTCGAACTCACCTCAACCGAGCAGCGGCTGTACCGGACGGACGCCAACCGGCGCCGGACCACGGGGGTGGGTAGCAGATGATGACCGAGAACGACCGGATGTGGGCCGCCGCCGGGATCCTGTTCGGCGGGGTGGCCACCCTGTCCGCCGCCACCTGGGCCGGAGCTGCCACCGGTGCGGTCCTCACCGGTGAGGACGTCGCCCCCGCCTCACCGCTGACCGTCTACCGCATGGCCTCCGACTGGGCCTCGGTGTGGCCGCACTCCCAGACCGCGTCGGCCGTCGGCGCCGGCCTGGTCGACCTGGCCGTCACCGTCCTGATGGTGTGGGCGCTGCGCGTCGCCTTTCGCTGGTTCCGCAACCCCAGCCATCTCGCAACCCTGTACCAGGTACGGGAGCTGACCCCCAAGCGCGCCGCCCGCACCGCGACCCGGCTGCGCGCCTCACTCAAAAACGTCAAGCCAGGCAACGTCAAGCGGGCCGACCGCGGCGTGCTGCTCGGCGACCACATGCCGTCGGGTGTGGAGCTGCGCGGCTCCGACGAGGACACCTTCGCCGCCATCATGGCGCCCCGCGCTGGCAAGTCCACCGCGATCGCCATACCGGTGGCGGAAGAAGCCCCCGGCCCCCTGCTGATGACGTCGAACAAGCCCGACGTCTACGCGGCGACCATCGCCAGCCGCTCCATGGTCGGCCAACCGTGGATCTTCGACACCCAAGGCGTGGCCCAGTCCGAGCGGCGCATGTGGTGGGACATGATCGCCCAGGCGGAGACGCTGGAAGGTGCCGAACGGCTCGCCAGCCACTTCATCACCCAGATCAGGTCCGAGCAGGCCGACCCGTTCTGGCACCAGTCCGCCCAGGACCTCCTCGTCGGCCTCTTCCGTGCCGCCTGGTGGGACGGTGGCACCGTCCGCGACGTGATGCAGTGGCTGTCCGACCCCGCCGAACAAGCGCCCATGCGGATCCTCCATCAGCACGAACCCGTCCTGGCCGAGCAGGTCGAGTCCTCCGTCTCGATCGCGCCGGAAACCCAGAGCGGGATCTACCAGAACGCCCGTACGGCGGTCTCGGCGCTGCGCGACGAACGGGTGCTGGCCTGGGTGATGCCGGACAAGAACTGGCCTGCGTTCGACCCTGAACACTTCGTCACCAGCAAGGACACGCTTTACCTGTTGTCCAAAAAGGGCGGCCCGTCCAGCGCCGTGGTCGCCGCGCTCGCCGACGCCGTCTTCACGGCCGGCGCCGAGGCGGGTGAACGCAACGGCGGCCGTCTGCCAGAGCCGATGCGTGCGGTCCTGGACGAGGCCGCCAACATCTGCAGGATCGCTGACCTGCCCGACCTGTACTCGCACCTGGGCAGCCGGGGGATCACGCCGTATGTGATCCTCCAGTCGTACCGGCAGGGCGTGATGGCCTGGGGTGAGGTCGGCATGGACGCCATGTGGTCCGCCGCCACGCGGAAACTGATCGGTGTCGGCATCGACGACTGGAACTTCGCTCAGGGCGTCTCCACCCTGGTCGGCGCACACTTCGTCAACCGCAGCTCGCATTCCAAGTCCAAGGACGGCTCCTCCTACAGCGTTAGCGAGCAGCGCGAGCAGGTCATGGACCCCGCCGAGATCCGAGCTATGCGCAAGGGGACCGCCCTGCTGCTGTCGACCGGCATGCCCGTCGCCCAGATCGCCCTGCGCCCCTGGTACGAGGAAAAGGCCATGGCCCACATCGGTCCAGCAATGGAGAACGAGGAGTACGCCATCACCAAGAGGGCCGTCGCGGCGTACGAGGAGCGGAAGGCTGCGCGCCGTGGCCGATGACATGCCCGACTTCGACGTCCCCGTGGGCATGTTCCAGGACGTCGAGGACATCAAGGCCAGGGTCGCCCGCCTGGAAGCCCTGGTGCAGACGCTCGCCGGCGGTGAGTTCGACAGCGAAGTGGGGGAGGCGCCCGAGGAGACGACGGCCGACGAGGACACGGACGGCCCGGCCGACCCCGAGGACGACTGGAAGTACCCGCCCTTCATCCTGCTGCTGGACTCGCCCGAGTACGACGACGAGCTGCGCGCTCTGACTGAGTGGGTCGAGGGCGTCCTCGTTCCCGGCTACCTTGCCTCGCCGAGCGCTGACGCCCGCTGGTGCCACCTGTGGTGGGAGCACCCTGTCGCCATTGCCCGCCTGCATGCCCTTTGGCTGGCCTGGCAGGAGTGCACCGACCCGGCCTCCTGTGGCTACACCGGGCCCAGCGTCTGGCACCGCGACCACCTCGATCCGTGTATGCGCGAACTGCGCTCGTCCACCGGGCCGTTCCAGGGCTGCACCAAGACCGAGCACCAGGTCGCCCACCGCATGCCCAGCACGGTGCCCAGCGCATGGCGTCAGGAAGGCTCCTGACGAGGGGCATTCGACGGCCGGGTGGGGCATCGCGTGCTCTCGTACGGCAGCACGTCGCAGCACGTAAGCACCGCCGAAGAGACAAGCAACGGGGGAGGACATGAAAGGGCTCATCCGGGCCGGTGCCGCGGTCGCTGCCTTCTTAGTGCTGGCGATCACCGGCATGGTGGCGCTGGTGCTAGCCGACGACGCCGCCGAGGCCACCGAGATATCCGACGGCGGCCACGGGCTGCGCGGCGTTCCTACCGAGTTCCGTCCCTGGATCCTCAAGGCATCCCAGGCCTGCAAGGAGCCCGAGCTGACTCCTGCGCTGCTGGCCGCCCAGCTCTGGCAGGAGAGCAAGTTCAAGACCACGAAAAAGGAGGCCACCAGTGAGGCCGGCGCCCAGGGCCCGGCCCAGTTCATGCCAGCGACCTGGGCCACCTGGGGACGCGACGACGACGGCAACGGGGAGGCCTCACCCTGGGACATAGGCGATGCCGTCATGGCGCAGGGCCGAATGATGTGCTCCCTGCTCAAGCAGGCCAAAAGCAGCGGATACCCGGGCGACGTCCGCGCGCTTGCCCTCGCCGGGTACAACGCCGGGTGGAACGCCGTCGAAACCGCCCGGGGCGTCCCCCGCTACGCGGAGACCCAGAACTACGTGCAGATCATCCTGTCCAGCATGCGCCGCTTCCAAGGTCCCGCCCTGGTGGAGGTCGCCGGATCAGGAGACGGACCGGACGCCGTACGCAAGGCCGCCGCCCGTATCGGCACGCCATACTCCTACGGCGGCGGCGGGCCCGACGGCCCCAGCACCGGCTTCTGCGACGGACACAACGGCTACCTCAACGGCCGCTGCGCCGCCTCCAGCACCGTCGGTTTCGACTGCTCCTCGCTGGTGCAATACGCCTACTGGCCCGACCTCAAGCTGCCCCGGACCGCGGCCGCGCAATACGGCGCCACATCCGACCGTCCTGTCTCCCGCAGCGACCTGAAGGTCGGCGACCTGCTGTTCTGGTCGCACGGCGGCAACTCCGGCTCGATCTACCACGTCGCCATGTACGCCGGAGACGGCAACGTCGTCCAAGCACCGCGCACCGGAAAGCACGTGGAGCTGGCTCCCCTGACCTCCGCCATGCCCGAACGCGACTACTACGGCGCGACCCGCCCGTGACGCTCAGGCAAGGGAAGAGTTCGTGCGCTGCCCGGTAGTAACTATCGTGGGCGCTGGCGTGGTTGCGCACGCCGGCACCCCGGTGAGCGGGATGGGCCCCGTCGCTGGTGGTGCGTTGACTCTGGGCGAGTCACAGGTGGCCGCTCCGACGTGAGTAGGAGCGGCCACCGCGTTTGGGACTACTGGGCGAGGTAGTCGAGAGCACGCTGAAGTAGCGGGCGGTGGGCGGCGTACAAGGTACGTCCGGCGGCGGTGATCGCGGCGTCGAGCTGGGCCAGGGAGCCGAACGGCCACCAGTTGGCGTCGAGGGCGTCGCTGTCGGCGACGGCGGTCACCGTGGCGGGCAGCCGGTACAGGGCGCTGGTGGAGGCGACCCAGGCGTGGTCCGACTGCCGCCAGTCGTCCACGATGTCCCGGCCGAGGATGACCGGCTGGTGGTCGGTCAGGTCGACACCGGTCTCCTCGCGCAGCTCCCGGACCAGGGCGGCCGGGGCGGTCTCGCCCGGGTCGACCATGCCGCCGGGGATCGCCTCGACCCCGATGTCGCTCCGGGTGATCAGCAGCACCCGCCGGGCGGTGCCGTGGCCCGCGACCACGATCGGGTCGGCGGCGGCGTTCTCGCCCCACTTGCCGAGGTTGCGGCCGGTGCGGCCGGTGCGGCCCTGCGGGTGCAGCGGCCAGCCCCGCTCGTCGAGCCGGAACGGCACCAGGGCGGAGGCGATCCGCTGGTCCCAGTCGCGGACTTCGGCCGGCGTCGCGGCGGCCTCCGCCCAGTCGGGCACCTGGTCGGCGAGCGCGGCGGGCAGCAGCTCGGGCGGCGTGACGTCGGCCGGCGCGTACTCGGGCCAGGACACCGACCAGTCGCGGAGGGCGGCGGGGACGGCGGTGGTCTCGGTCATGATGGGCATCTCCTGGTCTCGTGACGGGTCTGGGAGCGAGGGGCGGCCGTGCGCCTGGCAGTGAACGGCCGCCCCGGCGGTCAGTCCTGGGTGGGGCGCTTGCCTGTCAGGGCCCAGATCTCCCACTCGCTGGGCATCCGGGCCTGGAGGGTGTCGCGCCGGTACTGGGCGGTGGAGCGGGCGGTCACCCCGAGGGCGCGGGCCAGCTGGCCATAGCTGCCGCCGCTGGCGGCGTGGGCGCGCATCGCGGCGTCGCGAATGCCCTCCAGGCGCGGCAGGAGCCGCTGCTCGACGTCATGGATCGCGTTGACCCAGGTGTCGGCGGTGGCCGGGCGGTCCGGACGTGCGCCGGGACCGTCGTCCTGGTCGGCGGGGACGGTGTCGGTGCGCAGGACGGCGAGTGCCCACAGCGCCCCGGCCATCGCGTCGGCCAGCGGGCCCAGTTCCCCGCCGATGGCCTCGGCCTGCTCGGCGGTGAGGCTGATCGTGATGTCCACGCCGCCGAGCGCGGCCTCGTTGCCCTCGCGGAAGCTGATCGACATGGGTGGTCCTCCCTCACGAGTGCTTGCTGTACGGGAGTTCGTACGGTCTGGCAGTCATGACTGTACGGGTTTCCGTACGGTGGTGCAAGGGGTTGTCCCATCGGCTGTGGGTCGGCGCAGGCGGCGGCGGAGGCGTGGACGCGCTTCGAAAATGTGTGGCATAACGAGGGCTATCCTGCGGATCGGGCGACGGCGAGCGTCGCCCGGAAGGAAGCCCCGCGATGACTACCGAAGTTCCCTCCGCCGCTGAGCCGGATCCGTCCGTGCTGCTCTGCTCCAGTGACCTGGTCGGCCCGTGCGCGACCTGCCAGCGCAAGACGCACAAGTACGGGCGGGGCGGACTGCCCCTGTGCCAGTGGTGCATGGGCCTGGCACGGGAGCGATGGGGGTCGTCCATGCGATTCCGCACCACATCGCGCAGCTAGCTGCACGACCGCGGCGCGGCCCCCGCAAACCGCGGCCGCGAAGACGGCGACGGTCGTCGCCCGTACAGCGTCTAGTCGAGAACGCCCAGCTCGGTGTCCGGACGGCAGTGTGGGCACGCCGGCACCTGATGCCGGAGAGCGTCCGCCGCCTGAGCCCGGGTCGCCGGTCGGCACCGCCCGCTCTTCTTCGCTGCCCAGCAATCACCGACGTGTACGGCGTCCACGTTGATCCGGTTGAGGCCGTACTGGATGAGCCAGCCCGCCGCCAGCGCCCGCCGCTCCTCGGCAGCCCGGCGCCCGGCCTCCCGCATCTCCTCGCTTGCGATCCATTGGTCGATAAGTGCCAGCTGCCGCGTGGCCTGCTGCTCAACGACGCGGCGGGTGAAACGCAGCATGTCGAGTCGGGACAGGGGGCGCGGGTCGTTCATGCGTTCGATATTAGAGGGTACGCTGCCCACCGGCACCAGAAGGGGGCGAGAGAGGAGGAGGCGGGCATGCACGATGACCTGCGGATTCTCACGGCCCTCGGCATTGACCCGGCGCGCTTGGGCCCAGCCCCGGACGGGCCGCTGCGCCACTCCGGGGCCAGGGATCGAATCCACCCGCCAGGCCGCCATACATGCTCAGCCTGCGGAGCCCCTGCCGTCGCCACCTGCCGCCGGGCCGTTCCCGGGCTCGGCCTGCGCTGGCAGGACTCCTGCCGTAACTGCATGATCATCACGTGCGGGCTGTGATGCAGCCTCGGTGACGGCGGCGATGACGAGCTGCACCTGGTCGTCATCCAGCACGGCCAGGGTGTCCCGCAGGTTGATGTCGTACTCCCCAACGAGCGAGGCCGCGACCGCCAGGACGGCCGTCTCGCTGCTGGACGTTGGCACTCCCTCCCTGAGCAGGTCACCGATCTGGTCCCAGCGCAGGTGCTGGATCGGGCCGCCGTGGAATGGCGAGCGACGGGTCACGTCAGGGATCTCCGTCACGCGCTCGTACCGACGATGGGTGGCGAAGTCCCCCGGCTCCAGGAACTGCCGGAGCCAGAAGGCGTCATCGTGCTGGGACAGGAGTCGGCTCGCGGCGAGCATCTGCTCATTGCCGACTCCGCTGGTCACCTCGAAGAAGAGCGTCTGAAAGGTGGACTTCACAACTCAGCTCCCGTGGTCGGGCGGCGCTGGACTCGATCACTGTCCCGGCCACCCGCCCC
The DNA here is from genome assembly GCF_002920615.1 of Streptomyces sp. Ru62. GTDB lineage: Bacteria > Actinomycetota > Actinomycetes > Streptomycetales > Streptomycetaceae > Streptomyces. The sequence continues at coordinate 36,755 of NZ_PQSU01000035.1, forward strand.
AGCTGCTGGACGACACGCCTCGATCCACGAGGCTGACAACCAGGAAGGGCCCCGCCCGCGCGGCTGAAGCCGGGCGAGGCCCTGGTGGAGGAAGCAGGCGGCGTCCCCTGGCTACCGGGGTCAGTGTGCGGGAGGCGCGTACGTGATGCCGACGTCGCCGGCGGACGTCGCGGCGAGAGCCACCACCCGCCAGATCACTGCGGGGACGCCGTCCCGGGGCCCGTCGCAGGCGTCGTTGAGTTGAGTGCCGACCCTGGTTGGTTCAGTCCTCGTCGCTTCGGACGATGCCGCCTGGCACGTGCGGGTCGAATCGGCCGATACGCATGGCCTCGATGCACTGCAGGACACGGGCGAAGGACGTCAGCCCGTACGTGATGTATCGCGTAGGCGAGTCCCCGAGGACGCTTTCATGCTCGATGGGAACGCCGCCCATGATTGCCCAGTACGTGTCACGCACCTTGTGCTCGGGGTGAGCCCCGATCCACGCCATCTCGGCGTCCGACGCGAACTCCTTGGCGCTCGTGCAGGTGTACTGGTCCCAGTCCACGACGGGCTTGGTCGGGTCGAGCGCGGCGATCGTGCGGATCTGCTCGATGCAGCGCTGGTAGATGCGGGACAGCTCGGCGTTTAAATCTTGGCTCATCAGGTTTCTCCCTCTCCCGCGCCGGACCGTCCGGCGACTGGTGAACCCTGCCCGAGGCCGCAGTGGAACAGTCGCGTCGCCTCATATGCGATCCAGTGGCCCGAGGGGGCGAAATCGGTCGAGGGCGGCCCCGTCTGCCGGAGCCGCCCTCGTTTGCTGTCCGGGGTCAGTGCTGGTTCTCGTCCCGCGCCTGAGCTACTTCGGTGCGGAGCTGAAGGGCGAGGGCACGGGCCTCTTCCGCCTGCTGCGCCGCTTCAGGACGCCCGTCCTCCACGGCGATGCGGTCGAGCAGTGCGGCCTTGCGCTCGGTCAGGCGGGCGCGGGCCTCCGGGTCCGGCGGGGTGCGCATGTCGCCGTAGAGGTGCTTGAGCGCGTCGAGGACCTGGACCATCTCTTCCGCCGTGCTCAGGGCGGGCAGGTGGCCGGTGACTGGGTGGTCCGTCTCCCGGTGTGCCGGGATGTGCTCGCGTGCCCATGCGTCGAGGTTCCGGCCGGCGGTGGTGGGCGCGTACGCAGCCTCGTGCAGGCGTAAGCCGCGTACGGGGGCGCCGGGCGGGGCGGGGCAGTGCGGCTCCTGGAGGGCGAGCTGCCACTCCGCGACGGCGTCCTTGTACTTCTCGTGCGCGGACTGCCGCTTCATGTCGAGCTGCTCGCCGATGGCCTCCCAGCTCGTGTGCTTCTGCCGCTCGTAGATCACTGCGCGGGCCAGTACCTCCTGGGCCTGGTGGACCAGGTCGAGGGCGTCGCCGACGACTTCGCCGGGCCGGGCCCACATGTCGTTCGTCGTGGGGACGCCGGCGGCGGCACGGTCGGCGAGTTCGCGCAGTTCGGCAGAGAGGGCGAGGCGGGCCAGGGCGGTGCGGCTGTAGGCGAAGCGCTCGCTGGCGGAGTCGTGCTCAGCATCCGTCATGTTGTCAGGCTAGGCCTGACGAACGTGACTGTCAGGGTCGGCCTGACGAGAGCTTGACTCGTACTGTGCTCGCGCTCGCGTGAGGCTCGTTTCATAGGTGGTGGTGGGGGGGGATGGCGCCTTGGGTCGTCGCTGAACGACGATGAGAAGAGGGGATCTCTTTCAGCCGCTGCTGAGGAGGCCCGCAATGGTATGGGGATGGAATCAGAAGGCGCTTCGTGCCCTAGTGGGCATGGTCGTCCTGAGCTTTGCTTTTCGGACCGTTCCCAGACTGGACCTGGGCGTCGTGGGCGCGTTCGTAGGTGGGCGTAGGTGTTGACCTGGCAGTACGAGGGCCCGGATCGCCGACGGCGGCGGCCGGGCCCTCATCGTGACCAGGTCAGCGCTGCGTCGGCCTGTGGTTCTGCTGCTGCGACTCGGCGCCGCCCCGGCGCAGATGTCCGGCCTGCTTCGCGGCGGCACCCGGCTTTTTCGCGATGCCGTTCGGCTTCTTCGACCCGCGCCGCGTAGTCGACTTGCCCCGCGCGGCCGCCGCGGAGACGCGCCCGGCCTTGGCGGCAGGCAGCGGCCGGGACAGTGCCTCCCCGAGCTGTCGCAGCGCCGGGATGTCCACCGTGGCGGAAGCGGCATCCCGCGACGCCGACGGCGGCCCGCTGGGGGAGGCGTAACCGGTCGCGGCGTCCGCGACGCCCCGCAGAGCATCGGCGGCCGGTGCGTCCGGGCCGTTCCCCTCGCCCCGCTGCCGCAAGCGGTCCGCCGCCGCCTGCGCCCATCCGGCGACCTTGTCGCACGCGGCGATCGAGACCTTGCGGAAGAATTCGCCGACGCGGTGGTCCCCCATCAGCCGATCGAAATGCTCCCCGGCCCGCTCTTTCATGACGCGGAACAGGTGGCCGAACGCGCCGCGCACCGTTTGGATCTGGCGCCACTCTGGGAGGTCCTGGAGCGCGGTGTCGTGCGTATCGGCCTGCTGCAAGGCGGCGTTGACGTCGGCTGCCTGCTGCGGACCGGGCGGGGGCGCCGCCGCTTCCACCGACTTGTCAGGGGCGGCAGTGGCCGGGTCGGTGGCGGCGGGCGGCGCCGCCGGCGCGGCGGGGGCGACGGCCTCAGCGAAGGCGCGTTGCAGCGTCGCCAGGTCAGCGTCGAGGTCGGCGACCAGGTCCTGAGCGGTGCCGTTCTCCGGCGACACGTGCTCCTCCCAGGCCTCCAGGACCGCCTGGAACTCGGTGCGGACGTCCAGCGGCCCGGCCGGGGGTTCCGTCACTGCGGTGCCCGCGGGCGGGGTCTCTGTGCTGGTGGTCCACAGCGGCAGCTCGCCAGGCTGCCGGACGGCTACCGGCTGCACTGCCTGGAGGGCGTCTTCCAACGCCCGGCGGATGCCATCGACGGCGGAGTCGAGGGCCGGACCGTTGTCCTCGGGCGGTGCCGCACCGTTCGGGCTCTCCGGGCCCGCAGCGTCCGCGGGCTCCGCCGGTGCGGCCAGAGGCTCCTCCCGCGCTGCCTGACTGGTCTGTGAGTCCGGGACTTCGGGACTCTGCAACTCCGTGGGTTCCTCGGACGCCCCGGTGTCCGCCGCAGTGGTGGGCTCCGGCCGCACCTCGGGCGCGGGCTCGGTCGGGGCAGCCTGTTCACGGACGGCGGCCCGCTCCGCCTGGACCGCGGCGAGCGTGGCCTGCACCTGGTCTTGCAGGCGCCGTGAGTCGTACAGGAGATGGGCCAGCGGGAAGGCCATCTGACGTCGCTCGGGATGCGCCGGGTTGGTCGGCAGCGTCGCTCCCCACTGATTGACGGACCGCTGGACGGCGTCGAGATGGCTCGTCATCTGCTGGGAGTTGTGGCTGTCGGAGACGGCAGTGGTCACGACGGCGAGACTGCTGATCAGGTCCTGAAAGCGCGCGTCCTGCTCGAAGTCGGGGTAGGCCCGTCTGGCTGCGTAGATCACCGCGTTGCGGTGGTGCTCGGCGGTGTCGCGCAGGTTCGTCCGCAAGGCGTCCACCCGCTGATGGGGCGTGTCGCCGACAGCCGCGTCAGCCGGCGGACCGTACGGCGCGCCGGTAAGCGCCGAGTAGATGACGGCTGCATGGCCTGCCGCACCCTGCGGCGTATCGGCCAGGTAAGTGACGTCGGCGGGCAGGTCCTCGACGGCCAGCCGCGCGAACCATCCGAACTCTGCCGGGTGGATGGTCGCGATGACGAGGTCGCCCTGCAGCACTTCGCCGGAGTCGAACGGCTGGCCGTCCAGCCCGGACAGGCGCAGCCGGTAGCTGGCGTCCCCAGCGAGCGCGGCGGTCTCGACGTAGCGCTGGGGCTCGGGTGGTTCCTCTGTGGTCGGTTCGCCGGGTGCCTCGGTGGTGTCCGGGATTGGCGGGGTGGTCATAGTCGGTTCCTCCGAAGCGTCTCGCACCGTCTCGTCACTCGGGGCGGCCTCACCCGCCAGGGCCGGAGCCGGCGCGGCCGCCGTGCCGGGCTCCGGCGTCTGCTGGTCGCCGTCCGTCGTCTGGGGGCGGTCCTTCTCGTGGAACGACGCTTCGCGCTGTTCCTCGTGCATCCCCTCATCTGGGGTCGCGCCCGCGGGCTCCGGTGCGGTCTGGGGGGCCGGCAGGCGATCCGACGCCGGATCGTCGTCCACCACGGTGTCCGCCGCGGTATCGCCCGAAGCGTCGTCGACAGCGGCTGACGGATCCCGCTCTTTCCGGGGGGCCGGTGCTGGGTTGTCGTCCGTGACGCTCTCCGTCTCGGTGTCCGCGGTCGGCGTGCCCGCAGGCGGTTCCCCGAGGCCTTCGGCGGCCGCGGCCGGGGCGTCGGGGCCCTGCTCGGTGCGGGGCTCCGGGGCGTCGTCGGCATCGGCGGGCGGCTGTTCGGCGGGTCCGGTGTCGGCGGCCGCGCTCTGCGGGGCGGCGGTGTTCCGCTCCGCCGAGTTCGCGGTGAGGGCGGCCAACTCCGCCTCGAAGGCGGCGACCGTCGCCTGCGAGCGGGAGGCCAGGAGGGCGGCGGCCTCCCGTACCTGCCTCAGTGGGCCGCGCAGGTCTTCGTTGACCACGGTCTCCAGGACGCCACTCCAGACCGCCACTGTGTGGACCTCAAGCACCAGATCGGCGGGCGAGATCGCGGGCCCCTCCCGCAGCATCCGCTCAGCGTCCCGGTAGGCCGTCGCCAGCTGGGCGACGGGGTTGGTCGGGATTCGCTGGCCGTCGGACCGCTGCTGCCGGTCCGCCTCGTAGTAGCGCTGGACCGTGGGCAGGGCGTCCCACCGCGCGAACGCCGCGCTCAGCCGGTCGATGTCCGCCTGTGCTTCCCTGTCGGTTTCGTACGGCCCGGCAACGTCGAGAGTCGCCAGGTCGACGTCCAGGAGCACCACGTCCAGCTCCGGCACCTCAGCGGCGACCGGTGCCTCAGCTGCTGCCGACGTCTCTGGGTGGTGGGCCTGGCGGTGCGCCAGAGCCAGTGCCTCACCGGCGGGGGCGCGGCCGGCGTCCTCGGCGACATCGGCGCGCTCGGTCCAGCTGCACACACACCACGCCTCGACCCACGACATACCCGGGCCGCCGAGGGTGACGGCCGTCGCGTGCGGCACCCCGTCAGCAACCGCCGTGGCGTGGAGGCGGAGCCGTTCGAGCATCGGCGCCCACGCGGACATGTAGCTGTCGACGGCGGTGCAGGATGCGATCAAGGTCCCCGACTGGTCCTCGATCAGGAGCGGCGCCAGGTCACCGGAGGCGGTGCGGCCTTGCCACTCCCGGCGGACTGTATAAGAGGCGCCGGTCTCGGCGGTGATCGTCCACGAGCCGTCAGGGTGGTACTGGATCGCCTCCGACTCCCCGACTTCCGGCAGTATCCACAGTCCGGCGTCATAGCGCATGCGGCGGGCGACGGTGAACCCGGCGGCCAAGTCCCCGCCAGTCTTGGTCGCATGCTCAGCGACGGCCGCCAGGGCCGCGCTCTCGCCCTCGCCGGCACCGATGCTGATCACGTCCCACCGGCCCGACGGCTCTACGCCGTGCCAGGTCGCCCGCCACATGATCCCCCGCGCGTCCTTGCCCTGGTTGTCGTGGGAGATCTCGTACTTGCCGACGGTCAGCCCGGGGCCGGTGACGGTGAACTCATACGAGGACAGCTCGCCATTGCGGCCCCGCGGGCTGACGGTCAGCGTATTGACGTCGACGACCTCGGGTACCGCCTCAGCAGGCTTCGTCGCCGCGTCGCTGCCCCCCACCCCCAAGCCCGCGAGTTCGAGGATTGCGACGGCCACGCGGTCGGCCTCGTTCGCCGCTTCCATGGGGGTCGAGCCACGCCGGGCGACCAGCGCGGCCCGGTCCTGGCGGACTGTGAACGCCTCATCCGCTGCCCGCTTCTGTGCCTTCGCGTCCCCACCCGCAGCCTTCACCTCCGCTCGTGCTTCACGCATGGCACGGTCGTCGCCCGCTTCGCACGCCTCGGCGATTATCTGAGCCGTCAGAGCCTGGGCGGGCCATGGGGCGGTCTCTCCGGCATCCAGCGCGGCCGACAGCATCTGTCCGGCAACCTCAGCGATTCGGTCGGGCCACTGCCGCCAGTGCAGGTCGCCCACCTTCGGATCACCCTTGGCCAGGGCCTCCACAAGGCTCTGAACGTCGCGGTGGCCGATGTGCCTGTCCTCGTCGTTCAGGAGCCGGTGAGACAGGCACCGCGCGCACACGGTGTAGTGGCCAAGTTCGCTGCCCTGGTCAGTGTCGACGGCGACCGTGTACCGGGCACCCGACCGCTTTGCGCTGCACTTGCCGACGTGCGGCGTCGACGCATCGCAGTACGCGTCCGGCGTGTCGGTCATGTCGTCCGTGAGCTGGGCTACGACGCGTAGCCGCGCGTTCGGGATGGCTTGCTGGGCTGAGTGCCAGATCTTCCACTCGGCGACGTACTGCCGGTTATCCGGGCCCTTGCGGGACCAGTCCTCACCGGTGCGGCCCTGCGCGCCGTCCGGGTCGGTCAGGTGCTCCCAGCCCCACCGGCACGACGCGATGAGGCCGATGCGGCCGAACCGGCTGACCAGGTACACGCCCTCTTCGAGCTGGACGCGGTCTGTGGTCGTCTCGAACTGGGGGGCCTGCGCCGTCAGGTGCGCGTACCGGGCCCACAGGGACGCGAACCGGGTACGGGTCGCCGAGTCCTCACGGATCCGCGCCAGCACGGCGGTAAGGGGCCGGTCCTCCAGGTTCGCGGCCCACCAGTGGGAGCCTTCAGCGTCGTGACCGGCCTCCCACTGGTCCTCATCCGGACGGGCGTACGTCACAGGGCGCAGCCGGAACGTGTGTCCGCCCGCCGTTGTCAGAATCCAGCCCGTTGCCGGTTCGCGCGAGTCGGTGAACGACACGGGGGCGATCGTCTCGCCCTCGATGAGCGCCGCCCGAAGCTGCGCTTCTCGCCCGTCCTCGGTCATCACCGACTGGGCAAGTGGTTCATCAGCAGGATCGGCCCGGCTGTCCGAGGCCGTCTCCGGCTCCGCCGGGCCCTCTGCCGGGTCCTGTGCCGGATCGTCGAACAACCCGAGCTGTTCTGTCCCTGCGCCGGGTGCGACCGCGCTCCCTCTTCTCCGGGCGCGAGTTCGGTCGGGGGTGGGTGTTGGCGTGGGCTGCTCGACGTCGGCCGGAGCCGCCACGAACGCGTGCTCGGCGGCCACGGCCGGGTCGTCCGGGCTGGGCTCGGTGCGTTTCTTCCGGACATCGGCGGAGGGCTGTTCGGTGGCTTCCTTGTCGGCGGCCGCGCTCTCCGGGGCGACAGTGTTCTGCTCTGCCGAATTCGCGGTGAGGGCGGCCAACTGTTCCTCGTGGTCGTGCGCACCCGAGTCAGCGAACGCATGGCTGGTGACGTCAGCGCCCTCGGCTTCCCGTCGGGCTTTGGGAGTTAGGGCCGAAGGGCCGGATGATTCGGTGGCCGCCATCTTCTCGCTCGCGGCCTCTAGGACTTCGGTGATCTCCAAGCCGTAGAAACGCTCACCTTCGACATCTGCGGCGTACAGCCCGTCGTCATAGCTGATCTCGGCTCGGCGGTACTGCCACTGTCCAGGTCCGAGCGATCCAAGCCGGACCCCTTTGAACTCTTCCGGCGGCGAAGGCGGCAGGTTCGCGTCTGGCGTCTCGACGGAATCGTCTGGCGGAGCGCCCCTTTCACCCTCGGCATGCCACAGGAACAGCCGGTAGGCGTCGCCCTTCGTACGGCACCAGGCGTCACCTTTACGGCGTGTGACGAAGCCGGTACGGCCGGGGCTCTCGCAGGTGACATGCCACTGCCCGTCTCGTTCCTGGAGCAGCCGGCCGGGAGACCAATCGAATCGCGTGAGCTGGGCGGTGTGGTCGCCGTGCTGCACATGGAGGACGGAAACGGTCTTAAGGGGGTTGCCAGCGAGGCTCTCCTGCGGCGAGACAGTCTGCGTCAGCCCGTCGTTGGTCGAGGCCTCCGAGGTGGCGGACACGTCACTCGCCTCCTCACTTGTAGCGGTACGGTCCCGCGCCCCTTGCTCAAGGTGGTCGGCGTCGGCGCGTAGCTGGCGAGCCTGTACGTCGAGGTGCTGGCGCAGCCGGTGCAGGGGCAGGCCGACGTAGCGGTTGAGTATGTCGTCGTCGGTGGCAGCAAACAGCGCGGCCGCGGCGGCCTCCGCGGCCTCCATCGCCGCGGCGTTGGCCCGGTAGGCGTCCACGCCCCTCGCGGTCGCGTCGATCGCCCCGATCGCCCCGCTGAGCGCCTGGATCTCGTCCTGGGGGCCAGCGCCGTCCGGCCAGACGCGCGAGGTGACCTCGGCGACGGCGGCGTGCAGGTCGTAGGTCCGCTGAGTCTCCAACGCGACCTGGTCGTGGCTGCCGTGGCGGCCGAACACTGCGGCGACGACCTGCGGTGCCCGCCGCTCGCGCGGCACGACCTGGACCTCATCCGTGAGGTTCAGGGCGAAGCCGTTGGCGGTGCCCTTGGCCACGTCGCGGGTGGAGAACGCCATGACGCTGCCCCTGCGGTTGTTGTCCGCGAACCGCAGTTCGGTGACGGTCTCGCCCCGCGTGCCGCCGTCGGCGATGAGGTCGCCCAGACGGATCTGCGCCACGGTGCGGGTCTCCGGCCGCAGGTCGTCACGGTGTTCAGCCGGGATGAGCTGCGCCCGCGCGGGCAGTTGCCGGATGAAGACGCTCTCTGGCGCGGTCACCTCCCTGCCGGTCTGGTCGAGGATCACGGCATCGAGCAGCGTGGTGTTCTGGTGGTAGTCGCGGTACCCGGGGTAGACGGTGCCGGTGACGGTGGCTGTTTCCGGCACGGGCAGTCCCCAGGCCTCGCCGTCCCATTCGATGCTTCTGCCGCTCACGACAATCGTGATCCGGTCGCCGCCCTGTAGCGCCTCGCGGGCGACCTCGTGGGGGTCCTGCGATGCTGCGGCGGTAGCCGTCTCCTGTGCTGCGGGTCCTTCCGGCTGCTGTTCGTTGTGCTGCTCGGCATCGGCCGGCGGGGCCTCTGGGACGGCGGCGGTCGCGGGCTCGGCGGCCACGCGGGTCCCCCAGATCTGGCGGGCGCGGGCGAGTTTACTGACCTCGGATCGCTCCACGTTGAAGGTGGAGACGACGTGCTCGAAGCACAGGGGTTCGCTGTCGCCGACGCGGTAGAGCGGCTGAGGCTCGGCGTCTGCCGCGTGCAGGTCGGCCCCCCCGCACCTTCCGCCGGCCGCCAGGGCGAAGTCGTAGTCGCGGTGGTGCGCGCGGAGAGGCCTGGCTGCGTCTTCGCGGGCCTCCCGGACCACACGCTCGCAGATCTCGACCGCTTCGCCCCGGCTTTCTGCCCTGCCGAAAGCCCGGACCTCTTCGCCGTCGATCTCGATGTGAGGTGTGAAGAGCTGGGTGCCACTTGCTTCGTGGCGGGTCACTTTGACCACGAACGGCACGCCGTCCGCGAGGACGTCGAAAACCAGCTCCGGCCCGCGTGGCGTGGTCTCGCCGACCACGACCGGGATTGGCTTGCGTACTACGGCCAGGCCCTTGCGCGGCACATAGTCGGCGTACGAGGTGAGGGGCTCGGCGGGGATGGAGTCCACGGGGGGCATGTCCTTGAACGGCACCTGTTCCGCCGGCCCGTCGGCGGGCCGCAGGTCCACAGCGGCGCCGTTGAGGGCGTATGTGTAGCCGGTGGCCTTCTTCCCGCTCCGGCTGAGGACGTGGTACTCGCCGGTGACGCCGGTCCGGTCGGTGCTGACGTACCAGGTGTCCTTGCTCGCGCCGGGTGACATCACCTGGCCGGTCACCTGCTGGCCGTTCCGCCCGTCTCGCCAGGTCACCCACGAGCCGATGTCGTACTCCGCGGGCGTCAGGCCCGGGGCGTCCTGCTGGTGGGTCAGGCTCAGGGGCGGCAGCGGCCGGAACGGCGCCAGGCGGTTGGCCGCCTTGTAGGTCCGGCGCCACCGGGCCAGCTGATCGGCCTGTTCCGCGGGCGTCTGGGTTGCCTGCTCGTCCTTGACTGCGACGACCGCAGCGAATTCGCTGCGGCGCCGCTGATAGTCCTCCACGGCCTCCTGGTGGAAGCCAGCGTCCGCAGGGACGGCGAGCAGGGTGAACGTCAGCCGCCCGTCAGCGCTGGTCAGGCGCTCTCGCCCGTCGTCCGCCGCGCCTGCACTGGCCGTGTCATGCCTGGCAGGGGCCGCCTCGGGCTGGACCTCTTCTACGGTCATCTGTCCGTCCGGGATGCCGTCGCCGTCCCCTTCCGTGTCCGTCTCCGGCTCATCCTGCGGGGCCGGGCCCAGGATGCGTTCGGGCGGTGCCAGGCCGAACTCCTCGTACAGGTTTGCTGTTCCGTACCCGTCGCTGTCTTGCTCCGGGGTCGGCTCGGTCGGCTGCTGACTGGTGTTGCGCTGTTCGAGCGTCGGCGGGGATGCCTCGCTGTCCGCCGGTTCCGTGTCCAGCTTGTGCAGTTCGCGCAGGGCGTCATAGTGCTTGCTGGTGCCGTGCTCCGGCTCGCGCACCATGTAGTTGCCGTTCCGGGTGTAGCTGATCACGGTGCCGATGAACTCAGGCTGCGGCACGTAGGTCTTGTTCCACGTGTCGTAGTTCATGGGGGTTACGCGGACCTGCTCGCCGGGCGCGTAGAGGGTGGTGACGTCTTCGACGGCAGGCGCCTCCGCGGAGGGCGGAGGGCGTTCTTCGGTGTCGCCGGGCGGCTCGGCGGACTGCTCTGCCGGTTCCTCGGTGCTACTTTCCTCTGGCTCCGGCGAGGCCTGCTCCCGAGGAGCTTGGGCCTCATCCACAGGGTGGGCGCCGGAGCTAGTAGTGCGCCTGCCGGTCGTTTCGTCGGGCGCAGGCGCGGGCACGGGTGCCGGGTTCGACGCCGGCGCCGGGGCTGTGGGCAGTTCGGGGGCGGGGGTCGTCTCGTCGAATACGGCGAGGGCAGCCGCAGCCTGGTCCACTTTGGCCTGATAAGGAGCGCGCTGCTTGGCTCGCTCCGCGATGGCCTTCTTGCGGCTCTCCGGAGTGGGGTACTTCTGCGGATCGAGCATGGACTCGGTCAGCTCCGGGAGCTTGTCCCGCTCGGTGACCGCACCGACCACGGCGTCCAGCAGCTCGACGCGGCGCCGGGCGTGCTCGATGGCCGGGCCGTAGTCGACCGAGGCCTGCTGCGCGGCGAGCAGCGTGATCTCGGCTTCCAGGACCGGAAGACGCTCGCGGTCCATGAGCTGGTGGTCTTCGGCCTTCTCCAGCGCGGTCGCCAGGCGGCCGATGATGGTGCCGCCGAACTTCGGGTTGGCCAGGTCACCGATGGAGCAGACGGATTCGCTGTGCCGCAGGTCGGGGAAGCCGACGTGGGCGCGGATCTCGCCGCCGTCCAGGATCTCCGGCCGTACCGCGAAGTCGAGCCCTCCGAAGGTGCCGATCACCGTCCACGACCCCATCCCGAGGCTGCTGTGGCCGCGCAGGGCGTCGGCGACGGCCTGGCGCACGACCGGGCCGGCCTCGCCACGCTTGTCGAAGTCGCGGCCGCCGACCCGGATCTGGAAGGTATCGCCGCGGATCGTGGCGGTGACCTTCGGCAGGGCGGCGTCCCGGGCGGCGATGGCGCGCTGGGTACTGGCGAGTTCGTTCTCCTTGGCGAGCAGCAGCTCCGCCTGGCGGACGCGGTCGGCGGCCGCGTTGCGCCGGTCGGCTTCCAGGCCCTTGAGGCGGACCTGGGCCTCCATGAACTGCCGCATGTACGGGTTGCCGCCGATTTCGGCGGCCATCGTGGCGTAGTCCCAGTCGCTCGCGCCGATCTCTTCGACGGTGTCGTTGTCGTCGTCGCCCTCGCCGGGCGGGCGCTGGATGTCGCGCAGGCCCTCCGCCTTGGAGGTGAGCAGTCCGACCTGCCAGGCGTCCATGCTGCCCTTGGTGGCCAGGAAGTAGATGTTCACTTCCTCGTGCTGGTTGCCGGGGCGGATGACGCGGCCGTTGCGCTGGATCATGCTGGCCGGGGTCCAGTCCTGGTCCAGGTGCATCAGGGCGTAGGCCCGGTTCTGGCCGTTGAAGCCGGTGCCGAGGACTTCGGTGGAGCCCATGAGGACCGCGATGCCGCCGTTGTTGGCGGCGTCCGACATCGCGGCCTTCTTCTCCGGGGTGGCGTGGTCCTGCGCGAACTGGACCATGTCGCGGGGCACGCCCCGGGCGGCGAGCAGGTCACGCAGTTCGGCGTAGGCGTCGAAGCCGCCCTTGTTGCTGCCGCCGGGGGTGCCGCTGTTGCAGAAGACGAAGAACAGCCCGCCGGGGACCGGGTGCGGGGTGTCGTCGCGGCTGGATACGGCGTAGGTGTGGTCCTTGTGGGCGTGGTAGCCCGCCGCGATGATGTCGGCCGCTGTCACCAGCTTGTTCGCCGCGGGCGCGCCTGCGTCCACCAGCCGGGGGTCGAGCGCGACCGCGCGGCCCTCGCCGGAGACGGCCAGCATGTTGTCCTCGTCGCGGGTGACCTCCCCGGCGTGGATCGCCTGGCCGCGGGCCACCAGGGCCTGGAGCCGGGCGCGCTGGTCGGCGGTCGGCTCCACCAGCACCAGTTCCGGGGCGCCGCCGGCGAGCTTGGGCCGCTCGATCCCGACGTCGTCGCCGGTCTTTGTGTCGGCGGCCAGCCCCCACATCACCTTCATCGTGGACTTCGACACGAACCGGGAGAAGCGTTCGACGATCGTCAGTCCGCTGCCGTCCGGTGCCATCTCGATGCGCTGGACCTTCTGCCCGAAGGTCTCCGACCACAGGTCCGGGCCGTGCACCCCGAACTGGTCCAGCAGCCACGGCGTCGCCAGTTCGAGCACCGAGTACTGCTCGAAGATGGAGTTTTCCATCGGCGTGCCGGTTGCGAGGGTGACGGTGGGGCGGCCGCCGTGGGCTTCCGCCACCTGGTGGTGCCACCTGAGCTTTTGGTGCAGGTCGACCGCGCGGACGCTCGCGGTCTCGCCGCCGGCCTCCTTGGAGCGGAAGCCCACGGCGGTGAAGCGGTGCGCTTCGTCGATGAGCGCGTAGTCGAACCCGAGGTCGTTCCAGTACACCTCGCCCGGGGTGCGCATCGGTGCGGCGTTGCGCCGGATGCGGGCTTCCACCGTGGTCAGGCGCCGTTCCAGCTGCATCAAAGCGAAGTTGTTGTGCGGGACTCCGCGCTCGCGCTTGAGCTGTTCCTTGAGCGACTCGATCTCGCGGAAGAGGTACAGCTCTTGCTGCTCGGGGCTCATCCGGATCGACCCGAAGGCGCCCTCGGTGAAGATGACCAGGTCCGGGGTGTTGGCGCGCAGCCACTCCAGGACCGGGCGCCGGTTGCCGTCGGCGAGGTCGTCGGAGGTGATCAGGCGGATGTCGGCATTGGGGTAGAGCAACTTGGCTTCGTCCAGCCACTGCCGGGCCAGGTGCGGCTGGACCACTGCGAAGGGCTTGGTGATCTGCCCGGAGGCTTTAAGGGCCTGTGAGCCCAGCACCATCGTGGTGGTCTTGCCGAGGCCGACCTCGTGTGCGAGGACCACGCCCCGCTCGAACTGCATCCGTGCGGCCGCCGAGAGTTGCCACGGGTGTGGGGTCCGTTTCGGATTGTCGGTGTACCCGGCCAGGGTCGGGGCGAGACCGTCGTAGTTGCGGACGACGTGTCCGTTCATCTGCCGGTTGTAGGCGTCGGTGAGCAGCGTGACCCGGGCGGTACTGGCGGTGCAGTAGTCCTCGAACGCCGACCGCATCGCGTCGGCCTTGTAGCGCATCGCACGGGTGGCGTCCTCGTCCACCCCGTCGCCGTCGAGGACGTTGACCACCATCGAGGCCCGCCCGAGCAGGGCCTTGGCGATGTGCACCGCCGAGCGCCGTTCGGTGCCCTTGAGCGCGTTGATCGCGTCGGGCACCTTGCCCGCGGCCAGGGACCAGCCGTAGCGCTCGTTGTGGCTGACCTGGAGGGTCGGGTCGCCGAGGTACTCCCGCAGGAAGCCCTGCACGAGGGGCGCGGGAATCCAGTGCGCGCCGAGTTGGGCGGTGAACTGCCCCAGGCGCTTGGGCGGCGGCTGCACTGCTTCCAGCGCGGCGACGTTCACCGCGTACGTCGGATCGGTGGCGGCCGCCTCGCGGGCCTGTTCGAGCTTCACTCGGACCGGCCCGGACAGGTAGGCGCCGGCGTGCTCCAGCTTCTTGGTGACCGGGTTGTCGAAGACCTCGGTGCCCAGGCGGCGGCGGGCCTCTTCGGGGGTGGTGCCCAACAGGGAGGCGATCAGCGGCAGGTCCACGCCGCCGGTGGCGCCCATCACGGCCGACAGCGCCGTCTTCGGGTCGTCCGTGGGCTCCAGGTCGCCGCGGCGGGTGCCCGGCCGCCGGGTGAGGACCTCGGAGGGTACCGGCCGGTCGTTCGCCCGGTCCCAGTGCTCCAGGCCCAGCACGACGGCGGCGTGCGGGTCCTGGTGGAACCAGCCCCAGCCCGTGGGAAGGCGTTCGTCGTCGGCCAGGTCGACGCCGGCGGCGCGGGCGGCGGCCCTGGCCTCGTCGGTCGGCAGTGCCATCCGGGTCTGCCGGGGCCGGGACAGCGGTCCGTGCGCCGTGGTGTAGGCGGTGTGCAGTCGGGCGAGCTGGCTGCGGACCTCGCGCGCACGGTCGGGGTCGCTGCCGGTGCGGTCCAGCTCTTGCAGTTCGCTCGCGGTGTCGCGCAGTGACAGCAGTGCCCGCAGCTGCTCGGTGCCGGTGACACCGTCGGCGGTGATGACCCGGACCGGATCCTCGCCGTTGATGTGCTGCCAGATCCGCCCGTCGTCGTCGGTGTAGAGGCGGCCGGTGAAGTCCGTCGCGTGCTTCTCGCGGGCGGTCTGCAGCAGCAGCGGCGCGCGGTCGGGCCCGTCCTCGTGCGGGACGTAACCCTGGCCGTCGGCGACCGCCGCGGCGGCGGAGGCCTCCATTCGCTCGCGCAGCAGCCGGGGGGCCTCGCCCGGGTCGCCCTGTACCGTCACCCGCGGCCCGTACGGCCCCGTCTCGGACGTCAGGCGTCCCAGCACGTTCTCGGGGTGCTGGGTGAAGTAGGCGTTCACCGGGAGGGTGTTGCCGCCCAGGTCCCGCTCCGGTGCGTCGATCCACGTCTGGTCGCCCGGTTCCTCGCCCTCCGCGCGGCGGCGGAAGACCAGCACATCGGCGACCACGTCGGTGTCGGCGGTCTCGCCGAAGGTGCCCGCCGGCAGGCGGTACGCGGCTGCCAGGTCGCCCCAGCGGGACATAGCCCGGCGGGCGGAGGTGTCCTCGCCGTCCAGCGTCCACCGCGAGGTGATCACGGCCATGTAGCCGCCCGGCCGCAGCAGTGCGAGCTGCTTGATGATGAAGCCGTTGTGCAGGGAGTGCCCGGTCGCGCCGTAGCGGCGTTCCCCGAATGGGGCCTGCGCGAACGGCACGTTCCCGATCACCAGGTCGAACGTGCCGACCGGGGCGTCGGTGTCGGTGAACGACTCCGGCAGCACGTTGGCGTGCGGGTAGATCCGGGCCGCGATCGCCGCGGTGGTGGGGTCCACCTCGACGCCGGTCAGCCGCGCGGTCTCCGGGGCCACCCCGAAGAACGCGCCGGACCCGCATCCGGCTTCCAGGACCTCCCCGCCGTCGAAGCCGTACGCGGCCAGGCCCTGCCACATCGCCTCAGCGACGCCTTGCGGGGTGTAGTGGGCCGACAGCACGGCCCGGGAGGCCGCCCGCCACTCGAAGGGGTCCAGCAGCTCCCGCAGCTCGCCGCGCACCCGGTCGTACGACTCCCAGCGGGCATGGTCTGCCTCGAACCGGCCCTCCCACTCGCCGCCGGGTGCGTAGATCGGCTCATCGGGGTCCGGCTCGTCGAGGAACACGGTCGGGACCGAGCCCCAGCCTGACCAGCGGGCCAGGACGCGCTTTTCCTCGGTGGTGGCGCCGCGGCGGGCGCTCTCCAGCTCCCGCAGCACCTTGATGGCTTCGAGGTTCGCCTCAGCGCGGGCCATCGGACCGCGCGGCAGGTCGGCCGGGTCGGGGCGGAACCGCGCTACAGGTTCTCCAGCTCCCTGCGGATCGCCGCCAGCTCCAGTGCTTCCGGACTCAGCGGCGCCGCCGGGCTGTCCGCGTCCTCCGGCGGCGGCAGCATCTCGCGCAGCACCTGCTCCCGCGCTGTTGCCTTGATCTGCTCCATCTGCCCCACCCGGGCCTGGTAGCCCGTCTCCGGCTCCAGGGCCTCCTCCAGGTCCTCCTCCGCCGCGGCGATCGCCTCGCTCATCTGCGCCCCCAGCTGCCGGAAGTACCGGTCCGGGTCCTGCATCGCCGCCAGTTCCTGCGGCCGGAACTCCTCCCAGTGCCTGCGCAGCAGTGTCTCGTACTGGCTCGTCGTCGACATCGGCCTCGCCTCCCTCTTGCTCGTTGACGGTACCGGCCAGCGCCGCCATCTGCGCCGCCAGCCGGGACTGGTCCACCCCGCGCCGGTCGACGTCGCCGCCGGCGGCGCGGACCTGTTCGATCACCGCGTTGATGCCGATGAGCGCGGCGCCCATCGTCGGGATGCGCCGCTTGGCGGCCTCCCGCTCCCGCTTGGGCAGGTTCTCGTCCAGCGACTGCTCGCGCAGGTCCTCCGTGGTCCGCTCCGCGATCCGCGCCAGCTCCCCGAGCAGCCCCTCCTCGAAGTGGAACGGGTAGGCCTGCATCACCTGGTTCGTGAGCGGGTTCGCCACCTTCGTCCGTGTCGGCAGCTGGTAGGGGGTGAGGAGGGTGAGCACCCGGTCGTACTCGGGGGAGAGTTCCGAAGGCCTGCGCCGCAGCCATGACACCAGCGGGTCGTGGGCGCTGACCGGCAGGTCCACTTCCCGCTCCAGGCCCCAGGTGCGGCGCGGCAGCGTCTCCGGGTCCTGGTCGTAGCGCCGGACGAGGGCGGCCATCGCGGCCGGCGCGGAGTCGAAGTCACCGATGCTGCTGCGCTGGTCGTAGCTGGTCAGGGCGCGGAACTTCTTGCCCTCGCGCTCCACGTAGCCGTAACCGCGGTTCGAGCCGTCGATCTCCACAGTGTGGCGGCCGCCAAGGTTCAAGCCCAGCCTCGCGCGAGCGGCATCCGGGTTCTGCTCCAGGCCCCGCTGGAAGCGCTCTGCCTCCACGGCCTTCAGTCGGGCCGCCCGGGCCTCCTTGACCGCCTCGCTGTAGGAGTAGGAGGACTGCTCGTTGGTGGCGTTGAGGCTCGATCCCAGCTCGTCGCTCTCGGCGATCAGGGCTTCCAGCGTCATCTCGCCCACCGGCGTCCGCTCGCCGTAAGACCGCGCCCGCCGGGCGATCCGTTCCTCCTGAACGGCCTTGCGGTAGTCGGCGACCTGGTCGTGCAGTTCGTGCTCGCGCGGCAGGCGTGTCCACGTCCGGCCGACCTGCTCGTAGGTGCTCTCCAGCGACTCGTCATCCAGGTCCGCAGCCGCCGGACCGGCCAGGATGGTCCGGGCGATGCGGGCGTACTGCTCGGTGCGCACCGCCCTGAAGTGGCGCTCCAGCGTCCGGTACTCCTCATCCGAGGAGTGGAACGGCGTCTTGTAGCTGTTCGTCTGCCACCAGTCGCTCTCGGCGGCCAGTTCCTCGCTGCTCAGCTCGGTGACCGCTGGCGCCGTCGCCACCCGGTCCAGCAGCCGCCTCCCGCGTTCCTCCCGCAGCGCCCGGTACCGGCCCTCCGCCGCGTCGCTGTAGTTCCGAGACCGCTCCACGGAGGCGGCGTTCTCCGCCTCCACCAGTTCCTCGTACGACATGCCGGTGAGGTCCAGCGGCTCCGGCTCCGGCTCCGGCTCGGGCGGGGGAGCGGGCGCGGTCGGCGGGGTCTGCTGCGCCGGGATGGTCGCGGCCGCCGTCGGCGAGGTGACCAGGTCCTCCGGGGTCTGGCCCGGTCCGAGCACCACGATGTTGCGGTCCTGCCGGGCGAACGCCAGCAGCACCGCGGCGAGGTTGCGGTCACGGGTTTCCGGATTCCACCTTCGGCCGGTCACCCGCGCCTGCCGCTGTCTGGACCAGTACAGGTTCCCGGCCTTGACCGCGCGCAGGTCAGCGTCGTCGTACTTGTCCGTGCCGTACACCGCGGCGACGCCGTCTGCCTCCCAACGCACCCAGACCCTGTCGCGGACGCTCGGGTCGGTCGCCGCCCGGTGGTGGCGCGCGGCCAGCATCGCGAACGTCGACAGCCGCCTGTACCCGTACCCGTCGGCGACTAGGCGGGCGTCACCGACCCGGCCCACCGAGACGCCGCCCGTGCCGGAGCCGGAGGCGATCTCGGTACCGTCCGGACCGAAGACAGTGACCGAACTGCCCTTGATGAGCGCGTGATAACCCGGCACCCCGTCGACCGGCTCCGCACCTTCGGGAAGAGGCAGCGGACCAGGCGAGGCGGCCGATTCCGTCTCGGACGCGGTCTCCGTTTCCGTGTCTACCGTCGCGAGTTCATCCCCCATGCGCTTCTCCCCGTGCCACATGTCTCCGTGGCACGCCAGCAAGTACATGCCACGTCGTCTCGCCGGACCCTACTGACTGAGGTCGAAAGACTGCGATGCAGATACACCAGGGGTGCGGGATGAATGTGTGCGCTTTCAAAGGCCACCTGTACGGGCGCGTCTTCGCGATTTCTCGCCTTCTTTGTCAGTGGGGGTGGGTATCGTCGTTCGTGCACGGCCACGCATAGGCCCAAGCCAGCCTCAGCCCATGACTGGGAGCGTTCTGAGGCGAAGGTGCCAGGACCAAGAAGGTCCCAGCGCATCAGTGCGACGAGAGCACCACCGGTCCGTCCCGACGGGCCTTGTCGTATGCCCGCGCAGCTCACCACGTTCTTGCTCGCGTGCATCGGGTCATGGGTAACCGCTGCACGCCGACGAGGAGAACTCGTGGTCAAGAAGCACGGAAAGAAGCAGCGCGCCAAGAAGAAGGCGCAGCGCACCGGAGCCGCCTACAGCTCCGCAGCCGCCGGCACCACTCACACCCACACCCCACTCCCCGACCTGAGCGCCCTGTCGCTCGTGCCGCACGGCAGCTGGAGGGTGCTGGATCTCGACCTCGCCGCCCGGCTGGTCGCCGCCTGCCGGGCCGGGTGCCAGTCGTGCCAGCAGACGCTGATCGCGAAGGTGGTGAAGGAGAACCGGGCGACGCTCGCCGCGCTCGCCGGGGCCGTCTACGGCGCCCTGCCCGCCGTCGGGTTCGCCGCCTCCGACCCGACCCGCCAGTGGGCGCCCGTCGCCCGCACGGCCATGCAGGCCGGGACAGGCGACGAGGCGTTCGCCGCCGTCGACGCGATGGACGATGCCGCCGCGGCTGCGCTTCTGAACGACGCGCTCGACCATTGGTCGATGGGCGACGTCGCCGTCCTGGCCGAAGCCGTCCGCACGGCCGCCGAGGACGTGCCGCGGCGCAGGCCCGCCGACCCGATGGGCGCCTTCCGGGCGGCCGGGATCGGCGTCTTCACCCTGGACGAACTGGACCTGCCCGACGGCGCCGACGCCTACCACCTGAGCGAGAACTACGGCGTGTTCGTCGGGCAGACCGCCACCCCCGACGGGCGGCCGCTGCCGATGCTCACGCTCTACCCCGAGACCGAGGGTGCCGGGATCGAGGACCTGGAGGCCCGCACCGACTGGGAGCACTGGGGTCTGCACGGCATGCCGGACGTAGACACGTCCTGGCGGCTGCGCGCGGCGATCGCCGACCGCTCCCTCCAGGGCCTGGTCCACGTCGACGACGACGGCGAGGACGACATCGAGCTGTGGCGGGCGGCGCAGGCCGTGAGCCTGCCCATGGACTGGTGGGCGCTGCTCGAACGAGCCCAGCACGTCCTGGTCGTCGGCCCCGTCAAGGAGGCCGATCAGCAGGCGCTCCAGGCCGCCGGCGACGCGGGCGAGCTGCTGGCCGTCATCGCGCGCGTGAGTTTCCGCTGATGGCCGCCCGTGCCCGCCGCGAACGGACCCTGCGCACGTACCTGCCCGGCATCGCGGACGTACGGATCTGCGGCGACGAGGCGACCGTCAAGGCCGTCCTCGAAGCCCTGGGCAGCGTCTTCCGCACCACCAGCGCCCGGGAGTACGACAACGGCCAGCGCGCCTACCTCCAGCTCGACACCGGCTGCACCGATCCCGACTCGGACTGAGCGCCCCTCACCTCCGGTCGGAACACAGGAACTTGTCCAGGCGAGAGGCACACAGCCCCGGTGCCGTTCGGCGCGCACCCCCCTGCACCACGGGAGCGCTGTCCGCGCCGGGCGGTGCCGGGGGAGCGGGGGTCTGGGGGGCGGCGAAGCCCCCCAGCAGCCACCGGTCCCAGCCCGGGCATCCCGAGGAGACCCGCAGATGCACCAGGAAGCCAATCCCCCCGCCTCGCAGGCGGAGACCTGCGCCGACGGCGTGGTCTGGCTCCGCCCCGAGTACCAGGGCCGCCAGAGCGAGCTGGTCACCCTGGCCGACGGTGCCCGGCTCGTCGGCGTCAGCCGGTCCGCGATCTCGAACTGGCAGGCACGGCACGCGAACTTCCCCGCACTCGTGCTGCTCACCGGGTCGCTGAACAAGAGGACCAAGTGGGTCGTCGCCGCCGAGCTGGTCAGCTTCGCACGTGCCCAGCAGCAGAGGAGGAATGGCCCCCGGACCGGCCGCCGGCGCCCGCAGCGCCCGGGCGCCCAGATTGCGGCGGAACAGACGGCGCACTACGAGGAGGTGCTTCGCACGTTGACTGAGCGGGAGCAGCGCCAGGTCAAGGCCCTGGCCCGCACCCGGGCCGCCAAGCGGGCGGCAGGCCAGAAGCTCACCCGGGCCCGGGCCCGGCTCACCGCCGAGATCGAGGCCGTCGCCCGGCTCGGCACCGCACAACACCATGACACGACCACCGAGAAGGAGCCCCGACCGTGACGGATACGACCACCGAGACCACGGCCGCCGACGCCGGCGCGACCGCCGCGGCGATCCCCCCGCAGGAGCCCCACGTGCCGGAGGCCCTGGGAGCCACCCGGCTCGCGCTGCTGCTGGCCGACCACACCGGCGAGCCGGTCACCCCTGAGGACGTCGCTGTCCTCATCGACCAGGAGGCGCTGGTGGCCTGCGACTCGTACAAAGGCTGGCCGATGTACTCCACGACGGCCGCGCGCGAACTCGACGTCGACCTGGTGCGGTCGGTCGTCAAGGAGCGGCTGGCGTGGGAGAAGGCGAGCCTGCCCCGGGCCGCGGCCGCCGAACGGATCGGCTGGCACTGGAGCGACCTGGTGCGGATGGGCAAGGAGGGCCGGATCACCATCGGTCGCGGAGATCGGTACCTGATCACCGACCTGGACGCGATGGCCGCTGAGGCCGACGGCGAGCAGTACGTCACCGCGCAGGTCGCGGCCACGGACGTGCTGGAGATCCGGGCGAGCGACTGGAAGTACGTCGAGGCCGCCGGGTGGATCCGGCCGGCGGACGTGTATGAGAAGGAGGTGGGGCGGCACCGTACGGTCACCGTTTCCCTCTATCGGCTGGGCGACGTCCGAGCGCTGCGGGACCTGCCCGGCGTCGACTGGGATGCCGTCCGGGGCCTGCCGAAGGGGGCGCCGTCCCCGCTGCGCGAGTACGCCAGGCTGGCCCCGACCCGGGCGGCCGCCGTCCGCGGCCTCGCCCAGTGTCTCGCCGACCGGCACGGCGTGACCGTCTGGGCCTGGAACAGCCCGTACTCCGGCCGCTGGGAGCTGGACTGGGAACGGGTCGAGGACTCGCCCACCGAGGCCACCGTGCGCCAGGAGCTGGCCGAGGACCCGGTTGCGGGCGCATACGCGGGCGAGATCGAGCTGTGCCCGGCGTGGGGTGAGATCACCCGGGAGGCGCGGCAGCTGCTGGAGCCGGACCGTGCGGTCGTGCTCGATACCGAGACCACAAAGCTTTACGGCCGCACCGTCGAGATCGCCGTGATCGACGCGGCCACCGGCAAGACGCTGATGGACACCCTGGTCAACCCCGGGGACGCCGAGATCAGTGACGGGGCTCGCTGGGTGCACGGCATCACGGACGAGATGGTTGCCGACAAGCGGCCGTTCGAGAAGGTGCTCCCCCAGCTCCGCAAAGTCACCAAGGGGCGGACGATCCTCGCCTACAACGCGGAGTTCGACCGGACCGTGGTCCTGGGCGACGTCGCCCGGGCCGGGATGAAGCCGATGCACCTGGAGCCCGTGGACAACTGGTACTGCCTGATGCAGGCGTACGCCGACTGGATCGGCTCCCGCAGGTGGCTCCGACTCGGCGGCAGCCACCGAGCCGCCGGCGACTGCGAGTCGGCCCGTCAGGTACTGATCAAGATGTCGCAGGGCCGGGGTACGGCGTTCACCCCGGCGCCGCCCGCACCGGGTGACCCGGTCAGTGGGCCGCCGCCGGGGACGATCCTGGCCGCGACCGCCGTGCCGACCACCTGACACACCGAGCGTCCGCCGGGATGCGGACACTCGACTTACAGACTGCCGGAGTCTCGTACTCCGGCAGTCTGTGTTT
Source organism: Streptomyces sp. Ru62 (assembly GCF_002920615.1). GTDB lineage: Bacteria > Actinomycetota > Actinomycetes > Streptomycetales > Streptomycetaceae > Streptomyces. Next base: position 59,219 of record NZ_PQSU01000035.1, read on the forward strand.
GGGCCCCGCCCCAGTCCAGATTGCCGCGGAGGAGCGCCGTGAGTCGGAGCGGCAGCGCGGTGAGGAGGCCCGGCCACCGACTCCGGACTAGGTGGTCTTTACGGCGGTGCAGACCCATTCGCCGGGGCTCATGTCACCGCTCAGCTTGTCCCAGTCGTGCAGCGGTCGGAAACCTTCGACGCGGACGTCCTGAGGTTCGCCGCTCAAGTGGCGGACTCTGGCCCAGCCCTTGGCTACGACTGTGGGGAGCCGGTTGGGGCGGGTCCCGTACACGGTGACACGTCGGGAGACGAAGCCGGACTTGGTCCAGGTGGCAGGGACGGAGATCTGGTACGAGTCGTATTCGGGCTGTGGGATGTCCATGCAGGTCAGGGTGACATCGGAGGGGTGGTGTGTTGGCGGGTTTCGGGGACTTCGGTGAACCCTCTTGTAACTTCGCTGTACGTACAGCATAGTTGTCCATGTCGAGAGGGAGGGCAACCCGATCAGCACCGCCGCCGCAGCCACCGAGGCCAAGGTCACCGGCGCCGCCCTCTGAACCCTCTCGCCACCGCGACACCACAAGGGAGATCGCCATGAGCTACACCACGACCAGCTACGGCACCTGGTGCAACCGCGTCAGTCCCTACTCCACCAGCCCCGACTCCGACCTCGGCGACTACATCGGCGGCGCCGACAGCGCCTGGCTGGAGCGCGTGCAGGCCTCCGGAGCCCTCGGCGAGATGGAGCACGCCTACCGGGCCGCGATCGAGGCCGCGCTGCCGCCCAGCGTCAGCCTGTGCGGTGACGAGTTCATCGGCCCCGCCTACCCGGAGGACGACGAGTTCGACGGCTACCCGACGGACGACTACGGGAGCCTGGACTTCAAGGCGATGGTGGAGGACATCAGCCTTGAGGAGATCGTCGAACGGTACGACCCGATGACGCTTGAGGAGATCGGCCGCTGGGAGATGGAGTCCAAGGCGAAGGAGCCCGCCAAGGTCGCGGCCGCGGCGATGTCCCGGGCCGGTCTGAAGCCGTACACGTACCTGCCGCACCCGGAGTCCGGCCGGCCGCAGGCCATCTACCTCAAGGGCGACGTCCGTGAGGCCCTGGCGAAGAGGCCCGGCCGCGGCAAGCGCACCGACCTGAAGGACGCCGAGTGACCCTGCGGCCCTCCCAACTGCCGAAGGTGCGACGGCAGACCTTGCGGTTCCTGAACGACCCGCAGTCCGCTCTCCGCACGGGAACCAGCCCGGACATTCAGCCCGGGCTGGACGCCCTGGCTTCCGCCCTTGAAGTGGGGGAGCTGTTCTGGGTCCAGCAGGACATGGCCGCCCTGGCGATGAGCGCCGGCGAGCAGCTCGCAGCGGCACGGTGGGCCACCGCCGACCGGCCTGCCCCCTGCGGGCTGCTGTACTGGCAGAACGGCATCGGTCACATCGACGGCTACGGCGTGCAGATCCCGGTGGAGGCCTGTGCCTGGGGACCCCATCAGGGGGAGATGATGCTGTGGCTGCTCATGTCCAGGGATCGGATGGTCAGCGAGACGAAGGCCGCCCCGTTCACGCTGGTCACTGAGGAGATCCCGCCGCTGATGCCGGTCTACGGGTCAACCCTGCCGGTCGGTGACGAGCCGGTGTCTCTGGCTGATCTCGACTCGCAGCTTCCGCAGCCGGTCGTGGCGGCTCTCGCGTCGGCGTGGCTGCTCATGCAGCAGCCGCTGCTGATCGACCGGACTCGGGAGCGTGCCGACAAGCCGACCGCCCGCGCGTACGCCCGGGATGGTCTTCCCGCGCCGGAGGTGACCGTCGTCGATCTGCGTCGCCAGTACACCCCGCAGGACCAGGACCCGGGCGATGGGGAGGGCAGCCGGCACTACCGGTACCGGTGGGTGGTGTCTGGGCACTGGCGCAACCAGGCGTACGGGCCGGAGCGGTCGCTGCGTCGGCAGACGTGGATCCCGGCTTATGTAAAGGGTCCGGATGGGGCGCCGCTGTTGTCGACGGAGAAGGTCAACGTGTGGCGTCGTTGAGGCGGCGCCTGTCCCTGAGAATGGTGGGGGCGGGCGCCGCGGTGCGCGCGTCCGTCCCGTCACGACGGGGGATGCGTGACGGGGCGGGCGTCTTGAGTTTGGCACGCCGGTTGACAACGGCGCCCGGGCGCGCGGTCAGGTCTGTCGTAGGCAGTAGCTTCTGGATCAGCTACCGCCCACGGCCCAACTGCCGTCCTGCGGCACTCCGAAGCTGAGCTTCCAGGGTTTGTGACCGGGGGCAGTGCACAGCACCCAGAGCCGGATGGGAGCGTTGCCGTGGTCCTCGCGCCAGCGCCGGTCCCCGTCCACGCCCTCGTACCAGGACGGCTTCAAGGACGGTTCGACGGCCAGCCGCCGACGGTTCCCGGGCTGAAGGGGGAACGCCGGCACCGTACGGCCCGTCTCGTCGGCTCCGTCGGTACGGGGGCGGAAACGGTACGGCCCCCAGATGATCGCTGCTCTCTGCTCGCGCGTCGGCCCGCCGGCCAGGTCGGGGGCAATGGAGCGGTCGAAATCGTCCCGCATCTCCAGTCCCACGGCGAGTTCACCGAGAGCGGCCGGGGAGTCAAACCGGACGTACAGCGCAGGGAACGGCTCTGTCTCCAACTTGATCCGGAGTTGGGGCGTCAGTTCCCTGTGCCAGCGATCCCGTTCGATCTGTGCAACAGAGGTCGCCGTGTCGTTCGCCTTGCTGGAGGCTTTCCACGCACCCCACGCGGCGAGGCCGCTGAACAACGCTGAAGCTGCGGCTATGGACGTATCCACGATGCTCATGCCGGACTCTAGCCCGAACGCCGTACCCGTCCGGCACCCTCCGGTCGCGAGGAGCCCCACGGAGGCTTAGACCGGACTCATGAGTGAAGGCAGCGGGAAGGCATACCACCCCGGTGAGATCGTTCCCGGGTCCGGGATCAATGAGTGTGACTGTGGGCAGCAGCACCAATGGAACACCGATGTGAAGGGCCACCGGTTCCCCCCGCTGAACGGCGAGTGCAGTGGCAGCGGCTGGAAGCTGAAGGCCGCCAGCCACCCCAGCTGACCGGGCGGGTCGAGAGATGGTGCTCCGCCCGCCAGTGGAACCCATGCTGGCCCAGGCCCGTGATGACCTGCCTCCGCCCTCCGCGCTCCCTGGTGACCTCGTATTCCAGCCGAAGTGGGACGGCTACAGGGCGGTCCTTTTCACTCCCTGCCCGGCACCCGGGCCTGTGCTGCTCCAGTCCCGACGGGGCAACCTGGTGCAGTCCCGGTTCCCGGATCTGGTGCGCGCGGCCTGGACCCTGCCCGACGGCCTGGTCCTCGATGGCGAGCTTCTGGTCTGGTCGGGTGGCCAGCTCTCCTTCGAGGCACTCCAGCGAAGGGCGGCCTCAAGCGGCCGGACCGCGGCCCGGCTCGCCGAGGAGATGCCAGCCCACTTCATCGTCTTCGACGCCTGCCAGATCGACGGCCAGGAGCTACTGCACACGCCCTACAGCGAGCGTCGCGCCCGCCTGGAAGCGGTGTTCAGCGAGTGCCGCCTGACCGATCCGTGGAGGCTCTGTCCCGAGACGACCGACGTCAGCCTCGCCCAGGAGTGGTTCACCGACTGGACAGAGGTCCCCGGCATTGAAGGCCTGGTGATCCGGGGCAGCCAGCAGCGGTACCTGCCCGGAGCCCGCGCGCTCATCAAGGTCCGCAGAAGGAACACGACCGAGGCCGTCGTCGGCGCCATCACCGGTACGCTGCACCGCCCCCAGACGCTCGTACTGGGCCGGTTCGATCAGGCCGCAGCCTTGCGTCCCGTCGGACGGAGTGCCCCCTTGCGCCCCGACGCCGCCCGCCAGCTGGCCGAGCAGCTGTCACCGGCCCGGCAGGGCCACCCGTGGGAGGGCGTGCGATTCACCAGCTCATGGGGCTCACGCACACCGCTCGACGTCGTACTCGTCGCCCCGGACCTCGTCGCCGAGATCGTGGTCGACACGGCTCAGGAGCGTGGGGCATGGCGACATCCCGTGCGTTTCTCCCGGCTGCGTATGGACGTCGCCCCGGCGGACGTGCCGCCCTTCGGTGCGGGTGCCGCGCCGTCCACCGAGTAGGCCGGGCGCCCGAGCCCGCCGCTGCGCAGGAGATCCACGCGATGCGAGCTGCGGTTACAGCGAGGCCCCGGTCGCCGATCCACTTGGTCTCGTGGCACGCCACGCGGTCGATAGGGGTTCGTGTACGACGCGGCGCCGGTCGACTGCCAGACTTCCGGAGTCGCGGACTTCGGGGATACCGGAGTCGCAGAGTCACTGATGCAGAAAGGAGAGGGTTATGTCGAAACGGAGCAAGCGCGTCGCCGCCGGCAACAACAAGGGCGGCACGGGCAAGTCCGGCTGGGTCGCGAACGTTGCGGCCGCGCTCGCCGACGAGGGGTGCAGAGTTCTGGTCGTCGACGTGGACCCCCAGGCGAACGTCTCGCGCAGGATGGGGCGCCCCTACCGCAAAGAGAAGCCGCTCGTCACCACGGCTGAGGTCATCAAGTCGGGCGAGGTCGGGGTGGCCGCCGACGCGATCGTGCCATGCGGGTGGGGTGGCATCTACGGCCAGCGGATCGACATCATCCCCAGCCGGTTCGACCTGGAGAACCGCATCTCCGAAGCCGCAGTGATCGGTGCCCGCGGACGCCTTGCCCGCGCACTGCAGGGCGCCGACGACGACTACGACTTCACCTTGTTCGACTGCCAGCCCTCCCTGGGGCACCTCACGCAGGTCGCGCTGGCGGCCGCACGCTGGGCCGTGGCGGTGGTGGAGCCGGAGTACGACGGCGTCGAGGGTGCCGTGCGGTTCCGGGACTTCATCGCGGACGAGATCAACCGCACCGAGATGGGCAATCCGGACCTGACCTTCGCCGGCGCCATCCCCTCTCTGGTCGACGGCCGTCTCGCAGGGCACGCCCACCATCTCAAGTCGCTGCCGGGCATCTTCGGCGCGGACAAGGTCTGGGAGCTGATCCCGGCACGGTCGGTGGTGAAGGACGCCGCAGACGAGGCCCTGCCGCTCGCGGAGCTGGGCAGCCGGGCCACCGAGATGCGGGAGGTCTACAAGACCGCCGCCCAGCGCATGATCAAGGAGTTCTCGTGACGCCGCAAAGGACGCGGTCCGTCGTCTCTTCCGACTCCGGCATAGGCGGTAAGCGCAAGCCGCTGACGCCCGAGGTCGAACCCATCCTCGGTAGCGAGGGGGAACGTCAGAGGGGATCCCGCACTCCCGAAGTGCCGGACTCCCCGACTCCCGAAGTGCCGGAGTTCGGCAGTTCCGGCGATCCGAAGTGGGTGACGCTGGAGCGCAAGGAGGCCCGCTTGCGGGCCGATCAGCTCTCCGACCTCGCTGACCTGCGGCGGCACGTGAACGCCCGCCGTCGGGACCGTTCGGAGATCATCACCGACAACACCCTGATCAGGGTCGCCGTCGACCTGCTGCTGCGGGGGTACGCCCACCGACTCCGCGGCGACACCGAAGAGGACCTGCTCCATTCCGTGCTGCCGAAGCGCCGCAGCGTCCAGGCGCAGGAAGAGGTCGGTCAGGACGTGGCCGGCAGGGAATAGTCTGGGACTTCGGGACTCCCTGAGTCTGTAATTCAGCCAACGGGTGCGGTTCGCGTCAACCGCACCCGTTCGTTGTGTCGACACAATGAAGTTCCAGTACGCTGCCGCCATTCGTTGTTCCGGCACAACGGGAGGATTCCGGGTGGACAACGTCGACATGATGGCCGAGCAGATCGCCGATCTGCTCCGGCGGGCCGACGCCGAGGGGACGGCTGCCGCTGAGCGTGTGCAACTGCTCGCCACGGCGATCGGCCTCGCGGTCGATCCCCTGCAGCAGCTCGAACTGATGATGCTCATCGCCGACACGGCGGGCCGTGCTGCACGCGACGCCGCCGGCCGCGCCCTGCGCGGTGAGGGCCGACCCGACGGCAAGGCCGCAACCTGGACGGAGATCGCCGCCGCCGCCCACCTGTCGAAGGACACCGCCTTCCGCCAGTATCACGGCGGCACCGCACTGTCGTGGTCCCCCGCGGCCCGCGGTGTACGGCAGGCCGTGCGGCGTCCCGCCCCCGGGGAGGCACGCTGATGCCGGTCGACCGGAGCCTCAAGGGGCCCGAACTGCTGCTCGCGGCCGCCGCCGAAGTGCGATCCCGAGGGGAGATCTCCGAGGCCCGCAGCCGCCAGGTGCGATGGGTCGCAGGTGAGTACGGCCGCGCCCTCGCTCATCCCGACCACCCGCTCGACATCGACACCGAGGCGGGCCCGCTGTTCCGCCGCGACGCCGTCGACGCCTACCTCGACCTCGCGGGCCGCGGTGTGCTGCGGGTGCGCCAGGCCGCCGCGCCAGCCAGCGGCGACCACTCGCGTCAGATCCGCATCGAGGTCCTGGCACTCCTGGCGAAGGCGGCCGGGGTGTACGCCGACCTGCCGCCGCAGCCCGACCCCGCCCGCAAGCAGCCTGTGCCCAAGCGAGCCCGCTCCCTGTTGCGGTCCTCCCTGGAGGAGGCCGCCGACCAGGCCGCCCTGCCCGGGCAGATCCGGATGCTCGCCATCGGCGCGATGGTCGCCGACACCGGGGCCCGCTCCGGCGAGGCCTGCGCGTGGCGGATCGACGACCTGGCCCCGTCGCTCGAAGAGGTCCGGACCGTGCGCAGGCCCCAGGGGTGGAGCGAGGCAGAGGCCTACGTCGAGCTGATCACCCTGTCAGGGCTGTCCCGGGCCGCCCTGCGTCGCTGGCTCATCGAGCGGCATGCGCTTCTGGAGCGAGTGCAGGGCTCCGCGTCGGCGCTGTGGGTGAGCCTGCACGCCAATCACCGTGCCGACCATGCCATCCCGGCCGGCACGCCCCTGGAGACGCGCGGCCTGTACCGCGCTTGGACCCGGGCCGTCGAGCAGACCAACCAGCAAATGGCCGGTGAACCCTCGTGGGTCCCCCTGCCTACCCGCATGGAACAGCTGCGCCGCGGCGTCAGCCCGAAGGCCTCACCGGCGCCCCGGCAGCCCGACGCTGAACTGGCGGTCGTCCTCCTGGACGACGTCGCCGCGTGCGGCCGCGCCCTCGCCGCGGTGCGGCGCTCCGGTGAGCCGGACACCACCGAAGAACTCGAAGCCCGGCTCGCCTGCCGCAAGGCCCTGCGGGCGGCGTGGGCCGAAGGGATCGAGCACGCGATGCAGCTGTCCGCGCTCGTCGACGCGGGCCTGACCGACACCGCCGATCTGACGGCCGCCGGGTGGGAACCCGCCCTGCTCGACGCGGTCGAGCGCGCCGCCGGGTGGGGGCGCCCCTCCAAGGCCAAAACCGTCTGACCAGCACCACACATCACCAGAGTCCCGGAGTAGCAGACTCCGGGACTCACATATTCCGGCACTCCGGGAGGCCCGGGCTGCACCCGACCCGCTGGGCCGTTCGTTGTACCCGGCGCAGGCCGGGTGACCTCGCCCGGCGGGAGGCGAGAGGAACCAGCATGACCACCATCGACCCGTGCGCCGAGCTGAAGGCACGCATCGCGGAGATCAAGGAGCGGTTCGCCGTCGAGTCGGTGGACGCCACGGTGACCGTCCGGCGTGACGACGGCCTCTACCGGCACCTGGAGGTCAACATGCCGAAGTCCTCCGCGTACTGGTGCGAGGTGATGACCTGGCCCGGCGCCCTCGCGATCACCGGGCACACCGGCAGCCACGTCTTCCGCCGCGACGACGACATGATCGCCTTCTTCCGGCAGTGCATGGTTCCTCACGGACCCGCGTGGGACGTCGACACTCGCTACTGGGCGGAGAAGGTCCAGCCTCATGGCGAACGGAACGTCCAGGCGTACGCCGAGGACCGGGTGCGGGCCTACATCAAGCAGGCCGCCGAGGAGGGCGAGGCCTCCCACCCGGGTCTGGTCGACGAGGTCGAGGAGGAGCTGTTCTCCCGCTACAGCCGCGCCGACCTGGAGACCGAGGCGGGCGCCAAGGCCGCCCTCGCCGCGTTCGAGTTCGACGGCTTCCGATTCGACACCACCGGGTGGGAGTTTACCGAGTACGACTACTGGTTCATCTACACCTGCCAGGTCATCGCCTGGACCGTGGCCCAATACGACGCGCGGGTCCCGGTCGCCGCCTGACCCCGGCCGCGACCCCGCGCGACATGGAGAAGCCCCCGGCGGCGCTCGGTGCAGGAGCAGCCGCCGGGGGCTTCATACGTCGCCCGGGCCCACGGGGGGAGGCGCCGGAGGACGGCTCAGGAGGACGCGGCGGCCGCCGCTTCGTCGGCCGGAGCGGCCGCGGACTGGAGCCGGTCCAAGCGCTCGTACAGCGCGCGGATCAGCCGGGCCCGGATGTGCACCCCGTTCAGGCTCGTGCACGGCTGCGACAGGCGGCCGTCGGCCTCTTGCAGGATCAGCTCAGCGAACAGCCGGCGGCCGTCGTTCTCGGGCAGCCGGGCCGTGCAGCGGCGCACCTCGTCGGCGACCACCCGCGCCGCCCCGGCGAGCAGGTGGCCGATCGCCGCGACGTCGTCGGCCGGCACGTCCAGCGGGGAGGACCACGCCAGCGCCGTACGCACCACCTGCTCGTGCACCTCGCGGTCGGGCGGGAGTTCCGCCGTGAGACGGCCCTGCGGGTCGTACAGGACGTGGTGGGTGCTGGTCATGACGTGGCCGCCTCCTGGTGGTCGCGGGCCAGGGCTCGCAGATGGTGGGTGAGTCGGTCGGGGTGGATCAGCGGCGGGGTGTTCTCGCGCGGCGGACTGACCCAGTGGGCCACCGGGCTGCCGTGCTGGCCGGCGGGCATCAGCAGCTGGAAGCCGTCGCTGAGGACGCGCACGCCGGGAAGACCGGCGGCCGCCTGGCCGGTGCCCGGGGGCACCAGGACGTACAGCTGGTCGCGCAGGTGGTCGGCGAGCACCGGGTAGCCGTGGCGCGGCCCCACCCGCATGGCGACTAGCGCGTCCAGGCCGCGCGATATCGGGGAGACGGCCACTGCGTCCCAGGTGCGGCCGCACGCCACCCAGCGGGTGCGGCCGTCACCGCGCACCCACTGCGCACGGAGCCGCCCGGAAGGCTGTGCGAGCCGGTGCCACGTCGAGGTGGAGGGCTTGGCGGACTTGGCCATGTCCCGACCCTACGGACGGTATACACGACATAACCCACGCGAAGTGCGTGGGTTGTCGACTCCGTCCCGGAGCGTTCATGGACCGCATCCAGTTCGGCCGCCGCGTCGCTTACTGGCGAGGACGCCGCCGCCTGTCCCAGCAGGAATTAGCCTCCCTGATGCAGCGCTCTCTGCGCTGGGTCGAGGACCTGGAGGGCGGCCGCCGCCAGGCCGACCCGAACCTGTCGGTGGTCACCGAGATCGCCTCCCGGTTGAACGTCACGGTGGACCGGCTGCTGTACGGCCCGGTCGCGCTGTGCCCGGCCGACACTGAGATCGAGGCCGTGCGTGCCGTCCTGCAGCGCCACGACGTCATCACCGGCCGCACCGACGCCGGCGACACCGAACCGATCTCCGTCGCCGCCCTGCGCCGCGCCCTCATGTACGCCCGCACCGGGTTCCAGGCCGGTCACTTCGCCAAGCTCGGCACGCAGATCCCCGCGCTCCTGGTCGACGCGACCCGGGCTGCCGAACGCCATCAGGGCGAGGATCAGCAGGAGGCGTTCCGGCTGCTGTCGCTGTCCCTGGAGCTGACCGAGGCGGCCGCCATCAAGTGGGGCGACACCGAACTGGCCGTGGTCGCCGGACACCGCGCGGTCGCGGCCGCCGAACGCTCCGAGGACCCCGTCATCATGGCCAGCGCCGCCCGGCACCTGGCGGACGCGATGACCAGCCACGGCCAGGCCAAGGCCGCCGTGGCGTTCGCCACCGCGGCCGCCGAACGCCTGCGCCCGGAGCTGCTGCGCCGCGGCTCGCTGGGGCTGAGCGTGCTCGGGATGCTTTTCCTCAAGGCCGCTCTCGCGCAGGCCGCCGTCGCCGAGGCGGACGACCATAGTCCCGACGCGGCGGCTCGGGCCGTGCCCGTGTTCCTGGACGAGGCCGACGAGTACGCCGCCCAGCTCGGGGCCGACGGCAACGAGCTGTGGACCTCGTTCGGCGCGACGAACTGCGGGCTGTACCGGGTCGCCGCCCACGTCCAGCTCTGCGCCGGCGCCGATGCCGTGGCCGTCGCCAAGGAGATCCCGGCCGCCGGGCTGGAGGCCCTGCCCCGCGAGCGGCGCGCACATCTGCTGACCGACCGGGCCCGGGCCGAGACGCAGGCCGGGATGCGCGAGGAGGCCGTCGCCACGCTGCTGGAGGCCGAGGCACTCGCCCCCGAGGAGGTCGTGTGCCGCCCCCGCACCAAGGCGCTCGTCGAGGACCTGCGGCTGCTGGGCGCGGGCAGCGCCGAGGGGCGCTTGCGCAGCCTCGCCGAGCGCTGTGGACTGCCCCGGTGACCACGAACCGCACTCTGTACGTCATCGCCTGCGCCGCGCCGCCCGCCCGGCGCCTGTCCGTGCCGATCAAGGCAGCCCAGCGGGCCGGATGGGACGTCTGCTTGATCCTCACGCCGTCCGCCCACCGGTGGCTCACCGAGGACGCCGAGGGCGAGATCGAGGCCCTGGAGCAGCTGACCGGGCACCCCGTGCGCCACCAGTACAAGCTGCCCAGCCAGCCCGATGTGCTGCCGCCGCCGGACGCGATGCTCGTCGCCCCGCTCACCAACAACACCCTGGCGAAGTGGGCGACCGCCGTCTCCGACACCCTCGCCCTCGGCCTGATCACCGAGGGCATCGCGCTCGTGCCGATCGTCGCCCTGCCCCACTTCAACGACGCCCAGGCCGCCCACCCGGCCGTCCAGCGGCACGTCGCCTTCCTGCGCGAGGCGGGCGTGACCGTTCTGCTCGGGGAGGGCGGGTTCACCCCGCACAAGCCCAAGCACGGCAACCTGGACGCCTACCCGTGGCAGGCCGCGATCGACGCCCTACCAGCCTGACCAGCAGCGACCCGCCCTGAGTCCGTAAGTGCCGGAGTCCCGTTACACCGAAGTCCCGGAGTCACAGACTTCGGGACTTCTGCTTCCTGAGCCGACCACGTCAGCCGAGGTCGTCGAAGTCGTCGGCGGGGTGCGGGGTGACGTGCTTGCAGTAGTGGCAGACCGCCCCGTCCTGGCGGTCGACGGTGGAGCCGCAGCAGCGGGGGCACTCGCCCCCTTCGAGCACCGGCCCCGTGCCGCGCGCACAGCCCGGGCACACGTGGCCGGCGGCGTCGTCGGCCCGCCAGCCCGCGGCCGCCAACAGGCGTGTGCGGCGCCGCCGGCGAGGCCACCTGGACGACGCCCGGCAGGGGAGGGCAGGGGCCGCGCACCTGTGGAACCGCTCGTCACGCCTGCCACAGAACACCGCCGAGAACACCCCTGGACGGCGCCAGGAGCGCCGATCCCGGCATGGAGGTCCCGGAGTGCCGATCAAGCCCTGAGGGCCGCACAGGGACGCTTAGGGACGCGTCGACCCCCTCTTGTGGTTGCCGCCCGTAGGGCGTCCGCTGTCTCATCGGTGGAGCCGGGGGCGCCGGTGGCGCCCCCGGCGGAGCCGATTGGGCTGTGTTGAGTCGCCCCGAAGGGGCGTCCCCTCTATGGGTTGACCTGCACGTATGCACTCAGGTCAGCCACCCACGGCGCGGGCCCGTCATCACCTCAGCCACGGCGATGCCGTCACCCCGGCACCGGCCTTCACCCAAGCGGGTGACGGGCCCGCGCCTCTCTCTTCTAACCCCTAACAGGCCCTTGCGCTCTTGACCAGTGGTGGTGGGTCGCTCCGCCCGCCTTCAACCTGCGGCCTCCATCGTGGTTGCGGCTCCGACCTGCGCTTTCAGCGTCGGGAGGTCACCTCCGGCCACGGCGGTGAGGCTGGAAGTAACGCCTGTACCGGGGGAGAAGGGGGACGCGAACGGCGGGCGCAAGGGCCTGTTAGGGGAACGGGGCAGCCGCCCACCCCGGCCTGCCCTGCGACTGAGCTTGTGGTGACCACTGGCCGGCCAGGGGCTCTCTTCGGGGAGGAGGGAACTGTCTGGCGCCGTGGCGCCATCGATCGCGGCGAAGCCGCCCTCGTGCTCGCGCGCCCACTACAGGTAGTTGGCCTACGGCGTTCAGCGGCGCATACGCGCCGCAAGGCGCACAACCCCGATCTTGGTACCGATGACCTTGGTACCGATGACCTTGGTTTCGTTTTGCGGTGTCGTTTGGGCTCCCTTGGGAGGTGTCGTTTCGGCGTCTCCGGGAGGTGTCGTTTCCGCGCCTTCGGGAGGTGTCGTTTCCGCGACCTCCGGAGGTAGCTCTAACGCAACCCTCGAAGTGACCTGCGGTTTTTCAGGTCGATGGGCGAAAACTGGGCCTGAAAAACCGTGGATCGGGCGGTGCTGGTTCAGGTCATCGGCCCTCTGGTCCCACCCGGTCACTCCCCGGCCGGCGGCAGCTCCGGCGGGCCAGGCGTCGGGAACCAGTAGGCGGCAGGCCTGTGGAAGTCGTCGGCGGTCGCGAGCATGGCCATCATGGATGGCGCTCACAGCGTCCTTGTCTCCGTCGACGCCGCACGGCGGTGTGTGGGCACACGACGACGCCCCGTCGGAGGGTGCCCGCGGAGCGAAGGCGGAACAGGGTGGGTCAGCAGTTCGCTGACACGTGGTGGGATCGCGGCAACGATCGCCACGGCACGCCAAAATCCCGGTCCGCCCTGGCGATCCAGGGGAACCGGGTCTCGGGACAGCAGGGGGCGAAGGGGAGGACCCGCAGGCCCTCCCCCGTCCCGTCAGTGCATGGCGGCCAGGTCGTCCTCGTGCTGCACGTTCTGCAAGCCCCGGCAGACGCCACACAGGCCGTCCAGGGCCTTCGTGTCCCGACCGCATGGCGAGCCGTCCCAGCGGGAACCGGAGCACTTCACCGGCTCCGGCAGGGCGGGCGCGGACGGAGCCGACTCCAGGGCCGGAGCCGGGGCCAGCGGCGGCACCTCGTCACCGCCGAGAGCCGCCAGACGGGCCCGGTGCGCCTCCCGGGCCGCAGCTCGCGCCGCGAGCTGCGCCGCCAGTAGCTCGCCGAGCTGATCCGCCCCGGCCTGCCGGGCGTCCTCCCGAGCGGCTGCCGCCTCGGCGAGCACCCGGCCCCGGGCGTCGCTCCACTCCTCGGGCGCCGTCGCCATCCTGGCGATATCGCGCGCGGCCTTCTCGGCGGCCTCGACGACGTCGCGCTCCATCCCCGTCACGCACTCGGGGCACACCTTGCCGTCGGTGCCGCGGTCCTGCTCGCACGACGGGCACATCACGGCGCGGGCGGCGCGGCGGGCATCGGCGGCCGCCGCCTCCTTCGCCGACTTCCGTGCAGCGGCGTGGTCGGCCTTGTGGTTCTTGCCGCGCTCGATGCACAGCACGCACGCCTCGCCACTCTCCAGCACCGTGCCGTCCTCGCAGCCGACGTCCGGGCACTCACCGTGCCGCAGCATGGCCACCGCCGCGCCCACCGGACGCTCCAGCTGGCCCGCCTCGAACTTCGCCTCGTACCCATGCGTCGTCCAGCGCCGCCGCACCCGGTCGACCAGCTGCTCGGCGGTCCGGCCCTTGAGGGCCTTCGTCACCGCCGTCACCAACGTCTTCGGCGCATCGGTGTGCGCCGTCTCCCGCATCGCCGCGCGCAGCTCCGGACGGAACGCGCCGAGCACCTTCAGTACGTCCGGAGGCAGCGCCACCTCACCGCCGGCCCCGCGCCTGGACGGCTTCGACGCCGAGGGCTTCGGTGCCGCGCCCTCGGCCGGGGCTGAGCCCTGCGCCGGAATCGCCGCCGTCTTCTTGGCGGCCTCCATGCGGCCCTCCCACTTGGCGGCCGACCGGAACTCCGGGTGCCCGGCGTAGAACTGCTTGAGCACCATGTCGCCGTCGTAGCCGACCGGCGGGTTGTACCGCACGAAGTACTTGTAGCCCTGGCGCATCCCGCCCGCGTACCGGTACTTCTCCACCCGGATCGCGCCGAGCGCCTCCAGCTCCTTGCGGTAGCGCGCCACCTTCCGGTCGTCCTTCAGCCCGAGGATCGCCGCGATCGCCTTCTGCTTCGGGCAGGCGATCCGCTTCCTCGGATCACGCAGGTTGACGTTGATGTGCTCTGCCAGGAACGCGTACATCTTGAAGGCCCGCGGAGAGCACCCCGACAGCAGCACCCACACCGGCACCGGCGTGGCCACCGTCGGCCAGTCCTCACCGACCAGCTCGTCGCCCTCGTTCTCGTCGAAGCCGTCGAATGCGTCGTCATGGAAGCTGCTCATGCGGCCACCTCCGAGACCGGAGTGGCCAGGTCGTTCTTCAGCACAGTGATCGTGCTGGGTGGTCGAGCGGTGGTGCTCATCGTGCTGAGGTCTCCCCTGGTATCGGGGAGCCGTACGACGGTGGGTTCATCACCAGATAGGTGACGCGGCGCACGTGTGGCTGTTTGGCGCGGCCGGGTCTGGCTATTCTGATATCGGTACCCGGGCCCCTGTGGTCTGGTGCCCGGCGATACCGCCGACGTACGACTCAAGAGCTTGGCGAAGCGGCGAGTCGACTTCATGGACGGCCGTTCCTGGTGGCTCAGGGGCGGCCGTCGAAGCGTTTACGGGGGCTGCTCGTAGGTCATGGCCTCATCTTCCTCCCTGGTTCAGTTGCTCCAACGGGGGACACACCCGGCGAGTTGCGTCCCTCGCCGGACGGGGACGTTTCCGTTCGAGTCCCGTCACGCGGAAGCTGTGGGCGCCTCCGAGGCCCGTCGCGCCTGGACGAGGTAGGCCAAGGCGGTCCCGAGCATTCCGTACGCGGCCGACTCGTCGTCAAGGTCTCTAACGTCCGCCACCGCTTCTGCGGCGCGATCCAGCTGGAGCGTCACCGCGGCAGGGAGGGCAGCCGTGCGGGCGTACTCAGCCAAGGCCTCTCGTACGTCGGACAACGAGGTCTCTCGTGACAGCGGCCCGGGCCCTGCCCCCTTGGCGAGAGCGGGGAGCCAGCCGTCCTCGGCGAGCGCGTTCCGCAGCTCGGCGAGGATCTCGTTGCTCGTGAGTCGGTCGGTCATGGCGGAGTCCTTTGCGGGCGATGGGCTCCCGCCGGCGCGGGAGCCCATCTGTGATCAGACCAGGGGGACGGAGTACCGCAGCTTCCAGCCGGGGCTCAGCGTGTGGCGGGTGACCTCCACGACCCGGCCTTCCCCGGTCGTGCCGATGTGGGTGATCGAGAGAACCGGCTCGCCCGGCTGGAGGCCGAAGGCCTCGGCTTCGGCCGCGGTCGACGGCCGCAGCTGAACGTCCTCGGTGGCCTCCTGGCCCTGGTCGAAACCGGCCTCACGCATGCGGCTGATGATGCCACCGACGCCGGTGTCGACCTGCTCGATGCCAGCGGCCTGCGCCACGTCGACGGGGATGAACGTGTCGGCCAGCTGGACGAGCTTGTCGCCGTTGTACATCCGGCGAGCCCGGATCACGACCTCCCCCTGCTCCCCCAGCAGCTCGGCGACGTCGGCCGGGGCGGTGCCACGCGACACCGTGACGTCGCTGCGCGGAGAGCCGCCCCCGCGGCGCAGCTCACCCTCGTACGCGCCGTGCGCTCCGTTCTCCTCCCGCTGGGCGGTGCGGTAACGGCTGCGTGCGTCGCGGGTGATCACGCCGTCAACGCCGATCGTGTTGCTTGCCATCTAAGGTCTGCTCCTTGCTATCGGGATTGGTGCGATCTGGTGGCACTGCGCCGAGGCGCAGCGTGGGACTAGGCGCCGATCTCCCACTCGTAGGAGAGCCGCCACTTCGTGCGGGGCATGACGTGGAGGCCGACCTCCACCACACGCCCCTCTGCCGTCAGCCCCTGGTGAGTGATCTCCAGAACGGTTTGATCGACAGGGATGCCGAGGGCGCTCGCCTCCTCAGCGGACGCGGGACGCACCTCGATCTCCTCACGCAGTCGGACCTGCGCGTACCCGGCATCCGCGAGCCTGCTCTTGCTCCCGCCGGCGCCGGTGTTCTGCTGCTCCAGCTGGGGACACTCGTCTGCCACGTCAGGCGGGAACCAAGAGGTGGCCAGCTGGATGACCTCCGTCACCTCGCTGCCCTCCGGCAGACCGACCGACATGACGCGCTGCCGCTTCAACGCCTTCGTGGCGTGGTGCAGGCCCAGCAGGGAGGCCACCGGCTTCGAGGGTCGCTCACGGGCGATCACCGTCGGCACGGACTGGGAGACCAGGCCCAGGCGGCGGATCTCGGCCTCGAACGCGCCTACCGCCCCTCCCTCCGATCGGGCGCTGGGGAGGTACCTTCCGGGACCGTCGCGGAGGATCTTGCCCAGCACGAGGCTGACGTACGTCCCCTTCCCGCGCCGCGAGAAGACAAGTCCCTGCGCCTGTAGGACCCCGTAGACCTCGCGTGCGGTCTGGTAGGCGATGCCCTCAGCCGCTTGCAGTTCGGGGACGCTCGGCAGCAGTGACCCGGGCGGGTAGACGCCCCGCTCGATCTTGCCCTGGATGCTCGCGGCGATCCGCTGCACCTTTCCGGGCTCTTTCTTGGTCACGGCTGTCTGGCCCTCGCTTCCGGTGTGGTTCTAGATCGACGCTGACAGCATGACATGTCTAGTTGTCTTCCGGTAGTCGAGGCACCCTCAATTCGTCTCTAGGCTTAAAAATACCTGTTCAGAGCAGGTACAGCGCGCCGAATAACTAGACAGGTTGACAGTCGCCAAGTCCAGTGGGTTAATCGAAGCGCCCCGCCTCTTAACTAGTCATCTGAGTGGGAGAAGGGGGCGAAGAACCCGTGCGCCCTGCCCCAGGGCACCGCCATGCCAAAAACGGGCTCTCCGGCCGCCTGGAAGCCAAGCCGGAGAGCCCGCGCAAGGGCCGACCGAGTAGAGAGGCACGACCCTATGAGGACCATCGTCGCAGGCCGCATCGTCGGCAGCGAGAGCGAGTACATCGAGGCCGCGATGGGTTTCGGCGTCGACTTCGCCGCCCTCCGCGCCGCGTCCCCCGAGCTGCGGTCCGACTTCCTGGAGTTCCTGATGGACACCAGCGACCCGGACAGCGCCATCGACCGCGAGAACATCGAGCACCTGCGCCGCGTGCTGGGCGTCCGCCCGCCGGCGAACGTGGTGCCGCTGCCGCGGCGCGGCACCGCCGTCCTGAGCGCTGCGAAGGGTGGTCGGGCCGCATGAACTTCACGACCTCCAACCCCCGCTTGACCGTCCTGTTCTCCCTGCTGCCCGTGATGCTGGGCCGGGTGCGGCTGTTCGCCGCGCTGGCCGGCGGCGCCTGGCTGTTCGGGATCGAGCTGGGCGTCATGGCCCGCGTCGGCATGGTGCTGATCGCGCTGGTGGTCATCGCCCTGGACGCCGTCCTCACCCCGCCGGGCGCGCTCGCCTCTCCCGCCATCCGCACGGTGGCGGGCGGCTACCGGGACAGGGAGGCGGCGTGAAGACCGTGACCACCCCGCCGCGCGGCCGCCAGGCCGAGACCGCCGCGCAGTCCCCGGACATGACGGACTGGACCGCCGCTGACTTCGACTCCTGGGAGGTCCTGACCTCCCTGCACGTCACCGACCCGATCACCCGCGTCACCCGGGCCCGCCAGGGGCACGGCCAGGAAAGGACTCGCTGATGGAGACGACGACCTACGAGGGCCGCCGTCAGCTGGACAAGGTCGCGGCCCGCGCGGCGGCCACCCAGGCCGAGGCGGAGGGGCGGCGCACCAACGCCCTGACGGACATCCAGATCGCCGAGGAGCGCGACAAGGCCGTCGAGCGCACGCGTCTGCGCAAGCAGGCGGCGAAGACGAAGAAGCTGGAAGAAAAGGCCAAGCGCCGGGAGAAGAGGGCCGCCGCCCGTAAGGCCCGCAACGAGCGGCTCGCCGCTGCGGTCGGTCAGCCGCTGCCGTGGGTGATGACCGTGGTCGTCACCACCATCGGCTTCGCCTTCCCCGGGCAGTTCTCGGCAGTGGTCGGCCTCGGTGTGATCTGGGCGCTGGCGCTGCTGGTGCCCCTCTTCATCGAGGGCTCGACGTGGGCAATGGCATGGTTGCGCAAGTGGGCGGTCGCCAACAACAAGCCCGCGGGCCTCTACACGGTGATGCAGTGGTTCTTCGCCTCGGTCGCGGCCGCGCTGAACGCCTGGCACCACGCGGACAAGCCGCAGCTCGCAGTCGTGTTCGCCGCGTCCAGCCTGTTCGGCGTGGCGGTCTGGGAGATCTACATGCACTCCCAGAGCCACGCGGCCGGCGGCCGCACCGCGGAGGAGATCCGGATCGCGCTGCTGCGGCGGATCACTCACCCGCGCGTCACCTGGCGGGCCATGTGGCTGCGCACCGCGACGATCCCGCCCCTGTCGGAGGCGGACGCCTGGGACCGTGCGTGGCGCCAGGAGCATGGCGCCGAGCCGGGCGTGAAGAGGAGCATCCTCAAGCGGTTCGGGAAGCGTTCGGGCAAGGTCGCCGGGCTTGTGGAGCAGTACGACGAGCTGAGGCCCACGGCGTCGCTCGCGATGTTCGACGCGCCCGTCGAGCCGGTGCGCGAGGTGCCCGCCGACGAGGGCTGGGTGATCGACCCGAAGGCCATCGGGAGGATCCTCGCGGACCCCGCGAACGCTCTGCGCGCGGACCGTACGCAGGTGTCCGCCGCGAAGATCAAAAAGGGTCCCGAGGTCACTGCTGAGGGGCCGCTGCAAGGCCCGCGCGCGGCCCGTACGCGCGCCGCGAACGAGCAGGTCAAGCCCAACAACCCCCCCTCTGTGCGGGGCCGTCAGAAGGGCTCTGACGAGGGCCGCTCGAAGCAGTCCCGCGTGGCCCGTGCGCTCGCTGCGGAGACCGCTCGCGCGGCCACTCCGGAGCAGGCCGAAGCCGAGAAGACGGCGGCTCGCGAATGGGTCCTCGCGCGGCTGCGCGCGGGCGAGGACACGGGCTGGAAGGACGTCCAGCGGTACTTCGCGAAGGAGGTGCCAGAGGAGATGCGGGTGGTGCGCGGGGAGACCTGGTGCCGTCAGCGGATCAGGGAAGCCGAGCGCAAGCACAAGGGTGATCCGGTGCTGGAGCTGGCCGCGACCAGCTGACATCCACTTCCCGCGAAGTCTGTAAGTGCGCGAGTCCCGGAGTCACGGACTCCCGGAGTCTGGACCAACTGAACTGAGCGAGACGGGGCCGGTCCCTCACCGACCAAGCGATGGCCGTCCCCGTCTCGCCACCACCCCAGATGAGGAGGCGAGACCAGCATGAACGAGACCGACGAGCGGACGGCGGAGACCGGCCGCGGCGAGGCGGTCGCGAAGGTGATCCGACTGCCCTTCGCCGACACCACGCCCGAGGTCTCTGACACCCCGGCGCCCGAGGCCCCCGCGCCCGCGCCGGCGGCCCGTGTCGACATGACCAAGACCGAGCCGCCCGCGCCGGTCGAGGGGACGGTGTTCACCGCCGCCGAGTGGGAGCTGGGGGAGGACCCCGAGGGTGATGCGCCGTGGATCAGCCCGGCGCTTCGCACCCCGGAGGGCCGCACGGCTCGCCGCGCGTACGTCCAGCGCCAGGCCCGGCGCCGGGTCCGCCGGTGGGCGGCGCGGCAGCGGACGCCGCGCGGCATCGTGCCCACCACCATCCGCGGCGGCGTGCGCCTGCACCGCTGGGTGCGCGGGGTCGAGGGGCAGAACGCCGACGCCGCGAAGCGCCGCGCAGAGATGCTCGCGCGGGAGGCGGAGCGGGCGGCCCGCCGGGCCCAGTTCGCGCTGCTCCAGCGGGACGCGAAGAAGAAGGCCGCCGACATCGCGCAGCAGGAGTCGTCGATGGCCCTGGTCCAGGCCACGGCGGCAGTCTCCAGGGCCCGCAGCAAGTTCCTCCAGCGCGCCTCCGCCGCCTACCTGCCGATGGCCGGGATCGACGCCGCCGGGTTCGTGTTCATGGACGGCCTGCTCGGTCTGGGCGCGGGCGTGCTGGTCAACCTCGCCGTCCTGGCCCGGGTCGGCCGCCAGCCGGACATGTCGCCGGAGGAGCTGGAGGAGCTGGAGCGCACCGAGGCTGGTCTGCCGGACCGGTTCGAGATGGGCATGACGCCGCGGGCGTTCGAGGCGATGCTGCACGAGGCGCTGACCAAGGAGATCGGTGTCGCCGTCCACTCCTTGCAGATCCGCCCGCGCAACTGGGGCTTTGAGATCGTGGTCGTGCTCAAGAACCAGACCCCGGAGAAGCTGTCGGCGAACCTGGACCTGCTGGAGGCGTGCCTGCCGGGCGTGCGCACGAATTCGGCGCTGCTGCAGCAGTCCGCGCAGGCCCGCAACGAATGCGTGCTGCGCATTCCGGGTGACGACCCGTGGAAGGCAGTTCCGGAACTCCCCTACCGGAAGCCGAAGTCGGTCACCACTCACGAATTGCACAAGGCGCAGTTCGGCGCCGACATGTCCGGCCGCCCCCTGGCCCTTCCGGGCAAGCGGACCAGCGCCGCCTACATCGGCAAGTCCCGCTCGGGCAAGTCGACGATGCTGCGGGCCCGCCTGGACGCGCTCACCGCCACCAGCGACCGCATCATCGTGGGCATCGACCTCGGATCGTACGGTTCGGGCTTCGGCCCGTACCGCAAGTGCATGTCCGCGGTCGCCCGGACGCCGAAGGAGGCCCGGGTCGTTCTCGAATGGGCCCTGGCAATCGGAATGGGTCGCCCCAAGCTGTTCGACCGGCTCGGAATGGGCCTGAACTGGGAGGCCAGCCCGGAGCGGCCCGGAATCACCGTCGTTATCGACGAATTCCCGGCCTTGGTCATGGCGGCCAAGAGCGAGACGTTTCCCGAGCCCGAGGAGGGCGAGGAGAAGCCGCTCCGCCTGGACGAGCTGGTCAAGCAGATCAACCTCACCTCCCTGAAGTCCGACGTGGGCGTGGAGATCGCCTCCCAGGGCGTCACCCGCGACCGGGTGGGCGCGAACATGTGGCTGGCCGAACTCCCGGTCCAGGTGATGTGCGCCTGCGACAAGGACGACATCGTGCAGATCGCCGGCGGCGGCGCGATGGCCCAGGGCTGGCGGCCGGACCGGCTGCTGCCCGCGATGGGCGACGCCGTCAACGACGCGTCCGTGGCGTACGTGATGGCTGGCGGCGACTACTGCGAGCCGATCCCCTACCGGGCCTGCATCACCAGCGACGAGGAGGCCGACCGCCGGGCCGCCGAGCGGGCCGCGGCCGGGATGTGCGAGCTGGACGCCGAGTCGGCGGCGTTCGTCCCCGGCGTCGTGCTGCCGAACCCCGGCGGCGGCGACCCGTGGGACGAGGACGAGGTCGAGGAGGAGCCGGTCCCGGTCCTGCTGCGCACGATCCGCACGATCTACCGGGACCTCGGTAACCCGAGCGGCCTGACGGAGGACGAGCTGTTCGACCAGCTCCACCAGTTCGACCCGACGTCGTGGGACCTGGACCGCTTCGTCCCCGAGGGTGGCGAGCCGATGACCAAGGGCGCGGTCCTGGCCCTGGTGCTCGACAAGGTCCTGGCGCCGCGCGGCCAGAAGTGGACCAAGGAGTCGTACCGGCCCAAGGGCGCCTCCAAGACGGTCAAGGGCTACCGCCTGCGCGACCTCAAGGCGCTCATCGGCGAGGGCGACGAGGCCTGACCCGCTTCCGGAACACCGGGAAACATGCAGGTCAGCGAGGGGGAACCGGCCCGGAACAGGGCCGGAACCCCCGGCCCCGGGCCGGAACATGTTCCCCCTCCCGGACCCTGTTCCGGACCTGTTCCAGGGCCCTGACCTGCACGTTTCCCCCAGTTCCGCCGTTGTTACGTCCGAAAGATCACGAATGTTCCCCCGGAGGAGATCCGATGCCGATCAGCCCGTGGAGGGCCCTCAGCCCCGACACCGGTGATCACTACCTGTTCTTCGAGCGCCGCTTCCGCTACGTCGTCGA
This sequence comes from Streptomyces sp. Ru62, assembly GCF_002920615.1. GTDB lineage: Bacteria > Actinomycetota > Actinomycetes > Streptomycetales > Streptomycetaceae > Streptomyces. Next base: position 81,090 of record NZ_PQSU01000035.1, read on the forward strand.
GGACCCCGAGCACACGTGGCGCCGGGTGTGGGTTCCGACCGTGATCGCCTGCCCGGTGTGCGAGGCGGACACCGGCCTGCGGCTGGCCTTCAAGACCGGCACGGACGTCGTGGTGGAGGCCGCTTGCCCGGTCGGGCACACCTGGGTCGAGCCTCGCGTCGACGTCTCGCAGTGGATGGCGTACTGCCGCTACCGCGCCGGGCAGCAGGAGATCGACTGGCTGTGGCTGATCGAGGCCGGGTTCGGCGAGGAACCGCCCCCGCCGATCGACTACGTCAAGGAGATCCGCGAGGGCGCGGTCGAGGTCGCCAAGTACGGCCGGCGCAAGGCGAAGGCGAAAGTCCGCCGCGAGATCCGCAAGGTCAAGAAGAAGGTCGGCAAGCGGGTGCGCAACGAGGCCATGCGCCCGGTCGCCGCCTTGCTGCGGACGGCCTGGACCATGCAGGCCGGAGGCGTCGATCCGGCCAAGGCCGCCCGCCGGCGCCCGACGGAGCCGAAGCCCCCGAAGACCCCGCCGGTCTCCGCCTACCGCAAGGCCTACGGCGTCCAGGCCCCCGAGAAGGGACCGAAGTGCCTGGTCTGCGAGGACACCGGCCGGATCACCGCCCCCGGGATCTCCGTTCCCTGCGTCGAGTGCGGCGGACCGGCCGCGGCCGCCCTGGCGGCCGCCGAGCGCCGCGCCGAGCGCGCCCGCCAGGGCAAGGACGAACGCCGCACCAGCACCACCAAATGACCCGCCCCGGCGCTCGCGCTGGTTCCCGAATCTGTAACTCCGGCAGTTCCGCAGTTCGGGATTCGGCGGGAACGCCCGGTCGACCCGGCCGGATTCCCCGACGACGAAGGAGCCACCGTGAACGTCCCCTCCAAGCTCACCGCCCTGGCCGCCCGCCTGAGGGGCAAGACCTGGGCGCACGAGAGCACCGAGGAACTCGCCGCGGCGCTCGACCAGCAGGTCGAGCAGCTGCGCGACGACAACATGCCGGGGCACCTGGCCGGCGCGGCGAGCCTGACCAGCGCCCCCGCCTACCAGCCCGGCCTGATCGACCTGCGCGGCGACATCTACGACGCGGCCGTCTACCTGGACGCCCTGACCACCAGCGCCACGGCGCTGGGCGACGCCGACCTGGTCGAGGCACTGCGGGAGGCGGGCGAGACCGCGCACGAACTGGTCGCCCGCCTTGCGGCCGCCGCCCACGCCACGATCCCCGCCCCCGCCGTCCCGGTCTCCCAGGTCGCCTGACCAGCGGAAACAAAAATGCGCCTACTAAAAGTAGGCACACGCTAGACAGGCCCACAAAAAGTAGGCATTCTAAGAGTGCGGCGCCCGACCGGGAGCCGCGCACCGACGGGAAGGGAATCCCGGCTCATGACCGTGACGCACCTCAACTCCGCCGACGGCCACGGCCTCGCCCTGCGGGCCCGGCGCCACACCACCCACGTCCTGCGTCTGGTGGGCGACCACATCTCGACCGTCGCCGTCGGCGTCGCCGGCGCCGGTGCCCTCGCCTGGATGGCCAACGACATCACCGAGTTCGCCCCGGTCCTGAACATCACCGTCAACATGGCGACGCTGCTGATCCTGGCCACGTGGGGCACCGCCCTGCTGATCAAGGCCTTCGCGTACGACGTCGCCGACTGGATCGACCCCGACGCCCGCGACGGCGACGACCTGTGGAAGATCGCCAAGGACATCAAGCAGATCGCCCGCGACGTACGCACCGGCGCCAGCTACGACGACGTGCGCCTCAACGTCCAGTGCAGCAAGGTGCTGCCCGCCGTCGAGCAGCTGCTCGGCGCGATCGGCGACTCCTACGACGACAACGGCGAGGAGGACGAGGCCTCCGCCGCCTACAACGCCGCGCTCAGCGTGCGCGAGGCGGCCTGCCACTTCGGCGAGAAGTACGGCGAGAGCGCCTGACTTCGCCCCGGGGCGGCCGCCATCCCGGCCAAGGAATCAGCCGGCCGCCCCGGGCCCCGAACCCGCTCCAGAGCGGAGCAGGAGGAGAACCCATCCTCCCCCATCCCGAAGGAGCTGACGAAATGCCCAAGTCCGACGCCGAGAAGGCCGCCGAAGCCCAGCGTGTGCAGCAGGTCCAGCAGCGCCTGGCGGCTGCGAAGGCCACCCGTGACAAGCGCAAGGCCGACGCCGATTTCGACTTCTGGGCGGACGTTGCCGCCGCGATCGACAGCGGCGAGGTCAAGCAGGCCGAGGCCTGCGAGGCCATCGACTACAAGCGCGAGTACGTCCGCCGCCAGCTGATCGAGCACCGGGCCCAGGCCGCGGCCCGGGCCGAGGCCGCCGCCTCCGACTCGACCGACTGACCCACCCCCGCGAGGAGCCCCCGATGCCCGAGCAGACCCCGGCCCCCGGCCAGATGCCCGCCCCGAAGACCCCCATCGACTTCCTGAGCGAGCACCGCGCCTACGTGGGCACCACCGCGGCCGCCGGCACGCTGCTGGCCCTGGCCCGGATCTGGAACGCACAGGGCGCCGAGCACAGCCCCGGCGCCGCCGGGCTCATGCTCGCGTTCGGTGCCGCCTCCGGCTACTTCGCCGCCAAGAACGACGAGGAGACGGTCAGCGCCGTCTTCTCGTCGATGGCGCTGACCTTCGGCGCCCTGTCCGTCGGCGTCTACGCCGACCCGATCACCCCGGCCCTGATCATCTGGATCGTCGCCGTCATCGCCTCCTGCGTCCTGATCGCCCGCTCCCGCCGCGACGACCGCCGCGCGGCCACCGCACACGCCAACGAGATGGCCGCGCTCAACCTGGACCGCAGCGCGGACATCACCATCGCCAAGATCGAGGCGAACGCGCAGATCGAGGTCGCCCGCGAGCAGTCCGCGGCCGCCGCCGCCATCGAAGAGGCCCGCGCGCACCGCGCCGCCCTCGCCGACGGCCCGCTCGACCCGATCGCCATGCTCCGCGCCACCGGCCAGCTCCCGCCCCTGCACGTCGTCAAGGACGCCGACACCGACGACGAGCGCCGCACCGCCTGACTATCCCCAACACCACCCCACCCGACTCACGAAGGAACAACCGCTATGCGCGAGAGCACGTGGGAAATCCTCAGCTTCTTGATCCCCGGTCTCATCGGCCTGGCCATCGTCTTGTTCGCATGCTTCGCCCGCTGACCCCCCAGTCCCCCGCCACGCCGCGACAGGAGAACTCCGTGAAGGTCCGACTGCCCTTACTGGAACGCATGCTGAAGCGCCCCTTGGACCGTCGGTGGAAGACCGCCGAAACCCTCGCCGACCTCGGTGACCTGATGGCCCTGTGGCTTGAGGGTGAAATCACCTCCTGGCCCGGGTACGCGCCGGGCTACGGGCCCGACGAGGAGACCCGCGAGCTGATCCCGACCCTCGCGGCCGCCAACCGCGCCGGGTACGTCACCATCGCCTCCCAGCCCGGAATCCACCCCGAGATGGGGTTCGACGGGCTGATCCGGAAGCAGAAGGCCGCCGTCGAGGGCTTCGTCCGCGACCGCAATCTGCTGCGCGACCTGGTCGACGCCGCCTACGAGGCGGGCATCGACGTCGAGGTCGCCGGCACGCTCGACACCGGCGAGCGGGGCATCGTCGTCACCCTGCGCGACGGGAAGCCCCACACCGCCTTCGGCGGCTACCTCAACGGCGCCGAGCTACGCGGCATGTGGCCGGGCATCGGCTCCGGCGCCCTGGACGACGTCTTCCGCTCCGTGCGGATCACCCTCGCCGCCCCCGAGTACGGCGCCGCCGCCGGGATCCGGGTGTGGCAGGTCCTGGAGTCCGTCATCAGCCGGGTGCCCGCCGCCGGCGGCACCACGTCCGACCCGCGCTGACAGCTGCCCGCGTCGCCCGGCCCGGGGAGCGGGGCGGCAAGGGGAGCCGGGACAGCCCCGGTCTCCGCAGGAACGCAGAAAAGGAGGTGAACCTCATGGCGCATTGGGCGGTTGAGATCCCGACCCGCACCCCGGGCGAGCAGCCCCGGACCGGCGTCCAGTGGTTCACGTATCCGGCGTCGGCCTTCCCCTGCCGCGGCGACGTGGTCGAGAAGGTTCGCGAGGACGTCGACACCGAGACCGCGATCCGGCACCGCGCCGGTGCGGTCGCCGACGTCGGCGCCATAAGGGTCGTCTGGCACGACGACGTTCTGTAGATCCGCCCCGGGGCGGGCGGCACCACGACCAAGCAATGCGCCCGCCCCGGGCCACCCGAACCCCTACAGAGGAAAGGGCACTGCCCATCATGGCTCAGAAGACGAACGGAAACCCGACTCCGATCATCGCGATTCCGCTGGCCGACCCGTCGGTGCCGTACCCGGAGATCACCGGCGACGAGCCGTGTCTTCAGGACCCGGACTTCTGGTTCCCCGAGCAGGGCGTGAACGCCGGTCCGGCCAAGGCCTTCTGCCGCACCTGCCCCATCATGGCCGACTGCCTGTCGTGGGCCCTGGCCAACCCGCACCTGGCCGGTGAGGGCGTCTGGGGCGGCACGACCCGCACCGAACGCAACGCCGCGCGCCGCAACGCGATGAGGCGGGCGGCATGACGAACCCGGTGAACGTCAGCCTGGCCCTCGCCGCACTCGCCCTGGCCGGCGGATGGGCGCTGCACGTCAGCCGCCTCTACCGGCGCCTGGACCGCTCCCGCCACGATCCGCTGACCGGGCTGTGGACCCGCGACGGCTGGACCCGCCGGGCGGAGCGGATCATCGCCCGCCGCCCGCGGGCTGCGGTCCTCCTCGCGGACCTGGACGGCTTCAAGCCGGTCAACGACCTGCACGGCCACCCGGCCGGCGACGCCGTCCTGAAGGCCGCGGGCGAGCGGCTGACCGCCTGGTGCGGCACCCACGGGGTGGCCGGACGGCTCGGGGGCGACGAGTTCGTCGCGATCGTCGACGACGACGCCCGTCTGGACGACCGGCTCGCCGACCTCGCCGAGCTGCTGCGTCAGCCCGTCGAACACCAGGGTGTGACGCTGACCGTCGGCGCCTCCATCGGTGCCGCCCGGCTCGCCGCCCTCTCCGAGCCGTCCCTGTCGGCCGCGCTCAAGGCAGCCGACCAGGCCATGTACCAGGTCAAGGGCCGCACCCGCCGCGGCCGCCGCCTGCTGCTGGCCCCGGCGCTCGCCGCCCTGCGCTCCCTCCCGCAGCGCACACGCCTCGCGGCATGACCATCGCCGCGCTCCGGAGCCTCCTGAACGAGGTGCAGCCGGACGTGGTCCGGCCGCCCGCCCCCCAGCTTCCACCCCGTCGAATCCATCCCCGCAGCAAGGAGAACACCCAGGTGAACGCCTACGACGCGGTAGTCCGGTCCATGCACCAAAACGGCTACAGCTCCGACCAGATCTCCGCCGAGCTGAGCGTCCCCAGGGACGAGGTCGCCGAGATCATCGCCAGCACGGAGCAGAGCGACGACGGGCGGCCCGACCCGGCCCCGGCCCCGGAGCCGATCACCGAGGCCCTGCCCGAGGTCGCCGCGCTGCTCGCGTGGGCCGCCGCCCACGAGGACACCACGGTCCGCACCGACGGCGAGCAGGCGGCCGCCGTCCTCACCGCGCTGCGCGAGCGGCGCACCATCGACGCCGAGCTGGAGAAGATCTCCAGCGAGGAGAGCCAGCTGGAGGAACGCCTCGCCGTGCTGCGCGCCCGCAGGAACACGCTCCAGCCCCAGCCCGCCGGCGCCAAGCGCAAGCGGCAGGCGCGGGACTACGAGCCCGGCACCGTCCGGGCGTGGGCCCGCGCGAACGGCCACGAGGTGCCGGACCGGGGCCAGATCCCGAAGAAGGTCCTGGACGCCTGGCGGCAGAGCCAGCGCGCCCCGCAGCTGGCCGCTGTCAGCTGACCGGCCAGCACCCCCGCACCACCCCGGGGCGGCCGCCATCCCGGCCAAGGAACCAGCCGGCCGCCCCGGGCCCCGAACCCTTCACACAGACTCAGGAGCACTCGGCAATGACCGACACCATCCCCGAACCGTCCGTGATCGTCCTCATCGGCGCGAGCGGCTCGGGTAAGAGCACGCTGGCCCGCACCTGGCCCGCCGACTACCGCCTGGAACTCGACTTCTACCGGTCGCTGGTCTCCGGCGACGAGGGTGACCAGGAGGCCACCGAAGACGCGGTGTTCCTGCTGGACACGGTGCTGGAGGCTCGCGTGGCCCGTGGGCTGACCTGCGTGATCGACGCCACCAACTCGCGGGCGGACGTGCGTCGGCGCCTGGTCGACGCGGCCCACGCCTACGACCTGCCCGCCGTGGCAGTGGTGATGACCTCCCCGCTGGACGCCTGCCTGGCCCGCAACTCGCGCCGCCCCGCCAACCGGCGTGTACCCGACAGCGTCGTCCGACGGCAGTACGAGCAGATCGCCGCCGCCCGCCCGGCCCTGCGCAACGAAGGCTTCGACCACGTCGTCGCCGACGACGCGCTGCTGCGGCTCCGCCTGCTGCTCCAGCGGGCCGTCGACCGCATCCACGCCGAGCACCAGGACGACGGCGACCACACCGAACGCGCCCGCCGGGTGCTGGCCCGCCGCTTCTTCGGCGAGGACATGGCGGCCGCCTTCACCTGGACTCAGCTGCGCCCGAACCACGACCCGATCGGTGCCATCGTGGTCGGCGGCGACGAGATCACCCTCGCCTATCGCACCTGGTATCCCGACCCGCTGGCCTGGGGGTTCGAGGCACAGGTGCCCTGCCTGGGCGGCTGCCCGGGCCCGGCCTGGGTGGAAGTGCGCACGCCCATGGACCTGCTCGCCGTCTACGACGACGACTTCCCCGAGGACGCCGTCCGCTGCGACCGCTGCGGCGCCGGCACCACCGCGCAGAAGGCGGTGAGCGCATGACCCGGCAGAGCTTTGATCAGCTGCACGAGCCCAGGACCTGGTACGGCCTCAGCGGCACCCGGCTGACCGGCGAACAGGTCGCCCAACACCTGGAGGCGGCCGCCCGGCTGATGGAACGCGAAAACTGGGACCCGCAGGTACACGCCCCGTTCTCCGGCCGCCACCTGCGCGACGCCCTGCACAGCACCGCCCAGGACGGCATGGGCGACGCCGACACCCAGTGGGTGGCCCGCACGGTCATGGAGACGCTGCTGCGGGCTCACACCGGCGCCCCGTACGTCGACTACGAGATCTGGAGCGAGCACCGCGACCGGACCCTGACCGACGTACTCAACCTCCTGCGAGCCGCTGCCATCGTCGCCCGCGAAACCGGGCCCTCCGCACCGCCTCCCACCCGCCCGCAACTGACCGCGCCCGACAGCCCGTCGATCACCGGAGGAGCACGGTGAGCATGGCACTCAACCCAGACACCGGTGAGGGCTTCGACGCCCCGACCCCGGCCGAGGCGTACGCGGGGGCCCCGGAACTGCGGCGCGAAATGCACGCGGTCCTGGAGCTAGGCGCCGTACGCGACGGCCGCCGCGCCGGGATGGTCACCGAACCGCCCACGGCTGATGACACGGTCGCCGAGCGCGTCTACCTGCTGCGCCGTGCCGCACTCATGGACCGCATGGCCATGGACGATCCGGGTCCCGGCGCCCGTGGCGCCGCCGCCCGGGCCGCCTACCAACTCGCCCAGTTCGACCACCAGCACCCGGCGATGACCGCCGGACCGCACGCCCCCCGGTCGAGTGAGTTCGACGTCAGCCAGCGCCCGTACGTCCGTCAGGAGTACGCCGCCTGGACCGCCGTCGGACAGCCTGGCAGCACCAGCTGATCCCAGGAAGGAGACCGGCATGGCCGACATGCCGAGCCGTTCACCACCCTGTTCGCCGAGGCCTGCGCCGCCGTTCTCGACTCCATCGCCGCTGCCCGCCACACTCGAACTCTGACACCGGAGGGACCGTGATGACCGCTCAGCCCGTCCACCAGCCCGCACCGCCGCCGTCCCCGGCGGCCGCCGCGAAGCTGCGCGAACGCATCAGCCGGCACCAGCGCGCCGCGCAGTGGCTGCCCGCGTTCGAACGCGACTGGGGGCACGCCCTGGAGACGGCCCGGCAGACGTTCGACCTGACCCCGCTGCACGAGACGATCCGGGAGTGGAGCGGCCGCCTGGACACCGCCCCGGCGGTCGCCGCGTTCCTCGCGGGCGGCATGGACACCTCCGACGGCGTCCCCCTGGAGGACGTCATCGGGGCCCGCGGATGACCTCGGCCTGGCCCGCCCGTCTCTCCCCGAACGCCTCCGCCGTGCTCGCCCAGCTTCGGCCGGAGGTGCGGGAGATGGTGCGCGATGTGCTCGACATCGCTTCTCGCCAGCCGTGGGGCTGGCCTCAGTGGGACCCTACCGACTCCGAGGGGCAGAGCCTGCGCCGCGCCGATGTCGGCCCGCTGACGGTCGTCTACTTCGTCAACGAGCCGCGCACACACCTGTATGTGCTGGACATCGTCTGGGTCGGGTGACCGGCCGCCTCCCTCTCTAACGACGCCCCCGCCGGCCCGCCGGCGGGGGCGTTGTTGTGCTCGCAGGCTCCAGAGGCATCACCAATCACAGACTTCGGCGTACCGTGCTGATCGCCCTTGCCCACGAGAACGAGGAGAGTGTCCCGCCGTGACCACGCACGCGGTGCCCGGCGCTGAGCGACGACCGCCGATATCCGCCAGCCGCACCGCCGCCGATGGCGACGTCCTGGTCCCCATCCGCGGCGGCCTGCTCGCCTCCGCCGTCGTCGTCGCGGTCAACGCACTCGCCCTCGCGGTCATCGGGTTCACCGGCTCCTACCGCTCCGTGCGCGACCTCGCGCTCGGCTGGGGCTGGGGCTGGTTCGCCTACGTCTTCCCCGTCGGCATCGACGTCGGCATCATCGGCCTGATCGCCGCCGACCTGTTCCTGTGCGCGATCCGCACCCCGGCCCCGGTCCTGCGCTGGTTCGCCTGGGTGCTCACCGTGGCCACGGTCGTCTTCAACGCCTCCAGCGGCTGGCCGGCGGACGGCTCCGCCGGGTGGATGGACTACGTCGAAGCCGCCGCGCACGCCACGATGCCCGGACTGGTCGTGGTCATCACCGAGGCCCTGCGCCGGGCCATCGCCCGCCGGGCCCGCATCGCCGACGGCCGCCAGTTCGAACCGCTTGGCATCGCCCGCTGGATCCTCGCCCCCCTCCCGACCTTCGGCGTGTGGCGACGCATGCGACTGTGGGACGTCTACACACGCGCCGAAGCGCTCGATCTGGAACGCGACCGGCTCACCCTGCGCGACGAGCTGCGCGAGAAGTACGGCGCGAAGTGGAAGAAGAAGGCCCGCCCGGTCGAGCTGCGCGCCATGCGCGACGCCGGCCGGGGCCTGCCGATCCCCGCCCAGCTGATCGCGAACACCGCGCTGCCCCCCGCGAACGCTGACCGCGTGAACGCCGCGAACAGCGACCCGAGCGACCGTGAACGCCCGACCCTCACCGAGGGTGCCGCGAACACCGCGAACGGAGTCGTGCACGCCGGGGGACCGGCACCCGCGAACGACATGTCGACTAGCCCGGACAGCGCGAACGGTCATCTCATCGACATGGAGACAGCACGGACGGCCTGGGAAACGACGAGCGAACACCCGCCGTTCGCGGGCGTCGAACCGACACCCGAGATGGGTGCTGACCTGCGCGATTCGCACCGCGAACGGACAGTGGTACCCGCGGCCGCACCCTCGCGGACGGTCGTGAAGAGCACCGTGCCCGCCCCGTACAGCTCGGCCGGGGCCGCCGCTGCTGACGACCGCGAACTGGTGGGCGCGAACGTCGCGGCGTTCGCCGCGAACGCCTCCGCGTACGCGGCCGGGCCGACCGTGAACGGCGCGAACGGATACCGCGAAGGCGTCGCTGGGCCCATGGTGGAGGAGAGGTACGAACGGCCCGGAGAGCGGTACACCGAAGACCGCGCCGGGCGCCGGCGACTCGCGGAGGACTTCCTCCGTGCCAAGGAGACCCAGCAGCCGCCGCCCTCCCAGGCGAAGTTCGCGGCCCTGGTCGGTGTCGCACCCTCCACGATGTCCAAGGCGATGAAGGAATGGCGCGAGGAGCACAGCCGCTGACCGGGACTGTTGTGTCGACCCAACAACATCCCGTCCCGCGCCCTCACTCCGTTGTTTCGGCACAACAGGGTGGAGGCGTATCGGGTCCGGCCGGGTGGCCGCCGTCGGTGGTGATGCGGGGGGCGCTGCCCCCCACACCCCCCGGCCCTCTCTCGGAGGGGGTGGGGGGCGGAATTGATCTTGAGGTGAGTGGGTGGGGCTGGGGGTGGGCGGCCGGGGG
>NZ_PQSU01000036.1 GCF_002920615.1 Streptomyces sp. Ru62
CAACCACACATCCCTTTCACGAGTCACACACCCGCAAAGCACAGGTGCGTCCCAGAGGAAACCATGCGCAACCAGTACCCGCGGCAGCCCCACCAGCCCGGCTGGAACGGCCCGCAACAGCCCGGGCAGCCTCAGCCATGGGGCGGCCCGCAGCGGGGCTGGGGCGCGCCGCCGCCTCAGCCGCCGAAGGCGTGGAACCGCATCCGGCCGCTCACCGCTGCCCTGCTCGGGCTCGTCGTGGGCGCGGGCCTCGTCGGCGCAGCGCGGGTCATCACCACGGTCAGCGGGTCCGACGCTCCTGGAACCTTCATGCTGAAGGGAAATTCGTCCTCACCGACAGCGTGGTGGCCGACGGCGACGGAGGCTGTGCCGGCACCCGCGGCTACGACGACATCCGCGTGGGCAGTCCCACGCCCAGGCACGTGACAACTCACCTCAAAGGAAGCCGAGAACGGCGAGTTCGGCGAGACCCTAGGACAGGTGTCCTCGCACCGATCACTGGGGCGCCAGTGGGATTACACCGTGGCCCACATGCGCGGGGCTCAGCACACATTCCCGTGCTGACCGCCCTGAGACCGGAACGCGACGGGCGGTGACACGAATGCCAAGGCCGTTCCCGGTGTCGCGGGCCCTGCCCTGCGCCAGTGGCTGCATCGTCTCCGCTGGCGCGCCCGGCTGCAGTCGCCGAAACGCCTTGGGGGCGCACTTGCCGCCAGGCGCTGCGTTCGTCGATCAGCTGCGCGGAGGCGGCGGCTCGATCTCCAGGATTCCCCAGCGCTGTTGGCCAGGGGGGCGCTTCGCGTGCTGGCGAAGTACCCACGGCTCCACCGGCAAGTGGAGCCATGATCATGTAAGCATTCGCGATCGAACAACCAGAGGGCAAGTACCCCTGCCCTGATTTCGGAGGAGGAGACGTGGGAAAGCGTGATGAAACGGCGCCTGATCTACTGAAGATGGGCGAAACTCATATCTTTGATTGTGGTCTCCAGCTGAGTTTCACGAACATCCAGACGCCGGATCTGCCTGAGAAAACCCTCAAGAGGGCTGCCAAGGACAACGGCATGAGCGGATCGGTTGATTCTCTCAATTTCTTCCAGATCGATGCCGTTGTCGAGAACACCGGATCCAAGAAGTTGAAGTTCGACCTGCACTACCAGTACCACTTCGCACGCGTCGGCGATCCGGCTCGTCAGGCGACGGGACTGGATCTTCATGATGGCGCCTTGTTCGATGTGGTACTCCACCCGGGACGACGTCTTGCCGGATACTTCGTCTTCGCTTCGAAGAAGAAGTGGGGAGACCACGTCGAACTCGACTCGAAAATCTACCTCGAGCCCGATCTCACCACACTGTCGAGTGTATGGGTAGGCAGTCTCTCCGATGCTGTCCACTCGGGCGCCGTTCCGGCCATCGCGGCTGGTGCGACGGCGTCCCCGTCGGTGAGCGTCTCTTCCGCAACGGTTGCTTCGATCGAGGCAGAGATGCGTAAGCGGGATGAGGGGAAGCGCATCGCATTGGAGAATCCCCGTCTCGCACTTGAACTCGGTATCGGTGACCCCAATCGACACGCCGGCTTCGACGATGGCGGACTCATCGACATCAACGGTGTGGAGGCGGAGACCTTGAGCCGGGCGTTCCGCCTGTCAGCGGATGCAGCCTCTCGGATCGTCGGGGCGCGTGCGCGAGTAGGCGGGATATTTTCCAGCATCGATGAAATCGTTCTTTACGCCGAACTGAACCCGCGCGAGGAGCAGCTGCTGCGGGAGCGGGCAGTCGTCCTCCCGTGGTGACCGGGGGCGACCACCGGAACCATCCTTGCGGTCGTCGTCCGCGCCGACGACGCGATCCGTGTGTGGACGAGGGTGGTGCAGGATCGGCCCTCGGCCCGGGATTCCAAACTATCGGCGCCCTGAGCACCATATAACGGGTGGTAATTCATGCGATCTCTGTTCGAGCGATACCCGAAGGTGGCATGGCCTGTGCTCGCGCTGGCTGTGCTGGTCACCGCCGTGACCCTGCTCACCAGCGGCAGTGATGACGACGCAGCGGTGGCAGCAGTCCAGGCACGGGAGAAGGCATGCGGCGGTGTTCTTGACAACGTTCTCGACTTCTCGGCCGCGTATGTCAAGGGCAAGAACCAGGACGGTGACCCAGTGGTTGCGATCCCGTTCAAGAATCGGGCGGCGGGTGATCAGAGCGAGGCCCAAGTAGGCGTGCGACACGGCTCCGATGACGGGTGGGTCATCTTCGGCAGCCTGGATGACCCGTTCAACTCCGCATGCGGAGGTGGAGAGAAGGAGTTCGCGTACGAGCGGGCTCACAGCGGCTAACGGACACGCTGAGCGCCCACACGAGCCTCCCCGGGGCAGTCGACCGGGGAGGCATCCGCTCCGCAGTCCCAGCACCTGCGACCTGAAGGAGCGGATTGCGGATCCGTCGCCAGCGAGGGCTGCCTCGCGGGCGCTCAGCGCCTGGATCACGTCGGGGACCGGGATAGTCAAAGCCCGGAACCCAGACTCGATAGTCCGATTGGCCGGGTGGTCGGCCTTGAGTACCGCCATGCCGGTGGTGGTGATCATGCATGGGAGGGGTGACCCGATCGAACGGCTCCGGCAGGTCGAACGTGCCGTCCACGTCGAGAGTGACGCTTCCGTTCTCCCGGAGGGTCACGTCGTCTCGACGGCATCGAAGGAGCCGAAGACCTGGTTGCCGCGCTTCTGGCTCATACGGACCAGGGCCGGCCCGGCCTTGGCCGCGCTGGTGATGCCCTGTTCCAGGAGCCGCCGCCGTCGTGCGTCCTCGGCCTCCGGCGCCTCCGACGTGCCGCCGGACTTGGCCTCGGCCTCGGCGCGGTTCTTGGCCACCTCTCCCGAGCGGTGGACCGGTGAGTCGGTCCGATGATGTGGGCCTCCGCCATCGGCGTTCCGGTCGATCGAGCCCCACACCGGTCCTGCCAGCTGTGATCGATGGGCAACCATTTCGGCGACCTGATGGTCATGTCCGTGCCGCCTCTGTACCGGGTGGGCTTTGTCAGCTCCGCCTCAAGACGTTCCTGAGGCGCTGGAACATGGGGGACATGCCTTCATGCACCGCACCATCGTGGCGGGCCTCGCCGGGGCCCTTGCCCTTTCCGCACTCACTGTTCCGGCGGCCGCCCATGCGGACGACTTCTCCGGCGACATCAGGATCACGAAGGTGGTCGTCAACGGGGGCAAGGACATCGTCCTGGGGACCACGGCCGTGAAGACGTTCACCATCGTGGTGACCGCCACGGACGACTCGGGCATCGAGGTCGGAAAGACCTTCCCCGTCATGTGGAACAAGCCCCTGGCCAACGGGGACTACTACGGTCTCGTGATCCCGGACGACGTCGAGGGCACGTGCGTGCGCCAGAGCTTCACCACGACCACCTGCATCTGGACGCTGAAAATGCGTCCACGCATCGATCCCCAGGACAACACCACGGCCGGGACCTGGACCGTGACCGCCACCGCCCTGGCCAACGACGGCGATTACTACACCAAGGATTCCGCTGCCAGGGCGAAGGTCCTGCGCAACTTGAAGCTGACGGTCAACGCCTCGCCGGAACCGGTGAAGAGGAACAAGACGATCACCGTCACAGGCGCCCTGACCCGCGCCGACTGGGAGACCTACAAGTACGGGGGCTACGCCAAGCAGCCCGTGAAGCTCCAGTTCAAGAAGAAGGGCACCAGCACCTTCAAGACCCTCAAGACCCTCACGACGGACAGCAAGGGCAACCTGAAAGCGACGACGAAGGCCACGGCGGACGGCTACTTCCGGTACTCCTTCGCAGGCACGTCCACCACCCCGGCGGTCACCTCCGCGGCGGACTACGTCGACATCAAGTAGCCCCGGCCACACTTCGACATCATCGGAGCCGCAAGACAGCCGCAAGACTGCCAACGAAAGCCGGGTACGAGCCGCACATGTCCGGGTGGGGACGGCCGCAAGCCCTCTGCCCGTCGGCTCCCGAGTGACCGCGCCGGCCACCACACCAGCGGGCGACCTCCTCGTCGCCGGCGGTGCGGGTGACCACGCGCTCCTGTCGGTGCCCGCCGACTCCGGCCCCACCCGTCCCGGGGACGGCGGGACGGCGAGGTACGCGGTCTCCGCGTACCTCGACGCACCAAGACCCCGACGAACTGCACGCGCTCCGTCTGAACCGCATGAACGTCGACTTCGTCCACACCGGCGAGTGCTGGGCGGCGGCCAAGAGCGGCCGGTGCCGACCGGTCCGCCGGACGCAGGCCCTCGGTGCCCTGCGGCAGAACGTCCCGCCGTGTATGACAACGCGGGCCTCCGCGCCCCGCAGCACTGACGCTGCGCCGGGTCTTGCAGAAGGACTCGGCGTTGCTGACACGGGCGTTGCAGGGGGTGCTGGAAGTTCCGTTGCCGCGGGAGATCGCGGCGCTGAACGTGGACCTGACGGAGATCGAGCCGGTGGAACGCCGGGTGGGCACGTTGCTGTGGACGGAGACGGACCACGGCGGTGGAGCGTCCGGCCCGTTCCCCGCCACCGGACCTGCCCGCACGAGGTCCGGCCCGAGCGCACGTCCGCGGGTGACGTACCCGCGTACAACCTTCTCGCGCGGAGCGTGGTCGTAGGGGGGCGTAGGACGTGCAGAGAGAGGAAGTGCGGGAGTGCGCGAGGTCCGTTGGGGTGCGGGGATGGCCGGCGGGGTGCTGGTGCTGGCCGCCTTGGGGGTGGGCGGGGCACCTGGGACGGCTCAGGCCGACGGGGCTGGGCTGGTGGTCAAGTCGGTATTCGACCGGTACGCACTGGAAGCGACGCCCTACGGCGAAGATGTCGGTTCTGGGAACTCCGTCACGCTGGTGAACACAGGCAGGACGAAGGTGAAGTCGTACACGCTGACCGTCGACTACACCTCCCTCAAGGGAATCGCCGAGGTCACCCTCCCCGGGTGCGGGCAGAAGTCCGAGGGCGTCCTCAGCTGCTCGCCCGTCGACCCGCCCGCCCCGGGCAGGGAGGCGTTCCTGGGTGGGCTCGTGGCGCGGAGCCTGCGGGGGGCGAAGGCCGGCGCCACCGGCGAGATCCGGATCGGCGGCCAGGCGGACGGCGTGGCGATGACCGAGACGATCTGGACGGTGACCGTCAAGGACGTGGGTCTTGTCACGGACCGTACGACCGGGTCCGTCCAGGGCAAGGTCGAGCCGGGAGCGCTGGTGCGGCCGGGGATCGGGTACACCAACTACGGCGACAAGGCGATCGACGGCGCCTACTTCCGCATGCAGGCCGACGGTGCCTCGTTCCAGCAGGAGTTCGGCAACTGCACGTACGGCACACTGCCCGTCCGGGACATGGGCAACCAACTCACCGACGTGTCCTACGCGGCGGCCCTCTGCCACGTCGAGGACACCCTTGAGCCGGGGCAGTACTACGACCTGTACCCGGGCCCGCTGAAGATCGCCGACGACGTACGCAACGCCGCCTGGTCCGTCTCCCGGTCCAGTTCCGGGGAGTGGAAGGAACTCACCGACGTCCACGTCGGCCGCGGCCCGAAGCTCGGGCTCGTGCCGCGCCCGGCCGACGCGCCGAAGGGGACGCCACAGCGTCTTGGTGGCGTCGCCTACACCGTCGACAACACCGCGGACATCGAGGCGGTCGGGGCCTCCGTCGAGGGGCGCCCGGGCGAGACCGTGACCGCCGAGATCGGGTTCCACAACAACGGCCCCGCGCGCACGGCAACCTGGACCGGCAGCAGGCCCATCGAGGATCCCACCGTGACGACGACCTTCACCGTCCCGCCCGGCACGACCGCGGTGAAGGTGCCGGAGCGGTGCTACACGAGAGTCGGCGGCGGGCGCGCCTCCGAGCCGGGCGGCAAGGAGTACGAGTGCGTGCAGACGACGACGGACTGGCAGATCGAGAACGGCGCGCGGCTGGTGTGGTCCTTCGGGCTGCGCATCGACAAGCCGTCCGCCCTCAAGCCCGGCAAGGTCACCCTGGAGGTTCTCAGCGAGAGCGACAGCGACCCGAAGAACGACACCGCCCCTGTCACGGTGACGGTGCCGGGCGGAGGCACGGGCCCGACGACGGGCGGCAGCGGTGGTGACGCCGGCGGCGACGGGAACGGGGGCGCCTCATCGGGCTCGTCCGGCGGCACGGCATCCGGCGGGACGACATCCGGCGGCGCGTCCCAGACCGGCGGCGGTGGTGCGCAGGAGTCCTCCGCGACCGGAGGCTCCATGGCCGCCACGGGCGCCGGCACACTGCCCTGGGTCGCCGGAGCGGCGGGGCTGCTCGCCGTGGCCGTGGGCGCCGGTGTGTTCCTCGTCGCCCGGCGCCGGCGCGGCTGACCGGAGCCAGGACGGAGCCCGGGCCGGAGGCGTCGCACGTCCCCCTTCGTCGCCGCGGGCAGCCCGCCCCGCCCCGAGCCCCTCGCTGGCCTTGTCGAGGTGATCGGGGCGGGGGGATCCCGCTTCCCGGTCTCGACCCCGTGGACCAGGTCTGAGCTGTTACCCCTGTCGCCTGAGTATGTGGCCCGCGGTGCACCGTGTTCAGCCATGGGCGGGATCATCACACCGGCCTGTCGCCGGTCGCGATCCGATGCCCGGCTCACCGATCAGGTCGGGCCGCTGCCGATCGGCGCCTTCGGTCTGTATCCGCAGAACCCGAGGGCCCGGTTCGAAGGCGTCGTGTGGAAGTTCCGGTCCGGGGCCCAGTGGCGAGAGATGCCCGAGTGTTGCGCGCCGTGGCAGACCGTCTACGACCGGTTCCGCTGCGACCCCGACCTCTACCGCGAGCGCGACACTGTCGAACGCGGCATCAACAAGATCAGGGCATGGCGGGGTCTCGCCACCTGCTACGACAAGGGCCCGGAACAGTACACCGACGGCATCCCTGACGTGGCACTACCTGGGACAGCGCCCCCCTGGCCCAACGCTGACCAGCAGCAGGCCGTCGACCGCCGCTTCTTCGCCATCGTCGCCGACCTCACCGGTGCCCCCAGCGAACTCATCACCCCCCACGGCATCCCGGCCTGGCGCGCCCGCAGCACCGCCTGGGGCGCCACCCAGTGGAACCGCGACTGCATCGCCTGCACACCCCTGCGCTACCCGGGCCAGCATTTCGACCCGGAAACCGGCCTGCACCACAACGTCAACCGCTACTACGACCCCCGCCTGGGCCGATACCTCACCCCAGACTCCCTCGGACTCGCGCCCGCCGCCCACCACTACGCCTACGTTCCCAACTCCTTCACCCTCACCGACCCCCTCGGCCTGTCCGGCTGCACCGCCGACCCCACCTGGGGCGGCAAGGTCGTATGGGTACGCGACGGACACGGCCGCCCCCAGCGAGATGCACGCCACCATCACCCAGGACATACTCGGCGAGGGCACCGACGCAAATCCCTGGATACGTCCCCCCGGCTCGCCCTTGTCGCGGGCGGCGCGGGCGGCGGCGCGGGCGCCTACGCGCTGCCAGCCCGGGCGGCTGAGCGCGTCCGGTTCGTCGTCGGGCTCGTCGGCCCGTGCCGGATGCTGTCTCCCTGTGGTCGGATCCTGTCGTGCATGGCGGTGAGCGGGCGGGGATGCCGTTCAAGGAGTGCCGTCAGTGATGTGGAGTCCGGGCTGTACGTCACACTCCGGCTGAACGGCAGCCCGGCTGCCGGGTCGGGACCAGTCGGCACGTGGTCCGGACCCGGCAGCAGGCGAGCCGGCCGGGGCGGATCAGGAGCGCGCGTGCACGATGTCCGTCACCGCTTCGGCGACGCCTGTGGCGCTCGCCGGGTTCTGCCCGGTGACCAGCCGGCCGTCGACGACGACGTGGCTCTTCCAGTGCGCGGCGCCGGTGTGCTTGGCCCCAAGTTCCTCCAGCCGGGACTGCAGGAGGAACGGCACGACGCCGTCCAGGCCGATCTCCCGTTCCTCGCTGTCGGTGAAGGCCGCGATGCTCTTGCCCTCGACCAGCAGTGAGCCGTCCGAAAGCCGCAGCGTGGTGAGCGCGGACGGCCCGTGGCAGACCGCGGCGACCACGCCGCCGTGCTCGTAGACGGAGGCTGCCAGGCGCGACAGGTCGTTGTTGCCGGGGAAGTCCCACATGCTGCCGTGGCCGCCGACGAAGTACACAGCGTCGTAGCGTGACGGGTCGACCTCGGCCGGGGCGGGTGCCGTGTCCAGCTTGGCCTGGACGCCCGGGTCGGCGGCCCACGCCGCCTGATTGGGCTGGGTGGGGTCGCCGAAACCGTCCTCCGGCGGGCGGCCGCCGCGTACGGTGGTGAGGTCCACCTCCCAGCCCGCGTTCACAAACACCTGCCACGGGTCGGCCGCCTCCGACACGGTGTACCCGGTGGTGTTGCCCGTGTCGCCCAGCTGACCGTGACTGGTGATCACCAGAAGGGCGCGGTGCGGTGAGGGGGATGCGGTACTCATGCTGATTCTCTCGATCTTTCGGTGTCACCAGGTCGGCGGGTGGTCGCGGCCCCGCCGTGCCGCCGGGAGCCGGCTCCCTGGTGATGAAAGGTAGACGCGGGAGGGCGGTTACCCGCAAGGGCCGGTACTTTCCCAGGGGATACTGTGCAGGTCAGAGGGTTACTGACTGGCTGCTCTACTGGAGCGGACGAAGACGTGGCGGCAGCGAGGGAGAGGACCGACAGCCCACGCGCATGCCACCCGCACCTCGACGCCGCGGACGCGGGACCGGGGGACCGCGTTCGATGGTGAGCCACCCGCCGAGAGGGAACCCGTTGTGCTGGACGTAGGGAAGTCGTCGCACCGGGAGAGTTCCCCGTCACCCAGGGCGACGTGACCGAGCTGGCCCGCGAGATCGTCGGCGACGTCTCGTCCTCGCTCGGCACGTGACGCGCGGCCGGCCGGCTCCGCGCCGCAGACGGCTGTCCCCGGGGCGCGGAGGCGGCCCCCAGAGCCGACGCCGACCAACAGGGCGACGCCGGCCTGTGGGGTGCAGGTGTGTGACGTAGGTCGGGCCCGCCCGGCAACGGCACCCTCCCACCCTGCCGCCTGGACTTGAGCCGACCAGGGGGCACCGGCCAGTTCCTCGGCATCAGGGCCGTGGCTCCGTCGATGCGCAGGGGCGGTGGCGGAACCATCGTCAACATCGCCTCGACCATGGCCCATGTCAGCACGGCCTTCTACGCCCCCTGCACCGCCGGCAAGTGGGCCGTACGCGGGCTGACCAAGACGGCCGCGCTGGAGCTGGGACGGGACAACATCCGGGTCAACTCCATCCACCCCGGCGTCGTCTCCACACCGCTGATCAACGAACCCACCGTCGCAGGCCAGCCGGCCATCGCCGACTTCTACTCACCCGATCCCTTCGCCATCCCCCGCCTCGCCGAACCCTCTGACATCACCCGCCTGTTGCTCTTCATCACCTCCCAGGACGCATCTTTCGCCACGGGCTCGGAATTCGTCCTGGACGGGGGACTGCTGCTCGGCCCTGCACTCCAACCCGAATCCGGGATCGCCGCTTGAGCCGGCATCGGAGTACGGAGTGTGCAGTCGCGGGCGCCCATCTTGTTCAAGGGAAGCGGTCTTGCCTTGCGATGATGATGACGGGCTGTGGCAGTTGTGATCACGGCGTCCGAGTCGTCCTGGACAGCTCCGTTCACTGGGCTGAGCCCGCGCTGCTTCGGCAGGTTGGTCACCGCGTTGCGACGGGAGGACGCGGATGCGGTGCGGCCGGGCCGTCCGTGGAGTCTGCCGCCGGAAGACCGCTCCTGCTGCGGTCTGTCCGCGAGCTGCTTGACGGCAGCCTCGTCAAATGGCTCGCCCGTTGCGGCAGCCCCGGCTTGCGCGGCTTCGATGACGTCCCAGAACGTGTCGATCTCCATGACCGCGCACTCTGTCACGCCCCGCTGACAATCGACCTTGGCCACCCTGCCGGCACCTGGCCGTTTCACGGAACTGCGGACAGAGCCGGTTTCAAGAATCCCCATCACCGTCCGGTCGAACACTCTCAGCTACGCCGGTCACTGTGCGGCGGCGCTGCCCGGGAGGGGGCGGTCGGGTTGAGTGCCTTGGCAACCGCGGGGGTGAGGGGGTGTCCGGCGAGGACGTGGCGGACGGCGTCGAGGGGAACGGGGCGCTCGTAGTAGTCCTCGAACCATGCCTGAACGGTCTCAGCGGAACGGTCTGTGAGGAGGTGGAAGAGGAAGCCCGAGCCGTCCGGGTCTTCGCTGCCCGCAGGGAAGGCGATGGCCGAGCCGGTGCGCCAGACGGTGTCGCCGGTCGCCTGCCACAGGCAGGCGGTGATCCTAGGGGCATCGATGCCCTCGTCATGGAAGGCGGGCTCGTCCAGAAGCGGGCGCAACGCCGCGGGCACTTCGTCGATGACACCGGGCCAGACCTGCTTGTCGTCCGCGCCGTACGGACTCATCTCCGACTCGTGGTCGAAGCCGCGTATGAGCACGCCGGCCGGAGTGAAGAGGACGGCGAAGTCGTCTCCAGAGCCGTTCTCCATCAGGGCCGCCTCGATACCGGGGCTCCAATCGGCGTGGAAGGTGTACTGGCAAAACCGTGGATCGTCACAAATCGCCCCCTCCAGGGCGGCCAGGGCACGTAGATGGGCCCGGAGCCGGGCGGGGTTGGGGAGGAGGGCGGCGGTCTCGCGCACTGTACTCATGGCGTCATGAAAGCAGCCTCCCCTGACAATCCAGGACGGACGCCGGTCTGCGGTGCCGCCGTGGCAGGGGGAGGGACATCGAGAAGCCGCGCCCGTGCGTAACTGACAAGCCACCGTCATTCGCCCGCCATCCAGCGGCGTCTCCTCCGCCGAGGAGGCGCAGTGTGAGGGTGCGGGGCGCTACCGGCGGCGGGCCGGCCCGCCGCCGCATCCTGATGAAGTCGCTTCGCGCCGCGCGATAGACGAGCATCCAGGGGTCAGTGGCGGGTGACGGTGAAGCCGGAGCTGTTGACCGCGCGGGTCCACACGTCCTGGTCGAACCACTTGCCCGGTGATGGTTCGCATCCGCGCTTCCCAGTCGTGGCCGGACGGGCCGCGGCTGCCGTCGTACCCGGCGCAGCCGTCCTCGCCGTGGATGAGGCCGGCCATCCATGCGTTCACCGCGACGCTGAGGATGACGTTGTACAGGTCTCCGCCGCTAGGGCGAGGGCATTCGGGTGCTTGCGAGGACCAGGGCGAGCTCGGGGTTGTCGAACGACGGCATCGGCGCGCTTCCCACACCGCTGTCGGCGTTGCTCTGCTCAAAGGTGCGCGCGCTTGTGGCGAGGTTGTCGGCGAGCGCGGCCGCGTCGAAATACCGCCAGGCCGACCGCGCCTGGATACAAAGGAGTTCGGCCACCGTGCTGACGTTCCTGACGATGGTGTCCCCGACCATCGCGGGTGCAAGCGGCACGCCCCGCTGGGCCAGTTCCGCCGAGGTCTGGGCAACGGCCTCCTTGAAGGCCTTCGTGTTCCGCAGCGCCACAGTGTAGGGGGAGCCTCATCAGCGGTTGGGCCATAGGAGCTGCCCGGATCAGGCGGCTGGCGTCACGGTGCGTCGGGTGGCTGCGGCGCGCGTGCGGGCGATGTCGGTGGGGTGGATGCCGTAGCCGGCCGGATCGAGGCCGATCATGTCGCGGTGCAGGCGGCGTATCCGCAACGCCAGGTCGAGGTGGAGGCGGGGGCGCTTATCGCGGACCTCCGCGACGGTGCGTGGGTTGACGTTCAGGCGCTGGGCGAGTGTGGTGGCGGGCCATCCTGCACGGGCCAGGTCGGCCAGCAACCGGGATGCCTCCGCGGAGTCGGTCAGGCCGGGGGCGCCGGGGTTGCGACGGTGGGGGAGCGGGACGCCGAGGATGGCGTCCGCAGTGGTGCGGGCGATGTCCCGGACCGTGCTGCCGTGCGTGGGGGTCCGCAGCACACGGCGGACCAGGGTCACGGACAGCCCGGCCCGGTCGGCGATGTCCTGCGCGGACATGCCCTGCTCGCGCAACCGGACCGCCCACCGAGCGGCCGCATAAGGCGGCACCCGGGCGGACAGACCACGCGCGCGGTCCTGGTTGCGCTGGCGGCGGGCACGCAGTGCTGCCTGGCGGCACTCGGCGCGGGTGCAGCCGTAGTCGGCGCACGACGCCTGGCCATGACGGACCGACGACCGCCGCGGCCGGCGCCGGCGCGCGGCCGGCACGGCGACGGAAGCGGGCTGTTCCCCAGTGAGTGGCATGACGATTCCTGCTGCGAGTTCGGTGTGCCGGCCAACGTTACGCGCCCCCACCGACAAAGCAGCGCACCGCGAAAGCCGAGCAGCATCCGAAGGACCGCATCCCATGAACGTGACGTGCATCAGGTGCTGTTCACGGGACGTGCCTGATTCTTCGGCAGCGGCATTCAGCCAGACGCACCCGCCGGCGCCCTGACGGCCCGCGTTGTCCCCACATCGGGGCCACGCCGCGGACCCCGCCACTTTCGGAGCCTCTCGTGCGGCATCCGTGCGCTTCTCGTACGCGTGCCGTACGTGAAGTGCACGCGAACCGGAGGGCCACGCTGCCGGCAAGGACGACCACGAAGATGATCTCGTCCACCGAAGCGGACACGGTGAGCGGCAGATCGTCGAGGACCGGCACATCGAGGACAATCAGACCCTGCTGTCCCAGCTCGGCGTCGACCGACCGACCGCAGGATCTTCGCCGGGCGGTCCTACCCACGGCCGACCACCGGGCGCGGCACCGGTCCGACCGGTGCCGCGGGCACGGCTCGGGAGGTGTCGGCCGGCTCGCCGTACGAGGGCGCGCCGCGGACGAACCGGCTGGTGGTGTACACCGCGGTGAGGCGTCGGCCGGGGCGGAGGGGCCGGTTCGCCCCTCCCGTTCCGCGTCCGCTGTGATGCGTGTGCCGGCTCGGAGTCCCCGGCGGGGTGTGCGGCGAGCTCCCGTTCTCGTCGCTGCGGAACCCGTACGCGACAGGCCGTGGAACCGGCTCCCCAGAATCTCCCGGGTACGCCGGACCCGCGGTCCCCCGGGTCGGCAGTGGTGTCCCTACGTTCCCCTATGCGCGCCTTCGGTCCGGCACGCCGTCGTCACATGATCGCCGCGGCGCGCTGACCCGCTTCCCGGTCCCCCTCCGGCTCGTCCCGGTCGACGCACTTGGCCAGGCACCTGGTGCGGGAGAGCGTGAAGACGCCGTACGCCAGCAGCGCCAGGCCGGCGAGGGCCGGCACGAGCCACAGCCCCTGCCGGGGCGACTCGGCGTACAAGGTCACACCCAGACCGAAGCTGACCGCGGCGTCGCCCAGGGTCAGGGCCGGCTGGGAGGCGATCAGCGGTCCGCCCTGCATGGCGTACCCGAGCAGCACGATGGAGAGCGATCCCGCGACGGCGAATCCGTACGTCTGCCAGGCGAGGAAGAAACCGGCCGCTCCGTCACGGGACAGGACGTCCATGGCGGACTTCACCAGGGCCGCCGTGAGCGCGTTGCCGATGGCCGCCGCGGCCGCCAGACAGGCGGCCCTGGCCAGACCGGGCGGCCGGCGGAGGCCGGTGACGGCCAGTGCCGCCTCCACCGCGGCGACGACGGCGATCGTCGGTGGCCACCACGGGCCGGGAACCTGGTCGCGTCCGCCCGTGGGGGCGGCCGAGAACAGGAAGACCGCCAGCCCCGCGAAGATGCAGAGCACGCACCACCACGCCTTGCCGGACACCTGCACCCGGAAGACGAAGCTGCCGAACAGCAGGGCCATCGGCAGCTCCAGGATGAAGACCGGTTGCACCGTCGCCAGTGATCCGGCGTTCAGGGCCAGGGCCTGGAAGAGGGCCGAGAGCGTCACTCCGAGGATGCCGCCGAGCCACGCCGGTCTGTGCAGCAGACCGGCGAGGAGCCGGAGGGGTGATCGCGAGGCGGGGACGCTGCCGGCGGCACGCCGTTGCAGGACGGTTCCCCATGCGTTGCTGCCCGCGGCAAGCACGGCAAAGACGATCGCCAGCATCATGTCCGATGGCACTGCTTCCGGTTGTCGTGCGCGTTCGGCTAGGACGGAGCGTCGCCGTACGGCCGACCAGCGAGGTGTTCTGGGTGGTTTCCTGCTCCCTCGCGAGGAAACACCCCGGACAGTCTAGTCCCGGCCGTCCCGCTCGGTCCTCTCTCCGGTGCCGCCGCCCGGCCGGGTCCGGCGGAGCCGGTGCGTCGCCCTCCGAGCGGCGTCAGGGCCGCCCTCCGGTCCTGACACGTCATCCGAGCGTCGCCACCAGCGTGCCGAGGCGGGCGATCCCCTCGCGCAGTTCGTCCGCCGCCGCGGCGCAGGAGAGGCGGACATGGGTGTCCGCCGTGCGGACGCCGAAGTCCCTGCCGGGGGTCAGGGCGACATGTGCCTCGCGCAGGGCGCGTTCGCAGAACTCCCAGGAGGTGAGTCCGGTGCCGCTGACGTCGAAGTACACGTAGAACGCGCCGTCGGGGCGCACGGGCACCGGCAGGCCGATGCTCTCCAGGCCCTCGACGGCGAGGGCGCGGCGCCGGACGAACTCCTCGCGGCGCGCCTCGCAGACCGAGAGCGACTCGCGGGTGAAGCAGGCCAGCGCGGCCTGCTGGGCGGGCGCCGACGCGCACAGGAAGTAGTTCTGGGCGAGGCGCTCCATCACGGGTACGTGCGTCTCAGGGACGACGCACCACCCGAGCCGCCAGCCCGTCATGCCGAAGAACTTCGAGAAACTGTTGACGACCAGGGCGTCAGGGTCGGACGCCAGCACGCTCGCCGGCGGGCGGCCGTGCTCGTCGTGGTCGCCCAGGTCGAGGTAGATCTCGTCGACCAGGCGCCACGCGCCGCGCTCGCGGGCCGTGGCGCAGATCGCGGCCAGCTCGGCGGCCGGCACGGACGTACCGGTCGGGTTGGACGGTGTGGCGACCATGACCCCGCGGGTCCGGTCCGTCCAGTGTGACCGCACGGACGCGGCGTCCAGTTGGAAGCGGCCGACGGCGGTGGTGGGCACCAGGACGGCCCGGGCGCCGAAGCTCTCCATGATCTGGCGGTTGCACGGGTACGACGGGTCCGTGATGAGAACCTCGTCCCCGGGGTCGACGAGGGCGGCGGCGGCGAGGACCAGAGCGGCCGAGGCGCCGGCGGTCACCACGATCCGGCCGGGATCGACCGGCACCCCGTGCGCGTCACGGTAGAAGCGGGCGATGGCCTGCCGCAACGCGGGCAGGCCGAGGGCGGGCGTGTACGGCAGGGGTCTCCCGTCCATGGCCTCGCGCATGGCTTCCAGGACGGCCGGGGGCGCGCCGAAGTCGGGTTCGCCGAGGCTGAGCTTGACGACGCGGTGCCCTTGGGCCTCCAGGGCGGCGGCGTGCTTGCCGAACTCCATGGCGTAGAAGGGCGCGACGGCTCGCGCGCGGCGCGAGATGCGCGGGGTGTCCATACCTCTGCCTCCGGCGTGCAAGTGGGCCCCCGCGTCCTGGCGCACGGGACGGCCGGGAATCCCGGTGCCGTGGTGCCCGCGGCGGTGAGGG
The DNA here is from genome assembly GCF_002920615.1 of Streptomyces sp. Ru62. GTDB lineage: Bacteria > Actinomycetota > Actinomycetes > Streptomycetales > Streptomycetaceae > Streptomyces. Next base: position 15,446 of record NZ_PQSU01000036.1, read on the forward strand.
CGGCGCCCGCCTCCCCCCGGATCGGCCCGACGGTGGTCGTCCAGCATATGCGCGGCCACTGACGGACGTACCGGGGGAGGGGCGGGTGGACCCTCCACAACGCTCCCCTGTCTCCGGCAGGGGACCGCCGTGCACCTCCCCGGTGACGAACGGAGCCCTCGGTCCGCCGCTAGCCGCGGACGGCGCCCAGCACCTCGTCCGCCGGCACAGGGCGTCCACATCGCGGGGGCCCCTCTCACGCGGCCGGCACGCGCGCTCGGGGCCCCGTGTCAGGGAAGTCTGGCGTACGCGGCCGCCGCCTCTCCGGTGATACGCCGCAGAGCCACCACCGCGCTGGGCAGGAGAACGTTCACATCCTCGCTCCAGCCGGCCAGCACCTTGTCGTCCTGCTGTATCTCCGCCGCCAGCGTCGTGGTGGTCCCCATCAGGAACCCGCCCAGCACGATCCGCCGTCCCGCCGCGTCCGGCACCGTACTCGACAGCACCATCCCGTCGACCCCCATGTCGTACCCGGGATCGTCAGGATCGTCGGGATAGCCGTGCGGGTCCATCAGCCGCACTCCCTCCGGATACCGTTCACGCAACGCCTGCGGCAGCCAGCGGTCGCTCTCACCGTGCTGCGCCGTGGCCAGGCGCCGCATCTGGTCGGGCAGGAGCCGCCGCAACTCGTCTTCATGACGGCGCATGTCGACGGTGACCGCCTCAATGGCGCGAAAGCCCTTCCGGAGGGCGGGATGGGCGGGTGCGACCGGGTCCGGATGCAGCTCCAGCCACGCGGCGAGCTCGGCGCGGAAGACTGCCATGGTCAGCCTGGCGCGTGGCTCGTAGGCGGTCGCGGCCTCCAGCACCGGGGCCAGGTCCATCGCCGCCTCCCCGCCCTGCGCCCACAGCGAGTATTCGTTGCCCTGCACGTAGTGAGTGCCCTCAGGCGGGTACCTCAGGCCTTTGGCCAGGACGAACAGCGTCTTGGCCAGCGACCACACATCCGCCGGATAGCCGGGCGTGCCCGGCTCGGGGAACCGCATCTCGGGCGCGAGGAAGTACATCGGCCCCATCTTGTGAGTCGCGGCGGTCAGCTCCGGGCGTTCCGGCCACGCGGCGATGCCGAAGTCCGCGACCACCGGCCGACCTTGAAGGTGGAGGAGGTTGTCGGGCTTGATGTCCCGGTGCGAGATGTCCCGCTCGGCCAGTGCGGCCAGCGTGCCGGCCACCTGGCAGATCACCTCCACCACCTCCCTCAGCTCGGCCGGCCGGGCATCCGGGCTGAGGACATCGCGCAATTTCACGGCCTTCGGCATGACGAACCACTGCGGTGGATCGTCCGGGTCGGCATCGAGCACCGGCACGATGCCCGCGACCCCGTCCCGGGTCAGCTGCTGCATGCGTCGCACCTCCTCCTGGAAGCGCTGCCGCGTAGTTGCGTTGACCTTTCCGCCCCTGCCCGGCCGCATCGACTTCAGCACGCCCTCTGTTCCGTCTTCGTGCTTGACGAAGTGGACGTGTCCGAAGTCCTTCATCGGACGGATATCACGCCAAGGACCCCATGACCGGGCAGCAGTCGCAGACATGTCAGGCAATGTAGAGCAGTACCGGAGCTGCCGCTGCCTCTTCGCCCAGACGCTGTTCAGCACTCCTGGAAGGCCCGAACCGAACCCGCCCTGGCGCAACACCCGCCCATCACCTGCGCTCCCCCCCGGGGGCAGCGCCTGACATCCTCCGATGCCCGCTACCGAGAGGACAGCACCCCGGGGCCGGCATCACCGACCCAGGGACCAGTCAGCCGTGGTCCGGCTGTCGCACCGCCCGTCGGCTTCAGGCCACACACCCGTTCGAGGCCTGGTGCGGGCCGGTCACGCCAAGCGAAGCTGGCCAAGCAACCGATCGCGGTCGGCCTGTGCCTCCAGCACAGCGGCTACGTCAGGGCTCGGTGCGAAGGTGGGGCCGTCCCAGTGCGCCGGGAGCGCCACGGGTGTCGGCACACCTCGGTGCCGTGGATGCGCGCGGCGTCGAAGAGGGTCTGCATCATCTGCACGCCGGCCAGGTCGAGCGCGCCGAGGCGGGCATGCCACGTCTGGGTGTCCGGGTCGTAGGAGGCGATTGCGCGGAGCCTGGCGAGTTGTTCCTGCCTCTGAGGGCGGCCGGGGCGGTCCGGATGCCGACCTCCGACACCCGTGCTGCGGCAGCGGCAGGGCCGCCCCGCGCGAGCCCCCTTCCCCGGGTGTGTCCCGCCCTGAGGGACACACCTGCCACCCGTGCCTGCACGGATCCCTCCGCGACGTCGGGCTCACGACGGTGCCCTGACCGCCGCCGGCGTGCTCGCCCTTGCCGGAGCCACTGGCACTTGCCACCAGTGGGCCCGCCTGGTGTCGCCGGCGCCATGGGCTCACCCACCGCACCCGGTACCACCGCCTGGACGGCGAGCCGGTTCGCCGCCCCGCGCCGCGGCAGCCACCCCACCGTCCACTGGTGTGAGAACGACCCCGTCACCCCCGATCTGGTCGACCGCCGGCTCGCGGACTCCGGTCCAGGGGGCATGTCCCCTTCGGCAATGCCCCCACCTCCTGGTCCGGCGCACCCCCGCATGTGCCTATGGTGACGGGATGAGGACTTACGCGGGCAAGACGGCCGGGCAGCGCTCCGCTGAACGGCGGGCCCTGTTGATCGCGACCGGGCGCCGGCTGTTCGGCACCCAGGGCTATGCCAGTACGTCGATCCGCGCCATCCTGCGGGAGAGCGGACTACAGGACCGTTACTTCGCAGAGAGCTTCACGGGCAAGGAAGACCTGCTCGGCGCCGTCTACACGGAGATCGAGGAGACGGTCTTCTCCCGCACCGTGAAGGACGTCGATCCCTCGGCGCGGCCACGGGAGCAGATCCGGCGCATGCTGGAGAATCTCGTCGCGGTACTGAGCGAGGACAAGGTCATGGCCCGTGTGAAGTTCTTCGAGACGGCGGGTGTGTCGCCCGCCATCGAGCAACTGCGCTGGAGGGCGCTGCGCCGTTACGCGGAAGCCATGGCCGGTCTTCTGCCGCTGCCGCACCCCTCGTCGCCTGTCGACCGTTCGGTCCTCGCTCAGGCGCTCGTGTCGGGGGTCAACGGAATGCTCACCGATCGTCTGATCGGGGTGCTGGAGATGGACGACCGTCTGCTGGTCGAGCACGCGATGCTGCTCGTCCAAGGCGTGGAGCAGCAACTTGCCACACCTTCCGACGGTGACTGAGCGACACGCATGTGTGCTCTGCCGCATGGGCGGTGGCGCTAGACCTCCATCTGAGGGCACCTGCCTTCAGATAGCGTAGGCTGTGAGCGGTTGCAGTTTCACCCACGGGCTGCCGTGTCCGTGTGTGCGGCTGCACGAGCGATCAGTGAGGAGAAGCCCATGGCGTCCGCCGGGGATGATTTCGACTACGTGATAGTGGGGGGCGGCACGGGCGGCTCCGTCATCGCGTCCCGTCTGTCGCAGGACCCCGCAATCCGGGTCCTGCTGGTGGAAGCGGGGCAGGCCGAGGGGCCGGCGGCGATGTCCGTACCGGGCGCGTGGTTCAGCCTCTGGGGCAGCGAGGTCGACTGGGGGTACCGGACCGTCGCGCAGCCGGCCCTGGACGGCAGGGAGATCGACTACCCGCGGGGCAAGGTGCTGGGCGGCTCCAGCGCCATCAATGCCCTCATGAACGTCCGGGGCCACCGCGAGGCGGTCGATGCGTGGGGCGTCGCCGGCTGGAGTTCGGCCGAGCTGCTGCCGTACTACCGTCGCAGCGAGCGCACCGAGGGCCTCGACCCGCGGTACCGGGGCACGGACGGCCTCATGCGGCCTCGCGTCCCGGACGCGCGTCACCCCGTCTCCGAGGCCGCTTATGAGGCGTTCGTCGAGCTCGGCATTCCCGCGACGGACGACCTCAACGGCGCGAACGCGGAAGGCGTCGCCTGGACGGAGGTCACCGCGGTCGACGGGGTGCGGCAGTCCGCCGCGGACGCGTACCTGACGCCGGCCGCGAAGCGGCCGAACCTGACCGTGGTCACGGATGCCCTGGTTGTCGCACTGACCTTCTCCGGTACTCGGTGCACCGGAGTCCGCTACGTCAGGGACGGGCAGGAGGCGCACGCGAGGGCCGCTCGTGAGGTGGTGCTCAGCGCGGGCGCGATCGGTTCGCCGCACCTGCTCCAGCTCTCCGGGGTGGGCCCGGCGGATCTCCTGCGCGAGCACGGCATCGAGGTGGTGCTCGACTCGCCCGGAGTCGGTGCCAACCTCTCCGACCACACACTGGGAACAGTGACCTACTCCGCGGCCCGGGACATGCCCCCCGGCGTCAACAACCACGTCGAGGTCCTCGCCGCGGTGCGCAGCGCCGAGAGTGTGTCTCGGCCCGACCTGCACCTGCTGTTCGTGGACGTGCCGATCGGGCCGCCTGGACTGGACAGCGGTTACACCGTGGCCTTCAGCGTGCTGTCCCCGCACAGTCGGGGCTCCGTCTCGTTGGTCTCGCCCGACCCCCGGGTCTCCCCAGCGATCGATCCCGGCTTCTTCACCGACGAACGCGACGTGGACCGCATGCTGACGGCGCTGCGGCTGGCCCGGGAGGTGGGTGGCTCCAAGACCCTGCAGCCCTGGCGGGACCGCGAGGTACTGCCCGGTCCGGAGCTGGAGAGCGATGAGGAACTGCGTGCCTACCTGCGAGCGGGGGTCATCACCTACTTCCACCCGGTGGGCACGTGCCGCATGGGCACCGGACCGACTGCGGTCGTCGACGAGGACCTGCGGGTGCGCGGCCTTGAGAACCTGCGGGTCGTCGACGCCTCCGTGATGCCGACGCTGCCCGACGCCAACCCCAATGCCACCGTCCTCGCCGTGGCGGAGAGGGCTGCGGAGCTGATCACCGCTGCGCGCTCCGCTTCATGACGCCGCCTCACCCGAATGCGCCGGGCCGGGGGTCTTTCGAGCCGCGAGACCGTGGCCTCCCACCGTTCCGACACCCCGATCCGGCAGGGTTCCGGCGCCCGGGCAGGCGTGAGCCGAGCGGGTGTGCCCCTGAAACGGGGAGACTCCGTGACGCTGCCGGCTTCGGTTGCCTGAGACCCGTTCCGACCGCTGCCACACCGGCCACGACACCAGCGAGCACGAAGGCGACAAGAGTGTGAACGACTACATCATGGGCAGTTCGCGGCAGGAAACACGGAGGCTGGATCTCCAGAGCCGGCTGTACGCCCGGCACACCAAGCACCTGCTGGAGCTGGCCGGCATCACGGCCGGCATGACGGTGCTGGACGTCGGGTGCGGCACCGGGGAGGTCACGCAGATCGTCGCACGCCTGGTCGGTCCTTCGGGGCGTGTGGTGGGGGTGGACGCGGACGAGGGCATGCTGGCCGTGGCGGCCCGCAACATGGCCGACGCCCGCCTGGACAACGTGTCCTTCCAGCAGGCGACGCTTCCCGACATCCCGTTGACCCGGCCGGTCGACGCGCTCGTGGGCCGTTTGATCCTGATGCACCTGGACGACCCCGTGGACGCGGTGCGGACCATGGCACGGCACGTCCGGCCCGGAGGCATCGTCACCTTCCAGGACTTCAACGTGACCCGCAGCAGGACAGTTCCGACCGTGCCGTTGATGGACGATGTCGTCGCCTGGATCGTGGACGCGATCAGGAGGGGCGGCCGGAACTCCGACCCCGGAGACCGGCTGTACGCCATCCTCCGCGATGCCGGACTGCCCACTCCTCGGGTAGCCATGACCGCACCCGCGGGCGACGCGGACTCGGAGGTCGCCGCCCATGCGACGGCAACCCTTGCCACCGTGCTGCCCCTCGTCGAGAAGACCCGGGCGACGATGATCGAGGAGATGGGCATCGACTCGCTCCTCGACCGGCTGCGCGAGGACATGCGCAAGGCAGGATCGGTCATGTTCTCCCCCGAACTGGTCGGTGCATGGACCCGCACACCCGGCTTCTGATCCGCCGACTCCGTTTCGGGGCGCCCGGACCGCCGGCACGCTGCCGGGACCGTCAGTCCGGTACACCCCATCATCAGTCACGTCTCCTTCAACCTGCGGCCCGGCGACCGTCCCGTCTGGAGGTTGTCCAGGAACTCGCCGGGACGGCGTTGCCGCACTTCCCCACCCGAGGGGCGGCGACCGCAACCGGTGCGGACGCCGCACGCCGACCTCACCCGGCGACGGCCCCGAGGGGTGCTCGGCTCCTGTTCCGCGCCTGCTCGCGCGGTCACCTGCCGGGGACGATGTGCAGGGCTGCGCTCAGTTGTGAGCGGGTGGTGACGCCAAGCTTGGGGAAGATGCGGTAGAGGTGGGAGCCGACGGTTCGGTGGGACACGAACATACGCTCCGCGATCTGGCGGTTGGTCAGCCCGTGCGCAGTCGGCACGGCGATCCGCAGTTCCTGGGCCGTCAGCTCGTCGCGGTCGCCGGGCGTCGGGCTGCCACTGCTCTCACCTGCGGCTCGCAGCTCGCCGCGAGCCGACTCGGCCCAGGGGGCGGAGCCCGGCTGCCCGAAAGTGTCCCGGGCGGCGCGCAGCGGTGCACGGGAGTCCTGAGTGCGGCGTCGGCGCCGCAGCCGGCGTCCGTGGTGCAGTTGCGGCCTGGCCCGGTACAGGGGCCATGAGCCCACCGGGCCGCTGAGCGCGGCCTGGTACGGCAGGTCGGCCTCCGGGCCGTCCGTGAGCATCGCCTCGGCGGCAGACGTCCGCGGCCACGTCCGTGTAGGTGGCGTTGCGCCGGAAGCCGCCGAGGACCATGGTCGCGGCGCCCAGCAGGCGCGTGCTGTCCGCGTTCGTCCAATCGGGAGCGAGGCGGGCCAGACTTTCCAGGACGGCGCGGCCCTGGTTGTCCGGGTCGGCGTATGCGCGTATGGCCGGCCCTCGTGGATCGTGCTCGGGCACCTCCAGAGTCCACAACTGGTCGATGAGGTCCCTGCGGGCCTGTGCACTGGCACCCTGCAAGAAGCACCTCTTGGCCGCCTGCCAGAGGAAGGTGACGGCGATCTTGGCTTGACCGCCGGAGTCGAGCCCGGCGGCCGACGCGGTGAGCCCGCGCACGCGGGCCTCGGAGTCGTCGTAGCGGGAGAAGTCGACGATCTCAACGACATTGGTGAGGCGCGCGGTGTCGACCGGACCAAGTGCGGGGACGTCGGCGCGCCGCACCAGTCGGACCGCCTCATGACGGGCGCCGATGCCGCTGGTGAGTCCCGCGGCGTGCATGACGAGCGAGGTACGCCAGACCTCGTTCTCGGTGAGATCCGCCGCCTTGCGCAGGGCGGCCACCGCGGTCATGACTGCGCCGCACTGTTCGGAGCGAGAGGCGTACTTCTCCAGCTCGGCCGCGATCTCCTCGCTGGTGCCCAGGACTGCCGAGGCCCTGTGCCGCAGTGGACACCTGGCCCAGCAGGGGATGGAGTGTCTGGTGCAGGGTCGTGTAAGCCGGCTCCGACTCGGACTCCACCCCGGCGGCGGCCAGGACGGTCAACCCCCGCGCCAGAGCCTGCCCTCGCACCACGTCCAGCAGAGCGGATGTCCCGATCCCGGCCTCGCCCCGCGCGATGAGACCGGCGCCGCGCCCGGCGACCGCTTCGTCCATCAGGCGCAGCAGGTGCGAGCCCTCTCGGCCACGACCCATGAGCGGCGGTGGAATCGGCGAGGGCTCAGTCGTCATGACTGCATGGTCCGCCGCCGCCCGACCGGAGCGACCAGTCATACGACTGCACTCGGCGGGTGCGTCGGGTCCGTAGGGACATCGTCGATGTCCGCCGCACCCCGTCCCGCCCCCCGCCGTTGTCCCGGTGTCCAGCGGCGAGACTGCCGCGAGGCGCGGCACGACGTGCGCATCCGCACCACTCCGCGGACCCCGTGCCTTCGGAGCACGCTTGAGCACCACGCGAACCGGCCGGGCCTGACGGCGCTGGACCGTCCCGGCCCCCCGGGAACAGTCGATCCTGCACGCCCGCGGCACCGACCGCGTACGCCCCTCGGACCACGCCCGGAGTATCAGCGCGTCGGTCCCGGCTGCGGGAACTGTCTCGCCCCGACCCGGCCGCGTACCTGCGACGGGTGCCCGGCCGGTGGCCGCCTGCGACCCGTACGGCTCCCCGAAGCCGCAGGGCTGAGCCGTGCCAGGGCCGAACTACGCCCTGACGGTCAGCCGCCGGGTCGTGGCCCGCGGGCTCGGCGCGGAAGCAGCGGTGCTGCGCCCGCGCGAGCCGGTACGCCGTCGAGGGGCGAGGCGGCGTCAGCCTCAGAGACCGGTGCCCTGGATGCCGTCGAGTTCGTCCGCGTGGGTGGCGAACCATTCGGCCTCGCCTCCGGGATGGGGCAGGATCAGTCCGTACTCCATGGTGATGTCGGAGTCGATCTCGTTGAGCCCGACGATCAGTTGCTTGGGCGACTGACCGGTGATGGACGTCCAGGACGCGGCGATGTTCTTGACCAGCTTCTGCTTCACCTCCAAGGTGCGGCCGGCGCGGATCGATCCGGTGATGCCGGAGATGTCGGTGTCCAGCTCTCCGGCGCTGTAGGCGATGCCCGACGGGAGCTCGTGGAAGAACACGTGGACGAATGCCTTCGGCGCTCCCGTGGCCTCGACGTGTGCGTCCGTGATCGCGGTGGCGACGGCTGCCTTCATGTCGTCGGTGAGCAGACCGACCGGGGCGGAGCACTGATAGATGGGCATGGGGCCTTACCTCCTGGCTGGGGGAGTGTGGCGTTTCTTCCGATGCACTCTTGAACGAAGTGATGGTCTCGCCGGCTCGACCGCCTGGCTTCAGTCATCTGACTCAAGAGCGCTGTGCCGCCGGCTTCCTTCTTCCGCACCGCGTGCCCCACCTGACCTGATCGCACTGCGAGGACCGGATCGGGGACTTCGACACCATCGACACGCAGTACGTGGGCGCGCGGCAGATCGTCAAGGGCTGGTACATCGAGGACAACGAGACTGTGCTGTCCCAGCTCGGCGTCAACTGACGGGCTCCCACCGCCCGTGGTGCCGTCCGGCGGGCGGCGGGACGGGACCCGGCCGCGCGGGGGCCGGCCGAGCGGGCCAAGGGTCGAGTGGCGCGTGTTCCCTCGCCCCAGGCGGTTCGGCCGGTGGCCTTCGCCCCGTCCGGGACCACGGCGAACCGGAAACCGCGCGTCGTCTTAGACGCCATCTCATTTGGCGTATTGGGTAGCCTGCTGGCGTGGGAATCGTGGAGCGGCTGGTGCCGGACGAGTTGTGGGAGCTGTTCCAGCGGGTGGTGCCGGAAGCGCCTACCCGGCCTCAGGGTGGCGGTCGGCGTCGACACGGTGACCGGGAAGTGCTGGCTGCGATCGTGTTCGTGGCTACGTCGGGCTGCACGTGGCAGCAGCTGCCGTCCGCATCGTTCGGGCCGTCGGGAGCGACGGCTCACCGGCGCTTCGCCGAGTGGACCAAGGCCAGGGTCTGGGCCAAGCTTCACCGTCTGGTCCTCGACGAACTCGGCGCCCGCGGTGAGCTGGACTGGTCCCGCTGCGCGATCGACTCGGTGAACATGAGGGCCCTGAAAAAGGGGACCTGACAGGCCCGAATCCTGTCGACCGGGGCAAGTACGGCTCGAAGATCCACTTGATCACCGAGCGGACCGGTCTGCCCCTGTCCGTCGGCATCTCGGGAGCGAACCTGCACGACAGCCAGGCGCTGATCCCGCTGGTGAAGGGCATACCGCCGATCCGCTCCCGGCGCGGACGTCGACGACGCAGACCGGGAAAGCTCCACGCCGACAAGGGATACGACTACGACCACCTGCGGCGATGGTTACGCCAGCGGGGCATCACACATCGCATTGCCCGCAAGGGCATCGAGTCCTCGACCCACCTGGGCCGGCACCGATGGACCGTAGAACGCACGATGTCCTGGCTTGCCGGATGCCGACGACTGCACCGCCGCTACGAGCGCAAAGCCGAGCACTTCCTCGCCTTCACCAGCATCGCCTGCACCCTCATCTGCTACCGCAGGCTTACCAAATGAGATGACGTCTTAGCCGTTGCGGCCGCAGGCCGATGTCGCAGGAGAAGCGGTAGGCGGGCGCCTGGAGGCTGACGCAGCGTGGCCCCGGCTCGCCGAGACGCGGAAGAACGGCTCTGGGGCCGCGCGGCGGCATGCCGCCCCGCTCCGCCACGACGAGGCGTGAGTTCCCCGCACGCTCCCCGCCACCAGGACGCGCCATCTACGGGCACCAGCGCTCCAGCATGAGGGTGGCCAGTGACAGGGCGGAATGCAGGCCCATGACCTCCGACACGGTGGGACGCACGACGTCCGACCAGTCTCCGCCGAGTGAGGGCCACCTGGCCAGCAGAACCGGCCCCGCGGCCAGTTGGAGGGTGGCCGTGACATCCATGTGGGGCGGACGGTTCGTGGGCGTCCGGCCCTCCGCGACGTCTCCCTCCCGGCCGCCGTGCGCACCGGCCGCCGAAGGCTCCCACGCCAGAACGACCCGGCCCGCTTCGACAGGGGCATCGGCGGCCTGTACCCAGGAGACACGCAGCAGGTCACCGGGGAGGCCGCGGGCGGTGCGCACGACCGCGCCGACCGCACCCACCGGCATGGGCAGCGCGCAGACCTTGTCCAGATCCATCAGGCCGGGCCGGTGCGACACAGCCGGGTTCGGCACGGACGCCGGTACGGCAGGTGTGCGTCCGGAGGCACCCGGGCGGCTGCCGGGCAGGGGCACGGCAGATTCCCCGGACCGGTGTGCACACTGCGGCGTCGTCCCGTCGAATGCTTTCATCCATGCCTCCGCATCAGGGCCACTGAGGTCACGCCTCACATCCACGCTCATCGTGCGTCGGCCGACGCGCCGAAGGCATCGGTCAGGTGACTGGCACACCCGGCATCACCGGTGGCAACCGGCCGGGAACACGCGCCGTACGTGGGCAAGGGGACGCGGTGGTTGCGCCGCGGCTGTGCATGGTGCGCACCATCGACGGCGGGAAATGTGCCCGCCGGCGAGCTCTTCGCCCCGGCACTCCCAGACGTCGCGCCGCCACACGCCCAGGCGGACGGAACCGTGGTCGCGGACAGCGTCGTTCTCGCTCGCCCTCTCTCTTGATCGTCGGCCCGTCGCCGCTGCCCCACGACGGCGGTCGCCGCTGCCCGCCGACGGCACCGGGCCGCTTACGTGGCGGCCGTCGGCGTATCCGTCGACCGGCGGGGAGTGGATTCGGCCACGCGCCTGGACGTGTCTCCGTCGCCTCCAGCCGGTGCCGACGACGTCAGTTGCGAATTGACTAACTAGTTAGTCAGAGAGTACGGTAGCTAACCGGTTAGTCAAAGTCCCCGAAAGGCACTCAGCATGTCTCAGCGCACCTGGTTCATCACCGGCATCAGCAGCGGCTTCGGCCGCCGGATGGCCGAGATCCTCCTGGCCGGCGGCAACCGGGTGGTCGGCACCGTCCGCGATCTAGATTCCGTCAAGGATCTCCAGGCGTCCCACGGCGACCGCCTGGCGGTGTACCGCCTCGACCTGACCGAGGGCGCGCAGGCCATCACCACCGTGGTCGACGCGGCATTCAAGACGGCGGGCCGCATCGACGTCGTCGTCAACAACGCCGGATACGGTCTCTTCGGTGCCGTTGAGGAGCTGACCGACGAGCAGATCGTGCACCAGATCGAGACCAACCTCCTCGGGTCCATCCGGGTCACACGTGCGGCCGTCCCGTACCTGCGGACCCAGGGCGGCGGCCGCATCATCCAGGTCTCCACCTACGGAGGCCAGGCCACCAACCCCGGCGCCTCCGTCTACAACGCCGGCAAGTGGGGCATCGAAGGATTCATGGAGGCCACCGCACTGGACCTGGCCCCGTTTGGTATCGGTGTCACCATCGTCGAGCCCGGCAGCGCCGGCACCGGGTTCCGGACGGGAGGCGCTCGCCTCGCAGAGCCGCTGGCCGCCTACGACGGAACGCCGGCCGCCATGGTCCGCCGTATCAAGGATCCGTCCCTGCCCTCCGTCGGAGACGTGGACAAGATGGTCGCCGCGATGATCGCCACGGTGGACCAGCCGGAAGCGCCGCGCCGGCTGGCGCTGGGCAGCGACTCCTACCGGTACATGCACGTTGCCCTCACCGCACGCCTCGGCGAGTTGGAGAGCGGCAAGGAGACCGCCTTCTCCACCGACCTCCCCGAGGCCGGCTGAACACGTTCTCGCCTGGAGGGCCCCGAACCACCGCACCACAGCACACGCCCGCCCCCTGCGGCGGCGCTCCGAGCGCCGCCGCGGGGGGCGCGCCCGCAGGTCACCGACGTTCGAAGGACCACCGTGGCCGCCGACTGCGACAGGCAGGTCCGGGCGCGACGGATACACCGCCCCCTCCCGAACCTGGCGCGTCGTCGAACTTCTTCCAGCTCGCTCACACCGGTCCGGGATCCAAACGCCGCTCGCGACCGGTACACCCGCGCGCCGAGCCGTCTCTGTGGCCCGAAGGCAATCAGCCGGAACTGACTGAGTCCTCCGGAAGCGCTGCGGCCGCTATCGGCTCGTAGGGTCTGCCCCCGGCGTGGTGGACAGGAGTGCGACGGCCCTCTTCACGTCTTCACGCAGTCGGTCCGCATCGTTCGCCGCGTCCGGGTCGAGTGTGGGACCGAAGGGGCTGATCGCCGACCACGCCGTGGCCAAGGCCATGATCGCGGTCAGGAGGAACTCGCCCCGGAATCCGGGGCCGCCGGAATTGCCGGCCGCTCCGGACGACAGCGCGTGCATCTTGCCCGAACGGGCCTCTGCCCGCGCCGTGACGCGGTCCGCGTCCTGCTCCAGGCTCGACCACAGCATCAGACGCATCAGCTCCGGATGGGCCATCGCAAAGTCGAACACGGCGCCGGCGTACCGCGGAAGGTCGTCAGGGGTGAACTCGATCTCCTCGTACACCCTCGCCAGACTCCGCTCCAGAACAGTCGTGAACAGGGCCTCCTTGTTGCCGAAGTAGATGTAGAGGAGGTTCTTGTTGCAGCCCACGCGGCGGGCGATGCGGTCCACCCGGGCGCCGGCGATGCCGTACGCGGAGAACTCCTCCATGGCTGCTTCCAGAATGCGCGCCTTCGTCTGTTCGGCATTGCCCGCAGCGCTCATGGGGCCTCCTCCTTGCACCGTGTGCAGGGCCCGCGGCGGCATCGACGCCGCCACGGGCCCTGCACCTAACCAGTTGGTCAGTCTACATACACGGCATCGCTCCTCCGGAACCTGCACAGCGAGCGGAACCGCTCCGAGGCCGTCGAGGAGCGGTCTTCACATGTGAGAAGCCGGATTGCGCAGGGCGTTCACCCCATGCCGCTGCTTGTGAGCGTCCACGTCAGGGGCGGCTCGCAGGCCGGAACCGGCAGGCCGCCTCTGCAGAGGCGCTGTACGCGCGGTGCGGTTGCGGGACCGGAGAACTCACACAGACCGCTGCGATGTCGGTCGGGCTCTCCTACCCGCGAATGATCAACGGCATGATGCGGCATGACGGCCGGTGCGGCGCCGGCGGAGAACAACCTCACTCCTGCCGACGCCCAAGGGCAACGGCCGGTTGCCGGTGGGAGGGTGTTGCCACCCGAAGGTCGCCAGTACGCGGCTGTATGCGAACGTGCTGGAGCGCGTCCTCGGGCAGGGAATCAAACACCCACCGCCCAGTCACCAAGGCGAACGTTGCCTGATGCGGCACTAGTTGAGCGTGTGTGCATGACGTCTGCCAGCCGGTGGGACGGGCCAGGCGCGCCCGGCACCGGTTGCCGATGAACTCGGCGAGCAGCTTTCCGTTCGAAGTGTCCCGTGGCCCCAGCCGCAGGGATGGAAAGACGAGCTGACCGAGCGCTGGAACGCCGCACGCCAGGATGGCGCACCGCCGCGCTGCCCCGTCGAGTCCAGACCGCCCGCCCGGGCCGCGAGCCGCAGCACACCGCGGTGAAACCTGGCAACGGAGCGTATTCCAGGGCGTTTCCCTCGACATGGTCCCGCGGCTCATGCGATGTGGCCGCCGCGCCTTCGACTTCCGGCGGCCGGTCTCAGCGACAGAGCTTCATGATGGTCCCGGGCTCCATGAGCACCGCAAGCTGGGCCCCGTTGCCGTACTTCTGACGGGCATGGACTGGCAGTGAGACCTGGGACAACGGGGTGGTCAACTCGGTGTCGCACCCCGCACACACGAAGACGAACACATACCCTCCGCCCGAGAAGCAGACGCAGCGTTTCAGATCGCAGACAGCCAGCCAACACGTTTTCTCCTCCGCCCCGGGGCACCCCTGCGCAAGGGGGCGACGGGACGCGTGCCCCGCTTCGCGGGCAGCCGAAGGTACGCGCGACAGCCGGGGCGAACGGGCAGGCCGTATCGGCCCGCCTGTCGCTCCCCGACGGGATCCAGGGCCGGCTCGTCGGTCAGCGGGCGCATGCGCCCGCTCCTGGTCAGCGCGGCTGGTAGGCGGTGGCCAGCACGGAGACGGTGACCTGGTCGGGCAGGAAGCGGCCGTCACTCAGGTCCGCGCGGCTCACGTGACGTGCGCTCGGCGTCATCGTCACCAGGTCCAGGGCATCCGGCTCGGACAGGGTCGCGGAGTACTCCACCTGTTCGGTGACGGCGGCCTCGAAGAAGGGATCCAGGGCCCGGTACAGGCGCGGTTCCTTGGCCGGGTCGGTCGTGACCATCGCAGGCAACCGGCCGCGCAGCTCAGCCAGGTGCCGCCCGGTGGGACGGACCACGATCAGCCTCCCGGTCGGGCGCGGCATCCGGTGGAACTCGGCCGGGTTGCGCGGGGCGAACACGTTCAGCACGGCATCGGCCGCCCCGTCGGCCAGCGGGAGTGGACGGAAGACGTCCCAGGCCACCGCGGCGGCTCGGTCGTGGGCTCGGGCTGCCGATCACAGTGCGCGCACCGACGTGTCCAGACCCAGACCGCGGGCGCCGGGCAGCCGGTCGAGCACGCGGGCCAGGTAGTAGCCCGTGCCACACCCCACGTCCAGCACCGTGGCCTGCTCGGACACTGCGCAGGCCGCCAGGCGGGCCGCGACTTCGCGGATGGGTGCGTAAGTGCCGGTGGACAGGAATCGGTCCCGGGCCTGGACCATGGTCGCTCGTCACCACTGGTGGGACGGGTGCCCGTCAGCAGCCCGGCGTAGCCGTGGCGGGCGATGTCGAAGGTGTGGCCCACCGGGCAGCGCAGTGCACCGCGGTCGGGAAGCAGGCGGCGCGTGCGGCACGTCGGGCGACGCAGCACGTCGAGGGAGAGTTCGAGAGCAGGGGGAAGCGACACGGGCACCGAGGCACTCCTGGCAAGGGTGAAGGGAAGAGTCCGTGCCTGCACGCGCGCTCGGAGCGTCACTGCCCCAGGGGAACGGCGGAGGGCGATGCCGTTCGGTATCGCCCTCAACGCCTTCCGGTCACAGGAAGCATCAGCGCGGGGTGCTCATGAATGCCACGTCACCAGTCTACGAGAACCGGCGAAGCCCTCGTCCGCCACCGAAGTTGGGAGGCGACACGGCCTATTCGGCGGTCGCGGCCGCCTCGACCAGGGCCTCAGCGGCGAGCAGACCGAGTTGGTGGGAGGCGAGGGGGCTGTCACCCGTCAGGAGCTTCCGGTCCCGGTGGGTCCTGCCGGTCATGTCGTCGTTGATGACGTTGAGTCCCTGCTTGCTCAGCAGATCGGCCACCAGCCAGGGCAAGCGGCCGGGAAGATAGCCGATCTCGAGGTTCGCCCCCTCGTCGAGTGCGTCGGGGAAGACGCAGACCGAATACCCCTTGAACAGCGACTCGTCCCTGCCCATCGAAGCAGCGAGCAGCGCCGCCGGGCCATGGCACAGGGTGATGATGAACTTGTCGTTGGACAGAGCCCACTCAAGCGTCCGGCCCACCGCCTCACTGGCCGGCAGCCCGACGACGGCCCCGTGTCCGCCTGGAATGAAGACGGCGATGTAATCCGAGTCCTGTCCGAGTTCCTTGGCGACGACCTCGGAGAGCTTCTTGGGCTGCTTGAGCTTCGGCTTGAGGACCTCGTACGTCCCCATGACCGCGTCGTCCTCGCGAGGCATCGCCCACAGCTCGAGCTTCGCCGGATAGCCCTCCAGCGTGGCGATGTCGACGTCGAAGCCCGCCTCCATGACGTGATGAAGCGGAAGCAGCATTTCCACCGGGTGGTTTCCGGTGGAGAACATCTTGCCGTTCTGCAGCAGGACGTAACGCTCCTCCGTCGCGATCATGAGCACCTTCCACTTCCCCCGGGTGTAGGCGCCCCTGCGCTGGACCCCATCGAAATCGGTCTTCGACGACGTGTACTGACTGAGTGAGTACGGCGACGGGAAGTACGCGTTGTCTTCGGCCGGGTCCGGCGTGGGGGCCCTGCTCAACCCGTTTGCGGCCTGGGACATGGCGGCCCACTCTCCTTGGTGCAGTGCAGGAAATGTGTCGCGCCCTGGGTCGCTCTGGCGTCGACCCTGCGGGCTCCACCGAGACGCATCCGCCCCGTCGCAGGGGTCCGTGTACGGGGTTCGCCGCCGCGCGGAGACGAAAGGCGCCCGTTCGAATTGACACTTCACATCCTGCCCGGCGCCCCCGCCCCACGCGACCGGACCGCTGCGGTCAGCTTCCCCCGAGACGGGATCTCACCAGGGCTTCCTCGGTCCGTTGGAGGCAACGGTCAGCTGGACATGCATCGCGGCGTCGCGCAGTAGGAGCCGCAGGGGCCCGTCCAGCTCTCACGGCCAGCGCTCCGCAGAACCAACGCACCATGGCCGGCGAAACAGGCATGGGAAGACGGCCCAGGTCAGGCCCCTGGCATGCCACCTGCCCTCCATCGCACCCGCGTACTCGCACGCGCTATCGACATCCAGAAGTAGAGGTGTTCTCGTCGTCCAGCTCGGCCTCGACCCGCACCCTCGACGCCAGGCCACCCCTGCCTGCACCTGGACACCGCGCGTCGCCGACGTCACGTGGGAGAAGACCCGCCGCCTGCCCGCACCCTCCGCCCACGAGGACGACCTGTGCCCGCGCGCCCACCAGCTGATGGACGCCGCCGCCCTGCGACACGCCTGCCTGACCGGCAGTCTGCTGAAGGGCGAGGGCCTGATCAAAGCCGACCAGGTCGCCGAACAGATCAGCCTCTCCGGCGCCCGAAGGGCCGGCTCGTCGCCCAGCAGACCATATGCCCGGTGCCCGCCTGCCCTCACCGACGAAGAGACCAGTCGCGTGGGCACCGGCGCCCATCGACGTCGGTCTGGCGGCGGATGGTCTACTTCGGCACGCGCGCGGCGGGCGCGGCCGGGCGCGCGGTCGGCGCGGGCGGAACAAGCACCGGGGCGGTCGACGGGGCCGGGGCGACGGGTGCCGTCTCCGGCTCCGTGACGGGCTTCGCAGTGCCGTCGACGGGTGCGCCGGCGGGCCCGCGGAGCAGGAGGTACAGCTGGTTCATCAGCGCCCCGAACGCCAGCAGGGAGGCGACGGGTGGCACGGCCGCGACCCCGTAGTCCAGCGGCTGGGCGCCCGGGCCGACGCCGGCGATGTTCAGGGCGATCGATCCGCCGGCGCCGAAGACGACCAGGCTGATCGCCCACCAGTCGATGCGGCGGGGCCAGGGCGGCGCGGAGGATGAGGACCTCGTCGGCGGCGTGGAACAGGTCGAGGGGTGGCGGGCCATGTCCAGGCGCGGATCGGGTCGTCGCGGAAGCCGTGGCGGGATCCGACGTCGTGGAGGTGCTCGTAGGAGAGCCAGAGGGAGACGCCAGTGAGGAGGAAGATCAGGGCGGCGGCGGTGATGGCGAGGGTGATGACGGCGAGGGCTGCGTCGTCGGCGTCTGCCGGCGGCTGTCGCCGCGACAGCGTCGGCGTCTAGGCCGTGGCAGAGGCCGTGGCAGAGGCCGTGCGAGGCCCAGACTGGGCGGGAGACGCACCCTTGGCCTCGGCGATGGCAGCGAGTGGGTACCGGGCTGGGAGGGTGTGTCGGTCGCACGGCACCGAAGTCGGTGCCACCATGACTGGTAGGGGGAAACGGGCTGTGTGTCATGGATGGGACGCAATGAACTGCTTCGACTGTACGCGCGCCTATCAAGCGGGGACCACCAACATCTCCCCGGATCCCGCCGTTGCCGCCTGCGCCCGCTGCGGGGCTGGGGTCTGCGGCCGGCATGCGCACGTCACCCCTGACCCCCTCGCATTGGCTTCCGGCTCAGGCACAGCGTCTCCATCCGCACGACGCATCACCTGCGACGTCTGCCACCCAGCCGAGAGCGCTGCCGCCGCGGGTTAGGTGGTGGCACGGGCGGGCGCGACGCCGGTCAGTGACGCGGTCAGGAAGGCTGCCGGGACGACGGCGGGGAACAGCGCGGTCCTGCCAGTGCGGGGTCGCCGTCCATGGCCCTGCTGTGCAGGTGGCAGTAGTTGCTCCTGTGAGGGCTGACGCGGCTGCCTGCTACCTTCCGGAGGCATGACCGACAGTGTGTACGTGGGGAATGCGGGCAGGGACGCGGCGCTCGACCGGGGGTGGCTGCTGGGGCATTTCAAGGACGCCTCCGATCCCCGGCACAGCGAGGACGTGGAGATCAAATGGGGCGTCCACCCGCGGGGTGACGAGCGGGCTCAGTGGGTGACCGGCGAAGAGCGGACCGCGCTGCTGGTCCTCATCAGCGGGCGCTTCCGGGTGGAACTGCCAGGGCGCAGCGTGGTTCTGGCCCAGCAGGGGGACTACGTCGTGTGGGGTCGGGGCGTCGATCACTCCTGGTTCGCGGAGGAAGAGTCCGTGGTGCTGACGGTCCGCTGGCCCTCCGTCCCCGGCTACAAGGTGACCGACGAGAATGGTTCCGCTGCCGACCAGAGCCATGCGTTCAGGACCGCGACCGACACGGTGGCCTCGTAGCGGACGGTCAACTTGTCCTAGCGGGTGGCCATCACACGGTGGCGCATGAGGCGTTGGTTGCGCATTCGGCCGCGTGGCGTTCGCGGTGGTCGGTCTGATCGGACTCGGCGGCCGACCGCCGCGAGAGCCGAGGTTCCTGCGATTGCGGAGCCGGTCCGCCGGGACGAGGATCGTTTCCTTGATCCCACGACGACGCAGGTAGGCACCGGTTCTTGCGGGACAGGGGGAGGAGCCGACGCGTGGACGCAGTAGTAGCGATCAGTCTGCTCCGCATGGCCGCCGCGGACCTGACCATGGAACCCTGGCAGCGCTCCCCGGACGCCTGCCTGGTCCAGTTGGGTCTGGACTCCCTGTCGGCCGGCATCGAGGCTCCCTCGCTTCCCCCGCTGGCCGGCCGCGCGCTTGGTGAGTATCCGCAGGCCCGCGAGCTGTTCGACCTTCTGCTGGAGGAGTTGGGTCTGCTGCCGCTGACCTGGGAAGATCCTGCCAAGGCGCGATGGGCCGCGGCCCACTGGTGGGCCCGCCAGATCGCGGCGCGCCGACTCGATCCCGTGCACGGAGCGAAGCTGATCCATGCGGAAGCCGCAGCCGAACTCGACCGCCCCGCCCGCGCTGCAGCCCATCGTCGACCCGGCGAGAGCGCTCGACCTGCCGAACGATCAACCTCCGGACCAGCAGCACGCGCGCGACCGGGTCACCTCCGTGGCGCGGGACTTTCGGCCGCAGAAGCGCACCGGGACCACGGCCTTTGAGCTACGTCGCATGACCCACCGTGACCGGTTCACGCTGAGCGAGTCAGAACCGTAAGCCGCGGACGAAGCCGGCCAGCCCTGGCCCGGGGTCGGCAGCGGCGCCGTGGTGACGCGGTGCGGTGTGCCGTCGCGGGCCAGAGTGTGGAGCGGCGATAGCAGGTCCGCCACGGCCCGATTCGGCGCGGGCAGACGCCGCCAGGGCTGCCCCGCCAGGGCCGGGGTGCGCCATGCCCCTGCTGGAGGCCGGGGAGGGCGCCGTCACGGGATCAAGACGGCGCGAAGACGCCCCCACGGCGGCGAAGAGTCACTTCTGCCACCCGACCGTCTCCGGCAGGGGGGTGCCGAAGATCGTGGCGCCGACGTTGGCCAGTCCCTTCTTGACACCGTAGACGGAGGGACCGCTGTACAGCGGCAGGAAGACGTACTGCGCGAGTTCCTTGCGTTCGATCGCGTTGGCCTGGGCCGTCTGCTTCGCGGGGTCGGATATCCGGGACGCCGCGTGGATCTCCTTGTCCAGTTCGGGCGTTCCGGTGCCGGTCAGGTTGGAGTCACTGTCGGTGCCGTAGAACTGGTGAAGGTAGCGAGCGCCGAAGGGGTCCGTCGAGCGGTTGCCGGAGTGGAAGAGGTCGAAGTCGCGATCGCTGAGGATCTTGGAGAAATCGGCTTGGTCCGCCTTCTTGATGTCCACCTGGATGCCGACCGGTTTTGAGCATGGCGGCGAACGCGTTGGCCGTCGAAGTGGGTCCCGGGCAGACAGCTCGTCCTGCGGGGGCCGGGGACACCGGCGACCTCTGTCCGGTTGTTCGATTGGTCGCGCACCGACGGCCTGCAGTTCAGCGTAGGCGCGGGTGGTGGCGAGACGGTGGGAGTCGATGACGATCCGGCGGACGCGCAGGTGGTGACCATGCTGAGCGACGACAGCCGCGGCGTTCCCCGGCTCACGGCGCTCGTCCGCATCACCGCGTGGTCGGGGACGCCGTCCAACCCCGAGCCGACAAGTTCGCCCGCTGGGAGTCCTTCGACCTGCACGCTCTCCGTGCGTCTTCGGAAGCGGACGCCGGAGCCGTCGACCGCGGGGCCCGTCATCGTCCGCGACCGAGACCTCCTTCCGCCAGACGTCAGCGGCCGGTCCAGATGAACTTTCCGGGGCGAACCTCCAGTCGGTACTGGACCTCGTGCACGGCGAGGCGGGCTCCCAGCCAGCAGCGGTACAGGGCGGCCTCGCGCGGGCTGGCCAGCCCGTTCCTGATCCGGTCACGTGTGTCGTTCATCCGGGCGTCGGTCAGGTTCGCGGCCCAGGCGACGTACTCCCTGTAGGTGTAGCCCTCTTCGCGGGCCACGGCCTCCAGGGCTTCCTTGTACTCGGGGAGGATGTTGCCGATGCGTTCCATGCGCACCCGCCACCGGAAGATCGTTCCGTCGCTCATGCGGTCGGTGGTCCAGCCGTTCTCGTCCGTCCAGCGGTTGTCGTGGTCGTCCCCGCGGTTGTTCCCGCGCCTGAACAGTGCCATGCCTTCTTCTCCTCCTTGGCGGTCGCGGTCCTGCGCTCGCGGCAGGGTGGCCCGGAGAGCACCTCGCTGCACGGGGCGGTGCCCGTCTTCGGCGCACACCGACGGCTTATGCCGGGCTTGCCGCTTGGGCGGCGTCGTAGACGGCCTGTTCCTCGGCGCCGAAGTGGGTGGAACTCATGTGGGGGCCCTGCACCCAGCCGAGGATGCCGATGATCTGGGCAGGGTCGTCGTAACGGGAGAAGACCCCGACCTGGACGCCCGCACCGGCGGTGGGATCGAAGTTCTGCAGCAGGGCGCCGCCGCTGCATCCGGGTGACTGGGCGCCGGCCATCACGTCGTTGTAGTAGACGGGATCGTTGTGGGTGGGGCCCTGGGTGACCATGAGACTGCGGCCGTCGAAGGTCCGTTGGAGCGCGGCCGGCACGTTGCCGGGGCGGTAGTAGTTGCGTTCGTTGATGGTCGGGTAGCCGAAGACGTGGTGGGTCTGGTTCTGCGGCTGGCCGAACGCGATTTCCTGACCTCCGGTGACCTCGGCGATCGGGCGTGGATCGTCAGGGTCGGCCACGACAACCGCGGCCATGTCACGTCCCAGCAGCCAGTCGGCGCTCTGGCTCCAGGTGTTGGTGATCCACTGGCGGGTGACTCCCCAGACCCCGTACGGGGCGATGTCCCTGCCCGGGAGCCGTGTGCTGGAGGAGCCACGGGGCAGGTTCGCTCCGTCGAATCCCGGTACGAAGACCATGTTGGTGGCGACGACGTCGCCGAAGCCCACGTCGAGCGGGGTGTGGATGCGCAAGCAGTGGGCGGCGGTGAGTACGACGCTGCGGTTGGCGCTGCTCACCACGTTGCCGGAGCACGACGACGTCGACGTGGCACCGGTCTCCACGTCCGTGTACTCCATGAAGATCTTGCCGGCGGTGCGCGAGATGCTCCCGTGCTCCCGCGGCCACGGCCTGCTGAGGTCGTCCCAGCCTCCGGGTGGCGCGGTCGCGTCCCCGTCCTCGTTGTTGAGGCCGGCGTCGGCCATCTTCCCGAGGGTCCAGTACTCCACCTCGGCCCTGAGCCTTTCCTGGTGGTCGGGGCCGGCCGGGACCAGCGGGCGGAGTTCGAAGGCGGGGACGGCGGCTCGTGCCGGGGGTGCCGCGATCAGCAGCGCGGCCGTCAGGGTGAGAAGGCCGAGTACGGTGGTGAGGGCATGTCGTGACGGCATGCGGGTGAGCAATGCTTCCCCCTCCTCGGGGTGCTCGGTGCGGACGACTGCGCCGGGGAGGCGGCCGATGCGGGCTCTCCGCCTCGCGGCGGTGCGCTTCCGGTGCCGGCGGCCGGCCTCACGGGTTGCTGGTCACCTCGAAGCCCGCGCCGTACACGCCGGCGGGCGTGGCGGCGTCCCGGGCGCGCAAGTCGGCGAGGATGTTGGCCGAGCTGGTGTATTCGAACGGCGGCAGGGACAAAGTGATCGCTTTGGTGATCCCGGCCCAGGGGCCCTCGGCCTTGAAGCCGTTCTCCTGGGAGGGAAGTTCGCTCCCAGGTACGTGCCAGACGGCCGGTCCTCCCGAGTCACCCGTCAGGTTGGCGGCCGGCGACCTGTAGATGCCGCCGGTGTTGTCCATGATGGTTCCGAACCACACACCTGTCTGGCCCGCCACGATGAGTTCGTCGTCCCCGGTGGCGAGCAGTCGCTCGGAGTCGAGCGCGGGCTGTAGGGCGTTCGGACTGGCGGTTCCGCCGGGAACCCGTACCTCGCCGGTCTGCTTCAGGTAAGGGCCCCGCGAGGAGAGCGTCACCTGCGGGACCAGCTCGATGATCATGTAGTCCTTGGTCATGTGACCGGTCTGTGAACCCTCGGGGTCCTTGAAGTAGCGCACGTGTCCGATCGGGCCGAAAGCGGGATCCGCCCGGTCGTAGACGGGCGCGACGTCGTCCGGGATCTCGCGGTCCGCGTAGGTGCCGTCGGGGTCGTTGAGGCAGTGACCGGCCGAGATGGCGATCCGGTGCCCGTACTTGTCGTCGCCCACCGCGCCGATGGTGCAGAAGGCGAACGGTGCCGACGGACTGAAGAGGATCTGCATCCCGTTGTGGACGCGCTTGCCCGTGTCGGCCCGGGCCGCGCCGGCTGCCACGGTCCACAGGACCGTGAGGCTCAGCACCAGGACGCACCATCGTCTGATCATGTGCCAACCCTGTCTGTCGGAGAGTGAGGGGTGCTGAGCGGTCAGGAGGACGCGAACGCCGCTTCGAGACGCGGCACGAAGTCGACGAGGTCCCGCGCCCAGCAGCCGCTGGTGTGGCCGCCGTCGCATTCGTCGCCCCACCTGGACCCGTCCCCGTAGTCCACGTAATGGGAAGGGTGTCCGAGTTGGTCCAGACGCTCCTTGGCGTGCTGGGACGCCGACTGGACCCAGAACTCCGGCTCGGCGGGGCTGCCCTGCCCGTTCCCGGTGTACAGCGTGACGCCCGTACCGGCCCTCGCCAGGACGTCCATGTGCGCCACCGGATCCGCCTCGTCCCAGCGCCAGTCGGCGCCGAAGACCGGATACGGCGTGCCGAAGACGGCGTCGCTGGACACCGCAGGCCCGAAGTCGAGACCGCATGTGGGGTTCGAGCTGCCGCAGAGCGGGGCTCCGATGTTCGTCAGCGTGGCGACGACGGCCGCCCGCATGACGCCGTGCTGGAGGGAGAGTTCGTCGGCACCGGAGAGCGAAGCGACCTGACTGAACAGGCCGGGATGTCTCTGGGCGTAGTGCAGTGCGCCGAAGCCGCCCATCGAGAGTCCGGCGACGGCCCGGGCCCTCCGTGCGGAATCCGTGCGGAGATTGGCGTCGATGAACGGGATCACCTGAGTGATGTGGAAGTTCTCCCAGTTCTGCGCCCCGGCGGCGGTGCCCTGGTCGAGCCAGTTGGTGTACCAGCCCCTGCGGCCTCCGTCCGGGATGACGGTGATCATCGACTGGGCCGCGGTGAGGGCCGGGTAGGCCACGTTCGGGTTGCCCGGATCGTCCGACGCGCCGTGCAGGAAGTACAGGACCGGGTAGCGCTTGTCGGGGCGGTCGGCGTAGTCGGCGGGCAGCAGGATCCGGATGCGGTGCTCACCGTCGACCTCGGGCGTGGTCACGGTGATCACGAAGTTGGTGGCGGAGCCGGTGGTGGTGCCGACCTGGGTCAGTCCGAAGCCGTCGGTCATCTGCGGTGGGCGCGCGTCCGGATCCGCGGCCTGTGCGGACGGCATACCCGGAAGGAGGAGGGCCGTCGCCAGGGCGATGGCCGCCGCCGTCGCACGCTTGAGCCGGGTGGGCAGAGCTGATCTCATCAGGTGTCCTCCGGGGGGTGATGCGAGGGGACGGGACGGGTGGTCAGCCGGTCACGGAGCATCTCACCGCATCACTCCACGTGACGCCATACGTACACGTGGCGCAGTCGGGCCGCTGGCGCCATTGCGCCAACACGGCAGTACTCTGCTAGGGGTTGGGCTGACCGGTCCCGGTTCGGCGAGGGGGAAAGCCGTGCATGACGTGTTCGACCCGGACTCCGACCGAGGGCGGGTCTACCGGTTCCTGGTCGGTCACCCGCACGCGTCTGCCCCACGGTTGGCGGCCGGGACCGGACTGAGTGAGACGGCCGTCCGGGCCCTGCTGGAGGAACTCGCCGCCGAGGACATCGTGCTGACGGCTGATTCCGGGGACGCGCGAAGCCGTTGGGAAGCGATGCCACCCACCCAGGTCGTCGAGGCGCTGCTGCGGCGCGATGACGTGGTGCGCACCGCGTTGCGGCACACCGGTACGGAGATGGAACGGGTCTACCGCTCCGCCAGGAGGGACGCCGGTCACTACGAGGCGCTGGAAGTCGTCGAGGACCCCGTACGCGTCCTGGCGGTCAGCAGGCAGCTCCAGCAGTCGGTGCGCCACCAGCTCCGCGTCATTGACGTGCCACCGTACTCCGGCACTTCCGACCACTACCTCGCGCAGGAGGCGCTGCAGCGCGAGCGCATGGCCGCCGGCGTCGTCTACCGTGCCATCTACCACGGATCCGCCTTCGACGACCCCATCGCCTGGCCCAACATGGCACGCATGATCGAAGCCGGGGAACAGGCACGGACCTTGGACGATCCGCCCATGAAACTGGCGATCCGTGACAACGATCTCGCGGTGGTCACCCTCGCTGCCGACGACCGTCCCGGACTCGTCTCCCTGCTGATCCGTCCCTCCGGTCTGTTCCAGGCGCTCTCCAACACCTTCGAGTCGCTGTGGAGACTCGCCGTTCCGGTATCGGCGGCGGGAATCGGTACGCCGATCGACGCCCGGGACCGCCAGATCCTCACCCTCATGGCCAGCGGCGCCACCGACGAAGCGATCGCCAGACACCTGGGCCTGGGCCGCCGCACCGTCGTGCGCCGCGTCTCCGCCCTCCTCGACAGCCTGGGCGCCACCACCCGTTTCCAGGCGGGGGTCCAGGCGGCACGGCGCGGCTGGCTCTGAACCCGCGGTGACAGCCTATGCTGTGGCCGGGCTTCCTGGGCGAGGACGCGGTCTATCGGTGGGACGTATGGGCAGCCGCCTTTCTCGTCGGTGGGGGCTGCTCCGATGACCGGTTCAGCGACTTCACGGCGGGTCTCGTGGCGCTCGGACGTGAGTGGTAGTAGGTCACCGCCGTCGACGGCGACGGCGAGCCGCGGTTCCTGCCCGTGGTCTCCGAGCGGGCCCGCGCCAAGTCGAACCGGATGGCCGAGAAGATGACGCGCCCGCCGAAGCAGAAGGCCCGCCCGCTCGGGCAGCTGCGCGCGTGGTAGAACGCGAGCGCGATCCTCACCTCCGGTGTCGCCGCCGACGTCGTCAACTCCCTCCTCGGGTACGCCCGCGCCGCGGCCGCCGCCATCGGGGCCCGGGTCGCCGCCGTGGTCGACGTCGCCCTGGCGGCCGTCGACGTCGCCGCGGTGGTGTTCGTGATGAACAGCGGCGGCCGGTTCCACCGCCGGCACCTGCTAGCCGAAGCCCGCCGTCACCTCGCTTTCGTGCTGCGCGGCCGCCGTCGCGAGCGGAGCCAGCCGATCTGACCCTCGACCCCGCCCTTCTCGTGACACTGTTGGCGAATCCTGGGGGCTGAACGTGACGTCGGCCTTCATGCCCCGTTGTGGTCATGAAGGCCGACGTCGTGTTTGGGGGGGAGGGTGGCGGTGTCGTTGCACGTCAGGAAGATCGGTGGGGTTCCGGAGGAGACGGCCCGGGTAGCGCGGGCCGCGTTCCCGAAGGGCAGTCTGGCGATACGGATCCGTGACGAGCTGGGCGAGCTGTTTTCGGACGCGGACTTTGTCGGGTTGTATCCGAGCAGGGGGAAGCCGGCGTGGTCGCCGGCTCGGCTGGCGCTCGGGTCGGTCATGCAGTTCGCCGAGGGCCTGTCGGACCGGCAGGCCGCGGACGCCGTGCGCGGGCGGCTGGACTGGAAGTACCTGCTGGGGCTGGAGCTGGCCGATCCAGGGTTCGACCACTCGGTGCTCACCGAGTTCAGGGACCGGCTGATCGCCGGAGACGTCGGGATCAAGCTTCTTGACCGGGTCCTCGAGGCCGCCGCGGAGCAGAGCTTGATCAGGGCAGGTGGCCGTGCTCGTACGGACTCCACGATCGTGCTGTCTGCCGCGCGGCAGATCAACGGACTGGTGCGACTTGGTGAAACCCTGCGGGCCGCGCTAAACAGCGTGGCGGCCCGCGAGCCGGAGTGGCTGGCTGGGTGGGTTCCGCCTGAGTGGTTCGACCGGTACGCGATCCGGTTCGAGGACACCCGGCTGCCAAAGGGGAAGGCCAAGCAGACGGAGCTGATCGAGCAGATCGGCGCCGACGGGCTGAAGCTGCTCGCGGCCCTGCATGCACCGGACGCCCCTGGCTCCCTGAGGCGGCTCGACCGGGTCCAAAGCCTGCGCCAGATGTGGATCCAGCAGTACGTCGTCGACAACGGCCTGGTCCGTCGCCGGGATCTCAAGGACCGCCCGCGGGCGCAGAGCGGCTGGTCACGCCCTACGACACCGACGCGCGGGGCAGCGTGAAGCGCGGCATCTTCTGGGACGGCTACAAGGTCCACCTCACCGAGACCTGCGAGCCGGACAGCCCGAATCTGATCACACACGTCGCCACGACGGACTCCACTGTCCAGGACGTGCGGCTGGTCGCCCCGATCCACGCCCACCTCGCCGAGCGCGACCTCCTGCCCGACCGGCACCTGGTCGACGCGGGCTACGCCACAGCCAGGGAAGTGGTCACCGCACGCCGAAATCACAAAGTCAATCTGGTGGGCCCAATCCTCGCTTCCACCAGCTGGCAGACCAAAGACGACGGTGGCTTCTCCCAGGCCGACTTCACCATCGACTGGGAGAACCGACAGGTGACCTGTCCCAACGGCGCGACCAGCAGCCGTTGGGCCGAAGACCGCTCCCAGGAGGGGACAGCCGTGGTCCGAGCACGGTTCCCGACGGCTGCCTGCCGGGCCTGCAAGGCCCGAGAGCAGTGCACCCGCTCCAACACCAAGTGGGATATGGGCCGTCGGATCACCCTCCGCCCGCAAGCGGAGTATGAGGCGATTCAGCAGGCACGAGCCCAGGAAGACACCCAGAAATGGAAAGAGCAGTACGCGCTCCGGGCCGGTGTCGAAGGCACGATCTCTCAGGGCGTCCGATGTCTCGGCCTACGACGATGTCGCAATCACGGCCTGGCCAAAGCCCGGCTACAGCACCAGCACACCGCAACCGCGATGAACTTCCACCGGCTCAACGCCTGGCGGACTGACACCCCACGGGCTCGCACCCGAACATCTCACCTGGCAGCCCTCCGGCCAGCCCAGTAGAACTCAGCAGAGGCTCCACAGTCGTGCTCCCTTTGATCTCTCTGAGATGCGGCCTGTCGTGAGGGAAGACAGGGCGGTGCTGTCGTGAAGCGCGGCGAAGCGTGACTACCCCAGCGGATTGAGACGGCGGCGCTGGGCACATGGAGCAGATGGGTGCCCTTCTCGCGTTGACTTCTGCGGTCTGCTACGGCGTCGTCGACTTCGCCGGCGGGCTGCTGTCCCGTCGGGTCCACTTCGCCGTGGTCACCTTCCTCGGACAGATCGGAGGCCTGCTGCTCGCGCTCGCAGCCGCTCTTCTGTTACCCGCCGAAGCAGTCCGGCCAGCTGATGTGATGTGGGGAACTCTCTCCGGTGCTGGCAGCGCGACGGCCATGCATTTCCTCAATCGCGGTCTGAGCCGCGGTGCCATGAGCGTGGTGATACCCGTGAGCGCCGTCACCGGAGTGGCCCTGTCCGTGTTGTGCGGGGTGTTCTTCCTGGGGGACCGTCCCACACCACTGGCCTGGCTGGGCATCTGTATCACCGTGCCCGCCCTGTGGCTCGTCTCCGCCGGCGGCACCAGCCGCGGAGACAACGAAGGGACACAGTCCGGGCCGGTACTGACAGACGGCCTGGCCGCTAGCCTGGGGGTGGCCGTGCAATATGTCGGCCTCGCCCAGGTGGATCCGGCAAGTGGTCTCTGGCCGGTGGCTGTCGGCCGCCTCACCGCGGTGCTCCTCCTGCTGCCGGCCACCTGGCGACACACCTCCGAGTTCAGGCGATCCGCCAGGTCATGGGGCTGGGCGGTCCTGATCGGAGCGGGAGCCGCCCTCGGCCTCATCCTGTATCTCTGGGCCACCCGACTACAGATGCTGGCCATCGCTGTCGTCCTGGCCTCTCTCTACCCGGCCGTCCCGACGGCCCTCGGGCTCACGGTGCTGCGCGAAAAGGTCACCCGCGCACAGGTGACAGGCCTGGTAAGTTCGGCCGCCGCTGTCATCCTGCTCAGCCTCGGGTGAATGCCCCGCTCCGTCCTCGGGCTAGGCCATCCGTCCCCACCGAGTCGAAAACCTTCTCACTCAACCGACCAGATGTGCCAACAGTGTCTTCTCGTGGGCGGAGTCGAGGCCCGGCAGGCAGTGCGCGGCATCGATGCCGCCGAGCGGAGGTGGCAACGGCACGCTGCGGGGCCGGCACCGCAGGCTGCGACGTCAGGGGTGCACGAGCACCGTGAACAGCTGTTCCAGTGTTCGGGTCAGCGCGGTCTCGTCGGCGCTTTTGAGGGAGGAGTCGCCGATCACTGTGCGCATCAGCCGCTGTCCTGCCGCTCCCCCCTCGAGCACGCCCGCGCCGCGGCTGCCGCGATCCGGGCCCGGGTCGCCGCCGTGGTTGACGTCGCCCTGGCGGCCGTCGACGTCACCGCGACCGTGTTCGTGATGAACGACGGCGGCCGCTTCCACTGCCGGCACCTGCTTGCCGGCGCCCGCCGCCACCTCGCCTTCGTCCTTCGCGGCCGCCGCCGCGACCCCGGTCTGGACGACCAGATCGTGGCCGCCGCCATCTCTGAGGGGAACGGTGTCGGCTATGAGTCGAGCCATCCGCCGATGTCCGCGGGGCCGTTCGGGTTTGCACCGCCGGGGCCGGCCTCGACGAGCACGAGCGCGCGGACGAGCCCGGGATGCGCGGCGGCGGTGAGCATGGCCGTGTGCCCGCCCAGTGACTGGCCGACCAGGACGGGCCGCTGCAGCGCCAGCTGATCGACAACGGCGATGACGTCGGCGCCGTAGGCGGCGCGGGAGACGTCCCGCGGGTGGCGCTCGCTGGCGCCGTGCACGCGCTGGTCGACCGCGACGACCCGATACCGGGAACTCAACCTCCGTGCCAGCACGTCCCATTCACCCGCGTGACCGGCCAGGCCGTGCAGCAGCACGATGGGCTGTCGCGGCCCGCCCCAGTCCCGGCAGGCAAGCCGGACACCTTCTCGCACCACCACGCGTTCAGACCATGTCACGTCGGCCCCCCAGGGAATCGGCTGGCCTCGATCATGCCGCAACCGCCTCGGGGCGTTCGACGAGCCGGCCGCGTTCGAAGCAGGCTCCGGCGCGGAGGAGGGCGACCAGGTGGGGGGCGTTCACGGCCCGCCACCGCTGCTGGGCGGACTCGCCGGCTTGAAGACCATCGCCAGGGCGGCGGCGCGGGAACCGGCGCCGCGGGTGACCTTGGTCCGCAGCCGGACCGTGGCGAACGTGGACTCAATCGGGTTCGTGGTCCGCAGATGGATCCAGTGCTCGGCCGGGAAGTCGTAAAACGTAGCAGCTCGGCCTGGTCGTCGGTGATCTTCTTGACGGCCTTGGGGAACTTCGCGCCGGAGAGTTGCACGAACGTTTTGATCGCCGCCTCGGCGTGCTGCTTGTCCTCGGCGCTGTAGATGTCCTGGATGGCCTTCTTCGCCCCCGGCTGCGCGGACTTCGGCAGGGAGTCAAGCACGTTTGCGGTTTTGTGAACCCAGCACCTCTGCTCGCGGGTAGTGGGGAACACCTCGGCCAGCGCCTTCCAAAAGCCCAGGGCACCGTCCCCGACCGCGAGGCCGGGGCGCGCATGCCCTCCGCCTCTGCTTCATGTCGGCGGGCCGTCCCGGCCGGGTTGCCTCCACCGCGCGGCTGCATCCGGGCGTCGGCCCGTCTCCGTCGGCTGTCTCGCGCCGGGCCGCGGCGGCCTGTCGCCGTCACCCCGAGTCCCGCCCGTACTGGCGGTCACCGGCCGCTACTGGCTGCCACGGGCCGCCACGGCGCCCGTCGTCGGCTGTCGGCCGTGAGCCGTCGGGCCACCGACTACCGGGCCGGGCGCCCGGCGGCCCTGCGGTGCAGTGCCCGGAGGCCGCCCGTCGCCGTCAGATCCTCTGACACCTGGGAACGCCGCGTGGGCGGGGCCGCCGGCTGCGGTCCCACCCACGCGGTTCTGTCCCGGGTGACTCCCGGGGGGTGACGTCAGCGCAGGCCGAAGGCCCGGGTGATCGTCTGCGAGACGGTGTTGCCCGCGCTGTCCCGGGCGCCGACCCGGAGGGTGACGAAGTCGGCGGACCGCGGCGCGCGCAGGTTCGTCCGCCATCCGTCGTCGCGTCGGCTCAGGTCGGTCCGCTGCCAGGTCGCACCGTCGTCGTACGACACCTCGACGGTCGGTTTCCCGATGGTGGTGGTGGTGCCTGGCAGGTGCGAGGCGGTCACCGTCAGGCCGGCGTGCCGGTCGGCACGGCCGGACTTGTCGGTGTCCACGCCGTAGTCGAGCTGGATGAGCGGCAGGGACACCACCGCATCGCTGCCGGTGACCGCGGAGGTGAAGTCCCACTCGGTCAGCGTGTGCGTCGAGTACGGGTTGGCCCAGGTGCCGCGGTCGTTGTCGAGGACCAGCCGGTAGGGCAGGCGCTCGGCGCCGAGGCCGGGAACCTGAAGGTACTCGGCGTTGCCCCAGTCGAGCTGCTGGTCGCCCTGGTAGAGCGACATCCAGTCCTTGACGTCGAAGTTCGCGCCGGCCTCGCCGACGTGGCCGGACCCCGAGTCACCCCAGCCGGGCGCGGTGATGTACATGGTGTCGAGGTAGCGCACCGGCTGGTAGTTGATCGGCCCCATGCGGGGCCGCTGGATCGGGCCGAACCAGCTGACCTTGCCGGTCCTGCGCGCCGGGTAGGTCAGCGGCTCGATCGAGTGCTGCCCGGTCTCGCCCTGGATGAAGGCGTCGTCCAGCCACGTGGTGCCGGCGGTGACCCAGTCGGTGCGCTCGCCCTGGGCAGGCGCGGTGAGCTGGTTGCCGACGGCCCAGCCGCGCCAGACGTCCGGGCGGAACTCCATCGCCTTGCCCTGCCGGTAGTTCCGGAAGGAGACGTCCACCCGGCTGAGATCCCTGGACTCCTCACGCCAGGTCGGGTCCGCCGGAACGGCACCCGTCCAGTGGTGCACGACGTCGTAGACGTAGTCGGTCGTGGGGTGCGAGGTGACCTTCAGCGAGACCGTGCCGTGCCGGAGTCGGCCGAGCAGGTCGGCGCCCTGGTCGGCGTTGAGCGTCGCCACCGTCACCGGGGCCGGGCTCTCCGGGCTCCAGGGGTTCTCGTCCCAGGGCTCCATGCGGCCGACGCCGTCGTTGACGACCAGCAGCAGCCGCGCGCCGGCGGCCGCGGCGACCTCCGCCTGGGCCTTGATCCCTGCCGTGCCGGCGCCGCGCACCACGACGGCCTTGCCGCGCACGTTCTGCCGCGCGAGCTCCTCGGCCGTGCCGTCACCGGCGAAGACCGCCGTCAGGTTCCGGGTACCGGCGGGCAACGGCGTGGCAGCGCGCTTGACCAGCGGGTCGTTGAAGGTCGTCGACTTCGTGCTCACAGTCAGCGCAGGCTGTTCGAGGCGGAAGCGGGCGCCGGTCTCGAACTCGCCGTCGGTGACCTTCTTGTCGGTCGGGAGCGCCCAGATGCTGTCGTACGACGAGTCCGGCAGCATCGACGTCTCCACCAGGCTGTCGGTGAAGGACCGGTGGGCATCCAGGCGCGGCGCGACGGCGGTGGTCTGCTGCGGCACGCGCGCCAGGATCCGGCGTGCCTTGCGGCCGTCCAGGGTGACGGTACGGTCCTGGTCCAGCTTCACGTCGTTGAAGGCGAGCAGCACCATGCCGCGTGAGTGCGGGCCTTCGGCGCCCTGCACGTCACCGGTGAGCCAGCCGCTGTAGCTGCCGACGGGCAGCCGCGCCGTGCCAGTGCCGGACGCGTCGAGGTCCATCACCGTGAAGAGGTGCTCGGCGGTCAGGACGACCCGGCCCTCCAGCGGCTTGCCCGAACGGTCCTTGGCGATCACGGTCAGATTCTGCCGCTGGCCCTCGCGGGCGGCGCCGATCAGGGTCCGGGCGCGGACCGTGCCGGCGCCGTCCGTACCGGTGATCATGGCGCTGACCGACTGGTCGCCCGCCAGCTTGTCCAGAGCCGCGGTCAGCCTGACCGCGGCGGTGCCGTGCGCGGGCACGGTGACATGGTCCTCGGAGAGGCTGAACAACCCGGCCGGGACGGTGCCGTCGACCGCCAGGCTGAGGCTGGCCGGGGCGTCGCCGACGTTGGTGTACGTCACCGTCTGGACGTCAGTCTCTCCGGGCTTCGGGGGCCACGTGTGGAAGCCGGAGTAGGCGGTCGTGGTGGCGAAGACCGTGGTGTGCACGGCCGCCAGCGCGTCGAGTCGGCCGGCGCCCGCCTGGTACGGGGTGTACGCCGTGGTTGCCTTGGCGCTGCTGACCAGCGCCTCCTTGAGCTGGGTGCCCGTCCAGTCGGGGTGCTTGGAGGCGAGGAGCGCGGCGGCACCGGCGACGTGCGGTGTCGCCATCGACGTGCCGCTCATCGTGGTGTAGTAGCCGGAGCCGCGCTTGTAGTGCGAGCGCGCCGCGACGATGTCGACGCCGGGCGCGGTGATCTCCGGCTTCAGCCCGCCGTCGCCGTCACGCGGGCCCTGGCTGGAGAAGTCGGCGAGCGTGTCGGTGGAGTCGACGGCGCCGACGGTCAGCGCGGAGTCCGCGGCACCGGGGCTGCTGATGGAGTGCGGGCCGCCGTTGCCCGCCGCGATCACGAACAACGCGCCCGTGTCGTGGCTGAGTTCGTCGACGGCCTGGCTCATCGGGTCGGTCTTGTCGCCGCCGCCGCCCAGACTCATGCTGATGATCCTGGCCTTCTGGTCACGGGCGGCCCACTCCATGCCCGCGATGATCCAGGATTCCTGACCGCTGCCCTCGGAGTTGAGCACCTTGCCGACGGCCAGCCGGGCGCCGGAGGCGACACCCCGCTCCTTGCCGCCGGAGGCACTGCCCGTGCCGACGATGGTCGAGGCGACGTGCGTGCCGTGGCCGTTGTAGTCGGCGATGCCGTCCTCGCCGGGGACGAAACTGGCGCTGTCGGACACCTGCCCGACCAGGTCCGGGTGTTCGGTGTCCGCGCCGCTGTCGAGCATCGCGACCTTCACGCCCTGGCCGGTGTCGCCCTCCGCCCACACCTTCTGCGCGCCGATCTGGGCGGTGGAGTCGGCCAGGTCGGCCTTTACCTTGCCGTCGAGCCACACGTGGGCGACGCCGCCCGCGAAGGACGGCTTCGCGGACCGGGCCGCCGCGCCGGAACCCCCGGTGAGCGAGGACCAGAACTCCGGTGCCTGCTTGTGGTTCTGGGCGAGGGCCGCGCCCTGGATGCTGTCCAGGCGGCGGACGTCGGTCGAGCCGGCCATCTTCGTCCGGGTGCGGGCCTTGGCGGCAGCTCCGGTGTAGCGCACGATCAGCGGCAGCCGGGAGCTGTGCGCGTCGTCATAGCCCTCGGTGATCAGCCGCGTCACGTTGAAGAGCTGTTTGTCGAGTTTGCCGGCGCTCACGTACGGCAGGGCGGCGTCGGGGTAGACATATGTGGCGCCGTCCACGACAACGCGGTGGAAGCCGGTGGTGGCTCCGCCAGCGGCCTGGAAGGAGCGCACGACGGTGCCGTCGGCGGCGGTCCCGATGGTGACCTTGTCACCCGTGATCAGGGTGACGGTGTGCGTGCCGGCATCGCCGGGGGTTTGGTGTCCGGCGTCCTTGTGCGACACCTCGCCGGCGGCGTACGCGGACGCAGCGGCAGTCGCCGGTATGAGGCCGAGTGTGAGCGCGGCCGCCACGGCGAGGGCGATCGGCCCGGGCCGGGGGATGGGAACCTTGGGCAAAGAAGACTCCTGAGACGCGGCGAAGAGCGAAAGATCACTGGATCCTGTGGCCTCCCCCGCCGTCGTTCAAGGGGTCGCACATGTCGCTCTTGCGCCGTGGCACAGTTGCGCCGCGAGCAGGCGGCGTCGCCGGCCACCGCGCGTCCGGGGGACGGCGGCGGACCGCCCCATGAATTCGGCGTAGGGACGGAGCAACGGGCCTGTGGGGCATCCCAGCTCGGCGGCTTGGCGCATGCCCTCCGCCGGGGCGGACGCCAGGTGCGGCGAGCCCGCGCTCTCACGTCGGCAGGGAGCGAGTATCCGTCGAATCCGTGTCGAAGTCCGCTTACGGGGCGCCCAGTTGCGGAATCGGTGCAGGTGTTCAACCTGTGGACGACGCTCTACTCGCAACACGCCTTCTCACAGCGGCTACCGAGCTCGTGAACGGTAGGCGGTGGGGCGTAATGTGCCTCGGTGGGACCTGGCGTTTCACATTGTTCGTGCCGGGGCCAGGTCGGCGGTCTGCTGGTGGGACAGCAGGGCGGCGACGGCTTGCACGGTGTCGCTGATGTGCTCGCGGCGGCCGAGGTGGCGGGCCAGCGCCCGCCAGTACTTCAGGTGCGCGATGCCGTGCTCGACGCGGATGCGCCGCGAGGAGTGCGCCTTGCGCTGTCGCTCGTGCATCTCCTCGTACCAGTCCGGGGCGTTCTTCTTGAACTTGCGGTGCGGTGGCGTCACGACACACCCGCCAGTCTGTGCACCCAGGCCCTGGTAGCCGGCATCAGCGAGAATCTCCACGGCCGGACCGCCCGCCAGGAACCTGACCAGCCCTAACTGGCGGGCATGGGTGATGTCCGCGCAGCTGCCGTGCTGGGTCGGGCTGCAGAAGAGCACCCGGCCGTCGCCGCCCGTGACGACCATGGTCTTGACCGCGTTCTGCTTGCTCTTGCCGGAGATGACCTTGCCCCGTTTGTGCGTCCGGCTGCCGGCCTCCGGACCCGGATCTCAGTTCCGTCGATGACACCGGTCTTCCCGCTGGCGCCGAGATGGTCGACGACCTCGGCGAGGGTCCGCAGCCGCACTCCGAGGCTGATGGTGCACCCTCGCTCGGCGAGCAGGGGCCGCACTTCGCCGACGACACGGGTGATGGTGGAGCGGTCCACGCCGAACCAGCAGGCCAGTACGTCGTGCGTGGTGGCGTGGCGGAGATGCACGAGGGTGGCGAGGAGCCGGTCGACGAACACCAGCTGGTGCTTCGCTCCCGCGCCCAGCCCGCTTCCGTGGCCTGGACGCAAGCTTGGCCTGGTGCCGGGCGTGCCACAACGGGCCTACCGCTGCGACGAGTTCAGCGATCACCTCAGCCGACAGGCCCGTGCTCCTCCGGTCGCTGACGATCGCTGCACGAGACGGGTTCCCCACCACACGACCATGATCGACGATCAGGCGCTCGACGTCTCACCGCCTACCGTGCACGAGCTCGTTAGGGATGACCCGGGCCATCGGGCACCGGATGCCTGCCTTTGGCGGCAGGGCGCCGCAGGACGAGCGCAGTCGCCGAGTTCGACCTTGTGGAGGGGCGTCCAGGGAGCTCTGTCCGTGCGAGGAGGTAGACGATGACGCCGATGTCGATCCCGACCGGATGGCGACCGGTCCCGGCGGCGGTGGTCACCTGCCACGGCGCCGTCACCAGGTCGGCGCCCTCGGCACGGGCCATGGCGTCCAGGGTCCATGGCCGGTCAGGCGGGTGGTGACTCCGAGGACGACGACTCGTTTCGCAGCGGCTTCTGACCTGGGCCTCTGCCGGATGACCGGTGACCATGGCGTCGAAAGGGGCGAATAGTCGCCAATTCGTGATCGCGTCATGCGCACATGCGGACGGATGGCGGGCAACCGCGCCGATGGCGTGGCAGCGAGCGTGAATTCACGTCTGGTTCACGCTGCGTCCCCTTGCGTGTAGCGGTAGGTCGAGAGGCGGGCGGAGACTTGCGCCGGCCGACGGGACGGGCAGCAATCCACCGATCCGGAAGGCGAATTCGGGATTCCGGCATGGCGGGATCTCTTCGCCGCGCGGCAGGGGAGAGGGTCGTAGATCGTTTCGGACTCGGGGCCTCGCTTATGGTTTCAGCACAGACGATCCGCACGCATGAACGAATTCGTGCGGTCGCTGAAGAAGTGTCATTTCCCCCGGCATTCACCGCCGCATGTGACACCACCTGACGGCCTGACCAACCGTGAGAGGTACGAATACATTGCGTTCCCGTGTAAGACGCCCAAGATGGAGATCAAGCGTGCTGGGCCTGGCCACGGCAGTGGTCCTGCTGACCGCACCCGCTGTGTCGGCCGCGCCCACGGCCTCTCCGTCGCCGTCCCCGGCGCGCACCGGCGCCGACACCCCCACGCCGGCGCGGACCCAGGGGGAGAGGGGCCCCACACCGTCGCCGGCGCGTACCGAGGCCGGCACACCACCGGCCTCTCCGAAGCAGCCCGGCCCGCGAGCACCGTCGCCCTCGGCCCCGGCGACCGAGCCGACGGACACGCCCAAGCCGCCGGAGGAGCCGCTGAAGGCGACACCGGAGGAGATCGCCGAGGCCAAGGCCGCGGAGGCGTACTGGACGCCTGAGCGCATCGCCAACGCTGTGCCGGTCGACATCGGCAAGGACGGGGCGGGCGCCGACGGCGGCGATCCCGAACATCCGCCGACAGGGAGCGGGATGACGCGCATGGCGTCCCACCCCGACACACGAGGCGTGGCGACCGCGGGAGTCTTCCTCATCAACAGCGACGACGACCCGCAGTCCGATCCGGGCAACCGCGACCAGTTCTGCTCCGCGTCCTCCGTGACCTCGCCGACCAAGTCGCTCGTCATCACGGCGGCCCACTGCCTGAACGACAACGACCGGTTCAGGTCCCTCGCCTTCGCCCCCGGCTGGAAGCCGGATCCCGCCCACCCGAACCGCGGCATCGCCCCCTACGGCATCTTCCCCATCAAGAAGGGCAAGATCTGGATCGACGGCCGCTACCTGGCCCAGGGTCCCGCCAAGGCCGACGACCTGGACTTCGCGATCCTGCGCAGCGGACCGAACTCCAAGGGCCAGTTCCTGGAGAACGCCACGGGCATGGGCAACGAGCTCACCACCCTGCACTCCGCGCAGCTCGCCCAGCACAACGTCACCCTCATAGGGTTCCCGGGCAACGCGAAGGCGCCCTTGGTGTGCCCTTCGACCAACACCAAGGCGTTCGACGGCCGCTTCCTCGAAATCGCCTGCGACGGCTTCGCCCCCGGCGTGTCCGGCGGCCCCTTCCTGCGCGACTTCGACGGAAAACGCGGCGACATCATCGGTGTCATCGGCGGTTACAAAACCGGCGGCACCAAAGACGACGTCTCCTACTCCTCCCAGTTCGACGCCGACGTCGTGCGCCTGTACAACCAGGCGGTCAACGACTACGCACCCGACACCCCCAAGGGCATGGACGGCATGGGAGACGCCGAACTGTGGCGGCACGCCGTCGGAGCCGCCTCCGGGACGTTCCACACCGAGTCGCAGAAGTTCGGCGACTCCGACCTGATCGTCACGTGGACCGACGGCGAGGTGACCCTCTATCCCGGCGACCAGAACCAGGGTTTCTACACCGGGTGCAAGGCCGGCCAGCCGTGTGAGGTGCAACTGGCGAAGCCCAACGACATGTGGAGCAAGTACGCCGACGTGATCACCGCCGGAGACTACACCGGCTCCAACGCCTACGACCTGCTGGTGAAATGGGTCGACGGCGAAGTGACCATCTACAAGGACATCGACCAGAACACCAAGCTGCCCACGTCGACGAGCCAGCACCCGGCCAACGAGATACAGATCGCCCCGGCCGGATCGATCTGGAAACACGCCAAGGGCGTCGCGACGGGCAAGTACGGCGGCAACAAGTGGCCCGACGACCTCGTGGTCCGCTGGGTCGACGGTGAGGTCACCAAGTACGTCAACGTCGACGGCGGAGGCTTCCACGCGGAGACCCAACTGCTCGCCAAGAACAAGCTCTGGGCCGACCACGCCGACCTCATCACCGGCGGCGACTTCGACGGCTCGACCGGCGACGCCAACCACGACCTGTTCGTGAAGTGGTCCGACGGTGAACTCACCGTCTACCAGGACGTCGCCACCCGGGGCCTGGGCGGCGAGTCCCAGCTGAAGGCGAAGAACGGCACCTGGGAGCATGCCCGTGTCGTCGCGGCAGGCGAGTTCGGCGCGAACGAGTGGGAGGATGACTTGTTCGTACGCTGGTCGGACGGCGAGGTGACGATCTACGGCAACACCCAGGCCGACGTACTCGGCCGCGAGTACATGCTCGTCCCGCCGCCCACCGCGCGCGCCGCTGCGGGCATCCGGCGCTCGGACGATCCCTGTGCCCGGGTCTGCGGCCCCGAGCTGTACCGCCGCTCCATCCGCCGGTAAACCCTGTACGACGTGCCGCCGCGGCCCGCGCCCGAGCCGGGACGGGGCGGCACCCACTCCACCGACTGGAGTCCCATGCGTGCACACCAGAGTCTCGGCCTCGCCCTCATCGTCGCCACCACCGCCCTGACGGCCGGCTGCGCGGAACAGAAGAACCGGGAGACGACGACCGAACCCGGCACCACGGCCTCCTCAAACCCGGCCACCACCGCTCCGGCCCCCTCCTGGGAAGGCAAGGCACCCCAGGAAGACGCCATGCGACGCGCCACCCGTGCCCTGAACGCCGTGGAACCCGACGGCGCCTCACGGGTCGACGAGGGGATGGAGAACCTCGTCCGGGGACTGGACAAGACCTACACTCCGAAGGAGAACCGGCCCCACACCTTCGACATCGCCTGCCAGGCACCCACCCACCGCACGCTGACGCTGACCCTCTCGCGAGGTGACGCGGAAAGCGAGTGGGAGGTGACGTGCGGCGACCGCGAGGCCGACCAGTTCAACATCCCCGCCGGCAACCGCTTCACCGCCCGGATCCCCGCCGCCGGCCGGCATGTCCAGGGATTCATCCAGTGGCGCCTCAACACGGTCGCCCCCGCCGACGTGGAGGGCTGCAAGGACGACATCAGGGGATGCGAGAAGTGAGAGAACGTGCCTGACCGACCGGCACCCGGTCCACCGGGCAGCGGTCCGTCGGCGCCGGTGCCGGACCGGCCTCGCAGCGGCGGCCTGCGCGACACCGCGAAACCGGAGCGAGAATTCTCAGCTCCATGCCGAGGAGGCCGAGGCGCCCCACCTGCCGGTCACCGCGTCCGGCTCTGGCTGCTGGTATGCAGCCAATCAAGGCGTGCTGGGCGAGTGCCTGAGCCGCAGGCGCGATGCCGGCGGCAGCGGCGTAGCGGCTTCCGTCTCCGGTGCGGCGCGGAACGCCTCGACGACGTAGGCGGCGAAGCGGCGGGAGGCCCTGACCCGGTCGTCACGCGGTGTGTCCTTGAGGCCCCGGTGGGCCATGAGCATGAGGATCAGGTCGTCGACGACGAAGCCGGGGCGCAGTCGGCCGGCCCTCTGGGCCCGGCGGGCCAGTTCGCCGACGGCGCTCAGTGTCTGCTCCTGGTCGGTGGCGAAGTCCATGGCCTCGGGAAAGGCCGTCACGAAGGCGTCGGCGAACCCCCCGGCTGTGTGCGCGGAGTTCGCAGATCCGCTCGACCAGGTCCTGGAATCCGTGCCACGGGTCCGGGTCCGCGAGGGCGTCGCGGACGGCGGCATGGCAGGCCCGCCGCTGCTCGGCGAAGGTCTCCGCGATCAGTGCCTGCTTGGTCGGGAAGTGCCGGTACAGCGTGGCGGGTCCGACGCCTGCGTGCCGGGCGACCTCGCGCAGGGGCGCACTCAGGCCCTCCTCGACGAACACCGCGCGGGCGGCGCCCAGATACGAGCCCGGTTGTCGCGGACGTCGGAGCGCACGGTCCGAGGCGATCGGTCGGTCATCGTCTCGTGATGATCTTTTTGGCGCAGCCGCCAGGGCCCGCTCGGCACATGATCGACCACGATCCGTCCGGGTACGCCGCAGCGCGGCGTCGAGCACAACTGAGCCGAGCTCCCGCTTGCTGCACATCGCGTCGAAGGCGTCGACTGCCAGCCCTCGTCCAGCATGTCCAGGAGCTCCAGTGCGACGCTCGACCTGCCCTTACTGGACATGCCGATTGAGGAAGACGATCCGACCGGGTGTCATAGCCGCACGGTCATACGATGTCGTGCCGCCGCCGCGTTTCAAGGGATTCTCCAGTGCGCAGTCGTTCCACCTTTGCTCGACGCAGGAATTGCCACCAGCTGCGGCGTCGGCTATGGGATGAGGTCACTGTGGTCCCCGGCGCCGGCAGGTGGCGACACGCTGGCGTCCAGGAGACGCACCTCCGTCCGACTGCGGAGTGACTGCGCAGGTGACGGCGAGCGGGCCGCTGTTCGGGACGGCTGTAGATGGCCCGGTTGATCGTGATGCAGTGGTCGCGGCGCGTCGGGGTATACGGCTGCGCATGGCACCGATGACCGAACGCCTCATGTTCCTGCGGGCCGTGCGGCAGTTGCACCGCGTCCGCTCCTTCTACGCCGGGGGTGTCCTGTTGTGGGCCGTGTGCGCCGCCTGGACCGGCTGGCAGGCGCCGGGGAGCCGGCAGATGTGGGCGTGCGTCCTCCTTCTCGCCGTCTTCACCTGCCTCCTCGTCACCGCCGGCCTGTCCCTGAGGCGCCTCGACGTCCCCGAGACGGGCCGGCCCGCGCATCACGCGGCATCACATGAGGGGGCAAGCCCTCGTCACGCTCACGCCTGACCCGTCACTACCGCCGGCCCGCCGACTCGGCCCGGGCCGCGCCCGGCGAACCAGCGGTGGTCGGAGGTGGCTTCACGTCTGCGGAGACGGTAACCGGGCATACGGGCTTCACCCCTTCGAAAGGAGTTCGTCTCATGCTCGGCATAGTCGCGGCGGTGCTGTTCTTCGTGTCGTTTTTGATCAACGCGGCGGATCTCAGCACCAACGACGTGTTCTCTTCGACGAATGTGATGCTGCTGGGGCTGACCGCTCTGGCTCTGCACGTGGCCGGTATCGGTTCCGGCTGGACCCGCAGACGCTGACCCCACCCTCACCCCGGGGCCTGGTGACAGTTGTCACCGGGCCCCGTCTTCTTGCTGCCGGCCTGGCTCGCGTCAGCGTGCCCGCGACTGTTCAGCAGGGCAGGGTACCGGCGCACATGCGGAGTACGGCCCTGGCCATCCAGGCCCGGTGTAGTGAACCGCCCCCGTACCGGGCTGGTCTTCGCGGGGCGTGGCACCGTCGGACAGTCGAGTAGCCGCCGCGGCTCGCCAGTGATCCTTTCCGCCGTTCCGGTGAGCACCGCCGGCAGGGAAGGCGAGGCACCCCATGGTGTGCTGCTCCCACAGGGGGCAGCGCCCCTCGACGCGGTGGAGCACGGCGTCCGGCCGCGGTCCTGTCGCTTTCCAACGCCAGCCTGGGAGATTCTCCCGATGCCACTGCGCCGACGCCGAACTCGTCTCCCGGCGCCCGCGAATGCACTCACGTGCAAAGTGGAAAACGAGTCGCGAGTCGCGAACATATCGCTCTGTCCCCGCACTTGGCCCACCCTCGGTGTGGCATGTCAAGGCTGTCATACTCCGCGGGAGCCTGCCCATAGCCGAGAACTGTCTCCCTCTGCTCGCGATCCAGGGCGCTTTGCCGCCGCGTGTACTGTGCGAGCGGCAGTGGCAGACGAGCGGGACACCCGGGCCGCCCGTTGTGACAGCACGGCCCGGTCATCCATTGCCCCATACGGCCGATTGCGGGCCGACCGTCACAGGGCCCGTTGGGTGCCGTCCGCGTTGATCCAACGCTATGGGTCGGGGCAGATGCTGGAGATGTGCGGCGGCCTCCGTTGTTGACGGATACGTGGATGCCGTGACGTTGTCCGTGGCAGCAACCGGAAGGG
The DNA here is from genome assembly GCF_002920615.1 of Streptomyces sp. Ru62. GTDB lineage: Bacteria > Actinomycetota > Actinomycetes > Streptomycetales > Streptomycetaceae > Streptomyces. The sequence goes on from NZ_PQSU01000036.1 coordinate 57,931, forward strand.
GCAGGCTGGCGCGTACGCGTGCGGATGCCAGGACCGGGCATCCTCGACATGAGCGCAGGGGCGAGGCACGGCTGCCGGCAGTGGTGGCGACGCTTGCCGCGATCGCCCTGTACCCGCCCCTGCCGCAGCGGTTGCTGATCGCTCCTCGTTATGTGCTCCCCGCCCTGGAATGTCTGCGGCTCATTCCGCTCATCGCGATCAACCCTGAAAGTCTGACCCGGCAGACGAAGGCCTTCCGGGTGCTCTCGCTGACGCTCGTAGCCGTCATCGCCATCAGCAATCTCGTGGCGCTGACCATCCTGATCCATGAGCTGGTGTACGCCGGCGTGAAGGATGGCCGTTCACTGCTGGTGGCTGCGCTGCAGGTCTGACTCACCAACATCATCGTCTTCGGCCTGGCCTACTGGGAGCTGGACCGGGGTGGCCCGGTCAGCCGCGCCCAGGCGCCCCGCTCCGCTTTGCCCCTGGCGGACTTCCGCTTCTCACAGGACGAGAACGACGACGCCGTCCAAGAAGTCGCCGATGGCGCCAGCGGCGCCTCGGACCGGGTTCCCACCTTGGTGGACTACCTGTATGTGTCGGTCACCAACTCCACGGCCTTCAGCCCGACCGATACCATGCCGCTGTCGACCCGCGCCAAAGTCATGGTGAGCGTTCGGAAGCCGTTGCCATACCGATCATGGAGTCTGTCGATCGAACGGGAGTCTCGATCGGGTGATCGCGGGCCCTGCCCGGCATGAGAGCAGGGCCTGGCGGTATACACGGAAAATCCAGGGGAGCGGACGGCCGCGCGCTGCTACGGTCGGGCGCCATGAGCTGGCTTCCCGATGACTTCGTCCACCCCGTCCTGGTACCGCTGCAGGGCGGTGGCCATCACCTGCGGCCGATCCGGGAGGCGGACACCCCGCTCGACTATCCGGCTGTGATGGGTTCGCGCGAGCGGCTGTGGACCATTTTCGGCCCGGCCTGGGGCTGGCCCGCGGCCATCATGACCTACGAGGCCGACCAGGCCGACCTGTTGCGGCACGAGAAGGAGATCGCCGCACACCAGTCCTTCAACTACGCGCTGTTCGACGCGGCGGAGACAGCTCTGTTGGGCTGTGTCTACATCGACCCACCGGAGAGGGCCGGCGCGGACGGCGAGATCTCCTGGTGGGTGGTGGACGAGCTGGTGGGCAGCAAGGTCGAGCAGGCCCTCGACGCGCTGGTGCCGCAGTGGATCGCCGCCGACTGGCCGTTCGAGCAGCCGCGCTTCCTCGGCCGCGAGATCTCCTGGTCGGACTGGCTCGCCCTGCCGGAGCATCCCGACAGGTAAGTGGTTGTTGCCCGTACCGATCTCGAAGGCTGTCGACCGAACGGGAGTCCCGATCGGGTGACTGCGGCGGTTTCCGCGCGGGGAAGCAGGGCCTCCAGGTAGCTCGGGGGTGCGATCCCATCGACCAGCCCGGGGTTCCGTCCCCCTCTCCCTCGGCAACACCCGCCAAGCGACCCGGGAATCCCGCCAGGAGGCCAACCCTCACAGTAACCTCCGGCACCCCCACGAGACCGGCCAAGTGCCATGGTCACAAATGCCGTTGACCGCGCATGCCGCCCGGCCGGGCACACTGTGCTGCGGCCGCCCCCGAGGCGCGGCGGCCGGTGTGCAAGCGGTGCGGGCAGAAGTTCACCGACCAGTGCTGGGAGGAGACCACCGCGCACAGGACGGCCTGGAAGGCCGGCGACTCACCAACAAGGTGCACGCTTGGGGCCGGCTCCGGCATTGTCGCCGACTCCGGACCAGGTCACGGAGGACCAGAAGCGCCGCGACAAGGCGGCGGTCCTGGTCCCCCGCATCTCACGAACTGCCGACCGGCTTGGTTCCTGTCGTCGTTCAGCCGGTGAAGGCGGCGGTGCCGTTGGGGACGCCGAGCCCGGTCGGGCCGTCGTAGCCGGTGGTGCCGGTGCACAGGTAGGTACCGCCGCAGCTGCCGTTGGAGCCGCTGGTGACGTCGTACAGCGCCGAGGTGTGCGCGTACGGGAAGGACGCCGGGGAGGAGCCGGAGGACGGGGCGCCGCCCAGCGCGTAGGTCGCCGCGATCAGCGGGGCGGAGGCGCTGGTGCCGCCGAAGACCATCCAGCCGGTGGCCGAGCGGTAGCTGTCGTAGACCGCGACGCCGGTGTTCGGGTCGGCGACCGCGGACACGTCCGCCACCGTGCGGTTGGCGCAGCCGGTGTCCTTCTGCCAGCTGGGCTTGGCGTCGTACTTGGAGCAGCCGGAGCCGGCGCCGCTCCACACGGTGTCGGTCCAGCCGCGCGTGTTCGAGGCGGTGGTCAGGGACGTACCGCCCACCGCTGTCACATACTTGCTCGCGGCCGGGTATTCCACGCCGTAGCCGTTGTCGCCGGAGGAGACGGTGATGGCGACGCCCGGGTGGTTGAAGTAGGTGGAGTCGTACGTCGCGTCGCTGGAGGACTCGGAGCCGCCGTAACTGTTGGAGACGAACTTCGCGCCCAGTCGCACCGCGGTGTTCACGGCCGTGCCCAGGTTGGTCATGGTGGCCGAACTGGCCTCGACCAGCAGGATCTTACAGTTCGGGCAGGCCGCGCTGACCATGTCGAGGTCGAGGGAGATCTCCTCGGCCCAGCCGGAGTCGCCGCGCGGGTAGTTGGTGCCGCCGTTCTGGTCCACCTTCCTGAAGCAGCCGTTGGCGGTGGTGCATGCGGGCAGGCCGTACTGGGAGCGGTAGACGGCGAGGTCGGCCTCGGCGTTCGGGTCGTCGTAGGCGTCGACGATCGCCACCGTCTGGCCCGAACCTGCGCTTGCCGACGGCAGGTTGTAGGCCGCCTGCAGCGAGGCGGGACCGTATCCAGAGGGAGCGGCTGCCGCGGTCAGTTCCCTCTCGGCGTGTGCCGATTTCGGTGTACCCGCGGTGACCTGCAGGGCGTTGCAGGCCATCTCGCCCTTTTTCGTCGGGGCGGCGCAGGCGTGGGCGACGGTGACGCCGTGGGACGGGGAGGTGGCGGCCTGGGCTGCCTGGCCGACGGGGGCGGCCATGGCCAGAGCGGCCGTGGCGAGCGTGGCCACGGCGGTGAGGGATACGGTTCTGCGCAACGTACGTCCTCCGCAGGGTGGGTGAACCGGGAAGAGCTGTGGGGGTGCGCGGTACGACCTCGGCGCGGGGCGTGCACCGGGGCCGCGTAGACCGTATGGATGTCGGGGCCACGACAACAAGGCGGCAATTGAAAACGGAACGTTCTTTTGCCTTTCCTGGGGTGTTCATGTGCCGTTGCTAGGCGAGTCGTGGCCGAAATTCGGTCCGACCGTGACTCGACGGACCCGGACAGCGCTTCACTCAAAGGTCATCGGACGCGCTGGTCCCGTCGATTGCGCGGCAGACGGGGGGAGTGTCGCGACGACGGCGCAGCAGTGGGTGGTCCGTGTTGCCGTACGTCTGGTGTGGAGCAGACGGCCGGTCCCGAGGAGGGTGCCGGAGGGCCGCGGAGGAGGCGGTAAAGGTCCTGGTACTGCGCCGCCTCGCCGATGAGTTCGGCGCCCTGGGGGTGCAGGCGGTCGATGGTGGGACCCAGGGGCGTCGTCACCCCGTGTGGATCAAGGACGTGTCAGCCCCCTCCTATGAGGGGGCCAACCATATTCTATGGAGGGGCAAAGAATGCCCTCCGGTACTGCCGAACGCGCCCGCGCCGGAGCTACGTTCCTCGCGCACACTGTCATGTCATCATCACCAGCTCTCCTCAGCCAGTGAGTGTCATGCTCATGACTGCGCGGTCGCCGCCGCTACGCGCGTCACGGGCCTGCCCCCACTCCGTACCACGACCCCCACTTCCTCACGGAGGCAGTACCCCATGCGTGAGTCACGCCCCGGCCGGCGCAGGCGGAGTCTGCGAAGACTCCTGTCCGTCGCCCTCCCCTCCCTCGCCCTCTGCGTCGCCGGCCTGGCCGCGGCGCCGACCGCCGAGGCCCAGTCCGGCACCGCCACCACGGCCCACGTCACCCGGGCCGCCCAGAACGCCAAGGCCCTGACCGCCCCCGAACGGCAGACCTTCCACTCCACCGGCAAGGCCGGTCAGAAGGTCCCCACGACTCACCTGTGCGCCACCGCCGAGCCGGGTCACGCGTCCTGCTTCGCCCAGCGCCGCACCGACATCAAGCAGCGACTGGCCACCGCGCTCGCCGCCGCCACCCCGTCCGGCCTCTCCCCGGCCAACCTGCACAGTGCCTACAACCTGCCCTCCACCGGCGGCACCGGCATGACGGTCGCCATCGTCGACGCCTACAACGACCCCAACGCCGAAGCGGACCTGGGCACTTACCGTTCCACCTACGGCCTGTCCTCCTGCACCAAGGCCAACGGCTGCTTCAAGCAGGTCAGCCAGACCGGCTCGACCACCTCGCTGCCCGCCAACGACACCGGCTGGGCGGGCGAGGAGGCCCTCGACCTCGACATGGTCAGCGCGGCCTGCCCGAACTGCAACATCATCCTGGTCGAGGCCAACTCCGCCAACGACACCGACCTCGGCATAGCCGAGAACGAGGCCGTCGCGCTCGGCGCCAAGTTCGTCTCCAACAGCTGGGGCGGCTCGGAGTCCTCCGGCCAGACCACCGAGGACACCCAGTACTTCAAGCACCCGGGCGTCGCGATCACCGTCTCCGCCGGTGACTCCGCCTACGGTGCCGAATACCCGGCGACCTCCCAGTACGTGACCGCCGTCGGCGGTACCGCACTCACCACCGCCGCCAACTCCCGCGGCTGGACCGAGTCCGTCTGGCACACCAGCGCCACCGAGGGCACCGGCTCCGGCTGCTCCGCCTACGACCCGAAGCCGACCTGGCAGACGGACACCGGCTGCGCCAAGCGCATGGAGGCCGACGTCTCCGCCGTCGCCGACCCGGCCACCGGCGTCGCGGTCTACGACACCTTCGGCGGCTCCGGCTGGGCGGTCTACGGCGGCACCAGCGCCTCCGCTCCCCTCATCGCCGGCGTCTACGCCCTCGCGGGCACCCCGGGCGCGACCGACTACCCGGCGAAGTATCCCTACAGCCACACCGCCAACCTGTACGACGTGACCACGGGCAACAACGGCTCCTGTTCCACCTCGTACTTCTGCACCGCGCGCACCGGCTACGACGGCCCGACCGGCTGGGGCACCCCCAACGGCATCGCGGCCTTCACCGCCGGTACCGGTGGCGGCGGCACCTGCACCCCCGCGCAGCTGCTCGGCAACGCGGGCTTCGAGTCGGGCAACACCGTCTGGACCGCCACCACCGGCGTCATCACCAACGACACCGGTGAGGCCGCGCACGGAGGCTCGTACAAGGCCTGGCTCGACGGGTACGGCACCAGCCACACCGACACCGTGACCCAGTCGGTGACCATCCCGGCCGGCTGCCACGCCGGCTTCTCCTTCTACCTGCACACCGACACCGCCGAGACCGGCACCACCGCGTACGACAAGCTGACGGTGTCCGCCAACACGACCACCCTGGCGACGTACTCGAACGTCAACGCCGCCACCGGGTACTCGCTGAAGACCTTCGACCTGTCCGCCTTCGCGGGCCAGACGGTCACCCTGAAGTTCAGCGGTGTGGAGGACACCTCCCTCCAGACCAGCTTCGTCGTCGACGACACCGCCCTGACGACCAGCTGATCCCCGCAGCGGGCAAACCGGTCCCGCACACGGCAGCCGTCGTGTGCGGGACCTTCGCGTGCAGGAGACCCGCCCGTGCGGAATCCGCGCGCGCCGACGGTACGTCACATCCGCACCACGGCCGACCGAGTGGCCACCGGAGAAAGGCGGACACCATGCGCCGTACGACACGCATCCCTGTGGGTATCGGCCCCGGCCCAGGGGGGCGTGTTCACACCACGATCCTGCGCAGTGACCGCGGCGGGGTCGCTCGACAAGAAGTTCGGGAAGCGCCGCCGGCCGGGCCGCTGTGCCGGCTCTACAGCAAGAGTGACGCCGACCCGCCTCACCTGACGGTCACGCAGGGAGGGAGCCCTGGAGATCTTCGAGGAACGAGGTGTGAGCGTCATCCTTCGGTGAGAGCCGGGGAACGAACCCCGTCTGCGCGCAGCGGCGTCCGGTGCGCCCGCCCTGCGGGAACACGCCGGAGACCCGCCTTCTGCCAGCGGCAGAGCACCGGCCCGACCGGGCTCGACGATCACTACAGTCCGGGCTCATGACGACGGTTACCACGCGCACGATCGCATACGCGGCCGACGGCCTGACGATGATCGGGCACCTCGCGCTCCCGGCCGGTGCCGACCGCCGGCCCGCGGTTCTGGTCGGGCCCGAGGGGGTGGGGCTCAGCGACGTCGAGCGCCGCCGGGCCGATGCGCTCGCCGAGCTGGGATACGTGGCCCTGGCCTTCGACCTCCATGGCGGGCGCTATTTGAGCGACCCCGAGGAGATGCTGGCCCGTTGCATGCCGCTGCTCGCCGACTCCGACCGGATGCGAGGCATCGGCCACGCGGCGCTCGACGTGCTCCGCGCCGAGCCGCGGACCGACCCGGACCGGATCGCCGCCGTCGGCTACGGCACCGGGGGCGCCATCGCGCTGGAACTCGGGCGCGACGGCGTCGACCTGCGCGCGATCGCGACAGTGAACGGACTGACCACGGGCCGACCCGGCGAGGCGGCGCGCATTCACTGCCCGGTGTGGGCCGGGGTCGGGTCGGAAGACCCGATCATGACGCCCGCGCAACGGGACGCATTCACCGCCGAGATGCAGGCCGCGGGCGTCGACTGGCGCCTCACGGTCTACGGCGGCGCCTTGCACGCCTTCCATCACCCACCGGTCGACCACACCGTGCGTCCTGGGGTCGGTTATCACCCTCGGCACGCGCAGCGAGCTTGGCGGGACGTCGTCGACCTGCTCGCCGAGTGCCTGCCCACAACGGAGTGATCCGGGCAGACTGGGGTTTCTGCACAGGGTCTGACAGCTCGTTGCGTCAAGGCATCGCTCTGGGAAGCGTCATCCGGACTCCCGCGGACGGCGGCGTGCGGGGATGCCGAGGTGGACGGCTGGTCGCTGAACTCGGCGTTGGTCCCGTCGCGCTTCGCGCGGAGGAGGGTGAGGGTGAGGGTGAGGTCGATGCACTCGATCTCACCGATCCAGTCTTCGGCCTCAACCTGCGTCCTGGGTCCTGCGTCCCGCGTCCCGCCGGGCTTGAAGGGTGGGGCGGATGAGTTCCCCTCCCGCGTCGGACAGGTCGCTGGGGTAGCGTCGCCTGGGCTGCATACGCGTGATGCCATCAGGCGAGTGCCTCTGGGGCGGCAAGCCGGATCCCTCATCGCCGGCCGCTTCATGCCCCTGGTCAAGGACATGGCCGCGATGTTCGGTTGGTTCGACACCGGCCGCTACGTCGCCGACCCCCGCCGCCCGCAGCAGCTGTTCGGCCCCGTCCCCACAGCCGAGGACGCCCTCGCCCGGTACACCGACGAACTTGGCACGGCGCAGCACCGGTGACGGCCCCGCATCCCGGTTTCCCCCGGCCCGGGCGGGGGCCGACCGGTGCGTGCAGGGACCGCTCTTCCCGGATCGGGGACGGCCGGTGTCAGCGACCGAGGCTAACGTGCGCGCATGGACTCGCCACTGCCCGATGGGCTTCCGCCAGGCCGTTGCCTTCCCGAAGTCGTCCATGGCGACTCCCCCTCATCGCGCATGTGGCTGTCCGAGGAACCAGTTTCGGATCCCGTGGGGTCGTGGACGCACTGCCAGAGTGCACGGGAGGCATCCGGAATGTGGCCAGTGCTCGTCTCCACCCTTTACGGTCCTGGGCGGCCCACCGCCCTCGCGGCCGTCGACGCCGTGGACCTTGATGACGTGCTGGAACGGGACTGGCGCTCCTATCGAGCTTTCCAGCTGAGGCAGCTTGCAGCGTCGCAGGAACCGGAGGACCTGCCAGAGGGCGTCGAACCCTGGGACGAGGATCCCGGGGCGCCGTTCGACCGGTGGCCCGGCCTGGCTGCCGGCGTCCCTTCCCTGGCCGGAGCCGACTCTGATGCCGCCGCCCGCACCGCCATCGCCCGGCTCACGGCCGGCCCTTTCCGGCTGCCCAAACCTCATCTGGCCCTTGTTCCGGCCACCCGCTCCGCCGACATTCCCGCAGTCATGGGCTGGCAGGCGGAGGCTCCTCTGCCCTTGCTGTGCGCCCTGCTCCGCAGTTGGGGGGACCGCTTCGGTGCGCAGGTCATCGCCTTTGACGGCGCAATGATTCACATCTCCGTCGCCCGCCCGCCCCGGGACACCCATCACGCCACCCACCTCGCTCTCGAACACGTGCTGACGGGCGCCGACAACATCAACGACGGCACCGTCCCGTATTCCGACTACGCCGCCTCACTCGTCGACTCTCCCCTCTGGTCCTTTTGGTGGGACTGACAACGGCCGACGCAGCGAGGTGAGCCGTGCGGTGTGTGATCAGGCAGCAGGCGAGTTCCAGGAACGCTATATGGATGTGGGCTCGGCGTTCACAACGGACGCGAAGGCGCCGGAGGCCGTGGAGCCGGAGGGTGTGGGTGGAGACCTTCACGGGGCTGTGGTTGGCGCAGTCTTCGGGTCTGTTGAAGGTAGTGCGCGAGCGGGCGGCAACGGCACTCTGCGGGGCCGGCCGTGGTCAATGCCGCTTGCCGAGCGGGTGCTGAGGGTCGCGGTGTACGGGCCGAGCTGTCGCATGGTTAGGTTCGTGCCGGGCGGCGGCCCGGCCCGTGCCCGGCAACACCGCCGATGCCAGGACATGGCGGGACTCCGGCCTGGCCGATCACTGCCAGGGCGTGACCGTGCTCGGCGACGGCGCCTACATCAACACCGGCCTGATCGTCCCGCATCGCACACGCCGGGACGGGTGGGCACGGTCGACGTCGCATCGCAGTAACGGACGAAGCGGCCGGCGCATGCATGTCCACATGCGCCGGCCGGCATGGCGTGCTCAACCCCGTGGATGGCGTTATTTCATGTAGACCAGGCCGTCGGTGGTGACGGTGGGACGGCCGCTGGTGCCGACCACGACGATCTTGACCGTGTGTTTGGCGCTGCTGGACCAGGACTTGGTCCAGATCGCCTGCCGGTACGACGTGGTGGAGGACTTCAGGTCGACGGTGGAAACCTTGGTGCCGTCGACGTAGACGTAGGCCTGGCCGGAGCTGGAGGCCCGTGAGACCACCCAGGCGACCGAGCGGCCGGTGAACGTCCAGGTGAGGGCGGCCCCCTTGGAGGCGCTGGAGTACGACTTGCCGCCGAGGTAGCTGGTGGAGGAGCGGGTGCTCCAGGTGCCGGACTTGGTGGCGGAGCTCTCCTGGAGGATCACCGGGGTGTACGCGGGGGAGGAGGTGCGGTAGTTGCCGGCGTAGTCGTAGGCACGCATCGACCAGGTGGTGGCGGTGCCGGACTTGGCGGTTGTGTTGTAGCTGGTCGTGGCAGGGGTGAAGGTTGCGGTGGTGGGGGACAGCAGCTTCACGTACCGCAGGGCTTTGTCGTCGGTGGCCTTCCAGCCGAGGGAGACCGGGACGGCGGTGGTGTTCACGGTCCCGGTCCGCAGGGACAGCTTCGGCGTGGTGGTGAAGGTCGGAGCTGTCGTCTCCGCGACAACGGTCAGTGCGGCGCTGGTTGTCGTCTTGCCGGACTGGTGCACGGCCCGGACGGCGACGCTGTGGCTGCCCACGGCCAGGGTGGTGGTGGCGGAGGTGGCACTCCCGGACGTCGTGGCGACGGTCTTGCCGTCGACCAGCAGCTCGAACTTCGAGATCAGCGAAGCCGGTGTGGTGGCCGTCCACTTCGCGGTGAGGGCGCCCTTGGTGTAGTACGTCGAGCCGGAAAGGGTGGCACCGCTCACCGAGGTGACCTTCAGACCCTGCACCGGGCCGGCCGCCCAGGTGCGGATGGTCGGCAGCTGGTCGTAGAGCAGGCCACCGGGGCACTCGGTGTTGTAGCCGTCGCGGTGACCGGAGATCCGCTGGAACGTGTACGTGCTGCCGGCGGTGAAGCTGGTTCCGGCGAGGTTCTTCTGGGTGGCACCGGCCGTCAGCTGGGTCGTGCCGGTGGGCTGGGCGCCGTACTGGCCGAGCTTCCAGGCCGCGAGGCGGGCGATCGAGGCCAGTGCGGCGTTGGAGGCGCTGGTGGTGGTGTAGTCACCGAGCACCGCGACCGCGGTGGACTCCCGGTTCCAGCCGTAGGTGTGGGCGCCGAACACCGGCAGGTCGACCCCGCCCTTGCGCCCCTCGAAGAGGGTGCCGCACTTGTCGACGAGGAAGTTGTAGCCGATGTCCTTCCAGCCGCTGACCTGCACGTGGTACGCGTAGATACTCCGCACGATCGATGCCGAGTCGGCGCAGGAGTAGTCGTTCGCCCCGTCGGTGTGGTGGACGAACACGGCCTTGACGTCGTCGTTGTACTCGGGTGCTTCCGGGCTGATCGACTCGTCCGCGCCCCAGCCGGCACGCGCGACGATCGGCGGCCGCGGCACGGTCGACGGCGGCGCGGACGGCGTGGTGGCCGACGGGCTCGCGGACGTGCTCGTCGATGGCGATACGGAAACCGAGCCGCTGGGGCTGGGCTCGGACGTGGTGTCGGTCGGCGAGGGAGACGTGGTGGTCTGGCCGTCCGTCGGTGCGGCGGGGGCGCTGTCGCTCGACGTGGGCGAACCGGTGGGTACCCCGGGATCGGCCGGCGCGCTGCCGCTGGGGTCCGCAGTCTCCGCGGGGACGGCGAATCCGGCCGGCTCGGCCGGAGCGCCGCTCGCCTTCGTCTCGGCGGTGGACACCACACCCGGGTCGACCAGGTTGACCTCGAGTCCACCGGGCAGCCTGCCGGCGCGGCCGTTCTCGCGGACGACCTGCACCTGCACACCGTTCGAGGGCCCGACCCACAACGGCTCCGAGGCGCCACGCACGCGCGGGCCCGGCTTCTCCAGCGGGTCGACGTCCACCTCGAGCTTCCGCCAGGCACCCCACTCACCGGTCTCAAGGCTATGGGTGCGCACCCGCACCGTGCCCTCCAGCCGCCTGGCGGCACCCGTCCACGAGACGCCGAGCAGTGAGAACTCCTCGGTGTCCTCGCGCGTGAGCTCCCGCTTGTCCTGCGAACTCCCGGCCAGCGACAGGTCGTAGACCTTCGCCGGCCGCTTGGCACGCTCGGCGCCCGGACCCCCGGACGGGCTGGCGACCGCATAGGTCACGATCCCTCCCCCGCCCAGCACCACAGCACCGAGCGTCAACCACGCCCGTCGCTTGAAACTCAGCGGTCTGTACGCATGCGACGTACGACGGCTCACGACGTATCCACCCCACAGAAGGCCGGCAACGGCCACAGAAGTAAGTCAGATCGGCACACCCGTCACACGGATGACCCGTTTCCTCAGCGGACGCCGGCCGGCAAACGTCACAGGCAAACGGAGAGCAGTGACGCACATCACAGTTTGTTACGCCTGAGTGAGGTGTCTTTGGACAGTCACCTCACGGTGAGCGGGCAGTGGCACGGCCCTCTTCTCGCCTCCCCGCGCGGGCCAAGGGGCGGCCCAAATGCGGTGCCAGTGCGCCGTCCCTGCCGACGCGGTCGGCCGTTGTGGCGTCTCGCACAGCAGGTCCTCTAGCCGACCCGTCGCGGAGGGTCTCGGCTACCAGCGCCGACTCGTCAAAAGCGTCGAATTCTGAGAAGTCCACCCGGTCCGTCCACGCAGCCCTGGCGCTCGCCTTGTCAGCCATCCGCCACAGGTTCGGCGTGACGGTCCAGGCGGCGCTCAATCGTCCTCGTTGCCCGCACTGGCTCTCCAAGCGGCAGTGACACATCCCTCTTCCCAGTGCCACCAACCTTTCGCGTCGCCGTGTTCCAACAGCTTGCGAATCCGGTGGATGTCCGCTTCCGGCGGGATGTCCAGCGCGACCATCCGGAACTGCTCGATGCCCTCGCCGGTGGTGCCGAGACGGTGGAAGGTCTCCAGCACGGTCCGTCGGGCCGCAGCGGAGCCTCCGTCCTTCAGCACGATCAAACGGATGGTGCAGTTCTCCGAGGCGTGAACGGTCTCCCCGGCCCAGAACAGGCCGTCGTCATCGACGTCCACACGGACGACATCGCCGCTCGCTACCCCACGCACGAACCACGGAGTGTTGTCGAGACGCACCGTTCCGTCGCCGAGGTCCAGTGCCCACAAGCTCTCGACGTTCGCCGGCGGCCAGCCGTCCTCGCCCACCTCCATCCGGAAGTGCACCTTCACGTGGGCATCACTGATGTTCGTCACCGCGTCATCATCCACGGGGACCTACGGGGACTGAACCGCGGGGCTGCGGAAGCGATCACTGCTGCACCCCAGGGCCCCGACTACCCGCCGAACAAGCACCCCAGGCCCCCGAGATGCCTCCGACTACCCTCGAGGCACACAGGCATCCCCGGCAACTCCCGTCAGCTCAGCAGAGGCCGAAAGCGGCGCCTCACGGCTCCTCGCTCACCCTTTCCCGGGGTGAATTGGTGAACGTGGAATTGACGCCCTCGGGGTGCTGCTTGCCGGAAGGCGTCGGCTCCCTCCCGGTCGCGCCCGGGATCCGCACCGGCCACGACCGGGACAAGTCCTACAGCGTCCGCCGGCAGTCGACGAGCGGCGGGACCGCGACCACCTATGCCGAGCTCCGGCGCTTCCGGGTGTCCGGGCTTCAGGTCATGCCGATGGGGCGTCAGGGTTTGACAGCCGCTGCGAGGTTCATCGAGCGGAAGCCTTTGCCGTGGTCGTCCACCCGGGTCGTGCCCTTGCGGCCCCTTTCCCGCCGCCCTCGTCGTCCCGGACCCAGGCAGCGGCCGGCATCAGCAGGAGTGGAGCGTCTGCGTGACCGCCACCACTGGCGCATGACGCTTCTGGGCGCGCTGACGCACCAGACGGCCGACGGCCTGCGGCCGAGACGCCGAGCCGCACCGGCGGGCTGCGGCCGCGCCGGACCGATCCGCCGCGAGCCCGCAGCCCGGACCGCTGACATCCCCGTTGCGGTCGCTGCCGCTGCGGTGCCCCGATCACCGGTCGCGACCGTGACGCCCATCCCGCCCGTCGTCCCGTGATTGCGCGCCGGCCGGGGCCGGCGCGCCTGTGCCGTGGCATCAGGGTACGGAGGCACAGGCATCGCCAGCTGGGGAACCAGCGCGACGACCGGGCCGGTTACATCAGTCGGCCTGCCGGGTGTCCGCCGGGATCGTCGGCCAGCACGATGCCGGCTTTGACGCGCTTGCCCACCGGCTCGCGGCGGATCTCGAAGCTGCGGCACACGGCCATCACGATCTCCAGACCGTGTTTGCCGATCCGGTGCGGATCGGCTTCCCGGGGCACCGGCAGGGCCGGATCGCTGTCCCAGACGCTGATCTCCACGGCGCCGTCGCTGACCTCCAGATCCAGCAGGCACGGGCCGGGCGCGTACTTGTGCGCGTTGGTCACCAGCTCGCTGACCACCAGTTCCACCAGGCCCATCGCACGCTCCGACACCGGGATCCCGTGTACGGCCTGCACCTCGCTCATGAAACGGCGGGCCGCGTCCCGGGCCTCACCGATCCGCTCCCCGCCCTCCATATCCAGGGCAACCGCGGACAACAGGGGACGGCGGGCCAGCGGCTGATCCTCGGTCTTCTGCACTACTGCCCTCATACCGTCACCAGCGTCCTGAGCACTCTCGGCCAAGGCGTGCGGCTACCCCCGAAACCAGACCACACACCACCCCTCACATCACGGTTGGGTAAGCGACACGGCGCGGCGGTGACGTCAGGCAGGGTGCATCGATGCCACTTCCCGGGGCTGCGGCTCGCAGGCCCGGTGGACGAGGTGACGTCCGTCAGGGCCTGGTGTCCGGCCTCGGCGCCCTTCCGGTCGCCCGGGACCCGGAACCGCGCCCGGGCCGGGCTGCTCCGCTGGGTGTTACGGCCACCTGCGCAGCGCCAGCTGCGGCAGGTGCCTGACCAGCCAGGCGCTGACGAGTCCGACGGCGGCGCCGGCGGCGACGTCACTGGGGTAGTGGGCGCCCGACTGCACCCGTTCTACGGCTACCAGGGCTGCCGGCACCGCGCAGAGTGCCCCGGCCAACGGCCATGAGGGGACGACCGCTGCGGTGAAGGCCACCGCTGCCGCGGTGTGCCCGGAAGGGAACGACGAGGAATCCGGCCGGTCCTCGACGTCGTCGTGAGGGATCCATTCCTTGGGCGGTCGCGGCCTGTCACTCACCTGCTTGCACACACCGTTGGAAACCAGCTACGCCAAGGTGACAGCCGCCAGACCCGCTACGGCCGCCTTACGCCCCTTCCATCCGCCGGTCCAGGCCATCACCACGGCGGCACCGCACCACAACTTGGTGCCTTCCGCCGTTTCCTCCACCCCCGACAGCGTGCGGTGAAGAACAGGTTCCCGCCAGGAAGTCATCCGCTTGCTCAGACGGCGGTCCATCTCGCGCACTGCACCCAGCAACCTCATGACCTGCTGGTATCCCGCGCTCACCAGATCACGCGCGTCCAGTTCTCCTGTCCTGCGGTGGAGGCTCCGGCAGCGGACGATCACGCAGATCCCTTGACCCTTCGACGTGCGTGGTCAGCTGATCGTCAGCTGCCATCCGATCTCTCCGTCGTGCCACTGGTCGGTGGGGGTGAGGCCGGCTGCGGTGGCGACGGCGGCGGATGCCTTGCGGTCCGGGTGGATGTGGGCGGTGACCGTGTGCACCGGATGCTTCCGGAGCCAGGCGACGAGTGCCCGGGCAGCTTCCGTGGCGATGCCGCGCCGCTGCCAGAGGGTCCCTACCACCCAGGCGATCTCCGCAGTGGCTCCGCGGTCGTCGGCGGTGACCGTCGCTTGGACACAGCCGGTCAGGCAGGCGGCCTCACGGAGCTGGACGACCCAGTTGCACCAGGACTCGCCGGGGCGGGGTGAGCCGGCCACCAAGCGTTCGTAGCGGGCGCGCACACCCTGAGCCGTGTCCGGGGCGCCGCCGATGAAGCTGTGCAGGTCGGGGTCGGACAGCACCGCGGCCATCTCGTCGGCGTACTCGACCCGCAGGGGAAGCAGGGCCAGCCGGTCGGTGTGGATGGGCTCGGGCCTGAGCGTGATCACGCTGCCTCCTGGGTCGAGGGACTTCAACCGGCACGTGAGGCTCAGTCGGCCTCCTCGTGATCCGGCTTCAGCCGAGGAAAGTTTCTCCGATGCCGGAGCCGGAAGAGACGCCGTATTCCTTCGGCCCGAAGACGCTGACGCCGCTGGTGCCCAGGCCGCCGCTGGTGCCGCGCAGTTGCCAGACGGCGCCGTTGTCCTCGTTCTCGCCGGGGGCGGAGACGGCGAGGTCTGCCTTGCCGTCGCGGTTGTAGTCGGCGAGGCGGACCTGGGAGCCGAACACGTCGTTGAACTCGGCGCTGCCGGGGATGCCGGTGGTGTCCTGTGAGTAGCGGGCGGCGCCGGTGGTGGTGAGGCCGCCGGCGCTTCCGCGCAGCACGAGGACGTCACCTCCCCTCGAGGCTCGGCCGAGGGACTCGTACGGGATGCCGATGGCGAGGTCCGCGCGGTGGTCGCCGTTGATGTCGGCGATGGACATCGCCGCGCCGAACTCGTCCTCCTTCTCGTCGGCGCCGGGGACGCCGGCGGTGTTCTGGTGGTAGACGCGGCCTGAGGGGGCGAGTCCGCCGCTGACGCGAGGGTCGCCGTTGCGGACGGTGACGTAGCCGGAGCCGTTGCTGGGATCGGCCAGTCCGTTGGGGTTCAGACGGGGGTTGGACACTGCGATGACGAGGTCGTCGCGGCCGTCTCCGTTGAGGTCCCCGGCCTCCACGCGGTCGCCGCCGGCGAGCCGGGCCCGGGCGGTGAAGGAGTCGGTGTCGGTGGTGCCGGGCTCCTGGCCGTAGACGAGGGTGGTCTTCTGCTGGACGACGGCCAGTTCGTCCTTGCCGTCGCCGGTGAAGTCACCGGCCGCGAGGCGCCCGCCGCTGGTGGAATCGGGGCCGTAGACGTCGTAGCCGGCGGGGGCTTTGCTGCGGGTGAACGTGCCGGAGTACAGCCGCAGGGATGTCTGCCCGCTGACGGCGATGTCCGGGCGGGAGTCACCGGTGAAGTCGCCCACGGCGATGTCTGAGCCGAACAGGCGCGAGGGGTACGTCGGTCCCGAGGGCAGGGTGAGGGCACCGCTGAACGGTGAGGTGCCACCCCACAGCACGGTCACCGAGCCATTGCCCGACGCGTCTCCCTCGCTGCCGACCAGCAGGTCGGCGTACCCGTCGCGGTTCAAGTCACCGCTGGCGAGGCTGCTGCCGAAGTAGTCCTGGTACCCGGGCGTGCCGGGGACGTTGGCGGAGTTCTGCGTGAGGGAGACGTGCTTGCCGGTCAGGCCGTGGGCGGAGCCGAAGGTGACGAGGATGGCACCGGCGTTCTGCTTCCCGCTGATCGTCTTGCTCGGCATGCCGATGGCCAGATCACGGTATCCGTCGCCGTTGAAGTCATCGGACAGCTTGGACCCGGCGGCGACGGCCTGGCCGGCCGAGACGGCCAGCAGGCTGCCGGTCAGACAAGCTGCGAGGGCCGCTGCCACGGCAAGACGGACGGAGTGACGCACGAAGACCTCCTGTTTCACCGCGGACGCCGACGGCGTCCGCGAACCGAATTGATGGTGCGCACCCCGTGTCCATCGCGCTACCCGCTCGATCCCCGTGATGCGTAACAAGAAACAGACGCCCCACCGTCACCGATGGTTGTACCGCGACTCCTGCGGCCGGCCAAAGCGTCCGGACTCGCGTGCTCGGCCTGCTTCTCGGCTGCCGCGACTCAGACCACGGACGCTCGCTGGGGGTCGACTGGGTCGATCCCCAGCTCCTCGAATCGGCTCTCCAACGCTTCCAGTTCGGCCTCCCGCCGGAAGTCCTTCTCCGCCTCGCTGATCGGCAACAGCCACAGGATCCGGGCATGGGCACCGTCGCCCCACTTGCAGATCTCGAACTCGGGCCCGAAGGGATAGGGCAGACTCACCAGGTAGTGATCGCAGCCCGAGTCGTCGAGCCACGGCCTGCCGATCGGCACGGTGTGCCCGACATCGAGTCGTTGGTGAACGGGCCCGCAGTGGTAGTACGCATTCATCGTGACGCTCTCCACGTTGAGCCACTCGTCGCGCGGCGCCGCGAGGACGAACTCGACCCCGTGCCCGTCGCGTTGCGTCGAGTCCCAGCAACCTGACGTCACATACAGCCACCAGTCGCCAGGGTGAGCCGGGTGGACTCGGAACACCCGAAAGCCGGGTACGCGATCCTCGATCGGCCCGTCGACCCCCGACACCTCGTCGACGACACGGCCCGGGAGCGTCCTGCGGAGATGATCGAGCAGCGCGGAGCGCGCGGCAATGTTTGACATGCGGTCATCATGCCCGAGGCCCTCGACACCCCTCGGACGGGCTCCAAAGCCGGCTGATCGTGTGCGACACCGCTTGCCACCGAGTTCGGACACCACGTGGTGATTGCAGGGCAAGAACTCGGAAACCTCCACCGCAGCTCGGCTGAGCCACCAGACTTGCAGCAACGGGAGAAGGGGCGGCAAGCATGGCAAACAGCGCGCTTCTGGTGATGGACGTGCAACGGGACGTCGTGGCCATCGCCGATGACGGTTCCGGATATCTGCCGCGCTTGCGAAGGGCGATCGACGGTGCCCGGGCAGCAGGTATCACCGTGATCTACGTGGTGCTCGGGTTACGGCCCGGCGATCCAGAAGTCAGCCCCCGCAACAAGGTGATGACAAACGCGGTGCGGGCCGGCCTGTTCACCGAGGGAGCCCCTGGTACCGAGATCCATGACGACGTCGCGCCCCAGCAGGGCGACGTCGTGGTCACCAAGAGGCGGGGGAGCGCGTTCTCCGGCAGCGACCTCGATTTGGTGCTGAGAGCTCGCGACATCGACAGCCTTGTGCTGACCGGCATCGCCACCAGCGCTGTGGTGCTGTCCACCCTGTGGCGGGCCATCGACCTGGACTTCGGCCTCACCGTCCTGGCGGATGCCTGCCTGGACACCGACCCCGAGGTGCACCGCATGCTCACCGAAAAGCTGTTCCCGCAGTGGGCGGATGTCCTCACGGTCGAGGACTGGGTCAAAGCCATCGCGTCGCACTAGCGGAAGGCAGCCCGGACGCCCGAGTGGGGCAGGCTGGATTCGCCCAGTGTGGACACCACTTGGGGCTTGCGGTGGGACGCGGGGAGTGCCCAGCGTGGTGAGGGGGCGCTGGTGCCAACGGAGTCCAAGCTCTCTGTACGCGGCGATACGCCGCGATGCCCGGGCGGAATGCGGAACAGGGCCCTGTAGCGCACGTACGGGTGGGCTTCCGGACAGTGCGGGCGGCCATGGAGTCCGTCTGCCGGAGTCGCGCAAGCAGCGGCAGCGGCACACCGTCAAGCGGATCTTCGACCGGCTGCCGGTCAGACTTCCGACGACGGCGTGGGTGCCGAAGATCAGGTCGGGGGTCGCGACCGTCAGCGGGTCGGGTGCGGCACCGACGACGACCAGCGTGCCGTTCGGGGCCAGGCCCCGCACCAGTGGGTTCATGGACGCACCGCTGGACTCGGTGGCGACGATGACCGAGGCGCCGCCCAGATCGCGCAGTGCCTCGCCGGGATCGACGGCGGTGCTGTCGATGTACTCGTCGGCGCCGAGCTCCCGGGCGAGCGCTTCCTTCTCCTCGCCCCGCGCCACCGCGGCGACCCGATGGCCGAGGCTGCGCGCGTACTGCAGGGCCAGGTGGCCGAGGCCTCCGATGCCCTGCACGGCGACCAGGGACCCGGCCCGGGCGTGCCCCCGCTGCAACGCGGAGAAGGTGGTCAGGCCGGCGCAGAGCAGCGGCGCCGCGTCGATGGCCGAGAGGCCGTCGGGAATGCGCGCGAGTCCGCTGGCGCGGGCGTAGACGACCTCCGCGTAGCCGCCGTCGGTGGTGGTGCCGGTTTGTGGCTGGTTCAGGCAGTTGACGAAGTCACCACGACGGCAGGGTTTGCACTGCCCGCAGTGCCCGTTCAGGAAGCCGACTCCGACGCGGTCGCCGGGCTGCCAGGCGGTGACGCCGGCGCCGACGGCGTCGATGACGCCGACGACTTCGTGCCCCGGGACGATGGGCTGCGAGGGGTCCGCGCGCAGGCCCTCGATCGCCAGGACGTCGGTGTGGCAGACCCCACAGGCCTCCCCCCGCAGTCGGACGTGTCCGGGCTGGTCGGGGAGCTGCGCAGCATCGGGGTGTGGCGTGCGGACGACGAAACCGGCCTGCGGGAGAAGGTGCTCGGCACCTTGCCCCTGTGGCCGTGGATGACGGCCGAGATCACCGCCCTGCAGTCACACCCCAACGACCCGGGCCCCACCGGAGGAGAAGACCGATGAGCGGCACAGCAGCACCCGAGGCCGTCCTGCGCGGCGTCGTGGACCAGTGGAAGAGCGCGGTCGACGCGCACGAGCCGGAGAAGGTGGCGGCGCTCTTCACCGAGGACGCCATCTTCCAGGGGCTTCGTCCCTGCAGCGTGGGCCGTCCGGGGGTGGCCGCGTACTACGACTCCCAGCCGATCGGGCTGACCGCCGAGTACCAGGTGCTCGAGACGCGCAGCCTCGCGGACGACGTCCTGCTCGGGTATCTCGACGTCGACTTCCGTTTCACCGACCGGCCGGCCATCCACGTCGCTCTCGGCATCGTGCTCAAGCGCGTCTCCGACCGCTGGTACATCTCCCACTATCAGGTGACCAGGCTCGGCTGACACATCTCGTTGACAGGCTCCGCGCCGCCGTGTCACCATCCTAACCAGTTAAACAGGTGACGGCGTTGACGTGATGTGACCACACCGGTTGGCAGAGCCTGCGTCATGGGGGAAGCGCGCCGTGAAGACCGTTGCCGCGGCGAAGGAGCACAGACATGGCGGTAGGGCCGGACCAGGATCGTGAAGGAGCGCCGATGGGCCGGCGCGCGTTGTTGGGCATGCTCGCCACGGGCGCCGCCGGGCTCGCTGCCGCGCCGTATCTGCAACGCGGCTGGGAGGGATTCCTCGCGTCCGCCTCACAGGTGGACGCGACGGGCATCACCGGCCTGTTGCCCAACCCGGGCGGCTTCCGGTACTACAGCGTGGTCGGCTCGGTGCCGCGCAAGGACGAGACGAACTACACGCTGCGGATCGACGGCCTGGTCGACCGGCCGACGACCTATTCGCTGCCGCAGCTGCGGGACCTGCCGCAGAGCCGGGTCGTCCACGACGTGGTGTGCACCGACGGATGGCGGGTCAACAAAACGCCCTTCACGGGCGTGAAGCTGGCGGATCTCCTGGATGCCGCCGGAGTGCGTTCCGAGGGCAAGGCCGTCCGGTTCACCTGTTTCGACGGCGCCTACACCGAGAGCCTCACCCTGGAGCAGGCGCGCCGCTCGGACGTGCTGATCGCGCTGACGTTGCAGGACAAACCGATCAGCCACGCCCAGGGAGGGCCGGTCCGCCTTTACGTGGCCCCCATGTACTTCTACAAGTCGGCCAAGTGGCTGTCCGGCATCTCGGTCACCGACAAGGTCGTCCCCGGCTACTGGGAGGAGCGCGGATATGCCGTCGACGGCTGGCTCGACGACGCCGACCGGCACGCGGCATGAAACGGGCGGCACGGTCCGCCGGTTCGCCCTCGCCCCACGCCTGGTGCACCGGGCCACCGGGTGGCTGATGCTGGTGTGCCTGCTGACCGCCGCCTGTCTCTACCTCGGCCCCGTCGCCCAGCTGGTCGGGCGGAGGCATCTGATGATCACGCTCCACGAATGGTCGGGTGTGCTGCTGCCGGCGCCGACCCTGCTGGGGCTCTTCTCCCGCGAGTTCCGCGCGGACCTGCGCCGGCTGAACCGTTTCGCCGTGTATGACCGGCAGTGGCTGCGCGCTGCCCGCAGGCGTCTGTCGTCGCCGGTGGCGCGGCCGGCGGGCAAGTTCAACGCGGGTCAGAAGCTGTACGCCGGCTGGATCGCGGGTGCGGTGCTGGTGATGATGTTCACCGGACTGCTCATGTGGTTCATGGGATTCCTGCCGGACATCTCGCGCACCAGCGCCATCTTCGTCCACGACTGCCTGGCCTGGTCCATCACGTTCGTCCTGCTCGGACACATGCGCAAGGCCTACCGGGATCCAGAGGCGAGGCTGGGGATGAGGTCCGGGTACGTGAGCAGGTCCTGGGCGGCGCGCGAGCACTCTCGGTGGGTGCCGGACGAGGACGTGCGCCCCGCGGCCGACGAGGCCCGCGACGCGTGACGCCTGCCGGCACGACCGGAACGTCGGCACCCGCTCCTCCCGCGAGCACGCCGTCCGGACGATGGGGTCGGCGTAGCGCGGGTCCGTCCGTGTGGTGTCCCCGGCGCGACGGGCCCGGCGTATCCGATCGGCGACGTACGCCGCGTCGTGCCGTCCCCGGCAGGCGCAGTTGCTCTTCCGGCGAAGGGCCGCCACCTCGGCACCCGAGGTGGCGGCCCTTCGCCCGTGCGTGGCCCGGTGAGGGGCATCCGTCACGCGCCGATGCCCCTCTCGCGTCGCGGACCTCAGCCGTTGCCGCGCATTATGGTCAGCCGTCGGCCAGGATTCCTCGCGTGGGCCGCCGTGGCCGTCGCGTCCTCGCCCCGCCGGAAGTCCAGTGTCAGGAAGCCGGCGCCGAGCAGGACGCCGCGACACCGAACACGACTCCCAGGCCACCGCTGAGAGCGCGTCGACGACGGTGAGCGGGAGGAATCCGGTCGCGACGGCGAGCAGGTGGCCGACGACGCTGTGCCTGACGACCATCCGGCACATCCGGTACGCGATCAGCACGCCCGTGGAGACGGCGATGGTGCCCCGGTACGGCCTGGACGACCACGCCCGGAGCGACGTACGCCGACACCGCCGCCGACAGGAAGCCGAGGAAGACGCCTTCGAACGCGGCGTACCCGAGGGTCGGCGCGGGGGAGGGGGCGCGCCGGACATGACGGAGCGGTCGCCCTCGCACCGGGGGGTGTGCGTGGACGACCGCTCCTGGCCTGCCACCGGGCGGTCGCACAGGCGACGCCACCGGTGGCAGGAGCTCTTCGGTTGGGCGACCGGTCCTTCAGAAGTGGTCGACGTCGACGACGGCCTGGGCGAAGGCGGTGGGAGCCTCCTGTGGCAGGTTGTGGCCGATGCCGTTCAGCGTGCGGTGCTCGTAGGCGCCGGTGAAGCGGTCGCGGTACGAAGCGCCGTTGCCGGGAGGCGTGAACGGGTCGCGCTCGGCGTCGAGGGTGATGGTGGGCGCCTCGATCACGGGTCGTGTGGCGAGGAGGCGCTCGTAGCGGTCGTAGCGCCGTTCTCCGTCGGCGAGGCCGAGCCGCCAGCGGTAGTTGTGGATCACGATGGCCGCGTAGTCGGGGTTCTGGAACGCTTTGGCGGTGCGTTCGAAGGTGGCGTCGTCGAACTGCCAGGTCGGGGAGACCGTCTGCCAGACGAACCGGCACAGGTCGTGCCGGTTCCGCTCGTCCTCCATGGCGAGGCGGCCCCGCTCGGTGGAGAAGTAGTACTGGTACCACCAGGTGTGCTCGGCCGCGGGAGGCAGCGGCTTCTTCTGGGCCTCGACGTCGGTGACGAGGTACCCGCTCACCGACACCAGCCCCTTGACGCGTTCGGGCCACAGGGCCGCGACGATGTCGGCGGTGCGCGAGCCCCAGTCGAAGCCGGCGAGGAGGGCCTGCTCGATCTTGAGGGCGTCCATCAGGGCGATGATGTCGAGGGCGACCGCCGACTGCTGCGCGTTGCGGACCGTGCGGGAGGACAGGAAGGCCGTCGTGCCGTGGCCGCGGAGATACGGGACGACCACCCGGTACCCCTGCGCTGCCAGCAGCGGGGCGACGTCGACGAAGCTGTGGATGTCGTAGGGCCAGCCGTGCAGACAGATGACGACCGGGCCGTGCGCGGGACCCGCCTCGGCGTACCCGACGTTCAGGACCCCGGCCCTGACCTGCTTCAGCCTCGCGAACGAGGTGTGGGTGCCGGGGGTCACCGTGGGGACGGTCGGGGTGTCGGTGTGGCGCGAGGCGGCGGAGGCGCTCGGCATGCCGGTCAGCGAGACGGCGGCCGCGCCTGTTCCCAGTCCTACGGCCTTGTTGAAGGAACGCCTGCTGATCATGAAGTGCCTCCGGGCTGGGGATCTGGGTCTGGCGTGTCGGTACGCAACGACCACCGCGAGGCGGTCGTCGGACCGCTGGGGAGCGGGGCGAAGCGAATGTCTCACACCATGCATCACCAGTCAAACTGGTTACCCGGAAAGGTTCGCCGACCCCGTGAATGCCCGGCGGCTGTCAGCATGTAACCGGCTTGGCTGGTGACGACCTATCCGTCATAGTGGTGCTGTATCTCCCCCGGGCCCGGGGGAGGGTGAGATCTGATGACCGACGTCGAGGAAAGGGCGCTGCTCGCCGGCGGCTGCTTCTGGGGGATGCAGGACCTGATCCGCAAACTCCCCGGAGTGATCCGTACCCGGGTCGGTTACAGCGGCGACGACGACCTGCCCCACCCCACTTACCGCAGGCACGGGAACCACGCCGAGTCGATCGAGATCGTCTTCGATCCGGCCGTCACCGACTACCGCACGATCCTGGAGTACTTCTTCCAGATCCACGATCCGACCACGAAGAACCGGCAGGGCAACGACATCGGGGCCAGTTACCGTTCCGCCATCTTCTACCTCGACGAGGAGCAGTGGCGCGTCGCGCTCGACACCATCGCCGACGTCGAGGCGTCGGGACTGTGGCCGGGGCCGGTGGTGACCGAGGTCGTACCGGCCGGACCGTTCTGGGAGGCCGAGCCGGAGCACCAGGACTACCTCCAGCGCTACCCGGAGGGCTACACCTGCCACTTCCCGCGCCCGAACTGGCGGCTGCCGAAGCGCGCGGAATCCTGATCATCGCAGGGCGGTGACATCCGCCCGCCACGCGGTACGGACGCGGGGTGAGCCGGCACGGGCTCACCCCGCGTCCGCTTTTGGCTTTGTTCGGCCGGGCGAGCGCAGCGCGCCGGAGACCGCCTGTGAGGCGTGGCACAACTCCGGGTGTTCGCCAATTTATTGACGCGTCAATTAACGACTGCTCTACTTGTTTCGACAAGTATTTGCGGCTGAGCCTGACCGACCTCAGGCACGGTCGACCCATGAAAGGGCGTCCTCATGACCAAGATCGGTATCATCATCGGCAGCACCCGGCCGGGCCGCAACGGTGAAGCCGTCGCTCGCTGGGTGCACGACGTCGCCTCCGAGCGCACCGACGCCCAGTTCGAGCTGGTCGATCTGCTGGACTTCAAGCTCCCCGTCCTGGACGAGGCGTACCCGGCCTCCCTGGGCAACTACACCCAGCCGCACACCCAGGCCTGGGCCGAGAAGATCGCCTCCCTCGACGGCTTCGTCATCGTCACGCCGGAGTACAACCGCTCGGTGCCGGGCGCGCTGAAGAACGCGATCGACTTCCTGTACGCCGAGTGGAACAACAAGTCCGTCGGCTTCGTCAGCTACGGCTCGCTCGGCGGCGCCCGCGCCGTGGAGCACCTGCGCGGCATCGCCGGGGAACTCCAGCTGGCCGACGTCCGCGCGCAGGTGGGGCTCTCCCTGTTCACGGACTTCGAGAACTTCTCCGTGTTCAAGCCGGCCGGCATCCAGCGCGACGCGCTCGTCACCACGCTGGACCAGGTGGTGGCGTGGGCCAAGGCCCTCGCTCCGCTGCGCGCCAGCTGAGGACCTCGCCGGCTTCGGCCGGCGAGATACCGGTCACCGTCGTCCGGGAGCGGTGGACGACGGTGACCGTCACCGGCCGGGGCCGCTTCGCGGAGGACTTCACCGAGGAGGGGAGCGGCCCCGACACCCCGATGCCCGGACGCGCCGAGGCCCGCCCACCACGCTCGGGGAAGAGGTTGCCGAGCATGCAGCCCGCGATCGATCCGCGGTTCTCCCGGCCGGCCCGCTGCTGTGCCTCGGTCACATCGAAGAGCCGGCGCAGGCGCTGGAGGGGCGGCTCCGTGTCGTCCCCCAGGAGGCTGATCCAACCGCGACGCTCGGCGGCCCAGTGCTCGTCGAGCACGGTGAGCGCGAGGGCTTCCTTGGACTCGAAGAAGTAGTAGAAGCTCCCCTTGGGCACCTCGGCCGCCTTGCAGATCTCGGCGACGCCCAGCGCCGGGTAGCCACGCAGCTCGATGAGTGACTGCGCAGCTGCGAGGATCTTCTTCCTGGCGTCACAGGTCCGTCCTACGGCAAAGTATACGACCGTTCGACTATGACGGGGAGCGAGCGGACTCACCGGTCTTTGACACTTGTCGACCGGTCGTCTAGCGTGAAATAGGCGACCGGTCGTCTTGTTGATCGCCCGGCCGACTCGCCGCACCCTCACCAACGAACGGAGACGCCGATCATGGCCACCCCCGTGAAGCTCGCCATCGTCTACTACTCGTCCACCGGGACGATCGCCGAGATCGCGCAGGAGCTGCACGACGCCGGTGTGAAGGCGGGTGCCGAGGTGCGCCTGCTGAAGGTGGCCGAGCTGGCCCCGCAGGCGGCCATCGACTCCAACCCGGCCTGGGCCGCCCATCACGCGGCCATCGCGAACGTCCCCGAGGCCACCCCGGCGGACATCGAGTGGGCCGACGCCGTCGTCTTCGGCACGCCGACCCGCTTCGGCAACGTCTCCTCGCAGCTGAAGCAGTTCATCGACACGCTCGGCGGCCTCTGGGCCGAGGGCAAGCTCGCGAACAAGGTCTACAGCGGCTTCGTCTCCACCGCCACGGACCACGCAGGCCATGAATCCACGCTGCTGGCCCTGTACAACTCCGTCCACCACTTCGGCGGCATCATCGTCACGCCGGGCTTCACCGACCCGCAGAAGTTCGTCGACGGCAACCCCTACGGCACCTCCCACGCCGACGGCCAGGGCACCAAGCCCGTCGGCGAGACCACCCGCCTCGCCGCCGCCATCCAAGCCGAACGCGTCGTCGAGATGGCCGCAAGGCTCAAGGCGGCGGCAGAGGCCGAGTCCGAGTCCAGCACCGGCACCGGGACCGGCACCGGCACCGGCACCGGCACCGAGGAGGGTCCGCGACGCTGGTGGCAGCGCCGGCGCCGGTGACACCGCGCGCTGCCACGCGCGTCCCCGCATGGGTCAGGGCGGGGACGACCCCGCCCGACCGCGCCTCCGCCCGCTTCCCCGTGCCAGCGCAGACGGTTCGCCCCGGAACGCGCCCCTGACCTACGTACGCGGGCCACCCGAAGGTTGCCCGCTCAGACCAGCTATGAGCAGGAGAACTACCCATGCGTGTCGAGATCTGGACCGACGTCGCTTGCCCGTGGTGCTACGTCGGCCGAGCCCGCTTCGACAGAGGGCTCGCCGCGTTCGAGCACCGCGACGACGTCGAGGTGGTGCACCGTTCGTTCGAGCTCAACCCGCAGGCCGAGAACGGCACCGTGCCGATCATCGACGCGGTGGCGGCGCAGTACGGCCGCACCCGGGAACAGCAGGTGGCCAGGGAGGAACAGGCCGCCGCCATGGCGCACGAGGTGGGGCTGGAGTTCCGCATCGGCGGACGTGTCTTCGGTAACACCTTCGACGTGCACCGGCTCATCCACTTCGCCAGGTCGCACGGCCGGCAGGCCGAGATGACGGACCTCGCCTTCCGGGCGAACTTCGCGGAGGAACGGTCGATCTACGACAAGGAGACGCTGGTGGCCCTCGCGGTGGAAGCGGGCCTGGACGAGTCCTCGGCCCGGACGGTGCTCGACGATCCGACCGCGTTCGCCGAGGACGTGCGGGCCGACGAGCGACTGGCGGCCGAGATGGGGGCCGGCGGTGTGCCGTTCTTCGTGCTGAACCGGCGGTACGGAGTCAGCGGCGTCCAGTCGCCCGAGACGTTCACACGGGCCCTCGAGCAGGCCTGGGCGGATCGGGCCGCCGCGTGACGTGGCACCTCGGGGCCGAGCCGGGAAGGCTCTGGCCCTACGGGACGCGTGGGGAACCGGGCAACTCCAGGCGGCCCGGCCCCTGTTCACTCAGCGCTGACCAGGTGATCAGTTGCCGCCGTCCTCCCAGTGCTGCGTCACGGGGGTCGCGGTGACGGCGTTCTCGTAGACCAGCGCGACGCGGTGGCCGTACTGGACGGTGTACATCTTCTTGCCGCCGAGGACGACCGTTCCGCTGCTCTTGTCGTAGTCGTCCGTCACGGCCGGGGCCTGGGTGGCGACGTACGCCTGGCCGGCGGGGACGGCTTACACCGTGAGCGGGGCCTGCGTCGAGGGCGAGATGCCCGCGGCCGACGATGGGGGACGGGAGGACCTCGCGCGGCTCGGGACCGTACCGGCCCTGAGCCCGCAGTTCGGTCACCCGCTGCCGCCGCGGCGACCGGCCCGGCGCCCGACGGACGAGCCCGGACGCCGCAATCCCGCCCGCCCGCGCACCGCCGCCGCTCACCGCCCGGTGATGGGCAGTGTCAGGGACACGGTCTTGCCCTGCCCGTTCGGCGAGCTGTTCCACGTGTCGGCCAGCGCCTCCACGATCAGCAGACCCCGGCCGTGCTCCGCTTCCGCGTTCTCCTCCTCGCCGACCGACAGCGAGGAGGGTACCGGCGGGTTGCTGTCGGAGTCCCGTACCTCGAGCCGGAGGTGGTCGTCGAAGGCCCGCAGCCGCACGTCCACGTCACTGCCGGCGTGGATGAGGGCGTTGGTGACGATCTCGGAGACGACCAGCTCAAGGGGCTCCGACATCTCCTCCAGCCCCCAGGAACCCAGCTGGTCGTGGACGAACGCGCGGGCCGCCCGGACCCCGAGCAGGTCACGGCGCTGGATGTGCAGGCTCCCCACGCGCGGTTCCTCATGCCCCACCGCCCCGCCGTACAGCGCCAGCAGCAGGACGGCGTCGTCGCGCCGCTGCTGTGGTGTGGTGCCGTCCTCGACGACCAG
The DNA here is from genome assembly GCF_002920615.1 of Streptomyces sp. Ru62. GTDB lineage: Bacteria > Actinomycetota > Actinomycetes > Streptomycetales > Streptomycetaceae > Streptomyces. The sequence goes on from NZ_PQSU01000036.1 coordinate 85,820, forward strand.
GTCGGCGAGCCGTTCGAGATCGGGCGCGGGAGCCCCGCCGCCGGTGCCGAGCAGCGCGTGCAGGCGCACCTGCGGATCGGGCGCCTCCCAGCCGAGGAGGCCGTCCGTGTACAGCATCAGGACCGACCCGCACGCGAGGCGGTGCTCGCGTGCCTGACAGGCATCCGCCGTGGGAACGCCCAGCGGCAGGTTGGCCGGGGCCGCCAGGACGTCGATGCTCCCGTCCGGCCGCCGCACCAGGGGCGGAGGGTGCCCGGCGAGGGCCACCTCGGCGGTGCCGTCCAGCGTGTCCAGCGAGACGACGCAGCAGGTCGCGGTGAGGTCGGTGCCCAGAGCGGCCAGGAGCCTGCCGGTCCGGTCGATCACCGCGGCGGGACGGTGGCCCTCGACGGCGTAGGAGGTCACGGCGGTGCGCATCTGCCCCATGACGGCGGTGCTCTCCACGGAGTGTCCCTCGACGTCGCCGACGACCAGCACGGCCCGGTCCCCGGGCAGTGTGATCACGTCGTACCAGTCACCCCCCACCCCGGTGGTGACGCCGGCGGGCCGGTATCGCGCCGCGGTGGCCAGCCGCGGCAGGTCCGAGAGCCGGGAGGGCAGGAGGAAACGCTGGAGGCATTCGCTCATCGCCCGCTGCTGCGCGCTCAGCTCGACCCGGCGCACCGCGGCTCCCAGCAGCCCGGCCATCATGCCGACAAGGGCCCTCTCCTCGGGCGGGAAGCCGCGCGGCCCGGAGAACTCCAGGCAGCACACCGCGACCACCCGCCCGCCGCCGCCGAACGCCAGGTCGATGAACTGGCGGTCGCCGGTGAGTGGCAGGTACAGCTCGGCGCGCGACTCGTCGGCCGAGAAGGGGCCCGTGGGCGAGTCTCCGGTCAGGAACACCGGGCGTCCACGGAATGCCTCCGCCGCCGGTGTTCGGTCGTCCATCCTGGCGCCGTGCAGAGCCCGGACCATGGCGGAGGAGGCACCGCTGTGCCCGAGGACCCACAGCCGGCCCTCGACGGCCGACACCAGAGCCAGTCCCCGGGCGCTCAACGGGTCCATGACGCAGTACCGGGCGGCCTGCATCACCTCTTCGATGGTCGTGGCCCTGTTGGTCAGCTCCGCCAGGCGGCGCAGCGGGAACATCATGCTCGTGCCCGCGGAGCCCGGGATGTCGCCCAGCCCCCACCCCGGTACGCCCACAGGTGTACGAGGGTCGTCCGGGGCCGGTGGCACCATGATCGGCATCGGACCGGCCGCCACGGCCACGCCGGTGTCGGCCAGCCGGGCCAGTGCCCCGGCCAGCCGGTCCGCGACATCCCGCAGCTCCGCGCGCTCGGCGGCCGTGAAGGCGCCGTCGGTCTCCAGCCGCAGCACGGTCAGGGCGCCGAAGCGCCGGCCGTCCGCGACGACAGGGGCCGCCGCCGCGATGTAGGGATACGGCAGATGGTGTTCGCGGCGCGGGTCGGCGGGATCCCGGTCCAGCAGTACGGCCGTCTCCCCCGTCAGGACGGCGCGTACCGTGGCGGCGGGCACGTCCAGTTCCATCCGTCCCGGCAGCGTGAACAGGGACGGCGGACTTCCGTCGGCCAGCGCGAGGCGGAGTCCGCCGCGGCGCTCGTCCAGCAGGTAGACACCCGCCGACACGGCGTTCAACCGGCGCCTGGCCGCACGGGCGGCATGGTGGAGGGTGTGGCCGAGGTCCGTTTCGCGTGTCTGCCCGGACCCGTTCCGCCGTCGCTGTTCCGGTGCTGCGCCGCTGCTCGTCACGAGACGGCTCCCTCCAGCGGGATGCTGGTCGCCGGCTGTCGCCGACCGGTCGGCGAAAGGTGCTCCGCCGTGTTCCGGCGATACCAATTATTCGGCGGCCGGAAGGTTCCACGCGAGCCGTGACCCGCGGGTTCCCGGGTCCGGGTGCCCGCGGTCCGACACGTGTGTACGTGTGTACGTGTGCTTGTCCTGTCCCGGTGCCAGGGTGCCCTCTGGTTGCTGGCTCGCGCGTTCGAGGAGGGTGGGTGGGCCCGGCCGGGCGCGATCATCCCCGGTCCTTCGTCTTCGCGGACCCACGCAGGACGAGGAAGAGCCTTGTCCAGCGCCTCGCCGGACTGGGCGGCGCCAACCAGCTCACCGGCACCAGCCTCCTGATCATGGTGAGCGTGGGCCCGGAGACGGCCAAGCAGATCAACAGCCAGGCCGAACAGCATCGCTACGAGGGCTTCCTGCGCTGGGAGACCGCTACGGCCCCCCGCCGCCGACACCCCTCAGCGAGCCTCGCTGACGGCGTGGCTCGGCTCCGACGCGGGAAAGCGGTCGAGCATGGCGCGCAGTTCCCCGGCGTCCACGTTGGCGCCGAAGGGTTCGGTGCCCGGCTGCAGTCGTATGCCGGCGGCGAGCGGACCGGCGACGACGGGGTCGAAGCCGAGGGCGTGGACGAGGTGCGCGACCGTAACCCTGTCGTCGGAGTCGTCACCGGCGAGGGCGATCGCCTTGCGGTCGGCCACCCCGGCGGGCCGGGCCTCATCCTCGAGGTCGTGGTAGCCCATGTGGTTGAACGCCTTGACCACGCGGGAGCCCGGCAGGAACGCCTGGACCAGTTCGCTGGTGGACGTGCGCGGGTCGGTGAAGTCGTCGCGTATCCCGTCCACCTCCCACCAGTAGTTCATGGCGTCGACGACGAGTTTGCCGTGCAGCGCCTCCACCGGCACGTTGCGGTACTTGCCCAGGGGCAGCGCCAGGATCGCCACGTCGGCCTGGGCCGCGGCCTCCTGCGCGGTGACCGCGACCGCACCGGGGGCGAGGATCTCCACGGTCAGAGCGATGGCGTCGGGCTCGCCCGAACCCGCGATCAGCACCCGGTAGCCGGCTGCCACCGCGAGCCGGGCCAGTACGGTTCCCACCTTTCCCGCGCCCAGGATGCCGATCGTACGGACGTCGGTGATGTTCATTTGCGCTCCTTCGCGCTTCCTCGGGGGCTTCTGTCAGCGGGCCGGCACGGCGGGGACCAGGGGATCATTTCGGTGCCGTACCGGGCCGGACACGGGCGGGCTCATCACTGAGCAGTTCCCGCACCCGTGGGGCGACTTCGCTGCCCAGCAGCTCGATCGTGCGGGCGCGGGCCTGCCGGGGCAGGTGCATGATGTCGTACTTGAGGTCGAAGCGGCTCAGACGCAGATCACGGGCGGTGCGGGCGATCTTGCGGGCGACCGTCTGAGGGGATCCGACGTACAGCGCGCCGTCGGCCAGCTCCACCTCGTAGTGTGCGCGGGTCGGTGC
>NZ_PQSU01000037.1 GCF_002920615.1 Streptomyces sp. Ru62
ACCGCAGTGCAGGGTGTGGGGGCGCGAGTACCCGGCCCGGGCGGCCAGTTCCCCGGGCTCGACCGTCTTGACCAGGCGGGGGCGGGCCGGATCGGGGAGGGTGTCGAAGACGTGCAGCCTGGAGGAGCGCAGTCCGGGGACGAGGAGATAGCGGCGAGCGGCGTGGTGGTGACCGGCATGCGCCAGCGCGCTGGAGCAGGCGTTCCAGCCGAAGTGGTGCAGTTCGTTGCCCACGCCGGGCACCTCGGCGCGGGCGATCACCCGGCCGTACGACGCGGAGCCGGGGTCGGTGCCGACGGTGAACAGCGCGTCCGGGCGCGCTCCGGCCGGGTCGAACCCGACGACGTAGGCGAGTCCCTCCCCGGGCGCGGCGACGGCGTCCGCCGGGGTGCGGTACAGGGTCGGATCCTGGTTGCCGTCGTGGTCGTGCGGGTGCTCGGTCGTCGTCATCGTGTGTTCCCCACTCGGCGAACACAGGGCCAAGGACCGGGTGAACCCCCGTCACGGACGGGCCGGCTCTCTCGTCCGCCGTCGACGTGCGGTGAAGGACGGATATGCCACTGCCTTCGATCGTTTCACAGTCCCCGGGGCCCTGCCACGGCGCCCGGCCGCGACAGCGCTGCCGGCCACCGAGAACCAGGGCCGATGGTCCGGCTGCCGGCGCACTCCTGGTGTCGACGCGGCTGCCGGCGCCCTCGTCGCGGCCGGCCTTGAGACAGCCCGTATTCCCCGCACTACGACGCCTGTCCCTGCACTACGACGCCTGTCCCCGCGCTGCGACACCGCTCCATTTCGGCCCAGGCACCCGTGCAACCCGGACCTGCGCTGCCACCGGCACCAGGAAATGGGTCTACACCACCGGCGGAGACGGGTTTCCTTCGCTCGCGGTCGTCGACGGTGCCCTCTACATCGACAGCGCTGACGGCAAGATCTACGCCTGGACGCCGCCACCGGCGCCCTGGTCCAGCCCGACGACCCCGAGGCCCCCGCCCACGTCACCGTCGACGGCATGGAACTCCTCGGGGCGCCCCGGCCTCCGTGCTCTACGACCTCGGGCACGAGCGGTTCGGGAACTACGTCGTCGTCTTCGACGCCGGCCGCGACCAGGTCCCGGTGTTCACCGCGTCCGGCCGCTGGTTCGGCGAGGCCACCAGCGCCGACCCGATCTTGGAGCCCCCGGCCTTCACGGTGGGCAGGCCGGGATGATGTGACTGCGTTGTGTGACATCGCGCCTAGGGGTCCTGGCGGACCTCGGGTTCCGCGTCTTGGACAACGACGTACTCGGACCCCATGATCGTCACCTGCTTCCACGCCATCCGGCCCACAAAGCTCCGCGCCGCCCCCGCCCCCCACCTCCTGCGCGCCCTGCTCGTCCTGACAGCACCGGAGGCATCAAGACGTGCGCCGGCGGGCCCGTGGCCTGCACCAGCGAGGTGCACCTGGAAGCTCCACAACGACTTCTCGAACCAGTGAATGGCGATCGGGACCGCTCGCCAGTCCAAGTGCGCGCCTCCGCTACGGTCGTCGACCGCAGCGGCAACCTGCGAGACCACGACACGCTGTGGCATCACTGCGCGCACCTGGGTCGCGTCCTGCTGCCACTGCTGGACAAGGAGCCATGGCGTCAAGATCGCCGCCGGGAGCGGCTGCACTCCTGGGACATCGACGTGTCGGTGGGGGGAACGGCTCATCGGGGTCTTCGCGACCTCAGCCGCCCACGCCGCCGCGGTGGACACTTCCTTGCCCGCATCGGAGTTCGAGACCCTGCCCCTCGGCGCCGTGGCCGACACGGTGACTGGAAAGCAGGACTTCGAACTACTCGCCGGGCTCCCCGACACCTTCCCCGACGAACACGACGAAATCGCGGTCAAGGTCCTCCGCCTGTACGCCTACAAGGGCGGCAAAACCAGTCTCCAGCTCCTTCGGCTGAGCACGGAAGTGCGCCATACTCTGACGTCCTCGACGCCCGCGCGCCGGTGCCCGCACCCGCCTGCGGAGACATCTTCCGCCAAGCGGACCAGGCCAACCTGCCGCGGTGAGCACGGAGACGACCCGATCCGGGTCGTCGACGCCGGTAACGCAACCTGACGGAAGATCTACTTCGCGGACTGCCGCCGACGACCAGCATGAGCTCCTGAGAGCCGGTCACGCCGGCCCCGGTTCCTGTGGTCACAAGTTGGCGGAGGCTCCGTCCACCGCACCGGTGCGCCGCACGATGTGCAGGGAAGTGACTGTGCCACTCCCGCCCGCTCCACCCAATGTGCATACAGAGGCTGAACTCTGCCCCGGTGATATGTCGTCGCTCACGGACCAACCCACCCGTCGTGGGGGTGGTCAAGGCGAAAGCGGACACCCACGGTCGGTGAGCGTCAGACCGCGGACAAGGGGTCCTTCCTCACGGTGGCCCCGGCTCGTGCGCACATCCGCGCGCGAGCCGGACGGCCACAGACCCGGCCAGCCGACCGGAGGAACGAGGACACCGTGCCCGCCCGCGACCGACCCGCCCCTTCCCGCCACCCCGCGCGGCCGCGCTCCTGGTGAGCCCCACCCACCACGCCCTCGCCGCCCGGCCCGGCCGCGCTCGTCCCGTCGGCTGCAGGGCGCCCAGCTGCATCCGGCGAGCTGGGTACGGCGTGCCGACCGTGCTGCCGGGGGGCCTCGTTCACCGGTGAGGTGCTGTTCACCCGTTGGCCGTTGGCCGTCGGCCGTTCTGACTAGACTGGCGCAACGACGCGGTAGGCGGCGGCGTCCTCATCGCAACTCCTCGGTGTGCTACGGCAGTTGTGTTGGCACCCGTCGATGACCGTGCCGTCTCAAGGGTGTGTCGTGGTTGGGGCCGGCGCGGAACGGGGGTAGTGATGGCGCACGTCGTGGTCGTCCACGGAGTGGGACAGGAGTATCTGGGACGCTTGAGCCTCCAAGGACCCGTCGCGGCCGCCGTCGCGGACGGCGTGGAGGCGGCCGAGCGGGCCGGGGTCCTCCCTCCGGGCTCGGTGCCCGACGTCCAGGACGTCGACGTCGCCTTCTACGGCGATGTCTTCCGCACCCCGGGAGCGAAGGGCGGCCGGACCGGCCCACGCTCCGCCGCCGAGGTGACGGACCCCTACGAGGTGGACCTCCTCCTGGCGTGGGCCGCCGCGGCGGGCGGTCCGCAGGAACAGTACGGGACCAAGGCGCCCACGCCGCGGACGCTGCAGCGGGCCATGAACGCCCTGCTGCGCTCGCCCTTCCTTCCGGGGCCCGTGGCAGAGCGGTTCCTGCTCGGCGTGCTCCGTCAGGTGCGCCGCTACTTCGGCGAGGACGTGGTGCGCGAGCGGGCCGTGGAGGCGGTCGCGGCCCGCGTCGGGCCGGACACGACCGTACTCGTCGGCCACTCCTTGGGGTCCGTCGTCGCGTACGAGGCCCTGTGCGCCCATCCCGAGTGGCCCGTCCGGACCCTGGTGACGCTCGGATCCCCGCTCGGCATGCCCTCGCTGGTCTTCGACCGGCTGCGCCCCGCGCCCCGTCACGGGCGGGGCCACTGGCCCGGCGGCCTGGCCCACTGGACGAACCTCGCCGACAAGCACGACGTGGTGGCCTCGGTCAAGCAGCTCGCCGATCTCTTCCCCCCGTTCGGCGCACCGGCCGGGGGCACTGCGGACGGTGCGGAAGCGCCTCCAGAGGCACAGGCGCGCGTCCTGCGCGACGTACAGGTGGACAACGGATGGAGAGTCCACGACCTGTTGCGGCATCTGACCGCCCGGGAAACGGGTGCGGCGATCGGTGAGGGTCTGCGAGCGGGATGACGGACGACGTGGAGCCATCACGACGCTATGTGCTGGCCTTCGGCGCCGCGCGGTACGCGCACGAGGAACTGCCCGATCTGCCGGGCGTTGCCGATGACCTGCCGAGGGTGCTCGGCTCGCTCGCCGCCGTGGGGTACGCGCCGGTGCCTGTCTTCCCCGAGGGCAGCCTGGACCCAGCCCGCCCCGAGGATGTCCTGGGGCCCCTGTTGCGGTGGATCCCGGAAGGCTTCGACGACGGCGACACCCTGCTCCTCTACTACAGCGGACACGGGCAGGCGGACGGCGATGAACACTTCCTGATGTGTTCGAGGTCCGATCCCGGGGCGGCTGAGGTCAGGCTCAGCGCCATGAGCACCCGCCACCTCGTGGAACTCCCCGCGCTCAAAGGCGTCCGGCGAATCCTGCTCGTGATAGACGCCTGCTACGCGGGCCGGGGCGCGGTCGACGCGGTGACTTGGGCCGTCCGGGCCAAGCACGCGGTCGCCCACGCACCGGGCGCCGACCACCGTTTCCTGAAGTCCTTCGGCGTGCTCAGCGCCGCGCGGATCACCGAGGAAGCGAAGGACGGCGAGTTCAGCGCGGCGCTCTCGCACGTGCTCGCCGACGAGACCTGGATCGGCAACCGCGCCAGTCACATCTCCCTGCCGGACCTCGTAGGCGCGCTCAACGCGGAGTTCCGGCGGCGCGGCGCGGACCACCACGCGGACTGGGCTCAGCTGTGCGACGACACCGTACGGGGGGACCTTGCCACCGGGTTCTTCCCCAACCCCTTTCACGTCCCCGAGCTTCTCCAGGTCGCCCGCGACCTCGACGTCGCCGAACAGCGGCATTTCGTACGATGGCTCGGCGCGGCGTCCGGCTACGGCGACGCCGAACAACGGCGCCGCCATCAGGAGTTGGTGGAGCACTTCTCGCCCCGAGGGACCGGCCGCCAGACCGTTCGGGAGACCGGCCACTACTTCACCGGACGGGTCAACGTCCTGAGACGCCTGGCCGGATGGATGCGGGGCGAGAACGACCGCGACACCCGCGTCTTTGTGGTGACCGGACCTCCGGGCGTGGGCAAGTCAGCCGTGCTGGGTCGCCTCGTCACGCTCGCCGACGACGATGCGCGTGACGCCATTCCCGCCGGAGCCGTCGCACCCGGGACACTGCCGCCGAGCGGCTCCGTCACCGTGGCCGTGCACGCCCGCGCCCTGACGTTGCCGCAAATCGTCTCCGCCCTGGCCGCGGCGTTCGACTGCCCCGAGCCGACCGAGATGGCGCTGCGGGAACGCTTGGGCGCGCTCGACGGCACCACCACCGTCATCGTCGACGCGCTCGACGAGTCAGGCGTGGTCCACGACGAGGAGCGCCGCATAGCCCGCTTCCTGGCCGACCTGGCGGGTACGGCGCCCCGGTTGCGGCTCCTCATCGGGACCCGCCCCCACCTCGCGGACGCGGTGGCGAACAAGGCGCCCTACGCCCGGGTCATCGACCTCGCGGCTCCGGAATGGAACGAGCCCGAGGACCTCGTGCGGTACTGCGAGCTCATCCTTCGCACGCCGCTCGGACCCCACAGCGACAGCGGCCTGCCCCCCGCCCTGGTCTCCTCGGCCGCCAACGATATCGCCCGGGCCGCCCACGCGATCTACCTCGTGGCCCGGCTGATGGCCCGCTCCGTCGCCGGTTCCGGGATTGCACCGGCGCGCTCAGCGCTGGAGCTGCCGGAGTACGATCCGGCATCCGGGTCCTCGGCACTCGTGGGCCGCGCCTTCCGCTGGGCACTGGCACAGCAGTTGACCCCCGATCGGGCGGCGGAGGTCAGAGCGCTCCTCCTGCCCCTCGCCTACGGGGAGGGGCACGGCATGCCCCTCCACCAGATCTGGGCGCCACTTGCGGCCGACCACCCGCATCAGATCGCCCCCACCGCCGAGCGGTTGACGCGCCTACTCCGCGACGAGGCGGTCGGACCGTATCTGGTCGAGACCCTCGACGAGGACGGCCGCTCGGTCTACCGGCTTTACCACCAGGCACTGGCCGATGAGTTGCGGCGGAACGACGCGCCGCCCGACGTCGAGACGCGGTGGTACGTACGGCTTCGAGACACGGTGTCCCGGGCGGCCGACGGCACACCGCAGTGGCACGAGGCCGACCCCTACGTCCTGCGCCACCTGCCGGCGAAGGCCGCGGCGGCGGGCCGCCTCGACGAACTCATCACCGACGGCGGATTCCTCGTCCACGCCCGGCCCACCGGACTCGTTCCATGGCTGCGAGGTCTTACGACCGAGCGAGGACGGCTGGCCGCCGCCGTGTACCGCGCCCATCTGGACGTCCACCACGAGATGTCACCGCAGGACCGACGGCACGTTTTGGCCTGCGACGCCGCCCGCCATCAGCACACCGCGCTGCTCGCCGACCTGAACTCCGCCACGGAGAATAGCCGTTGGCGACCCGAGTGGGCTGTCGCGGGCAGCGTGTCGACCACACTGTCGGTGCATCGCCTCGCCGACGGCCGCGGGCCGGCCGACTCGGCGACGTGCGTCGGCCTCGCCGGGCGGGACACCATCGTCATCGTCGGCCGCGGGTCCCTGCAGGGCTGGGACATGGCGACAGGCCGCTCGACCGAACTCCCCGACACCTTGGCTGACACGAACGCCACCGCCGTGACCGCGGCCGCACTGTCCGACCACGACCTGCTGGTTGTCGGCACGGATACCGGCGCCCTCCACATCCACGACCTCGCCTCGGGGCGGATCCGCAGCACCGCCCCGCTGGACGAGGACGCAGCACCGACGGCCGCGCTGGTCACCCTGGAACTCGCGGGCAGGAAAGCCGTGCTGAGCGCATCCGCGAACGCTGAGCTGCGCGCCTGGGACCTCGCCGACGCCACGGCGCTGCCCTGGAGGATCCGGCTGCCGGACGGCAACCCCAGCAGTCTCGCGACGGTCACCGTGGACGCCGACCCAACGGCGAGGAACGAAGTCCTGCGGCGGGGCCGGGACATCGTGATCGCCGGCGGTCCACATGGCGTCCTGTACGTCTGGGACCCGCTGCGCGGAAAGCTCACGGCGACCCCGGCGGAACCGGGACGACCCGCCATCGGCTCGATCGGCTGCGCCGTCGTCCACACCATCCCCCTCGCGGTGGCCGGCGAGGGGGCCACCGTGCGCGTCTGGTCCCTGCGCAGGCCACGCGCACCGCGCGAGGTGGACAGCGTGACTCTGCCGTCCCCGGCCGTCGCAGTGTCCTGCACCGCTCTGGGCGGTCGCCCCACGGCGGTCCTGGCCTGCGAGGACGGCACCGTGCGGCTGTTCGACCTGGAGAGCCGGGAGCTGACCGCCTCCTCGTCGGCATGGCGGCCGCCGGTCACCGTCACGGCCCCGAGCCCCTCCGAGCCGACGTCGTACTCCACTCTGCACGTGCACGTCTCCGCCGGCCAGGCCGTCACCGCCGTACTCGGAGCGGCCGACGGATCGGTCCACGTCTGCGACCTGGCGGCGGCGCGCTGGGCACCGGGCGACGGCCACACCAGGGCCGTCGTCGGCGCGGCCGTCGCCGGTGACGGGTACCGGCCGCGGTACGTGGTGACCGCGGGCGGTGACACGACGGTGCGCACCTGGCGCATGGACACGGGGGTGCCGGCCCTGCCTCCCGTCACCGAGACGGTGTCGGCGTTCACCGGCGTCGTCGCGGCCGTGGTCGACGGTCGGCTGCTCGCCGTGACCCGCTCCGCCAACCGCCCGGTCGAAGTGTGGGACCTCCTGACCGGTACCGCGATGGAACGGCTGCGGCCGCGCTGGACCGTGGCCGCGGCGATCGGCTACGAAAGGGGCCGCCCGGTCGCTGTCACCGCCGACCACACCCACCGCACCGAGGTGTGGGACATGGTCAGCGGTATCACGCTGCACCGACTGGAGAAATGCGGCAGCCGGGTGACCGCACTCGCGTGCGCACCCGCGGGCGGCGCCCCGGCCATCGCCGCAGCCTTGGCGAACGGCTCGGTGGTGCTCTGGAGGCATGACGGCGTCGGCTTCACGAGACACCGGCTGCAGAGCACATGGCAGGCGGTGCAGGTCGTATGCGTCCGCGTACAGGGGCGCCCCGTCGCCGTGATCGCCTGCGACGACGGAACGATCCGGGCGTGGGACGGCGCCGACGCCGTCGTCCTGGCTACACGGGACCGCGGCGCGAGTGGTCACGACCGGCCGTCCACGCCTGACCGGAGTGGCGGGGAAGCGAATGCGAACGACACGCGGGTCGCCGTCGGGTCTCCCTCCACGCCTCGTGCGGCCTCCATGGGAACGTCGCACGAGGCGGCGACCGCCCGTACCCGGCTCAGCCAGGTCGTGTCGCTGGCGGGACGCGTCGTCAACGGGCGCCTGCTGCTGGCGACGGGCGACGCCTCCGGGTGTGTGACGGTCTGGGAAACGCCCGGCAGCACTTGGCCGCCACCGTTCCGCGACGCTGCCTCCGACACGTTCACCGTGCCCGACGACGCCGCTGTCACCACCCTGGAGTTCACACCCGACGGACACCTCGTCCTCTGCGCCGACATGGACGTCTACCTCTTCGGCAGACCGCGCTGAACGAAAACGTTCGGCTACGACGGGAGTGTGATCGTCAATGACAGGGGTGTGACCCAAGAACTCGCTCACCCCGCCGATCCGGCCGTTCCCGCCAAGCCCCTCTACGACACCGCACTGTTCGCCACCGTGCTGCATCACGAGCCCGACCCGTCGGCACTGATCGAGAAGGTCCTGGCAACCGCGCGACCCACCCGCCTGGCGGTCGTCGAGAACTGCCTGAGCGCCACCGTGTCCAACGAGTTCCACGACTTCATGGACTCCTTCTTCAACCTGGCCTCAACGACTTCGACGTGGACTGCCCGGGCGAGCACCGCACGGTCGAGGGATGGCTGGAGTTCCTCGGGCAGTACGGTGACACCCGTCTGGTGCACCAGCTCCCAGACGTGACGGGCATCCCGTTCCCGTACGAGATCTTCCTCGTTGAGGTTGGGACCAGGAGCCTGGGATGAGCACCTACTGGTTCACCGAGAGGCTCACCGGGGCCCGCACCGGCGCCGTCGAGGCCCGCGCGGCGAGGCCGTCGCTCTTCTCGACCGGCTGATTGCCGATCTCCTGTTCCTCATGCCTTTCCATACGCCGACCTGTGCACCTGGCTCGGCGGCAGACCAGTGGTCGTCGCAAGCGTCGCCACATACCTGTCCGGCTTGATCTCCGGCGGCATCGTCTACGGTGAGCGGGAGGCGGTCGACGCCGTACGGACCTTCGCACGGCGCACCGGACAGCTCCTGCAGGGCGCGGCTCTCGCCTACCTCAGCCCGGCTGACATCCGGCTGGCTGGGACCCGGATCCTCACCCATGTGGCCGCCGCAGCCGAATTTGCCGCCCATGTCGACCGGACCGCACGGGAGGTCATGGAGCCCGACGCCGGCCTGCTGGAGCGGGTCGGCCTGCCGTCGCGGCTGCGCACCGGAAATCTGCTGTTCCTGCGCCCCTCGGACGATAGCGCCGACTGCGCCGCCATCGTGGACCGATGGGTCGCCACCACCTCGCAACTGGACCAACCGGTCCGTTTCCAGGCCGGCTTCGGCTCGCCGTGGACGACGACGCGGTCCTATGGAGTGGACCGGCTCAACCAGCCTGACGGCCCCCGCTACATCCGGATCAGTGTAGGCGCTGTCGATCCCACCCGTGCCAAGCAGCACGCCCTGGCACTCAGCACAGTGTCAAGCTGGGAAAATAACCGTCCATGACCGATTGGTACCTCCAACGTGGATATGGAGTCCGTTTCGAATGGGGCCCCACCGGTGCTCAACGGCTTGCACCGGACGTCGCCTGCCTGGTGGTGGTCGACGTCCTGTCATTCACGACATCGGTGACGGTGGCCGTGGAATCGGGCACCCGGGTCTTCCCCTACGCCTGGCGCGACGACACCGCGCTCACCTTTGCCCGCGACCATGCCGCGGAACTGGCGGTGGGGCGACGGAAGACGACACCGGCCTCCCCCTGGTCGCTGTCACCGGCGGCACTCCGCAGGGCTCCCTCCACCCCGCGGCTGGTCCTGCCGTCGCCCAACGGATCCGCCATCGCCGCCGCGGCCGGTGCCGCCACCGTGGTCGCCGGCTGCCTGCGCAACGCGACGGCCGTGGCGCGATGGCTTGCCTCCCAGGGCTACGGAGTCCCCGAACGACCGGTCGGCGTGATCGCCGCAGGCGAGCGCTGGCCTGACGGAAGCCTGCGCCCTGCACTGGAAGACGCGTATGGAGCCGGTGCCATCATCGCCGAACTGTCCGAACGGTGCTCCGGCTTTCTGTCACCAGAGGCCGCCGCCGCACGCAGCTCCTTCTACGGCACCGACGATGTTGCGGAGGCGGTGGCGGACAGCTCCTCCGGCCGGGAACTCGCCCAGGACGGATTCGCCGATGACGTCGCGATCGCGACCGAGCTGGACACCACCTCGGTCGTCCCCATTCTGACCGACGGAGCCTTCCGAAGCCGGTGACCAGCCTGCGGCTGACCTGTCCCCTGCAGCGGACCGAGCCCCGCAAGGCTTCCGGTGCCGCTTCGCGCCCGCCACGTCGGTCATGGCGGACGGTTCGCATCGTGGTGACTCGGCCTCGCCGCGAGCGACCGGCCGGGTTCGCGTCATCCGAGCAGGACCCGGGCTGGAGTCAGGGGTCCAGCGCCTAGTCGTTGCGGGACATGACGTTGGTGGCATGGGTCAATGCCGGTGAAACCGGGGTGTCTCGGCGGGCGTCGGTCGGGTAGCGTGCGGGTCATGTCGAGTCCTGAGTCAGACAGGGTGGGGGCTTTCGGTCACGCCGTCAGCCCCTGAACCACTGAGCTCGCAGCCTGTCGTCGCGCCGCGTTCTGCGGTCGGACGACGTGCGCCTTGGGGGCTGGCCGCGGTGACGAGATGACTTTCTCGTGCCTCTCCTCACCTCGGAGCCCACTCGATGCCTCTCCCGTTGTACCTACTCGCCCTCGCGGTCTGTGCCATGGGCACATCAGAGTTCATGCTCGCCGGCCTCCTGCCGGACATCGCCGCAGGCCTCGACGTCACCGTCGGGACAGCGGGCACGCTCACCTCGGCATACGCGACCGGCATGACCGTCGGTGCCCCTCTCATGGCCGCACTCGCCCGGAAACGGCCCGGACGATCGAGCCTGCTCGGGTGCGTCCTCGTATTCCTGGCAGCACACGCCTTGGGCGCCGCCACCGCGAGTTTCCCGGTCCTGTTCGCGACCCGGGTGGTCGCAGCGCTCGCGAACGCCGGGTTCCTCGCCGTCGCCCTGACGACCGCCGCCACGCTGGTCCCTGCCGACCAGAAGGGGCGCGCGCTCGCCGTGCTGCTGTCGGGCACCACGGTGGCCATGGTTGCCGGCGTCCCTGGGGGATCGGTGCTCGGTACCCTGCTCGGCTGGCGGGCCACGTTCTGGGGCGTCGCCGCGCTGTGCCTGCCCGCAGCCATCGGCATCCTCACCGGCATCCCGGCGCGCCGTGGGCAGAAGGACGCGGCCGAGAGGCCGACCCTGCGAGCGGAGCTCGCACAGCTCGGGAGTCGGCGGTTGCTCGTGGTCGTGTTGGTCGGCGCGCTGGTGAACGCGGCCACCTTCGCCGGCATCACGTTCCTCGCCCCGGTCGTGACCGGCAACGCCGGGCTGGGCGAGCTGTGGATCTCCGTCGTCCTGGTACTCTTCGGTGCCGGTTCCTTCGTCGGCGTCACCGTCGCCGGACGGCTGTCCGACCAGCGCCCCGGACTGATCCTCGCCGTCGGCGGTCCACTGCTGCTCATCGGCTGGCCCGCCTTGGCGGTGCTGGCCGACCGGCCGGCCGCACTGCTCGTCCTCGTATTCGTCCAGGGTGCGCTGTCGTTCGCGCTGGGCAGCACCCTGATCACGCGGATCTTCTACGAGGCGGCCGAGGCCCCCACCATGGCCGGCTCCTACGCGACCGCCGCACTCAACATCGGCGCCGCCGTCGGACCGCTCATTGCCGCAACCACCCTGACCACTGCGGTCGGGGACCTCGGGCCGCTGTGGGTGAGCGGGCTTCTCGTCGCGGTCGCGCTGCTCATCGCGTTGTCCCTGCGCCCAGTGGTCGCGGCGGGCCGGAGTACGGAGGTGCTCCGGTGACGCATGCGAACGCCCCTTTGACCATCGCGGGACGCAGGAGGCTCGTCGAGCGCTGCCGCACTCGTGCGATGGCGCACGTCGCCGCCGAGGCCGGCGTCACCCGCGCCTGCCTGTCCCAGTGGAAGAACCGATACCACGCCTACGGCGAAACGGAGCTGAGCGACCGCCGGCGTCCCGTACTCCTCACCGACCCAGACCCCGCCCGAGATCGTCGAACGGATCGAGCGACTGCGGCGGAACCACAAGTGGTCCGCCCGCCGGATCGCGCTCGAACTCGCGGACCAGGGCGTGCGGATCAGCGAACCCACCGTGGGCCGGTGGCCGGCACGCCTGGGTATCAATCACCGCCGGTTCCTCGACCCCGATGGGTCAGCCAACCGGCGCCCGCCGAAACGGATCGTGGCCCGCAACCCGGGCCACATGGTCCACCTGGACGTCAAGAAAGTCGGACGCATCCCCGCGGGAGGCGGCTGGCGTGTCCACGGCTGCGACTCCGCACAGGCCAGGGCCGCCCAGCGTGCGAAGACCGGCGGCGCCAGGGGCGGATACGTCTACCTGCACTCCGCCGTCGACGGGTTCTCCCGCCTGGCCTGCACCGATTCCCTCCCCGACGAGAAGCAGCCACCACCGTCGCCTTCCTCAGCCGCGCCCGCGCGTTCTTCGCCGCCCACGGCATCCACCGGATCGTCCGCGTGGTCACCGACAACGGCGCCAACTACCGCGCCACGTGGCTTCGCGCGCTCGCTGACCTCCCGGGCCTTCCGCCACCAGCGGACCGAGCCCTACACGCCTCGGCACAACGGCAAGGTTGAGCGGCACCAGCGCATCCTCGCCGAAGAATTGCTCTACGCCCGTCAGTGGGCCCCGGAGGAGGAACCCCCGGATGGTTCGCGGCCCAGCCGCTCAAGGTCACGGGGCCCGCGCGATCGCGGTCCGGAACGTCCATTACAACTACCACCGGCCCCACACCACAGCCGGCAACCTCCTCCAGCCTCACGCCTGCGCAGGAGCGTCACCAACGTCATGGCCAGCGACACCTAGCGCCCGAGCCTGCCCGCCTCGCCTGCGCGACGTGGCTGCTGCGCTGCCGCACTGCCGTGCCAGGGCGTCGGCCCTGGCACGTGCGTCCTCAGCGCGGCTCTCCGCCGTCCTGTGCGGCGAAGCGGGAGACTAGGCGGGCAGCTGGGGAAGCGGAAACCAGTGTGGTGGGTGCGGCACAACGCCGACCTTGGAGCATTCGTCCTTCGTGGCTGCCGGGTGGAGGCCCACTCGCTCGACAGCGAGTCCGTGGTGCGCCGTTCTGCGCACCCGCCGGGCCGGCGCTCGCGTTGCCCCCTGGTCCAGGTCTGCTACCGGATGAAGTCCCTGACCTGCCGGTAGACGGACGCGTTGGCGGGGAGAGCGGTGTGCCGCAGACATGCCGTCTTCGTGTTGTGTGCTCCGGTGAGGGGCACGGTGTCGTCGGGGGTGACGACGTTGTCGCACGGAGAGCGCCAGGTGGCGTATCGGGTGGTTCCCGGTGTCTCGTCCTTGGCGTTGAGCTGGTTGAGGAACGCTGATCCGGGTCGCATCTCGGTGCAGGAGGCGCCGCCGCACCAGTAGGCGGCGGGTGTGCCGTGGTTGGGACCTGCCAAGGACACCCAAGCGTCTACCTTGGCGTGCTCTGCAAGGTTCTTGAGGTAGTAGCGGGAGGAGAGGCCACCCATGGAGTGGGTGACGAGGTCCACCTTGGAGGCGCCGGTGGCAGCGAGTACGCGGTCGATCTCCCGGGCCAGCTGGGAGGCGGTCGTCGCGTTGGACTGGTTGGTGGGGTAGGTCCACTGATCGAGGCGACCGGCCGGCCAACCGTCGGCGCGGAACCGGTCGGCCATGGTGTTCCAGGTCGAGCCGTTGCTGTTCCAGCCGTGTACGAAGATGACTGGATCGGGCACGGCCGCCGCGTGGGCCGATACCGCCGGCGCAGCCGCGGTCGGGGGCAGCAGTGCGAGGGAAGCAATGGCGATCACGCGGGACGTATATCGGATGCTCGATTTCACAGGCAGCGTTGTAACGCCGACGAGCTAGGCCGACCCGCGGCGCACGCCGTCGATCACCCGACCGGCCCGTCTGCTTCACCCCAGGAACGTTTCCCCATGTCGAGTGATCGCGGGCGGTCCGGCGTGCACGGCGCAGCAGGCGGGCGGATATGAGGTGGAGAAGCAGCTGCTCGCCGCGCACCCGCTGAGTGATGCTCCCGGGGTCGAGGAACCAGCGGGCCGATCCGCGGGACAGGACTCGGCGGTGAGGCGTGCGAAAACCAGTGGAGCAGCACCGCTGTGCGCCACTACCGTGCTGCCGAACCAAGTCGTCTGGCAAAGGACGGGCCGTTGTACACCCTGTGAGACCTCCCGAGAGCTGAATCGTCGCGCGTCGCGCATGTGCGCCGCGCTCCTTTTTGCTGCGGATTTCTCACTGAAACCGGTGTACTTCTGTGCTCACAAACTGGGTGGTCGTGCCCACCTGCCTGCCGCTCGTCCTCCGACGCTGCCACGCGTGCGCGTCCGAGCGCTTCCGGACAAGCGGTAAGTTTCGGGTCAACGCACACCACAAGCTCATCGACGCCTGGCTCCTCGCGCTCTGTACCGCTTGCGGGGAAACTGCGAAACTCACGGTCCTGGAGCGGATGAACGTGCGCTCCGTGCGACCTGAGCTGCTGGACCGGATGCATGACAACGACCCCGGCCTGGCAGCTGAGTTGCTCCAGAATCCGGTCGTACGGCGCCGTAATCGCGTCGCCCTCGACTGGGAGGACGCCTGGCGCCTCGACACCGGCGGACCGGATCACCCGGACCGCGAGGTGATCGACGTCTCGGTCCGCTTCGCGGCGCGGGTTCCTGTCCGGCCGGTGCGACTGATCGCTGAAGGTTGCCGTCTTTCGCGGGCCGAGGTCGAAAGACTGCTCACGGAGGGGAAAGTCGTTTCGGCGGTCCGGCTGGGCGGCAAGCTCTCCGCCGACTTCACCTTCACGCTCAAGCGCTGAGCCCTCCGCGGACGGGCGGCCTGTCCGGCGAGGTCCGCCGGACAGGCCGCGTTCAGCGTGCCGTTGTGCAGGGGTCGCCGGCCGGCCGTGACCGGTCACACGGTCGGGGCGGCCGCCTGCGCCGTTCTGGTTTCGTTGCCGTGCGGTGCCGTGCACGAAGGCGGACTCCCGATGCCGTGGTCCCGCCGCGCCCCCTGGCCGTCCGCGCCCGGCCTCCGGCCGCCCGTCGGCGGCTCGGTCGTCTCGCCCACCGTGCCGCGCCGGCCCCTGGCCGTCCGGAGGCTTGCCGCCGAGCTGTGCGGCGTCCTGGCGGCTCGGCCGTGCCCGGCCGTTCCGGCCGTGCGGCGCCTGACCGCCGTCCGTCCCGCGTGCTGCTCCCCGCCTGTCCGCCGTTGCGGAGGCCGGACTGCCGGCGGTCGCCCCTCCTGCGGCCGCGCCCCGCATGCTGCGCCCGCCGCCGCGCCGTCGCCGTATTCTCCGTGCCTCCGCGCCGCTCCAGGGCTGCCTGGCGGGCCCGCGCTCGTCCCGCCGTGTTCGTGCGTTCCCGCCCGTGCCGGTGTGCCGTGTTCCCCGTCCGCTCGTGGACGGGCCGCCGCGCTGTGCCGGCCTGCGGCGCCTCGTCCCGCCGGCCTTGGCCTGTGTCCGCTGTCCCGTTGCCGCCTGTCCGGCCGCCCGAGCCGCTGCCGCGCCCGAGTCGCCGCTGCGCCCGCGCCGCGCCGCCGTCCCGCTCCCTCCCGGCCGCGCGCCAGGCCGTCTCGCCGGGCCGGGCCCGGGCGGGCCCCGACCCCGCCCCCGCTACGCCCGGCTGCCGGAGCCGGAGACTCCCCGTTGCCCGGGCCGGCCCGGCCCGGCCGCGCCGCCGTCGTATCCTCCGCGCGCCGCCGCTCCCCGGCCGCGCGCCGCTCCCCGGCCGCCTGGCGGGCCCGCGCTCGTCCCGCCGTGCTCGTGCGTTCCCGCCCGCGCCGGGGCGCCGTGTTCCCCGCCCGCAGTGCACGGGCCCCCGCACTGCGCCGGCTGCTGAGTCGGGCCCGCGTCCGCTGTCCCGTTCCCGTCTGTCCGGCCGCCCGAGCCGCCGCGCCCGCGCCACGCCGACTCCCGCTCCCTCCCGGCAGTCCCGATGCCGACCCCGCCATGACCCCGGCCGCGTCCGACCGGGCGATAGCCACCGCCAGGAGCAAGGCGAGCGGCCGCACTGGTGGTCCCGCCGCGGCCGACCACCACGCAGGCCCGACCCGGCGGTACGCGAGCCGTTGCGCAGGGTGTGCTCCGGGCTGGGTATCGCGCGCAGCGGCGTGGCCGCGCGCGGTAGGACAGGCATGTGTGTGACGTCGAGGCGTCATACGCGCTGGTACGGCGCGGTTTTGTGACGGCTACGTCACGCTGACGCCCCGACGTGGGGGGCTGCGCGGCGGCGCCACGCTCTGGAGCGGCAGCGGCCGGAGCAGTACACCGCGTCGCGGCGGCAGTCGCCACCGGCGAACGTGATCCGGCCGCACTCCGGGCAGGTCAACAGCCTGATCATGCGCCTGTCGCCGGTCCACTCCGCTTCGGCCAGCAGCATCCCCAAGGCCATGATCCGGTCGGAGACCCGCCGGGCCCGGTACGCCTGGGCCCGGCACACGTCGTCGCGGTACCGGCGCCTGGCAGACGCGCTCAGCGCCCACTTGTCGTTGGCGGTGAGCTTCACGGGCGGGGCCTCGGGCGCGGCCGGCGGTTCTGCCGGGAGGCCAGTTCGTCAGCCGTGGCTGCCTCCGGCCGGGACCGGGCGCGCATCGCGGGTGACACCGTGCTCGGTCCCAACTCCCCGTTCCGTCTCCGGTACATCGAGCCTTACGCCGAGGCCGCCCGCGCGTGGCTGCACGCCGAGGCCGAGGTCATCGACACCACGCACCTCACCCCTGCGCAGGCCGCCCAGCAGATCGCGGAGACCGTCAAGAATTGAGATCTCCCGGCGCCGCACCTCGCAGGTGACAACAAGACTGCCTATGTGGCAACTACGGTGCTTCGGCTCAGCCGCCCGCCGCCCCGTCGGTGTCCGGTCGGGTCACCAGCGCATCCCGAGCTGGTCCGGCTCGGCGCGTCGCTCGGGGGTGAGCTTGTCGGCCCGGCGCCGGGCGTTGTCCAGCCACGGGCCGAGCTTGATGTCGACCTCCACGCCGTCGACGTCCACGCGCTCGATGTGCTTCCGCCCCGGCCGCAGATGCCCCTCACGGTCGTGGAACTGCCGCGCGGCGCGCAGGTTGAGCGCCCACTTGCCATCTGCGGTGAGCTTCCCCGGCCGCGCCCCGGGCGCGGCCGGCTCCAAGCCGAGCGTGCTGCCCAGGAGCCACTGCTGCGCGGGGGTCAGCTTGTCCCACCGCTGCCGCTGCGCCGCCGTCCACGCCCCGAGATCCTCGCCCTGCACGACAAGTTCACCCGCCGTCTCGGGCAGCGCATTCCCGGCCCGGACGTGGGTGCGTGCGAGGGTGAAGCAGCGCTGCCACGCCACGGTCCACCCCAGCGGGCATCATCCCGGGTCGATGACCTCCAAAGCCTCCAGACGGCTCTCAGGCAGCTCCCCAGCGCCCACCGGCACGGGTTTCCCCTGCGGCGCGCCGTTCGGCCTTCTCCCAGGTCCTGCGGGCCTCGGCGCGCCTGTTCTTGGCCCATACCCCGATCGGATGACCGCTGTCCCCGACCGCGTTGACCGGGGGCAGGAAGTGCCGCGCATCCGCTTGTCCCAGGTGCGGTCCGCGTGACCGCCGGCGAGTTCGGCGAGGATGGCTGGTCTTGGTGTCGACGGTCACGTAATGCCCCAGGTCGAACGTCACGTAATTCCCCAGCTCCTCGGTTGAACGGCACCCGAGCCGAAGCCGGTGCCGTGGGCAGGGAATCGCCCTGGCAGACTTCGCCGCATGGGATTGTTCAAGCGAGGCGGAAAGCCGGAAGGCGCCCCGCAGGGCCCCGACCCGGAAGGGCTGAGCACGCTGCTCCTGCAGGGCGAAGACATGATCGACCAGCTGGCCCGCGCGCACATGTCCTGGGGACTTGGCTCGGCGGACCGGTGGGGACTCGACCAGCGAACCGGAGTCATCACCTGGACATTCCCCGACAAGACCGCCACCGCCCCAGCACAGATCCTCAGCAGCTGGAGCCCCTCGTCGTCCTCATGGCGGTGGGCATGGGCCAACGAGAGCATCCTGCCCGAGATGAGCCGCGACGCCCGCACCGTTCGTGACTGGGGCGAGGCCCATGGTCACGCTGCTCTCGTAGAGCCGGAGGTCGAGGCCGACGAGCAGACGGCAGGTACTCTCGCGGCCTTGGCCGTCCGGATCACTAAGGCGACAGGGTTCTATCGTGGGCCCGGCGCGAGGTCGATCGCGATCATCACGTTCGGACCCGTCACCTTGACCGCCCAGGACGGCAGCACGTCAACCTTCAAGATCAATATCGAATAGCAGCTGTTGCCGGGGACGATGGCCCGGTGCCTGGCCTCGCGCGGCCAGGCATCTCGGCAGCGCCCGGGCTCGGCGGATCAGATCGGTTTGTCCGGCTTCTCGGTGGGGCCCTTCGGTCGCTTGTTGGGCCGGTAGCTGGGGCCGTTCATGATCACCTGGTGACTGGCGTTGATCAGCCGGTCCAGCAGTGACTCGGCGACGACCGGGTTAACGAGCTCGTGCACGGTAGGTGGTGAGGCGTCGGGCTGCTGATCGTCGATCATGGGCGTGTGGTGGGGAACGCGTCTCGTGCAGTGATCGTCAGCGACCGGAGAATCACGGGTCTCTCGGCCGATCTGATCGCTGAAATGGTGGCTGAGTTGGGCCCGTTGTGGCATGAACGGCACCAGGCCAAGCTTGCGTCCAGGCCGCGGGAGCGGGCGGTGGGCGCCGGAGCGAAGCACCGGCTGGTCTTCGTCGACCGGCTCCTGGCCACCCTCGTGTACCTGCGGCACGGGGCCACGCACGGCGTGCTGGCCTGCTGGTTCGACGGGGACCGCTCCACTGTCACCCGCGCCGTCGGCGAGATACGACCGTTGCTCGCCGAGCGAGGCTGCACGGTCAGCCCTGGCCTTCGGCTGCGGACTCTGGCCGAGGTCGTCGACCATCTCGGCGCCAGCGGGATGACCGGCATCGTCGACGGCACCGAGATCCGGGTCCGCCGACCGGCCGCCGGTCGCAAGGACCGGGACAAGTTCATCTCTGGCAAGAGCAAGCAGAACGCCGTCAAGACCATGGTCGTCACGGGCGGCGACGGCCGGGTGCTGTTGTGCAGCCCGACCAGGCCCGGAAGCTGCGCGGACATCACCCACGCCCGCCAGTTAGGGCTGGTCAAGCTCCTGGCCGACGGTCCCGCCGTGGAGATCCTCGCCGATGCCGGCTACCAGGGCCTGGGTGCGCAGACCGGCGGACGTGTGGTCACACCTCCGCACCGCAAGTTCAAGAAGAACGCTCCGGACTGGTACGAGGAAATGCACGAGCGGCAGCGCAAAGCGCACTCCTCACGACGCATCCGCGTCGAGCACGGCATCGCGCACCTGAAGAACTGGCGGGCCCTAACCCGCCATCTCGGCCGCCGCGAGCACATGAGCGACATCGTCCAAGCCGTCGCGGGCCTGCTGTCCCACCAGCAGACCGCGGACCTGACGTCGGCCCAGTGAGTCCTCGATCAGCGGCGGCTGGTGCGCCCACTCGGCACGGAAGGCGTCACGGAGGCGGTCGGCTTCTGCCTCGACGCCGCGTTTGCGGCCGGCGCGCTTGAGGACGGCCTGGAGCTGTGTGCGGGTAAGCCGTGCGGCCCGGGTGGGAGTTGACGCAGCCTTGAGGAGTTCACGAGCCTCGGGACGGCACAGGCCGTTAGTCCAGGTGGCGAAGGCGTCCAGGGCAGCCGGGTAGTACTCCCGCAGCAGCGAGCGGAGCTGGTTGGCGAGCTGCTGCCGGTTCCAGAGCGAGTCCTGCTGGGCGCGGGCCCGGCCTGCACGTACGGACCTGCTCCGCAAGCGCCGGGACGCGGTTGCTGGGCTGGCCGGGGGTCCGTGGGCGCGGTGGATGAGACGGGAAGCGAGGACGTTGCCCTGGCCGGCCGCGGCCATCGCGGTGTCGTCCAGGACGATGTGCATGGCGTCGGTCACCGTGCGGCCGCCCGGGCCAGACGGCGGTCGAGCTCGCTGTCGAGGTCCTGTTCCTCGGCCGCGGTGGGCGCATAGCCGTTCCACTTCTCCAGCGCGGCCCGGGCCTGCTCGGCCCGTGCGGCCCGCTCGGCCGGGGTGAGCAGGGTTTCGGCGAGGCGGGCCAGGTAGGCGCGCAGCGACAGCCCCTCAGCGGCGGCTATGGCGGCCAGACGCTCCTTGGCCTCTTCGGGGATACGGACGTTGGCGGGCACAGCCCGGCGATGCGTCGCTTCAAGCCGGTAGTTCCAAGGACCCGATGCCGAGCCCGGGGAAGCTCAGCAGGATCGCCGACCCCGATGCGCTCCTGGACGACCCTCAGTGGGTGCAGTGGCGCGGTGGCCCCGCTCACGAGTTCGGCCCTACCTGATGCGGCGGACAGACGCTGCCCCCTACCGCCTGACTCGCGGCCGGCCGCCGGATCAGGGTGCCTCTCGCGCGTCAGGGACAGCGCGACCCCCGCCAAGCTCACAGCGGACCGGCGGGGCCGAAGCGGCGGGGCCGCCGGGATCCGGGCGGACGACGGTCGTGACGGGTACGGGTACGTACCCGTGGGTGCGGGAGGCTGGAGCTTCGCCGTGCACGCGGCCAGTCCCAAAGGCCGGGACCTGGCGGGCACGCCCGCGGCGGCGCTCACGTTCTACTGGCCGCAGCAGGCTCGCCAGGTGGTGCCCCACAGTCGTCGGGTGCCGCCGGCCCCGCGATGTCCGTACACGCGGCGCGAGCCGCAGCGCGGGGTGTGTGCGGCGGAGCGATGACCGGACGCCCGCTATGCGAAGGCAGTGTGAACATACGCGGGACTTTTCATGGTGCTGTGGACTGGGTGCTCACAAGACTTGTTACACCGTCAGCTGTCCAATTATGTTCGGTCACCGTGCTCGCATCCCCGCTGATCAGCGTCATAGTCGCCGCGCACGACCTCCAGGGACAACTTGGGGTCTGCCTGAAATCGATCCTGGACCAGTCCTTCCGGGACGTGGAGGTCGTCGCGGTCCTGGACCAGTCTGCCCACTGCCCCGCAGACTTGGTGGACGACTATGCCCGGCGCGATGGGCGGCTCTCGGTCGTACGGCTGACGGGTGTCGCCGGCATCGGCCGGATACGCAACGCGGGGGCCCAGCGCGCCGCCGGTGACTACCTGCTGTTTCTGGACAGCGATCACATCGTCCGGGGCGAAACGCTGCAGGCGATGGCCGACCGGCTGCGAGCGGCGGGCGAGCCGGATGTTCTTCTCTTCGGGCACACCCGCCTCCACCGCAGCCGCTCGTGGCCCGGTGCCGCGGCCGGCCTGCTGGCCCAGCAGGGAAGTGAACCCTTCGCCCCGCTCGACCGGCCCGAGTTCTTCGGTGCTCCCGCCTACTCCTGGGACCGTCTCGTCCGCCGCGAGCTGTGGACCGGGCAGCAACTCGCCTTCCCCGACGGTCTCCACGAGGAGGTCACAGTCGTCCACCGGGCCATGCTCGCCGCCGACCGGATCGCCGTCCTGAAATGGAACTGCGTGCAGATCCGCCGCCGGCACACCCAGCACCCCGCAGGCTCACCCGACGGCACCCACTTCGACGTCTTCGGCCGGTACGAAGAGAGCTTCGGCCTGCTCGGCGAGCGCGGCGCCCTGGACGTGGTGGCTCCCGCTCTCTTCACCCGCATGATTCGCCACTATCTCTTCCTGCTCAACCTCGAGGGATGTCTCTCCCGCTCCGAGCGCCCGCGGTTCTTCGAACGCGCCAGCGAGCACTACCGGCGCTACCTCCCCGACGGCTACGACCACCCCGAAGGCCGAGAGGGTGTCAAGTTCCAACTCATGGCGAGCGGCAGATACAGCGCCTTGGAGGCCGCCAGTCTCCCGCAGCGGGCACGGAGTCTGGTCTCCCGGGGCGCCGCCCTCCGCGGACGGTGACCAGGCCGGAGGAAGCGGCGGGCTGCGGACCTGCCGGGCCGTGACGTGACCGCCGCCCGGTTCCGGCACCGGCGCGTGGGGTACGTCACCCAATGACAACAGCCCTCGGGTGCGACCGGCGCCCGTCCGGCATACACCTGAACTGTGCTGTCTCCTCCCCTCCGGCCGATGCTCGCCGAGGCACGCCCCGGACTCCCGCCCGAGCGGGCGCTGCCAGGCGGGTTGGCCTTCGAGCAGAAGCCGGACGGCTACCGCGTGGTGCTCTTCGCGGGCCCTGGTCGCGCGCACCTGCAGTCGAGGAACGGCGCCGACCTCAGCAGTGTTCTCTTTCGACTGTGTTCTGTTGCCTGCGGTGGGACGTTCTTCAAGAATGTGCAGGTCACTGGGCAGCCAAACGAGGAATGGTGCGCAACAGGGGCAGAGGCCTCTGTGGAACACGGCTGGCGGTATGGGGTCACAAGGCGTCAAGGAAGCTTCTGACAACAGCAGCGAAGCCGACCGGGTCGGTTTCGTGGACGGTGTGGCCAGTCGGCCGCTCGATGAGCTGTGTGTGAGGGCGTCGTGCCGCCATGTCTTTAGCGTGCTGGATGCTGAGAACCGAGCTGCGGCTGCCGCGGATAAGCAGGGCAGGGCAATTGCTGGCGAGCCAGTCGCTCCAGTGGCTGCCGTTGAGTTGCTGCTGTGAGGTGATCATGTCCTGCGGACTGAAGGCGAGGCCCCACCCGTCGGGGTATTCGCGGATAGCGTCGGTGAGGTAGTTCGCTGACGCCCCGAGACCCTCCAGAAGCCCAGCTCGGGTCGGGGCTCGATGCGGCCAAGACAGGCTGAATGACAGGTCATCATCGACCTCGGCGCCGATGTCTTCGATGATCAGAGCGCGAACCAAGTGCGGGTGGCGAGCGGCGAGTTGGTAGGCGTTGATGCCTCCCAGTGAGTGCCCGAGCACGACGGTGTCGATGAGCCCCAAGTGGTTGAGAAGGTTGGCTGCGTCCTTCACGTAGCCGCCGCGGGAAAAGTCCGCAGGACGGTCGGAACGGCCGTGCCCTCTCTGGTCAGGTGCGATGATCCGCCAGTGGTCCTGAAGGTCATTGGCCAGGCAAGTGAACGTCCTGCCTTCACCGAAGTGCCCGTGCAAGGCGAGCAGAGGGCGTCCCGGGCCGCCGAAGTCGAGAAAGGACAGGCGATGCCCGTCCACGGTCAGGGCCGCGCGTTTCGGCTGGGGCTGGGTCATTGGCGTCATGCGTGTCAGCTTGCCAGCGGGGGATGCGCCCTCTGACGCGGCCCACTGGTGGGGCTCATTTATGGCGATTGCTTCGGCCTGGGGAGTGGGATGACGGATGCGTACGTGGCGGAACCAGCCAGCGTCGCGTTCTCCGGCGAGGACTTCAGCCGGATCCCGGACGCCTTCGGCACCCCGTACACCTACTGGGCCCGGGGCTGTGTGAATCCGCACGCCTACCAGGCCGCCCGGCAACGCGGCACCGTGGCCCAGGACATCCCGGTCAACCACAGCCCCCGCTTCGCACCGGTCCTGCAGCCCACCCTGGACACCGGCGTCCAGGCCCTGGTCACAGCCGCACTCACCCACCTCGGGAAACCGACTCGCACGAGCTGGACCTTCCTCCCGACCCCGACCAGAACGCCCCAGCCAGGTCTGCCGTACCTCAGCACATCCAGGAGCCCGCACCACGGTGACCAACTGAATCGAAGGCGCGCGGCCGTCCACAGATAACGGCACCGCTGCCCTGACGACAGGCTGGGGGAGCGATGCCGTTGCTGATCACGTGGTGCGTCTTCAGGCGGTGGCGGGTTGCAGGGCCGCCACCGCTCAACTCGCTGCAACTACACGTCGGTGAGGCACACCGAATGTTTGCCGGCGCCGCGTGCTCATCGAGGGCCTGTCCCACGCCGACGGCCTCGATCTTGCCGAGGACACTGGCGACGAAGTCACCCCACTCCTCTTCGGTGAGGACCTGGGCGACGAACGGGATGACCGCGTGGGCGACGCCTTTTGCTGCGGAGCAGGCGACCGTCGTCACCACGGTGGAGTTGAACACCATCATGTGAGGATTGCCCTTCCAGCTCGGCGCTGACGGACGCTGTGCGGGTCCGGCGGTGGCTCAGCTGCGTAGTCCCCGCAGCATCACGTCCAGGTAGCGGCGGCCGGACTCCAGACGCGTCTGCCGGTCGCCGGCATGGACGTTGGCGGCGAAGGCGATCCCGCACATGAGCGGCAGCAGGTCGTCCCAGGTGACCACGCCGCGTACGGCGCCCGCCGCGCGCGTGCGGTCGAGCAGCCGGCCGGCGAGCGAGTCCAGCCGGGCGGTCAGTTCCTCGGTGCGGGGCAGGACGCGTTCCGGCGCCGCCCGCACGATGGTGAGCGAGGGGTCGGTCAGCTGCGCCTCCAAGGTGACGTCGAGGAAGCCGGCCAGGGCGCTCCAGGTGTCCTCCTCGGTCAGTGCCCGTTCCGCGTGGGCGACCAGCGCCTCCAGCCCCGGGGCCGCCACGGTCTCCATCAGGGCCTCCGGTGTCGGGAAGTGCCGGTAGACGGTGGCCACTCCCACGCCGGCCAGGCGGGCGACGTCGTTGAGCTGCAGCGGGGTGCCGTCGTCGACGAGCTG
Source organism: Streptomyces sp. Ru62 (assembly GCF_002920615.1). Lineage (GTDB taxonomy): Bacteria > Actinomycetota > Actinomycetes > Streptomycetales > Streptomycetaceae > Streptomyces. The sequence goes on from NZ_PQSU01000037.1 coordinate 24,606, forward strand.
CCGGGCGACGTCGACGATGCGCTGCCGGTTGCGGGCAGCGTCCTTGCGCATCGGTGCACTGGTCATGCGCACAGCATAAACGGATAGGTCATCCGATTGTGTTACGGTGAACTGGATAGTTCATCCGCTTGAGGTGGCCGTCATGCGCCACGAGAGGACTCACCGTGCCGTTCACCATCACTGACGTGCCGGGCTTGCCCGCCGGCTTCACCGACACGTTCACCAGCCACACGGTCAAGACCGGCGAGCTGACCCTGCATGCCGTGGTCGGCGGGGACGGGCCGCCGCTCCTGCTCCTGCCCGGCTGGCCCCAGTTCTGGTACAGCTGGCGTCTGGTCATGCCCGCCCTGGCCGAGCACTTCACCGTCATCGCACCCGACCTGCGCGGCATGGGCGCCAGCGACAAGCCCGCCACCGGCTACGACGCCGCCACGCTCGCCGACGACATGGCCGCCCTGATGACCGCGCTGGGCCACGACCGCTTCGCCGTCGTCGGCTACGACCTGGGCATGCTGGTCGGCTACGCCCTGGCCGCGAGCCACCGCGACCGCGTCACCCGCCTCGTCGTCAGCGAGGCCGTCATCCCCGGGATCTCGCCGTCCCCGCCGCTGTTGTCGGACCCGGCCACCAACGAGATGCTGTGGCACTTTGCCTTCAACCGCCTCGCGGACATCAACGAGCGCATGGTCGCCGGCCGCGAGGAGGTCTACTTCGGTCACACTTTCACCTCCAAGACCGCCACCCCCGGCGCCATCCCGCAGCATGCCATCGACGTCTACGTCGACTCGCTGCGCGACCCGGCCGCTCTGCGCGCCAGCTTCGAGTACTACCGGACCATCGACGCATCCGCCGAGTACGTCCTGCGCTGGCGCGACGAGGGGCTGCTGGCCATCCCGGTTTTGGCCATAGGCGGCCAGTACAGCACCGGCACCATGCCGGAGGAGACCATGTGCCTGGTCGCCACGGACGTCACCGGACTGGTCATCCCCGGAGCCGGCCACTTCCTGCCCGAAGAGGCGCCGGAGGAACTCGGCAAGGCAGTCCTGGGATTCCTGCGCTGACCCGGGGATCGCGCCACGTACGACAGGCGGCCACCGAGGGCCGGCCATGCGCCGAGTTTAGGCATTTCCGCGCCTGGCAGTGGTAGTCATCACGGCCCGCCGTCGGCACTGGGACAGGAACCCGCGTCGCGAGGACCGTTGCCGCAGCCCCGGGTCTCGTGGCGCGGAGCCACTCCCAGCTCCCAACCGCAGTGCCGAGGGCGTGCTTCACCAGTGCTATCGGACCGATCCCACCCACACGGCCGATCACCCCGACAGCGGCCCCGACGATCACGAACGGAGGGCACCCATGAGTGTCGACGTCATCATCTCAGGCGCCGGACCCGTCGGTCTGCTGACCGCCGTGCTCCTTGACTCGGCCGGGGTGAAGGTCGCGGTTTTCGAGCGGCTCACTGAGCGCAGTGCGAACTCCCGTGCCGCCGTCCTGCATCCGCGCACTCTGGAGGTCCTGGCGACGGTGCGGGCCGAGGATGGCCGCACGCTCACCGACATCCTGCTGTCACACGGCCGCGCGGTGCCCCGGACGCACTTCGGGATGTTGCCGCAGCTGCTGGACTACACCGAGCTGGACACCCCTTACCCCCACACACTGCAGATCACCCAGGCCACCACCGAGCGGGTACTCGCCTCCCTTGCCATAGCGCGCGGCATCCCCGTGCACTACGGCCAGGAGGTCACCGGATTCGAACAGGACGACACCGCCGTGCGCGTGCATGCGTGTGACTGCGTCCACACGGCCCGGTACCTGGTCGGAGCCGATGGCGCGGGGAGCCGGGTCCGGCAGCAGGCCGGCATCGAGTTTCCCGGCACGCCCGGCAACGTGGTGTCCTACCTCGCGGATGTCGAACTGGACGGAGCACCACAGAAAGCGACCCACGTGTGGGACCACGAGAACGGCTGGGTCAGTATCGTGCCGCTCTTCGACGGCATCCACCGCATGTTCGGCGTTCTGCCGGAGGACACCGGCCTGACGCCCGAGCAGGTCACTGCCAAGCGGAGCCAACCGCTCACCCTCGATGACCTACGAAGCATTCTCAAGCGCGTGGCCGGCACCGACTACGGGCTGCGCAGCGCGGTGTGGATCTCCACGGCCGGCAACACCACCCGCCACGCCACCCGGTACCGGGTCAACCGGGTCTTCGTTGCCGGTGACGCCGCGCATGTGCACTTCCCGGCGGGCGGCCAGGGAGTCAACGTCGGCATGCAGGACGCCGTCAACCTCGCATGGAAGCTCGCGGCCGAGGTCAAGGGCCGGGCCACCCCGCTGATCATTAACGGCGCGGCCTCCTACGACCGTGAACGCCGCCCGGTGGCGGCCTCCCTGGCGCAGAACACGCAGGCCCAGACCGCGCTGATGACCACGTTCACCCCCCAAGGTGCGGCCCTGCCGGAGCTGATGAGCACGTTGCTCGCCGGGCCGGAGACCAACGCGTACCTGGCCGGACTGCTGTCGGGGCTGAGCGTGTCCTACGACACCCCCGATGTGGGCCACCCGCTGGACGGGCACCGTGTGCCGGACTTGCGTTTGCCGGACGGGGACAGCCTGCTGCGCCGACTGCGCGTCGACCGCTTCCTGCTACTGGACTGCACCCCGGGCGGGGTGCTCGCTGCCCTGGGCTCGCCGGCGGTGGAGGTGGTCCCCGCCGGGCCCTGGTCCGGGTTGACTGCCGCCCTGGTACGACCCGACGGACACATCGCCCGCGCGTGGACAGGGGCGGACACCGAGCAGATCAGGGCGACACTCACCGACTGGCTGGCTTCCTGACCAGGAACCGCCTCGGCGGGCAACGCCGTCGACAAGGGGTGGATGCTTTGGATGGCCTAGCCCGAGATCACCCAACCTACGTCCACACCGCTGACCTCGCCCCCCTACCTGACAGCTGCGGCCGACGCCGACGTCTCACACCGGACGCGTCGACATCGGCTGGGATCGGGCGGTCAGCATGCGGGAGGTGGCCCGTCCGCTCCGCAGCCGGGCCGGCAGGCCGACATGCCGTCCGCAGTCATCCAGACCGCGGGCGCCTTCGCCGGGCCCGTTCAAGCCGATCAGACCCACGTTCAAGGAGGTAGGACCCCTGATGAGAAGCGAGCAAAACCGCCCGTATCCCGATGACACCCACGAGCTTCTCTACCTCGTCATGAGCAGACTCGTCGGTGACGACCCGAGCACACTGCTGCCGAAGATCAAGGAGCACCTCGCCTTCGGAGCCGACCTCGAAAGCAGGGGGATCACCTTCGAAGGCGGTCCCCTCATGACGCCTGACGGTGAGAACTCCGGGACCGGCCTGTACATCCTGCGCGCCGCCTCCCTGGCCGAAGCAGAACAGATCGCAAGCCAGGACCCCCTGCACGCGGCAGGACTCCGCACCCCCACCGTCAGTCCCTGGTACCGCAGGCGGCGCCCGGCGGAATCGACATGAGGCTGACGCTGCTCGAAGCCGACTGATCAAGCGGCACTTCTCTCACCACGACCCCGGACGTGCCGCCAGGACGCGCGTCCGGATGCCGGTGCGCGCTGCCGCGCAGCCGTTGCACCTCCCGCAGCACCTGCTGCGTGCCGTGGAAGATGGCCGCGGTCCGGTGCCGGTCGCAGGTGCGCGGGGAGGCGCCGCGAGGTCGCCTGGAAGAGGCCTCCCTCGAAAGTCAGAGCGTTCGCGCTGACGGCCGCCACTGAGTTGGTGCGTGCTGTGGGGGGTACTGACAGGGACCCCCACCGGCTGTGCCGTCTTTCTACGCTGGATTCATGGACAACCGGGCCGAAGTCAGTGCATTTCTCAAATCCCGCCGTGACAGGATCACGCCCGAACAGGTGGGTCTGCCGGTGTACGGACACCGCCGGGTTCCCGGGCTGCGCCGGGGCGAGGTCGCGATGCTCGCCGGGGTGAGCGTGGAGTACTACACGCGCCTGGAGCGCGGTGATCTCGGCGGGGTCTCCGAGAGCGTCCTGGACGCACTCGCCCAGGCCCTGCGCCTCGACGATACCGAGCGGGACCACCTTTACGCCCTGGCCCGCGCAGCGCACGTGACCCCGGCCAGGGCCCGGCGCCGGCCGAAGCAGGCGACGGTGCGGCCCAGTGTGCTGCGCATCATCGAGGGCCTGCACGACCAGCCGGCGTATCTGCGCAACAACCGGATGGACGTCCTGGCCGCCAACACGCTTGCCCGCGTCCTGCACAGCTACGTGTTCGAGATGGAACAGCCGAACACCTGCCGGTTCTGCTTCCTCGACCCCCGCGCCCCCCGGCTCTACCTCGACTGGGAACGCGTGGCCCGCGACGCAGTGGGGGTGCTGCGCCTCGAGGTCGCCAAGAACCCCTACGACCGCGAGCTGTCCAACCTGATCGGTGAGCTGTCCACCCGCAGTGACGCCTTCCGCACGATGTGGGGTGCGCACAACGTGCATTCCTTCACCAGGGGAGCCAAGCGGTTCCACCATCCGGTGGTGGGCGAGATGGAACTCGTCCACGAAAGTCTTGACCTGCCCGGTGACGAGGGACTGTCCATCACCGTCTACAGCGCCGAGCCCGGCACCCCGGCCGCGGACGCTCTGAACCTGCTGGCCAGTTGGGCGGCAAGCGAGGACCGGGACGCGGCCGCTTCCCAGGCTGACACCGAGCACTGACACGCAGCCGGCGGCCCCTGTGCCGGCGCCGCCGTGATGACGTGCGGCCCGCTGCCCTGCACGCCGGCACCCGCTCAACAAGCGCCAGCGGCAGCCATCGGCCTGTCCGCACTGTGTGCCGCGGCCGGATACCCCGTTTCAGCGTGTACTCACTGACGCTCTCGGCATGAGGGGGTCCCTGCTGTTACCCCTCACAAGCGTGACTCCCCGAGCTGCTCACCGGCTGGTTTCGTGGATTGCGGCGGGCCTGAAGGGGCCCGCCCGCACCACCCTCGGCGCGTATGACGCTTGCCGGCCCGCCTTCGGTGACCGGGCCCCGCGCCACCTCTGGAAAGGATCATCAGTGAGTTCCCCTTCGTCCACGCAGCCGGATACCTCGGCCGCCGCACCGCTCACGGCCGACGACAGCACGTCCGTGCCTGCCGGGAAGGTCAAGCTGCCGCCCGTGGTGTGGCTGATGGGCGGCATCACCTTCATCATGGGCACCAGCGAGTTCGTCGTCTCCGGCCTGCTGCCGCAGATCTCCGACGCCCTGAACGTCAGCGTCTCCAGCGCCGGGATGCTGATCACTGTCTTCGCCATCGGCATGACGATCGGCGCCCCCCTGATGGCGATCGCGACCCAGCGCCTGCCGCGCCGCTCGGCCCTGATCGCCGCACTGCTGGTCTTCGCCGCCGGGCACGTCCTCAGCGCACTCAGCCCCAACCTGACCCTCGCGATCGTCGGCCGGCTCGCCGCCGCGCTGGGCCACGGCACCTTCTGGGCCGTGGGCGCCGTGATCGCCACCGCCGCGGCCGGCCCCGCCGCCAGCACCCGCGCCACCGGCGTGATGGTCGGCGGCATCACGCTCGCCAACATCATCGGCGTCCCCCTGGGTACGGCAGTCGGCCAGTTGGGCGGGTGGCAGACCCCCTACTGGGTGCTCGCCGCACTCGCCGTGGCCGCCGCGGCCGTGATCGCCCGCCGTATCCCGGCCGACACCACCCGCGCCGACAGCTCCCTGCGCGCCGAGGTGGCCGCGCTCAAGCAGCCCCGGCTGTGGCTGGTCTACCTGTCCATCGCCCTGCTCCAGGCCGGCATCATGGGCGCCTACAGCTACGTCGCCCCCCTGCTGACCGACCGCGCCCACCTGGCGAGCTCGGCGGTACCGCTGGCGATGCTCGGTTTCGGCATCGGCGCCCTGTCCGGCACCACGGTCGGCGGTCGCCTCGGTGACCGGCGGCCCTACGGCACGCTCATCCCGACCGCCGCCCTGACCACCGCCACTCTGGGCGGGATCACTCTGTGGGCGACCAACAGCGTCGTGGCCGTCGTCCTGATCATGCTGCTCGGTGCCGCCGGTTTCGCTGGCAACCCGATCGTGGTCGGTCAGGTCGTCAAGATCGCCGGACAGGGCCGGTCCCTGCCGGTAGCCGTGGCCACCTCGGCCTTCCAGATCGGTATCGCCACGGGCTCCTGGCTCGGTGGTGTCGCCCTGAATTCCAGTCTGGACCTGAAGGGCCCGTCCCTGACCGGCTTCGCCTTCGCCCTGGTGGCCCTGCTGCCCCTCGGCCTGCTGGCCGCCTCCCAGCGCAAGGCGGAAGCAACGCGCAGCTGACCTCCTGGGCAGGGACGCCCGCACCACCGCACGCCGTGCAACACCTCGATCCGAACATCCCGAACGCGTGCCCACCGCGGCCCGGCACGGCATGGGAGTGATCACCTACAGCCCGCTGGCCGGCGGCTGGCTGTCCGGCAAGTGGCGCCAGGACGCCGACCTGCCCACCCCCTCCCCGGCCCGGCAGCGTCTGGCCGACCGCTTCGACATGTCCCTGCCGGTCAACCAGCGCAAGCTGGAGGCCACCGAGGCCCTCGCCCACCTGGCCGAGGACAACGGCATGACGCTGATCGAGATGGCCATCGCCTTCGCCCTCAACCATCCCGCGGTCGCATCGGTGCTCATCGGCCCGCGCACCCAGGCCCACTTGAAGTCGCAGCTGCCCGCGGCAGACGTCGTCCTGGGCCCGGCGGTCCTGGACCGCATCGACGAGATCGTCACGCCCGGCACGGTCATCAACCCAGCCGACAGCAGCTTCGTCAATCCCGCCCTGGAACCGGCAGCCCGCCGACGCTGACCGGACACCCGCCGACCGATCCTGCGCCGCAGCGCGGTTGCCTCCGGCCTGGTGCTGACGGACGACCTGCTCATGGCCGCCGCGAGGCCCTCGGCGACGTCCCCGTCACCGAGCCCACCGTCGCCCGCCCAGGTGCGCATCAAGCACCGCTGAACACAGAACCACGAGGAGAACACGCTGATGCGCGGAGTAGTGATGTACAAGGCCGGCGACGTCCGGGTCGAGGAGCGCGAGGATCCGAAGATCATCGAGCCCACCGACGCAATCGTGAAGCTGACCGCGACCTGCATCTGCGGCTCGGACCTGTGGCCGTACCGCGGGGTCGAGCCCGCCGACCACCAGGTCATGGGGCATGAGTATGTGGGGGTCGTGGAGGAGGTCGGCTCGGCGGTGAGGAACGTCAAGCCCGGAGACTTCGTGGTCGGCTCGTTCGTCATCTCCGACAATACCTGCGAGATCTGCCAGGCCGGGTTCACGTCCAAGTGCGTGCACGCCGAGTTCGTCTCGCAGACGATCGGCACCCAGGCCGAGAAGGCCCGCATCCCGCACGCGGACGGCACCCTCGTCGCCACGCCGGGACAGCCCGACCCCGAGCTGATCCCCGCACTGCTGGCCGCCTCCGACGTGCTGGGCACCGGCTGGTTCGCCGCCGTCGCCGCCCAGGCCGGCCCCGGCAAGACCGTCGCGGTCGTCGGCGACGGCGCGGTCGGCCTCATGGCCGTCCTCGCCGCCAAGCAGCTGGGCGCCGAGCGGGTCATCGCCATGTCCCGCCACCCGGAGCGGCAGAAGCTGGCCCGCTACTACGGCGCGACCGACATCGTCGAAGAACGCGGCGAGGCAGGCATCGCGAAGATCAAGGAACTCACCAACGGGCTCGGCGCACACTCCGTGATCGAAGCGGTCGGCACCCAGGAGTCCTTCATGCAGGCCGTCGGCGCCACCCGCGGCGGCGGCCACCTGGGCTATGTGGGCCTGAACTACGACGTGACCATCCCCGGGATCGAGCTGTTCTTCGCCGGCATCCACACGCTCGGCGGGCCGGCCCCCGTGCGGCACTTCCTGCCCGAGCTGATCCAGCTCATCTGGAACCGCACGATCGACCCCGGCAAGGTCTTCGACCTCACCTTGCCTCTCGACCAGGCCGCGGAGGGCTACAAGGCCATGGACGAGCGCCGTGCCACCAAGGTCCTCCTCACCCTCTGAAAGCCCGCGGCTCCGTCTCAGCGCGGGCGCCCAGCGGCAGCGCACTCACGGACGCCGCCGGTAAGCCGCTGAACACTCTCAACGCACTGACACAAAGGATGATGATGAGGATCGCAGTTCTGGGAACAGCCATGGTCGGCCGTGCCATCGCGGGCCGGCTGAGCGCGCTGGGCCACGACGTTGTAGTGGGCACGCGCGACGTGGAGCGGACCCTGGGGCACACCGAGGACCGGCCTGGGATTGTTTCCTTCGCACGGTGGCAGCAGGCGCACCCCGCAGTGCAGCTGACGACGTTGGCCGATGCCGGAGCGCAGGGAGAAGTCATCGTCAACGCCACCCACGGCGCCGCGTCGCTGAACGCGCTGGAGGCGACGGGCGCCACCAACCTCGCCGGCAAGGTGCTCCTCGACATCGGGAACCCGCTGGACGTCTCCCAGGGCATGCCGCCGAGGCTGACGGTGGCGAACACCGACAGTCTCGGCGAGCAGATCCAGCGTGCCTACCCCGAGGCCCGCGTCGTGAAGTCGCTGAACACGATGCACGCCGAGATCATGGTCGACCCGGGCCGGCTCCCCGGCCACCACAACGTGTTCGTCGCCGGCGAGGACGCCGAAGCCAAGGAAACGGTCAAGAGCCTGCTCGGCGAGTTCGGCTGGCCCGACGAGGCGATCATCGACCTCGGCGGGATCAAAGCCGCGCGAGCGGTGGAGATGTACGGGGAACTGCTCTTCGCGGTGGCGGCCGCGACGGGGACGTTCCACTTCAACATCGGGATCACGCGCAAGTAGCGGCACGAGCTCGATCGAAGCGGCTGCGCAAGACAGGCCGATCGCGGCCGAAGCGTGCCCATTGCCGCCCGCGGGTGGGCGGGAAGGTCTGTACTCCTCCCGCCCCCCGCACACCTCAGTGCAGCACCACCCCATGGGTGAAAGGACCCGTTGTGCCCTCCGCTTCCGCTCATCGGATGACCCCGGCGCGCACCCTGGCCTTTGCGGTCGCCGCCGGCCTGGCCGTCGGCAATCTCTACTGGGCCCAGCCCCTGATCGAGACCATCGCCGCGTCTGTCGACGTCTCATCCTCCAGCGCCGCGACCCTGGTGACCGTCACCCAGGGCGGATACGCACTCGGGATCTTTCTCCTCGTACCTCTCGGCGATGTCCTCAACCGGCGCCGCCTGATCCCCCTCGTCCTGGCCCTTTCCGCCGTGATGCTCCTCGGCGCCGCCCTGGCCCCGACGTTCGCCGTGCTCCTCGCGGCACTCGGCGGCGTCGGACTGACGACCGTCGGCGCGCAACTGCTGACCCCACTGGCCAGCGAACTCGCCGAACCCAAACGGCGCGGGCAGGTCGTCGGTACCGTGGCATCCGGCTCGCTGATCGGCATCCTGCTCTCACGCACAATCAGCGGTGTCGTCGCCGACCTCCTCGGCTGGAGGGCGATATACGGCATAGCCGCCGCGGCGGCGATCACCCTCGCCGCCGTGCTCCGCGCGGCCATCCCGCCCCTCGAACCCCGCGAACCCGTCCCCTACCCACGCCTGCTGGGATCGGTCTTCACCACCGTGGCCCGCCATCGCGCGGCGCCACCGACCCTGCTGCTGTCCGCCGTGACCTTCGCGGTGTTCTCGTTGTTCTGGACGTCGACGACCTACCTACTGACGGCGGCGCCGTTCTCCTACTCGACCAGCCAGATCGGCCTGCTGGGCCTGGCTGGCCTGGCCGGCGCCCTCGCCGGACGCCGCGCGGGCGCGCTGCACGACCGGGGCTGGTCCGTGCCCGCCACCGGCGCCGCGCTTGCGCTGCTGGTGTTGTCCCTGGTCGCTCCCTGGGCAGCACGCGGTTCGATCTTCGGGCTGATCGTCGCTGTCGTCGTGCCCGACATCGCCACGCAGAGCGTCCTTGTGCTGAGTCAGACCCGGCTGTTCGCCCTGCCCGGTTCCGCGCACAGCCGCCTGAACACGGGCCTGGTCGTCAGCAACTTTCTCGGCGGCGCAGTCGGATCGGCCGCCGCCGGCCCTCTTTGGGCGCTCGGCCGCTGGACAGCGATCATGGCTGTCTCCCTGGCCGTCACCTGCGCTGGCCTCATCGTCTGGGCCGTCGGCCGCAACCGACTCGCGGACAGGAGCAGCCGCCTGGCGGCCCCTTCCCACCCGCGAGTGGAGAGGCCCAAGACGTCCCTCTGAGGGGGCGGAAGATGTCAGAACCCAAGGTGTGCGCGAGTTCCTCGAACCTGATCGGTCTGCGGACGCCTGAAGCTGTCGGTCAGCCGGGCGGCCATGCGGGGCCAGGACGCGGCTGTGGCGCAGGCTGAAGCGAGAACTGACACCATGCACCGTTCGTCCGGCGTCCCGCTCCAGTCACTCTCCATACACATCCGGGCACGCCCTGCGGCTCGGGCCCGAGGGGGTCACTGCCGTTACCCCTAACAAGCGTGCCTGTCAGCGGGACGCGGGAGCTGATTTCGTGGAATGAGCGCGGATTGCACCGCGCGGGAAGGCCGGTGCTCCCCGCCCAGCATCCGACACCTCGGGTTCTGAGAGATGAAAGGAAGCACATGCGTACGACGACACTCGGACCCGGCGGTCCCGAGGTGGGCGTGATCGGCCTGGGCTGCATGGGCATGAGCTACGCCTACGACATGGCCGCCGCGCGTGACGAGGACACGTACGTCTCGGTGATCCGCCAGGCGCTGGATCTGGGCGTGACCCTGATCGATACCGCGGACGTGTACGGGCCGTTCACCAACGAGGAACTGGTCGGCCGGGCACTGTCCGGGAGCCACCGCGACCGTGCGGTGCTGGCCACGAAGGTCGGCGCCCTGTCCCGCGACGAGCAGGGCAAGCCGGTCCGCGCCGAGAACGGCCGCCCGGAGCACATCCGCCGCTCCATCGACGAAAGCCTGCAACGCCTCGGCACCGACCACGTCGACCTCTATCAGCTGCACCGGGTCGACCCCCACGTGCCGATCGAGGAGAGCGTCGGCGCCCTGGCTGAGACGGTCGCCGCGGGCAAGGCCCGCGCGATCGGCCTGTCCGAGGTGGACGTCGAACAGATCAAGCACGCCCAGAGGGTGCACCCGATCGCCACCGTGCAGTGCGAGCTGTCGCTGTGGACGCGGGACTGGATGCAGGAGGTGCTGCCCTACTGCCGGGAACAGGGCATCGCCTTCCTGCCGTACTCGCCCCTGGGCAGGGGCTTCCTCACCGGCCGCTTCACCTCGGTGGACGACCTGCCCCAGGACGACGTCCGCCGCCGGATGCCGCGCTTCCAGCAGGACGCCCTCCAGCAGAACCTCGCTCTCGTCGGCCGGGTGCGTGAGATCGCCGAGCGGATCGGTGCCACCCCGGCCCAGGTGGCCCTCGCCTGGGTCCTGGCCCAGGGCCGGTACGTCATCCCGATCCCCGGCACCAAGACCCCAAAGTACCTGCTGGAGAACGCCGGCGCCGCCGACGTCCAGCTGAGCAAGGCCGACCTGGCCGCACTGAACGCCCTGCCCGACCCACAAGGCGGCCGCGGCAACTGACCGCCCCCACACCGCCCACTCCCATCGACACCGAAAAGGAATCACTGTGAAGGTCGAAAACACCACCGTCAAGGGTGTGTTCATCGAGTACGCCCGCTCCGAAAGCAGCCCGTCCGCTGCGCCCATCGTCTTCGTCCACGGCGGCGGCCAGGGCAGCTGGGTGTGGGAAAACTACCTCCCCTTCTTCGCCGCGACCGGCCGGGACTGCTACGCGTTCAGCTGGTACAACCACCACCGCTCCCATGAACTGCCCGAGGAGCAGTTCGCGGCGCGCTCCATGGCCGAGACCGTGGAAGAGCTGGAGATCGTGGTCGACCACATCGGACAGGTCCCTGTCCTGGTGACCCACAGCATGGGCGCGCTGGTCGGCCAGAAGTACGCCGAACAGCACCCGGTCGTGGCGCAGGTCCACATCACGCCCGCCATCTGCGCCGAGGTGGGTCTCCACCCGGAGCGGCAGCTGGATCTGTCGAAGCCGGTCGGCATCGGCTCCTTCGAGGAGGAGTGGCCCCGTGTGCTGGCCGGGTGTTCGGAAGAGGACGCCCGCCGCTACTACGCCCTGCTGTCCAGGGAGTCGGCCCTCGCCATCCAGGAGACCATCTCCACCTCCTTCAGCGTGGACCGCACCCGCATCGGTGGCCCGTCCCTGGTCATCGCGGCAGAAAACGACGTCGTGGTCCCCGCGGAGGCGATCCGCCGCAGTGCCGCCTACTTCGGCTCCGACTACCTCTTCCTTCCCGGCCGCACCCACAACGTGCTCCTCGAACCCGGCTGGCGTGAAACGGCCGAGCGCATCAAGACCTGGCTCGAACGCCAGACCTGGTAGAAGCCCGGCGGCCTGCCGTCTTCGCCCAGTCCGATATCAGCAGTTGCCCCACCGGCGCTGCCCGGCCGACGTCCCCCACCGTCCGAAAGTGAAAGTCTCAGCCATGACGATCAAGGTTCCCGAGGTCGCCCTCAACAACGGCGTGCAGATGCCGATCCTCGGCTTCGGCGTCTACCAGATCCCCGAAGACCAGACCCAGCAGGCGGTGGAGGCCGCGCTGGAAGCCGGCTACCGCCTGATCGACACCGCCGCCGGGTACGAGAACGAGCGCGCCGTGGGCCGGGCCATCGCCGCCAGCGGCATCCCCCGCGACGAGTTGTTCGTCACCACCAAGCTGTGGGTCCAGGACTACGGCGAGGACAGCGCCAAGCGTGCCTTCGACCGCTCGCTCGACCGCCTCAGTCTCGATTACCTCGACCTGTACCTGATCCACCAGCCCTTCGGCGACTACTACGGCGCCTGGCGGGCCATGGAAGCCCTCAACCGCGACGGCCGCAGCCGGGCGGTCGGGGTCAGCAACTTCTACCCCGACCGGCTCGCCGACCTGATCACCCACAACGAGATCGTCCCCGCGGTGAACCAGATCGAGACGCACGTCTTCTTCCAGCGCACCGAGGATCAGGAACTGATGCGCCGGTACGGCGTCCAGCACGAGTCCTGGGGGCCGCTCGCCGAAGGCGGACACGGCTTCTTCGACAACCCGGTGCTCGCCGGCATCGCCCGCTCCCACGACAAGTCCGTCGCCCAGATCGCGCTGCGCTGGCTCGTCCAGCGCGACATCGTCGTGATCCCGAAGTCGGTACGGCCCGAACGCATGGCGGAGAACATCGACGTCTTCGACTTCCGGCTCACCGACGAAGAGATGGCACGCATCGCCACGCTGGACACCGGCCGCAGCCCCATCTTCGACCACCACGACCCGGAGAAGGTCACGTGGCTCGGCGGGGTGCGGTTCGACACCTGATTCCTAGCCGCGCCTCACTCACCTGACCGCGCATCCGCAGTCAGCTCCCAGGCCACCAGATGGTCGGCCGGGCCACCGCACGGCCCGAAGACACAGGGCATTGCCTTCTCGTCTTCCAGCCGCTTCTACAGAAGGCAACAACAATGCACATTCGCTTCGCTCACCTGGCGGCAGTCCCCGCTCTGGCGGCTGTTCTCGTCACGGCCCCGTCCGCCTCCGCCGCCACCGGACGAGGTGCTACTCAGCCGGTCGTCACCCAGGCGAAGACCGCGGTCGCGTTCGACTTCGCCTCCGGCGACTCGCCGGAGAACATCAACGTCAACCCGGACCGCTCCCTGACGGTGTCCCTGCTGGGCGTGCCCGCGAACAAGCCGCCCAAGCTGGTGCGGATCACGCCCTCCGGGCAGCGCACCACCCTCATCAACGGACATCTGGGCGATCAGATCACCGGCAACACCCGTGGCAGCGACGGCACCGTCTACTACAACGTGGACTCCGACGACACCGCCCGCAACGGCGTCTGGAAGCTGCCCCCGAACGGCCGCCCCGAGCGTCTGACCGCCCTGCCCGATGGCCTGCCCAACGGCCTTGCCATCGACCCGGCCGGCCGTACCCTGGACGCCGCCGACAGCTACAACAGCACAGTGTGGGCCGTGCCCACCTCCGGCGGACCGGCGAAGATCTGGCTGAACGGCCCGGCGCTCGCAGCCGACCCCCACGGCTCCCTACCCCTCGGCGTCAACGGCGTCCGCTTCCACAAGGGCGCCGTCTGGCTGAGCAACTACAGCCAGGGCAAGCTGCTCAGGATCCCGGTCACCGCCCACGGAACCCCCGGCCCCATCCACACCGTCGCCGACAACATCCCCGACTTCGACGACTTCGCCTTCCTCAACAACCACTCCGACATCGTCTTCGCCGCGCAGAACGACCCGACCGACCGGGTCACCGTCGTGCGCCCGAACGGGACCACCCAGGTCGCCCTCACCACCGGCGACGGCCTCGCCTCACCCACCACCACCGCCATAAGCGGTGACAAGCTGTACATCGCCGATGCCGGGTTCAAGGCACCCCACGACGCGAAGCTGCAGAGCGCAACCATCAACCTCCACGCCCTCACCGAGCACCCCCGGCACCACTAAACGGCCCGCAGAGGCTTCGGCGGGGCGGTGCCTCCGCCCCAGCCCAAGCCACCCACTTTCCGACCGGCACCGCGAACCGTCCAGGTCGTCCCGAGCCCGCCACGGACCTATCCCTCTCCGCGGCGCGAGCCGCACCACGACAAGGAGCACCATGGAGTACCGCAAGCTCGGCAACACCGGAACCGCCGTCTCCCGCATCGCGTTCGGAACCATGTACTTCGGCGTCCAGACGCCCGAGGACGAGGCGTTCGCGCTGCTGGACGCATTCGTGGACGCCGGCGGCAACCTGGTCGACACCTCCAACTTCTACGGCGGCGGAAGCAGCGAAGAAATCATCGGCCGCTGGTTCGCCAGCCGCCCCAGCGACGTCACCGACCGCGTCGTGCTGGCCACCAAGGGCCGCTACGGCACCGGCACCGACGTCAACAGCCTCGGCTCCACCCGTCGGCAGCTGCGCCGCTCACTGGACGCCTCCCTGCGTCGCCTCGGACGCGATCACGTCGACCTGTACCAGATCCACGCCTGGGACCCCCTGACACCGATCGAGGAGACACTGTCGTTCCTCGACGACGCCGTACACTCCGGGAAGATCAACTACGTAGGCCTGTCCAACTTCACCGGCTGGCAGCTCCAGCTCGCCCTCTCCACGGCACAGCAAATGGGCACCGACGCCCCTGTGTCTCTCCAGCAGCAGTACAGCCTGCTGTCTCGGGAGAGCGAGTACGAGGTCATCCCCGCCGCCCTGCACAACCAGGTCTCCCTGCTGCCCTGGTCCCCCCTCGCCGGCGGCTTCCTCACCGGCAAGTACCAGCGCGGCACCACCCCCGATCCCGACACTCGCGCCGGCTCCAACGACGAGCTGTACCAGTGGGTCTCCGCTGAGTACGCCGCTTCGGACCGTAACTGGCACACCATCGACACGGTCGTCCGCATCGCCCGCGAGATCGGCGCCACGCCGGGCCAGGTCGCTCTTGCCTGGGCAGCCGACCAGCCTGCCGTCGCCGCCCCTATCGTCGGCGCCCGCACCCTCACCCATCTGACCGACAACCTCGGCGCGGCCGAACTGCACCTCGACGCCGACACCACCGCGGCTCTCAACACGGTCAGCACACCCCAGCACGGCGGCTACCCCTACGGCGGCTTCGGTACCGCGCAACGCTCCCGCGACTTCCACGGCAGCAAGGCCCAGGCGAACCTCGTCGACGGCGGAAGCGACGCACCCCTCGGTCACGCATAGCTGAGGCAAAACCGCCCCTCGCCAACATGCCTGCCGTATGAAGAGCTGTTAGGGGAATACCGCACCTTTCGAATAACAGCTCTTCACCAGTGGGCCCGGGCCAGTGCGGAAGCGGTCGTCGCCTCGGTGACGGGCCGGGGGGCCGCCCCGTCGACGCTGCTGCTGGGCCGCTACGACGAGTCGGGCCGGCTGCGGTTCGTCGCGCGGACGGCACCGCTGTCGGCGACGGCACGGCGCGAGATCGGCGGTCTGCTGTATCCGGGCGGCGCGGACCACCCCTGGCAGGGCCGCCGCTTCTTGGCCGGGTGGGGCACCCGCGAGGTGATCGACCACCGGCCGGTCGTGCCCGACGTCGTGGTCGAGTTCGCCGGGGACACCGCGGTGGACTCGGGCCGCTACCGGCATCCCGTCCGCTACCTGCGCGTACGCGACGACCTCAGCCCCCAGCAGCTGCCGCCTCCAGGGGTCTAGGCCGGAGCCACGCCCGTCGCTGCCGCGGGCGCCGGCGACGTGCCGCAGCTCTCGGGCCACGGCCCCACCCGGGCCCAGGCCCGCGCCCGGATCGCGGCTCCCGCAGTTGACACGACGGTATTTTCGGCCCGGGTCGGTCCCGTGGCGTGAGCACACCTAGCCTCGTAGAGCGACCCGAGGAGGGGCGACAGCGTAAACCCCGATATGTCTCCTTAGCACCCCTCTTGCAGCAAGCCCACCTGCCCGGGGGACAGCAAGAGCCCCGTAGAACCGGGGGATTGTTAGACCCGCGTGCCATGCTGCAGGTGCGCCTGCTCAAGGCCTCCCGCATGAGAAGGGATTGCCGTGAAAACGGTGAGGTGGCTCTCCCAGGAGTTCACGTTTAAGGGGCTGCTGCTCATCCCGGCGGAGGTCCTGGTGGTTGCTGCGTTCGCGGCAGTGGTCATGCTGGTCTCGCCAGACGGCGGGCGAGTGCAGCCAGCGGACTCGCCCACAGCCGTCCCCTTCGTCATCGATAATCCATCGCTGTCCGATGACGACATTGAGGGCTACTGGTACTGCTGGAACAGCGGAGACCCGGCGCCCCATCACCTTGATCACTGGGTTCCAAACGACCACCTGTGCACATGGGGCGAACTGCGCAGCTCGGGCGCGACGCGCTAGCAGGAGGGCTCACGTCACTACCGACAGGGCTTGCGAAGGCACTCCGCAGAAGCGTGTGGGAGTGAGGACGGGAACCAACTCGAAACCTGTGCGCCCCGAGGATTGGTTCCCGGCCACCAACATACTTCAGGCTGCCTCCCCCTCGTCCTGCTCGGCCGCGAGGGCCTCGTCAAGCCACCGGAGAGTGGCATGCGCGATCAACGCGGCCCTGACAGCATGTGCAGACGAGTAGGAGCCGTCGTCGACCTGGTGTGTGCTCCCATTCCGGTTGAATGACGCCTGACCGATGCCACGGTCCCAGTGCTGGAAGGCCGTGGAGATGCCAGCACCGACGAGGACGAGTCCTACCTCGGCAAAGCTGGCATCATCCCACTCCGAAACTTCGATGGGGCGGAAGTGATTGCGAGTCTTGTCTTTGGTCTTGCGACCGGTGTATGCGAGGTGCTTCAGCATGTGCTCGTTCACGACGGTGTCGAAGACGGCGCAGGCCGCTGCCTGGGCGGGGCGGTAGAGGCCGGCGCGGATGGCAGCGGTTGCCTCCAGCAGCATGGACTTCAGGTCCTGGTGCTCAGGGAGGGCGACTACAGCGAGCGATGCGTCGATGTCATCGGCGATCTCCGAGGCGTGGGTGACAAGGATGACGCCCCGGGCCTCCATGTCAGGGACCTCGATCAATTGCTCGACGATGCTGGTGCGAGGAGCCCACGCCAGGGAAGTGCCGTCTTCTACGTTGACCTTGAATACCTCGACGAGTTTCTCGGCTTGCAGCCCCCGCAGATTGTCCGGGATGAGCTGCGTGACGAACTCGACGAGGCGGCGGATGTTCGATACCCACTGCTGCCTGTTCGCGTCGAGAACCCGGCCTAGGTCGGCGCCAAAGTCATACCGAGGCAACGGCAAGGCGATGCGGGCTGCCTGCCGCATTTGCTCAGCCAAGCCGTCCCTGCGCTGGACCAGCGCCGCGAGTGACGGGGCTGCCGACTTGACGAAGTCCTGCTGCATCGCTCTGAGACGGTCCCCGGCGGCAGCGAGGGATGCGAACTGGCTGGCTATCTGCTCGCTATATTGACGAGCCGCAGCTTGGAAGCTGAGCAGCCTGGTCATGTCGACCTTGGCAACGACGCTCGGGTCAAGGCGGAAGCCAGGTGCGCCGGACTCTTCCTCTGTGGCTTCGGGCTCCGCTGCGGCTTCGCGGCCAGGTTCGTCGGGCTGCTTGTCTTCTAGCTGTGGGCGGTTATCGTCCTCACTCATGACCGCACTGTAAGGCCACCGTCTGACAAGGCCAGTTGGCCATTCGAGGGCACCAGGCGGACCCAGCCCCACCGTAACGTGCCGTTATTCACGTTTGGTGAGTCCCTCTACCGCATGGACGAACCGCGCGTCGACGGCCAGAACGCCCGCGCCAACACCCGGCTGAAGAAGCTGAGCGACAGGCTGGGGGAGTGGTGGATCCTGGAGCTGGACCACGACTCCGACACCGGGCTGCGCAGGGCCGAGCTGGTGCAGGCTCTGACCGACCCGCAGCACGGTCTGCCGCAACAGCTGCACTGGCACCGCGACCTGACCCCCGGCGGGAGCCTCGGCCTGATCCTGCTCAAGGCCCCGGACCGCACCGCCACCCTTCAACTGCGTTACGACCGGGTCGACTACGCCGTCAGGCAAGACCGCGCCGCGACGTTCGCGGCAATCCGGCGGCGCATCAGCGCCGTGACCGGCGAGGCTTCGCTGCCTGCGATGCCCGGCTGCTCGGCCACTGGCTGAGCTACGCCCCAAGGCGCCCGGGTATTTGTCAAGGCTGCTTCACCCGATGGAATTGCTGGAACACCAGGATGTCCCATGCCGCATGCGCTTGCCGTACCGTTCTCGGACCGCGCCTGCCCAGGGAGGACGGCGGGCCGTACCGGGGAGAGGACGGCATCGGATGATCGGGGATGACCAGGAGGCCTGGAGCGCGCGAGCGGTGTGCCGGAGGGCCGATCCGGACGAGCTGTTCGTACAAGGCGCGGCCCAGAACAGCGCCAAGGCGCTCTGCACCGGCTGCCCGGTGCGCACCGAGTGCCTTGCCCACGCTCTCGATCACCGCATCGAGCACGGAATCTGGGGCGGGATGACCGAGCGCGAACGCAGGGCACTCCTGCGGCGGCGCCCCCTAGTCGCGTCCTGGCGGCGCCTGCTGGAAACCGCCCGCTCGGAGCACGAACGAGCGGTTGCAGCGGATGAAGGACAGGCCTGGCACGCAACCGGATGACGAACCCGGGCCATCCCCTCCGGGCGGACGGTCCCTGGGGTGACGGCTGTCAGTCCGGCACGCGGCCTCGGTGACCGGAGAACCCGTCAGAACTTGGCGTACCGGATGTCCAGACAGTCACTGCACATGTCCGGCAGAGCGAAGTCCGCCGCTCGCTGACAGAAGTCGCAGATGCCTTCGAGCGCATGCGCGCCCAGCAGGCACAGCAGGACCTGCCCGTCTGGCTCGTCGGCCGTCTGGGTCGGCACCACGCATGCCTGCCCCGTGGAGCACTCCGCGCACTCGTAGGCCGGCGGCTCCCCGCCTTCGCTGATCGCCTCGTAGAAACTCCCCATTCCGTAGGCGTTCACCACCTCCGCGACGTCGTCGTACGCCTTGCCGCACAGCAGGCATCCGACGGGCCGCGCACCACCGTTGCCGGGAGTGACGAGTGCCGCGATGTGGCCGCAGGACAGGCAACGCAGCGTGTAACCGCTGGCGGGCCCGAGGTTCTCGCCGAGCGGACCGAGGCGGCGGTCGACCAGACCATGCATCTGGCCGATCAGCGACCTGATGCTCTCCATCAGCTCCCAGGCATCTGCCGCCGCGTCGCTGTCGTCGTGAGGCAGCAACTCCTCGTCGATGAAGGGCAGCAGCAGTCCAGGACGGGAATGGCCCCTGCCTCGACCGCGACGACGGTGCCGGTGGGGTGTTCACGAGTCGCGGTGACCAGGCAGGACAGAAGCGGTAGAAGATCGCTTCCCGGCTGCCCGTAGATCGTTTCCCGCGCGTGGGGCGGCCACTCGATATGGAGTGGAGCCAGGGTGATTACGCGAGGCAGAGTGGGACGGTGAGTGAACTGTGGGCACATACCCTGACGTGGGCGGACGTGGATCCCGCTCGACATCCGTTCGAGATGGACGGCGACATGGCGGCGGAGTTGGCGGCCCTTGTTGCGCCCTTGCTGCCCAGGCCTGAGGTCGCTCGGGAGGAGCGCTGGCGTTCGCTGGATCCTGTCACCGAGTTCCTGGCGGGCCGGTACGGCCGATGGGCCTGCGGATGGAACTGGTCAGTCGGCGAGGGTGACGTCGACGGAGGTGTCGTCGAGGCGTGGTGCTGTTCATCCGACTCCGTGACAACCCCGGATGCGACTGCCCCGCTGGTTGTTGAGGCCCTTCGGGAGTGGCGTGGCTGGCTGGAGGACCTGGCGGAACGGTTCGCGGCCCTGGCTCCGTCGGGGAAATCCCCGGCGTCTACAGCGGACCTCTGGTACTGGGAGCGGGCGTGCACGCGCTTGGTCACCGTGGTGGCTGACCGCACCCAGGCCGAGAGTGGCTGGTACGGGCACTGCATGCAAGTCCTCCGATGGTTCCTCGCCTGCAACGGCATCAACGAGGGCCAGGCCGAGGAGATCGTCTAGACTGCGGTCGGCGGCCAGTTCGGCAGTTGGATCGCACCTGACGTTCCGGTGGTCGACGCAGTGAGCTCGCGGTTCGCCAGAGGCGTGGGCGGAATCAGATGACCGCCGGGCTCGGCCAACCGAAGGACAGCCTCGCCGAGTGGCTGCTCATCCGGCCGGAGATCTCCTGGCCGTCCTGGTGTGGCGCACGCCTCGCCTTCGAAGCGCCAGCCCGCGACGGCTTCCGGAACTTTTTCATGGCAACGCGAGGCAGACGTGACAGCGAGGGAACCGTGCGGCTCCTGACCGCCCTCGACTTGGCCTTCGCCGACGCTGAGCAGGGCAGGCCGCTGACCTTCGCCCTCATGGCGAAGTGGCAGCGGACCGTGCTGGGCCACGACCTGGTCGGTTTCCGCACGATGCCGGGATTCGCGAAGGGCGGACGGGAGCGCTACGGTCTTGTCCCCGATGCGCAGGCGCTGTTCGAGCACTGTCTGTCCGGGAGCGTTGAACCGTATCTGCCCCTCCCCTCACGTGCTGCCCTGGCCTATCTCGACATCCTCTTCTTCCATCCGTTCGAGGACGGCAACGCCCGCGCGGCCATGCTGGCGTTGGCTTTCGTCCTGGCCTGCGAGGGCGTCCTCCTTGACCAAGTTCACCCACTGCAGACCACCCGCTGGGCCGACGACGCGGAAGGCGCGGCCAATCTGGCAATGCTGCTCGGAATCCTGATCACCGCTGCGAAGCGGCGTCCGTCCCAGCGCCGCCTGAGGCGCCTGGATCAGATGCGCCAGGACCGCAGGGCCTCGGCGACGGCGTAGACGCTCAGCCGGGTGTCCCGGACCTTTCTGACGAGGTCGGACAGGGCGCCGTATGGGGGGTCGATGCCTTCGCCGGACTGATCCATGTACTGAGCGGCCACGAAGGCGGCGAAGAGGCTGTTGCGGTGGGGGAGTGGCTCCAGGCGCACGATCGTGTGCAGGAGCGCGGCCGCGCCCCAGGCGGCATCCGGGTCGGAGGCCTCGAGCGTCGGCATCCGGGTCTTGTGCCGGGCGACGGCCGCTACCAGCGCGGAGTAGTCGCTCACGGTCACGTCTTCGTGCCCGAGGGCGGCCTCCTGGACGTCGAGGAGCCAGGAGACGTCGATGTGGACAACCATCAGGCAGCCGCAGCCCCGTCGCCGCGCTGAGAAGGCGGAATCTCCTCGGGGAACGCCTCGTCGAACTCCCCGCGCAGCCTGTCGGCCCAGGCGGTGGCGCCAGCGACGAACCGCTTGCGGTGCATCTCGCGTACACCGAGGTCGTGCAGGTACTGCTTGAGGCTCTTGCCCTCGGCGGCGGCGGCGGCCCGGACGCCTTCCATTTCCTCGTCAGAGAAGGACACGTTCAGTGATGGCATAACCCGATGGTACCTAGTTGGTACCCCATTCCTCAAGGCCGGTGAGCGTGCTCAGAGCAGCCACACCATCACCGGCTCCTGGATGGATGGAGGGCGTCGGCGGCGCAGCAGGCGCGATGATGGCACCGAGGTGGGGTGACGCGCTTGCGCCGCTCTGGTCGCGTCACCTCACCCTGCCAGCACCGGGCATGCCGACGCAGGGGTTTCGTGCAGCCACCTCCGCGCGCCCTGGCCCGGAAGACGATGGAGGCGTGGACGAGCAGGACCAAGGCGACGTCGCCGGACCGGTGCGGCCGCCACTTTCCGCTGCCTGAGCCCGGGGCCCGGGCCCAGTTCCTCGCCCGTACCCGGCGCTTCGCCGACCAGGACGTCCCGGCCTTCCGCGCCCACCAGCGCCGGCGCACCGCCCTGGTGGCGGCCGAGCGCGCCAGGCTGCGGCTGGACGACCACCGCCCGCGCTCCCCTGGCCTCGATCGTGCGGGGCCGCCTCGTCGACGAGGTGTACCTGCCCCTGGTCGGCGACAGCCTTGCCAAGCAGCTCGGCACCGCGGGCGAGACCAAGCGCACCGACACAGGCGGACTGCTGCTGCTCGTCTCGCCGCCCGGCTACGGCAAGACGACGCTGATCGAGTACGTCGCCGACCGGCTCGGCCTGATGCTGGTCAAGGTCAGCGGCCCGGCCCTCGGCCACTCCGTCACCTCGCTCGACCCGGCCGAGACCCCGAACGCCACCGCCCGCCAGGAGATCGAGAAGATCAACTTCGCGCTCGCGGTCGGCAACAACACCCTCCTCTACCTGGACGACATCCAGCACACGTCCCCGGAACTGCTCCAGAAGTTCATCCCGCTGTGCGACGCCACCCGTCACGTCGACGGCGTGTGGAACGCCGAATCACGCACCTACGGCCTGCGGGGTAAACGCTTCGCGTCTGCATGGCCGGCAACCCCTACACCGGGTCCGGGGCCCGCTTTCAGGTGCCCGACATGCTCGCCAACCGAGCCGACGTGTGGAACCTCGGCGACGTCCGCACCGGCAAGGAGGCGGGCTTCGCGGACAGCTTCCTGGAGAACGCGCTCACCTCCAGCCCGGTGCTCGCCCAGCTCGCCGGGCGAGACCGTGCCGACCTGGAGCTGTTCGTCCGCCTCGCAGAGGGGGACCCCACGGCCCGCGCGGACCGGCTAGCCCACCCCTACGGGGCCTCCGAGCTGGAGCAGATCCTGGCGGTGGTGCGCCACCTGCTGCGGGTGCGCGAGACGGTCCTCGCGGTGAACGCCGCCTACATCGCCTCCGCGGCGCAGTCCGGCGCCACCCGTACCGAGCCGCCGTTCCGGCTCCAGGGCTCCTACCGCACCATGAACAGGATCGCCCAGCGCATCCGGCCGGTCATGAACGGCACCGAGGTCTCGGCCGTCATCGACGACCACTTCGCCGCCGAGGCCCAGACGCTGACCGGCGGCGCCGAGGCCAGCCTGCTGAAACTGGCCGAACTGCGCGGGACCCTCACCCCGGCCCAGGCAACGCGCTGGGCGGAGCTGAAGGCGGCATACGTCCGGAAGCAGGCCCTCGGCGGCCCCGAGCAGGATGGCCCTCCCCAACCTTCGCCCGGGGGGACCCCCATCTCGCTGCGCTCGTCCGCGCGGTCGCCGCCCTCGGCCTCCTCGCCGAACGCGGCGAGGTCCGTGGTACCAAGCCGGCCGCCTGGCCCAACAAGCGCGGCTACCTCGGCACCGGCATCGACGACACGGCCACCGGCCTCACCCACATCGGGGCCCGCGAGTACGACCAGAACTCCGGCCGATTCCTGTCCGCCGACCCGGTCATCGACATCACCGACCCGCTCCAGATCAACGGCTACACCTACGCCCGCAACAGCCCCGTCTCCACCTCCGACCCCGACGGCCTGCGCCCGGTGGGCGTCTGCGAGATGGGCGGTTGCCCGCCGGGCACCAAGGAGTGGTTCACCCAGGACGACAAGGGTCACTGGACCCAGCACATGGTCCAGCAGAAGACGACCTCCCGTTCCGACGGCTCGACGTGTTCACCTACACGCACACCGCCGGCGCTTCAGGGCCAAGACCTATGTCACGGTCGGCAAGTACGGCATCTACAACGGCATCGCCCCGCTGGGCGAGAACCGCCGCAAGCAGCAGGCGAAGGACCTGTTCAACTTCTTCGTCTTCGACACCGACCAGGCGGCCCAGTGCAAGGATGACGTCAGCTGGGGGAACTGCGGCCCGATGGCCTTGGACCTGCCCTGGGGCAAGGTCTTCAAGGTCCTGAAGTTCGGCAAGTACGGCAAGTACGCGGACGACGTAGCAGAGCTCGGGAAGGCTGTTGACTGCAAGTGCTTCCTGGCCGGCACGAATGTCCTCATGGCCGACGGCTCCACCAAAAACATCGAGTCCTGCTTTTCTAAACGCCGTCCGGCCACACAACCGAGTCCGGAAGCTCGGGATCCTGGGTGTCGACGATCAATTCTCCGAGTTGCATCATATATTCGAACTCATTCGGGCGGTCCTCGATGCGCACAAAGTATTGACTGTCGGAGAATTTGAATACTTCGCGGCGCGTCAATTTCCTAGCCGCTCCGTCGTATGAGTTCAGCACTTCTCGAAACCTTGAGCGCGCTTCTTCTTCGTTACCCTCAAATCTTGCCACGATTCGCAAGGTGGGGGGATAGGCGATATCAAACAGGGCGGCCGTTATTATCCACTTCGTCATGAAAATATTCCCTCTTTTGGCTCTGATGGATGAGATGGGGATGCGGCACGCACAATGGACAAATCTGCGGGACCTTACAAACAGCTACAGCAGGTGGGGCGGTTCGTTGACCAACTACGCGGCCCAGACATGAAGCCGCTTCCGATCTGACGGGAGGTTGGGCGGGCGACCCCGACAGCGGACATGAAGAAGGCTCATGGTAGACGGGTTCACGACCAAGATCACCAACCCGTCAGGAGCTTGCGCGTGCTTGTCTACTCGTCCGGCATTGATCTGTCCAACCGCACCTGCACCACCTCTCCGGTCTCCTCGCAGGCCACCGCCGTCAAATCGGCTCCCGGTGGCGTCGCCTGACCTGTGGCCGGCAGGCCCTGCTCGTCCTGGCACACCTGCGCTGGTGCGACACCTACGCCCGTCTCGCAGCAGGCTTCCGTGTCCGGATCGCGACGGTCCACCGGTACATACGCGAAGCCGTCGAACTCCTGGCCGCTCGGGCCCCCTCGCTGGAACAGACCATGACGACCGTGCAGAAGAAGGCGGAGAACAAGTCGCGGCTTTGGGGATGCCCAGATGGCCGCGTGGCCCAGCACCAGGGCAGGTTTCCGCGGTCAGTGGGCGTCAGTCCGACATCCTTCCCTGTCAGGGTCGCGCCGTACCCCTCGTGCGGCCCTACGCTGGACGCATGGGTGCGGGCAGCCGCTTCCACCTCGACCAGGATGGCCACTCCGTCACGGTCCAGCCGGCACGCGCATCAGGCTCGGTCGAGGTGCTGGTCGACGGGAAGGTCGTCGGCCAGGGAAAGGTACCGAGGGCGGGCACCGCCGTGCTGCGCGCCGAAATCCCAGGAGACCCGCCGCGTCCTGTGATCATCCGGCTGGGAGAGATGGGCGAGGCGGTCCTGTGCGAGATGGAGGTCGACCGGTCTCGCTACCTCATGCCGCGGGTCCCGCTGCGACCGGAGCGGCCGCCCGTCTGGCGGTCCCCGCCACACCCCGTCCTGCGCCTGAGCAAGTCGCTGCGCAGGGCCGTACGCCGAGCCGTGCGCAGGTGTACTCTCCGCGGGCACTGACTCAACGGCTCTCGCATCATCGAGCGGTTCATGGCCTCGGTCGGCCCCAACGATGTGCACTTCAGCTGACCCCAGGAGTGCAACGCCTGCCCGGCGAGGTGACGGGGACCGACGAGCCACGGGACGTCCGAGCACGGACTGGTCGGACGTTTCTGCTGGCCGTGCCGGCGAGGACTGTCCGCACCCGACATGGCCAGCCACTTCTAATTCGGACCCGACCGACTGCTGTGCCGACACGACTATCGCGCCGACGTAGCGGGCGGATTCCCGGCCGCGGAGTACGTCTACGACTGCGGGGAAGCGAACGGCATGGTCCTGCCCACCAAGCGCGGGGCGTACCGCCGGGGCTCTCCCTCGAATTCAGGGGCAGGGGCCAGCACCGCTCCACGATGACGAGAAGTCAGCGCAGTGCGACGGCTCCCGCCTGGACGGCACGTAGGGCACGGTCGACGGTCTCCCGGTTCTCGCCAACCGGGGCCACGTAGTCGAGGACGTCGCGTGCGGCCTCTTCCCCGAGTGTCCGGGTGATCACCCAGGTGGCGAGGTACTGGGACGCCAGGCAGCCACCCGCTGTGGCGATGTTCCCCTCGGCGTGGAACGGCGCGTCCAGCACGGTGACGCCGCGGGCCTCGACGAACGGCCGGCTCTTGCTGTCCGTGCACGCGGGCATGTTCTCCAGCAGCCCCAGCCGGGCGAGCACGAGCGCGCCGGAGCACTGCGCGCCGATCAGCTGTCGCGAAGGGTCGAGGAGTATCCGGGAGACCAGCCGGTCGTCGGCGACCACGTCTCGTGTCTTCACACCGCTGCCGATCAGTACGACCTGGGCTTCGGTCACGAAGTCCATGGGGCGCTGTCCGGTCACCTCGACGCCGTTCATCGAAGTGACCACCGGTGTCGGTGTCGTGATGAAGGCTTCCAGGCCGTCCTCGCGACAGCGGTTGATCAGCGCGGAAGCAATGAAGCTGTCGAGTTCGTTGAATCCGTCAAAAGTGACCACGGCTACCTGCATGACATCTCCTTCGGGCGCGGCATGCGATCTGCGCTCTTGCCTGGCGCGCCGTCCTGGGGCGAGAACTGGGTCAGCGGCCGGCCGAGGTGCGGCACCCGCACCATGCGGCCTCGGCCTTGTGTTACCAGCGTGGAGCGCCGTCGGCGAGCTGCAGTTCGCCCCGGCCGAAGGAGAAGTTCTCGTTCGGGACCGGAATCAACGCGATGAAGATGTCATCGGGCGAGACACCGAGTGCTTCGACCACGAGTTGGTTGATGGCCGCCGCCACTGCCCGCTTGTCCTCCGGAGGCCGGTGGGCCCCGAGCTGAAGGCTGATGATCATGGCGTCGCCGCTGCGCTGCATGCCCATGAACGTCGGGTCCAGGAAGAGTTCGTTCTCGCCGTGCTCACTGATCATGATGAACCGGTCGCCCTCGGGTATTCCCAGGGCCTGGACCAGCGACTGGTTGAGCGCATCGGCGAGAACGCGCTTCTGTTCCGAGGAGAAGCGGTCGGCGGGGATGTGTGCGTTGAAGACGGGCATGACCTGTTCCTGACGGAGTGCGGTGCCGGCTCGTGCGGTCGGGGGACTGACCGGCTCCCGCCGCGGTGGGGCTGGGGCGCCGGACGGAGAGACTGCTCGCGCTCCCTGCACGTGCCGACGCCTCAGTCTCCATCTGGAACTCAGATGTCGTCAAGGCTGAGTTCCAAAGTAGAACTCAAGAGGTACGCTGTCGTCATGGAGTGGCGAGAACTTGATCTGGGCAACTGCAGCGTCGCCGCGACACTGAGCCTGGTCGGCGAGCGATGGACCTTGCTCGTCCTGCGCGAGGTCTTCGCGGGACTGCATCGTTTCGACGAGATCGCCAAGCACCTCGGGATCTCCCGCAGAACTCTCACCGAGCGCCTTGGGCAACTGGTCGACGCCGGCCTGCTGGAACGCCGGAGCTACCAGGAGTCCGGGCAGCGCTCGCGCCATGAGTACCACCTCACTGTGCGCGCCCACGACCTGCAATGGGTCCTGGCCGCGCTGCTCCAGTACGGCGACACCCACCTCGGCGACCCTGCGGACGCGCCGGTGGTGCTGCGCCACTCCGGCTGCGGCGGCCACGTCCACGTCGAGCTGCGCTGTTCTTGCGGCCACGAGGTGGCCGGTCCCGACGTGGAACCGGTCCTGGGCCCCGGCGCCGTCCGGCTGTCCACCTGACGCGGTCAACCCGGTCTCGGCCTTTCGCGCATCGCACGGCGGGATGGAGGCTGATCGTCCCACCGGGACCGAATCCTGTCCCACCTGAGAGGTCTTCATGATCGAGCGCGAGGATGTCGAGTTCGAAGCCGACGGCGCGGTCACGCTTCGAGGATGGCTGTTCCTGCCGGACGGGCCGGGCCCGCACCCGGCGGTCACCATGGCCCATGGCTATGCGGGGGTCAAAGAGCACGGCCTGGAGCCCTTCGCGCGAGCCTTCGCCGAGGACGGGTTCGTCGTCCTGGTGCACGACCATCGCAGCTTCGGGGCCAGCGATGGCGAGCCCCGGCAGGACGTCGACCCCTGGCAGCAGATCGCCGACTGGCGGCGGGCAATCTCGTACCTGGAGAGCCGGCTGGAGGTCGATGCCGACCGGATCGGCCTATGGGGTAGCAGCTACGCCGGCGGGCACGCGATCGTCTTGGGTGCGACGGACCGCCGGCTGCGCGCCGTGGTCTCCCAGGTACCGACCATCAGCGGGTACGAGCAAGGCCTGCGCCGCGTGGCACCGGACGCCGTGGCGGCCCTCGAGCAGTCCTTCGCGCAGGACGAGCGGGCCCGGTTCCGGGGCGAGGCCCCGCACACCGTGGCCGTCGTCAGCAGCGATCCGGCGGTGCCCGCCTCCTACCGGTCGCAGGAGGCCCTCGACTTCTACCTGCAGCCCACGCCCGACGG
The DNA here is from genome assembly GCF_002920615.1 of Streptomyces sp. Ru62. GTDB lineage: Bacteria > Actinomycetota > Actinomycetes > Streptomycetales > Streptomycetaceae > Streptomyces. Next base: position 53,152 of record NZ_PQSU01000037.1, read on the forward strand.
CGCTTGGGAGAACAAGGTCACGGTCCGTTCAACCCGCGCTGCGCGCATGTACGAGCCTGGGATCTGGGTCACGCGGGTCTCTCCCACCCCGCTGCTCATGGTGGTCGCCCTGAGTGACGCGGTCACTGTGACCGACCTGGCGCTCGCCGCCTACGAACGTGCCCTCGAACCCAAGCGACTGCAACTGATCCCGGGCGGCCACTTCGACCCGTACACCAGCCGGTTCGACCAGGCGAGCGGCGCCGCCCGCGCCTGGTTCCGTGAGCACCTCGCCTGACAGGCGACGCACCCTTCCCCGGCGTCCCCACACCGGCGCTCTGTGGTAACGGCATCCACCAGCACCACGGCGCCGACGGATCCAGTGGAGCCTCCGCCCCTTCCCAGCTCCCTTCTGCACCCCCACGCAAAGGAAAGACCATGAGCTTCGCCTACTCGTCGATTCAGACCCGGGAAGAGGACGGTGTCCTGTTCGCCACCCTCGACGCCGGCCCCCTCAACCTCATCGGTGTCGACCTCGTCCGTGACCTGGTCTCGCTCGTCGACGCGCTGTACAGCGACCCCGGTGACGTGCGGGTCGTCATCCTCGACAGCACCTCACCCGAATTCTTCTCGGCTCATGTGGACCTCACGGCGATCCCGCAGTACACCGCGGAGGCCGCCAAGGCAGGCGGCCCTGGTGACGCCTCGCTCGGCATGTTCCTGCACAAGCTGGCGCGCGTCCCGGTGATCACCATCGCCAAGGTGCGCGGCAGGGCCCGCGGCGGCGGCAACGAACTGGCCCTGGCCTGCGACATGATCTTCGCCGCGCGCGAGAACGCGGTCTTCGGACAGTTCGAGTCCGGCACCGGCGCCCTCCCCGGCGCCGGCGGAATCCAGCACCTGACCCGGCGACTCGGCAGAACACGCGCCATCGAGGCCATCACTGGCGCCGACGACTTCGACGCCGACCTCGCAGAGCGCTACGGCTGGATCAACCGCGCCCTGCCCGACGCCGAACTGGACGCCTTCGTCGAGCGACTGGCCAAGCGCATCGCCGGATTCCCGCCCGCAGGAGTCAAGGCCGCGAAGCGCGCCATCAACGACCTCACGCTGCCGCAGCCGGCGGCCGTCCGCTCCGACTCGGCCACGTTCCTCGGCCTGGTCGCCCTTCCCGAAACCCGTGAGCGCCTGGACCACCTCGCGAATCGGGGCCTGCAGACGCCTGGTGATCTCGAACGCCACCTCGGCAAGGCCGTGGCGGAGTTCCCCGGCTGACAGAGCCGGCAGTGTGGCCGTACTGACGCGCCCTCGCCCGCGGCTGGCCGACGACGGTCCGGGCGACCTCGGTGTCGTCATGACCGCTGTCGGGGACGCGCAGACGAGCGCGGATCTCGGCACACGTCGGTGACGTCGAGGATCTGCGCGCCGGCACTCCTCCGGCACGTCGGCCCCGGGCGCGCCTTTGGGTCCACCAGTCGGTCCCGTACGGGCGCGCCGCTCTCCAGCACGCAGTCAAGGGTTGATTGGTGCCGCTGTTCCGGCGTGTGACTCGGCCGCCCCACACCTTTCGCAGAAACGGTTACACCTACTGCAGTACCGAGTTCACCCGATTGCACCGGATGGGATGACCCTGTGACACGGACGCGTGAAGGTGATCGCCATAGGGCCTAACGGAAGGTGTGAACAGAATGAGTGCGGTCCATGGCACGCGACGCCACACATGGCGTCTCCACGGTGCGGCGGCTGGATTCGCCGTCGCCTCCCTCTGCGCGGTCTCGGCGGTACCAGCTTCAGCGGATGGTGACGCGGGTGGCATGAGGCCCACCATCGTGCTGGTGCACGGCGCCTTCGCCGACGGTTCCAGCTGGAACGGAGTGGTCAAGCGCCTACAGCGGGCAGGGTATCCAGTCATCGCTCCCGCCAACCCGCTGCGGGGGCTGGCCAGTGACGCCGAGTACATCCATAGCGTGGTGAAAAGCGTGCAGGGGCCGGTCGTGCTTGTCGGTCACTCCTACGGCGGCTCCGTGATCAGCGAGGCTGCCGTCGGTGACGCCCAGGTCAAGGCGTTGGTCTACATCGCCGCCTTCGCCCCCGCGGAGGGGGAGAGTTCTCTGGAGCTGTCCAACAAGTTCCCCGGGAGCACTCTCGGCCCCACGCTCAACAGCGTGCCCTTCCCCCTTCCCGGTGGTGGCACCGGCACCGACCAGTACATCAAGGCCGATAAGTTCCATGACCAGTTCGCCGCCGACGTACCCAGGTCCGTCACTGACCTGATGGCCGCCACCCAGCGTCCCGTGGCCGCCTCGGCCCTGGAGGAGAAGGCCACCAGGGCCGCCTGGAAGACCCGTCCCACCTGGACTCTGGTCACCACGGAGGACCGCAACATCCCGCCGGCCGCACAGCGCTTCATGGCCCAGCGCGCCCACGCACACACCGTTGAGGTCAGAGCATCCCACGCCGTTTCGGTCTCCCAGCCGGGCGCGGTGGCCCGCCTGATCGAACGGGCGGCACAGGCCACCGCCAGTCCGGCGACGACCACCACGGAACCCTCCGGCTCGACCCTCGCGATGACCGGCTCCGGGCGGCCGACCACGCAGGGGATCACCTTGGGCGGCATAGCCACTGTGTTGGTGGCCGCGGGTTCTGCCGTCCTCCTCCTCGGCCGCCGGTCGCGATCAGAATCGAGGCACGGTCGCTAAAGGGTCACCCCGAGGTTCCGTGCGGGTGGGGGGCGGTACCAACGGATCAGGAAGAGCGGAGAAGGCGGTGAGCCGTTCGACACGGGCGCCTCGCGGAAGAGTGCTGCCGTTCTCTTCGTAGGCGCCTTCGTACACCCACAGGCCGGTGGAGAAGGAGTCAGTAGCGACGTAGAGCATGACTTCGGTGAGCAACTGGTCCATGGTGTAGATCTGCTCGAAGCGGCGGTTGCGGCGGTCGCTCCACAGGTAGTACGTGTCGATGATCCACTGGGCCGCACCGACCGGTGAGTCGCTGAAGTAGCCGATCGTGGTGGGCCGGTAGCTCTGCTGCTGGAAGTACGCGAAGGACCTCTGGAGCTTTTCCTGGGTCGCGACGTTCCTCGCGCGGTCCGCAGGCGAGACCTCGCCGATCCCCGGGTCCACGACCCCTGCGCGCAGGCCGTTGTCACGAAGGGACCCTGTGACGTCGACGGCAGCGCACCGGCGATGCTCGTAGCCGAGCCAGCCCGCGATGTAGCCGCTCCAGTCGCCGCCGTGGACACGGTAAAAGTCGTAGCCGAGGACCTCGGTCACGAGCCTGTCGATCCGGCCAGCCATCGCACGGGGCCCGATCGGGGTGTCCGGGCTCTCGGAAAAGGCCGTCCAGGGCAGGGAGGGGATGACCACGTCCACGGCGTCCTGAGCGTTGCCGCCGTGGCGATCGGGATGCACCAGAGGGTCGACCAGGCCGAGAAGCGAGGCGAAGGTGGACGGCCACCCGTGAAGCATCACCAGGACTCGGCGTTGCTTTTGGGAGCCCGCACGTGCGCGTACTGCAGAAGGTCGCCGGATACCGAAGCGCGATACTGCGGGAAGCTGGGCTGCAAGCCTGCGCATGTACGCACTGTCCGGGCCGATGTCCCACCTCGTCTGGGCCGGTCCGAGGGAAACGGAAGTTCGCGACCATCCTGCGTAGCGAAGTGCGGGAACGAGTACCGGGCCCCCTCCCGCGCGGCTGGGACCGCCGACCATGTTTCATTTCCTCCTGACCGCCGCCGAGGTGTTCAGCCGTGCTCCCACAGTTCCCCCCAACTCGCAGGGACCCACTGATCAGCGCTTTCGAGATGGGAACCTGTCACTTCAGCTGAAGTGGATGTCACTGAGGTCGATCGAGACCATGACCTGATCGAGGATGGGGTGGCCGTTGGCGTGGCGGCGGTAGGCTCGCCGCTTGGTGGGCAGCACGACGCCGTCCGCTTCCACGCAGTCGTAGACGTACTGTGCGGCGGCGAATCCGCCTGCGACGTCGACGTGATAGTCGTGTCGGCGCAGCAGCCGGTCGGGGCCGAAATAGAAGTCCTGGTGGGTGCTGTGGCTGGCGATCTCGGGTGGGAACGTGGCGCGCAGTCCTCGCCAGAGTTCGTCTCCTTCCCGCCAGGGCTCGATCTCGGTGACCGTGAAGCCGGGCATAGCCAGCAGGAACGGTGTGGTGAGGTAGGTCCACAGCGCGTAGCCGTTGAAGTAGGCGCGGTCCAGCGGGTCCCAGGGGGGCTCCAGGACGTGGCCGTCGAAGGACGACCGCGGGTCCTCGCGTACAGCCACCACTGGCCCGTCGAGCTTGTCGATGCTCACCCGCCCGGGCGTGAAGTCGGTCTTCTGGTCAGGGGCACCGAAGGGTCTGACCGAGGCGTGCTCCTCGTGGAGCAGCACAGTCATCTCACGGGGTTCGGGATCTTGCGGCAGGCCCTTGGTGGCGAACAGGTGTCCTCCGCTGACAAGGGTGGCTCGCGCCCGGGTCAGGGAACGCCAGCGTGTGTTTCCGCCGTGGGCTTCGATTGCCGATGTGAGAAGTTCGTTCACGTGAGTCTCCTGCAGTTGATTGGGAGCCAGGGTTTGCTGACCATCATCGGCATCGTCGCTCGGACTCCCCGTTTTTCCCGGTGAACTACCGAGGTCGGCCTCCTCCGCTTTCCGCGCCGTTGTTCACGGCCGAGCGGGTGCGATCCCGTCGTTTCCGGCCGATGTATCACCCCAGGGTGGTGTCGTTCCGAGGATCTGTCCGGTTTGATCACGTGATGCCAAAGGTGGCGGGTGGGCGGCGGGGGCGCGGGCATGGTGGCGGAGCCCGGCGGCGACGCCCGCCGGCCGTGCGAATCGGTCGCCGCAGGGCCCCGAACTGTCACGGGTCTGGGCCTGCGCGGGTCAGGGAGCGTCAGGAACTGCCAGCCGCCGTCAGGCCAAGTCGTAAACCGTGACGGGCACCCCACGCAGGGTCAGCTGCTCCACGATGAGCGGCTCGACCAGTTCCCACCGGCCGCCGGCAAGTCCGCAACCGATCCGCGGCATGTGCACCGAGGCCCGAAGTTGCAGCGCACGGTCGGCGACAGCGGCGAGGGCGCGGCTGATGGCTTCGTACCTGACGGGTGGGGTACTGCTGGGACGGTAGCCGTGCTGGCCGATCATGTTGGCGACGAGGAGACTGTCCTCGGCGGGCACGAACTGCACCGCGCCGAGCGCGAAGCCGCTGGTGTCCCGGTCGCGGTACCAGGTCTTGTACGCGGTCCTCGTCTGCGGCCAGCGTCGGGCGAGTGGCAGCACGAAGCCCTTGCCCCAGCCGCCCGCGTCGTTGCAGACATGCGCAATGATCTTCGGGCCTTCGCCCTGGGGTGCGGTGGCGTCGCCGACGACGTAGCTGATCTCTAGAGTCACGGCGCGACTCTAGCCAGTGGGTCCGACAAGTCACCACGGCATTAGGGGTATCCGCTCAGCAGGGCGGAGTCGTTTCGAAGACCGGCTTCCGAGTGATCATGAGGTGTCGAGTCCCTGATCGCAACGGAAGACCGTGCCTGCCAGCTCATCATCGCTGATTCCGTCCGGCCTGGGCGAGCTCGTCACCGCGTCACCGCCCGCTCCTGGCGAGCATTCGGGCCTGCTCCAGCGCCTGGCCGCCGTCCCCGACCCGCGTCGGCCTGCCGGCCGTCGCCATCCCCTGGCGTTCATTCTGGCGCTGGCCGCTTGTGCCGTGCTCGCGGGTGCGAAGTCCCTGGCGGCGATCGCGGAATGGGTATCCGACGCGCCGCCGGCCGTGCTCACCTCGCTCGGCGGGCCCGTGCGCGAACCGGCGGGGCCGGTCGCTCCGGCCGGGGCGACGGTGCGCCGAGTCCTGCAGCGCGTCGATGGCGACGACCTCGACGCCGCGATCGGCGCGTGGCTCGCCGACCGCGAGCCAAAACCAGCCCAGGCTCCGGACGAGCGACCAATGCGTGCGCTGGCCGTCGACGGCAAGACCATCCGCGGCGCCCGCCGCCAAAACGGCACCCAGGTCCACCTCCTGGCCGCCATGACCGCAGGCGGCCAGGTCATCGCCCAGCGCGAGGTCGGCCGCAAGACAAATGAAATCACCGTCTTCAAGCCCCTGCTCGCCCCGCTCGACCTCGCCGGCACGGTGGTCACCTTCGACGCACTGCACTCGCAGACCGAACACGCCCGGTTCCTGGTCGAGGACAAGCAGGCCCACTACATCGCCGTGATCAAGGGCAACCACCCCACCCTCCAGCAGGAACTGAAGCGGCTGCCGTGGCGGGAGGTGCCCTTGCAGGTCAGGACCCGCGCCACCGCGCACGGCCGCGACGAGATCCGTCGTATCAAGACCTGCACCGTCGCGCGCGGCCTCGACTTCTCCCACGCCGCCCAGGCCGTCCAGGTCGTGCGCCGCCGCCAGACCGTCACCACCGGCAAGGTCACCCTCGAACGCGTCTACGGCGTGACCAGCCTGCGACCCCACCAGGCCGCCCCCACGGATCTCGCCTCATGGGTTCGCGGCCACTGGGGCATCGAGAACCGGCTCCACTTCGTGCGCGACACCACCTTCGCCGAGGACGCCTCCCGCGTGCGCACAGGCACCGCTCCCTGGGCGATGGCCAGCCTGCGCAACCTCGCCATCGGCGCACTCCGGCACGCGGGTCACGACAACATCGCCGCCGGGCTCCGCCACCACGCCCGCCATCCCCGCCGCCCACTCACCACGTTCGGCATCACATGACCAAACCGGACAGATCGTCGGAACGACGTCACCCTGTGTATCACCCAGACGTCGAATTTGGCTGGTTTGGGCTTATCCGTCAGAGTCCGCACATCCGCCTTGAGCTATTTCGATGCGGCGAGCGCCGTTTGGGCTGAGCCGCCGCCACGGCTGAGGTGTACACCGAACGCGGATGTCGCCACGCCCAGTACGGCCGCTACGCACCAGACGACCCGGAAGTCGTGGAGGGAGGCGGCGCCGACGTGAGAGCCGACCACAGCGACGAGGACCGCGACGCCGACCGAGGTGGAGATCTGACGGACGGAGTTGACCAGCGCCGACCCGGTCGCCGCACGGTGCCCCGGAACGGCGTGCACACTGGCGGCCACCAGCGTGCCCAGGGCCAGACCGACGCCCGCACCGGTCAGCAACTGGCTGGGCAGCATCCCCCGCCAATAGTCCGGCGTGACGGACGCGAAGCACGCGAACCACACCATGCCGCCGGCGAACAGCAAACCGCCCGCGGCGACCAGCGGACCGTGTCCGAAGCGTTGCGCGGCGCGGACGGTCAGAAGGGTGACGATCGGTACGAGGGCGGGACCGGGGACCAGGGCGAGACCCGTGCGCAGTGCACTCCAGTGCCAGAGTTCCTGGCACCACAGCACGTTGGACAGCAGCATGATCGCGAAGGCGACGCCGAACACGAAGCTGCCCGCGTTCGCCGTTCCGAAGCGCGGCAGCCGCAGCAGGTCCAGTTCGAACAGCGGCCGGGGGTGTCGCAGGAACCTGAGGACGAACGCGACGCCGCCGATCACGGCAACGGCCAGGAGCAGTGCGGTCCCGCCGCTCGTCCAGCCCCAGTCGGGTGCCTGCACCCGCGGCGGACAGCGCCGTGACCGACGAGATGAGCAGCAGGGCGCCGAGGAGGTCGGGCAGCGGCCCCGTCTCCCGGGCGGCCGGCTTCGGCAGGACCGATCGGCCGGCGACGAGCGCCGTGATCCCGATGGGCAGGTTGATGGCGAAGACCCACCTCCAGTCCACCGCGGTCAGGAGGCCGCCGGCGACGGGCCCGGCGGCCGCGGCGAGTCCGCCGACCGCGGCCCAGCTCCGGGTGGCCTGGGTACGACGCTCGGTCGGCACCGTCGCCAGCAGCAGAGCCAGGGATGTCGGGATCTGGGCGGCCGCCCCGACGGCTTGCACGATCCGGGCCACGACGAGGGTTCCCAGGTTCGGGGCGAGGGCACAGCCCAGCGACGCGAGGGTGAAGACGGCGATCCCGATGAGGAAGACCGGCCGCTGGCCTATGCGGTCACCGGCGCGCCCGGCCACCACCAGCAGCGCGGCGAAGGTGATCGCGTAGGCATTCAGGACCCAGGACAGCGAACCGAGGCTCGCGCCCCCGCCGCCCCCACCGGAGAAGGTCTCTCCCATCGCCGGAAGTGCGACGTTGACGATCAACAGACCGAGGTTAGTCATGAACACGGCCACCAGAACGACCGCGGCAGCCGTCCGAGGGTGCTTTGAAAATCCAAGCATTGCAGCCATGGCGCAAGCGAAGCACAGGCCGGTTTGGAAATCAAACCACTTCGGGGGACACTGGGGTGGTGACCACGCGCATAGATCCCCAGGACATGACCGGACGCCCCTGCTCACTCGCCGCCGCCCTGCAGGTCATCGGTGACCGATGGGCTCTGCCGGCGATCCGCGAGGTCATGCTCGGCAACCACCGGTTCCGGCAGATCGCCAGGAACACCGGGGCCCCCACGGACCGGCTGGCGGCGCGCCTGAAGGCGCTGGTGGAGAGCGGCATCCTCGAACGGCGCCCGCTTCCGGACGACACACGCCACAACGGCTACTACCTAACACAGGCCGGGCGCGATCTGGGAAACATCACCCGCGAGCTCATCGGCTGGGGCGACCGCTGGGCCGTCACCACGCCGCCCAGCCGGCTCCTCCACCGCGACCACGAACTTGTCACCCACACGGTCTGCGAGACATGTGGTGAACAGGTAAGGGGCGAGGACATCCACCGGGAGGAGCTCACGCCCGGCTGGGAGCAGTCCGGCCCGGTGCAGTCCGCGACGGTGAGCACGCCTCGTCAAGCCAGTCGGAGCTGAGCGCGCTTCGGCCATCGGCGCGGCGCAGCCTCGAAAAGCCCGCGCCTCGACCTACCACGCCTGACAACAGCTGCGTGCCGGCGGTCATCCGGTTATGGCCCCTCGGCCTGTTCACCGAGCTTTCACGAGCAATCGGCCTCGCCCGGAAATCCTGAGCTGACACTGGCCGAACTGCACCTGCGGGACTGTTTTCGTCGCTGCCTCCCGCCCGGTGGCCCGGTCGCTCGACCAGCTCGGCGACTGGTGGCCTCCGCTGATCAGCACAGGGCGATCCTCCAGGTCCTGGAAACGGGCCGCGAGCGCCCGACCACCGGGAAGCGCCAGCTTGAGCCGGGCGATGCCGCTCACCGGTGCTCCGCTCCACAAGCGGCGCAGGCTCCTCCTCCCCGGTGAGGAGGAGGTCCGCGCCCCGCTGGCGCAGTGCGTGAACCACCAGGCGCAGCGACTCCTTCCTTCCTTCGCGAGGACGTTCGACGATCGCAACCACACTGTTGACGCTTCCGGTGCGGGATGGGTCGGAGAGGGCGGGTGGTCCGGGGTTAATGTGGCGGGGTGGATGTGCTGCATTTGCGGTATTTCGTTGCGGTTGCCGAGGAGCTGAATTTCTCGGCGGCGGCCCGGCGGCTGCACATGGCAACCCCGCCCCTGAGTCAGCGGATCCGGTCTCTGGAGCGGGAACTTGATTGCCGGCTGTTCGAGCGTGACACCCACCGCGTCACGCTCACGCCCGCGGGGGAGGCGTTGTTGCCGCTCGCGCGGGAGGTGCTGGAGCAGATGAATGCCATTCCGTTCCGGGTGCGGGAGGCGACCCAGCCGGGGCGCAGCACCATGTTCGTGGGTATTCCCACCGGGATGCATCCGAAGCTGCGGAACCTTGTCAACGCGCTCGCCGATCGTGTCCAGCAGTGGTGCGAGCTGCTGCGCTGGCCGGGCACGTCCAAGGCTCTGGTCGCCGGGGTGAGGGAGAACACGCTTGCGCTCGCACTGGCCCGGCTGCCGGTGAGCGATGCGTCACTGGATGTGCTGCCGGTCATGTCGGAACGGCTCGGAGCGGTGGTGCCGGCCGACCGGTTCGTCGGGCGGAATTCTGTGGCGCTGGAAGACCTCAGCGATCTGTGTTTCGTCGTTGCGCCCAACGAAATCAGATCCACCTATTTTGACCAGCTCGACCGAGAAATGTTCGAGCGGGGAATCAGGAAACGCACCAAACTGACGGAAGCCGGATATGGTGGAATCGCTGAAATGGTCTCCACCGGGATGGCTTTCTATTTCGCCATGCTCGACCCGGAAAGCCCCATGCACGGGTATAGGCTGGAGAATACGAAGGTGGTGTCGTTCACTGATTTCGAGCCACGGCTGGAGACCGCTCTGGTCTGGCGCCGCGACCGCGCCTCGGGCGGCGATCTAGACGAACTCGTGCACGTAGCTCGTGAGGTCTTCGCCGAGCCGATCAACCTCTGACACCCGCAGTCGTCGGGCACGTGCAGGTAGAGGACAGGATCCCCGCACGTGAGGCTCTCGGAGAGTCGCTGTTGTCCACGATGTCCGTGGTGGGCGGCACTGCATCTCGGCTCGCCCTAAGGCCGACACTGTCCCGCTTCCCCTGTGATGCCCCGCACCCGACGGCACGCCAGAAATCCGGGAGGGTAACACCGATGTACGGCCGCTTCCTCTCGCCGGTCGCCCCCGGTATCGGCGTGACTGGCCCGGTAACACCGGCATGAGCGAGGCGATAATTCCGTCACCGGGTATTTCGCCGCTAGCGTTCCTTGTCATAGCCAGTTGAGGCAGCGAAAGGAATGCGACCATGACACAGACGCATATAGCAGGGCCGCTTGAAAGCGTGCGGGCCATCGATCTATCGACGGTGGTGATAGGCCTGCGGCGTACCAGGGACGGCCTGGCCGCCGTAATTTCTTACAACCGACAGAACTTCCGCCACTTCTTCTCTGCCACGGATCGCCCGGACCTGGCCGCGGCCCCGCGCGTCGACGGATCCGCTCTGGACTTGGACGACGTAGATGACAGGTCCGACCTGGTCGATGAGTGCGCTCACGTTCTGACCACGACCGAGTGGGCCGAGGTGTGCCACCTGCTGGACCCGGTCGTGCGCCCTGCCGAGGGCCCGCTGCGGACGAACGGGATTGCGGTGCTGTGTTCCGCCACGCCCGGCTCGATCCGTCGTCTGGTCCTGGTTCCCAGACGGGACACCGCGCACGTTCTGGCCGCGCTGGCCGCCACCCGCTGAATACGCCCGAGAACCCGTAGGGAAATGCGATGAGCACTGATGACGTACGCGTGCAGCGGCTGGGGTCGACGCTGCTGATCACGATCGACCGCCCCAAGGCCCGCAACGCGGTCAACACCGCGGTCGCCGCCGGCCTGGCCGCCGCGCTGGATGAACTGGAGACCGAGTCCGAGCTGCGGGCCGGTGTCCTGACCGGCGCGGGCGGCACCTTCAGCGCCGGCATGGATCTCAAGGCCGCCCTGAACGGCGAGCCGCCGGCCATCCCGGGCCGCGGATTCGGCGGCCTGACCGAGGCCGAACGGACCAAGCCGCTGATCGCCGCTGTGGAGGGCTTTGCCCTGGGCGGCGGATTCGAACTCGCCCTGGCCTGTGACCTGCTGGTCGCCGCCGACAACGCCACCCTCGGCCTACCCGAGGTCAAGCGCGGCCTGATCGCTGCCGGCGGCGGCGTGATCCGGCTGCCCAAACGCATCCCGTACCACCTGGCGATGGAGATGCTGCTCACCGGCGAGGCGGTCACGGGCACACGCGCCGGCGAGCTGGGCCTGGTCAATCGGGTCACCGCGCCCGGTGAGGCCGTGGCCATTGCCCTCCAACTCGCCGAGCAGCTCCGCCACAACGCCCCGCTCGCCCTGGCCGCGGTGAAAAGCCTCCTCCAGGCCGCCGACGGCGTCCCGGAGAGCGAGGTCTTCCCCGCGCAGGACAGGCAGATGCGCGCCTTGATGTCCTCGACCGACGCACGCGAGGGCATGACCGCCTTCGCCGAGCGCCGCGCCCCGAAGTGGACGGGTGAGTGACATGCGGATCGAAGACGTGCGCCGCCACGCCACCACCCCGCTGACCCGCCCGGCGTTTCCTGGCTCCGCGGCCTGGTTCACCGACCGCGAGTACCTCAACATCGTCTACCGCACCGACCTGGACGCGCTACGGGCTGTCGTTCCTGAGCCGCTGCGGATCGAGGAGCCGCTGGTCCGGTTCGAGATCATGAAGATGAACGACGTCACCGGGTTCGGCCCCTACACCGAGGGCGGCCAGGCGATCCAGGTCGGCTTCGACGGCGAGCGGGGCGAGTACCTGCACGCGATGTACCTCGACAACTTCCCCGCGACCACGGCCGGACGCGAGGTCAGCGCCTACCCGAAGGTGCTCGGTGCACCAAGGCTGTACATCGACCAGGACGTGCTGGTGGGCACCCTCGACTACGGCACGCTGAGGGTCGCCACGGCGACCATGGGTTACAAGCACCACGGCCTCGACCACTGCGACGCCGAAGAGCAGATCACGGTGCCGACCTTCATGCTCAAGGCCATACCCAGCTACGACGGCGCCCCGCGCGTCCTAGAGCTGGTCCGTACCGAGATCACCGACGTGGTCGTCAAGGCCGCCTACACAGGCCCGGCGAGGCTGCAGTTGTTCCAGCACGTCCTCGCCCCGCTCGCCGACCTTCCCGTCCTGGAGATCGTCTCCGCCAACCACATCCTCGCCGATCTGACTCTTGCCCCGGTCAAGCCGGTCTTCGACTACCTCAAGGGAGACGCGCGATGACGCACCCCGTCCATACCGCCGCCGTGATCGGCGCGGGCACCATCGGACTGTCCTGGACGGCGCTGTTCGCCGCACACGGTCTGACCGTCCGTGTCAGCGATCCCCGCCCCGACCTGAAGGAGGCGGTTGCCGGGGCGCTGGCGGAGTTCGGCCCGCACCTGGCGGCCCAGGGCCTGCGCGCGGAGGCGCTCGCCGACCGTGTCCTCCTCGCGGCCGACATCACCGAAGCCGTCCGGGACGCGGACATCGTCCAGGAGAACGGGCCCGAGCGCGTCGAGTTCAAGAAGGAGCTGTTCACCCACCTAGTGCGGGAGGCCCCTGGACACGCGCTCTTGCTGAGCTCCTCGTCGGCGATCCCGGCGACCGCCTTCACCACGGAACTCGAAGACGCCGGTCGTGTCCTGATCGGACACCCCTTCAACCCGCCGCACCTGCTGCCGCTCGTGGAGATCGTGCCGGGCGAACGCACCACGGCGGAAGCCGTGCAGGCGGCCGTCGACTTCTACACCGCCGTGGGCCGTGCCCCCGTCGTCGAACGCCGGGAGATCCCCGGCTTCGTGGGCAACCGTCTCCAGAACGCGCTCAGCCGGGAGGCCGTCTACCTCGTCCAGCAGGGCGTCGTCACCCCCGACGACCTGGACACCGTCGTCACTCACTCGCTCGGCATCCGCTGGGCGACGGTCGGGCCGTTCCTCGCCTCCCACCTGGGCGGCGGCCCCGGCGGCTACCGCCACATGAGCGCGCACATCGGCCAGTCCATGCGGCAGTTGGCCCTCGGACAGCCCTCGCACGATCCCCAGGACCGCGAGCGAGTCGTCCAAGCGGTGGAGAAGGCATACGCCTCCACGCCGTACACCGACCTCGCCGAAGCCCGCGACCGCAAGCAACTCGCCGTCCTGACCGCCGTTGAAGACACCCGCCACAACCAGCACCAGAAGGAGACCTGAGATGACCGGCAACAACACCCCCCTCGCACAGCTCGACGACCAGCTGACCGCCGACTTCTACCTGTACGAGTCGCTGCTTTCGGACGAGGAGCGCAAGATACTGCTCAAGGCCCGCAGTTTCCTGCGGGACGAGATAAAGCCCCTCGTCAACGAGGCCTGGAGCAAGGGCGAGCTGCCCCAGGAGATGATCGGGAAGTTCCGCGGCAGCGGCCTGAACGCCCTGGGCTACGAGGGCTACGGCGAGCACCAGCCGGCCATCAGCCACCTGCTCAGCGGCATGATCGCCCTGGACATGACTCGTGTCGACGCCTCGTGCGCCACCTTCTTCGGCGTCCACAACGGACTGGGCTTCTACTCCATCTACTACGGCGGCGACCAGGAACAGCGCGACAGGTTCCTGCCCGCCATGGCCACCATGGAGAAGATCGCCGCTTTCGCCCTGACCGAACCGCTCGGCGGCTCCGACGTCTCCGGCGGCATGCGCACCACCGCCAAGCGCGAGGGCGACACCTGGATCATCAACGGCGCCAAGAAGTGGATCGGCAACGCCACCTTCGCCGACTACACAGTGGTCTTCGCACGGGACGTCGACGACAACAAGGTCAAGAGCTTCGTCGTCGAGAAGGGCACCCCCGGCTTCGAACCGGTGAAGATCGAGAGCAAGATCGCGCTGCGGATCGTGCAGAACGCCGAGATCACCCTGACCGACGTCCACGTCCCGGAGGCGAACCGGCTGCAGAACATGAAAGGCTTCCGGGACGTCGCGGAGATCCTGCGCAAGACGCGCAGCGGGGTCGCCTGGCAGGCCCTGGGGCTCATGATCGGCGCCTACGAACTCGCGCTCGACTACGCCGAGCAGCGCATCGCCTTCGGACGTCCGATCGCCAAGTTCCAGCTGGTACAGGACCTGCTGGTCAAGAGCCTGGGGAACATCACCGCCTCGTGGGGCATGCTGGTCCAGCTCGCCCGGCTGCAGGACCAAGGCGTCTTCCGCGACGAGCAGTCCGCACTCGCCAAGGACTTCGTCGCGACCCGCATGCGCGAGGTCGTCGCCTGGAGCCGCGAACTCTTCGGCGGCAACGGCATCCTCGTCGACTACGACATCGCCCGGTTCTTCTCCGACGCCGAAGCCCTCTACTCCTACGAGGGCACCCACCAGATGCAGACCCTCATCGTCGGCAAGTCCATCACCGGCCACAGCGCCTTCCTGGGGTGACGACCATGACCACCACATCCGTATTCACCGGCCTGAAGGTCCTCGACGCGTCGACCTTCATCGCAGGACCGGCCGCGGCCACTGTGCTCTCCGACTTCGGAGCGGACGTCATCAAGATCGAGCCACCGGGACACGGCGACCCGCAGCGGCGGCTCAGCTCCGTGCCGCCGAGCCCCCGGGCCGAGGCCAACTACGGCTGGCACCTCGCCAACCGCAACAAGCGCGGCATGGTGCTCGACCTGAAGTCCCCGGCCACCACCGAGGTCCTCGAACGCCTCGTCCAGTGGGCCGACGTGGTGATCACCAACTTCCCGCACGGGACGCGCGAGAAGCTGCACCTGGGCTACGACGAGGTCTCCGGCTGGAACCCGCGGGTCATCTACGCCGACCTCACCGGCTTCGGGGACGCCGGCCCCGACGCCAGGCAACCGGGCTTCGACCTGACCGCCTTCTGGTCACGCAGCGGGCTGCTGGCCTCCACCCGGGACGCGGGAGCCCCACCGACCGTGCCGGTCTGGGGCAGCGGCGACTACACGTCGGCGACCGCCCTCTACGCGGCGATCGCCACCGCCCTCTACCACCGCGAGCGGACCGGACAAGGCACCAGTGTCGGGACGTCGCTGCTCGCCACGGGCGTCTGGGCCACGGGCACCCTCGTGGCCGGCGCGCTCGCCGACGGTACACCGTTCGAACCGCACGACCGCGGCACGCCGGTGAACGCGCTGACCAACCCCTACCGGACCGCCGACGGTCGATGGATCATGCTGGCGAACTCGCCCCTGCACTGGGCGGAACTGGCGCGCGCCATCGAGCGCCCCGAGCTGATCGATGATCCCCGTTTCACCGACATCGAGTCCTTCGCCAAGAACGCCGCCGCGCTGACCGAGCTGCTCGACGCCGAGTTCGGCTCGCGGCCCTTCGCCCACTGGAGGGAGGCCCTGGCCCGGGCACGCATCACCTACAGCCTCATCCAGACACCGGAAGAGGCCGCACAGGACCCGCAACTTCGCGCGAACGACATCGTCATTCCTCTGGAAGGGGTCAGCGGGCTGGAGTACACCGTCAACAGCCCGGTCATCCTCCGAGGGGTGCCGAAGGTCCCGGCCAAGCGGGGACCGGACCCGGGCGAGCACAACGACCAGATCCTCGCCGAGCTGGGATTCGGCCCCGCCCAGATCGCCCAGCTGCGCGCCCAGGGAGCGATCCCTGGCGCAAGGAGCGAGAAGGCCGCATGACGAGACGGCGTCGGAAGCGGCCCGAGGGCCTGACCGCCACGCGGTTCGGCCCAGGGCCGCTGCCTCGCCGTCACCGACATCGAAGCGCCCGCGCGCAGACCGTCGACCGCGGTATCGGGGTCAGCGGGGCCTTCTACGGCGGCAAAGGTCAGCGGGTCAGACTTCGGTATCGCGGGAATCGGGCGTCGGTATCTCGAACCACACCGTCTTGCCCCGGCCACTGG
Source organism: Streptomyces sp. Ru62 (assembly GCF_002920615.1). GTDB lineage: Bacteria > Actinomycetota > Actinomycetes > Streptomycetales > Streptomycetaceae > Streptomyces. The sequence goes on from NZ_PQSU01000037.1 coordinate 69,362, forward strand.
GCGAGTTGCCCCACGCGGAAGCCAGCGCGGAGACGATGACCAGTCCGCGCCCGCCCTCGGCCTGGTCCTCCTCGCGGGGGACCGTCACGGCCTGCGCGAGATGGGGATCGCTGTCGCGGACCTCCACCCGGATGCGTTCGGGATACCTGCGGACGTAGACGTACACGTCGCTGTCGCCGTGGACCAAGCCGTTGGTGACGACCTCCGACACCAGCAGTTCCTCGTCGTCGGCCATGGTGGACAGCTCCCACCCCTCCAGCCACTCGCGCACCAGTCTGCGGGTGCGCTGTGCTCCGTGCAGGTCGCGCCGGTGGATGTGCAGCTGGCGGACATTGCGCTGAGCGTCGGCCGAGGGCCCTTCGTATCCGACCAGGAGCAGGGCGGCGTCGTCGGCGTGCCGCGGGAGCGACTTGCTGAAACCCCGGATGAGCCGGTCGCCGACGGACTCCAGATTGCCGGGCTCGTCGAAGGCCGCACGCACCGCTGCCGGATCCACATCGCCTCCCACACCGCCAAGGCCGTCGGTATAGAAGGCGAGCAGGGTTCCCGGTTGCAGGAACAAGTCCGTCACCGTGTAGGTCGCCTGGAGGTCGATCCCGAGCGGTATGCCCGCCTCGGCGAGGACGGGTGGCATGCGGCCGTCAGCGGTGCGCAGCAGCGGCGGCGGATGCCCGGCCGTGGCGAGCTGGGCGCGGCCGGTGTCCGGATCGAGCCAGGCACAGCAGCACGTGGCGAACAGGCCGGTGTCCAGGCCGATGAGGAGCTGATTGGCCCGGCTGAGCACGACCGCGGGATCGTGTCCCTCGGCCGCGTAGGCCCGCACCGCGCTGCGCAGCTCGCCCATCACCACGGCAGCCGCCGTGTTGTGGCCCTGTACGTCCCCGATCACCATCACGAGGCGGTTCTCGGGAAGGGTGATGAGGTCGTACCAATCTCCGCCGAGGTCCATCCCGCTGGTCGCCGAGGCATATCTGCTGGTGCTCACCACCCCGGCCGGCTGGGGCAGCACCGGGGGCAGCAGTGCGTGCTGCAAGTCGTCGGCCAGTGCGTGCCGGACTTCGTCCATCCGGGTGCGTTCGACGGCTTGGCCGACAGCCGTGGCCAGCGCCGTCAGCGGCCCCTGCCCAGCGATGATGTCCTGGCGCTCGCTGCCGAACGCCATCGACAACGCGCCGACCGCCCTGTGCCCGGCAAGCAGCGGCAGGACCACCCAGAAGCAGTCCTGGCCGGACAGCGGCTCGGACAGGCGGCCGGCTGTCCGCAAATCGGCGGGGCCGTACACCAGTTGTTGCTGAAGGCGCATCGCCTCCCCCTCGGGCCCGCACTGCCCGAGCGGTGAGCCGTTGATGGCGCGGATGAATGCGCCGGCACAGCCCTGTGCACCGGCCACGGTGAGCCGGTCGGTATCGAGCAGGCAGAACAGGGCCGCCCGTGCCCACAGCCCGTCCACGACGCGCTGCACGGTCCTCTCCACCACCTCTTGCGGGTGCACCGCACTCGCCAGGAGCATGGCGAGTCTGTGCAGGTGGTAGATCAGCGCGATGGAGGCCGAGGCCCTGCCCTCGCCTCCCGCCACGGGGTCTTCGGCGGCCACGACGTACGGGACGCCGGGCGGGACCAGCGACAACCCGTGATCGGCCAGCCGGTCCAGGTCCCGCGCCAGCGACGCGGCCGCGGCCGCCAGGCGCTGCCGTTCCGGCTCGGTGGCCTCGACGCCGGCTCGCTGCCAGAACGCCGTGAGCGTCCCGAAGCGGCGGCTGGGCGAGAACAGCGGAGCGGCAGCGGCCTCCAGTGGGAAGGAGGCGAAGACGGTCTGGTTGGGGTTGCCGGCCAGGATCTCCACATTGCTGCCGACCTCTACCCTGCCCGACCGCCATGCCCGCGACGACGCGTAGCTGAGGTCGTCCAGGGCTATCCGTTCGAGCGCCCCCACGCCCATGGCAGTCAGCGCCGCCGCCGCGGCATGAAGCTCAGGAACGCCCGGAACCTTCAAAAAGACGGTCACGGCCGACGCCCTCAGATCGCGCACCACGTCCCCTGCCGCCGAGGCCAGCAGCTGCTCCCTGTCGGACACGAGTGTGGCAGGACGCTTCGAACTCGGCGGATTGGCCTTGTGTGGCTGCATGTGCGTCACCGCCCAACGGGCGTTGGTTCCGGTGCTGGCCCCATTCTACGCCCGCTACCAGCCCCTTCCGAGTACCGCTGATCGCCGAAACCTCCTGGTGATCACCGGTTGTATCCGTCCCGGGCCGGGGTCGTCGGAACAGGCATCGAGCGCGAGGGGAAGGTCCCCGGCGAAGGGCACTTCCGGCGAGCTGGAGATGGCTTTGCTGAAGGCGACGGGCATGAACGCTTCGAGTCCGGCTCCGGGCACCGGCGCGCAAGCCAGCGCTGAACCGTCGGTTCGGCACAGTCCGTGCCATCGGGGCCGTCATCGGCGCCGACGACCTCGCAGTGCTACGTCTGCCTTGACGCTCTCGTCCGCCCAGCGGGAGACGACCTGCCTGGAAGCTTCCGCAACCCGCCGCAGTGACGCGACGGCCCCTTGGCGGTCGGGCGTAGATGTCGCACTGCACCCGGACCCATAAGGCCCTCACCTGCTCAGGCACCCAGCACACCTGTTACCAACGTTCCACGCGTGGCTCCGATTGCGGGCGCGGCGGCAATGTCCAGCAGAACCTCGGCGGCAGCGTGACCTGTTCTCATGCTCCGATGCGGGCACGGTGCGGTGTCGCGATCCGGCGACGCATGTGAGACGGGGGTTACCGGCCCCTGTGAATGGCTGGGAAACCATCGGGCTTGGCCAGGTTCACAGGCGGTCCTGGACGCGGCGGCCGCGCCGCCGACGCTCCGCCGGGACCTCTTCCTAACCGTTGTCTCCTTCTCGGTCGTCTTCGAACACGAAGAGCGGCTTGCTGTCGCGCGCGGGCGCCTCGGCGAGCGCGACGGCCTCGGGGAAGTGTTCGAGCGGGAACGGCCGGCCCTGGGGGATGCTCAGGACCCCATCGGCGACGAGACCGCGCACCTGGGACAGCGCGCGCAGCGCCTCCTCGGGCGAGGCGGTGCCGAACCAGCGGTTCAGCCAGAAGCCGCGGACCGTTTTGGTCTCGTAGATGACCGAGCGGGCCTGCAGCGGGATCGTCAGCGCCGCCGGGTCGGTCTGCCGATGGGTGGAGAGCGCGCCGTAGACCACGAGCTCCCCTCCCGGAGCCAGTGCCTGGGACACCTGGGCACCCACCTGGCCCGCGACACAGTCGATGGCCTTTCGGACGCCGGCCGATCCTGCGATCTCGGCCACGCGCTGCAACAGGTTTTCGTCCTCGGTGCAGATGACCTCGTCACCACCGAGCGCTTTGATCTCCTCGACGGCATCTCGTCGCCGCACGACGTTGATCGTGCGAATACCGAGATGCCTGGCCAGCTGAATGACGAGCCGGCCGACGGTGGAGCCCGCGGCCGTCTGCAACAGCCATTCACCCGGCTGTACGTCGAGTTCGTGAGTCACAAGGAGCAGCGCGGTCAATGGGTTCACGGCGAGCTGACAGGCGTCGGAGTCGCTCAGATGGTCGGGAACCGTCAGGAGTCTCCGTGTATCGATGGCAAGGTATTCCTGCCACGTGCCGGCCATGGGAGGCCCGGGTACCGCCGGGAGCGCAGCGGCCACCACGCGCTCGCCGATCTTCCGCCCCTCGGTATCCGGGCCGAGGGCCGCAACACGGCCCACGCATTCCATGTGACCCCCGACCGTGGGAAACTCGGGAGCGAAACCGTAGCGACCACGCAGCACATGCAGATCACTGGCGTGAATCGGAGTCGCGTGCACACGGATCAAGGCTTGACCGGTTTCCGGAGTGGGAACAGGCCGGGATTCCAGCCGCAAGACATCGCTCGGCTCGCCAGCCTCTCCGGCTACGAGCGCGCGCATGGATTGAGGCGTGAGTGACCTTTCGAATATAAGCGCCCGCCGAACTGGGCGGCCGTTCTTGGCAACAACAACGCTGGTGCCGACGGACGGGTACGGAGTGACGCGAATGCCAGCTGCGCCGCTCCGCTCGGGAGGCCGCCCAGGTGTGCACCCGGAGCCCCTTGATCGAGTCACGCCCCTTGAAGGTGCCCACGTGCAGCCAGCCTCGCTGACCAGCCCTTCGTTTACGGTGAAGAGCGGACAGTGTTTCTCCGAATTCGCGATATGCGCGCCAGCGGGAATCCTGGATTAGCTGATTCCCGCTGCATGCTTCCTGTACACCGCAGCAGAGATGAGTGCGGATCCGTTCAGTCGCGGTCGACATCCGACGGGTCGGCGACATATTTTGCGTACTCGGTCCCAGCGAAATGCTCCCCCAATTTCCGTGAGAAGTAGTTGAGCATCTGCAGTGGACGGTGGTTCATCACAAGATGCTGTGTCTTCCCCTCCTCATTGAAGTAGACAACGGCGATGTTTGCGATCGGCTTACCGTCTACCGTCGCAGCGTAGTCCTCGACGAAGCCGTTCTCTCCGTACTTACCGATGTAGATGAAGTCCTGAAAATCGTACAGAGTGCGGGCATAGGAGAGAATCGCGAGCACGTCCTTGGCCCCGTGGATGGTCCCCTTGAAGACCCCGGCCTCCAGTGTCACATCGTCGGCAAGATTGTCCAGCCAAGGGGGATAGTAGTCCTTGCGCTGTCGAGCAGGGTCACCGCTGCCCAGATATGTCGGTGGCGTCTTGTAGGTCATCTTCCAGCCTCCTGTATCGGTCGCTTCCAACACAATCGCCGGACGCAACAGGCAATGTCCAATGAAAGTCAGAGACTCCCGCCATCTCGCTGAGAGATACCGCAGCGGCTCGCTGAGGGATACTCGGAGGGTGGAACTGCGCCAGCTCGAACACTTCGTCGCCGTCGCGGAGGAAGGGAACTTCACCCGCGCCGCCGCACGGCTGCACGTCGTCCAGTCCGCGGTCTCCACCACAATCAAGAACCTCGAGCGAGAACTCGGCACGCCACTGTTGGAACGCACCCCCAAACGCGTATTGCTCACCAATGCCGGTGCTGCCCTGCTCCCGCGTGCCCATGCAGCTCTCGACGCCGCCCGGGAGGCTGCGGACGCGGTGGCCGAGGTCTCAAGCGGACTACGCGGCACCCTGCGGCTGGGCGCGATAGCCACGGTCGGGCTCATCGACCTTCCCATGCTCCTCGGCGAGTTCCACCGGCGGCATCCCGGTGTGTTCCTGCAGACCAGCGCGGCTCCCACTGGCTCCCAGGGCCTGCTCGAAGCGCTCCTCGAACGGCGGCTCGACCTCGCCTTCGTCTCTGGGCCCGGACCGCGTCCGACAGGCATCACGGTGACCGCACTTGCCACCTCAGTGCTCGACCTGGTCGTGCCGGCCGACCATCCGCTCGTGAAACGCCGCACCGTGTCGATTACCGATCTGGCCGGCCTGGACTTCGTCGACTTTCCCGTGGGCTACAGCAACCGGACCGTCGCCGACCGGGCCTTCGCCGCCGCCTCCGTCCCCCATCGCGTCGCCATCGAGATCACCGACCCCACCACCGGCGTGGCCTACGTGCGAAACGGCCTGGGCGTGGCACTGCTGCCACGCCCCGTCCTCGGCAAGGGCCAGGATGTCGCCACGTTGACCGTCGACGACGCCGACCTTGAATGGTCGTTTTGCCTGGCCGTTCCATCAGAGCGCGCGCCCGGCGCTGCGGCACGTGCCATGATTGCGATGGCGCACGAGTTCTTCCCGCGAGGGTAAACATCGCCCCGGCGGGCGCTGCCACGTTGTTGCCGGGGTGGGTGTCTGACTGCCGCAGTTGGTGAGAGCCCCCGCACGGCCGTCCCCAGCGCCTGGCCGCCCTGCCCGATGGCCTGCCCAACGGCCTGGCCGCCTCCGGTGGCCCGGCGAAGGTTTGGTTGAGCGGCCCGGCGCTCGCAACCGCCCCCGACGCCTCCCTGCCACTGGGCGTCAACAGCGCCCGCTCCCACAAGGGCGCCCTCTGGGTGAGCAGCTACAGCAAGGGCAAGCTGCTCAGGATGCCGGTCACCGCAAACGGAACCGCCGGCCGCATCCGCACCGTCGCCGACAACATCCCCAACCTCGACACAGCGTCGCCATCGCCTCCAACGAGTCCTTCGGCAAAGCGCACACGTTCCGGCGAACCCGTGCGAGGTGCTGCCTGAACAGCACGGGTTCAAAACGAATAGGCTGGCCGCCGGGCCGGACATAGTCTGCGAGCTGTGACGGTGAGATACGTGTTGGACGGCAGCCGGGTCGAGACGCTGGAAGACTTCTGGCGGGTCGCAGGCGAAAGCATCGGCTGCGGCGGATACTTCGGCCGGAACCTTGACGCCTTCGCTGACTGCCTCCGCGGCGGCTTCGGGACACCGGAGGACGGCGACTTCATGATCGAGTGGCGCGATCACGCGGCCTCCCGCCAGCATCTCGGATACCCCGAGACCGCTCGTCAGCTGGAGATGCGGCTCGCTCGGTGTCATCCGACGAACAGAGCCCGCGTGAGCGCCGAGCTGGCAGAAGCCCGTGCTGGACGTGGCCCGACCGCCTTCGACTGGCTGGTCGAAATTATTGAAGAGGAACTTCCCGGGGGTCTGCGCCTTCGTTAGTCAGGCGGACCGGTCATGGAGCTGGCAGTCGGCCCGCGTCGACGTGGTCGGCGAGATAGATCACGGCAGCCTGCGGGTCGATACCGAAGGCGGCGGCGACGAGCTTGGGGTCCAGCGTGTTCACCAGGTCGACCAGACGGGTGCTGCGGATCATCCGGGGCGGGAAGCCACAGGCGTCAAGAATGTGAGACAGATAGGCAGTTGAGGCCGGGCTGCGCCCGGCCTTTGTTCCTTTGGTGACCATGACATACGGGTTCTCGGTCCGCCAGGCATCGCGGTGCTGCAGACATCGCTGCAGCACCGTCCAGGAGGCGGGGTCCAGAGGAACGGAGTGGGGTCGTTTGCCGAGCCGGACACTCTGGGAGAGATGATCTACTTCGGTGACCTGGAGCAACCGGACCTCCGAGCTGGAGGCGCCGTGCAGCAGGGCGAGCATGCCCACCAGCGCCTCGTGGGGGTGGACGTGTGCTTCGGTCGTCCAGCGTCGGAACAGCTCGCGCTGCTGGTCGAGGGTGAGGGTCTGGCCTCGGAAGCCATTTGCCTCCTTCGCGACCAGGCCGCGGGTCGGGTCGATCAGTACCAGCTTCTGGGCCCGCGCGAAGCGGAAGAACTGCCGCAGCACGGTCAGTCGCCGCTTGCGCCCCTTGGGGAGGATGGCCAGGAAGGCTTCGATGTCGTGCACATCGACGAGGGACCATTCGCTCTTGTGCCGCTCGTTGATCAGGAAGATGGCCAGGTCCCGCAGGGTGGCCAGGGCGGTTTCCAAGGTGTGGTTGCTGCGGGGGGCGGGTGCCGGCTCGGCGAGCACGGTCCTGAGCTCGCATTCGGGAGATGTCGAATGCCGCGACGGCCGGTCGCAGGAGCTCGGGCACGGCCTCGACCCGGCGACGACGTCGGCCGGCGGCGAGTCGTTCGGCCTGGTCGGTGGGAAGGGCCAGGTTGTGGAGGGTGAAAAAGTCCTCGAGTGCACGGGCGAAAGAGCCCATCGACCGTCCGGTTCTGCGGGACCGTTCAAGAAGTGCCCGGGGCGAGTTGGAGTGCTCGTCTTCCAGGAGCCGTCCCAGGTCGGTGACGAAGCCGCAGGCTCTGGCGACGCAGTGGCGGGCCGCGACCTGGGTGACGAAATCGGCGAGCCATTCGGGCGGGTCGTGGAGTCGTTCCCGAAGGTGTTCGCCGCGAATGAAGGGACGGCCGGGGTGCTTTTGCCAGCAGGCTGAGCACAGCCCCAGCCCGGAATGGCGCCGGAGTTGCCCGCATTCGCTGCAGATCCTCGGCGGCTTCTTCTCCGGCCGGGGCCGTGAACAGTGACCGCACCAGCCGGTCTTCTCGCGGAGATAGCCTGGCTTTCCGCAGCGCGGGCACGCCCGCTGGCCAGCCAGCAGGCCGGCCTTGCGGCGGCATTCCCGGCACAGCTGGTTCTTCGGTGACCGGACCGGGTGACCGCATTCCTTGCAGACGCGCGAGCAGGTGATGCACCGGCCGGTGTCGTTCTGCAGCACGCGGTCGAGACCGCAGGAGGGGCAAGGGGCCTTGGTGGCTTCCTCTTTCATACGACGCCAGCACCGCCAGCAGTGCTGGCGGTCGAGATAGCCGACCGGTTCGCCGCAGGTGACACAGTCGCGTTGCTTCTTGCCCATCCCGGCCTGCCGTCACAGAGGCGGCATCGACCGGCCCCGGGCCGAGGCGGCCTGCGGCAGGTCGGCGACCGGGCGAGGGGGCGCGATCGGCCGCTCGATGGGGGTGGTGTCGACCTCGATCAGGTCGTTGGGGGTGCACTCCAGCGCGGTGCACAACGCGGCCAGTGTGGTCATCTTCACCTGCGAGGGCTCCTTGGTGAACAGGGCGGACACCGACGCCGAGGACAGCTCCAGGCCCGCCTTCTCGGCCAGCAGCCGCCGCAGTTCGGTGCCGGTCCACACTTCGCGCTGGGCGGCGGCCATCCGCAGCCGCCATTGAATCTTCACGCTGTGGTGTCCTTCCCGCTCAGCTCGGCCAGAGTGCTGGCGACCGCACGCTGATAGGCATCCTCGATGAATGTCGCTGACGGCCGGACATAACGCATGGTCGAGCTGACCGTCCAGTGACCGAGCATCTGCTGGATCGCCACCAGGTCGACACCCCGTTCGTAGTTGTGGGTCGCGCACGCTCTTCTCAACGCATGCGGGCTGAACCTCTCGGCCGCCGGCCGGCCTTCGAGTTCCATCAGATAGCGCAGGCGGTTGCGGATGGTCCCGCGATGGAGGCTGCCACCGGACTCGTCGGCGAACAGCACCGGCGAGTCGGGGAACTTGGGCCGCACGTCCTCCAGGAACCATCGCAGCACCAGATCGAGGCCATCCAGCATAGGCACCCACCGCGGCCGTGGTCCGGACGTATGGGCGCCCTTACCGAACCGGACATGGAGTTTGCCGAACGGGCCGCGGGAGAAGTGCAGGTCCGGCTTCTCCAGCAGTGATGCCTCCTCCGAGCGGAGCCCGGCGTGATATAGCGTCCGGAACATCGCATAGTCCCGCGCGGCGGGTCCGTACTTCCTCGCGGTCGCGATCCGCCGCTTCATGAAGTCGAAGAACTCGCCCACCCGCTCCGGCGTCGGCGGCGGCAACAGGGCCGGGGAATCGTCGCCGACGTGACGGGAGGCATTGAACTCGTCGATCGGGCAGACCCTGCGGTCGCCGAACGCGCCCTCGATCTCGGCCGCCTTGCGGGCCTGCAGGAACCGGTGGAAGCCCTTGAAGATCTGCACATACTCGCGCCGGGTGGATGTCTTGCGGCCTTGGACCGCCAGGTCCCCGACCACGCGGTCGATGTCCTCGGGCGTCACCTCCCACGCGGGCCGACCCAAGGCTTTGAGGGTCCGCTCCAGCAAGCCGATGTCGTTGTCGATGGTCACCGGACTGAACCCACGGGCCCTCCACGAGGCAACGAACGCATCGACGCACGCGGTCTGGAACTGCCACGGATCCGTCGTCAGCGGCTCCTGCGGGATGGCCCCGCCCGCGATGACCTGCAGTCTCGCCTCGGCCACCGGCACACCTTCCTCGCACCTGAACAGTTAAGGCAGCACCTGGAAAACCGGCGTGCCGCCACGAGAATCAACGAGGGCAGCGGGAAGGGGATACGGCCAGGCGGCAGCAGAAACTCTTCACGGGGAACAAGTGCCAGCCCCAGATGACTGGTATCCCCTCTTCCCCAACCCCGTCGTAGCCGAGTCCCTCCTGGACCGGCTCATCAACACCAGCCACCAGGTGATCATGAATGGGCCTAGCTACCGCCCGAACAAGCGGCCTAGGAACCCCACCGACAAGACCAAATAGGAAAAACCGGTGGACGTCGTCGGGATACGTGGCAGTAGAGGCGGTCGCTGGCGGTCCTTTCCCACCAGGGGGCGCTGGCCGGGCGGTTGCGCAGTCTCAGCCCAAGGTCGCGGTCGGCCGCGTTGCGCGCGACTGCGCCAGCAACGAGGTACCCCGGCCCTCCCATCAGGTTCCGGGCCTTGCGCCTCGGCCCTTCGGGCCCGTGTGAGCCAACTCGACACACCCTCGACGTGCTGCCCCCGCACCTTCGCCGAGCCAGGCAGCGCTGACACGCTGCTGGGACCCGCTGTGCTGACCAAGATCCGCCTTCGCCCAGGACGCCGCCGCGTTCGCGCCGCGGGTCCGCTTCGGCGACAGTGACGGACGCAGCGACGGCGCGGACACGCGGCGCGTTCGTCTCGCCCCGGGCGTGCCGTCATACCGGCGCGGCCAGCAAGGCCACACTCACCTCCCACCGTCTGTCCCCGAGCCCGGAAGCTGATCTGCGGGTGCATGACTGAGCTGATCCAAAAGGGTACGCAGCTCACCGCGGCGGATGTCGGGGTGGGCGGGTGCGGGGCCGGCCGGTTGCTGCGCGGGTACCGCAGACAGCCGCGGAGGCCGGACCTCCAGCGCGGTCTCGGCGAGCGGCAGGTGGGCGGGCCAGGGCATGGACGGCAGCCGGTAGACGGCGTCCTGGCACCAGGCTGCTGCCCCGGCGTTGGCCTTGGCGGCGATTTTCCGGGTGAGGCCCTGCTCCGGGCGGTAGTGCGCGCGAGGTGTGGAGATCAGCAGGCATGTCGGGGACAACGGAGCGAAGACCTCGATCGTCTCGGGCAGCAGCGGGGGAGTGAGGCTGACGGTGCCGTCCTTGCGACGCAGGGCCACTCCGCTGTCGGCCAGGACCAGCCGAGGCTCCGCCGAGCGCAGCAGTACCAGGCGCCGGCCCGGGGCAGCGAGAAGGCCGCGGGTGCGCTCGAAGGCGCGGATCATGGCGCGCAGCACCGAGCGCGGGTCAGCGATCAACGACGGGTCGGGCGCCGTCCGTACAGCCGTCCAGAACACCTCAAGCCGCTCCGCCTGCGACAGCGGCCGCCCCAGCCGCTCCTCGCAGTACCCCACTGCCTCCAGCGCCCACAGGGCCGGGAACAGATGCCGGCCCACCTGTTCATCGAAGGACCTGAACGCCTGGGTGCGCACCACCTGCCAGGCCAGCGCGTCCAGCGCGACCGCGTATCGCGCCTCGTCCAGCGGCCACTGTCCCTCACGCAAGGCGCGCAGAACCGGCGCACACGGGCCGTCGACGTGCCGGTCCAGATAGGTCTCCAAAGCCACGCGCCGTTCGCCCTCGGCGAGGGGATCGGTGTTGAAGTGCCGGGCCACGGCCGCGCGCCGCACCGGGGTGCGATGCTCCCCGCCGCCGCGCCGCCGTCCGAGGACGTGCCCGTCCTCGGCGAAGGCCCGCAGCCAGTACTGCGGCACCAAGTGGTGCTCCTTCGCCGTGTTCGCCCCCACAACCAGCCCCCCCCCACGTCGTCGAGCGCGTTCCACCGGTGTGGCACACGCGCCGCCTCCTCCTCAGCGCCCGACCGTGCCTGGCGCCGATGTCCTTTGCGATCAGCGGTCGGTCGCGGCGGCGATGGCGCTGCGGATGGCCATGTCCACCGAGCGCTCTCTGGCCAACTTGTAGTAGTAGCGCGCACTTCCAGGGTGCTCCCGCAGCGCACCGGCGAGGATCTGAGCGGCCTGGCCACGCAAGGCGCGCAGCCAATCCTGGGTTACGTCCTGCTGGTCGTACTCGTTGGATGCCGCGTCCCACGTGCACATGCCGCGGGCCGCCTCCTCCATCAGATCCCAGTTCTCTTCACGGGCGGCGTGGTCAGCGACCCCGCGCAGCCATGCGATGGCTCTCTTGGCTTCGTTGTAGTGCGGCCAGCCGGTGCCGTCTCCGTCGACGTGCCCGGTCATCGCCGCGACCAGGGTGAGAGCTTGTTCGGTGTTGGCGAGCAGCAGCGGTGCGGCGAGGTCCATGTCCAGGCGCGGCAGGGCATCCAGGTACAACTCGTAGTCGCCGCCGTGGTCGGCGGCGAGCGCGAGCAGCCGACGGGCTGCCTCGGTGTCCCCGTCCTCGGCTTTCTGCACAAGCTCCTGCGCCCGCGCGATGGGCAGCTCCAGGCGCGCGGCCATCTCGCGCTCGACCAGGTCGAGGAATTCCTCGATGGTCTGCGGCCGGTTCGACGGCTCCCGGAAAGAGCATTGCTTTACGACCGCACGCCAGGGGCTGCCAGGCGGCGGAAGCAGCGGCACGTTGGCCTCGGGCTCGGTGCCCGTCAGCAGCCAGCCGATGACCTTACCCAGACTGTAGATGTCACTTGAGGGAGTGGCGTTGTGAGGATCGACGGACAGCTCGGGAGCGCGGAATTCGGCCGTGCCGATCTCCCGGCCGGTGCGCCCAGGGGTGGTCGTCTGACCGTGAGGGCGGCGCACGATGCCCCAGTCGCCGAGAACCCACCGGCCGTCGAGGTGCAGGATGTTGGCCGGCTTGATGTCCCGGTGCAGGTACCCGAGACGGTGGGCGTCGGCCAGCGCGGCCGCGACCGCGTCCACCAGGGCCCGCAGTTCGTCGCCGTCGTGCTGCAGTTCCGGCTGAAGCTGCTCGGCGGTGGCCTGGGCCAGCGGCATGACGAACCACTCGCCCCGCGGGCTGAAGTCGAGGACCGGCATGACGTGGCGGTTCCCGCCGAGCCGCTGGGCGACCTCGACCTCGTGCCGCATTCGCGCGGTGAGCTTCTCGCGCAGCGACTTCGGCTTCTTGAAGGCGACGACGGTCTTCGTTGGCTTGTGGAGGGCCTCGTGGACGATCCCCATGCCGCCTTCGGCGCCGCCCGGAAGCGGGAACTTCTCCAGGGCGTAGTCGTCGCGCTCGCCGCGGGCTCGCCGGCGGACCTCGGCGTAGGGATCGGCGGCGTGCACCGGCGCCTGCTCCTCAACCACGGGCGATCCGGCAGGGAAGTGGCCGGTGATCTTCATCAGGACGGGGTGGATGGCGCCGATGTCGTTCGTCGGCAGTGCGCCCAGCAGGTAGGCGGGCCCGCCCTCGGGGCTCTGGGCCAGGCCCAGCACCTCGCCGAGCTGTATCTCGGCGGCCGCATCGCTCTTGCGGGCCGCAGCGTCGAGGGTGTGCAGTTCCACGCCGATGCCGGAACCGGCCCGCCCGGCCACCAGGACGGCATCGCCGCCACCGCGCGCCACGTGCCCTGGGTAGGACACCGGAGTCACCGTCCAGTCCTCGCGCCCGCCGGCGCTCGTGCCGACGGCGAGGTCGACGACGGCGCTGTGCCCGCCGGCAGCAAGGAGGAAGCGCCGCTCGTCCAGCCAGGCGGCCGACCGCACCGCCGCGTCGAAGGCGATGGCGAACCGCTGCTGATCGCCTGCCCGGTCGCCGAGCCGGGTCAGTGCGAGGGTAGAGCCGGTGCTGGCGCCGAACGTTGCCCCCGATCCGGACAACACCCACACACTTCCATCGGGACCCGTCAGCAGGCTGGCATTCGTCTCGAACCCGCCGCCCACCGCCCGCAGCACGCCGCCATGCCACATCACCACCGCCGGCCCGCACAGCACAAACACGGCTCCGTCCGGCAACACGACAGCGGCGCCGTGCACGCCCGGCAGCGACAGCCGCCACCGCAGCCCGCCCCGCCGCAGATTCACCTCCGCAAGCCCCGACTCGGTGGTGACCAGCGCCCGCTCCGGCGACTCCAAGGCAAGCCCGCTCGGACGCGACGTCCAGTCCTGCCCGGCCAGAACAAGAGAGGCAGTGATACCCGGCTCAGTCCGGACCGGCACGGTGACCGGGCCGGACAAACGGGACGGCAGGGACAACGGCGGAGCCGCCTCCACCGGTTCCTGCAGCAGGAGTTCGTGCAGCGGCGTGTACGGCGGCCTCGGCGTGCGGAAAGCGGCACGAATCAGCCAGGCGAGCGAGGCAAGCCCACACACGGCTGCCTCCAAGTGGTCCTGGTCAAGGAGCACGCCCTGCCCGCCCACGACCGCCCGCAGATCATCGTCGACCGCACGGCCGGGAGTCCGTGCGCACACCAGAACCCAGCGCACCCCCGGCCCCAGACTCCGCTGCTCCCGTGCCCGCACGGCTGCCCGGGCGGCCTTGGCCACATCAAGTCCGGAGACCGACACCACGGTGACCGCGTAGTCGCGTCCGGCGAGTTCGAAGAACACGGCCGGCTCACCCGGCGCGCGAAAATCCACCGTCGCTTCCTCATCGGTGCGCCGGATCAGGGCCGCAACCACCTCGCCCAGGAGCCGGTGCCTGTCCGACTCGGACAGTTCAGTGCTGTGGCACTGACCGTACTCGGCCACCAACTCCCGTACGTCTTCCATCGACCCACCCCGTGCATCGTGCCCACCGGGCACAACGCCCGAAGACCCGATTGTCGCGCACAGACAGGACACCACACGTGCCGATCACAGAGTTCAGTCCCCACTTCACCAAGGCCCGCTCCCTGGCCCCCGGCCCTGGAACCCTCCGACCGGCGCCGGTCCGACGGCGTCACCGTTCCTCCGCTCTCGCGGCCGTCGCGGCGTGCAGCGCTTCCCCGCCGGGGCGGGTACCGCGCGGCAGAGGGGCGACCAGGCCTGCCTGGTGCCGGGCCCCGGCCGGTCACTGGCCGCAGCGCTCCTCAGATCAGCCGTTCCGCCTCGACCGCTATCGCACTGGCTCCGCCGCGCATGGGTGGCGCGTCGTTGCCGATCAGTTCCGGGCGCCGGTGTAGGCGTGGATCCGCCCGTAGTCGTAGTCAAGTAGCGCGGCCAGATGCGGGCCCGCCCACAGGGTAAACGTGAGGACGATCTCCCGTGCGTCCGCCATCTCGTGACCGGGGCGGAGGTATCCCAGGGAGGGCACTGCGAGGCGGGTGAGCCGTTCCCGTTCCATCCCGGCAGTGGCCTCCTACTGGGGGTGAGGTCGTCGGCGAGGACCGACAGGATCTCGATCGCGTTGGGCCCGGCGGTCTGCCTCCTGCCGGATACCTGCCCGCCCCAGCGGGCCGCTGACCTGCACCCGTGGGCACGCGCGGCTCTCGGCCCGCCCCTGCCGTCGACGAGATAAGGACACCGCGGTGGACGAGGACCGCCACCGGCATCCCGTCCGCTACCTGCGCGTACGCGAGGACCTGAGCCCCCAGCAGCTGCCGCCCCCAGGGGCCTAGTCCGGAGCCACGCCGATTGCTGCCGCGGGCGGCGGCACCGACCAGTCTTCGACAGCGTCCTGATGCGACAAGCACGGGCCACGTCCACGGTTCAACTCGAAGCCAGTACGCGGCCGTTCACGTCAGGTACGGCACCATACGGCGAACTACGGCGTACCTCCGACGACAGCCGGCGGGATGCCCCGCGAGGTTTTTCCCATCCGCGCGCAGCCGGTGTGACCAGATAGAAGCGCCACCTCCGCCTCGGAGGGCCGGCACGAAAGGAGCCCGACCGTGAAGAGAACACAACAGCCCGGACCGGATGCCGCTCACCGGGTCCTGCTGTGGCTGCTGGTGACCGCAGCCGCCGTGCTGGCCGCCCGGAGCCAGCAGTGGACCAGCGCCCTCACCACGGCGACCGCCGTCTACACCGTCGCCGGCCCGGACCGCGGGAGGGGTCTGTGACCCGCACCCCGCCCACCGCCGCGGAGCTCGCCCTGGCCGCCGAGGTCCGTCGCTGCGGACTGACCGCCACCCCCCACCAGTTCGAACGCTGGCGCGCCAAGCACTGGCTGGCCCCCACCGACCAGTGGACCGACCCCGAAACCAGCGTGCTGCGCCCTGACGTCGTCCACCGAGCCGCCTGGCTCGCCGCCCTCTCCTGTCCAGGCCGCGGCATCAGCTGGATCGGCTGGACGTTCTGGGCGATCGACGCCACTGAACAGAGCACCGCACTGCTGCGCCAGGCCCTGATTCTGGACCATCCAACTGCCCCTGCGTCAGGCAGGCATCACCCTGGCCCAGATCCCGCGGGGCGACAGCGACGCCGCCTTCGACGCCCGACAGGACCTCGCCGAGCGGTTGCTGCAGGGGCGGCGCGTCATCGGACGGGACCTGGACGGACTCCTGCGGGCCCATGCCGCCACCGAGGGCATCACCTTGCCCAATCCCCGCACGGTGTCCAATCCCTTCGACTCCACGCTGGTCCGTATCGGCGCCCGACTGCTGACCGGCGGCATGGCCGACGTCAGCCCCGAAGAACTCACCGACGCCTGGCGCAGCGTGTGGACCGGGCCACCTGAGCAGCTCGAACGGATGACCGCCGCTCACGTCGCCGCCGACGAAGCCGAAACCGACCTGCGGGCTCTCTCCCCACTGACGAACGGACTGCCCGGGCTGGTTCATGCCCTGGAACGCGCGGACGGCATCCTGCTGTGCGAGGCGGTCCGCGCCTGCACCAAGGCCTCCTCCACCCTCATGAAGCTGCTCCAGGAACGCGCCGGCCCTGAGGTGCTGGCCGAGCTGATGGACGACGTGATGTGGGACCAGTGGGTGCGCGCCGGAGGAGTCGCCCCCGTCGGCCGGCTGGGGGAGGCGGCGATCACCCTGAGCACCGTGCAGTACCTCCTCGTCCCCGGCTGGGCCGAAGACCTCCACCGCTACCAGCACCGAATGGAGCGCCTATTGGCCGGCGGGGTTGAGTCCGGCGAAGGCGCGGCTGACGGCGGGAGACAGGGCCAGACAGCACGGGTTGACAGGCGAGGACCGGACGCTGCTGCCAGCCACCCAGCGGCCTCCCGCCCGGACGAGGCCATGGTTCCGGCGCTCGGGCAACCGCGGGGCCCCAGCCTCTCGGAGATGCAGCACGTGCGCGCTGGAGCAGGTTCTCGCCGAGCCGGGCGGGCCCTTGGCCGTCGGGCCGGCAGGCTCAGGGGAGGAACTGGGCGAGTGCTCCGGTGACGGCGGCGGCGAGGGTGAGGACGGCGGCGAAGGTGGTGGCCGCGCGCATGAGCGCGGCAGGGTACGTGGCACCGTCGATGCGGGCGAGCGTACCCGCGGCTGCGGCGGCCAGGAGCGCGAGGACGAAGACCACGGCGGTGGCAAGCAGGACGATGGCGATGCGGTTCACGGCGATCTCCCCGTAGAGGCTGGAATGTTGACGTGGCCCAAGGTCGCCGAAACGGTGTCCGCCATGGTCCGACCGGACGATGATGGACACCGTTGAACACACAGCACTGGGGGTGCACGTGGGCGGGGATGCCGATGGGCGTGAGGCGGCGCTCACCGAACTACGCAACCGGCTGGAAGACGCTCTGGCCCACAAGCGACTGACCAAGACCCAGCTCGCCACCCGCACCCGACTCGCGCGCACGACCGTCCAGGCGGCCTTCCAGGCCGGCGGCCCCGTCCCCTCTGCCGCGACGGTCACGGCGCTAGCCGGCGAACTGGGCCTGCCGGCCGGCCAGATGCTGGAGCTGAGACGGACGGCGGCGGGCGAGACCGGTCCTGCGCGGCACGAGGGGCCGGGCAAACCGATCGGGCAGTGGGACCCCCACGATCTGGAGGTCCACCCCGCCGGAACCGCCGCCACCGCAGCCGGTGCGGGTTCCCGCGCGCAGCGGGTGCTGCCCGCCTACGTCCGTCGCGCCCACGACCAGGTACTGGCCGGGGCGGTGGCCGAGGCAGCGCAGGGCCGCAGCCGGATGCTGATTCTTGTGGGGTCGTCGTCGACCGGTAAGACACGGGCGTGCTGGGAGGCCGTCCAGCCACTGGCCGCGCGGGGATGGTGCCTTTGGCACCCGTACGATCCGACCCGGGTTGAAGCCGCGCTCGCCGACCTCGGCCGAGTGGCGCCCCGCACGGTGGTATGGCTCAACGAGGCCCAGCACTATCTCGGCCGCTCGGACGTCGGCGAGCGCATCGCGGCCGCACTGCACACACTGCTCACCGAGACCAGTCGCGGACCGGTCCTCGTCCTGGGAACCCTGTGGCCCGAGTACGCCAAGTCGTACACCACACTGCCGCAACCCGGGCAACCCGACCCGCACAGCCGGGTCCGTGAACTGCTGTCCGGACGCACCCTCACCATCCCCGACGCCTTCGACGACGAAGCCCTCCGTGCCGCCTCCACCCTCGCCCGAGACGGCGACCGGTTGCTGGCCGACGCCCTCACCCGCGCTCACGCCCACGGACGAGTCACCCAGGACCTCGCTGGCGCACCCGAACTCGTACGTCGCTACGAACAAGCCACCCCGCCCGTCAGAGTCCTGCTGCAGGCAGCCATGGACGCCCGCCGCCTCGGCGTCGGACCCCATCTCCCGCAGGCGTTCCTCATCGACGCCGCCATCGACTATCTCAGCGACGACGACTACGACCAGCTCACCGAGGACTGGGCCGAAGCAGCCTTCGCTGACCTAGCCGACCCCGCCCACGGACAGGCCCCCCTGCGCCGTACCGCCATCCGTCCCCGGCGACGACCTCCGGGCGGTGCTCCCGCATCCGCAGTGACGGCCGTCCCGGTGTCAGGACCGGTCTTCCGCCTGGCCGACTATCTCGACCAGCACGGCCGCAACACCCGCCGACAGCTCTGCCCCCCCGACTCCTTCTGGCACGCCGCTCACACCTATCTCACAGACCCACTCGATCTTTCCAACCTCGCCACCGCCGCCCACAGTCGGCTGCGCCTGCAGTGGGCGTATCACCTCTGGCGCAAGGTTGCCGACGCCGGGGAAACCGGTGCTTTGGTGCCATTGGCGCGCCTGCGGGGGGAAGTCGGGGATCGGGAGGGCGCCGAAAGCCTCTACCGGCAGGCCATCGAGGCAGGCCACGTCGGTGCGTCGACCGAGTTGGCCCGTTGGCGAGAGGAAGCCGGAGACCGGCAGGATGCTGAAGCGCTCCACCGGCAGGCCGCTGCCACTGGCGGCGATGACTTAGCCCTGGCCAGTCTGATCAATCTCGCGTGGATGCGGGAGAGGACCGGAGATCGGGAGGGCGCCGAAGCTCTGGCCTGGCAGCTCGCCGAGGCCGGCTACCTGGGGGTCCTGACCAATCTGGCGGAGATGCGGCTGGCTCGCGATGATCGGGAGGGCGCCGAAACCCTCTACCGGCAGATCATCGAAGCTGGTCACCCCAGTGTCCTGTTCCGCCTCGCAGCATTGCGGTGGCAGGCCGGGGACCAGGAGGGTGCCGAAACCCTCTACTGGCAGGCCGCCGACACTGGTGACACCGGTGCGCTGAGCCAGTTGGTGCGGATGCGGGAGGAGGCTGGGGATCGGGAGGGCGCCGAAACTCTGGCGTGCCGGGCTGCCGCCGCGGGTGACACGGGTGCGCTGACCG
>NZ_PQSU01000038.1 GCF_002920615.1 Streptomyces sp. Ru62
AGAGGGCGGTTCGTGAGTCTTTGGGTCGTTCTGTGATCGCCTGATGGTGTGGGGTGTGGGTGGAACCCACGGGTCCGTGGTGCGGGGTCTGCTGGGGTTGGCGGGGTGAGTGAACGGAAGCCGTACCCCAGCCGGGCACACCGGCGACACTGTCCGCAAAGCCTTGGTCGACCAGGGCTTCAAACATCAGGTCGTAGAACACGGCGCCGGCCTGGGCGTCGACGTCGAGATCGTCGAACGCGACCCCGGGCACCGCCGATTCCTGCCGCATCCGAAGCGGTGGAGGGTCGAGCAGACCTACGGGATCCTGATACTGCACCGGCGCCTGGTCCGTGACTACGAGCACCGCACCGCCTCGTCCGCCTCCCGCGTCTACTGGGCGATGTCCCACGTCATGATCCGCCGGCTCACCGGCGCGAACGCCCTCACCTGGCGCGAAGAGGCAGCGAGCGCATGAACATCCGCCCCCTCCTGGACGCACTGGACCTCCAGGAGGACGCCGCCCGGGCCCTGGCCGACGACCTGCGCGCGCAGATCGACACCCTGCAGACACGGCTGCGAGAGGCTGAGACACACATCGAGCACCTCGCGATCACCCGCAAGACCGTCACCGGCCTTTCCGACCGGCTCCCCGTATCCGCGCCGGAGCTGCCCGAGCACCCGGACCACCCCCGCATCCTCGCCGTCTTCAACGAGGCCACCGGCCCCCTCCGAGCCCGCGACGTCTGCCAGATCCTCGGCCACGAACTGCTGCCCAAGAACATCGAAGGCACCCGCGCCAAGCTGAAACGCCTGGTCAAACTCGCCACCCTCACCGAGAACGACACCGGCAACTTCGCCAGGAAGCAGTAGCCGGCGCTGCGGCCAGCACCCCCTGCCCCAAGCATCACGTTCGGGGTTCCCCTACCTCGTATGAGCTTCGAGCTGCCGGGAGACGGTGCCGGACTCCGAGACCCCTGCACGCTCGAAGATGGCACGGGAAGGCTGGGGCATCCACACCCCGAAGCGGCCCGGAGAGTACGCGGGAAACTGCGCGCCTCATGAGGTCAAGGCATACCGCGGTCTCTTGGTCGTCCACCGCGGCAATGCCCTGTCAGGCGCCGACCGCCGCGGCGTTCTCGTCGACGAGGGCTCGCACCCAGCCGAGAAACGCCCGGACCTGCGGACCGGGCAGGGACAGCGCGGCGGCGCGAGGCCGTTCGAAGCTGCGGACCGCGGCCTCGATCAGCGGACGGAAGTCCTCCTCCGCGGCGGCGACTTGCCCGGCCGCGTCGCGTTTGGCGACCCAGCGTCCGGTGCGGCAGTAGACCACGGAGCGGCAGCCGTTGAGGACCCGGTTGTCGGCGAGATGCCCCTCACCGTCGCTGTGCTCGTGCACCGAGGCCCGGATCGCGGTGTACAGGTCCGTCGGCCGGGGCGCCGCGATCACCTGCGATGCGGGCGGCCCGTAGAGCGTAATCCCGTGCTGATGGGCCACGGAGCGGTCGATGACGTACCAGAACGACGGTCCCCCGGCCGTGTCGAAGGCGGTCCGGCCCGGCAGCTGAGAGCCAGTGTTGAGATCCAGCAGGTAGCCGGCCTGCCCGGACGGGACACGGGCGAAGTCCGCCGCGTAGACGACCAGTTCCAGCCCAGCCGCCGGGCACGGCAGCCGCCGGTGATCGAGAGCGTCGGCCAGTGCCCGCAGGGTCGCGGCCTCAAGCGGGCCCTCTACGAGGACCGTGACGTCGATGTCACTGCGGCCATGCCGGTAGTCGCCGAGCGCGAGGGAACCGACCGCGACCACTCCTGTCAGCCGGGAGCCGCACACCGCGCGCGTGCGGCGTACGAGCTCCGTCAGGTAGGGCCGCACCTCGGCAGGAACGGCATGAAACAGCTCGGTCTTGGCGTCCATCCCGCCAGTATGGAGTACTCGAGAGGGCCGGGGGTCGGTCAGTTGGTGAGGGCTTGGCGGAGGGTCTCGCGGCAGTCGATGACGGCGTCGACGCCGACGAGGCTGATGATGCGCATCACGGATTCGCCGATGGCGGCCAGGCGCAACCAGCCGCCGGCTTCGCTGAGGGCTTGGTGGGCGGCGATGAAGATGTTGATGCCGCTGGAGTCCATGAAGGTGACCTGGCGCATGTCGACCACGACGCGGGGGCGGGGCGTGTGGGAGATGTACAGGGCTTGGCGGAGGGTGTCGCCGGTGTGGTGGTCGATCTCTCCGGCCAGGGTCAGCACGCGGATGCCGTCGGTGGCGGTGGCCACGACCGACAGCTGGCCGGTCCGCCCAGCGTGTTCGGGGCTCGTCGTCTCTGGCTCAGACATGCCGGTGATCCTGGCACACGCCAACGCGACCCAGTTCGGTCCGCGTTCACGACGTTCGCGTTGCTGGTACTGCCAGTTGTCCTGCTCGTCGGGTTCGGGACGTACTTCCGACTGATCGAGGCGGACATGGAGGACACCTGGCTGATCGTCGGCATGAACCGGCTGCGGCACGCATACGTCGAGCTCGCACCGGAGCTTGAGCCGTACTTCATCGCGAGCCACCACGACGACCCGCCAGGGATCTGGACGACCTACAGCTTCCGCCGCCATATCGGAGTGACGCACTGGCTGTCCGGCTCACCTGTTGTCGTCGGCGTCATCAACTCCGTCGTCACCGGCGTGCTGGCCGCGGTGGTCTGCGAGGCCGCCGGCGCCGGGGCCACACTGCGGACCTTGGTCGCTGTCGCCACGGCCATCCTGACCGCGGTCGTCCTCGGGTTCCTCGGCCTCCGCAAGGTCCACGCAGCCTCCCGCAGCTATCGGCCGCGGTTCCCCAGTGACGAAGCCCGACGGTCGGCGCGTTGAGGCGACCTGAGCCCTGGGTAGTCGGCATGGTCGACGTAGGACTTGTCCAGCGGCTCGGGATGCTGGTCGGCCCCCCAAGGCACTCAAGGCGGTGCTGAAGACCACGCTGCTCGGTCGCGGTGCCGGAACGGGTTCGGCCGTCACCGCACGCAACGATCAGGAGCACCGCCACAACAGGTGACGCACTCCCCGCCGCCGAAGCGGATCGGGCGGCGCCGCCAGAGGCTTAGGCGGTGTCCGAGTACATAGCAGTGTTGCGTGTCCGGCTCGCGGGACGTTTTGCACGTCGAACCGTGTTCGAGCTTTGTATGGACGGCCTGCTGGTGCCGCCGGAGAGGAGAGGGAGAACGGATGGACGCCGGCCGTGCAGGTCGGTCAGCTCAGTCCGGACGGTATGCAGCGCCTGCTCAGCTACTCCGAGTGGGAGGAGACCGTGGTCCGCGACGATGTCCAGGGCTTGTCGTCGAGATCATCGGTGCCACAGACGCCGTACTCATGGGGTATGACACCGGTTTCCTGAAGAGGGGTGTGACGTCGATCGGTATCCAACGGCAGTACTCCGGGACCTCCGGTCTGATCAGCGTTTTCGTCCCCCTCACGGGTCCTGCCACCGCCGGCCACCAGAACAACGGCGCCGTCCCTCCACCCATTACCCGAAGAACCCTGGGAGGATCCCGCCCGCGCGTCGGGTTTCCGCCATGCCCAACCAGCCCCGAGCAACCGAAACCACCGCTCACCACGAGATCGCGCGCGATCTTCTGCAGTTCCTGTCCGTCCAAGGTGATCAACTCCTGGGTCGGTTCGAGTGCCTGGCGTGTGTCGTTTCGGGGCCTTGGCGCCGGTCGGTGGCCGGCAGGGGACGGCCACCGACCGACCGGCGGGACATGGTCCTGATCTCCGACACGGCCATCTACGGCAGGACGCGGATGATCGTCTTGCCGCGGCGTCGCGTGGTCGGGTTGAGGGCGCCGATGGCGTCGTCGAGGCTGGCGACGTGACCGATGTTGGTCCGCAGCCGTCCGTCGCGCACCCGCTGCACGATCTCACCGAGCTGGGCGCGGTCGGCTTCGACGACGAAGTCGATGGCCAGGCCGTCAGCGGGCCGTGCTTCGGCCGGGCCGACGACGGACCCCAGGGTTCCTCCGGCCTTGATCAGGGCGGCGGACTGCTCTTGCACGTCGCCGCCGATGACGTCGAAGACCAGGTCGACGCTGCCGACGTCTTTCAGCGTGTCGTTTTCGAGGTCGACGAACTCGTGCGCGCCGAAGTCGAGTGCCTTCTCGCGGTCGGCTGCGCGTCCGGTGCCGATGACGTAGGCGCCCGCTTCCCGTGCGAGCTGGGTAACCATCGTGCCGACCGCCCCGGCCGCGCCGTGGGCGAGGACGGTCTGGCCGGCCTGGGGGCGGCCGTGCTGGAACAGCCCCTGCCACGCGGTCAGGCCGGAGATGGGCAGGGACGCGACTACCGTGAAGTCGACGTCGCCGGGCAGCGGTGCGAGGTTGCGTGCTTCGATCGCCACGTACTGGGCGAGGGTTCCGTCGCGGTGCCAGTCGGCGATGCCGAACACCCGCTGCCCGACCGAGAGCCCCGTCGTGCCGTAGCCGAGGGCGGTGACCACTCCGGCCAGTCAGGTGGAGATGGCTTTCGTCAAGGGGTCGGTCGTCGGCCCGAACACGTCGGCACGGCAGATGCGTGACTTTCAGAGCGAGGGGCTCGGACGCGACGATCTCGGGTACCGGCCTTCACCACGGTCGCTGAGCCTGAGGCAGCGGGGAGGAGCGTGTGAGCATGACGCCCGGCCGCCCCGCGCCCTGTCGGGTTCTCGTCGTGGACCCAGCCTTGGGCGAGCAGGCCCTGACGGAGCTCACCGCCCTTGGGAACCTGGGCCTGCTGCCGACGGTCAACCTTCGACGCGTGACCGACCCCGTGCTGCGCGCCCGGATTGAGGCGGACTGGGACATCGTGGACTTCAACGGCTTCTCCGAGGAGGAACTGGTCCGCCAGTTGGAGGACGGAGGTCACGGTTACCAGGCGCTCAAGTGCCGGGCAGGCATTCCGCTCACCGGGAACGTGCTGGAGCGGGCAACCGCAGAAGGCTTGCAGCGCCGCCTCGTCCTGGTGGGGCGGGCGGCTGCCGGATTCGACACATTTGATGTCGCAGCCGCGCAGGACCTGGGAGTCGCGATTCGCACGACGCCGGGCGCGAACGCGGCCGCCGTGGCGGAACTGACCGTCTCGCTCATGCTCGACGCGCTGCGCGGAGTCGCACGACGCGACCGGGACCTGCGCACAGGTTCGTGGAGCTCTGCGGTAGAGAACCTGCCGGCCGGGAGCCTCGACGGCGCGCGGGTGGGGTTGGTGGGTTCTGGGGCCATCGCTCGGCGCACCGCAGAGCTGGTACGCGCGTTCGGCGCCGAGGTGTGGGTCTTCGGGTCGCCGCGGTTCACCCGGGAGCGGGCGGCTGGCTGGCCGGGCCACAGGGTGGAGTCCCTGGCAGAGCTGCTCGTCGGCTGCGATGTAGTCTCGGTGCACGTGCCGACGTCGTCCGAGACCGAAGGCCTTATCGGGGCGGCGGAGCTGCGTCTGATGCGGCCGCACGCGGTCCTGATCAACACGGCGCGGGCGAGGGTCGTATGCGAGGAAGCCCTCGACCGAGCGCTTCGGGACCCCGCTTCCGGACCCCGGTGGGCCGCAGTCGACGTCTTCGAATCCGAGGGAGCGCGCTTCTCCTCAGTGCTCGCCGACAATCCACACTGCACCCTGTCCCCGCACGTCGCGGGCATGACCCGAGCCGCCATGCAGGCCTCATCGCTCCGCCTCATCGAGGAGTTCGAGCGCTTCGTGAAGGACAACGGCCTCACACGGGGCGGACCCCTCTGATGCAAGGCTGGGTGACCCCAAGGCGTGCCCTCGGCTGGGCCCCAGTGGTGAACATGACGGGAAGTGGCGCATACATCGCCGGTCTGACCGTGTTCCTTGTAAAAACGAGAGACGTCTCGGTGGCGGGCTCCCCAGAGCACCGGCCGAACCGGGTCTTGTTAGGACAACGCGGTGGCCGCGTGCTCGCCTCATCCGCCGGTGCTGGGTCAGCGGTGGTTGCTGCGGCGCGTGCCGCGGAGGAGCCGCTGTGCCACGAGGTGTCCCGAGCCGCCGCCGAGGCCGGGGCCGGGGTGGGTGGAGGCGCCGATGTGCCACAGGCCGGGCACGGGCGTGGCGTGCCGGGAGGCGCCGGGCACCGGGCGCCACAGCAGGTTCTGGTCGAGTTCGGCCGAGCCGCCGTAGGGGTCGCCGGCCACCGCGTTCGGGTTGTACGCGGCCAGGTCGGGCGGTGTGACGGCGTCCCAGGCGAGCACCTTGTCCGGCAGATCCGGCGCGTGGCGGGCGATGCGTTCGAGAACCCGGCGGACGTATCCCTCGGTCAGCTCCCTGGTCCAGCGTCCTGCCGCGTCCAGCTCGCCGGCCGCGTCGCCGACCGGCTCGTACGGCAGTTCCTGGAGCTGGATCCACAGGGCGGCCGCGCCTTCCGGCACGCGCGGCGGGTCGAGGACGTACTGCTGGCCGACGACCACCGTGGGCCTGCGCGGCAGCAGGCCCGCCTCGGCCTCCGCGCACGCGATCGCGGTGCTCGCCGACCCGTCGCTCAGGTGGAGCAGGGGTACGCCGGCCAGGCGCTCGTCGTGCCAGCGGAGCGGGGCGGAGAGGGCGACGTGGAGCTGCATCGCGGAGCGTCCGTAGCGGTAGTGCCGGGCCCGGTCGCGGACAGCGGGCGGGACCGGGGCATCCGGCGGCAGCAGCCGGCCGTACAGCGCGGTCGGGGTCACGGAGGCCAGGACGGCGTGGCGGGCCCGGATGGTCCCGCCGTCGGTGACCACGCCCGTGACCCTGCCGTCCGTGAGGAGGAGCCGCTCGACCGGCTGCCCGGTGCGGATGTCCGCCCCCAGCTCGCCGAGCAGCCTCTCGAAGGCGTGGACGAAGACGTGGGCGCCGCCCGCCACGACAGGGACGCCGAAACCGTGCAGCGTGGCGGCGAGGGCAGGCAGCATCAGGCCGCCGGAGGCGTGGTCCGGGGACAGCCCGGCGTGCAGCAGCCAGGGCGCCCACAGCGCATCCGGCTCGTCGCCGCGGAACGCGCTGCGGCAATACGAGCGGCCGCTGATGACGGTGGCCCGCAGCCATGCCTCGGTACCGCTGAAGCGCTCGCGGCGCAGCAGTCTCACGATGTGGCGGAGCACGCGCGGCGAGCGCAGCTCTTCGCCCAGGATGCCGCCCACGGCGTCGATGTTGTCGAGGAACCGCTGCAGCATGGCGAGGTAGGCGGCCCGGTCCTCCGCGTGACCGAACGTCTCCGCCGTGGCCGCGGGGTCGCGGTGGGCGAGGACCACGCGGCCGTCGTCGGTGACGGTGCCCGTCACGAGGCCATCGGTGTTGCGGTACTCCAGACCGTGGCGGTGCAGGTCCTCGCCGAGCGCGGCATAGGCCCGGCCGGACACGAACAGCGGGTGCCACGAGGAGTAGGTGTCGTGCAGGTAGCCGGGCAGGGTCCGCTCCTCGGTGGCGATGAAGCCGCCCAGCCGACGGCTCCCTTCGACCAGCACAACCGACCAGCCGCCCTTGGCCAGCTCGGCGGCAGCGACCAGGCCGTTCACACCGGAACCGACGACGATAGCGTCGACCGTACCTGTCATCTCATCAGCCTCCTCGATACGTGGGCCGTGGCCGCGGGAGGTCCCGCGGGAGTCGGTCCCCTCGGCCGGCCAGGGGCGGGGACGCGACCGTGCCTCCCACCCAGCTTCCTCCCGGGAACCGGGCACCTCCAAAGGGAGCAGCCCACCCAGTGGGCTGTCGGCGGCGACCAGGTCCGCCAGGTCCTTTCGCGCGCAGATCTCCGCGACCTGTCCGGGGTAGTGCAGCGTCTCGTCCAGCTCGTGCTCACGTCGACCAGTAGACCGCTGTCGACGAACCGCCGGATCAGGAAGGCCATCACGTTCGCCCTCTCGCCGAGCACGTTCGGCGTGCCGAGCGCGTCGGCCATCCAGTCGGCCGCCGCCCCACCAGGAGGCGGGCCACGCCTGCACTCGCACGGCGCGCAGCCCCGACCTCGGCTGGTTGGAGGGCTGCGGCGCGCCCGAGATGCCAGAAAATTCAAACAAACGATCTAGTCTAGTGCCGGTATGGACGTGACCGACTTCCCCGACGACCTGGTGCAGACGCAAGCCGCCTGTAACGCCACCTACCAGGCGCTCGCCGCATCCCGCCCGCGCGACACCACCGCCCTGCGCCGCCGCCTGCTGCTCCTGTCCGTGCGGCTGTGGTGGCACCCCTACTGGGAGACCATCCCCTCGGTGTCGGCGGCGCGCTCCGAGCTGCGGCAACTGGCCCGCGCCCGGGGAGCCGTCCAGGCCGCCTGACCGGACGCCTTGGTCGACCAGGAGCACGAGGTTGCGACAAGGGGTGCGCCTATCGGTTGCGCCATCTGTTGCGACTGGGGTTGCGCCTGCTGTTGCGCGGCCGGACGGCTGTCCCGGTGTCCGCGCAGGTCACTACGCGGGCCGGTCGTGTTGCGGCCGCTTTCGCCCATGTCCCTGGCCGGAGTGAAGGAGAAGGGACGGGTGGGGTGGGCGGCGCGGCCACGGACGGGGACCGGGGCACCGCTCAGCCGGTTGCGGCTGGGGCCGCCGCGCCCGTGCCGTAGCACCACGGCATCACCGCACGGAGGTTGGAGCACCGCCGGTTGGGACCCAGCTGGGTAACCGGGCGGGTTACATCAGCCGGCCTGCCGGGTGCCCGCCGGGATCGTCGGCCAGCACGATGGTGGCTTTGACGCGCTTGCCCACCGGCTCGCGGCGGACTCGAAGCTGCGGCACACGGCCATCACGATCTCCAGGCCGTGTTTGCCGACCCGGTTGGGATCGGCTTCCTGGGGCACCGGCAGGGCCGGATCGCTGTCCCAGACGCTGATCTCCACGGCGCCGTCGCTGACCTCCAGATCCAGCAGGCACGGGCCGGGCGCGTACTTGTGCGCGTTGGTCACCAGCTCACTGGCCACCAGTTCCGCCAGGCTCATGGCACGTTCCGACACCGAGATCCCGTGTATGGCCTGCACGTCGCTCATGAAACGGCGGGCCGCGTCCCGGGCCTCACCGATCCGCTCCCCGCCCTCCAGCTCCAGGGCGACCGCGGACAGCAGGGGACGGCGGGCCAGCGGCTGATCCTCGTTCTCCTGCACTACTGGCCTCACACCGTCACCCTCGTCCTGAGCAACACCGGCCAAGGCGTGCGGCTACCCCCGAAACCCGGCCACACACAACCCGCCCATCGCGGTTGCGTAAGTCACTCAGCGCGGTGGCGGAGCCGGGGCTGCGTGACGGTGACCTCGAACCTGCTCTTCGGGCGCTGGGGAGAGACCTTCTCGGACGACGTGGTCGCGGCCGGGATGATCGACCGCCTGGCCCACCACGCCGCGGTCCTCACGCTCACCGGCGACTCCTACCGGACCCGGGCCCGACACGAGCTGCTGGCCGAGGACCGGGCCGGACGGGAGTGAGCCGTCACAGCGTCCACCAGCAATAAAGATGGAGGCCCGCAGCGCGAGCCCGCCTGGCCAGGCCAGCCAGGGCCTTCACGACCACCGCTGCCGTCGCCGCATCGAGTCCGAGGACCCCACCGGCCGCAGACCAAGCCGCGGCCGCGGCCGCAAGGTCATCCCCTGAGGCGGAGACCAGGACATCGCACAACGTGTCCGACACGGTCAGCACGAACGGGCTGTCGACGTCCTCAGAGGACAGCAGCTGTCCCACCCTCGGGCGCTGGCTTGCCTCTTCATAACTGCAGCCGGTCATCACTGCTTCGACCTGCGCGATGGCATCGACCGGATCGATGTCCTTGAGGAAGATCACGTCCAGCCCTGCACGGACCGGCCCGCCAGCCTCGATCACCGCAACGGCGGACTCATCATCGGCGGCAGAGAAGTAGTCGGCGTCTGGCATGTCACGGATTCTGGCATCCGCCGCTGACGATCAACGTCTCCGGACCTGGACCGGAGCCTTACACAACCAGGGGTCGATTTTCGGAGACCGCCAGAGGGTCACTTTTCGCGAAGCGTTGACACGCCGGCCGGGTCAGGCCGGGGTGGCCTGCTCCGCCAGCACGGCGAGCCGGCAGCGCCGGCCTTCTGGTCGACTGACGCCCGTCCTGCGACGCCGAACGAGCCTGCGGCGTCCGGACCTGAGCATCAAGGTTGCCGGTTTACACCCTGTGTCGTGCCCAGCTCGAACTGCACCACCGAGCCGGGTGCGGAAGCCTTGTCCCCCGGCTCGGCATTTCCTTCCGGTTGCGGGACGGCCGGTGCGTAGAGCGCGACGGCTGCCCCGCCACGGACATGGAAGGCAGGGCGCGCGCCGGGCGCACCCTGCCTGCCGGTGTCAGGTACCCGGGCTGCGGGTACGGCCGAGCCCACACCGGCTGTGGCAGGTCGACGTGGGATGTCTGTGCCGCCGTGCCGTGTGTGCGTGGCCGTGTCCTGTGCGCGTTGGGTCAGGTGGCGGGCAGGATCGTCCAGAAGGTGACGCTGGTGTTGCCGCGGTTGGAGTAGGTGTTGGTGTCGACGTCGTAGCGGGCGCCGCCGGCGGAGCTGGAGCCGTTGGTCTCCAGAAAGCCGCCGCGGTTGGCGTAGGTGTTCCACAGCTGGACGGTGTCGTTGATGCGGACGAGTCCGTCCTGGGGGAGGCGGTGACGTCGAAGATCTGCCAGCGGCTGCTGTTGCTGTCCCGGTCCTGGCCCCAGGCCGTGGAGACGTCGTGAATGACGCCGCTGTTCTGCTGGCCGGCGCTGGCGCCGCCGTTGACGTCGAGGTAGCCCGCCGTCGCCCTGGAAGAGGTTCTGCAGGTGGATCCGGTCACCGTAGCGCAGCTCGTTGGCCATGATTTCTCCCCTTGGTCGCATGAACCCGTGTTCCGGCAGACACAGGCCGAAGCAGACGCTGACCGGCGCCGGAGACGAGCACCATGCCGTTGGCATCTGCAAGCGACACGCCCGCATGAATCCGATGGACCACACCTTCGTAGCCAGTTACTCGACATCTACTGCTGGATGCCGATTCAGGCCGACCGCGAGGAGGGAGCGGACAGGTGAGAGGCGAACGCACCTGACTCACGGCGAAGCTCTTGACTGGGCTTCAGATGACGTAAGTGCCGACAGCAGCGCGGGACGTCGGTCTGCTCCTTCCACCGGGAGCCGCGCGGCGGGCCGTCAGCAGCTTCTTGTTGGCCACTTGAGCGAGGGGGAACGATTCGGCTTCCCCGTCCGGGGGACAAAGCGTCTATCTCGCTGCGTTCGGGGGCATCGCTGGCACTGACCGCATGAGCATCCGACGAGGAGAGATCCCAGTATCTGCTCGTTCCTTCACGGCGGCCCTCGGTGCTGCCTGCAGTGCTTTCGCCTTGCTTCTGGCGGTGCCCGGCTCAGCCTCTGCCGCAACCGGTCAGTTCCGCTACACCTACACCACCACCGACGGCTACGAAGCCGTCGGCTTCCTGAACGACCCTCCCAGCGGCCAGTGCATCAACCTGCAAGGACCGGCCTCCGAACCAGGCTCGACCAGCCGGGCACCCAAGAACCGCACGGACGCCACCGCCATCGTCTTCCTCAACGCCGACTGCGAAGGCGACACCTACTACACCCTGCCCCCAGGAGCAGGCGCATCCGACCGCCTGCTCCTGCGCTCCGTCGTCTTCTCCTGAACCGCGACCACTGTGCCGCTGCCGGCCGGGGGCCGGCAGCGCCCGCCCGCCCTGGAAACCCGGCTGCCGGGCCGGCCCCGCCAGGTCGCGTGAGGCGGGGTTGGGTGTCGGTGACATACGGGCACCGCCCCTGGTTGATCTTGCGGGTACCGTTCAACTCGGCGATGCCCGCACCACATGGGTATCGCCGGCACGCACGCTGTGGGCATGCTGCCCACCTGACCCGGAAGGACCTGCGACTGTGGAGTTCCCCAGCATCGACGTGCCTGGAAGCGGACAGCTCCATGCCCGCATGACCACCTCTCTCGGCGAGATCGTGGTCCGCCTCGAGGAATACCGGGCCCCCAGCACGGTCAAGAACTTCGTCGGCCTGGCGACGGGCACCATCGACTGGAACGATCCTGTCTCGGGTGAGTCGATGAAGGGCACGCCGCTGTACGACGGCACGCTCTTCCACCGGGTCATCCCCGGCTTCATGATCCAGGGCGGAGACCCCCTCACCCGCACGAAGGACACGGCCTCACGCTGGGGAACAGGCGGCCCGGGCTACACGTTCCCCGACGAGTTCCACCCCGAACTGCACCACAGCGGCGCCGGCGTGCTGGCCATGGCCAACTCCGGCCCCGCAACCAACGGCTCCCAGTGGTACATCACCGAGGGACCGGCCCCCACCTGAACCGCAAGCACACCATCTTCGGCCAGGTCGTCAGCGGCCAGGACGTCGTCCACGCGATCGCCGACGTTCCCGCCACGCAGGACCGCCCCAACTCGGACGTCGAGCTGCAGCGGGTCGAAGTCTTCCGGGAGTAGACCAGGTCACCGTGCTGCTTGGCGCCCCAGCGCGCCAGGCGGCTTCGCTCGGCAGACACGGTCCTCGTGGACATCGGTGTCGCTCCCGTGCAGCCCGCCGGATTCATCAGCCCCCTTCTCGGGCGGACCACCTGCACGGGGCGCTCACGCCCGCGCCCCCGAAGCGCATTCTCCGGGCTTCACCGTGGCCGGGCCTGCCCCGTGGGCACGCCCGCTGGCGCTGTTCAGGGCACCTGCGAGGGGCAAGTGGCGGCGATGACGTGGTCGACGACGTCGGGCAGGCTGGAGCGGTGGCGGTAGGCGGCACGCTGCCGCTCGGCTCCGCCCCTCGAGTGCGCAGGCGCTCCCACCGGGTGCCCGGATGTGGTGGCAGTTCGCCGTCGGCGCGGGCCAGCCTGCCGCGGCCTACTGCCTCTACCTGCACCACCTCGCCCAGGGGGAGCAAGGAACTGCCCAGTGGTGGCACGAACAGACCGACGACCTCAAGCCCCCGCCCGAGACCAACGCCCGCAGCGGGCATCAGGAGCGCCGGCCGACAGTCAGGTGGCACCCCGCCACGCACCCGGTCACCAGTACCTCCACCACCACCCTTCTTCGCGTCCTGCGCCACTTCGCCAAACACACCGTCCGTCCCCGCTGCGGTCACCGAACTCATGGCCTACGTCTCCACAGCGGTCACCGCGGGATGGCTGCGCGAACCCTACTCCGACATCCCCCTGCCCGGACCGGACTTCGCCGACCGGATCACCGAGCTGATCGAAGCAGCCGCGAACAAGCCGGACGTCTCCGACACCCTCCCCCGCACGCTCCGCGGACCAAGACCTTCCTCCCGACCCCGACCAGAACGCCCCAGCCAGGTCTGCCGTACCTCAGCGGATCCAGGAGCCGGTACAACGGTGAACAGATGCATTTTGGGCCGCGCCTGTCCGCAGACAACGGCACCGCTGCCCTGACAACGAGCTGAGGGAACGGTGCCGTAGTCGATCACGTGGTGCCCTTCAGGCGGTGGCGGGCCGAGGCCCGCCACCGCCGCCCAACTCGGTGCGCCCTACACGGCAGTGAGGCGCACCGGGTGCGCACCGGCTGGTGCGGGGTGCGCATCGAGAGCCTGGCCCACGCCGACGGCCTCCAGTTGGCGCAGGGTGTCGGCGATGTCCTCGTGGTCCTCGGTGAGGAACTGCTTCGCGAAGTCGATGACGGCGCGGGCGATGCCCTCAGCCGTGTCCGGTCCGGCCTGCGCCAGATCCTCGGCGAGGTCACGAAGACGCGCCCGAGGGCCTCCAGGGCGAAGGTGTCCGCGCACGGCTCGCCTGCGGCCAGGCCGGGCAGGGCGGTGACCGGGACGACGATCCGCGTCGCGGCGTCGACGAGCGGCTCGGGCATCCGCGGTTCGGCGCCGGCGAACTCGCGGGCGGCGTCGACGTCATCCGCCTGGACGGCCCGCAGGTAGCTGAAGGCACTGATGGCCTCGTGCGGGGTCATCGGGGCGAGCGGCGTGGTGTCGGGCATGCCGGCTCCTCAACGTACGGGCCGCCCCGCTGATCGCGGCAGCCTCGACAACCGATGCTCGGATCGTGGCCCTGTGGACAGAGTCCGGCGCCGACGGGGGAGAGCTCTCCCCCCTCAGGTTGATCACGATGCGGTCACGACGGAGAGGTTCTTCAAGGGCCGGCGTCACACGAGAGCCGAAGACCGCACCTGTATGAGGTGAACGGCGGGATGGGCCCGCCCCACCTTCTGGGAGCACCCTGTGGCGAGCACCGCAGACGAGCCCGAGCAGCCCCTTGACCGGACCGGACAGGGGGCCGTCGCAGGTCCGACAACCCTCATGTCCAAAGGCATCCTGCTCACAGGAAGAATTCGACAGAGCCCCGGCGGTGGGAGCTGCTGCAAGCGCTGGGGATCTTCCAGAGGGCGACGCCCGATCAGTTGTGGAAGCTGATCCGTCCGGACAACCGGCACGACAAGCTCACGCGGGACACCCTCCTGGATCTTCAGGACCACCACCTGGTGAGGATCGAACTGGTCCGGGAGGACCAGCGGCCGGTGTGGGTGCTGACCCAGCGAGGCCACGGCGAGGCGAAGAAGCTGCTGGAGCCGAAGGGCATACGGGTCTCGGCGCTGCGTGAGGAGAAGTACGACCCGGTTACCGGGGAGCTGCTCGGCGCCAGCTACGACGACCACTCCGCGGCGGTCACCTCGACGGCCGCCGAACTCCACCACGTGGGGATCGGGTACCGGCTCGGCTTCGCCACCGAGATTCCTCACCGGCTTGGCAACGGGTACGTCCAGCGGGCGGATCTGGTGGTGCGGGCGCGGGAGGCCGGGGTGCCGGTGATGCTGCTGGAGATCGACCGCCGCGCCGAGGACGCCGACGACCTGGTCGCCAAGCTGCGCCGGTATTGGGAGTGGGGCCGGCTGCTGGCACCGGACGCGGACAAGCACACCGTGAACCTGGTCCGCTCCCAGCCGGACGCGATCGAGGATGTCGGTCACGAGAAACGGCTGTGGCGGCGGGTCTACCCGCCGACCCACCGGGAGGGCCTGGTGCCACTCGCGTTCGTGTTCGCCGACACCACCGAGGCGAAGGCCGCCAACACGGTCGCCGTGCTGGAGGAGGCCGGCAGCCGCTACTGGGCTCCGCGCCGGTACCAGACCCTCTACCGAAAGGCGATCACGGCGAAGGACTGCAGCCAGGCCGTGCCGGTCGTCGTCACCACCCTGGAGCAGCTGAAGAAGCACGGCGCGGATGCGGCGGTGTGGCGGCGCCTGGGGCGCGAGGACGAACAGACCCTGGCCGACGCGCTCGACAACCCCGACGGCGACGCCCTCTACCGCCGCCAGTACGCGCAGGCCGACGTGGAGGACAAGCGGCGCCGTGCCGCTGAGCGGGAGGCGCGGCGGCCGGTGTGCAAGCGGTGCGGGCAGAAGTTCACCGACCAGCGCTGGGAGGAGACCACCGCGCGCCGGACTGCCTGGAAGGCCGGGGACGTGTCCGTGTGCGGCACCTGCCACGCCGATGATGTCGCCCGCGAGGAAGCCGCCGCCGGAGCTGCCCGTCTCCAGGCCGCCGCGCCGCCGGGAGCCGGAGGACGACCAGGAGACGGGCAAGCTCCGCGGGCTGTTCCGCCGCCGCGGCTGACCACACACGTCGGACGCTGCGCCTCCCGCCGGACACCGGGGGAGAGACGGCGTCGACGAGTAGCGGCCCAGGTCAGGCCGGGGCGGCCTCCTTCGCCAGCGCGTCGGTCATGAAGACCACCGCCTCGCCCGGGTCCGGCCCGGCCACCACGACGTGACCGGTCAAAGGGGCGCCGGCCCCGGTCACCATCCACCGCGACGCGCGCGCGACACGCCGGGGCAGGGCGTGAGCCAGGGGCGCTCGAAGCGCTCGCCAATCGCTCCAAACAACCCTGCAAAACCAGGGGTGTTGGAGATTCACGCGAGGCGTTCGGCTATGGCGTTTTCCGTAACGCCGTTCCGTGATGCCCGCCGCTGGCGGCAGACCCGCACCCGGCAACGGTTCGAGCAGTACACTGCCGCCCTCGACCGCTCCACCCCCACCGTCCACGACCGCCCGCAAACCGGGCAATCCGCCTGCTCACCCCGCTGTATCGCAGCCACCCGCTGGCGGGTCTGCTGAAGCCTCCGCCACTGCCGTGACCTGCACCGACCCGAGCAGAACACCGCCTCCGCCGCCATCGTCTGCGGCAGCGGATCACCGCACTCCCGGCAGTACCGCCGAGCCGTCCCGCCAACCCCCACAACCCAGGTCATCCAGCCGTACCCACCGCACGACCAAGGATCAAAAACACCTACTGACGGGCCGCATGGGCGTTGCCGGGGGATGGTGTGTCGCTATCAGGTTCTCGCTGTCGCCCGGCAGAGGCGGGCGGTGCGCCTTAACCCTCCACGAAGGCCAGGATGTCGGCGTTGAGCGCCTCAGGGTGCGTCGACAGCATGCCGTGGGGGTAACCCTCGTAGCTCTTGAGCGTGCCGTCCTTGAGCAGCTCAACGGACTTCGGGGCCGAGTCGGCGTACGGCACGACCTGGTCGTCCGTCCCGTGCATCACGAGGACGGGGACGTCGATCTTCTTCAGGTCCTCGGTGAAGTCGGTCTCCGAGAACGCCTTGATGCATGCGTAGTGGGCGTTCGTCGCGCCCATCATGCCCTGCCACCACCACCGGTCGATGAGTCCCTGGGACACCTGGGCCCCGGGCCGGTTGAAGCCGTAGAAGGGGCCGGCCGGGACATCGATGAAGAACTGGGCCCGGTTGGCGGCGAGCGCGGCACGGAATCCGTCGAAGACCTCGATCGGAGTGCCTTCGGGGTTGCTGTCCTTCTTCACCATGACCGGGGGGACGGCAGAGACGAGTACCGCCTTGGAGACCCGGCCGGGCTTGGCCTGCGCCACATAGCGCGCGACCTCGCCGCCGCCGGTGGAGTGCCCGACGTGCACCGCTCCCTGCAGGTCCAGGTGGTCGGTCAGCACGTTGACGTCGGCGACGTAGGTGTCCATGTCGTGGCCGGTCGAGGGCTGGCTGGATCGCCCGTGCCCGCGGCGGTCGTGGGCGATGACCCGGTACCCCTTGGAGAGGAAGAACAGCAACTGGGCGTCCCAGTCGTCCGAGCTGAGCGGCCAGCCGTGGTGGAAGACGATCGGCTGGGCGTCCCGAGGGCCCCAGTCCTTGTAGAAGATGACGGTGCCGTCCGGCGTGCTGACTGTGCTCATTACTGGTTCCTCTGCTTGATCGGATGTTCGGATGTGAATAGCGTCAGTCGACCCGTGTCCCGGTGAGCGCCGGGGTGTGTCGGCCGGCTGCCGGGCCTGTGCGAGAAGTTCTCGCCTTCGGACGGCTCTCGGGCGGCCTGCCGCCCGAGCCGCGTGGAGCTCACCTGGTGGAACTCACTTGGTTGCTTCGACTGCCTGCAGGATGATGTCCACGACCTCGTCGGGGTGAGAGAGCATGACCATGTGCGAGGAGTCGATCTCCACGAAGTCGATTCCGGCACGGCGGTAACCGAAGCGTTCCACATCGGGATTGATGGTGGTGTCGGAGCTGGAGACGACCGCCCACGCGGGCTTCGTCTTCCAGGCCGCGGCGGTCGCCTTCTCGGCGAACGCCAGACCCGCCAGCGGACGCTGCGACGAGGCCAGCACGGCGGCGAGGTCCGGGTCCACGTCGGCGGCCACGACCTCGGGGAACTTGTCCACGTCGACGGTGACGTCAGGGTTCTTCTCGTCGTAGTCCGCCAGTGGCGACGGCGTGTAGACGAGGGCGGCGCCCAGTTTCGAGTCGGGGAAGCCGCCCTGGAGTTCGCCGAGGCTCTCGCCCTCCTCCAGCGCGTACCCCGAGAGGTACACCAGGGCCTTCACGTTCTCCTCGGTCCCGGCCATGGTGATCACGGCACCGCCGTAGGAGTGACCGACGAGGACCACCGGGCCGTCGACGTTGCGCACGACGGACGCCACGTATGCGGCGTCGCCCAGCAGGCTGCGGTTCGGCACGCCCGGAGCGACGACCTTGAAGCCCCGCTTCAGCAACCGGGAGGTGACGGGGGCGTAGGAGGAGGCGTCGGCGAACGCTCCATGGACGAGAACGATGGTGGGCCGGGTCATGGCGAGGTCCTCGGGTGAGCGATGGGCGGTGAGACCCTCGAAAATACGGAGTCATATCGCGGCGTCTTGTCTCTGAGCGCACGACGCCTGACCCCAGAGCGCTCGCGCGGCATGCGCGAGACCGTCGCGTCATCGGCCGTAGCCGGAATCGCCGCAGTCAGCAGCACATCCAGGCGCCCGGTTGGCGACGTGTGCGTACGACGCTCGAGTGCCGCGGAGTACCGCCACTCGACGGGGGACATCCCGTAGGCGGCCCGGAACGCCCGGCTGAAGTGGGCGGCGCTGACGAAGCCCCACCGTCGGCCCACCGCGGCGATGGTCCGGCTCGCCGCGTCC
Source organism: Streptomyces sp. Ru62 (assembly GCF_002920615.1). Lineage (GTDB taxonomy): Bacteria > Actinomycetota > Actinomycetes > Streptomycetales > Streptomycetaceae > Streptomyces. The sequence continues at coordinate 18,341 of NZ_PQSU01000038.1, forward strand.
TGGCGGGCCAGCTCGCGTCGGCACTGCTCCAGCCGGCGGCCCTGTATCCACCGGCGGACGGTGGTGCCCTCGCTCTGGAAGAGCTTGTACAGGTAGCGCAGGGAGATCTGGTTGGCCCGGGCGATGGCCTCCGGGGTTAGGTCTGGGTCCGCCAGGTGACGGTCGATGTACGCCTGGACCCGCATCAGCAACACGCGGGCGGCGCTCGGTGTGCCCGTGGTGTCACCGCCGCGTCGCTCGTCGGCCAGCACCGTGAGCAGGTCCAGGACGTTGCGGGTGATCAGGTCGCCGACGCGCTGCGGATACGCGCCCGCGGTGTCCACGAGCCGGGACAGGAAGGGGGACAGCAGGGCGCCGAGGGGCGTCGTGGAGTCGAGAGGAGATGCCGTGATCCGGCGCAGATCCGACTCCCTCAGACTCAGGAGGTGCCGGGGCAGGACGAGGGCCTTCGTCTGGAAGGTGTCGGGGAAGGTCAGCCGCATGGGACGCGCCCGGTCGTAGACGAAGAGCTGCCCGGGCTCGACATACGCGTCGCGCGCGTCCTGCTCGACCCGGGCGAGCCCGCTGCTCAGCAGCATCACGACCACGTGGTCGTCGCCTGTGGACTGCGCGATGAGGCGCGGTGTGCGCACGGTCTGCAGGGCTTCGCTGTCCACCGTGACGCCCCGTGTCCGGCCCGTCGGTGACGCATGGATCGTGCCGGAGAACACCTCCTCGGCGAGCTTGACGTCCACGGCTCCGAAGGTGTGGGCCACGGCGTCGCGCCAGTAGGTCCGTCTTCGCTCCCTGGGCACCCCGTCCGTGGTGTAGAAGATGCCCGCGGGCTGCTTCCCCGTCCCCTTCATCGATACGTCCGACATGATCTCCGTCCTTCAGTCGGTGTGCGCTGCGGACACTGTGCCAGCGGGGCACGGGGTGGCGCATCGAGTGAACGCACTAGATCCGGGATACGGGGCGGAGATACGGGGGACCGCGGGGCCTCAGTCGAAGCGCAGGTCGGAGAGCTGCCGTTCCTGACCAGCGCGACCCCGGACGTCGGGCTCGCCAACGACATGCTGCTGTACCTGACCCTGACGGTCGCATGCCGAACGGCTGGACCGAAACCCTCGACGCGGACACCATCACGCCCACCGCGCTCGCCACGCTCGTCGAAAGCACCATCGGCCACCTCACCGGCATGGTGAAGCCCGTTCCCGGAAACCAAATTCTGCGGCCTCAGCGCTGGGGGACGCTCTCGGACACCTACCTGACCGCCCCAAGGCGGCCCTCGGCCGGTAAAGCCGGTCGCGGTCAACTCGGGCTCTTCTGACCCGGGGTGCTTCGGCGGACGTCCGGGCCGGGCGGGAGTCGGCATGGCGCAGCATGGTGGAGAGATGCCGCACCGGCTCGCGGCCGACGGCCGGCGCCCCCCGCCGCGCGGTCAGCGGCTGCGTTCGGTTATCAACTTCGCGCACATGCCGATCTTGGGGGTTGCCCGTAGTGCCGTCGGCGGCCCCTGGCACCCCTCGCACTGGGCGGTCTCAATGGGTCGCAGCGGCTGCCGGAACTTCTGACCGCCTGCCGGGCCGCCGGGCCCCTGGGCGCGGGCCGGCAGCTCGCCGGGCTTCACGTCCACTCTCTCGATGTCGGTGGCCCCGACCTTCTGCAGTTCGTCCCGCCGCCGGCCGGCGCAGACCTCGTCGTAGGCGACGGCGGCGGCGCGCGGGGTGCCGTCAGCATCGGTCCAGGTGATCATCGCTGGTGGCACTGACAGCAGCCCTCGGGGTGCGTGCGGGACTTCAGCTCACGACCTGGCAGGCCCTCGCGCCCGGCCAGCAACAGCTGATGACCGCCCTCAGCCTCACCCCGACACCGATCCCCTCGGCCTCGCCCGCCGCCCCGTCGCACCTTCGACGTCCAGCTCCTGGAACTCTTCCTCCACCGCACAGGCCGCGCCCCCACCGCCCGCGCGACCATCCGCGTCGATGGCGACATCGTCAACCTCGGCGCCTGACTCACCAAAGCCCGCACTAAACACCGCATCGGCCAGCTCCCTGGCGACCACGCCCGCTTGGTCGCCGCGCCCGCACCCGCAAAGAGGTCATCGAAGCCGGCTGGCTCGAGGAAGCCGAGAGAATCGGCCACATCAAGTACTACCGGCTCGACCCCAAGCGCATGGGCGAGAACGTCGTCATCCCCCTCCGCCGCGCAACATGACGTCCTGCAGACCGCACCTCATGTACGTCACATCAATGAGGTGCGGTCTCCGGGACGCACGCTCTCCTTGACGTTCGAGCAATCTTGACCGACCCACCAATCCCGTTTGCAACCAGCCGCAACAAGGCCGGACTTCTCGCCGACGGCTTCCGCCGGTCTGGCACCGTGTCCTTGCTGGTGATGCGCCAGCCGAGGCGGCCAGCTGACCTAACTGATCGTTTCAGAATGAGTTGAGCTGCGGGTCTTGCGCTTAGTGATCTTGGTTGCCAGGGTGTCCGGAGTGCGTGCTGATCTCGTTCCTGACGACTTGTGGGAGCGGGTGGCTCCGCTGCTGCCGCCCGCTCCCGAGCGGCGCCGCCATCCGGGGCGGTTGCGTGTTCCCGCCCGAATTGCATTCGCTGGTGTCCTGTATGTGCTGCGGGCCGGTGTCGCCTGGCGTGACGTGCCCGTGGAGACTGTGGGCTGCTCCGGGGTGACGGCCTGGCGCCGGCTGCGGGACTGGACGGAGCCCGGCGTCTGGTCACGCCTGCACTCCGACCTGCTGACCGAACTGAGCCGCGCCGACCTGCTGGACCTGGACGACTGTGCCGTGGACGGTTCGCACGTCCGGGCCCTCAAAGACATCTCAGGGGGATCACCTCACCCCATCGCCCGTCGATCGGGCCTGCCCCGGCTCCAAGCACCACTTGATCGTCGACTGTCACGGAACCCCGCTCGCCGTCACGCTCACCGGCGGCAGCCGGCACGATGTCACCCAGCTCCTGCCCTTGTCGGACGCGGTCCCATCCATCCGGGGTTTGCGGGGACGCCCTCGCCGCAAGCCTCGGCGACCGTACGCGGACCGGGGCTACGACTTCGACAAGTACCGCCGCCTGCTGTGGAAGCGCGGCATCAAACCCGTGATCGCCCGACGCGGTGTCGCCCACGGCTCCGGACTGGGCAAGGTCCGGTGGGTGGCCGAGCGCAGGCTCCACCAGTTCAAACGACTCCGCACCTGCTACGAGCGACGCGCCGACCTCCATCAAGCATGCTCGAACTCGCCTCCGGGATCATCTGCCTCCGACGGCTTCTGAAGGCAGTCGACGTGCAGCAGTAGGCTCCTGACGCGTGACTTCTTCTCCCCACGGCGTACCTGCGCCACTCCGCCATGAGCCCAGCCCGGAGAGCAGGCAAGAGGCGGACGACGACGCGTTGATCAAAGCTCTGCAGGCTCGCGCATGGGATCCGGGCCTGCGATTCGACCGCGCGGACGTCCCTGTCGCGTGGATCATCGAGCGTTATGGCAAGTCCCGGTTGGAGCGGATACGAGACGACATAGTTTCGTGTGGCAGTGACGGGACGGTTGAGCTCAAGGCCGAGACCGAGGAGGTGACCGACTACTACGCCGACGCCACTCGTGGGCCACTGTTCCCTCCGATCTCCCTGTCAGACGTCGAGAAGGCAGAGCACAGAATCGGACGCCGTCTTCCCGAACTGCTTCGGCGCCTCTACACCGAGGTCGCCAACGGAGGATTCGGACCCGATAGCGGGCTTGCCTCCCTGACCGACGGCAACCGGGCCCCAGGGCACGTGCGCGACTGGCCGTGCGCGGCCAGCGTCCACGAACGCAACCTGTCAGAGGGCATGCCACCATCGTGGCTCTTTCTCACCTACGGCGGCTGCACGATGGAATGGCATGTCTCATTGAGCGCAGTCGACAACCCGGTGCTTCTCTACGACGCCGACGGCTACACCTTCGGGGAAGGCCCGCACGACGGCCTTCGCCATGCGACCGCCTCACTACGAAAATGGCTGTGGACCTGGGCTGACGGCGGCGACGTCTGGGATGAAGTCCTGTGACTGCTCTTACGAGCAGGCGTGATGTCGCATCCCACGTCCAGCTCATTCTGAAACGGTCAGTACGCCCCCTCCGGCAAGCCTGGCGTCTGAGCCGCTGTGCCGTGTCGGGGACAACGGTCGACGACGGCACATACGTGAGAGGCGCCCGGCATCGGCGGGGTATTCCTCCGTTTCAAGAGCTGCGCGCCGACTGCCCGAGCAGGCGGCCAGGACGGCCTGCACATCCGGTGAGCGGGGCCGCGGGTCGGAACCGCCGCTGGGCGGCCGCTACCAAGTACGTAGATCAGATGCCCTCTTAATCCTCGTCTCGAACGCCTCACCCGCCTGCCGTCCGCCGCTGCCGCCCGGGCCTTCCCGCCTGATGTGCGCGCCGGTGTACGGCGTCCACTGGGCGCCGGTGTCCGCGTCGGTGCGGAGACTCTCCTCGCCCAGAACCAGCCGTCCGTCCGTACCGAGCCGGCCCGTCTGGACGACGCCGGAGGCGGCCGATGACCGGGCAGCCTCCCGACGACGGGGCGGACCGGACTCTGTACGAGCCCAGCGACCTGATGCCGCCGGCCTCCTGGGACTTCCACGAGCGGTACCACCAGGCGTGCTTCGAGTACGCCTACGTACAGCTGGGCGACCAGCTCGCCGCCGACCGCCTGGTCGACCAGACCTTCGTGTTCCTGGCCGTGGTCTGGCGGCAGGTCACCGTGCGCGAGAGCGTCGAGGCGTGCGCCTGGCGGCTGCTGAAGGAGCGCGTCGCCACCGAACTCACCGATCAGGGCCGTGACCCGGCGGTCAAGGAGACGCTGGCTTTCGAACGCGCGATCCGGGCGGCCTGCGACCCAATCCTGGACAGCTTCCGCTCCGAATTCGAAGTACAAGTGACCGAACTCGAAGACAGTTTGGGTCTATATGCGGCAATAGCCCGTCTGCCGGAGCGGCAGTTTGATGTGATGGTCCTGCAGTTCGCCCTGGGCTTCTCCACCAAGCGGATCGCCCTGGTCATGGGCGTGCGCGAGGCGACCGTGCGTTCCACCCGCCGGGCCGCCAAGTGCCGCCTGTCCGCGGACCTGGGACTGCAGTTCGGCGAGGACACCGACGATGAGAAGTGAGACCCCGAAGCGTCGCCACCAGCCGCCCACCCTGGAAGAAGCCCTCGACCGAGCCCGCGTCCGCGAAGGCACCTACACCCGCGCCCACCGTGAGGCATCCCGCCGCCGCATCGCCGACCAGCTCAGCGAACTGCACTGGATGAAGGCCCCGACCGGCCCTGTGCCGGGACAGCGCACCCCGTACCAGCCACTGATGCTGCACGAGCGGGCCGGGCACGACCTGCGCGCACTGTGCCAGGGCGTCATCCACGACGACGAAGCCGCCCGCCGCATCACCCGCTTCGACGCCTGCCGCGACCCCGGCGGCGCCTTCGCCTTCGCCTGCCTCCTGCTCCTGGCCGACTACGAGGAGGGCGCGCAGTTCTGGCTTCAGTACGCCGCCGACGGCGGCCAGGCCACCGGAGCGGTATGCATGCACCTCCTCCACCTGCACCGCGGGGAGTGGCGTGACGCAAAGTTCTGGGCGGAGCAGATCACCGTCCTGGAGGCGGAGCCCTTCCAGTACGCCCCCGTCGCTCACGAGGTTTTCGACAGCACTCTCGGGCCCGGAGGCGTTACCGTCCACCTCGACCTGCCCGACGATGTCGCGGCCGTACCAGAGGAAGCGGTCAGGGACGCCGTCGACGACCTTGCCATCGACACGCTCGACGGCCTGGCCATCCCACAGCCAAGCCCGGATCTGGCGCACCAACTGGAAGACCTCGTCTCCCCCTGATGTGACAGGTCGTCACCGAGCGCCGCTACCAGCGTCTTCTTGTCCAGCTCCGCCAGGTCGTCCCGACCGTAGCCAGCACCCGCCGGGCGGGCGGCGCCCGGGGAGCAACCGCGTCACAGTCTGGCTCCACCTGGCGCAGCGCGTGGGCCCCGCACCGGGGAGGGCGCGGGGCCCAGGTGTGCTTCGGGCGTCGGCCGGAGGTCAGGTGCGCCGACGTGAGATACGCGCCCGGTGCACGAGCGGGATGCCGAGGAGAGCGGGCTGAGGCGGGTCTTCGCGCTTGCCGACGCCCGTCCAGACCTCCTGCGCCGGGTACCAGCCTGTCCGTGACCGGCGAGGGGCGCCTCTGTCCCCGTGTTGACCAAGGACGAGCTATACGGCCACATCAAACCGAAGAAGAACCGGACGAGATTTCTGGAGTTCTGCCGCTACCTGCGCAGCCTCTACCCGCCGAAGATCCGCATCGCGATCGTGCTCGACAACTTCTCCCCGCACCTGACCACGAAGAAGGACAGCCGGGTCGGCGACTGGGCCGCAGCCAACAACGTGGAACTCGCCTACACGCCGACCAACAGCTCGTGGCTGAACCGCATCGAGGCCCAGTTCACCGCCCTGCGCTACTTCACCCTCGACGGCACCGACCACGCCAGCCACAAGGAGCAGCAGGCCGGCCCTGCACGTCCGCGCCCCGTTGGTGTTCGCGACGGTCCTGACCGGCCGAGGCCGTGTCGCGGTCAGTGCGCGAAGCGCTGAGCCATGCCGCCGAGGGGGACGCCGTCAGGACTGTCCCGACACCTGCTGGTCCTCCGTCCGGCGTCCCTGCGGCTCCGAGGCGGTGCGGTCCGTGCCGGCCAGCCGGCCCCGTCCCGCGCGCACCGGCCACCACATTCCCCGGCCCAGCAGTGCCGCCGCGGCCGGGACCAGCAGGAGCGACACGACGAAGGCGGACAGGAGGATGCCCAGGGCCATGGCGAAGCCCAGCTGACGGGTACCGGGATCCGCGTTCACCGCGAGGCTGCCGAATGAGGCCGCGAGGACCACACCGGCCGTGGCGATGGCCGGCGCCGTGTGCCGTACGGCGCGGGCCACGGCGGCGCGGGCCGGCCCCCCGTGGGCCATCTCCTCCCGCAGACGGTCGCTGATCAGGATGTTGTAGTCGGTGCCCAGTGCCACCACGAACAGGAACAGCACCAGCGGCAGGACGAAGGTCACGCCCGCCTCGCCGCCGAGGTGCTGGAAGACCAGTGCGGACGCGCCGAACGTCGCCGCGAAGCACAGCCCGACCGCGAACATCAGCACCACCGGCGCCGCCAGGCTGCGGAGCAGCACCACCAGGATCAGCGCGATCAGCGCCGCCGCCAGCGGGAACACGGTCCGCAGGTCGCGGTCGACCGCCGTCGCCACATCGGCGAACACGGCCGCCGTGCCGCCCACGTGTGCGGTGAGTCCGGCGGGCGTCGCCCCCCGCACGGCTTGGCGCACCGGACCCGCCACGAGGTCCCGGGCGCGCTGCGACTGGGAGTCCACCGTCAGGTAGGCGTCCAGCCGGGCGGCGGTGCGGTCTGCGTCGAACACCGGGGCGGCCACCTCGCCCACTCCGGCCACCTCCGACAGCGCCCGCTGCACGACGACCAGCTCCGCGGCATCCAGGACCCGGCCGTCGTCGGCGGTGACGTACACCGTCGTCGGGTCGGACACCCCCGCCGGCAGGGCGCCGGCGATCTCCCGCGCCGTCGCGGCGGCCGCCGTCTCGTGGGGTGTGCCGCCTGCTCCGAAGTCCATGCGGACGCCCGCCACACCTGCGGCCAGCGCGCCGAGGAGGGCCACCGATGCAGCGAGCACCAGCACCGGGCGGCGTGCCACCAACTCGCCGGTACGTCCCGCAGAGCCGGGCCGCCGCCCGGCCGTCTCCGACAGGGTCCGCGAGGGCCAGAACATCTTCCGGCCGGTCACCGCCAGCAGCGCCGGCATCAGGGTCAGACTCGCCACCAGCATCACCAGCACCGACACCGCCACCGACGGCCCGAGCACCCGGAACTGCCCGAACGTCGCCACCCCGAGCGTCGCGAACGCCGCCACGATCGTCAGCGCCGCCGAGGTCACCGCCGTGCCCACCCGCCCGGAAACGTCCGCAGCCACCACACGGTGGTCTTCCTCCGGTCGCCGCCGCAGCTCCTCGCGGAAGCGGAACAACAGGAAGAGGAAGTAGTCGACGCCGATGCCGATCAGCACGGTGCTGATCATGCCCGGGGTGCCCGGGTCGAGTTCGAAACCGGTCAGGAGGGCCGCCCCCACGACCGTGCCGACGGCGGCACCCCCCACCACGGACACCGCGAACAACGGGATGAAAGCGGCCATGACACTGCGGAACACCAACACGTTGACCAGAACGATCAGCCCGACCACCAGCAGCCCGACCATCATCTGCGTGGTCTCCTCCGCGTCGGCGCGGTCCACCACGTCCGCCAGGCCCCCGGTGAACCCCGTACGCAGCCCCGCCTCGCCGAACTCCTCCTCGGTGCGGTCGTGGAAGACCCGGTACACGGACTGCATGCCGGGGTCGGTGGAGTTGCCCTGCAGCCGTGCGCCGAGCAGCGCGAACGACCCGTCGGGAGCGGTCGTCACCAGTGCTACGCGGGGGACCTGGGAGTAGTCCTCGGAGAGCCCCCGTATCTGCTCCTCCGTCCACGGCATCTCCAGGCGCGTGGCGCTCAGTTCACGCGCCACGGCCTCCACGCGCTTCTTGTCCGCGTCCTCCAGCGGTTTGCCGTCGCGCCGTGCCACCAGCACCGTCACCGCGTCGGCATCGGGCTCCGCGCCGAACTCCTCCCGGGCGACGCGCAGCGCCGCGGCCGCGTCGTACTCCGCGGGAAGGAAACCGGCGCTGTCGGTGTGCGTGACGCGGAAGACGAGCGCCTGGCCCATGAGCGTCACGAAGATGCCGAGCACCGCCCACACGACGATGACCCGCCATGGTCTGCGGGTCGAGAAACCGGTCAGGGCACGGATCACGGGGGAGTCCTCCAAAAGGTCCAAGGGCGAAGGGGCCGCGGAACCGTTGCCGTCCGGGGCGGCCGCTGTGCCGGGTCGTTCCGGCACGTCTCCAGCACATCAGCCACGCGCGGCCCTCACCTCGGAGCTGGGGACGAAAAACCCGCTGGGAGCACGGGCCCGCACCGTCCGGTGGCTGGGAGCCTGCTCCCAGCCACGGCTCCCTCCCGGTCCCGACGCCACGGCCCCGCCGCACCGGCACCATGGGAGACTGGGCGGACGAACCGCAGGTCATCGGGGCGCAAACGGCGACCCGAGCAAAAGCGGGGACGCACAAGGGGAGGCGGAGATGGGACGGCGCGCGGACGAAACGCGCCCCGACCGGGCATGGAACGGGGCGGGCGCCGGCGCGTCCCGCCCCGGGCTCCCGGACGCCATGACCGGGAGGCTCCCCGGCGGGGCCGGGACGGGGAGCCGGCGCGGAAGGACGGCGCTGTGGAGCCAGCACGACGGACTCGTCGCCGTCGGCGCCGCGGCCGTCGACCTCGTGGGCTTCACCGTCACCAGCCAGATGGACCGGGGATACGTACCGCTGTCCGGATGCCTGATCACGGTCGCCGCCGCGCTGCTCCTGCTGGCGCGCCGCCGCGCGCCCCTGTGCGTCCTCGCGTGCGCCCTCGCGGCGAACGTGGCGCTCACCTGGTCCAGTTCCGTGGGCCAGCACTACGGGGCCGTCACCGTCGTCGCCCTCTACACCGCCATACGCCGCCACAGTGCCGCGGTCGGCGCGGCGGCCGCCGCCTGCTGCGTCGCAGTCCTCCACTTCGTCCGCCCGGGACTGCCTGCGCCCTCTCTGATGGACTTCGTCCCCAACGCCGTGTCCGCGCTGTTCGTGGCCGGCGCCGCGGCCGTGGTCGGCCGCTGGCAGCGCAACGCCCGAGCCCAAAGGCGGCTGCTCGCCGAGCGGGCCGTCTCCGACGAACGTCGCCGCATCGCCCGGGAACTGCACGACATCGTCGCCCACCACCTGACCACGATGCAGCTGCTCGCCGGAGGCGCCCGCGCCAACCTCGACCGGTCCCCGGAGACGGCCCGCGAGGCACTCGTCACCCTGGAGGGCTCCGGCCGCACCGCCCTGCGCGAGATGCGCCACCTGCTCGATGTTCTACGGGCCGACGACGAGAACGACGAGGGCGAGACGACCGCGCCGCAGCCCGGAATCGGCGACCTGGACCGCATCGTCGCGGACAGCCGCCGCGCCGGCCTTCCCACCACCCTCACCACCGACGGCGACCCGCGGTCACTCCCGCCGGGCATCTCGCTCGCCGTCTTCCGCATCGTCCAGGAAGCCCTCACCAACGCCCGCAAGCACGCGGGCGACGGCGCGCACGTCGACGTGCGGCTCACCTTCGCCGTCCACGAGGTGGAGGTCACGGTCACCGACGACGGCCCGCGCCCCGGCCGTCCCGCCGCACGCGGCTCGGGCTACGGGCTCATGGGCATGCGGGAACGCATCGCCCTCCACGGCGGCACCCTGCGGGCCGGGCCGGAGGGCGGGGGGTTCGCCGTCCGCGCCCGTCTGCCCCTGCCCGCCGACCGTCAGGAGGCGTACGCGTGAGCGCGACGGTGAAGGTCCTCATTGCCGACGACCAGCCGCTCGTCCGCCGCGGCCTCGCCCTGATGCTGGCCCCCGAACCCGGCTTCCGGGTCGTCGCCGAGGCCGCGGACGGTGCCGAGGCGGTCCGCCTCGCCCACGAGCACCGGCCCGACGTCGTCGTCATGGACATCCGCATGCCGGTCCTCGACGGCATCGCGGCCACCGAGCGGCTCACCGCCGAACTGCCCGACTGCCGGGTCCTGGCCCTGAGCACCTTCGACATGGACGAACACGTCGTGGGCGCCCTGAGAGCCGGGGCGTGTGGCTTCCTGCCGAAGGACATCTCGCCCGAGGACCTCGTCGCCGCCCTGCGCGTGGTCCGCGACGGCGAGGCGATCCTCGCCCCGAGGCTCCTGACCCGGCTCATCTCCACGCACGTCACGGCCCCGGACCGCCGGGCGGCGCCCGCCGTGCCGTCCGCCGCCGAGGGGCTCACGCCCCGTGAGCGGGATGTGTGGCGGCTGATCGCCGGCGGCTCGGACAACGCGGAGATAGCCGACCGGCTCGGGCTGAGCACTTCCACCGTGAAGAACCACATCACCGCCCTCTTCGCCAAGCTGCGGGTCCGCGACCGGGCCCAGGCGGTCATCGCCGCGTACGAAACGGGCCTGGTCACGGCACGACGGGAGGAGTAGACCCCGCGGGACTCCCCCCGTACTCGCGGGCATCGCCCGCACTTGGACGGAGCAGCTCGCGCTCAATGCAGGGCACCGTTCGAACCAGCCCAAGCACACGGCCGGATAGAGAACGGCCAGTTAGCCGTTGGCCGTTGTTAATCGTGTAGTTGGGGCGTCCGTAGGGCACATGATGCCTGCGGGGCCTGTCAGGCGCAGGGTGGCTTCGACGGAGTTACCTTCGGAAGTAACTTACGTTCACCTGCGATGTATTCGCGCCCTGCGGCCGCGCACAGGGCGGGGAACTGAGTGTCGGGGCGCAGATCGAGGCTCTGACGCAGGGAGCCGTTTTCGATGGTCAGGTGGTGACCACGGATGAAGCCTCCTATCCAGTCCCCGTCCGGGACAGGCAGGCTGATCGAGGTATCGGCACCGTCCGTCAAGTCGTGGATAGGGAGTTCATGGTAGGTGCGTCCGGTACGCAGGTCGGTCAGCGTCGGCTCAACGTAGCCTCCGTTGCTAGAGGCCTTCGGGCCGGCCACGATCCCTAGGGTGTCGACGGCGGTAGCGCGAGGTGGAGGTCGGACGTGCCGAAGCCACTTGGCGTCTCCCAGCAGGCGGGCCTGCCGGTTGTGGCTGCGGACGTTCAAACGCCAGCCGGCCCGTGTGTTCGCCGCCTCATCCGGACCCGGGAACACTCTCCCCGGACCCGGATGACGTCCAGACTCGGGCCGGGGTGATGTTCTCCGCCTGCGGACCCTTCTGGCCCTGGGTGATGTCGAAGGTGACTGCCTGGCCTTCCTGCAGCTCGCGGAAGCCGGAGGCGTTGATGTTGGAGTAGTGAGCGAAGACGTCCGGTCCGCCGCCGTCCTGGGCGATGAAGCCGAAGCCCTTTTCGGCGTTGAACCACTTGACGGTTCCGCTGGCCATGCTGGTGCCTCTCAGTCGCTGTCAGGAACCGCACCGCGCGGTCCCAGAGGTGATCGCCCTGGCTCGGCACTGCACAGCAAAGCGCGTCCCAGTGGAGTCCGGCACGGCGTCCCCGGCCTCCGCGGGCCCGTGCCGAGCGGCGGACGGTGCGGATGTCGGTGGGCCCATGGGTGTACCGGACTGAGGGGGAGGGCTGAGCCCCCAGACCCTGGTGCAGGGGCTCAGGAGCGCACGATTCCCTTCTTCCCTCAGGTCACGAGCGCTCGCCCAGGCGCATCGTCCCGGACCCTCACCACTTCATTCCCGTACGAGAGCGCCATCGGATGCGCGGTGCGGGCGGACGAACAACGAGGCCGCGCCTACATGCGGCCTCACTGTGGGTCGGCGTGAGCCCAACATCCATGACTGTTCGCGCACACCCGACCGTACCGACCTTTCGTTGGGCGCATCGGTCGTGCGCAGCCCTGGTCACGGCCCCGGTCCGGACGCGGCGCACCGAAGGATGCCGGCACGCCGCGAAGGTCGTTCCTCAGCACATCGCTCGTATCAACCGAGCACCTCTCGCGTACCGACCGCGTACGGAAGGCGCACCCGGACACGGGGCGTCCCGCGAGGGCGGCCTTCCGCGCGTGGGCGGGGCAAGCCTGCTGGCGACCGAGCACGGCACGACCATCCGGGCCCTGGTCGAGGACCTCGCGCAGGGCATCCCGACCCGGGCCGAGTACGCCGAGCGTGCCGAGCTGGCCACGCGCCGAGTTCGCCTCCGCCCTGGGCAGCGCGCCGAGCCCGGAGGCCGAGGCGAAGGCCCGGATGCAGAGAGCCGCGCCGACGACATCCACGTCCCGGACCCGGACCGCCTCGTCTGTGAGCTGGCCGCCCGCTTTGTTCGGCGGCCGTGCCGTACGACGCCTTACTGCCTACCTGGTTTCGAGCTCTCCAGGTCGGGGTGGCCGAGGGCCCGGGGGAAACCCAGTGGCTCCTGGAACTATGACTTCGTCCGAGACAGCCGTATCAGGAGCCATGCATGGGAACGTGGGGGACCGGCCCGTTCGACAGCGACCTCGCCGCAGACTTCGTCGATGAACTCGAGGGGCTCACCTCCCAGCAGGTCATCGACGTGCTAAAGCGGGCGTTCCAGCGAGTCACCGACTGGGGAGAGCGCGTCGATGGCGGAGACGGGGTCGAAGCCGTTGCCGCTGGCGCTCTTGTCGCCAGCGCCCTGCCGGACAGCCCCATTGTGATTGACCCCGATGACGGCCCCAGGGAACCACTGCCCGAGCTTCCGGCTGGGCTTCGCGCGTCGGCGATACTCGCACTGGACCGGGTTCTCCAGGACGGATCAGAAGTGACAACCGGCTGGGTGGACAGCGCCGACGCCGACCAGTGGCGCCAGGAAGTGCGACAGATACTCGAAACACTCGCAATACCCTCTGATCACTAATCATGACCGCTTCACGGAAGTCGTGCCGGAGCCCTTCAAGCGACAGCGTTTGTCGGTTGACGCCGACTTCCACCACCAGCTCCGGTTCCACCAACGTGACGTCCAGCTGTTCCCGGCTGCCCCACCCGACGACCATCCCGTCCATGGATGCTCGCGTAGCCCGGCCCCGAGCAGGCCGGCGACCGTCGCGCCTGCCAAGCGGGCGAGGGGCGTGGTGCGGCCGACGTACTGGAAGCGGCCTTCGTCGTCGTATCGCCCGAGCAGCAGGGTCCGCGGGGGCGGTCAGGGAGCCGGTGACCGCACCGACGATCGCCTCACTCGTCTCCCGGACTGACTCGCGCCACCCGGCACCGACGGCTCAAAGACGCGGTCCAGCCGCTTGTGCACGACAGCCTCTACCCCCGACGGCCCTCCCGGTCAGCCACTTGCACCGTGTCCGCATCGGTGGTCGACGGGCACAGCGCCCACGGTGCCGCCAGCCCACGCTCCTGGAACATCCCCTCCAGGGCGGCACGCCGGCACCGGTAGGCCTACCGGGTGATGTCCGTTCCTTCCAAACGCAGCAGGTCGAAGGCGACGAAGTCAGCTGACCACTCACCGGCCGGCCGGGCTGCTCCGGCTCCATGGGCTCGCAAGCGGCCCTGCAGCCGTTCGAACGCCAGCCGCTTGGCCTCCCATACGACCAACTCGCCGTCCAATGCGGTCGCGTCCGGTAGTCCTACGTCGGCTCCGCCCCGATCACCACGGAGCTTCGTCGGCGGCGCGTGAGCGCCCCGACGGCCATCTCCTGAGCGAAGGCCATGTGCCTGGCCTCCTGTCGGCGTGGTCCCGTGAGGAAGGCCAGTGCGGGCCGGATCAGCGTGGGCGCAAACCGGACATCAGTGTCTCGACGCAGCCGGTGACGAGCGCGTCGAGGGGGAGGTTGCCGTGCATGCCCGTGGAGGCGAGCACGGTCAGCCCCTGGAGGAGTGTCAGGAGAGTCATGTCGACCCGGCCGCTGGTGTCCGGTTCGATGTCACCCCGGTCCCGGGCCTCCGCCAGCAGCCGCAACGGCGCGGCGAATGCCCGGTCGTTGGCGGCCAGGAGGCGAGCGTTGCGTTCGGTCTTCGGGCGGTGCATCAGGCTCAGCAGCGCGCGGTGTTCGATGCCGAACTCGACGTAGGTCCGGGCGAAGACGGCGAGCCGTTGGGTGAAGTCGCCCTCGGCGGCCTCCAGGGCCTCGTCGAGTCTGCGCCCCAGCCGCTCGTAACCCTCTTCGGCGAGCGCGTCCAGCAGCGCCGTTTTGTCGGCGAAGTGCCGGCGGGGGGCACTGTTGCTCACCCCTGCTGCACGTGCCAGTTCGCGCAGGGACAGGCCCTCGATGCCGCGTTCTGCCAGAACGCTTTCCGCTTCCTGGAGGAGGGTGCTGCGCAAGTTGCCGTGGTGGTAGGGACGGGCCTCGGTCATGGGGTCACCCTAGCTCAATGTGTTCATTGACTACAATGTACCCAGTGAATACATTGGGGGTATGACCAGCTCCCTCAGCGCGGCCCCCTGGACGGTCGGCCAGATCCCGCCGCAGAACGGACGCACGGTGATCATCACCGGCGCGAACAGTGGTATCGGCCTGGAAACGACTCGTGCGTTCGCTCAGGCGGGGGCCCACGTGATCATGGCCGTGCGAGACGTCACCCGTGCTCGCCCGGTCGCATCGCAACTGCCCGGTTCGACCGAACTGCGTCCACTGGACCTGGCCGACCTCGCGTCCGTCCGCGCGTTCGCGGCGTCCGTCGACCATCCCTTCGACATCCTGATCAACAATGCCGGTGTCGCGAACGTGCCGCTCGGCCGGACCGCGGACGGATTCGAGACCCACTTCGGCACCAACCACCTGGGCCACTTCGCCCTCACCAACCTGCTGCTTCCCAGGATCACCGACCGGGTGGTCACCATCGCCTCCAACGCTCACAAGAGCGCCGCCCTGGACCTCAACGACCCCAACTGGGAACACCGGCGCTACCGCTCCTCGGCCGCCTACGGCCAGTCCAAGCTCGCCAACCTGCTGTTCACCCTGGAACTGCAAGGCCGGCTGACCGCGGCGGGTTCCGACGTACGAGCCCTGGCCGCACACCCCGGGGCGGCCACGACCGGCCTGAACCGGCATCTGGGTCCGGCGATGAAGGCGGTCGCGGCGATCGCCGGCCGCTTCGTCATGCAGAGCGGGATCGACGGGGCACAGCCGATCCTCTTCGCGGCCGTCCGGGACCTGCCCGGAGCGAGCTACGTCGGCCCCGACGGCCGGGGCGGACAGCGCGGCCGGCCCACCCTGGTCTCCCGCAGCGCCACCGCCCAGGACACCGGCCTGGCCGCCGAGCTCTGGGACCTCTCCGAACGGCTCACGGCCACGTCCTTCCCTCTCGGCTGACGACCGGGAGGCGCACCCCGTCGCCTGCCCCCGGTGCGCCCGTCGCCGCCTCAAGAGACGGACGCGCTGTTCGTGCCGCGCCGGGACACCGGCCAGGCCGTCAGCGCAGGAAGGTCGTGGGCCGCCGCGCCGCTCAGAGACCGGCCAAGCGGACCGGGGAGGCTGTTCCGCTGAATGGCACAGGCCTGGGGGACGAACGGGCCCGGGGGGTTCCATCGAGAGGACCGTTTCAGAAAGGGGTCCTTTCATCATGGCTCGTGTGACTGGTTATGACTATGTGGTGGTCGGCGCGGGGACGGCCGGGAGTGTGCTCGCGGCTCGGTTGTCGCAAGACGCGGCAGTGCGAGTGCTGCTGATCGAGGCGGGGAGCGCCGAGTTCGAGGCACCGGTGCAGACGCCGCGGGCATGGGTGTCGTTGATGGGGTCATCCGCGGATTGGAACGATGTGTCTGTGACACAGGCGGCCACGGGTGTGTCGTATCCGCTGCCCCGGGGGCGGGGGATCGGCGGTTCGAGCAGCATCAACGGAATGGTCTTCCTGCGTGGGCACCATTCCTCTTACGACGCCTGGGGTCAGGCGGGCGCCCGGGGGTGGTCATTCGCGGACTTGCTGCCCTTCTTCCGGCGCAGCGAAAGCACTCAGGGGCGCGATCCGTCCGTGCGAGGTATTCACGGGCCGATGCGGGTGGCGCCGGCGTCCCGGCCCCATCCGGTATCAGTGGCAGGCGTGGAAGCGGCCGTCGAGACCGGACATGCGCGTGCCACCGATCCTGCCTGCGGTCTGCAGGAGGGAGCGGGTCTTCACGATCTCACCATCGTCGCAGGACACCGGCAGAGCGCGGCGGACGCCTATCTGCGGCCCGTGCTGTGCCGATCGAACCTGGACGTCGTCACCGATGCCTTCGTGCATCGTCTTCGGATGGTGGGTGACCGTTGCGTCGGGGTGTGCTACTCCCAGGGCGGGGAAGAGGTGACGGTCGACTGCTCGGGCGAAGTGGTTCTGGCGGCGGGGGCGATCGGTTCACCACATCTGTTGATGCTGTCAGGCATCGGGCCCTCGGAGCATCTGCGGGACGTGGGGGTCGACGTGGTGGTGGACCTTCCCGGAGTGGGAGCCAACTTCCAGGACCATCCGCAGACCAGCATTGTCTACAGCGCCGCGACACCGATCCCGGTGAGCCACAACAACCATGGCGAGGCCAGTGTCCTGTTGCGCAGTGAACTGACCGGCCGGCCCGATCTGCAGGCTTTGTTCATAACGCTCCCGTATCACAGTCCCGCGTTGCGCGGGCCTGCGGAGGGCTACTCGATCGCCGTGAGCCTCATGACGCCGCGGAGTCGGGGGTGGGTGCGCCTGGCCAGTCGTGAGCCTGGCGTGGCACCGCTGGTGAACCCGAACTACCTGAAGGACCGTCGCGACGTCGAGGCCCTGGTACTGGGTCTGCAACGTGCCCGCGAGATCGGTGAGGCGCGTGTTCTTTCCGCGTGGCGGGGATCCGAGGTGCTTCCCGGCCCCGGCCTGCGTGACGCATCAGCCCTGCGCCGGCATGTGCATGAAAGTCTCACCACCTACTTCCACTACGCCGGTACCTGTCGGATCGGAAGCGATGAAGAGGCCGTCGTAGACGACCAGCTGCGAGTTCACGGTGTCCACGGTCTGCGTGTGGCAGATGCCTCCGTCATGCCGTCCATCGTTTCGGCCAACACGAACGCCGCGGTACTCGCCATCGCCGAACGGGCCGCCGACCTCATGTCGGGGAACCCTCCATATGGCAGTCAGTGTCGACTCCCGCACCCTCAGCGACCGCCATTTCGGGTCATTCGATAGTGATCCCGCATTGATTCCGCATTGATTCGGAATGTTCTAAAGAACACAAAAGAGCCCCCCTCGCCCGCCGGGGCGCATTCCATTAACCTCTCACGTGTGTCAAGACTCGACGTCGGCGCCGAGGAGAACCGGGTTGGTGTGCTTTGGCCGCACCCGCCTCCTGCGAACAGGCCGACGTCGGAAGAGTCAGGAACCGTCGGAAGAGCGAAGAAATGACCGACGACCCCACCGCTGCTCCCGCGGTGACAAGCGAGGAAGCAACGCCCGCTGGAGTGGTGCACAACACGTTCGCGCTCGTACGTGTCCTGAGCCAGGCGCAGCGGCCGGTCGGCGTGACGGATCTGGCGTCAGTGGTGGGTATACCGAAGACCACCGCTCACAGGCTTCTGGAGCAGATGGCCCGGGAAGGTATCGTGACGCGTCGCGATCACAAGTGGGCACTCGCGCCGGGATTCGGCGATCTCGCACGGCCGGCGCACCAGCCCTCGCCTGAGGCGCTCGTTGCGCGTCCGCGACTGCAGGCCCTGTCACAGGCCACCGGCGCGACCCTGTTACTGCACCGGCAGTCCGGGGACACCTTGGAGACCCTGTGGTGCTGGTTCGGACCGCACTTCCGCCGCGTGATGCCCCCTGCAGAACAACGACTGGCCGCCGTCCACCCGGCCTCCGCGATCTGGCGCGCACTCCGCTTCGGACAGCTGGCCGCCGAATATCAGGAGGTGCACCCGGGGTGCAACTGCATCGCCGCGCCTGTCTCCCTCCCGTCCGGTGGCACCGGCGTCGTCACCCTGGTTCGGCCGGACAACCTGGAGGTCGAGTCCCTCAAGCGTCCTCTGGAGAGGGTCGCGTCCAGGATCCTCTCAGACATGCGTCGCCTCGGGGACTGACGGCAGACGTTCGCCGTCGGCGCTACCGGGACACGCCACGTGGCTCGGCCAGAACCGAGCGATAGGACTTCTCGAACAGGTCCGCCATCACCGTGATCTCCTCGGCGGTGGTGATCAGCGGCGGTGCGAAGGCGACGGTGTCGCCGATGGCCCGGAGAAGAAGACCGTTGTCGACGGCCTTGGCCATGACGGCCGCACCCATGTCGCCTTCCCTCCTGCCGTCGACGCCCGCAGTGAAAGTGACCGCAGCGAGGAAACCGTAGCCCCTGACGTCACGGACGGCCTCCGTACCGCGAAAGACGTCGAGACAATCCATGAGCCGGGGTGCCGTGTCCCGTACGTGACCGGGAATGTCCTCGTCGACGAGGACGGCGAGGGCCTCGCGCGCGACGGCCGCGGCCACCGGATGCCCGGAGTAGGTGAAGCCGTGACCGAAGGCGCCGATGCCCTTCGAGCCTTCGGCGATGGTGTCCATGACCCGCTGCCCCACCATGACCGCGGAGATCGGTGCATAAGCGGAAGAGAGCCCCTTCGCCAGAGTGACCAGGTCAGGCCTGAGCCCGAACTCGGCGGTGGCGAACATGGACCCTGTGCGGCCGAATGCGGTCACGACCTCGTCGGCGATGAAGAGAATGTCGTACCGGGCGAGAACCTCCTGTACACGGGCGTAGTAACCGGGCGGGGGGATGATGATTCCGCCCGCGCCGAGGATCGGTTCCGCGATGAACGCGGCGATCGTGTCGGCGCCCTCGGTTGCGACGAGCTGTTCCAGACGGGCGATGAGATGGTCCGCGTACTGCTCTTGTGTCGTCCCCTCCGCCTGAGGCGCGAGGGGATCCGGGCACGGGACCTTGACGAAGCAGGGCAGCGGGAGGCCGAAGCCGCTGTGGATGGACTCCAGTCCGGTCGCCGACCCGGCGGCCGTGGTGGTGCCGTGGTAGCCCCCTTCCTGAGAGATGATCTTGGTCTTCCCGGGGCGGCCGAGGCACCGGTGGTAGTACCACGCCAGCTTGAAGGCGCTGTCGTTCGCCTCGGAGCCGGAATTCGCGAAGAGCGTACGGCCCATAGGGATGGGCGACATCCGGGCGAGATCCTCGGCCAGGGCCAGCGTGACGTCGTTGGTGCGGTGAGCGAAGGTCGCGAAGAAGGGAAGCCGGGCCATCTGCCGCTCGGCGGCCTGCACCAGCCGGGGCCGGCTGTATCCGAGATTGGTGCACAGCATCCCGGATGTGCCGTCGAGGTAGGAGCGCCCGTCGCTGTCCCACACCGTTATCCCCTCACCTCGGACGATGACATGGGGTTGTGTGCGCAGGGAAGGGGACGTGTGGGGCTCCAGCAGGGTGGACGGATAAGAATGCATGACGTTGCTCCTGAGAGAAAGGTGAGGGTGGCTGACGCGCCCGCGGCAGGATCCGGCACTGCGAGAGGGGCCGGGCCGCCGCCAGCGATGACGACTTCAGCGGCCGGCCGAAGGGCGCCGGTACTGCTTGCCGGGATGCCCTGCAGCTACCGGCCGAAGAGCCGTCTTCTCTCAGGGAAGTCCGTTGACCCGGATGCTTCAAGGTCTGTCCCGGCCAGCAGAACAAGCCAGCGGGTGCTGCGTATGCGTCTTTTGATCGGCGCTCACGTTCGGCGGTGCCGGATGATGTCCCGGGCCGTGCGGGCCGCTTTTCCTCTGTGGCGACAAGGGCTCCACCGCACACTCCGGACAGCCCCTGGCGAAATGAACCCGCAAGGCCGTGCGCGGCGCCGACGATGCGCAGCAGTAGGTCGGAGCCGTCGTCAGGGGCCGGCGTCAGCCGACGGGCCACGGGCAGCAAGAGGGCCCACCACCTCGCCGCCGGTCGAGGCCACCTCGGAAAACCTGGACTTGTCGAGGCCCGCGGAGAAGGTGATGTACGAACAAGGCGAGCTCCTCGGCGGCGCGGAACGGACGTACGCGCCACAAAAGACCCAGTCGTTCGGCTGAGGCGTCGCTGTCGCCCCAGCGGCCGAGAAGCATTCCGTTGCTCGCGGTGGCCCCTGGCCGCAAGCTCGGCCAGCAGTGCCTCCAGGTCGGCGAAGTGCTTGTGCGGCGCAGCAGCCCTCACTGCCGCACAGGTTCACCCGCGCCGAAGGTTGAACCTGTGCGGGACCCGCTCGCCGACCAGCTTCGAAGCCGCGCGCAGCAACGCATTGCGCAGATCACCCATGATGACGGCCCGGTGGACGACGCTTGTGAGGACGCCGTGCTCACCGCACGTTCCCATCGCGTCAGCCTCTCCGCAGCCGACCTCTCTCCAAGAAATCCGGTGCGGCAGTGCTTTCGCACTCACCGAGGTGGAAGAGCGCCCGGAGATGCCCGAGGCGGGCGTCTGCACCGCTGTTCTGAGTGACGCGGCCGGCCTGCGTGCGGAGTTGGTCGAACGACCCGGTTCCAGCCGCGCCTCCAGCACGCGGATTCCTTCGCTGACACCGCCGTACAGACCTTCACCCACCTCGCTCTCCACATCCCGGACGCCGACGCCGTGTTCGCCGGCCTGACTGGTGAGTGCGCCGCTGCTCGCGTATCACCTCCTGCACCCGTCGTCACTGAGGCGTGCGTTACGCCTACGGCGGCCGATCCGGAGGGCAACGTGCCGGAGCCGATCGAAACGTCCCGGCACCGACCCGCTCTCCCGTCGCCGGTCACTACGCCAAGGCCGCGTTCTCCCGCCAGGTATTCCGGGCCAGGAGGCTCGCGGCGCGCTCGGCGATCGCGATGACGGTGGCGTTGGGGTTCATGGATGGGATGGCCGGGATCACGGATACGTCCGCGACGCGCAGGCCCCGTACTCCACGAACGCGGAGTTCCAGGTCGACGGCCGCTGTCTCGTCCGTGCCCAGGCGGCAGCTGCCGACGGGATGGGACTGGGTACTCGCGCTACGACGCACGTACGCACGCCAGCCGTCGGCGTCGTCCTCGGCGACACAGGGCGTCACTTCCGTGGCCCCCCAGCGGGCGAACGGCGCCGTCGTTCCGATCTGCCTGGCCATGTGGAGTCCGGCCACCAGCGTGCCGGGCGGGGACACGGCTCTCCTCCGGGCAGTGGGCGGTGCCCGCCTCGATCAGCAGCACACTGCGGTCCGGATCCTCCGACAGCCGCCCGGCCATCACACAGCCGGCGCTCCCGGCCCCCCACCACCACGTAGTCGTATCGCTTCGGCACTGCTATGCCTCTTCCCACATGATGGTTCGGCTCCTTGTGCGCTATCGAGCCCGTCGTCGTTTCGCCGCTGCATCGCCTGTGTCGCCCGGGCGGGCGTGCACGGGCGCACGCTCAGGGAGTGCCAGCGATCGCGCAGCCGCGGCACGGGGGACGGCCGCAGGTGCACTGCAGGATTCCGTCCAGCACCTCATGGTCGTGGTACAGGCACTTGTCGCGGCAGGTGTGGCGGGGGACGAAACCCGCCTGGAGCTCGTCCGGCCACGGCTCCTCGCCCTCCCGGCAGCGTGTGAAGCGCTCGGGGTCCATGGCGTGCAGTTGCTGCATGCGTGCCCGGGCCTCGCCCTCCAGGGTGCCCGCTTGGGCGAGCATGCCCTTGAGCTGCTCGGCGAAGCCGGAGAACCTGGCGTCGCCGGTTCTCACGTGCGCCGCCTTCAGCGCCATGATGGCATTGCCCAGGAATCGCCGGGCATCTTGAAGATTGGTGACGTGGTGCAGCTGGATGCCCGTCACGCCCCTTACCCACACGGCCTCGTTGCTCATTTGTCCACCTTCCGGTCTCGAATCGTCCTCTGGTGATCTGGCGAGCTGACGACCGTGTCCAGATAGGTGTGCCAGTACACGCCGGCGGTGATCAGGATCGTCGAGCGGCCAGGGCCCTGGGGCAGCACTCCGAAGTCGCTGTGGTACTTCTCGATCATTCCCTGGCCGCCGTAGACCAAGGCGAGGTCCCCGCGGCACAGGATTTCGTCGGCCGGTCGGCCGGTTTCGTGATCGACCACGAGGAATGAGGTGTCTGGGGGGGGCGGGTCGAAGACACACGGGGCGCCGGGGCCGTGCCGAGGATCAGGGTGCTGCCGCACATACCCATCAACGGGTCCCAGCGAGTATGTCGTTGCGCAACAGCTCCCGGCTGTCGGCGTCCAGGTGCGCACCGCCCCACACCACGCCTTTGACCTGGCGCTGGAGCAGTTCCAACAGAGCGTCGTCGCAGACCATCCGCTCCAGTAGTGGCGGGGTGGCCACCAGCACCTCGACCTGCTGTGTGCGCAGTATGCCGGCGGCCTGTTCCACCAGAACGCCCCCTCTCTCAAGGGCGCCGGCGATCCACGAGACGACATGCTCCAGCCATTCGCCGTAGGCGGGCAGCCGTTCGGGAGCGCCCGTGGTACCGCCGCTGTCGCAGCCCCCGGCGATGCGGTGGCCGCGAAGTCTCCGAGGCGCCAGGTCCCCCACCGGCACCTGCCGCAGCTCGTCGACGTGGTCCGGGACCAGCCTGAGATCCTCAACACCCTTCACGTCGGTCAGCGGGTCAAAGGGAAGGGCGGGGGCTCGCTTCAACCAGGACGCCGACCCGATGACCGAGCCGAAGTGCCAGCGCATGGCCGCGCGGATGAACCTCCCAGGGGCGCGGTGCACCGGCCGCCACAGGTCGAGCACGAAGAGGTCGGACATGGCGTGCCTCCAGTAACTGCAGTCGCCCTTTCGTCGGCACAGTTCGCAACCGTGCTGGTCGGAGTCCGCCTACGACGCCTGACGAGGGACAAGCCCGCCTAGGACGACCTCCTCAAGACAAGCCCGTACGGCCGAGCGGCTCAACGGGTGTTCCAGCCAATGGAACGCTCCTCGGATCGGGGAAGGATTGGCCCTGGGCTGGGCCGCGCGTCGCCGACACAGCCTTCTACAGCGGCATCGTCTTCGACGTGCTCACACCTCGCTGCGACGCAGCAGGCGAAGCTGCCAGACCAGTAGATGTGGCGCTTCAACCAAGGTGGCCGCCGGCAGCTTCCAGTCCTGGTTGCCCAGTTCGGGCAGCTTGGCCCGGGCCGGCGCGGCGAGCGCGGCCACGTTGTCGATGGCCGCTCTCTTGTACCGGGCGGCTACCTCCGGGGACACGTTGTGCTCCAGCACGCCGGCCTGGGCGCTGAGCAGGTCGCACAGCATTCGGCGGCCGGCAAGGGACTCGGCGAGCACGGCGGCGAACCGCTCGGCGCGCTCCCGTACCGGCGCTGCTCAGGAGGGCAGCAGGATTGGGCAAGAGGTCGGGAGGATCTTTCTGTTCGCCAGGACGGCGGCGCGGTTGGCTTGAGGTGTCACATTCCGTACGGAGCCTTCAGGGCTCCGGATGCCCAGGAGGCACACCAGATGAAGGTAGCCGTCGTCACCGGCGCCAGTTCCGGCATCGGCCAGAGCGCGGCCGTCCAGATCGCCAGGCGCGGGTCGGGCGTCATCCTGACCTACAACTCCAACGAGCGGGGCGTCCAGGACACCGTCCGCGAGATCGAGCAGTCGGGCGGCACCGCCGTGGCGCTGCGCCTGGACATCGGCGACACGGCCGGCTTTCCCGCCTTCCGTGAGGCGGTGGCCGGTGCCCTGCGTGAGACGTTCCAGCGGAACTCCTTCGACCACTTGGTCAACAACGCGGGTTTCGCCGGGAGGGCGATGATCGAGGAGGCCACTGAGCAGGAGTTCGTCAAGCTCACCGACGGCCTGTTCAAGGGGCCGTTCTTCCTCACCCAGACCCTGCTGCCGCTGCTGGCCGACGGCGGTGCCATCGTCAATCTGACCAGCAATTCGACTCTGCCCCAGGTGACCGTGCCCGGTTACTCCGTCTATGCGGCCCTCAAGGGCGCCATGGTGGTCCTCACCCGCTACATGGCCAAGGAGTTCAGCGCTCGCGGCATCCGCGTCAACTCCGTCGCCCCCGGCGCCACCCGCACCCGCTTCGCCGATGACGCTTTCGCAAGGAACCCCGAGATCATTCCGGACCTGGCGAAGACGTTCGCTCTCGGCCGGATCGGCGAACCCGACGACATCGGCATGGTCGTGGCCATGCTGGTCTCCGAGGAGGGGCGCTGGATCACCGGCCAGGACATCGAGGTCTCGGGCGGCCAGAACCTCTGACCAAGCGCCCGCGATGACATCCCTTTCCCGATCCTGCTGCGACACAGCAGGCTGAGACGGGTCCGTGCAAGGGTGAAGGCATGCTTCTGGACGAGATGCGCGAGCTGCTGAACCGGCATGCGCGCCCCGATTTCACGACAGCGATCGATGGTGTTCAGGCGTGCCGATTCGACCAGCGCAGCGCTCCTGCCGCGGGCATGTCCGGCACCGTGCTGGCGGTGATCGCCCAGGGCGGCAAGCGCCTCGCCCTGGGCGAGCGCCTGTACGAATACGGACCCGGTCAGTACCTCGTCAGCTCGGTCGATCTTCCCGTCACCGGCCACGTCATCGACACCGGGCAGCCCACCCTCGGCTTCGGTATGACCCTCGACCCCGCCGACATCGCTCAGCTGCTCCTGGACGCCGACCCCCGCGACCTGCCTGCCCCGGCACCCACCGCACCCGTCGGCATCGCGGTCAGCCAGGCCCCCTCGGAACTGCTGGATGCCATCGTCCGGCTGCTGCGGTTGTTGGACCGGCCCGCCGACCGCAAGATCCTCGCCCCGCTGGTCAAACGGGAGATCCTCTGGTATCTGCTGCGCGGCGAGCAAGGCCCCGCCATCCGGCAGCTCGGCCTGGCGGACAGCGGACTGGCCCACATCAGCCGGACGGTCCGGCAGATCCGAGAGCACTACGCGGAGACGTTCCGGGTCGAAGACCTCGCACAGACAGCGGGTATGAGCGTGTCCGCGTTCCACCGCAACTTCCACGCCGTGACGGGAATGAGCCCCATCCAGTTCCACAAGCGCATCCGCCTGCAGGAAGCCCGGTTGCTCCTGGCCAGCCGCCCCTCCGACGTCACCGGCGTCGGCCACACCGTCGGCTACGCGAGCTCCTCACAGTTCAGCCGCGAGTACCGCCGTATGTTCGGCGCGCCACCCAGCCAGGATGCGGTCCGTCTCCGGGCCAAGCCACCCGTACCCGCCGCAGCCCTGCCCTGAGAGTCGGCAGTCGAGCGGCTCGCCGCCGGGCGGCCCAGGCGCCGTGCCGACTTGACGCGATCGCCTAAAGGTCCAGACCGGAACGCGAGTGGGTGCATCTTCCGCAGAGGTACGGCAACTGGCGCGGTGCCTACAACCGGCTGCGGACGTGGGCCGTCGACGGCACCCGGGAGCGGGTGTTCACCGCGCTGGTGGCCCAGGGCGAGCGAAGGAGGACCTGAGCTGGGCCGTCTCGGTTGACTCCACGATCGTGCGGGCTCATCAGCACGCGGCTCCTGGCTGCGCCATTGCGGCCGCGCCACCGACGGAAAGACGGGGGACGAGGACTTCCGGCTACCGTCCCGGCCACGTCGTCCTCATCGACGAGGCGGGTATGGCCAACATCCTGCTGCTCGGCCGGGTCCTCGCCGACGCGTCCGCCGCCGGGGCGGTGGTGCGCCTGCTCGGCGACCCGCACCAGCTCGCCGCCATCTAGGCCGGGGCGGGGCAGCCTGCCGGCCCATCGCCCGGGTCGGCGACGCGATGGAACTCGACCAGCTGCACCGCTTCCGCGTACCCGGGGAAGCCGATGCCTCCCTGGTCCTGCGGGACGGCGCAGAGACTCGGGCGGTCTTCGACCGGTACCGGGGCAAGGGCCGGATCGTCGCCGGAACCTACGAAGCGATGTACGACGCGGTATTCAACGCCTGGGCCAAGGACCTGGGCAAGGGGATCACCTCGCCGATGACGGCCGCCGACACGACGACCGTGGACCGCCCTGAACCGGCTCGCCCAGGTCTGGCACACCGCGACCGGCACCGTCGACACCCGCCAGGCCGCACCCCGGCGCGCCGGGCAGCGCACCCATGTCGGCGACATCATCGTCACCCGTCTCAATCGGCGATGAAATGACCGTGAGCGGCGGACGCGACTTCATAAAGAGCGGTGACACCTGGACCGTCCAGCAGATCCTCCCGGACGGGGACGTGCTGGTCCGCCACACCCAGCACCGTGGCCGGATCCGCCTGCCCGCCGATTACCTGGCCGCACGGTGCGACCTCGGCTACGCCTCCACCGTCCGCCGCGCCGCCGCCACACCGGGGCAGTTGTCCGCCCAGTACGCAGATGTCACCGAGCGTGCCACCACCGCCGGCTGACCGGCCTGCTCGAGCGCACCTTCAGCGCCAGCCGGGCCGCGATGTTCATGGCCGCCGATGCCCACCCAGTCACCCGGGCACAGAGCGCGCTTAGCTGCGGCGTGCCGCGCGGTGGGCTCACACCAGACATCTACCGCAGGGGTCGTCCTGCGAGCAGCAGCAACGGATGATCAACCCATGCGAGGCAGCTTCCACGACGTCCCCTTGACCGTGCTCTTCCCGTCCCTGCCGCCACCTCTTACGCAAGACCGTCGAGCGGGCGACCGCCCGGTTCAAGCAGCACCGAGCGGTCACCAATCGCTACGACAAGCGCGGCTACGTCTTCCCGTCACCGAGATGGCGGCAGGCCTCGTCGTTACGGAACGTGATGACATGGACAGGTGCTAGCGGTCAGCCGTAACGCGGGCGGTATGGCCGGGGAGGCCTCAGCGGCGCCGCAGGCGTTTGTCGGTGATGGGCGGGGTGGGGCTGATGTAGAAGTCTCCGGAGTGGAGGTCGACGCCGGGCGGCACGATGTCGTCGATGCGGTCGAGGAGGTCGTCACCGAGTTCGACGTCGGCGCCGGCGAGAAGGTCGGCTAGGTGCTCAGGGCGGCGGGGTCCGATCAGCACGGCGGTGACGGCCGGGTGTGCGCGGACGAAGGCGATGGCCAGGTGGGGCAGGGGCAGGCCGGCCTCGGAGGCCAGTGCGGTGAGCTTCCGCACGGCCTCTGCCTTGGCACGTACACCGGACCGAGACATGTCGAACACCTGTGCACCGCGTCCGGCGTTGCGGTGGCCGGTGGTGGGGTCGGCGCGGCCGGAGAGCCACCCGGAGTTGAGCGGGCCGAAGGTGAGCACACCCATGCCGTAGCGCTGGGCGGTGGGCAGCACCCGGTTCTCGACGCCCCGGGTGAGGATCGAGTACGGCGGCTGCTCGGTGCGGAACCTGTGGTGTCCGCGTCGCTCGGCCACCCACTGTGCTTCCACGATTTCGTCGGGGGAGAAGAACGAGCCGCCGATGGCGCGGACCTTCCCCGCCCGAATCAGGTCGGAGAGGGCGGCGAGGGTCTCGTCGATGTCGGTGTCCGGGTCGGGCCGGTGCATCTGGTACAGATCGATGTAGTCGGTGTCCAGACGGCGGAGGCTGTCCTCCACGGCGCGATGGATCCAGCGTGACGAGCCGCCACGCCGGTTGGGATCGTCGCCCATCGGCAGTCCGAACTTGGTGGCCAGCACGACATCGTTCCGGCGGCCCTTGATCGCCTTTCCGACGATCACCTCCGATTCACCGCCGGAGTACACGTCAGCGGTGTCGATGAGGTTGATACCGGCGTCGAGCGCGGTGTGGATCATTCGGACCGACTCGTCGTGATCGGTGTTGCCCATGGCGCCGAACATCATCGCACCCAGTGCGTACTCGCTCACAGACAGCCCTGTGCCGCCGAGGATTCTCCGCTTCATGACAGATGTTGCCCCTCTTGTGCTGGACGATCGGCGATCAGCCAAACACCCACTGCATCGCTCTGCCAGGCCCGCCCGAACCGGGGGTCTGGCAGACCCCCTTTCGGGGCCCTGGCAACTGTGGGCGGCGGATTAGTGTGGAGACATGGTCGATGAGACGAACACGGAGCTGCGCGATTTCCTGCGGTCCCGCCGCGCCAAGATCACCCCAGACGCGGCCGGGGTCCTCCCGTCGTCCGGCCCACGCCGGGTACCGGGGCTGCGGCGCGAGGAGGTCGCCCAGCTCGCGGACGTCAGCGTCGACTACTACGTCCGCCTCGAACGAGGCCGGCACGTGAACGTCTCAGCCACAGTACTCGAGTCGATCGCACGAGCCCTGCGCCTGAACGACCTGGAGCGCGCCCACCTGTTCCGCATCGCCAAACCGGCCCGCAACCCAGCCCGCTCGCCGGAACCGCAGCGCGTCCGCCCGGGTCTGCGCCTGCTGCTCGACAGCATCACCGACGTACCTGCCCTGGTGCTGGGCCGCCGCATGGACATCCTCGCCGGCAATCACCTCGCCCGCGCGCTCTACTCGGACTTCGAGGCCCTGCCCGTCCGAAGCCGCAACATGGCACGCCTGACATTCCTCGACGACTACTTCCGCTCGCTCTACGTCGACTGGGAGAACGCTGCCCGCGGCATCGTCGCCTCCCTGCGCCTGTACGCCGGACGTCATCCGCGCGACCCCGTCCTGGCCGAGCTGGTCGAAGAGCTCTCGCTGCAGGACGAAGACTTCCGTCGCTGGTGGGCCGATCACGACGTTTTCCAGCGCACCCACGGAACCAAGCACCTGCGCCACCCCGTCGTCGGCGACCTGGTGCTGGGCTACGAGGCGTTCACCCCCGTCGACGATCCCGAACAGACCCTCGGAATGTCCACGGCCGAGCCAGGCTCGCCCACTGCCGAACGCCTTGCGCTGCTGGCCCGCTGGGCGCCGTCGGCACCCAACCGCGCTGCAGCCGCAGCGGCGTCCGGGGCCGCGTCCTGCCCCAGCGGGAGGGTCCCAACCGCCAGCCGACCCCCACTGCAGGCGGCACCTCCGGCACAAAGTGGGGGACCGGAGCGCCGGTGAACCCGGTCAGTCTGCCAGTGCAACGGGGAGCACTTGGCGGGTGCCAAGGCCGCCGTCGCCCCGGTGCAGGGCGCGAACTGCGGTCAGTCGGGCCGCTGGACGCGGCGCGAGCGCCAGGAGCAGGAGCGCCTGCGCCAGGAGGCAGAGGAACAGGCCGCCGCGCAGAAGGCCGGCGGCTGGCTCTCCCGCTTCCGTACCTGACCCGGGTAAGCGGCAGCGATCGACCACGCGGGCTTGCCCAGGCGGTGCTGGGCAAGCCCGCGTTGTCGGTGGCGGCTGCAAAGCTGATCAGATGAACGGCGATGAGCAGCTGCTGAACGGCCGGGTCTACGGCGCGGAACACGACGACCCCAACCCCGGCCCGCTCCCACACCGGACCTACGCCGAACTGGTCGGCGGGCCGTTGGACGGCCTGCTGCTGGACATCCACGGGTGGCGGACCGAGGAAGTCGACGACGGTGCCGCCCTGTCCACCGAACTCGGACGGTGGCCCGGCGGCCGCGCCTTGTACGACCCGCGCCTCGGCGAACCCCGCACGCCCGGCCCGGGTGTGAGCTGCCGCTTCTACTACTCCGGCGACACACCCTGACCACAGGCCCGACCATGGGCCCGACCACGGCACCGGCCGCCCCGACCACGGCAGGTCAGGAGTCGGTGATGTGGTCGAATCCGCTCAGCATCGGCGTCAGCTCCTGAGCGCACCCGCACGGCGTGCACAGCCGCGTCCCCGGGTTCTCCGCGACGTTCAACGCGTGCTCCACGTCGAGCGGCGGCGCGTCCTGCAAAGCCTCTTCGCATTCCGGCGCGTGCAGCACGCCCCGGGCCGGGCCCCGCCCCTCACGCACCTTCGCCAGCACCCACCCCGAAGGCCGGCGCTCCCCGAGCACCTCTCGGACCGCCGACTTTGGTGACGGCTCCAACCGCTCGGTGGCGACCTGGTCGTAGTCGATGCCGTCGACCGGCCGCACATGGTCGGGAGTCCGAACCCACACCCGGTACTCCGCCGCCTCCACCCCGGCGTCCTCAAGGTCCCGGTACGACGGCGGCCCCACCAGGTACAGTTAACCTGTCTCGGTCTGCTGCTGCCTCCACAGCCGCGCGACGACCTCTTGCTCCAGATGACCGAGCACCGGATCCGCGGGCAACACGACCCGCACCGGCACCGGCTGGGC
This sequence comes from Streptomyces sp. Ru62, assembly GCF_002920615.1. Classification (GTDB taxonomy): domain Bacteria; phylum Actinomycetota; class Actinomycetes; order Streptomycetales; family Streptomycetaceae; genus Streptomyces. Next base: position 48,876 of record NZ_PQSU01000038.1, read on the forward strand.
CGCGTCGTCGGAAGGCTTGGTCACGGCCCCACGGTAGACAGCCCGACCCCCGAGGCCCCCACCGGAAGGGCGTTGTGACGACGCAGCACGGTTGGCGAATCAGCACGCTTGTTGGCAAACGTCGGCGATGTTGCGGTGCGTTGTTGGGTGTCTTTTTGGTCACGGACCTCGCTGCCTGAGCATGACGAAGATCCTCAGTCTCGCCCTCGGCGCCGCAGCCGTCACAGGCATTGCCACCCTCGCGCTCGCCGCCCCCAGGCAGGACCCCACGCCGTTGGGTCTCGTCGGAAACACCTTCGACGTGATCGGCCTCCCGGCCCAGAACCTGAACGGAAACGGGCACGTGCACTCACCAGGCGTGGGAACAACGCGGTGGCTACTGACGTTGTTGCCGTGATGTCGTCAATGTGAGTCCGGTTTCGGTGAGGCGGCCGTCGATGAGGTTGCTGCGGTACTGGACCTGGCGGAGACCACGTCGGAGGGCGCTCATGAGGTGGTCAGGGTCGGTGAAGGCGGTGTTGACCTGGCTGCTGCGCCGCAGCAGTGACCAGATGCCCTCGACGGGGTTGAGGTCTGGTGCGTAGGCCGGCAGGAAGTAGCAGGTGATCCAGTCGTGGGTGTCGATGAACTGCCGTAGTTGGCGGTCCTTGTGGACGTTGAGGTTGTCCCACACGAGCACAAAGGGTGCGCCGAGCTGCTGGTGCGCGGAGATGAGCAGGTCGCGGTAGTCGGTCCAGGTGAAAATGCGTCTGCCGCCGCGCTTGTGATCGCCATGCCGCTTGGGCCGGTAGATCAGCCGTGAGCGTTCACCGTGTTTGTAGCAGGCCGGAGCGGCGACGGAGAAGCGGCGCTGGGAGCGTCCCCTCACCCGGATGACGGGTGTGCGTCCGCGCCGGGCGCAGGTCCGTGCGGTGGGCGGCGTCATGGAGAAGCCGGCTTCGTCTTCGAAGCACAGCCAGGCGTCGAGCGCCGCCACGGACCTTCCACCTGCGGCCAGGTCTCCTTCACCCAGCCCGCTACGGGCTGCCCGTCGCGCTCGATGGCTCGGCGGGCCGGGACCTGGTGGCTGAAGCCGTGCCGGTGCAGCATCTTCGCGATCGCCGACAGCGTCATGCTCTTGTGGAACCGGCGCCCGATCAGCGTCTTGATCCGCGCCAGCGTCCACGTCTAGCGAGCTCCTGCTCAAGCACGATGAACAGGGCCTCGCTCAGCTTGGGCCGTGACACGGGCCCGGCAGACCGCAGCCCCTGGGTGCCCGCGTCCTGCCAGGCCCGGCGCCAGCGCTGCACCGAGCGCATACTCACCCGTAAGTCCTTGGCGACCTCGACGTTGGAGGCACCCGCAGCGAATCGCTCCGCGGCCTCCAGCCGGATCCGCTCGCGAAACCGCCTGCCGTTCGACCAACTGCCAGCATGGATGGAAGCGGCCACCGCCATCAGCGAGCTGCCCAGTCTCCGAGCGAGCCTTGCTTGCATGACAGAGCGTCACCAACTCTGCGAGTCCGAGCGGTAGTAGTCCCGATCCGTCGTAGGCATACATGGGTGGGGCCCACAGCCATCGTGAACTCCTCAATCAGCCTCCTCGACGATGCAAAAGGGGTGCCCGGCCGGATCGGTCAGAACGCGCGCCTTGGCGCCATGAGGCTGGTGATCCGGTCTGCCCGCGCCCAGCTCCAGCAACCGGGCTTCGACCTGGTCCAATCCCTGCTTGACCTTGAAGCACATGTGAAGCTGCTGGGGAACGATCTGTTCAGGCCAGCGCGGAGCCCGGTAGCCATCGACCCGTTGAAAACCGATGAAGACTTCGTCCTCACAGTCGAGACCGGCGAAGTCAGCGTTCGACTTGGGATGGAGTTCCAGACCGGTGGCCTGCTGATAGAACGCTGCCAATGCCAGCGGATCCGGGCAGTCGAGGGTTATCGCGCTCAGCTTCATCTGCAAGGGCATGACGCCTCCCGGACGATCAGTGGACTTCCCTGATGCACACCCTAGAGACGGCTGCCTACGGCTGAGTGAGAACCGACCACCTACGTGGTCCGCTCAGGCGTAGGCGTCGCAGGTCGGACCTCACATTGCCCGCAGCCACCCAAGGCAGCTCAACTCCACAAGAAGTGGACCAGAGCCCACTCTCGTGTACAGAGCCAGTCGGCAGGTGCATACCAACGGCTCCCAGTGGTACATCACCGAGGGACCGGCCCCCCACCCGAACCGCAAGCACACCATCTTCGGCCAGGTCGTCAGCGGCCAGGATGTCGTCCACGCGATCGCCGACGTTCCCGCCACGCAGGACCGCCCCAACTCGGACGTCGAGCTGCAGCGGGTCGAAGTCTTCCGGAAGTAGACCAGGCCACCGTGCTGCTTGGCGCCCTAGCGCGCCAGGCGGCTTCGCTCGGCAGACACGGTCCTCGTGGACATCGGTGTCGCTCCCGTGCAGCCCGCCCGGTTCCTCAGCCCCCTTCTCGGGCGGGTCACCGGCACGGGGCGCTCACGCCCGCGCCCACGAAGCGCATCCTCCGGGCTTCACGGTGGCCGGGCCTGCCCCGTGGGCACGTCCGCTGGCGCTGTTCAGGGCACCTGCGAGGGGCAAGTGGCGGCGATGACGTGGTCGACGACGTCGGGCAGGCTGGAGCGGTGGCGGTAGGCGGCACGCTGCCGCTCGGCTCCGCCCCTCGAGTGCGCAGGCGCTCCCACTGGGTGCGTACGAGGTCAAGGAGTCGAGACGACCGCCTGAGCCACAACCCGACCCTGGCACACCGCGCACGACCGAGGGTTGGGGAGAGCGTCCGCATCCGCCACGGCGCCGTCGGCCCGGAATAAGCCATGCGTCAGGCACGCTGCCGTACCCGCCAAAGGCGGCGAGCACCACACGACGGGGCCACAGGGCCACGTCAACCCCTGCGCTGGGACACACCCCACCAGAGCGGTGATCCCCGCGGTCGGCAGGTGATGCCGGTAAGCGTTCGCTCTGTGATCACTGCGCGCTCATGGTGGCGTCTGACCGCCACCGCTCTGCTGTCCCTGTCCCTCTCCGCTCCCTTCGCAGCGTCCGCCGCCGCACCGCCGGCAGCCGCCCGTCATCCGGCCACCGCCGCCGCGGTGCGGCGGGAGCTCCCTGAGCCGCCGCCGGCGGATGTCGTCCGCAAGGAACTGGACGACCTCACTGTCGCAGCCCCGCACCCGATGACCGGGTACTCGCGGTCGAAGTTCCCGCACTGGGTCACCCAGTACGGCACTTGCGACACCCGCGAGGTCGTCCTCGCCCGTGACGGCCAGGACGTGGTCAGGACGAGCAGTGCCGGGCCGTCTCCGGCATCTGGTACAGCGTTTACGACGGCAAGGTCGCCACCAGGCCGTCCACCGAGGTCGACATCGACCACGTTGTCCCCCTCGCCAACGGATGGCGCTCCGGAGCCGATGAGTGGACCACCGCCCAGCGCCGCCAGTTCGCCAACGACCTCACCAACCCGCAGCTGATCGCCGTATCCGCCAGCTCGAACCGGCAAAAGGGCGACCAGTCCCCCGACCAATGGGCGCCGCCGCTGCGCTCCTACTGGTGCACCTACGCACGCGCCTGGACCCACGTGAAATACGTGTACGCCCTCAACATCACGGAGCCGGAGAAGGACAAGCTGGACGAGATGCTGGGCACCTGCCCCGCATGAACACCAGCCCGGACACCGGTCGACCTCAACGCCACCCTGCCGCAAGCGGCCGGATATCCGGGGTTCGCCCAGGCCACGGAGCACATCACCATCGCCAAGAGCGACTGGGAGCAACAGATCGCACAGCTCGGACCGTCTGCAGCGTTCGAGATGGCCGTGCCCTACCCGCTCGGACGACGTGCAGGTGCCGGCCTGCCCCGAGTGGACGCTGTCCGATCTTGTGCAACATCTGAGCGGGGTGCACCGCCGCCATGTCACCGGTTCCTCCCGCGGCTTCGGCCGCGAGTTTGCGCAGGCGGCCCTGGAGCGTGACAGGGCCGTCGCCCGCAACACCGACTCCCTCGCGGACCTGCCGGCCGCCCACGGCGAGGCGATCCGCTCGTCGAGCCCGGCGGCTTCGCCACCATCCGGTCCGGGCGTGCCCGACCTCGATGCTCGCGGGGCCGCCGCCGGAACTGCGGACCGTGCTGCGGGGCCGCGGCTCAGGCGGCGATGATGACGGGGATGATGAGCGGCCGGCGGCGGTGGGTGGAGAACAGTCGGCGGCGGGGAGAGGCCCTGCCTCGCCGCAGCCTTGTGCAGAAGAAGGGCGCGAAGCTGCTTGATCACCATCGGCCGAGCCTCACGGGGGCCCAGTCCTTCGTTCCGGGCCGGATGCTGGCGCGTTTTCGCTAGCGGCCTCCGTCATGCCGTTATAGCGTTGTGATCAGCAGTCGTGGTTCCGAAGTTCCGTTCGCCCGTGATCGCCTCACGGGCGTTCTTGCTGTTCAGCGCCTCTCCGGACCAGGGCGATCACCTCCCGGTCGCGCAGCGTGCGTGCCCGGTTTCCCTCAAAGGAGACAGTCATGGCCAAGGGCACAGTGAAGTGGTTCAACAGCGAGAAGGGCTTCGGCTTCATCGAGCAGGAGGGCGGCGGCCCCGACGTCTTCGCCCACTACTCCAACATCGCCAGCCAGGGCTACCGCGAGCTGCAGGAGGGCCAGAAGGTCGAGTTCGACGTCACGCAGGGCCAGAAGGGCCCGCAGGCTGAGAACATCCGCCCCGCCTGATCGCGCCCCGGTAAGGGGGCCCGACATCCCGGCTTCGGGACGCCGGGCCCTTACCGTCGCACGACGGTTCATCTGACTACGGGGTGCGGCGGGGCGCTGGCCTGGGACGGGCAAATGGACACCCGTTGTTTGACACTCAGGTCGCCCGACGCATCAGTACGGCCCCCCAGGGTCGCTGGCGACGCCGTCTACATCGCCGCATTCGACCCAGGGCGGCTTGTAGTCCTCGATCCGCTCTCTGGCAGAGAGCTGTGGCGCAAGAGCGCAGGCGGCGCCTGCCGGGCCCGCGTCGTGCCAAGACGGCCGCCCGGAACCCGTCCCACTTCGGCTCGCCCGCCCAGCCCGGCCGCAGATCCGGCGTGGCTACGGGCGTGCTCAGCATCGGCTCCGGCAGCGTCCACGTCACACGGGTCCTTTCCACCAGACGCTGCCCGCTCTTCTACGGCCTGCGCTCGGTCAGCTGGCTGACGGTGTTCTCGATCCACCGCAGCGTCCACTCGACTCCGCGCCATCCGGGCTCCACGCTGTCGTACCGGCCTTCCGCGTCAGCCCGGATGCTAGCCGCGAGCGTCCGCAGATCCTTCTGCAGGCCCTACCGCCGGGCGGTGTCCGCGGCCTGGCGCATGTCGTCAGTGATCTCGAAGGGGTACGTGTCGCTCATCAACCCACCTTGGACGATCACCCCCGATGATGGCCATACCGCGCGGTCTTCAAGCTGGTCGCCGTACGGCGAAGCGCTAGTCAGCAGGTGACCGCCCGTGGCAGGCTCGTGTTTTCCACGCGAGGGGAGCATCGTGATGAAGGGCTTCGCGGAGACAGAAAACTTCCGCGAGCGTGTAGAGAAGCGCGGGCCGGCTCCGACGTCCCCTGTGAGAGTCGCCCACCAGGGGCGGCCCGGGCCGAAGGAGTGGACTCATGAAGTACCTGGTGATGGTGCAGGGCACGCAGGCGGACTACGAGGCCCAGGCGGGCAAGCCCACCGCCGGCCTCCCCGCCTGGAGCGACAAGGATATGCAGGCGATGTTCCAGCACATGGGGGCGATCAACAACGACCTCGCCGAGACAGGCGAGTTCATCGATGCCCAGGGGCTGGCCGAGCCTGCCAGGACCCGCCTCGTCAGCGCTGGCGCGGACGGCAAGCCCGTGATCACCGACGGGCCGTACGGCGAGACCAAGGAAGTGATCGCCGGTTACTGGCTCCTGGAGTGCGGGAGCCTGGAGCGGGTCACGGAGATCGCCGCGCGGGTCACCCAGTGCCCCGTTCCCGAGGGCGCGAACACGTACCCCGTCGTCATCCGGCCGCTCGGCCAGGTGTGAACAGGGGAGAAGTTTGAGACGTACGAGCGAGGTCGAGGACCTGCTGCGCCTGTACGCGCCGCAGGTCCTCGGCGCGCTCGTACGCCGGTACGGGCACTTCGACGCCGCCGAGGACGCCGTACAGGAGGCGCTGCTGGCAGCGGCCGGGCAGTGGCCCGAGTCGGGGGTTCCGGACAATCCGCGGGGCTGGTTGATCAAGGTCGCCTCGCGGCGGCTCACGGACGCGCTGCGCAGTGATCAGGCGCGGCGGCTGCGTGAGGAGAAGGCGGCGGCGCTCACACCGCGCGACGCCTTCACCGTGCCGCCGCCCGGGCCCGATCGTGCGCCCTCCGAGGATGACACGCTGACCCTGCTCTTCCTCTGTTGCCACCCGGATCTGCCCCCGCCCGCCCAGATCGCGCTGACGCTGCGGGCCGTCGGCGGTCTGACGACGGCCGAGATCGCCCGCGCGCATCTGGTGCCGGAGGCGACGATGGCCCAGCGGATCAGCCGGGCCAAGCAGCGGGTGAAGGGCACCCGTTTCGACCGCCCCGATCACTGGGAGGAGCGGCTGCCCACCGTCCTCCACACGCTCTATCTGATCTTCAACGAGGGCTACACGGCCACCTCCGGAGCCTCCCTCCAGCGGGCCGAACTCGCGGGCGAGGCCATCCGGCTGGCCCGTACGGTGCACCGCCTGCTGCCTGGCGACTGTGAGGTCACCGGCCTGCTCGCCCTGATGCTCCTCACCCACGCCCGCCGTGCCGCGCGGACCGGGGCGGGCGGCGAACTGGTCCCCCTCGATGAGCAGGACCGCGGGCTGTGGGACAAGGCGGCGATTGAGGAGGGCGTGGCCCTGGTGACCTGGGCTCTGTCCCAACGCCTTCCCGGACCGTACCAGTTGAGGGCCGCGATCGCCGCCGTCCACGACGAGGCGGACTCGCCCGACAGCACCGACTGGTCCGAGATCCTCGGTCTCTACGACGTCCTCGTCCACCTTGTCCCAAGCCCTGTCGAACGCCTCAACCGTGCCGTGGCCATCGCCATGGTTCACGGACCGAGGGCAGGTCTGGCCGAACTGGCCGCGTTCACATCGGAGTTGACCACAGGCCATCGCCTGGACTCGGTCCGCGCCCACCTCCTGGAACGCGCCGGCGACTCCGAGGCCGCCCGAGCCGCCTACGAGTCGGCCGCCGCCAAGACCTTGAGCCTCCCAGAACAGCGCTACCTGCGGGCCCGTGCGGCCCGCCTCGGCGACATCACTTAACGTGTCGCTCATGCCCGAGTTGACGCACATCACCGAACACGCCCTCTGGGACGCGGCCCGCGAGATGCCGACGCGTTGCCGCACTCTCCAGGAGGAGGGCTTCGTCCACTGCTCCCCCCGCGCCCAGCTCCCGCGCGTGGCGGCCTTCCTGGACGGCTAGGAGCTGTCCGGGCGATCACGGTTCGGTGCGCAAGGTCAGGGGTTGCTTGTCGGGGCAGTCCCATAGCCTGCGCTCATGACGACCGTTGCGTCCGGATCTTTTTCGAGTGCGGCCCTTGAGGAGTACCTTTCCTTGATCGAGGAGCTGCTCGCACAGCCTTTCCCGGAGGCGAACTTCCATGACGACACCGGGTGCGGTGGCCCTGAGTATCGTGTGCGCATCCTGCGGGCCAGTCAGGATTTCTGGGATGACGATGACGGCCAGGTAGCGCGCGAGGCTGACGCAGACCTGCGGGCCTACCTGGACGCCCTGATCGCAGCCCTTACGGCGCGCTGGGGCGAGCCGCTCGTCGTTGACCTGTTGCCGTATCTGCGGGCCGGCCACGAGGGGGAGGCGGTGTCCGAGCCGATCAACTGCCTGAGCCAGCTGACTGGAAGCATGCAGGCGTGGCCGCACCGGGATACCGGTCGCTGGCTCGGGCTCGCCATTGGACAGGGGGATAAGGAGTTGCCGCTCGAACTGCTCGCGGCGGTTGGCCAGACCCTTGCGCTTGAGCCGAGCGCGTCCGGTCGGTCATGAGCGGAGCCAGATGATCGCGGTTGCCACAGTGACTGTTCCGAGGAAGACGTAGCCGCGCTTGTCGTAGCGAGTGGCCACGGCCCGGGACTGTTTGCGCTTGTTGATCGCCCGCTCGACGGTGTTGCGTTTCTTGTAGCGGTCTTCGTCGAAGCCTGGTGGCCGTCCGCCTCGTGAACCTTCGCGCAGGCGGACGGCCTTGCTGTCCGCCTTCTCCGGGATCGTCAGGCGGATGCCGCGACGTCGTAGGTACTCGCGGCACGGGCCGTTGCTGTAGGCCTTGTCCGCGGTGAGGCTGTCGGGCTTCTTGCGCGGCCTGCTCCGACCGGCGGCGCCGATGTAGGGGCACAGGGGGGTGGTGGGGGCACGTCGAAGGCGGCGAGGAGCCGTTCGCGGGGCGTGAGGTCGGTGCGGTCGAACACCGCGCGGCACCCGCGGGTGCCCTCCCGGTGGTGGAACTGCCGGGCGTCTGCGAGGTTGACGGCGCGGGCCTGGTCCCGCTTCCCCAGTGGCCGCGTCCCCGCTTCCAGGGCCGGTGCGGGCTCCAGCCCGAGCGTCCCCGGTAGGTACTGCTGCGCGGGCATCAGCCGGTCCCATACGGCGCGTTGCGCCGTAGTCCAGGCGCCGAGGTCTTCGCTGTGGACGATGACCTTGCCAACCGTGTCGGGCAGGGTTGCTCCGGCTCGCAGGTGGGCTTGGCACAGCCGCAGGGCGCGCTGCCATCCGGGTGTTCCACGCCGGGCACCGTCCCGGGTCGGCGGCGTTCAGCCGCTCGCGCCGGCTCTCCAGCAGCTCTCCCACGCTGGACACCGTCCCGCCCGCCGCCTGCCGTAGTGCGTTGCGGTCCGCCAGCCGCGCGGCCTACCGGTTGTTCCGTGCCCAGTGTCCGATCGGCTGTTCTTCCCATACGGCGGTGGCGGGCGGAAGGAGGGTCTCGTGGGCGTCGGCGCACGAGCGGGCGATGAGCGCGCCGCGTCGGTGCCGACCGTGCTGGTCGCCGTGGTGACGATCCGCGCGGTGATCAGGCGCGGCTGGGTGGCGGAGGCCGGGAAGTCTGGGCGCAGGTCCCACTGCCTGGTAGAGGAGGCGCGGATCAAGTGGGGTTCAGCGGAGTGATGCCGGTACCCGCGTACAGTTCAGGTTCCAACGAGAGGACCGTCAGCGGCTCCCCCGCCTTTACCGCGTGCCAGGCGATCGCAGCAGCGTGGGCCACTGGCCAGTCCACGTTTGCCCAGTCCATCGCATCCACTGCGTGCGCCGCGGAGAACGGAACGTTCTCCGCGAAACGCAGGGATGCTGCGTGCTTGCCAGCGCCCGAAACCTGCCGTTCGGCAGCGAGCACGGAGAGTGAGGGGATGATGACACGGCCGGTGCCGCGCGAGGCCTCGATGTAGAGGCCCGTGAAGAAAGGGTCCGCGCGGTACAGAGCGGCCAGAGCCGTGTGGTCCAAGACGGCCGTCAGGTTCATGCGGCGGCGCCGCCCTGATGGGCGCGAATCTTCGCCCAGGCGTCCCGGCCGACCTGCTGAACCTGCTCGGTGTACTCAATGCCGAGCTCACGAGCCGCCTCGGCAGCACGCTGCTCCCGCTCGCTCTCCGTGAGCTCGCGTGTGGCGAGCTCTTCCAGCAGCTGCGTGATGGTGGTGCCGCGCTCCTCGGCGAGAACACGCAACCGATCGCGCACTTCCTCGCTGGTCTTGATACTCGTCGGCTTGCTCATACCATCCATTCTACCGCCGGTAGAACCGCGGGGACAGAGAACCGTCGTGCCACCCTCCGCTGCCGTCCAGCCGTGCCTGCGCTGCCCGGCCCCGGCCCCGCCGCCCGCCAGCCCGTGCCGTGCGTCCACGCCCGTCCGCCGGGCTGTGGCGGTCCGCTGTCCGGAGCGTGCCGTCCCCGCCCGTCGTCCCGGGCCGCCCGCACCGCGCGGTCCCGGCCGTGCCAGTCGCGCCAGCCGTGCCGGGGCGGGCCCGGCCGTCCGAGCGGAACGTCGAGCTCAGGCAGGAGCCGCCGCGGCCGCTTCGGCTGCTCGGCGCTGCAGGGAGCCTTCACAGCTCGGGTTTCCCAGGGAACGGCGGCTTTCCCGGACTTCTCGGGCATCGGCACGCAGTCCTTGCGGGTGGCCGGTGCGTTCGGGCCGCTTTCGGGTGCCCGGCCCCTGCCCAACGTCCGGCCGTGGGCACGGACACGGCGCCTGACCCGAGCGTGTGCCGCTTCAAGCGCTGCAAGGCAGGCTCCGTCAGTATCGCGGCAGCTTGCCGACCTGCGGGGCGAGCAGCTCACGTGCCGGAGAACGCCGTCATGGAACACGAGCTCTGAGCTGGCGGCCAGCTGCTCCCGCGCACTCTGATGCCTGGCCTTCGCCGACCGAACCTCCCGAAGGAGATGGTCTTCCTGAGGGAGCGGAAATCGCTGGTGCACCGCGCATCAGAACAGGTCGCGAACGGGGTCGTGTGTGCCGAAGGCACGGGCGCCGGCGTCCTCGATGAGGCTACAGAAGGCTTCTTCATGGTCGTGCAGGGTGCCGGGGGGACGGTTGTTTGTCTCTGTTCCAGCGGGGCCGGCCTGAGCCGTCGATGGCGGGCCGGGGGATCGGGGTCAGCCAGTATTCGCTGGTGATGACGCGGGCGGTGCCGTCATCGCGGTCATGCGCGAGGGCCTGAGGGCAGTCGTTGCTGCTGTTCTCCCGCGCCAAGAAGCACGGTGGGTGACTGCAACGCGTCGGCGATCGAGCGGATCTTGCCCACCTCGCCCGCGATCAGCTGGCGGCCGTGCCGTTTCACCTCGGCGGGAATGACGGTGCTGTCTGTCAGCCAGCGCATGATCAAGGCGTGGTAGATGGAATCGTCGTCGATGGACCGTCGCAGGGGCTCGGCCAGACGGTATCGGAACGTCAGCGACGTCAGAGCGAACGGGTCCACCATGGTGCGGCCGCATCGTGGACAGCCGGCGTTGCCGGTCTGCTCCACCGGGCGCAGGACTCTAAAGCCGCAGTGATCACAAACGAGCTGGACGACACGCAGGACGAGGCGCCGCCGCAGTGCCCACCGCAGCCAGGCTTCCGCGACCGAGCGTTTCCCGCCCAGCGCTGCGCTGAGGGAGCTGAGATCGAATGCGCCCGAGGTCTCGGCATCATGGCTGACGTTGATGCCCGCGAGCAGTTCGGAGAACTGCGCCATCGCGGCGTCGGGATCTTCCTGAGCTGCGGCTACCTGCCTGGCCAGACGATCCGCCCGCGCCTTGAACCAGCTCATGGATGTGATTGCCGCACTGGAGTACAGCAGTGAGAGCAGGCCACGATGAGCCAGCCAGCGAACCCCGTGCGCACCGCCGGCGAGTTCGGTCAGCGCGACGGCATGCTGGCCAGGAACGGACTCTCACACCGTCAGACCGTGTTCACGCGCGGCCGCCTCCAAGGGAGTCCACGTTTGCGGCCACTGCACTTCGGCAACGCCCGCCCCTGACGCACTGACGATGGCGCCGCCCTCGCCGTACGCCGGGTACACCGACCAGCGCCCACCGCGTAGCGGTACCAACGAAGGCAGCGGCTGCCGATCGACCTCGACCGTGACACGGACCGACTGGGCCGTGTTCACCAGAGCCAGCAGCACCCGGTCGTCCTCGGTAAGTGTCGGCGCCAGCGCGCGGCCGGCGGCGAAGGTCAGCGGCATGCTGGAACTCCGGGCCAGGGGCGCGGGAGTAGGGACAAGCACATCGCAAGGGCTGAGGGCGTAAACCGGACGGTGGGGCAGAGCGCGCCCCACAGCCTCAAGCTCCTCCTGCGGCAGTGTGGCCGAGGTGAGCACCATCATGGGCGCCGCACCGGTCACCCAGAACGGCTGACGAGCGACGGTTTCGATCCTCGCTTCCACCTCGGCGCCATCCAGTTCCCCAGCCGGGGTACGCGACACCGGCAGATCATTTGACGACAGACCCTAGTCGGGTGAAGGGGCTGCAGAGCTGGAGCCCTGTGTGCCGCACCATTCGGTCAATGCTTTGCGGGCCGCGTCGATGCGATGTTCAGGTGACTCGTCCGAGATGGCCCATGCGATATAGGCGTCTGGTCTGACCAGAACACTCTTTTTGGTAGTGCCCCTCGGGGATACGATCTCCACCTCGCCGGCCCACTCTGTGATCAGTGAGGGGAAGCGTTCCGTGTCGGACGGTGTGACAAGGACGAACCGTCGCTTACGGAGGGCTTCGTAGAGTCTGCGTCCGTCGCTGAGGGGGACGTCAGGTGCCCGCTTCCCGACTAGGGGATGCGCGCCGACCGCGGCGGCGTAGGAAATGTCGATTCCCGAGATTGCCATGGCCAGTCGTCGGGCCACTGGTGGGGTTTGCAGCACCGTACGCGCTGACAAGTCACGGAGGCCGCACAATGCCCGTGGTGTGGTGAGGACGCCGCGGAGCAGTGCCCCGCTCATCCGCAGAACCCGGCGTCCCACCGGGTGCCGTTCGTTCTGATAGCTGTCGAGCAGGGTGTCTGGTGCGCGGCCACGCTGAACGGCTGCGAGTTTCCAGCTCAGGTTTGCGGAGTCCTGGATGCTGGTGTTGAGGCCCATGCCCCCGGCCGGGGAATGGACGTGGGCGGCGTCGCCGACGAGGAATACTCGGCCTACTCGGTAGCGGGGTGACTGGCGTTCGTCGCTGTGGAATCTGGAGAGCCAGCGAGGGTCGTGCATGCCGAAGTCGCTGCCGAGCGCCTGGCGGGCGACGTCTTTGATTTCTTCCAGATCGACCGATGCGTTGTCGGGCATGGGGTGGTGGCGATTCCAGGCCATGACCCTGAACCAGCCGTCGCCGAACGGGACGACAATGGCGAAGGCGTCTCCGGTCGCTGCCACGGTGGGCGGCTTCTTCGGCGGATCAGCCATCCGGACGTCTGCGAGCATCATGGAGCGAACGGCGGAGCGGCCGGGGAATGGGAGGCCGAGGGACTGGCGCACGCAGCTGTTTCGTCCGTCTGCGCCGACGACGTAGTCTGCGCGCAGCCTGTGTTCAGTGCCGGCTGGTGTCTTCACGGTGACATCGACACCGCTCGGGTCTTGCTGGACGCCAGTCACTTCGTGGGCCCGCATGATGTTCACGCCGTGTGTCAGGGCGCGGGACAGGAGCAGTCGCTCGGTGTTGTACTGGGGCGTCACGAGCACGTGGGGGTAACGGGTCGGCAGGTGCGACAGATCGATCCGCAGGAATTGCAAGATCGGGTTGCGGAGGCCGGTCAGAAGCAGGTCGTCGGCCAGGCCGCGGGCGTCCAGTTGCTCCATCGTTCGGGCGTGAACGGCGAATGCGCGTGTCAGCTGAGACTCCCCTTCTCGCCGTTCCACCACGGTGCAGCGCACTCCGGCCTCGGCCAGGTCACCTGCGAGCAGCAACCCCGCTGGACCAGCACCGACGACCAGCACCTCAACGTCGGATCCCATGTCCTGCCCTCCGCGTGTCACAGAACGAGTAATAACGACCGTGATCACCTGGCTGCCGTCCGCCACCGGTGGTGATGTTCAGGGCGGGTGGGTGACTGTGCCCGGGAGCTCACTCGATGAGTGGCGTAACCGGTGCATTCTCCTGACCGTGGATGTGCCCGCGGCATGTCAGGACCACCGTACGAGACAGACCACTTCCTCGCCTGTCAGGCAACGACCGTCCCACTCGTTCCGAAGCGGTGGTTCCAGACGCGCTGAATCGCTGCCCCGCAATTAGTGTGGACCTCATGCGGCGCCGCTTTCCCGTCACATCCCCGGAGGGCATGACGTAAGGGGCCCGCGAGCGGACATCGAGAGGAGCGCAACCATGCCCTTCGCCACCGCCAAGGACGGCACGCAGATCTTCTACAAGGACTGGGGCTCGGGCCAGCCCGTGCTCTTCTCCCACGGCTGGCCGCTCACCGCCGACGCCTGGGACCCCCAGATGAAACTCATGGTGGACAACGGATTCCGCGCCATCGCTCACGACCGGCGCGGCGGCGGCCGCTCCGGTCAGCCCTGGGACGGCAATAACCTCGACACGTACGCCGACGACCTGGCCGCGGTCATCGAAACCGAAGACCTGCACGACGTCATTCTGGTCGGGCACTCCACCGGCGGCGGCGAAGTCACCCGCTACATCGGCCGGCACGGCACGGCACGGGTCGCCAAGCTGGTCCTGCTCGGCGCGATCCCGCCGCTGATGCTGAAGACGGAAGCCAACCCCGAGGGCCTGCCGATCGAGGTGTTCGACGAGATCCGCCAGGGTGTGCTCACAGACCGCTCGCAGTACTACAAGGACCTCAGTGCCCCGTTCTACGGTGCCAACCGTGAGGGCTCGACCGTCTCCCAGGGAACGCGTGACGAATTCTGGCTCTGGAGCATGACCGTCGGCATCAAGGGCGCCTACGACTGCATCAAGGCGTTCTCCGAGACGGACACGACCGAGGACCTGAAGAAGGTCGATGTGCCGACACTGATCGTGCACGGCGACGACGACCAGATCGTGCCCATCGTCTCCGCGGGCGCCAAATCATCCAAGATCGTCAAGGACGCGCAGTACAAGGTCTACGAGGGCGCGCCTCATGGCCTTGCGATGGTGCCCAAGTACGCCGAGATCTTCGACAGGGACCTGCTTGAGTTCGCGCGTAGTTAGCGCCGTCCCCCGGTCCTGGGTCAACGGCGGCGCTGCCGTTAACCCAGGACACTGCCAGCCAGTGGCGCTGTGAATTGACCGCCTGGGAGCACGGTTCAAAGATGTCCCGGGCGACCATGTCCGGAGCGCCTGAGACTGGCTCGGCAGCCTGGGCGATCGGTTCGCCGTGTCAGCCGATCGGGCTTGCGCCCTGCTGGAAGACGTTGATGAGGTTTCCGTCGTTGTCGCGGATCGCGGTCGAGATGCTGCCGTCGCCGAGGTCCATCTGCTCCCAGACGGTCGTCACGCCCAGGTCACGGAAGGTGCGGGTCACGCTGGCGAGGTCCTCGACGCGGAAGACCAGGGCCTTGTTGCCGATCGGGCGGATGTGGGCGGGGGGCTCTGCCATCAGTTCGGGGATCCGCACACCGTCCGCGGGCTGGAGGAGCTCGAGCCGGAATCCGGGGCCCTCCAGGAAGGCGACGTCCGCTCCGATGGCGTCGAAGCGGGACCTCGCCAGCAGTGTGAGGCCGAACACCCGGTTCCACCACTGGATCGACGCGTCGAGGTCACTGACGGAAATCGTCACGTTGTGGAGGCTGTAGGGGAAGGGCGGCTGGGCAGCGGTGGTCATGGTGATCACTTCTCGTGGGGCGAGTGCAGGCGTTTGCGGTGGAGCACGCGAGACCCCTCGCGCATTCCGCCCGGCTTCTCTGTGCCGTGCAGCGGGACAGTCTGTGCCCGTCTGCCGCCGACCCGACGTCTACTTGCAATAGCGAATCCGCAGGTCGTAGGCCAAACGTAGACCTTATGGACCGTACAGTCAAGAACTTATGTCCTCTTCAGGTGTATTGCGAAGTCAGTGGATCAATGCACCAGTTCGCCAATCGCCGTCGGCGTGCGGAAGTGAGGCGCGAACGAGGTCCCGCGCCGACTGGGCAGCCTGGAGACTTTGCCGTCAGGGCCCGTGCGCAATGGGCTGGCGCCGTCGGCTGCCAGAGCGTCGTCCGGCCCGCGTTGCGGCGCAGTCGATGGCGCAGCCGCCCGGCCGGAGTGCCTGCTCAAGGCATGGTGAAAGGGACAGGCCGTCAACCGCGCTGGGGCGGGCGCCCGGGGCCAGTCGTGGGGCTGCTCGGAAGGCAGGTAATGCGCGTGCTCGCAGCCGACTCAAGCGGGCCCACCCGGGTCCCTGCCGGTCGGCACGTCACCTGTGAAGGGTGCCGGCCCGCAGGATGGTCAGTGTCGGGAGAGCTGCTTGAGGGCGGCCTGGCTTATCTGCAGCAGAGCTGAGCCGTCCATGCCGGTCTTCGCAAGAAACTCGATGCCTTGCATGACGGCAAGGAGCAGCCGCCCGATCTCCTGGGCGCCCGCCCCCGGTTCGACCGTCCCCTCGTCCTGGGCTTCCTTCACGCACGCGATCAGAAGATCTTCGACCGCTTGGTAGCTGCTCCGGGCCCGGGAGACGACGTCCGGATCATTGCTGTGCAGCTCGGACGTGCTGTTGACCAGAAGGCAGCCGCGCCGCTGCGGGTCCTCCGTGAATCCCTTGGCCACGCCCTCAATGAGCAGGGTCAGGCGTTCGAAGGCCGTACCGGGCCCGGTCAGGATCGCCCGGACGCCGTTGAGCTGTTCGTCGCGGTAGCCGTCCAGCACGTGCAGGAACAGCTGCCGCTTGTCACCGAAGGCCCCGTACAGGCTTCCCTTGCCCAGTCCGGTGGCGTCCGTCAGGTCCTGCAGTGACGTAGCCGCGTACCCCTGATTCCAGAACTGCTCGCGCGCAGACTCCAGAACCTGGTTCTCGTCGAAATTCCGCGGTCGTCCCATGTTCAACAGCATACGCCCTTCTTGACCTATCGGTCCAAATAGTGGACGCCCGGCTGCATGCGACACACAGGGGGACAGGCTGGGTGGTGGCGGGGTGCGTGGCGCCCGGCTCCCCCCGGCGCCCCGGCGTCCTAGCGTCCCGGCGGGCGGACCGGCGTCGGCCGGTTCGTCGCCGCTCGGCGGTGTGGATGCAGTCACGTTTTTGCCCGAGCGGTCCATAACTGGGTTCTTTACCGTACAGTCCATAAGTGGCCCGGGGCTGTCCGCTCCAGGCAGTAACACTGCAGCGACACGTGGTGCACGACTTTTGGCGTTTGCACCGGACAGGGATAAGCGATCATGGGACAGCTTGACGGGAAGACGGCAGTCGTCACCGGAGGCAACAGCGGAATCGGACTGGCCACAGCCAAGCGATTCGTGCGTGAGGGCGCACACGTGTTCATCACCGGCCGTCGGCAGGAGGCTCTCGACGCCGCGCTGGCCGAGATCGGTGGGGAAGCCACCGCCGTCCGTGGCGATGTCGCGAATCTCGCGGACATCGACCGCCTCTACGCGGCTGTCGCCGAGCGGGGCCGGTCCATCGACGTACTGTTCGCCAACGCGGGGGGCGGTGAGTTCGCCGCGCTTGAGCAGGTCACCGAGGAGCACTTCGACGCCACCTTCAACATCAACGTGCGAGGCATGCTCTTCACCGTTCAGAAGGCAATTCCGCTGCTCAACGACGGCGCCTCGGTGATCCTGACCGGATCGACTGCTGCCACCTCAGGTGGCGCCGCCTTCGGCGTGTACGCCGCGTCCAAGGCCGCGGTCCGCTCCTTCTCCCGCACATGGGCCAGCGAACTCAGCGGCCGCGCAATCCGAGTGAACACCCTGGTGCCCGGCCCGATCGTCACCCCGGGCATCACCGGCCTGGCCGCGGACGCCGACCAGGCCGCGAAGATGAGGGACGCCTTCGCCAGCCAGATACCGCTGGGCCGGATGGGGCACCCGGACGAGGCCGCAGCCGCCGCACTGTTCCTCGCCAGCAATGAGAGCAGCTTCGTCACCGGATCCGAGCTGTTCGTCGATGGCGGACTCAACCAGATCTGAGCGCCGCAAGACGATGCGCTTGCCCGTCCCAGCGAAGATAAGAGTGTGACCGCGTCGCGGTCACACCGGTAGTCACACCGACCCTTCGGGCGAGCGCAGCCCCGCCGGTGTGCGGGCACACGGCGCCCCCCCGGAATCAGCTGGGGGCGTGGAGTCGGACGCCGTACACAGAGATGACCAGCAGAGCACCGTCGCCCGGCAGTTTTGGCTAGCGGCGGCGCCGACGACCGTGCGTGCCGCAGCAGCCACCGAGTTCATCAGCCGTCGGAAACGCCAGAAGACATGGGGCCTCTCCGGCAGGGCATCTCGGCACGAAATACCTCGAGTTCCTCCGTCGCTGCGGCCATAGGAAAGACGCGTGCTTCTGGGCGCCGGCACCGGCGTAAGCGACATGAGTGGGGCCCGGCCGTGAACGGCCGGGCCCCACTCCTTTGGTCCGTGCGAGTCAGATCACCACCGCTGACCTCGTCCGCGGCCGCCACCCGCGCGCGAGTAGAGCGTGACGAACCCGAGCAGTCACAGCACCAGGACGGCGGGCACCACCCGTCAAGGGGGCTTGACGATGAAACGCACCGAACGAGGCACGTGCGAAAGCTGAACGAGCAGCTGGGGAGACATGGTTGTCGACCTCGTGTGCCATCACTTGGTCCACTGTGGCTCCTTCGGTCCATGGCCCGGATGAGAGGACCACGGGATGCCGAACTGCTCAACCGCATCTGCACAAGGGGCGGCGACGGCGGTTTCGAGCCGGACGCCGGCCTGCCCTCCGCTGCCACGGGCGCCGAGCATGCAGCACGACATCTGATGAACTGGCGCTGCTCGGTCCGCAGAGTTGAACGAGCCGCACAGCGGAGCCACCCACAGTCCTGTCGTACTGCACGGCACTCGTACGCCCCCTCGCACCGTCGTTCCCGGCGAGCGTTCGCCTCGCAGGAGGCTGTGAGCGAACTGCTATATCGCCAGGTCAGTAAGGACCAGCACGCGCTCGTAGGTGTAATCCGCCATGGCGAACTTCACTCCTTCGCGGCCGACACCGGACTGCTTGACCCCGCCGTAGGGCATCTGGTCGGCGCGATAGGAGGGCACGTCGCCGATAACGACTCCGCCGACCTCCAGAGCCCGATGTGCCCGGAAGGCAGCCTGCAGGTCGCGTGTGAACACACCCGTCTGCAGGCCATACTTGGAGTCGTTCACAGCGGCGAATGCCTCGGCCTCACCGGACACCTTGAGGACCGTGAGAACTGGCCCGAAGACCTCCTCGCAGGCCAAGGTCGTGTCTGCTGGCACATCCGCGAGGACCGTAGGCGCGTACGCAGCGCCCTCCCGCTTGCCGCCCGTATACAGCGTGGCCCCGGAACCGACGGCTTCGTCGACCCATGACTCGACGCGGCACGCTGCGTCCTCACTGACCAGCGGACCCACATCAGTTCTGTCATCCGACGGGTCCCCGGTGACCTGAGATTCGACGGCTGCGACGATACGCGGCAACAGCCGGTCGTACACCGCGGCGTCAGCTATCACACGCTGCACAGAGATACAGGACTGTCCGCCCTGGTAGTTGGAGAACGTAGCGATGCGCGCGGCGGCCCGGTCAAGATCCTCGTCGCTCGTGAAGTCGGCCAACACCACGGCAGCACCGTTCCCGCCGAGCTCCAACGTGCAGTGCTTTCTGGGAACGGAGTCCATGATGGCGTACCCGACCCTCTCGGAGCCGGTGAACGAGATAACGGGCAGGCGCTCGTCCTGCACCAGCCCCGGCATCCGGTCATTGGCGACCGGCAGGATGCTCCATGAACCGGCCGGCAGTTCGGTCTCGGCAAGGAGGTCACCGATGATCAGACCCGAGAGCGGAGTATCGGGCGCCGGCTTCAGGATGATCGGGGCGCCGGCCGCGATAGCCGGGGCGACTTTGTGGGCACACTGGTTCAGCGGGAAGTTGAACGGCGTGATCCCCAGCACAACGCCTTTCGGGAAGCGGCGGGTGAGCGCCAGTCGGCCCTGGCCGCCGGCGTCAGTGTCGAGCCGCTGAGCCTCACCGCTATTGAAGCGGCGGGATTCCTCCGCGGCGAACCGGAACACGGACACCGCACGGCCGACCTCTACGCGAGCCCACTTGATCGGCTTTCCGTTCTCCGCAGAGATGAGCTGCGCGATCTCCTCGCTGCGCTCCGTAAGGCGCTTGCTCACGTGGTCGAGCGCGGCGGCACGAACATATGCGGGAGTAGCCGCGAACTCATCGCGAACGGCATACGCCGCCGCCACCGCCTCCTCCACCTGCTCATCGGTGGGCACACTGACCTCTCCGATGAGCTGACCGGTCCAGGGGGAGGTAACAGCCAAGGTCGTCTCACCGCTGGCCGGACGGCCGGCGAGCCAGAAAGCGCGGGTGGAAATCATGTCCGGTCACGGCCCTTTACGTCTGAAGGTGCGCTGACGTTCATCCGCCAGCCGTCACACCGTAGGACCGCCGAGGTGACGGACGACTTGTACGTGGTGTAGCGATCGCATGCACGCGCATGCCCGAAGGTAGCCTTGAGTGCGATCGCCTATCCCCCGACCGGAAACTCGGGTCTGATGCAGGTTCGGGCGACCGCCCGTGACGGTGAAGGGGAGCGGGCGGCCGGCGCCGTCGCAGGCCAAGTGAATCTTGCTAGTCAGGCCGCCTCGGAAACGTCCGAGCGCCGGGTTGCGGAGCCCCCTTTTCGGGCGCCGACGGCATGCTGGTGGGCGTCGGATGATCGTGGAGCCGAGCAACACCGACGACCGCACCCAGTTCATCACCGTGATGGAGGCGATCCGGGCGCCCAGGATGGGTCCGGACCGGCCCCGGGTGCGGCCCTCATACGTCCTGGGCGACAAGGGCTGCCGAAGAAACCGCGGTTGAGGGCAACTCCTCCCACGTCGCCCCGGTATCCCACCCGGATGCGGTGACCGATCTCATCGACCGGGCCGCGACCGAGCAGGTATCCGGCAAGGCAGCTGCTCAGCTGGCCAGTACGGGCGAGTCGTACACGACCATCACAGCCTGGGCGGCTGCTGCCATGACGGCCCTCGGGACAGGACTTCTTGTTCTTGTTGTCCTGCGCGGCAAGCGTGAACGCTCCTGGCGGCTCTCCCGTCTCTTGTCGTGCCGGCAGGCCGAGATGACCGAAGGACGGGCCGCTGCCGACGGGGACCGCGGCCCGTCCTTCGGCTTACACGCCGCGGTAGACGAGCTTTGTGAAGAGGTCCGGACCTATGAGGCCCTTTCCCCACTTCGCGTCGAAGGGCTGGGTGGGCTTGGCCGCAACGGTCTGTTCGACTGTGAGGCCCTGGTGCTTGAGATCGGCGACGCGGTTGCGAATGGAGACAAGCATGTGGCGGTACTGCACCAGATCGGCGCGTTTGCCGATGGGACCGTGCCCGGGCACGACGATTGTGTTCCCACCCACCATTGCGATGTTCTGATTGGCATCCTGAATCATTCCGTCAATGCTGCCTCCGGTCTCCCAGTCGATGAACGGGTAGAGGCCATTCCAGTAGGTGTCACCGGTGAAGAGCACGTTCGCCTTGGTGAAGTATGCGGAGAGGTCACCGTTCGTGTGACCGGGTGGGCTGTAAGGGCGCAGCTGCACCGGCTGGTCACCGGCGCTGAACGTCCTTTCCGAGGCGACGGTCACAGTCGGACGAGCGCTGGGTGGGACAGGTGTGAAGGTGTGCGACCACTCCTCGACCCGGATGGTGCTGCTCAGGTCGCGCAGAGTGTTCGGCGTGGCAATTATTCTTGCCCCGTACTCGTGAGCCCAGCTGTTTCCGCCTGTGTGGTCGAAGTGCCAGTGAGTGTTCACCAGATCTCCGATGTGGGAGACCCCCAGTTTCTTGAGGGTCTTTTCCATCTTCTGGCGAGAGACGGCCACACCGGCGTCCACCATAAAGGCACCATGATCACCCGTCGGCAGCACGCCTATATTGCCGCCCGACCCCTGAAGCGGGTTAACATTTCCCCTCAGCCGGGTGACGGTGATGGGGTCCCGAGCGGCGGCGGCATTGATCACATCGTAGGGATTTTTCTGCTCGTTTTGCGCACTGAGCACGCCGAGGTTTCCCGGTTCGAGCGTGGGCGGCGCAATGATGTCGTAAGCACCGAGTGGGTGGGCGTCATCCGAAGCGAGCGCCGGCGACGCACTGAGTGCGCACGCCGTGACGACCGCGACGGTCACTGCCACCCCAGACGTTTTTGTCTTCCGCTTCATGAGGAGTGCTCCTCTCATGAACCCGGGTGCCCACTCACCGCGCGCCGAGGGCACATCCGAGCAAATATGACCAAAACGTACCCATCACGCTAGCGGCTTGACGCCGGGGCTGCAGCCGACAGGGCGCTCACACCGGGCGAGAGGGGAACCGATGGACTCACCCAGCCCAGGTGGGAGAACAGCGTCGGCCTCATGGTCGGCGGCGGACGGAGCCCGAGCGGTGCACGTGTGGAGGGCCGTCCGATTGCCGCGGCTCTTGGCTTTGACATCGTCAGCCGGTGTCGGCGGCGCGCACACGTCGGACCCCACGTGACCACGGCAATCACCCGGCCCGGCCTGTCGGTTGCGCGGCATGCCCAGACGTCGTCAGCCTCTCAGGCACGCATTCGGAAGGAGCGAGCCTCGACGATGAGTGACCGGGACCTGCCGATGCCCGAAGTGCTTCAGCGAGCCGTTCGGGTCCATCCTGGCGCGCGTCATGCACGCCCGTGTCGGCGGCCAGGCCGAAGCCCCGGCTGGTCGCCGCCGTCTGGGCGCGTCGACAGGATGCGGCGCGGGAGACCGCCGCGCCATCTGGCGCCAAGCGGCCGTCGGTTGCGAGGAGTTGCCCGACCGCTGGGAGGCGGCGGCGTTCGTGACGCAGGCCGAACTCCCTCCTACGTCACGAAGAAACGCAAGGCGCTCCTGCTGGAGAAGCCGCTCGGCACGGACCTGGACGCCCACGGCGGCCCGGCGGGTGGCGGCAGCAGTCGCGGAGGCGGGTGTGATCGCGCAACTGGTTCTTCAAGCGCTACCACCCCGCCACCCGCGCCTTCCTCACGGCTGCCCGCCGTCTCGACGTCTCCTATGTCCGCTCCCCAGTACCTGCACGGCGCTGTCCTGAGCGGCGAGTTCGCCACCAGCTGGCGTCTGGAGCACGGCGCACCGCTGGACCTCGGTCCGCACCTGCTCGACCTGCTGGACGCCGCCGTCGGCCCGCACACCACGGTCCGCGGCACCGGGGACGCCCGCCGATGGTTCGAGCTGACCCGCGAGCACGAGAACGGCGCCGTGACCCAGGCATCGCTGTCCTGCGCCGTGAAGGCGCCCGAAGCCCTGACCCACGTGAACGCTTCGGCCTCCACAACTCGTTGACGTACGAGACCGCGGGCATCGGACCACGAGGAATGCCGGTCGGTTCGTAGCGAGAGTTCGCGGAGTGACCAGCTGACGCTTGCCCGGCACCCTGGACCGGCCCACGGCACATTCCTTCGGCAGCTGCTGGAACGCCATGGCCCGGCGGCTCTGGATGGAGGGGCATGCCCTGGCGGAGGCGTGCCGATCGGCAGGGTGCCGCCCGGTTCCGCCGCGACGCTGGCCGCCGGGACGGATCGCCGGCCAGCCCCGGCAGAGGACCTACCCACTGCGGGCCCGCGCGCCCCACCGCGCCGGACCTCGCTGCCCGGCGGTGTCCGCCTCTCGGACCGTCTCTCGCAAGCTGATGTCGTCGCGCCTCACGAGATGTGCTGCGCCTCGATGCTGAGGGCTTGAGGTGCGACCGTTTGGTCGCGGGCTTAGCGTGAGGACAGGCACCATGGAGGCAGCGGATTCGGTACGTGGGGCTGCCTCTGTCGCAAGAAGGGGCCGTCCGAGCTGCCGGGGCTCGCGAAACCGCAAGGACCCCCCAAGCGGCCTGACAGGCGACGCGAGCAAAATGCGTGAATACGTCTGACCATCACCTATGGAACGTGCATCTCAAACGGCAGGCTGTCCACATTTGACCAGCTCCTTCTCGGCGTGACATACAACGGCCGACACCGCAGGTGAAGAGGGTTCTGACATGGTCGCAGTCAGCGATGTCGTAATCATCGGGTCCGGTCCTTCCGGATACACCGCGGCGATCTACGCTGCTCGGGCGGGCCTGGCCCCCCTCGTGTTCGAGGGTTCCATCTCCGCCGGTGGTTCGCTGATGAACACGACAGACGTCGAGAATTACCCGGGTTTCCCAGAAGGCGTCATAGGCCCCGACCTCATGGACAAGATGCGGCAGCAGGCCGACAGGTTCGGGGCCGAATTCGTCACGGACGATGTCGCCAGTGTTCATCTTGAAGACGATGTGAAGACTGTGCTCGATACGGCAGGCACCCGGTATGCCACCCGCACGGTCATCCTTGCTACTGGCTCACGATACCGGGAGCTTGGGCTGCCGAGCGAAAAACGTCTTTCCGGCAGAGGAGTGAGCTGGTGCGCTACCTGCGACGGCTTCTTCTTCAAGGGCAAAGACGTGGTCGT
Source organism: Streptomyces sp. Ru62 (assembly GCF_002920615.1). GTDB lineage: Bacteria > Actinomycetota > Actinomycetes > Streptomycetales > Streptomycetaceae > Streptomyces. Next base: position 72,897 of record NZ_PQSU01000038.1, read on the forward strand.
GGTAGGCGGTGGCGACTCCGCCCTGGAAGAAGCGACCTTCCTCACGAGGTTCGCCAACTCTGTCACGGTCATCCATCGGCGAGACGCCTTTCGGGCATCCAAAATAATGCAAGATCGAGCAAAGCGCGACGAAAAGATCACAGTGCTGTGGAATCGGCAAGTGGTCGACATCGTGGGCGAGGATAAAGTCACCGCCGTCAGGTTGCGAGACTCCGACGGACATGAAGAGGAAGAATGGCCCACCAGCGGCATATTCGTGGCAATCGGACATGAACCGCGGACTGAACTCGTAAGGGGGAAAATAGCGCTTACAAGTGCCGGTTACATAGCGGTGGACGGACGCTCGTCGCGTACGAACGTAGACGGTGTATTTGCCTGCGGCGACGTTGTTGACCACCAGTACCGTCAGGCAATAACCGCAGCAGGGTCTGGCTGCAGCGCCGCATTGGATGCGGAACGCTATCTGGACGCTCTCAAAGACTGCCAGAGCTGTGAGGAAGCTCGAGTGGAAGCAATGGCCGTCGCAGAACTCGTACATTAGCGATGTCGACGTACCGTCCGTTTCATGACAATGGTTGGCTCAGAGTCCCCGGATGTCCAATGCCCGGTGACGCCCGGAGAGCGATGACATTCGCTTCCGGCCCGGGGCCGCTCCCCGCCTGGCGGACACCTGAGAAGAAAGTCGGGCCGCTGCTCCCGCCTGGCGGGACGCATCGCTGATCGGCCTTTTCTGGCAGGTCAGGGCCGTGTGACGTGGTCTGCATGACAGCAGATATCAGGGTCATCCGGGCCGGTCAGATGTACCGCTACTACTCGCGCGAGACCGTGGTCGGCGACGGCAAACGCCCGGCACGCACGCCGCTGCGGGAGGCTCAGGAGCAAGCCGGTGTCCCGGCCGGGCGATGGATGGGCCGCGGCCTGGCCGTGCTCGGGCTGACGCCGGGTGAGGAGGTCGGGCCGCCACCCGTACGCGGACCGGATCGAGGCCGACCTGCTCGCCAAGGGCGAGTCCTCGAAGAAGGCGTTCAAGGCCGGCGCCCTCGGCCGCAGGGTCACTGTCACCGGCGTCGACTTCGTCTTCCGGGCCCCAGCCGACGATCTACCTGTTGTGGGCGCTGGGGGATGAGGAGACCCGGCGGGTGATCGAGGCCGCGCACGAGCGCGCGATCGAGCGGGTGCTGGAGTGGATCGAGGACGAGGTGGCGGTGATCCGGTACGGCAGGACGGCATCTACCGGGTTCGGCCGCCCGGCGGGCTGGTCGCCGCCCGCTTCCGCCACTACGAGGCACGCTCCGGGAGACCCTTGCTCCATGACCATCTGCTTCTATCCGTGAAGGGGCAGCGCCTGGACGGGAAGTGGGGCTCGATCCACACCACGGCCCTGCACGAGAACACCGTCGCCGCCTCCGCGCTCTACAACGAGATCGTGGCAGCTGAGGTCTGCGAGACTCTGGGGCTGGCGACCGAGCCGCGCACCGTCACCCCGGGGCGCCGGCCTGTGACGGAGATGGCCGGGGTGCCGCACGAGCTGATCCGCTGGACCTCCCGGCGCGGCGACCAGATCGCCGCCTGCCTGGCAGAGCTGGAGCACGAGTACGTCACCGCCGTCGATGACGACGGCGAGCCGAAGTTCCTGCCCGTCATCTCCGAGCGGGCCCGCGCCAAGCTGAACCAGATCGCCGCTCGCAAGACCCGCCCGCCCAAGCGGAAGACCCAGCCGCTCGCGCGACTGCGCGCGTGGTGGAAGGCGAGCGCGATCCTCACCTCCGGGGTGGCCGTCGACATCATCAACTCCCTCCTCGAAGCACGCCCGCGCCGCGGCTGCCGCGATCCGGCCCCGGGTCACCGCCGTGGTCGACATAGCGCTGGCGGCCGTAGACATCACCCCGACCGTGTTCGTGATGAACGACGGCGGCCGCTTCCTGTTTCTCCTTGACCTCAGCTCGGGTCAAGGAGAAGCGCACCACCTCCACCCGGGTCCACTCCACCGCACCGCGTCCACCCGGTGCGCCACACCCGCGCGCCGGCCGCACCGGTGCGCACACCGCCCACCGAGTGGGGGCGCACCGGATGGACTCGGTACGCACTGGATGGGCGCACCACCGCACCGGTGCGCTCCCACCCGGTGCGGTGGTGGGGTCAGCGGTGCGCATCGGGTGCGGAGTGCACCGCGTGCGCCAGCACCAGGCGCTCGTCGCGCATCGCCTCCAGGGTGTCGGCGGTGTCCACATGGTCGGGGTCCGGGATGACGTCCGCCGTGAACCGGATGATGCTGCGGGTGATGCCCAGCACTGCCGTGGTGGGGGAGTCCCGCACCCAGTCCCGCAGCGCGGACAGCAGCACGCACCCGACCTCGTCCAGCGCGAAGGAGTCCGCGCACAGGTCGCTCTCCCCGTCCACGGCCGTGACGGGCCAAATGATGTCCTCGGCCAGCCGCAGCAGGACGAACGCCAGCTCCGGGGTGGCTTCCGTCCGCCCTGCGGCATAGGCGCCGCCGCCCGTCTGCAGCGCCAGAAGGTAGTCGAATCCCCGCTCCACCTGCTCGGGCGTCAGCTGTGTACGGGGTGGGATCAGGTACGGCATCACGCTCTCCTCACGATGGTCGCCGTGCGACTCACGGCGTCGTTCCTGCATGGTCGGCGGGCTGGCCTGTGGACAGAGGACGGAGAACTCTCCCTCCCGAACCGAAACGGACGAATCAGGTCTGCAAGGACCAAACCCGGCCCCCTTGTCCAGCGTGGTCGGCCTGACCACGAGCCCGACCACGACCTGGGCGATCAGCTCGTCGCGCCAGCGGCGGACGGTCGGCTCGGACACACTGTTGCCGCCTGCTATGTCGGCCAGGCGCTGGTCGTGACGCAGCACGGCCAGGACGATCAACGCGCTCTTCCCGGGTGGAAGGATCCGCCACCGGGGACCGGATCACTTTCGTGAGACGACGCGCGGGGACCTGCGGAGCCTCCTCCTCTCCCTGGGTGCTGTTACAAAGGCCAGGGAGAGGAGCAGTTCGCGGGTCAGCCGAGGCGGAACTGCTGATGATGTCCGTCGCCGCCGGGCCACTGCACGAGAGCGGTGCCGCTGTCGGTGCACTCGCCGTTGACGGACAGGTACTGGCCACTGTGGCGGTTCTGCAGGGCGAAGTAGCCGTTGTCCTTCTGGACCAGGCGCCACTCCTGGTGCGGACCGGTCACATGGCCCCACTGGATGACCTTCCCACCGTTGGCGGTGCTCTCGCCCTCCACGCACAGGGCCTTGCCGCTGTGCACGGCGCGCACCACGTAGTAGCCGCCGGTCGTCGCCTCCAGGTTCCACTTCTGGTGGTCGCCACCCTGGAACGGCCACTGGATGACAGCGGTGCCGTCGTCCTTCTTCTCCCCGTTGACCGACACTGCCTTCTCACTGTGCCGGGCGATCAGCGCGGCAGTGAACACAGCGGACATTGGACTCGCTTCCTCTCACAGACTGCCCTCTGGAGCGGCAGACCCGAGCTGACTGGAACATCAGCGATCCTGACGTCACCGAGGTACGCCAGCCCTCCGGAAGAAGTCCCGCCGGAGCCGCGGATCCGCCTCGGCGGCCCCAAGGGCGGGCGCGCCGGCGCGTAGTCGGCCCCGGGTCACCGCGTGCCGGCGCCGCCCGTGTCGAGTGCGGCGAGCAGCGCCTGGGTCTGCTCCAGACGCGACGGGTGGACCTCCATGTCCCGGTAGACGTCGAGGGCCTGTTCCAGGGCCTGTCTCGCGGCGTTCCGGTCGCCCATGGCCTGGTGCACCTCTCCCAGGTGCACCAGGGCTTCCGCTTCGTTGAAGCGGTGCCCCAGGGCCCGGTGGAGTTCCAGGCCGCGCCGGTGGCACGCGAGGGCCTGGGAGTGCTCTCCGAGTTGCTGGTAGGCGGTGCCGAGGGTATCGAGGGTGTCGGACTGGCCCCGCAGGTCGCCGAGTTCCCTCTGGATCGCCATGGCCTGTTCGCAATGGGTGACGGCGTCTCGGTGGTCGCCCTGCTGCACGTGGTCCCACGCCACGGCGTTCAGGGCGCGCGCCAGTCCGGCCCGGTGGCCGAGTCGCGTGAACAGGCGGACGGCCTGTTGGTCGTGGTGCAACGCCGCCGGCCGGTCTCCCGTGTGCTCGTGGAGCCAGCCGAGGCCCAGGTGGGTGTGGGCCTCGGACAGCGCCTGATCGCTGTCCCGGGCCAGGGCCAGAGCCCGGGTCAGCCAGCTGTGCGCCCCGTCGTGGTCGCCGGCCTCGGTGCGCTCCCAGGCCAGTGCGCGGTGGGACTCGGTCTGGGCGGCCGCGTCACCGAGCCGGGCCGCGGCCGCCAGCGCCGTGGTGTGGACGGTCGCGACGTCGCTCCACTGTCCGCGCCGGGTCAGGAAGGTCGTCAGGGCCCAGGCCAGTTGCCAGGCGTGGGTGTCGTGGCCGTGCCGCGCGGCCTGGTGCACGGCGGCGACGAGCGCCGTGTGCTCCTGGGCGAACCACGACATCGCCTCATCGTGGGTGGTGAGGTCCTGCGGACGCACGCCGTCGACGGCCGGTGCCGGGCGGATGGGATCCCGGTGCGGGTGCAGCAGCCGGTCGGCCGACCAGGCGGTGTGCAGATAGTGGTCGAGGAGACGGACGCGGGCCGCCCGGCCCTCCGCGCCGTCGACGGAGTCGGCGACTTCGAGGGCGTAGGTGCGCAGCAGGTCATGGCTGTGGAATCGGCCGGGGACGTGCTCGTGAAGGAGGTGGGCGGCGCGGAGCCGGTCCAGCGCCGTGCGCGTCCGGGCCGGGGACAGGCCCGTGAGGCTGCCGGCGGCGGGGTGGGCGAGGTCGGTACCGGGGGCCTGCACGAGCTGGCGGAACACCCGGGCGGTCTCCGGGTCGAGGGCGCGGTAGGAGGAGGCGAGGACCGTGCGCACGTCGGTGGCGCTCTCACCGGTGCCCAGGGCGTCGAGGCGGGTGCTGCTCTCGCGCAGCTCCTCGGTCAGGGCGGTCAGGGTGCACACCGGGTTGGTCGTGATCCGCGCGGCCAGGACGCTCAGTGCGAGGGGCAGCCCGGCGCACTGGTCCACCAGGGCGGTGGCGGCGTCGGGTTCCGCAGCGACTCGTTCTGCGCCCAGCCGGCCCGCCAGAAGCTCGCGTGCCGTGGTGGAGTCGAACCCGTTGACCGTCAGATGGGTGACCTGGTGGGAGACGGTCAGCCCGGTGAGCTGGTCGCGGCTGGTGATCACGACCGTGCAGGTGGGCGTGCCCGGCAAAAGTGGCAGGATCTGCTGGGTGTCACGGGAGTTGTCCAGGACCACGAGCATGTGCCGGTCGGCCAGGAGACTGCGGTACAGGGCTGCCTGGGCGTCGGCGGCGGCCGGTATCCGCCCGGGGTCGACGCCGAGGGTGTCGAGGAATCCGCGGATCACCATGAACGGGTCGGCCGGTTCACCCGACGGCGTGAACCCACGGAGATCCGCGAAGAGCTGCCCGTCGGGAAAGTGCTGGTTCCGGCTGTGGGCCCAGCGCAGCGCGAGCCAGGTCTTGCCGACCCCGCCGGTGCCGCAGATCACCGCCAGCGGCATGGTGGTGCGGGGCTCGGCCTGGGACGCGAGCAACTTGTCCAGGACGGCGAGTTCCGTGTCGCGGCCGACGAAGTGCGCTGGCGGAGCGAGTAGTTGGCGGGGTACCGGTGACGTCGTCGCCGCGCCCGCCGACAGCCGCTCCGTAGCCGCCTCGTGAAGCGCAAGCGCCGGGTCGTTGGCCAGGATCTGCTGGTGAAGACCGCGCAGAGGCGGTCCCGGGTCGGCCCCCAGCTCATGCGCCAGGCGCCGGCGGATGTCCTCGTAGCAGGAGAGGGCGTCGGCGGCGCGCCCGGCTCGGTACAGGGCGAGCATGAGGTGACCGGCCAGTCGTTCGTCCAGTGGGTGCTCACCGGCGAGCGCGCTGAGCTCGGGCAGCAGTTCACCGTGGTGCCCGGTGCGTAATCGGAGGTCGGTGCAGTGCAGTCGCGCCGAGAACCGCTCCCGCTCCAGTGCCTGGCGCAGGTCGCAGAACCACGGGACGTCCACGGCGGCGAACGGTTCGCCCCGCCACAGTCCGAGCGCCTGTCGCATCAGGGACGCCGCCTGCGTGTCATCGGCCGTCCGGGCACGCGCGACCAGGTCCCGGAACAGGTGCAGATCCACGGACAGCGGGCTCGCTTCGAGCACATAGCCCCCGGGGCGCCGGGCGATGACCACCTCCGGGGCCTGCGCCAGCGCCTGGCGCAGCCGGGACAGGTACCCGTACAGCGTTCCCCTGACCCGCTGCGGCGGCCGGTCGCCCCACACCCGGTCGACGAGCGCGTCCACCGACACCGCCTTGTTGACGTCCAGGAGCAGAGCGGCCAGCACGCACCGCTGCCGCATGTGCCCCACGTCCGCGGGACGGCCGTCCAGACGCGCCTCGATCGTGCCGAGCAGGCTGAACTCCACCACCATCCGATCCCCCTTCTCGCCGTTCACGTCCATCACTTGGCGACCGCACTCACCAGGCGATTCAAGGTCTACCCAAGGTTCGTCCCCAGTCAGACCCGCAGGGTGGAACCGACGAAAGGGCCGGCGTGGCCCGACGGGTGTACGGCCTCGCCGGTGCCCACGGCCGTCCGGAGAGGACAGGGGGAGCGCGATGCGACGTATCGGCCGGGCGGTGGGAGCCGCCGTACTCCTCGTGTGCTGTGCCGGGGGATGCAGTACACAGCCGGGGGCGGGGAGCGCGGAGCCGGGGGCGGACGGCACGGGACCGTCCCTGGCTCCGCTGCCCGCGAACCAACCGCGCGACAGCCTTCCGCTGGACGCCTACGTGCCCTCCCCCGAAGAGCAGGCCCGGTCCGACCGCGCCCAGGTGGCGCTGGAACGGGCCTGCCTGGCCCGCTACGGACTGCGCTGGGACGGGCCGGGCGAGACCGCTCTGGAGACCGGCCGGCGGATGGCCCTGTCACGGCAGGCGGCCCGATGGGGCACGGTGGACCTGCGGCAGGCGGCGCGGTACGGGTACCACGCACCGCCCTGGAGCACGTACAACCCCCAGGTGGGTGCGCTGCTGGACCAGCACGCCGATCTCCCTGCCGATGTGGAGAAGGTGCTCTACGGCCTGGTGGGGACGTTCGGGGACAAGGCCGTTCCGCAGAACGGATGCCGGGCCGAGGCGGCCGCGCGGCTCCTGCGTGGTGCTCCCCGTGCGGACCGCAACCTTCCTGACTGGCTGGGGCGACAGGCGGCCGACGCGAGCGCCGAGGATCCCCGGCTGTCGACGGTCTTGGGTGCGTGGCGCGCCTGCATGACCCGCGCCGGCCACCCGTACGCCTCGCCGCACGCCGCCGCGCACGATCCCCGCTGGAAACGGGTCCGGACTCCCACCGAGAAAGAGCTCACGGTGGCCGTGGCGGACGTCCGGTGCCAGAACGAGGTGCGCTACCTGCCCGCCCTGGTGGACGTCACCTCCCGCCACCAGCGCGAGCTGATGAGCCGTTACACCACTGAACTCGGCCGGCTGAAGCGCCTGAAGGACGTACGGGCGCGCAACGTCGCCGAAGCGCTCGCCGCTCAGCCGTCCGGCACCGCGTCCTCGCAGGAGGGCGACCGGGACGGATCCGGGTGAGAGCGAGCCGACCGTCAGCACGATCCGCGATACGAGAGAGGACATCGACATGCGACGCATGATCACCACTGTGCTGGGCGCCCTGGCCCTCACCGCGACATCCGTCGGTCTGTGGGCGGCGCCGGCCAGCGCGAGCGACGTCTACCAGGGAAGCGACTGGGCGACCCACGCCTACGACGGAACGTGGTTCGACTACTGCGACGGCGAGGACGACAACCACTCCGTGTGGGGCGGCTACTACACCACCGCCTCCAGCGCCTACCAGACGTCCAGCCCGGTGAACGGGTACTGCGGCACCGAGTTCGTCAGCGGGGTGCTGACCAACCTGAGGATGGTCGAGGACAACCCGTCCAGCAGCACCAACTACTACGGCGCCTGGCACGGCTACCCGGTCGCCGGCAACTGACCGCTGCGGCTCTTTGCGGAAGCATCCCGGCGGCGGGCCCGTCGAAGGCCCGCCGCCGGGCCCGGCCGTCCCTGCCGCGGCCCGGCAACGGGCAACGAGTGTGTGCTGCGGACCCCGTTGGGGGTCCGCAGCACACGGCGGGGACGGGGGCCGAGGGAACGGCGTCCTGGCCGAACAGACAGACACGCGAGCGGCGTGATCTTACGGTTCATCTCGCAGGCTGTCCCCGCCAGGAGCAGAGGAGAACACGATGGAGGCGCAAGCGGCCCCCTCCCACCACGTCGTGCAGCGGTACTTCCAGATGTGGAACACGGGCGACACCTCGATCGCTTCGGAAGTGCTGAGCCCGGACTGGACCGACCATGCACACCCAGAGGTGACCGGGCCCACCGATGTTCAACGCGCCGTCACGCAGACCCACGCCAGCCGACCAGGACTCCGGTTCCACATCGACACGATCCTCGGCACCGACGATTTGCTGTCAGTGGTCGGCGGTGTCGGCCACGAAAGTCGCCCAGGCACGATCGACAGCCATCTCATCTGGCTGATCCGGCTCCTCGACGGTCAGATGGCCGAGATGTGGACATACCGCCGGAACACTCCCTGACGCTGCTGATCCACAACTCTTGACGATTGCTCGGCGGCGACGGAAGCGGTGCAGCACCCGGGAAGGTCCCGAGAACTCGTAGGCGCGCGGGAATGTTCGCGGGGCAGGTGTGGTTGAACGGGGCGTGATGGTGAAGGGAACAGTGTCCCCGGGCCTCATCTATTGCATGCGAGGACGATCGTTCGGCTGAAGCCTCGCATTGCCTTTCGCCGCGTAGGCGACCGCCCTTCACGATCACACCCCTTTGCGGGTTCAGCCCCGGCCAGCACGCTGGCCGGGGCGCTCTCGTCTCAGCCAATGCCGAGGCCGAGGGCTGTGTCGGGTCGGCAGTGCACGCAGGGCGGCACCCCGTTCCGGAGCGCGTCGAGGGCCTGCTCGCGCGTGGCGGGCCGGCAGCGGCCGCTCTTCTTCGCGGCCCAGCAGCCGCCGACGTGGACGGCGTCGACGTTGTCCCGTTTGAGGCCGTACTGGATCAGCCAGTCCGCAGGGGCCGGCCGCATCCGCTCACCCTGGCGCCGCTCCGCCTCCCGCCGCTCCTCCTCGGCGATCCAGCGGTCGATGAGCCCCAGCTGCCGGACGGCCTGCTGCTCGACGACCCGCCGGGCGAAACGCAGCACGTCCAGACGCGAGAGCGGCTGCTCACCGACACCGCCCGCGCCGACAGCTCCCTGCGCGCCGAAGTGGCCGCGCTCAAGCAGCCCCGGCTGTGGCTGGTCTACCTGGTCTTCTTTGGGGGGATCCCGCAGTCCACGTCGGAGGCCGTCGCTGAGTGGAGGGGCGCCGATGCTCCGACCCGGTGTCCTGCGTCGGCCGAACGCGCTGATAGAACCCGGCCATGACATACCGATTCACCGCTCGTGTTGCCACAACGGAGATCGACCCTGACGGCTACTTCACCGAAGCTGCTCTTGCTGAAGAAGCGGACGGAAGCGGATTCATCTTGATGTTCATGGCGGGCGAGGACGACCCAGATGAACAGGAGGTCGCCATGGGCATGGACACGCACTGCCTGGTCACAGCCGGACAGGGCACCGCCTATGGCTGCGTACGCGAAGCCGTTCTGACGGGCAAGGTCCTCCGTGTCTCGCTCGACCCCGACGCACTGGAAAACCTGCGGTTGAGCGATAGCGAGGTCGAGGCCGTCATCGATGCACCCGACGAGGATGTCGTTCAGTTCCGTAAAGTCCTCGCCCAGGTGCTCGCCTACGGACGTGCGGACGCTTTGCCCGTTCGTGTAGCCGTCTGAGCCGGTCATCGGACCGAGTTCGAGTGGGGAATTACGTGGAGCCGACGGCGCGATCCGTGGGGAATTGCATGACTGTCGACAGCCCGGTGGCCGTGCGGTGCCGTGCCCGGAGGCCGCCCGTTGCCCGGCCCGGCCGCCCCGCCGTCCGCGCCCGCCGTCGTACTTCCCGTGCCTGCCGTCGTGCCGTCCTGTCGCCGCGCGGCGACGCCGCGCACCCGGTCGTCGTGCCCGCGTCCCGCACCCGGCCCCGCCCGGGCCGCAGTGTCACCGCTGCGCTGTGCCGGCCCGCGCGCCCCGTCCCGCCGGGCTGGGCCTGCGTCCGGCTGCCCGCGCCGAGTTGCTGCTCGTCGTGCGCCCTGTGCGCGGTCCCGGCCCGGCTGCCCGGCGGGGCCGTCCGGTTGTCTCGGTCAAGCTGGGTCTTGTCCGAGGTCTGGTGCCGGGGTGTTCGGGGTGAGGCGGCCAGCTGACGCAGGCCCGTAGCTGCCGGCAGCGGCCTGAACCTTCTTGCTGGCCCGCGCCGGTCCCGCCCCGGTGGTGATCCCGCGCCAGGGTATGCACCTCGCCAGCTTCCGGGCTGGTTGGGGCGTACGGCAGCCCTGGGGCCCGCGCCCGCCCGGCCTTCTTCTCGCCGGTACCCGCGTTCCGGGCGCAGGCGGGGGTGGTGTATTGGGTGGGAAGACGTCCGTTCAGGGCGGTGCAGGGTGCTTGCCGAGACGGGTACACCCCGGGAGGCGTTCGGGCGTGCGAGGGAGTGGAAGGTGGGCCGCCCCTTCGCCGCCCGCAGTCGGCCGCGCAGCCGCGCGAGCTCCACAGGCTCGGCCGGGCGGCGGCCTCATCCGCGGCGGCGTGCTACCTGTCACCAGTGGCAAGCGAAGCAGGGGCGGTGTCGCCGCGTTCGGTTTTTGGTGGGCAGGGTGCCGGGCGGCGGCCCTGGGCATTCACGGGCCCTATTTCGCGCGCCTTGCGCGAGCCCCGGTCCCTACGATCACCTGGTACGGCTGTTGGAGGGGCGGGGATGGTTGAGGACATTGGGGACGGGAAGCGGCAGCGATGCGGCTCGCGGGAGGCGCGCCGCTTCACAGCACGCTTGATGTCGCCGACCCCGCTGACTGGCTTGCGCTGGACGCAGGAGTGCGTGAGGTGGCCTGGCACCGCCCGCAGTTCCTGCCGGGGTGGAGCACTCCGCCCACTGTCCGCCGACCTGACTCAGCTCGGCGAGTCCCGGCTCGCACTTGCCGTCTGCCACCGTGACGGGCGGATCCGTCAGGAGGCGCTGCGCCAGTCGATCCGGTACCCCGGTCTGCTGCCGTTGGTCGTGATCCGCTGCGCCGATTGGGTCGCCCCAGTACGCGAGCACGCCCGGCAGTTGCTGCGCGAGGCCCTGAACGTGGACTTGGCCCTCGACCTCGCGCCGCTCATCCTCCGTGTCGGCCGCCGTGACACAGGTGCCTTCGGCGTCGATGTGCTAGGCCAGATCCTGCGCCAGGCATCGCGCGGGCGGCTCGCTGTTCTCTTCGCTGACCCCGACCGCATCGTCCGGCGGTTTGCGTACCGGCTGGCCACCGAGGGCCGACTGCTCCGTCCTGCTGAGCTGGCCCGCGCGGCCGCCTGGGACCAGGACACCGTGGTCCAGGACCTGTGTGCCACAGCGGCGCTCACGGCTTTGGGGGACGAGGATGCCTACGAGGGTGTGCTGCCTTTACTGCTGTCCGCACGCAACCCGCGTGTCCGTTCGGCCGGCGTCACCGCGCTGAGACGGGCCGGGCGGTCAGAGCAGGCGGAAACGTTTCTCAGCGACCGTTCCGCGCTCGTGCGTGCCTGTGCCCGGTATGTCATACGACAGCAGGGGGGTGACCCGGCGGCCTGGTACCGGGAGCGGTGCACGGCACCAGACGACCCGGAGTTGCCGCCCGGTGCGGTCATCGGGCTGGCCGAGTGCGGGAACCGCGCGGACGCCGAGCTGCTGCGGCCGCTGCTCGTGCACCCGGCGGCCGGGGTGCGGGCGCGAGCGGTGGCAGGGCTGCGGGCGCTGGACTGCGCGGATGCGAAGCAGTTGCGGCCGCTCCTCGACGACCCTGCCCCGGGAGTCGTCCGCGAGACCGCCACCGCCCTGCTGCCCTCGGCCAGGGAACTGCCCGCCGACTGGCTACTGGAGCGCACCAGCTCCGAGCGGCCGCGGCACGTCCGCGTCGGCGCGTTCCGGCTGCTCGACGCGCGCGGCGGCATCGTGGCGCTACGGGCGGCAGTCGGTCTGTTCGAGGACCCGGATGCGAAGCTGCGCACCTGGGCCGCGCAATCAGTGGAGCGCTGGCATCCGTCCCCGGACGGCCGGCGCGGTGACGCGGAGGTGGGTGAACTGCTCGACCGGAGCCGACACCTCTTCAGCGACCACATGCTGCGCCGGCTCAAGTGGGAAGCCGGGGTGGACAGCTGAACTGCACCGCGGTCCAGAACTGCGCTCAGCACTCGCCAGCCGGTGGCCCTGGTGACAGCCGCCTGCCTTGGTGACAACTATCGTGCTTTGGCTCAGCTGAGCGGCCGGTGCCCGTCGGCTGCCTCGGCGCTTACCAGCGTATTCCGCGCTGCGCCGTCTGCGCCCGGCCGTCCTGCGCCCGGGTCCGCCGCCGTACTCCCGGCGCCTCCGCGGCGCCCCGCCCGCCGCCCGCACTGCCCCCGCCGTTCTGCGGTCGTGCGGCACCGTGCCCGGAGGCCGCCTCGCGCCGTCCGACCGTGGTGGCGCCTCCGCGCCCCTGGCCGTCCGCGTCCGGCCTCCGTCCGCCCGTCGGCGGTTCACCGTCCCGCCCACCGTGCCGCGCCGGTCACCTGGCCGTCCGAGGCCTGCGCCGAGCTGCGCAGCGTTCTGGCGCCCCGGCCGTGCCCGGCCGTTCCGGCCGCCCGTCGCCTGCCGGCCGTCCCGGAGGCCGGGCCGCCTGTCGTCCCCTGTGCTGCGACCACGCCCCGCCGCCCCACCCGCGTCGGCCGCGCCGTCCCGTCCGGCCGCCCGCGCCGCGCCGCCGTCACGCTTCCTTCCGGTCGCCCTCGACAAGTCCGGCGGCCACCACCTGCGCCGCCCGCCGTC
>NZ_PQSU01000039.1 GCF_002920615.1 Streptomyces sp. Ru62
AGACCACCCGGACCCGGCCCACCGCAACACCACCAGCCGCCGCAGCCGACCCACGGCCGCCGGGCTTCACGCGGGGCTCCCGAGGTCGTGCGCCAGGTCGAGCGCGAGCAGACGGTCGGCGTAGGCGTACGTCTCGAAGCGGGCTCCGTCCGTGAGGTCCGGGGCGCACGCCACGTCCCGCAGCACGTCGAGCACCCCCGGCAGGTCGAGATCGTTCTCCCAGGCGGCGCGCAACCGTCCGCGCACCGGCTCCGGCACCGGCCGCGAGGGATGCCGCGCCCATCCGGCCACGGCCCGCCGCCAGTCCGCGAGCTGCCCGGCGGCCCGGTCCAGGGCGCTGCCGTCGAGCCTCGCGGGCTGGTGCCGGGGGACGGAGAGCAGGGCGAGCCGCAGCGCGGCGGGGTCGCCGAGCAGCGCCGGGAGCGACGGCTGCGCCCCGACCCACTCCACCGGGGCGACGGCGGCCAGCGGCCCCTCACCCCGCGCCCCCGGCACCAAGCTCCGCACCGAATCCCCGGCCCACCCAGCCCTTGGCGCCGGGCCCTCGGCCCGCTCGCCCCGCGGCACCGCGGCCGACGGGCCTTCGCCGCTCTCCTCCCGTGCCGGGGCAGGCGCCGCTCCCTCGGCCGACTCGCCCGGAGGCCCGCCCTGCACCAGCCCCTCATGCGACTCCCCCGGCGCCACCTCCGACCCGCCCGCCGTACCCGTCGTAGGCCACCCCGCGACGTGGATCACCTGGGCCTCGCCCAGTCCGGACGCGAGGTCGCGGTCGTCCTCGAAGGGGCGGACGGCGAGGTGAGTGGCGGCTGTGCGGAGTTCCGGCTGGTCGCGGGGGGCCGTCAGGATCGTCCAGACCGGGGTTCCGCCCAGTTCCAGCGCCCGTACCAGCAGATCCGCGGTGAGCAGCACCCGCAGGGCCGTCGGGTCGAGGCCACGGGCGTGGGTCTCGATACGGGTCAGGCCGCGGCGGGCGGGCGCGGCGGGGACGGGCTCACCGGTTCTGGCGTCGAGAATGCGCAGCACGGGGTGAGCGTAGGCGGGCGGGCGCCCGTATGCAGCGGCTTGCGCCGATTCCGGACAGCGTGGCGGGGGTACGGCGGGAATCCACACCCGCCGCGGCGATGTTGCTCCGACGCACAGTTTCCCGCAGCCCGAGGAGGCGGCCGATGTACGGCGACGACGCGACGATCCGCAGGATCCTGACCGAGCTGGGTGACACCTGGGCGGTGGTGGGCCTGTCCTCGAACCAGAACCGGCCCGCCTACGGGGTGGCGCGGGTGCTCCAGCGGTTCGGCAAGCGGATCGTGCCGGTGCACCCGAAGGCCGAGACGGTGCACGGGGAGCAGGGTTACGCCTCCCTCGCGGACATCCCCTTCGACGTGGACGTGGTGGACGTCTTCGTCAACAGCGACCTGGCCGGCGCGGTGGCGGACGAGGCCGTGGCGAAGGGCGCGCGGGCGGTGTGGTTCCAGCTGGGGGTCGTCGACGAGGCCGCCTACGAGCGGACCCGGGCGGCGGGCCTGGAGATGGTGATGGACCGGTGCCCGGCGATCGAGATCCCCCGCCTGAACTAGCCTGTCTCACCTTCTTCTCGCCATTCGGTGCTGAATACTGACATTCTCCCGGCCGTCGACAGCTCTGCTGGGCCACGGGCACCGCGTCCCGGCCCGGGGCGATCGAGCGGAGCATCGACGAGGTCGTGGTGACGGACGCGCCCGCGCACTGACCGCGTCCGCGCGCGGAGAGGTGTCCTGCTCATCCACGGTGTCCCGGCGGCCGACCGGTTGACGGGACACCGTCATAATGCCCCGCGTGACGCCTCCTTCCCCCCATCCCACATCCCCTTCCCCCACGCACCGTCCGGTCGTCGTCATCGGCGCCGGACCGGCCGGCCTGACCGTCGGCAACATCCTGCGCGCCGCAGGTGTCGACTGCCTGGTCCTGGAGACCGAGAGCCGAGCGTTCATCGAACAGCGGCCGCGCGCCGGCGTGATCGAGGAACGGGCCGTACGCGGCCTCGAACGACGCGGCCTGGCCGGTGACCTGTCCAAGCACGCCGAGCGGCACACCGAGTGCGAGTTCCGCTTCGACGGCCGCGGTCACCGCTTCGCCTACACGGAGCTGACGGGACACCACCACTGGGTCTACCCCCAGCCGTTGCTCGTGACCGATCTCGTGCGCGAGTACGCCGACGTGCGCGGCGGGGACATCCGCTTCGGGGTGCGGGACGTACGCCTGCACGACCTGGACTCGGACCGGCCCGCCGTCTCGTACACCGACCCGGACAGCGGTCAACGGCACCTGGTGACGTGCGATTTCGTGGCCGGCTGTGACGGGGCGCGCGGGGCGAGCCGGGCCGCACTGCCGCCACGGGCGCGGATCTCCCGGCACGACTACGGCATCGGCTGGCTGGCGCTGCTGGCCGAGGCGCCGCCGTCCTCGGACCGCGTGCTGTTCGGCATGCACCCGGACGGGTTCGCCGGGCACATGCCGCGCAGCCCCGAACTGACCCGCTACTACCTTCAGTGCCCGCCCGGCGACGACCCGGACTCCTGGTCGCACGAGCGCGTCTGGGCCGAGCTCCAGCGGCGGCTGCGGGCGGCGGACCGCCCGACGCTGACGGAGGGCCGGCTGCTGGAGAAGCGGGTGCTGGACATGCACAACTACGTGGTGGAGCCGATGGTGTTCGGCCGGCTCTTCCTGGCCGGCGACGCCGCACACCTCGTCGCGCCGATCGCCGCGAAGGGCATGAACCTGGCCCTGCACGACGCGTTCCTGCTCGGTGACGGCCTCGTCGCCCGGCTGACCAGGGGCGACGCCACGGGGCTGGACGGCTACTCGGACGCGTGCCTGCGGCGGGTGTGGGACTACCAGGAGTTCTCGGAGTGGCTGTCCGGGATCTACCACGGCACCTCCTCGGGCGACCCCTACCGCGCCGGCACCACACTGGCCCGGCTGCGCCGGATATTCACCTCACCGGTCGCGGCGGCGGCCTTCGCCGAGCAGTACCTCGGGACGGCCCGCGCCTTCTGAACCGGTCAGCGCCCCGCCTCGCCGCCCCCTTCGGCGAGGCGGTGGTCGGCCGTCCTGAGAGCCTCCTCCACCAGGCGCCGCACGTGTCCGTGGCGCAGTGAGTAGATCACCCGGCGGCCCTCCTTGCGGGTGTCCACCACTCCGGCCAGTCGCAGCCGGGCCAGGTGCTGGCTGACGGCCGGCCTCGCGGCGCCGCACGCCTCGGTGAGCGTGCTGACGTCGGCCTCGCCGGCCGCCAGGGTGTGCAGCAGGGCGAGCCGGGTGCGGTCGCCGAGCAGGGCGAGGAGTTCGGCGGCGAGCGCGAACTGCTCCTCGCCCGGGCTGCGCTCGTGCGCATGGTGCGCAGGTGACAGGTGCATGCGTGCGCTCATACGCACATAATGGCTCCGTGGGCGCCGTGCGTCCACTCCCGCCCACCGGAAGGGGATCGACGTGAGCGACCGGCACCCTCATCACCCTCATGAGCACGGCCCTCATGAGCACGGCCCGCGTGAGCACGGTCCGCACCGGCACGGCCCGCACGAGCATGCGCACGGCAGCCCCCGCCTGCGCCACCGCCTGGCCCATCTCCTCACCCCGCACTCCCACGAGACCGCCGGGAAACTGGATCAGGCGCTGGAATCCTCGGTGCGCGGCACGCGCGCGCTGTGGTTGTCGCTGGCCGTACTGGGGGCGACCGCGCTGGCCCAGGCGGCCGTGGTGGCCGTGTCCGGATCGGTGGCGCTCCTCGGGGACACGGTGCACAACGCGGCCGACGCGCTGACCGCCGTCCCCCTCGGCATCGCCTTCGTGCTGGGCCGCCGGGCGGCGACCCGCCGGTTCACCTACGGGTACGGCCGTGCCGAGGATCTCGCGGGGCTGGTGATCGTGCTGACCATCGCCGCGTCGGCGGCGTTCGCCGCGTGGGCGGCCGTCGGCCGGCTGCTCGACCCGCGACCGGTCGCGCAGGTGCCGGCGGTCGCGCTGGCCGCGCTGCTCGGCTTCGCCGGCAACGAGTGGGTGGCCCGGTACCGGATCCGGGTGGGCCGGGAGATCGGCTCGGCCGCGCTCGTCGCCGACGGGCTGCACGCGCGTACCGACGGGTTCACCTCGCTGGCCGTGCTGCTGGGCGCCGGCGGGTCGGCACTGGGGTGGCACCTGGCCGACCCGCTCGTGGGGCTGGCGATCACGGCCGCGATCGTGCTGGTGCTGCGGGACGCGGGGCGGGAGGTGTTCCGGCGGATGCTGGACGCCGTCGACCCGGCACTGGTGGACCGGGCCGAGCGCGCGGTGCGCGAGGTGGCGGGGGTGCGTGAGGTGGGCGAGCTGCGCCTGCGCTGGATCGGGCACCGCCTGCGGGCCGAGCTCACGGTGGTGGTGGACGGCGAGGCGACACTGCGCCAGGCCCACGCGATCGCCGTCGAGACCGAGCACGCCCTGCTCCACGCGGTACCGCGCCTGACGGCCGCCCTGGTCCACGCCGACCCGGCCCCGCTCCCGGGAGAGGCGGACCCCCACCTGACACTGGCGCACCACGCGACGACGTGAGCCGCGCCGGCGCGGGACCGGGCGACGGGCCGGCCGAGGGGTCAGGCGACGCCCAGGCCGTCCAGCACCACCGCGCCGGGCAGCTCGGCCAGGGCCTTGCCGGGGACCAGGAGCTTGCCGCGGCGGCGGCCGCTGCCCACCAGGACGTAGGGCAGGTCGACGACGGCCGAGTCCAGCAGGACCGGCCAGCCGGTGGGCAGGCCGAGCGGGGTGATGCCGCCGTACTCCATGCCGGTCTCGCCGGTCGCCGTCTCCATGGAGGCGAAGGAGGCCTTGCGGGCGCCCAGTTGGCGCCGGACGACCCCGTTGACGTCGACCCGGGTGGTGGAGAGCACCACACAGGCGGCCAGCGTGGTCTCGCCGGCCCGCTTGCCGGCGACCACCACACAGTTCGCCGACCGCTCCAGCAGGTCCCGGCCGTAGTGCTCCACGAAGACGGCCGTGTCGGCCCACTGCGGCTCGGTGTCGACGTACAGGATCCGGTCGGCCGGGACCGCGCCCTGCCAGTCGCGTACGGCGTCGGCGACGGGAGCGGTCAGCTCCTCCAGGCGGTCCGGTGCCGGAACGGCGGTGTCGAAGTCTCCGATGGGTGCGCGCATGGCCGCACGCTAGCAGCCCCTTCCGGCGCGGTTCAGCGCACCGGCGGCACCGAGACGGCCATCACCATCTCCATGGGTTCCGCACCCTCGTTGCCGTACGTGTGCGGCGTACTCGCCTCGAACGTGGCGCTCGCCCCGGCCGGCACCAGGTGCTTCACCCCGTCGACGGTGAGCGTCAGTTCACCGGCGGTGACGTGGACGAGTTCCACCGTGCCCGCCGGATGCGGGTCGGACGGGCTCCGCTCGCCGGGCATCAGCCGCCAGTCCCACATCTCCAGCGGGCCGGGCGCCTCCGTTCCCGCCAGCAGGCGGTTGTAGCTGCCGGCCTCGGTGTGCCACAGCCGTACGGCCTGCTCGGCGGGGACGATGCGCACCTTGGGGCCCTGTTCGTAGTCGAGCAGCGTGGTGACGCTGACGCCGAGCGCGTCACCGATCTTGACGACGGTTCCGATACTGGGGTTCGTCCGGGCCTGCTCGATCTGGATGAGCATGCCGCGGCTGACCCCCGCGCGGGCGGCGAGCGCGTCCAGGGTGAAGCCGCGTTCGGTGCGCCACCGCTTCACGTTGCGCGCCAGGGACTGGGTCAGCAGGTCGAGGTCCGACACGTTGGGTCCAATATCCGGGAAGTTCAATATAATTGATAGCTCAGTTCAATGAACTGCATTACGGTGATTGCACCTGATCGTTCACCGAACTGTACTGCGAGGCCGGCCGTGACAGCGTTCTTCGCCCTGACCACCAGTCTGCTGTGGGGGCTGGCCGACTTCGGTGGCGGACTGCTGACCCGTCGTACCCCCGCGCTCACGGTCGTGGTGGTCTCGCAGGCCGTGGCGGCGGCCGTCCTGGGCGCGATCGTGCCGGCCACGGGCGGCTGGGGCGAGGCCGGGCCCCGGCTGTGGTTCGCGTTCGCGGCGGGCCTGGTCGGACCGGTGGCCCTGCTCTCCTTCTACCAGGCGCTCGCCCTCGGCCCCATGGGTGTCGTCTCCCCCCTCGCCACCCTCAGCGTCGCCGTCCCCCTCGGCGTCGGCCTCGCCCTCGGCGAGCGGCCGGGGCTGCTCCAGGCCGCGGGCATCGCGGTCGCCGTCACCGGGGTCGTCCTCGCCGGCGGCCCGCAACTGCGGGGCGCGTCCGTGCAGCGGCGCGCGATCCTGCTCACCCTGGTCGCGGCGCTCGGCTTCGGCACGGTCTTCGCACTGATCACGGAGGCCTCCACCAATGTGACGGGGCTGTTCCTCGCCCTGTTCGTGCAGCGGCTGACCAATGTCGCGGTGGGCGGGGCCGCGCTCGCCGTCTCCGTCCGGCGCGGCGGCACCGCCCTCCCGGAGAGCGGCTTCCCCTGGGCGTCCCTGCCCGCGCTGGCCTTCGTCGGACTCGCCGACGTCGCGGCCAACGGCACCTACGCCGTCGCCGCCCGGAACGGCCCGGTCACCGTCGCGGCCGTGCTGGCCTCGCTGTATCCGGTGGTGACCGCGCTGGCCGCGCGTGGCTTCCTCAGCGAGCGGCTGCGCGCGATCCAGGCGGCGGGAGCGGGCTTGGCCCTGCTCGGCACGCTGCTGCTGGCGACCGGCTGAGCCGGCCCGCGTCAGCCCTCGGGCTCCAGCGCGGCGAGCCGGGCCACCGCGTCCTCGTCCAGATGCGCGAGCGCCCGCAGCTGCCCCGGCGTCATGCCGTCCGGGATCGGCACCGGGGCGGGGGTCCGCAACGGCGGCTGCCAGCCCTCGTCGGGCGTCCAGCGCCGTACGACCCTGGCGGGCGCGCCCGCCACCACCGCGTGGTCGGGCACCGTGCCCCGCACCACCGCGCCGGCCGCCACGACCACGTTCCGGCCGATCCGCGCGCCCGGCAGGATCACCGCGCCGGTGCCGATCCAGCAGCCCGGGCCGATCTCGACCGGCTCCATCCGCGGCCACTGCCTGCCGATGGGCTCGTGCGGGTCGTCGTAGGAGTGGTTGGTGGAGGTGACGTAGACGTACGGGCCGAAGTAGCAGTCGCTGCCGATGGTGACAGTGGTGTCCGCGATGACATGGCTGCCGCGGCCGAGGACCACGCCGTCGCCGATGCGCAGGATCGGCTCCGGGCCGAGGTCCAGGTCGGGCATCAGGCCCGCGGTGAGGGTGACCTGCTCGGCGATGATGCAGTGGGAGCCGAGCCGGATC
Source organism: Streptomyces sp. Ru62 (assembly GCF_002920615.1). GTDB lineage: Bacteria > Actinomycetota > Actinomycetes > Streptomycetales > Streptomycetaceae > Streptomyces. The sequence goes on from NZ_PQSU01000039.1 coordinate 7,316, forward strand.
CACGGCTCGCCGAAGACCGTGCCGAGCGGGAAGGCCAGCCGGGTGGCCTCGCCGATGGAGCCGAAACGGTAGCCCGCGGGGCGTTCGGCCGTGACGGACCCGTGGCGCTGCATCCAGGACCAGGCCGCGTGTACGGCTCGCTGGGCGAGGCCCTGTCGCCAGGACGAGAACGTGTTCTTGCGCTTCGGCACGGGGTCACGTTACTCACCGGTTGCTTCCGGCGGAGAGGGCGGGCCGCTGTGATCTTTGCCCCACCGGGTGTCGTACGGTGCCGGGTACCGCTGACACGAGGAGACGGTGATGACGCACAAGGCGCTGATCGTGGGTATCGGGGGCAAGGAACCGCGCATCGATCCGGAGGCGTTCGTGGCGCCCACGGCGTCCGTGATCGGGGACGTCACCCTGCACGCGGGGGCCAGTGTCTGGTACGGGGCCGTGGTGCGCGGCGACGTCGAGAAGATCACCGTGGGGGCACGGGCCAATGTGCAGGACAACGTCACCCTGCACGCCGATCCCGGGTTCCCCGTCACCGTCGGGGAGCGGGTCTCCATCGGGCACAACGCGGTGGTCCACGGGGCGACCGTCGAGGACGACTGCCTCATCGGGATGGGGGCGACCGTGCTCAACGGGGCGGTGATCGGCGCGGGCTCGCTGGTCGCGGCCCAGGCGCTGGTGCCGCAGGGGATGGTGGTGCCGGCCGGGTCGCTGGTGGCGGGGGTGCCGGCGAAGGTGAAGCGGCCCCTCTCCGAGGAGGAGCGGGAGGGGGTCACGCTCAACGGCACCCTGTACGCCGAGTTGGGCAAGGCGCACCGGGGGGTGCACGAGTAGGGTTCGCCGGCGCGTGCCGGTCACTCCCCGGCGCTCACCGGTTCCGCTTCCCGCTGGTCCGGCTGGGCCTTCTTCGCCTTGCGCCTGAGGATCAGCATGGAGGCCAGGCCGATCAGCACCGCCACCGCGAGGCCCACGTACGAGAAGCGCTTCAGCCAGTCCTCGGCGACGATGCCCACGTAGTAGATGACGGCCGTCGTGCCGCCGGCCCAGCAGATGCCGCCGAGGACGTTGGCGATGAGGAACTTCCAGTACGGCATGTGCAGGACGCCCGCGAGGGGACCGGCGAAGATGCGCAGCAGCGCGACGAAGCGGCCGAAGAAGACCGCCCACATGCCCCACTTCTCGAAGGACCGCTCGGCGGTGGCCACATGGCCCTCGCTGAAGTGACGTGGGAACTTCTTGCCGAGCCAGGCCAGCAGCGGGCGTCCGCCCTTGCGGCCGATGGCGTAGCCGATGGAGTCGCCGATCACCGCGCCCGCGGTCGCGCAGGCACCGAGGACGACCGGGTTGACGCCCGAGTGCTGGGAGGACATCAGCGCCGCCGAGACCAGGATGATCTCCCCCGGCAGCGGGATGCCCAGGCTCTCCAGACCGATCACCAGAGCCACCACGGCGTAGACGGCGGCCGCCGGCACCGAGTCGAGCCATTCCTGGACGTGCACCGCCGGTCCTCCCCTGTCGCTGTCCTTGCCCGCCGGGTCGTCGCATGCAAAGCGCGCCCCAAGGGAAGGCTACCTGGTCGGCGGTGAACGGCCGCTTGCCCGCGCCCGGCCCGCGGCACCGTCCCGCCCTCGCCCCTTACGTTTCCGGCCATCCCGGTGTCACGCGGGAGGGGAAGGCTCTCCGCGGTTCCGCCCGGCCCGCCTCCCCCAGGCCCCCCGTGGGGCCCGCCGTGGAAGGACGACGTCCCCGTGTCCTCACTGTCCCCGTCCCGCTCGCTCCCCCCGGCCGCGACGCCCTGCCCGGGGTCCGCCGCGCCGGCCCCGGATCCCTGTGCCGGGGCCACGCCACCGGACCGCCCCGCGTCCCGGATGTCCGCCCGGCCGGTACGGCTGGCCCTGTGCCTGGCCCCCCTGCTGCTCGCCGCCGGCTGGGCCGTGGTCAACCGGCCCGTGGTGTACGAGGGGGTACGGCGGCTGGTCGCGGCCGACCCGGGCTGGCTGCTGGCCGGAGCCGGTTTCACCTGTCTGACCTGGGTGGCCGCCTCCTGCGCCCGGCAGGGCGCCCTGCCCGACCGGCTGCCGGCGGGGCTGCTGCTGGCCTCGCAGTTCGCGGCCGGCGCCGCCAACCACGCGCTCCCGGCCGGGCTCGGTGCCCACGCGGTCACCCTGCGCTTTCTACGCGGCCGGGGGGTGCCGCTGGAGCGGGCGACCGCGTCGATCGGGCTGTACTCGCTGGCCAGGTCCACGGCGAAGACGCTGGTCCTGCTGGTGTTCCTGGCACTCTCCCCGGCCTGGCGGAGCCTCGGGGACCTGGTCCCGGACGGGCGGCTGCTGGTTCCGCTCGCCGCCGTCGCGGGCGGGGCGGTCGCGGTGGCGGGGGTGCTGCTGACGGTCGTACGGCCGTTACGGCGGCCGGTGACCGGGTTGCTGCGCTCCGCCCTGGCCGACGTGCGCGTGGTGCACTCCCGCCCCTCCCGGGTGCTCGCCCTGTGGGGCGGGGCGGTCGCCATGCCGCTGGTGCAGGCCGGCACGCTGGCCTGTGTCGGGGCCTCCCTCGGGCTGGGCCTGCCGTGGGAGCAGGTGGTGCTCGCCTATCTGGCCGCGGGCACGGCGGTCGGGGCGGTGCCGGCGCCGGGCGGGCTGGCGGTCGACGCGGCGCTGGTGTGGACGCTGGTCACGTTCGGCGCGGAGCCCGCGGTGGCGACGGCTACCGTGATCGGGTACCGGGTGCTGTCGGACTGGGTGCCGTTGCTGCCGGGGGCGGTGGTGTTGTCGGCGCTGATCCGGGCGGGGGTGTTGTGAACCCGTCTTCCCACCCGCCCATCCGACTCGGGCGTCGACGAGGCGTCGTCGCAGGTGTTCGTGCCGGGGCGCGCCATGACCGGTGCCGTCGGCCCGGCGAACCCGGCTCCCCCACCCGCCCATCCGACTCGGGCGTCGACGAGGCGCCCTCGGGTTTGTCCGGCACCACCTTTCGACTCCTCCGGCCGCCCGGCACCGAGCACTCCGGACCCGCCGGACCCACTGCACTCGCCGCGCTCGCCCGGCCGACCGGGCACGGCCGGTCCCGCCGATCCAGCGCCGATTCCCTGCGGCCCGGCACCCGAACCGTCCGCCCCCGCACCGAATCCCCGCGGCCCGGCACCCGGACCGTCCGCCCCCGCACCGAATCCCCGCGGCCCCGCACCCGGCCCATCCACCCCCGCACCGAATCCCCGCGGCCCCGCACCCGGCCCATCCACCTCGGCACCGAAACCCCGCGATCCCGCACCCGACCCGGCTACACCGGAACCGGATGTCTCGGCACCGAAACCCCGCGGACCCGCACCCAACCCGTCCACCCCGGCACCGAAGCCGTCCGACCGGGAACCAGGAGGCGCCGCCGCACCCGTGTCCAAGCCCGCCCCCAGCACCCACCTCTGCTTCGCCGACCCGTCACGTCGGCCGAGCTCGACCCGCGCACCGGGACGGTCGGAGGCCGGTGTCAGGGCCGACTCGTGGTGTCGGCGGAGCAGGATCTCGCCACGGACCGTGACGTCGTACGACACCTCCCCGGCGGCCACGACGCAGCCGGCCATCGTGACGCTCTTCGTCCGGGGGTCGGCGGCGAGGCACAGGGTGGGGTCGGCGGCGCTGTGCAGCAGACCGTCGTCCCGGTACGACCACTGCTGCGAGGCCGCCGCCGAGCACGGGGCGAGGCGGACGCCCGCGCCCGGGGTGATCCGGTCGCCGCGCACGTCCAGGCAGAGCCCGGAGGCCAGGCCACGCAGAGCACCGTGGGCGACCTCGACGGGTGCGCCGGCGGAGGTCGCGGCGGAGGCGGCGGAGGGTGGAGTGGCGGGGCGGACGCCGGGGCCGCTCGGCCGTGTGGTGCCGCCGACCGGGGCACCCCAGGTGGCGCCGGGACCGGGGACACCGTTGTCGTCCGACCGGCCCCGGATCACGAGGACGGTGGCGAGCAGCGCGAGCGAGGTGAGTCCGACGCCGACGGCGAGGGCCTTGCGGTGGCGCTGCCCGGGTTCCGTGCGGTGCCGGCCGCCGGTGACCGCGGGTGCGGCCGACGTGACCGGCGAGGGCGGCCACTCCCCCTGGACACCGCGGCCGGGGCGGGAGTCGAGGTAGCGGCGGGCTCCCCAGCCGAGCACGGTCTCGGCGAGCAGCAGGGGCAGGCCACCGTCGAAGAGGCCGAGTTGTTCGGCGGCGTACCGGCAGTGGGCGCAGACCGTCAGATGCCGGCGCACGTCCGGCAGCAGGACGCCGCCGCGCCGGATGGGGACGTCGAGGAGCCGGTTGAGGAAGCGGCATTCCTTGCTGGGCGCGAGTTCACGGTGCGCGCGTACGCAACCGGCGCGGAATTGCTCGCGCGCCTGGTCCAGGGCAGTTGTCGCGGTGGCCGTGTCGATCCCCGACAGACCAGCGGGTATGTTTATGGGTTCGGCTTCGACCTCGGTGTGCCAGAGAAGGCATTGCGCGGCGCCGGGAAGGGCCCGGAATGCGCGGGCGGCGAGCTGCCTGCTTTCCGGCGGTCCAGGCTTTGTGGCACCCAGTCCGCGCCCTCCCGTGGTTTTGCGCAATTCCGGCAGGACGATGCGGGCGGCCTCGTCCGCGGCCCAGGCGCGGACGGTGTCACGGACGGCGACCAGCAGCCGCGGGCGCAGGGCGCCGCCGATCACGCCGCCCGCCGCACGGCCGAGCACCCGGTGGAAGGCGGCGGTGGCCACCTGCTGGGCGGTGGGCCCGGCGACGGCCAGGCAGATCACGGCGTAGTCGCGGGTGGCCCGCCAGTGCCGGGCGAGCAGCAGCGCGACGGCGTGGTGGCGGACGTCGTCCGGGCCGTTCAGCCGGGCGACGAGGGAGCGGTCGGACTCCCCGGCCGGGCCGGGCAGGGGCGGATAGGGCGGGCGTGGGGGGTGAGAGGACTGCACGGAACCATTTCCTTTCCAGCCGCGGGACCGCATGTGGGGGGCGGGTCCTGCGGGAAAGCAGTGCCTGATTGGTGCATACCTGAAGGGCCGGCCTTGACGTCGACACCGTCTGCCTTTGCCCTCCCGTGGGGAGGCTCACCTTGGCACAGGCGACTCACGGGAAACAAGGAGCAAGAATGCCTTCGGCGGCAAATTCCGTTCGACGCGCGAAGGTTACCGCTGGTATCCCCGAACCGGCCCCCGATCAGCCGTCGAGTTCCCCGCCGGAAGCCGGGCAACTGAGGCCCCTGCCATGGGGCGCCGATGTCCTCGATCAAACAGTCCCAGGCCACCTTCGACTGCGCGGAACCCGCGCGTCGCTCGTTTCTGGTGGCAAACCCCGCCGGTGGCGGACTGTTCTTCCAGCGCGTTCCCGAGGGCAAGGCCGTCGAGAATCTCTGAGCGGCTTGTCCCAAGTACGCGCCCTGGCGCGGCCCGTGGACCATCAGGTCCCCGGCCTCCCGCGACGGTCCGGCCCGGAGGCGTCACCGCGGCGGGGGACGGCCGCGAACGGCCGTCCCCGGCAAGCTCGGCACGCGATCAGCCGCGCGACCGGCGCCCTGCTCCGGCATGCCGGGAGCGGGGCGCGGGGCTCACTTCTGCCGGTCGTTCGGGCGGAGGGTCCACACGACGGTCATCTCGCCGGTCACGGCACCGTCCGCGCGCCGGATCTCGACCGACACCGGGAACTCGGGGCGCTGTCCGGCGTCCAGTTCGGCGACGACCTCGGCGGCCGGGCGGCCCAGCGTCGCCGTGGCGGTGACGACGCCCATGGCCAGCTTCTTGTAGGCGATCTCCGCCCGTACGGCGAGCGGCACGGCGCGCGAGAGCTGGTCCCCGAAGGCGGCCAGCACGATGGCACCGCTGGCCGACTCCCCGAGGGTGAACATCGCACCGGCGTGCGGGCCGCCCACGTGGTTGTGGTACGCGCTCTGGTCCGGCAGGCGGACCACGGCCTTGTCGGGCGCGGTCTGAAGGAACTCCAGGTTGAGGGTCCGGGCCATGGGCACGGTGGCGGCGAGCATGTCGCCGATCGACATCTGGTCTGCGCTCATGACCAGCATGTTACTCACGAGTAGCCGAGCCTGACCAGGGAAGCCACTAGGGTTACTGGCCATGTGGCCAGATCAGCAGCCGCCAGGGGGCGCGCCCAACCCGCAGCAGAACCAGCAGAACCAGCAGAACAACCCGTATCAGCAGCCCGGTTACCAGCAGCCGAACCCGTACCAGCAGCCCGGCTACCAGCAGTACCCGCAGGCCGAGCCCTACGGTCAGCAGCCGCAGACGGGCCCCTACGGACAGCAGCCGCAGGCCGGCCCGTACGGACAGCAGCCGCAGTGGGGGCAGCCGGGGCAGCCCCCCGGCGCGCCCGTGCCCCAGCCCCCGCAGGGCGGTGGCGGCCGCACCAAGCTCGTCGCGATCGTCGCGGCCACGGCGGTCGTCGTCACCGCCGCCGTGACCGGCTATCTGGTCCTGGGCGGTTCGAAGGACGATGAGGCGGACAACGGCAAGGGCGGACAGCACACGAGCCCGTCGCCGACGGCCACCGGGCCCGCCTCGCCCACGTCGTCCGCGAGCGGCGACCCGCGCGGCAACGAGACCGAGGAGCCGACCGTGGCGGGCTGGAAGGTCGTGGTCAACCCCAAGTACGGCACGGCCTTCGACGTACCCGCCGACTGGGAGGTGGAGCGGCCCGGCGTCTTCTCCTTCTTCGAGGACGAGACGAAGGGCGACGGCTCCGCCTACATCGGCTTCTCCGGCACCACGTTCCTGAAGCCGGACTACTGCACCTCCGAGGAGAACGGCACCAAGGAGTCGCACGCGCTCGCGGCCGGCGGCACGAAGGGCGAGAACGGCGCCAAGGACACCGCGAGCATCGCCCGCGGCGACTCGGCCACCTTCGCCTTCGGCGGCTACACCGACCAGTCCGAGGCCGCCAAGAAGTACCTGCGCATCGGCAAGGCGAAGTCCTTCACTACGGCGTCGGGCGTGAAGGGCAGCGTCGCGACGTCGTACGTCATCGGCGTGCCGAAGAAGAACAAGTGCGACACCGACGGCAAGGCCACCACGTTCGCCTTCAAGAACTCCACGGGCAGCTTCGTCTCGTGGACGTTCTACGGCGCGAAGGGCGTCAAGGACGAGGTGCCCGACGCGACGATGAACAAGATCCTCAGCACGGTACGGCTGCACGGCGACCCGATCGCGGAATGACCCCCACGACGTCCGCAAACCCACTTGGCACAGCGGGAGCCGGGCGGGGACAGTCGGCCGGTGACGCAGACCTCCGGCTCCCCCGCCCGCCCCCGTCGACCAGCCTGGGCGGGTCGCAACTACTCCCTGCTGACCGCGGCCGCGATCGTGACGAGCCTCGGCGCGAACGGCTCACTGATCGCCGCCGCGTTCGCCGTGCTGGAGTCGGGCGGCGACGGCGGGGACGTCGGCCTGGTGGCCGCGTCCCGCACCCTGCCGCTGGTGGTCTTCCTGCTCATCGGCGGCGCGGTCGCGGACCGGCTTCCCCGGCACCGGGTGATGGTCGCCGCCAACACGCTCAACTGTCTCTCCCAGGCGGCGTTCGCGGCCCTGGTCCTCGCCGGTGAGCCCCGGCTGTGGCAGATGATGCTGCTCACCGCGCTCGGCGGCACCGGTCAGGCGTTCTTCGGCCCCGCCGCGGAGGGCATGCTGATGTCCTCCGTGGAGGGCGAACAGGCGGGCCGGGCGTTCGCCGTCTTCCGCATGGCCACCCAGGGCGCGGCCCTCGGCGGTGCGGCACTGGGCGGCGCCCTGGTCGCGGCCGTCGGCCCCGGCTGGGTGCTCGCCCTCGACGCGGCGGCCTTCGCCGTCGCCGCCGCACTGCGCTCCTTCCTCGACGTCGGCCACATCCGGCCGCGCGCGCCGGGCGGGGGCATGCTGGCCGATCTCCGCGAGGGATGGCGGGAGTTCACCGGCCGGCCCTGGCTGTGGGGCATCGTCGTGCAGTTCTCGATCGCCAACGCGGTGGTCGGCGCGGCCGACGCGGTCTACGGCCCCCTCGTCGCCCGGGACAGCCTGGGCGGCGCGGGCCCCTGGGGCCTGGCCCTGGCCGCGTTCGGAGCGGGCACGGTGGCCGGTGCCCTGCTGATGACCCGCTGGAAGCCCCGCCGTCTGCTGCTCGCCGGCACGCTGTGCGTCTTCCCGCTGGCCCTGCCGGGGGCCGCGCTGGCCGTGCCGGTGCCGGCGGGCGTGCTGTACGGGGTGATGTTCGTCGCGGGTACGACGGTGGAGGTGTTCGGCGTCTCCTGGATGACCGCGCTGCACCAGGAGATCCCCGAGGACAAGCTCTCCCGGGTCTCGGCCTACGACTGGTTCGGCTCGGTCTCCCTCATGCCGCTCGCCACGGCCCTGGCCGGCCCGGCCGAGGACGCCGTCGGCCGCACGGCCGCCCTGTGGGGCTGCGCCGGTCTGGTGGTCCTGGTCACCGTCCTGGTGCTGCTGGTCCCGGACGTCCGGGATCTCACCCGCCGCACGCATCCGGTCGCCGGTTCCCCGGCGCCGTCAGCCGATGCCGAACGCCCCGTCGGGGGGCTCGGGTGAGGGTACGGCGTCGGCCTCCTCGACCGGCCGCGCCGCACCGATGAACTCCCGCACCGCCGCGCCGTGTTCGACCCGCGCCGGGAAGGCGTCCGCCGCGGCGCGCCGGGCCGGCGCGGCGGTGTCCAGCGACCGGTGCGAGGCCACGACCACCGCGTTCCCGAACCGCCGCCCGCGCAGTACGGCCGGCTCCGCGATCAGCGCCAGCTCCTCGAACACGGCGGCCAGCGTGGCCAGTTGGGACCGGAGGAACGCGAACGGCGCGGCGTCCGCGAGGTTGGCCAGGTACACCCCGCCGTCCCGCAGCACCCGCTCGGCCTCACGGACGTAGGCGAGCGTGGTCAGGTGCGCCGGCACCCGGGACCCGCCGAACACATCGGCGACCAGCACATCGGCGTGGTCGTCCGGCGCGCCCTCCAGCCAGGCCCGGGCATCGGCCGCGTGCAGCGTGATGCCGGAGCCCTCCGGCAGCGGCAGCCGCTCGGTGACCAGCTCCAGCAGTCCCCGGTCGGCCTCGACCACGTCCTGCCGTGAGCCGGGCCGGGTGGCGGCGAGGTACCGGGGAAGCGTGAGCGCTCCCCCGCCCAGGTGCACCGCGTCCACCGCCCGGCCGGCCTCGGCGACGGTGTCCAGGACGTATCCCAGCCGCCGCGCGTACTCGAACTCCAGGTACTGCGGATCGTCGAGGTCGACGTACGACTGCGGTGCCCCGTCGACCGTGAGCAGCCAGGCCCGCTCACGGTCGACATCGGGCATCAGCTTGGCGGTGCCGTGGTCGGTGGTGCGGGTGACGGGTATCGATGCGTTCACCTCTCCATTGTCGGCGTCCGCATCCCCGCACCCGTTCGCCCCGGCGCCTCCCGCGCCCGCTCACCCCACGGCGACGACGGTCCCCGCTCCCACGGTCCGCCCGCCCTCACGGATCGCGAAGCCGAGCCCCGGCTCCAACGGCACCTCCCGGCCCAGCTCGACGCTCATCTCGACCGTGTCCCCGGGCCGGGCCACGGCCACCTCGCCGAGGTCCACGGCGCCCACGACGTCCGCGGTCCTGATGTAGAACTGCGGCCGGTAGCCGCTGACGACCGGCGTCGTACGACCCCCTTCACGCGCGGACAGCACGTACACCCGCGCCGTGAACCGCCGGCTCGGCACCACACTGCCCGGCGCCGCGACCACGTGCCCGCGCCGGACGGCGTCCCGGGGCACCCCGCGCAGCAGCAGCGCCACGTTGTCGCCGGCCTGCGCCTCCTCCATCGGCTTGCCGAAGGTCTCGATGCCGGTGACCACGGTCTCGGTGTCCGCGCCCAGCACCGCCACCCGGTCGCCCAGCCGGAGGGTCCCGCGCTCCACGGCCCCGGTCACGACCGTGCCCCGCCCGGTGATGGTGAGCACGTTCTCGACCGGCAGCAGGAACGGCGCGTCCAGGTACCGCTCCGGCATGGGCACGTAGGTGTCCACCGCATCGAGCAGCGCCTCGACGGACGCCGTCCAGCGCGGGTCGCCCTCCAGGGCCCTCAGCCCGGAGACGCGGACGACGGGTACGGCGTCGCCCGGGTACCCCTGGGTGGTGAGCAGGTCGCGGACCTCCAGTTCGACCAGGTCGGTCAGCTCCTCGTCCCCGGCGTCGGCCTTGTTCAGCGCGACCACGATGTGGTTGACGCCGACCTGCCGGGCGAGCAGGACGTGTTCGGCGGTCTGCGGCATGATCCCGTCGAGCGCGGAGACGACCAGGATGGCCCCGTCGAGCTGGGCGGCTCCGGTGACCATGTTCTTGACGTAGTCGGCGTGGCCCGGCATGTCGACGTGGGCGTAGTGCCGGGTGTCGGTCTCGTACTCGACGTGGGCGATGTTGATGGTGATGCCGCGGGCGGCCTCCTCCGGGGCGCGGTCGATGCGGTCGAACGGTACGAAGGTGCCGGTGCCGCGCTCGGCGAGGACCTTGGTGATGGCGGCGGTCAGGGTGGTCTTGCCGTGGTCGACGTGACCCATGGTGCCGATGTTCAGGTGCGGTTTGGTGCGCACGTAGGCCGTTTTGGACATGGCTGTACCTCGAAGCCTCTCAGCCGTGACAGAAGACGCGGGACCCCGGGAACCGGCCGACCCTCCCCCTGCGGGGTCCGCCGGACGATCCGGAGAGGGTCAGCTTCGGGCGCCGTCGACGGCGGCCACGAGGTGCGGGACGGCAGCCTTCGGAGCACCCGCGACGGCGGATGCTGCGACGAGGAAGGCATACCGGAACATGCCGTCGATCATCGCCGACGGCATGTTCCGGCGTCGAATGGTTTTCGGGCGTCGTTCGCTTCCGCGATTTCGATGCTCGATGCATCGATCAATCTCGACGTGGCTTGCGGCCCCTTCCGTAGGGGCGTTCCCTGGAATACAGGGGGGTGACGCTCGACGCGGAGGTGACAGACGTGAAAGCCGTCGTCTACGAAGAGCCCTTCAGCGTGGTGGTGAAGGAGGTCCAGGACCCTCAGATCCAGCACCCCAACGACGTCCTCGTACGGGTCACGTCGACCGCCATATGCGGGTCCGACCTGCACATGTACGAGGGCCGCACGGCGGCCGAGGCGGGCATCGTCTTCGGACACGAGAACCTGGGCATCGTCGAGGAGGTCGGCGACGGCGTGACCTCCCTGTCCGAGGGTGACCGCGTCGTGATGCCCTTCAACGTCGCCTGCGGATTCTGCAAGAACTGTCTCGTCGGGAAGACCGGGTTCTGCCTCACGGTCAACCCCGGATTCGCCGGCGGGGCCTACGGCTATGTGGCGATGGGGCCGTTCATCGGCGGCCAGGCCGAGCGGCTGCGGGTGCCGTACGCCGACTTCAACTGCCTGAAGCTGCCCCCGGGCGAGGAGTTCGAGACGGACTTCGTGCTGCTCGCCGACATCTTCCCGACCGGCTATCACGGTTGCGAACTCGCCCAGGTGTCCCCCGGTGAGTCCGTGGCCGTCTACGGCGCCGGGCCGGTGGGCCTGATGGCCGCCTACTCGGCGCTGCTGCGCGGTGCGGCGAAGGTCTTCTCCGTCGACCGGGTGCCCGAGCGGCTGGCCAAGGCGGAGGAGATCGGAGCCATCCCCATCGACTTCACCAAGGGCGACCCGGCGGAACAGATCAAGGAACAGACCGGAGGTGAGGGAACCGACAAGGGCGTCGACGCCGTCGGCTACCAGGCCCAGGCCCACGACGCCAGCCACGAGGAACCCGCCATCGTCCTCAACGAGTTGGTCGAGACGGTACGGCCGACGGGCATGCTCGGCGTACCGGGTCTGTACGTGCCGTCGGACCCCGGCGGCCCCGACGAGCACGCCAAGCACGGTCAGCTGCTGGTCTCCATCGGCCGGATGTTCGAGAAGGGCCAGCAGATGGGCACCGGTCAGTGCAACGTCAAGCGGTACAACCGCCAGCTGCGCGACATGATCATCGCCGGGCGGGCCAAGCCCAGTTTCGTGGTCTCCCACGAGCTGCCGCTGGACCAGGCGCCGCAGGCGTACGAGAAGTTCGACAAGCGGATCGAGGGCTACACCAAGGTGGTCCTGCACCCCGGTCACGCTCTGGCCGCATGAGGCACGCGGCCCGGCCCGCCGCGTGAGGCACGGGTCCAGGCGTCACGAACGCCTGGACCCCTTCTCGTTCGGCTTCCCGTTCACCGCCCTCCGGGCGCTGTGACCGTCATGGGACACAGCTGACGGCGATCACACACGTTCGTCGGTTAATGTCAACGGATGCTCGATGCCAACCGCTCTGGCACCGCCACGGCCTCTCCCCGGGCCGCCGCCCAGGAGCTCGTCGCCCCCGCTCTTCCCCTGCGCCCACCGGGATCGGCCGCTCGCTGCACCCGCGTGCTGCTGTCCCCGTACACACGGCTGTCGCTGTTGGTCGCCCTGCTGGTGGGTGCCGGCGCGTGCGTGCTGCTCTTCGAGCCGCAGCGGCTGCTGACGCACGGCTGGCCGCCGCAGCTCGGCGGGGCCGCGGCGGCCGTCGTGTTCGCCGCGGCGTACGGGCTGTGCACCGTGGCGTTCGTGCCGCGCCCCTTGCTGAACCTGGCCGCGGGCGCGCTGTTCGGCTCGCAGGTGGGGCTGGCGACGGCGCTGACGGGCACGGTGCTCGGGGCCGGGGTGGCCTTCGGACTGGGCCGGCTGCTCGGGCAGGACGCGTTGCGCCCGCTGCTGCGGGGACGCTGGCTGCGGGCGGCCGACGGACAGCTCAGCCGGCACGGGTTCCGGTCCATGCTGGCCCTGCGGCTCTTCCCGGGAGTGCCGTTCTGGGCGGCGAACTACTGCGCCGCCGTCTCCCGCATGGGCTGGCTGCCCTTCCTGCTGGCCACCGGTCTCGGCTCGATCCCGAACACCGCCGCCTACGCCGTCGCCGGCGCCCGCGCCTCCGCGCCGACCTCTCCCGCCTTCCTGATCGCGATGGCCTGCATCGCCGTACCCGCACTGGCGGGCACGGTGGTGGCCTGGCGCAAGCGCCACCACCTGCGCGACCGCTGAACGGCGGCACCCGTCCACCGGGAAGCGCCTTCCGCGTGGTCCGGCACCGTCACCGTGCCCGGCACGCCCACCGCGCCACTCCCGCCCCGATGTGAGCGGGCCACGGCGGGCGCAGGCCGCGCGCATGGCGCCGGGCACCCCGGTGGCGGCCCTGGATGACCACCGGCGGCCCCTGCGACACCGCGAGGACGTCCGCCCGAACGACGAGGGCAGGAAGCCGACGTCCGGGCGGAGTGCGCCCCGGGGGGCGACGTGGCGCGGTTCGGCGCTGGCCTGTCCCTGTCCGGCCCCCGGCGGGAGCCCGGGCTCAGACGCCTTCCAGGATCATCGCGTTGGCGAGTCCGCCCGCCTCGCACATGGTCTGCAGGGCGTAGCGGGCGCCGCGTTCGCGCATCGCGTGGACCAGGGTCGTGGTCAGTCGGGTGCCGCTGGCGCCGAGGGGGTGCCCGAGGGCGATGGCGCCGCCGTGCACGTTGACCTTGGCGAGGTCGGCGCCGGTCTCCTGCTGCCAGGCGAGCACCACGCTGGAGAAGGCCTCGTTGACCTCGAACAGGTCGATGTCGTCCAGCTTCAGCCCGGCCCGGCGCAGCACCTTCTCGGTGGCCGGGACGACCCCGGTGAGCATGAGCAGCGGGTCGGAGCCGGTCACGGCGAAGCTGTGGAGGCGGGCGAGCGGGCGCAGGCCGAGCCGGGCCGCGGTGTCGCTGGAGGTGATCAGCACGGCCGAGGCACCGTCGTTGATGGGGCTGGCGTTGCCCGCGGTGACGTTCCACTCGATCTGCGGGAAGCGCTCGGCGAAGCCGGGGTCGTAGTACGCGGGCTTGAGTCCGGCGAGGATCTCCGGGGTGCTGTCCGGGCGGACGCACTCGTCGCGGGCGACGCCGTCGAGCGGGGCGACCTCGGCGTCGAACAGCCCGGCCCGCCACGCGGCGGCGGCCTTGTGGTGCGAGGAGACGGCGAACTCGTCCATCCGCGCGCGTGTGAGGGACCACTTGGCGGCGATGAGTTCGGCGCTGATCCCCTGCGGGACCAGGCCGTCCGGGTAGCGCTCGGCGACACCGGGCCCGAACGGGTCCTTGCCCTCGGGCACGTTGGACCACATCGGCACCCGGCTCATCGACTCCACGCCGCAGGCGACGACGAGGTCGTACGCGCCCGAGATCACGCCCTGTGCGGCGAAGTGGACGGCCTGCTGGGAGGAGCCGCACTGGCGGTCCACGGTGGTCGCCGGGACGGACTCGGGGAGGCCGGCGGCGAGCGCGGCGTACCGGGTGGTGTTCATGGCCTGCTCGCCGACCTGGTCGACGGTGCCGCCGATCACGTCGTCGATCAGCGCCGGGTCGACGCCGGAGCGCTCGACCAGGGTGCGCAGGGTGTGGGCGAGGAGTTGCACGGGGTGGACGTGGGCGAGGGAGCCGTTCGGCTTGCCCTTGCCGACGGGGGTGCGTACGGCTTCGACGATGACCGCGTCTCGCATGGCGCCGGCCTCCAGCTTGATCGGACGAGTTACCGGTGAGTAGGAAATCTGGATCCACCATAACCCCTAGGGTTGGAAATTCAAACCCTCCTCTAGACTGGGCCGCATGGCCGCCACGAAGGACTCGCGCCCCTGCTCCATCGCCGACGCCCTCACGGTCGTCGGCGAGAAGTACTCCCTGCTCGTCCTGCGGGAGGTGTGCCTGGGCAACGGCCGCTTCGACCAGCTCGTGCGCAACATCGGCGCCCCGCGCGACATCCTGTCCACCCGGCTGCGCCGCCTCGTGGAGGCCGGCATCCTCACCAAGCGCCTCTACAGCGAGCGCCCCCAGCGCTTCGAGTACCGGCCCACGCAGGCCGGGCTGGAACTGGAGCCCGTCCTGATGACCCTCAAGGAGTGGGGCGACCGGCATCTCCGCAAGGGCGTCGACCTGCCCATGGTCGTCGAGCACAGCTGCGGCGAGGAACTGGTGCCGGTGGTCACCTGCCAGGCCTGCGGCGACCCCGTGCGCCACGCGGACCTGACGGCCCGTCCGCAGACCCCGGGCTGGACCGTCACCGGGCCGTCGGCCGCGTAGGAGGGACCTCGCCGCCGCGCTGTCGGCGGGGCCCGCTACGCTTCCTCCGTCACATGATCACCTCTTCATCCCTCAGCGCTTGGACGCCATACCTTCATGTCTTGGTTTGAATCCCTCGTCCTCGGACTCGTCCAGGGGCTGACCGAGTTCCTGCCCGTCTCCTCCAGCGCGCACCTGCGGCTGACCGCGGCGTTCTCCGGCTGGAAGGACCCGGGGGCGGCCTTCACGGCCATCACGCAGATCGGCACGGAGACCGCGGTCCTCATCTACTTCCGCAAGGACATCGGCCGGATCATCTCGTCCTGGTTCCGCTCGCTGTTCGACAGGACGATGCGGCACAACCACGACGCGCAGATGGGCTGGCTGGTGATCGTCGGCTCCATCCCGATCGGGGTGCTGGGCGTGACGCTGAAGGACCAGATCGAGGGGCCGTTCCGCGATCTGCGGATCACCGCCACCATGCTCATCGTCATCGGCGTGATCATCGGCATCGCCGACCGGATGGCGGCCCGCGACGAGACCGGCGGCCGGCACCGGGCGCCCAAGCAGCGCAAGTCGCTGGAGAACCTCGGTGTCAAGGACGGCCTGATCTTCGGCCTCTGCCAGGCCTGCGCCCTCATCCCCGGCGTCTCCCGCTCCGGCGCGACCATCAGCGGCGGCCTGTTCATGGGCTACCGGCGCGAGGCCGCGGCCCGCTACTCCTTCCTGCTCGCCATCCCGGCCGTCCTCGCCTCCGGCGCCTTCGAGGTGAAGGACTCGCTCGGCGAGGGCCATGTGGACTGGCCGCCCACCCTGTTCGCGACGGTGATCGCGTTCGCCTCGGGATACGCGGTCATCGCGTGGTTCATGAAGTGGATCTCCAACAAGAGCTTCATGCCGTTCGTCTGGTACCGCATCGCCCTCGGTGTGGTGATCATCGCCCTGGTCGGCGCCGGCGCGTTGAGCCCGCACGCGGCGGAGTCGGCGGGCTGACGGCCCGGGCCACCACCTCTGTTTCGGACATCTTCGCGCCCGCGGCGGCCCGCCCACGACCTGGGCAACGCCCCGCGGGCGCCGGGCTGTTCGCGGCCACGAACGGATGACCGGCCGCGGCCGGTGACCAACCCCATACGTTCTGCGTAGCCGCGCGGTAGCGCACCGTCAGCCCTTGCCCCTAGGCTGGTCGGCATGTCCCCCCAATCCCCGTCCCCTGGTTCCGTGCGCTCCGCTGCCGAGGTGAACGAGCAGATCCGGGCGCTGTGGCTGCGTGCGGGCGGCACCCTTTCGGCCCAGGAGCGCGAGGAGTACGAGCTGTTGGTGATCGAGTGGGCCGAGGCGATCCGCGGTCAGGTCATCGAGGCGGCCTGACCCGGCCCGGCGCACCCCGCCGGCACCCCGGCGTCGCCCTAGGCCCGCAGGTGCGCCAGCACCTCGTCGGCCACCGGATACGGCCGCTCCTTCGGCAGCAGCCCATTCGCCCGCTCCAGCTCCCCCGCCCGCACCAGCCCGTGGATCTCCGTGGCCAGTGGCGTGACGTCCTCGATGCCGACGATCCACTCGTCCGCGTACCGGGCCGCCGCCTCCCCGGCGAGGCCGAGCTGCAACGACCGGTACGGCAGCGGGTCGAGGCGCAGGTCCCGCTCCGGGTCCCACTGCACCCGGGCCGGGCAGCGCGCCATCTCCGCCTTCCAGGCGGCCCGGTCCGCGTGCAGCGCGGGCACGTAGTGGGACAGGCAGGCGTGGCGCAGGGCCCACTCGAAGCCGTCCCGGCCGATCTCGACGGCCAGGACCGTCTCCTGGTTCTCCTTGGTGCCCCAGCCGCAGCGGTACATCATCCACAGGAACGACGGCTTGATCCACGTCATCCGGTCCCGGTTCCAGGCGGACGGAAATCGTCCGGTGCGGGCGGCGGCACGGCCGATCCCGGGGCGGTAGGCCTGGTAGACGGTGACCGTGGTCTCCGTGTGCCGGGCGCGGACGCCGAACCTGGGGTCGGTGCCGGTGAGTTGCTCGTTCTGTTCGTTCACCGTTCAAGGTTCGGCCGCGTGCCCCGTCCGGCACCACCGAATATTCACCCCGCACACCTCTTGGCTCCGCGCCCGCCGTGCCCAACACTGTGCCGATGACCCAGCGTGCGGAGTTCGCGACCGTGAGGGACCGCCTGGCCGTGGACGACCTGGTCACCGCGTACGCGGTGGCGGTGGACGACGGCGACTGGACGGGGTACCGAGGGCTGTTCACGGCGGACGGACGCGCCGACTACCGCTCGGCGGGCGGCATCGAGGGCGACGCCGGCCGGGTCGCCGCCTGGCTCGCCGAGAGCCTGACCCTGTTCGCCGTGCGCCAGCACCTGATCGTCAACCGGCAGGTCCGCTTCGGCATCCTGGACCAGGACACCGGCGACACCGCCCGCGTCCGCGCCGACTACCTCAACCCCATGCGCTGCACCGGGCCCGACGGCTCGGCCACCCCGGATCTGGTGTGCGGCGGCCGCTACGACTTCGGGCTCCTGCGCACCGCCGAGGGCTGGCGCCTGAGCGAGGTCGTCGTGCACGAGAAGTGGCGCCGCGGGCCGGGCGCTCCCTGACGCCGCGACGCCGCGCGCCCCTGCGCGGTGCGGGGCCGTCCCGGCATGCGGCTCCGGACCGCGGGCGCGGCCGGCCCCGTGCCCGCGGACGCCGTACGACGCCCCGCCCTGGCCGGAAGGCGCACGGCCTCCCACTCACCGCGCACACTGGACCCATCGCTGGGTAGGGAGGCTCCCTATGAGAACGATCAACCGCTGGCTGACCTCTCCCTGGCGCCGCTCGGCCGCCGCCGCCCTCGCCGGTGCCCTGCCGGTGCTCTCATTCCCGGCTCCCGCGCTGTGGTGGTTCGCGTACATCGCGCTGGTGCCGTGGATCCTGCTGGCCCGCTCCGCGCCGACCGGGCGGCGGGCCGCGTACGACGGCTGGTGGGGTGGCATCGGCTTCCTGACAGCCGTCCATCACTGGCTGCTGCCGAGCCTGCACGTGTTCATCTTCCTGATCGCCGCCCTGCTGGGACTGCTCTGGGCGCCCTGGGGCCGGCTGGTGCGCCGGTTCCTGGGCGGGGTCCCGTCGGCGGGCCGGTGTGCCGCCGCACTGGTGGTGCTGCCGTCGGCCTGGCTGGCGGTGGAGCTCGTCCGGTCCTGGCAGGGGCTCGGCGGGCCGTGGGGCATGCTCGGCGCCAGCCAGTGGCAGGTGGGCCCGGCGCTGCGGCTGGCCTCGGTCGGCGGGGTCTGGCTGCTCAGCTTCCTGGTGGTGGCCGTCAACGTGGCCGTGGCGGTGCTGCTCGCCGTCCGCGCGTCGCGGGTGCCGGCCGTGGCCTCACTGGTCGCCACGGCCGCCGTGACCTCGGCCGCGTGGGCCTGGGCGCCGCGCCCGGACGTCGACGGGCGGGTGCGGATCGCCGTCGTACAGCCGGGGATCGTGGCCGGACAGGACAGCGGCGACAAGCGGTTCGACCAGGAGGAGCGGCTGACCCGGCGGCTCGCCGGGCAGGGCGCCGACCTGGTGGTGTGGGGCGAGTCCAGCGTCGGCTTCGACCTGGACGACCGCCCCGACCTGGCCCGGCGGCTCGCCGCGCTGTCCCGCGAGACCGGCGCCGATGTGCTGGTGAACGTGGACGCCCGCCGCTCCGACCGGCCCGGCATCTACAAGAGTTCGGTGCTGGTCGGCCCGGACGGCCCGACCGGCGACCGGTACGACAAGATGCGGCTGGTCCCGTTCGGCGAGTACATACCGGCCCGTTCGCTGCTCGGCTGGGCCACCTCGGTGGGCCGGGCGGCCGGCGAGGACCGGCACCGGGGCACCGAACAGACCGTGATGAACGTCGGGCACGGGCTGCGGATCGGCCCGCTGATCTGCTTCGAGACGGCGTTCCCGGACATGAGCCGGCACCTCGCCGAGGACGGTGCGGACGTCCTCCTCGGCCAGTCGTCCACCTCGTCCTTCCAGCACAGCTGGGCGCCGGAGCAGCACGCCTCGCTGGCCGCGCTGCGCGCCGCGGAGACCGGCCGCCCGATGGTGCACGCCACCCTCACGGGGGTCTCGGCGGTGTACGGCCCGGGCGGACAGCGCCTGGGCCCGTGGCTCGGCACCGACGCGAGCGCCGCGCGCGTGTACGAGGTACCGCTCGCGCACGGCGTCACGCCGTACGTCCGCTACGGCGACTGGCCGGTGGACGGGGCGCTGCTGGTGCTGGCGACCCTGTGCGTGACCGAGGGGGCGCGGGCGCTCAGGCTGCGCCGCAGCGGTCCTGAACCGCTCGGACCACCCGCTCGCACAGTTCATGAGTCGCCAGCGCGTCCCTGGCGCTGAGCGGCTTCCCGGCCCGCACGGCGTCGAGGAACGCGAGGGCCGCCTGCTCGATGCCGCGCTGGCGGGCCACCGGCACCCAGTCGCCGCGCCGACGCACGGTCGGCTGCCCCCTGTGGTCGATCACCTCGGCGAGGTTGACCACCTGGCGCTTGGTGTCCTGTCCGGACACCTCCAGGATCTCCTCGGTGGAGCCGCTGAGCCGGTTCATCACGCCGAGCGCGGTGAAGCCGTCGCCGCCGAGCTGGAGCACGACGTGGTGGAGCAGCCCGCCCTCGGCGCGGGCGCGCACGGTGACGTCGTCGACCGGGCCCGGCACCAGGAACCGCAGGGTGTCGACGACATGGATGAAGTCGTCCAGGATCATCGAGCGCGGTTCCTCGGGCAGCCCGACCCGGTTCTTCTGCATGAGGATGAGCTCGCGCGGGTGGTCCAGGCACTGGGCGTACCCGGGGGCGTACCGGCGGTTGAAGCCGACGGCCAGGGAGACGCCCCGCCGCTCGGCGAGACCGACCAGCCGCTCGGAGTCGGCGAGTTCGTAGGCGAGGGGCTTGTCCACGTACGTCGGCACGCCGGCCTCCAGCAGCCGGGTGACGATCTCGGGGTGGGCGGTGGTGGGCGCGTGCACGAAGGCCGCGTCGAGACCGGCGGCGAGCAGGGAGTCCAGGGTGGTGTGCCGCTGTTCCCGGGGCAGGTGCAGGCTGTCGCCGACCCGGTCCAGGGTGGCGGGCGTGCGGGTCTGGAGGTGCAGGTCGACCCCCGGCTGCGTGCCGAGCACTGGCAGGTACGCCTTCTGCGCGATGTCCCCGAGTCCGATGCAGCCGACCTTCACGTGCTCTCCCCTACGGCTTGCCCGCGTGTTTCCTGCCGGAAGCATACGGGGGGTGGCCGGCCGGCGATGCCGTCGAAGTCGCGCGGAGGAGCGCGGGCCCGGCCGGTGGCGGTGCCTCCATGACCGTGTCCGGTACGGCGACGACGGCCCGGTCGGCCGTGTGGGCGGGCGGGGATCCCTCCAGCAGCCGTACAGCGGATGCCCCGTGTGGACGCGCACGGGCGCCTGCGGTGGCTGGACGTCAGCTCCGGTACGGCGCGTCCCCCGGCGGGGGGCATCCGCTCACCCGTACGTGCG
The DNA here is from genome assembly GCF_002920615.1 of Streptomyces sp. Ru62. GTDB lineage: Bacteria > Actinomycetota > Actinomycetes > Streptomycetales > Streptomycetaceae > Streptomyces. The sequence goes on from NZ_PQSU01000039.1 coordinate 27,832, forward strand.
TCGGATCGGGCTCCACGGGTGCCGAACCGGCTGCCGGCCCAGCAGAGTTGCGCGGGTGCATCGAACGACGACCACCGCAGCGCTTCTGGTCACCGTGGCCGTCTCGGCCCTCTCCGGCTGTGTGACGGTGCGGCACGCGACGCCGACGGGGTCGCCGCCGGACAGCGCGCCCTCACGGCCGACGGTGACCCGGCCGGACGGCAGCGCGGAGCCCCGGGTGGTGCAGGCACCGGCCCGCGAGGCGCTGGAGAGGACCGGCCCGTCCCGGCGCCCGGAGCGCTCCGGACCACCCGCCCGGCACCGGGCCCCGGCCGCACCCGGGATCACCCACCGCCCGCCGGCCCCACCCGGGCCCCCGCTCCCTGCCCCCTCCCGCCGACCGCACTCCCCCGTGCCCCTCCCGCCCCCGGCGGTGACCGGTCCTCTGGATGTCTGCGCCCTGGGCAAGACGTACGGCGGCTGGCAGCAGGACAGTCCGCAAGCACGGATCTGCGCACAGGCGTACGGCCACTGACCGGCACCCCGAAGGCGGTGAACCACCGGCGCCGCGGATCAGGCCGGCTACGAGGAGAGGTGCCGTCGAGCCGAGCCGAGCCGGGGTGATCAAAGTGACAGGGCCTATCCCTGGCGCGGCGGTCTACAGCCCTCGTCGCCCAGTGGGCCGTCCTCGCCCAGCCGCAGTGCCAGACGGCTGATCTCGGACCGGACGCCGGCGCCGTAGCCGTCGTCGGTGAGGCACCGCGCGGCGCTACGGGCCCGGCGCAGATGGCTGCGGGCGGCCTCGGCGCGGCCCAGCTTGGCGTAGTCGGCGGCCAGGTTGAGGTGCAGCGAGGGGAAGAAGCCCCGCACGCTCGACGGGTCGGCGCCCACGCGGCCGTCGGCGACCTCCTCCGCCGCCGACAGCGCCCGCAGGTCCCAGGCGAGTTCGTCGGCCGGATCGTCCTGGGTGTCGGCCAAGTAGTGGGCCAGGGTGCAGCGGTGCAGCGGGTCGCCGTCCTCGCCGACCTCCGCCCACAGGTCCAGGAAGCGGCTGCGGGCCTCTTCGCGGTCGCCTCCGTGGTGCAGCATCACGACCTGCCCGATCCGCGTCAGCACGGCGTCCGGCGCCGCCTGTTCCTGTCGCTCCGCCACGGGGTCCCTCCGGGCCGTCGGCAATGGTCCGCTGCTGACGCTAACCGGCGGGAACCGGATTCCCGGACAGGCGGCGCCGTCGCGCCGACGGCCGGTGGCCGACTGCGGGCCCCGGGACCTGTCGGACAGTTCGCGTCCGCCGCGCGACGCCATGGACACACTCTCGCCGGGCCGCCCCCAGCCTTCGGCCAGGGGACGCAGAGCACGCGCCGGACAAGCCCGGCCCCAGCTGCCGGTCTCGCACTCGCGGCGGAGCCGCGCATCGGCGCGGCCCCGCGCCCCTGCGGGCCGCTCCCCGGACCCGGCCGCCGTCAGCCCAGGTTCGGGATGCGCCAGTCGACCGGCTCGTGCCCCTGCGCGGCGATCGCCTCGTTGATCTGCGTGAACGGGCGTGAGCCGAAGAACTTCTTCGCGGACAGCGGCGAGGGGTGCGCCCCCTTGACCACCACGTGCCGGGTCTCGTCGATCAGCGGGAGCTTCTTCTGCGCGTAGTTGCCCCACAGGACGAAGACGGCCGGGTCGGGCCGGGAGGCCACCGCACGGATCACCGCGTCCGTGAACTTCTCCCAGCCCTTGCCCTTGTGCGAGTTGGCCTCGCCGGCCCGGACCGTGAGGACCGCGTTGAGCAGCAGCACGCCCTGCCGGGCCCACGGCATCAGATAGCCGTTGTCCGGGACGGGCAGGCCCAGCTCCTCCTGCATCTCCTTGTAGATGTTCCGCAGGGAGGGCGGGGTCTTCACGCCGGGGCGGACCGAGAAGCACAGGCCGTGGCCCTGGCCCTCGCCGTGGTACGGGTCCTGGCCGAGGATCAGGACCTTCACCCGCTCGTACGGTGTGGCGTCCAGCGCGGCGAAGACCTCTTCGCGCGGCGGGTAGACGGGACCCCTCGCCCGCTCCTCCTCGACGAACTCGGTCAGCTCCTTGAAGTAGGGCTGCTGCAGCTCGTCGCCCAGAACCCCGCGCCAGGACTCGGGCAGCATGGCGATGTCGGTCACGTCAACGTCCTCACGATGTCGATCAACTACGGCGTGCGGTCACTTCCAGGTCTCCGAACCTACAGGCGACCACTGACAACCGGTGCCGCGAGGACGGTCCACCGAGCCCGGCAGCCGGGGTCACCAGCTGGTCTTGCGGTGCAGCGTCCACATCATCATGATCGTCGAGGGGTCCAGGGCCTGCTCGCCGCCGGAGATGTCGACGTTGGCCGCGAGGAACTGCCGGCCCTGCCACAGCGGGATCAGCCGGGCGTCGTTCACCATGATCCGCTGGGCCGCCTCCACGTCCTTGACGGTCTGGGCGCGGTCGCTCTCCGCGCGCGCGTGGGGCAGCAGCCGGTCGGTGATCTCCTTGGCCGGGTAGGGCGTACCGAGCGCGTTGTGCTCGCCGACGAACGGGGCGATGAAGTTGTCGGCGTCCGGGAAGTCCGGGAACCAGCCGCGTCCGAACACCGGGTACTCGCCGTCCTGGTAGCCGACCACATAGCTCTTCCAGGGGCGGCTCCTGAGGGTGATGCTGAACAGGCCGGAGTCGTCCAGCTGCCGCTTCAGCTCCCGGAACATCAGGGCCGTCTCGGAGCCGTAGCGGTCGGTGGTGTACCAGAGGGTGAGCGGGACGGGCCGGGTGATGCCGGCGTCGGAGAGGATCTTGCGGGCCTTGGGGACGCTCGGTTCGCCGTAGTCGTCGAAGAACGGGGTGGCGTGGCCGGTCAGGCCCTTGGGGACCATCGAGTACAGCGGGTCGACCGTGTCCTTGTAGACCTTGTGCGCGATGGCGCCCCGGTCCACGATCTGGGCGACGGCCTTGCGCACGGCGGGCTGCTTGGCCCAGGGGTCCTTGGGGTTGAACACCAGGTAGCTGATGTCGGTGCCGGCCCCGTCGACCAGTTGCAGGTCCTCGCTGTCGTGCTCCTGGAGCGCGAGGATGTCGTCGGCGGCGAGGCCGCGGTAGGTGACGTCGATCTGCTTGTCCCGCAGCGCCTTCACCATGCCGGCGGAGTCCTTGAAGTACCGGATGGTCACCGCGTCGTTCTGCCGCTCGGCGAATCCCCGGTAAGTGTCGTTGCGCACCAGGACGGCCTTGCCGCCCTCCTCGTAGGACCGGAGCTTGTACGGGCCCGAGCCGTGGACCGTGGTGTCCTTGCGCAGGGAGTTGGCGGGGTAGTCGTCCGGGTCGACGATCGACATGGCGGGGGTGGCCAGCACGAACGGGAAGGTGGCGTCGGGCTGGTTGAGGTGGAAGACGATCTCGCGGTCGCCGCTGGTCCGGACGCTGTCCAGGCTGCCGAGCAGCCCGGCGGGGCCGCCGGGGGCGTCGATGGTGCGGATGCGGTCGATGGAGTGCCGGACGGCCTCGGCGGTCAGCGGGTCGCCGTCGGCGAACTTCAGGCCGGGGCGCAGCTTGCAGCGGTAGGTGCGGCTCGTGGAGTCGGTGAAGGAGCAGCTCTCGGCGGCGTCGGGCTGGGGGGTGGTGGCGCCGTTCGGGTAGGCGAGGAGCGTCTGGAAGATGTTCCGGTACAGCTCCCAGGAACCGTCCCAGGCACCGGCCGGGTCGAGGGTGCTGGGGGCGCTGGTGGTACCCACGACGATCGGCCCCTGGCTGTCGGGGTCGCCGTCGGACAGCAGACTGCATCCGGCCACCAGGGATATGGACGCGATCGCCGCGACTCTCCGCAGGAATCGGTTCCGGTTGAACACGCGCACGCTCCTCGATCTGCCGTACCAAGGGTCGGCAGACCATACCGCAGCGTCCGGGAGCCTGAACCTGCCCGAATTCAGGCCTTCTTGATCGACTGAACGGTGACGACGTTGTCATTCCGCTGTGCGGACGCCGTACGGCGTTCCGGGCGCCGATCCGTCCGAAAATCGACGCCCGGAAGAGATGCGCGGCTCAGCCCACGCCGGCGTTGAGGAAGATGCCGCCGTCCACGACGAGGGTCTGACCGGTGATCCAGTCGGACTGCTCGGAGGTGAGGAACGCGGCGGCCCCGCCGATGTCGGAGGGCACGCCGAGCCGGCCGAGCGGGTAGGCGGCCGCCGCCTCCTCCTCGCGGTTCTCGTACAGGGCCTGGGCGAACTTGGTCTTGACGACGGCCGGGGCGATCGCGTTGACCCGCACCTTGGGCGCGAACTCGTGCGCGAGCTGCTGGGTCAGGTTGATCATCGCGGCCTTGCTCACGCCGTAGGCGCCGATGAAGGGCGAGGGCGCGAGGCCCGCGATGGAGGCGATGTTGACGATCGCGCCGCCGTTGTCCTTCTGCCAGGCGTGCCAGGTCTTCTGGGCGAAGCCGAGCGCGGAGATCACGTTGGTCTCGAAGACCTTGCGGGCGACGTTCAGGTCGAGGTCCGCGATCGGGCCGAACACCGGGTTGGTGCCCGCGTTGTTGACGAGGAAGTCGACCCGGCCGAAGGCCTCCATGGTGCGTTCGACGACCTCGGTCTGGTGGTCGAGGTCGTGGGCCTTGCCGGCGACGCCGATGACCCGTTCGGCGCCCAGCTTCTCGACGGCCTCCTTCAGGGCGTCCTCGCCCCGGCCGGTGATGCACACGCGGTCGCCGCGCGCGATCAGCGCCTCGGCGACGCCGTAGCCGATACCGCGGCTGGCGCCGGTGACGATCGCGACCCTGCCGGACGGCTCCGGGAGTTCAGTCATGTCCGTGTTACCCCTGGATCCTTAGTTGAGCGGTCCGCCGGCGACGTACAGCACCTGGCCGGAGACGAAGCCGGCGGCCTCGCCGGTGAAGAACGCGATGGCGTTGGCGATGTCCTCGGGCTCGCCGACGCGCTGCACCGGGATCTGGGTGGCGGCGGCCTTCTTGAAGTCCTCGAAGCCCATGCCCACCCGGTCGGCGGTGGCCTTGGTCATCTCGGTGGCGATGAAACCGGGGGCGACGGCGTTGGCGGTGATGCCGAACTTGCCCAGCTCGATGGCGAGGGTCTTGGTGAAGCCCTGGAGACCCGCCTTGGCGGCCGAGTAGTTGGCCTGGCCGCGGTTGCCGAGCGCCGAGGAGGAGGAGAGGTTGACGACGCGGCCCCAGCCGGCGTCCACCATGTGCTTCTGGACGGCCTTGGTCATCAGGAACGAGCCGCGCAGGTGCACGTTCATGACCGTGTCCCAGTCGGAGGCGCTCATCTTGAACAGCAGGTTGTCGCGGAGCACGCCCGCGTTGTTGACCAGGATCGTCGGGGCGCCCAGCTCCTCCACGATCCGGGCGACGGCCGCCTCGACCTGCGCCTCGTCGGAGACGTCCGCGCCGACCGCGATGGCCTTGCCGCCGGCCGCGGTGATCTTCTCGACGGTGTCCTTGCAGGCGGCCTCGTCCAGGTCGATCACGGCGACCGCGCGACCCTCGGCCGCCAGTCGTACGGCGGTGGCGGCGCCGATGCCGCGCGCCGCGCCGGTGACGACCGCGACCCGCTGTTCAGTGGTGGACATTGCTGTGTCTCCTCGCCCTTGAGAGAACCTGTCGGGCCCTCGGAGAGGACCCCTGGTGCGGTGAGCGACCGCTTAGTACCTTCAGCACCCGAGACGCTAGAAGCCCTGGCACCCGGTGTCAACGGCACATCCGCCCGGTGTGATCCATTACCTCACCAGGAGGTCCAGCAACCGCTCCGTCTCGGCGGCCGGGTCGGCCGTCAGGCCGGTGTGCACCGGGCCGGGCTGGACCACGGTGGAACGGGGAGCGATCACCCAGCGGTAGCGGCGCCCCGCGTCGTCGCCCGCCGCCTGTCCGGCCTGGTCGCCGCCCGCGCAGTGCCGCTCGATCGCACGGAGCGCGGCGCGCACCCCGGCGACATCGGCGGCCGGGTCCAGTGCGAGCAGCCGGGCCTCGTCGAGATCGGTACGGGCACCGACGTAGCCCCGGGCACGGCAGTAGACGACCACGCCCGCGTTGATGCACTCCCCGCGCTCCACCCGGGGCACGACTCGCAGCAGCGCGTACTCGAACACGTCCCGGTCGCCGCCCTGGCCCGCCCGGGTGATGTGCCGCTCGGTCACATGGCCGGCCATGTGGATGTGGCGCTCGCTCACTTGCCCTCCTCGGTTCCGGAGCCGCCACCGATGCCGGTGATCCGCTCGGCGATGACGGCCGCCCGCGCGAGCAGCGGCCGTGCGTAGGCCCGGCGCAGGTCGTCCGGGGTGTCGAAGCCGGGCTCGTCGGCGAGCCAGACGTCCGGGATCTCGGCGGTGACCTCGGCGAGCAGGTCCTCGGTGACCCGGGGGGCCAGCTCGGCCGCGGCGGCCGTGACGTCCGGGGCGAAACCGGCGAGGGCGTGGTCCGAGGCGTCGTAGGGACGGGCCGCCGATGCCTCGGCGCCGGGCCAGTTGTGGTGCCAGATCATGGTGGCGCCGTGGTCGATGAGCCACAGCTCGCCCTGGTGCACGAGCAGGTTGGGGTTGCGCCAGGAGCGGTCGACGTTGTTGATCAGCGCGTCGAACCAGACGATCCGGCCGGCCTCCTCGGGGCTCACCGGGAAGGCGAGCGGGTCGTAGCCGAGGGCGCCGGACAGGAAGTCCATGCCGAGATTGGTGCCGCCGCTGCCCCGGAGCAGGTCCTGCACCTGCTGCTCGGGCTCGCCGAGCCCGAGGACGGGGTCCAGGTGGAGGGTGACCAGACGGGGCATGCGGAATCCGAGACGCCGGGCGAGTTCGCCGCACACCACCTCGGCGACCAGTGTCTTGCGGCCCTGTCCGGCACCGGTGAACTTCATGACGTACGTCCCGAAGTCGTCGGCCTCGACGAGCCCCGGCAGCGAGCCCCCCTCACGCAGGGGCGTGATGTAGCGGGTCGCGGTGACCTCTTTCAGCATGTTCCAGGCAGCCCGTCTCTTCAGCCTTGCGTCCACGATCAGCCGTGGAGGGTCCTGGAAGCAGGAACGACGCGTCGATGGCCCTGGGGAGACTCCGGGGAGTTCGACCGGCGTGCGGTTCTCGCCTCTCCCCGGCATCGCGTTCAAGGGCCGTTCGCCCCCCTGCTTCCAGCCTCCGGCACGAAGTGAGCATAGTAACCGAGGGTGATCGTCGGCGAGGACTGCCCCAGCCGTGGAAGGCGGGGCTTCGCGGCGCCTCCACAACCCAAGGGGCTGGACCACGGTCGCCGCCGGATGCGGCACTGCCCGAGGCGTCGGTCGGCTACCGGGCCTCGCTCCCTGAAGGGCTGACCCGGGGACTGCCCGCGGGGCCGTTGCAGATCATCACGATGCTCGACGAGCACTTCACCGAGTGGGTCTAGGCCTGGTCCCGCAGTCTCCGCCAGGCATGGGTGCGGTGCAATACGTATAGGGAGACGAGCAGGACGACAGCCTGAAGCCCTATGGCCAGCAGCCAGAAGACCACCCTGCTCTCCAACTCGTCCGTCATGAAGGCGAAGTTCATACCGAAGAAGCCCGTCAGGAACGACAACGGCAGGAAGATCACCGACACGATGGCCAACCGGTTGATGACACCGTTCTGCTCGCCCGCGACCAGGGACCCGTAACTGGCGAAGGCCCGGCGCGTGGCCTCCTGGAGGGACTCGATGTCGGCGAGGACCAGTCGGGCCGCGCGCTGGAACTCATGGGCGAGCCGCTGCCGCTCCACCGGGAAGTCGGGGTTCATCATCCTGCGGGTGATCATCTCCTCGACCACCTGCAGGTACGGCCGCAGCGAGTGGTGCAGGAGGGCGGCTCGGCGGCGCAGGTGGGACAGACGGTAGATCTGCTCCGGGCGCCGCTGCGCGAACATGTCGTCCTCCAACCCCTCCACCTGGAGCAGGGCGCCCACCGCGGCGCGGCGAAACGTCGCCAGCGCCTCCTGGAGCACCAGGAACAGCGTGGCCACGGCATCGTGCGGCTTCTCCCGCCGCAGGTACGTGGTCAACTCCGCCGCCGGCGCGGCCCGGCCCCGGTGGGAGACGACCAGGTGGCGTTCACCGGCCAGGACGTGGAGATGGGCGACCCGGCCGCCATGGACCACCGGGACGACGAAGGCGGCGACGTCACCCAGGAACTCGGCCCGCGCGGACTCTCCCTTCCTGCCGAACCAGGCCAGCTCCTCGGCATCCAGCCCGAGCCGGTGGGCCAGTGGCTCGTCCGCCTGGGTCTCCTCCACGGGCAGCTCCACATCGAGCAGCAGGAAGGGATCGACGGCGAGCCGCTGACGCGCCTCCGCCACGGAGAGGCGCGTGGTGGCCCCCTCAGGCATCGACACCATCCTTATGATCATCGCCCTCACCGCGGTCCTCGCCCACGCCCCGGCGGCGTGGCGCTCAGTCGAACACGCCGGAGGCGCCCTGCCGCCCTACGCACAGGGCCCAGATGACGAATCCGGAGAAGGCCATCAGAACGATCGACCAGACCGGGTAGTACGGCAGGGAGAGGAAGTTGGCGATGATGACCAGCGAGGCGATGGCCACTCCGCACACGCGCGCCCAGAACGCGCCCCCGAAGAGACCGAAGCCCACCAGCAGCGCGACGGCGCCGAGGATCAGATGGATCCAGCCCCAGCCCGTGAGGTCGAACCGGAAGACATAGCTGCGTGTCGCGAGGAACACGTCGTCGTGCGCGATCGCCATGATGCCGCGGAAGATGTCCAGCATCCCGGAGAGGACGAGCATGACGGCGGCGAAGGCCGTGAGGCCGGTTGCCCATTGTTGTCTGGCGGTGTGTGTGGACGCGGGGTGTGCGGCGGGCATCGTGCGACCTCGTTTCTGTGCTGTGCGGCGTGTTCAGCGCGCTGCGGCGGAGGGGGTCCCGTCCGAGCGTCCGGACGGCCCGCTGCCGGCGAGGACCAGTTCCTTGGCGCGCCGGAACTCGTCGTCGGTGATGTCTCCGTGCGTGTGCATCGCGGACAGTTTGGCGATTTCGTCGGCACTGCTCAGGGGGGCGTCCGCCCGGGCGGTGCGGCGGATGTAGTCGTCGACGGCCTGCTGCTGCGCACGGGCCTGCTGCACCTCCCGGCGGCCCATGTTCCTGCCGCGAGCGATCAGGTAGAGGAAGACGCCGAGGAAGGGCAGGACGACGACGAACACGAGCCAGCCTGCCTTGCCCCAGCCACCCAGGTCGTCGTCGCGGAAGATGTCGGCGACGACACGGAAGAGCATGATGAACCACGTGATCCACAGGAAGAACACCAGCATGGACCAGAAGACGCTCAGCGCGGGGTAGTCATAGGCAAGGCGGATCTGCGCGCTCATGTCTCGCCCTCCGTTCCGGGTCCGCACCCGGTAGTCGTTCCGTACCCCCAGCGTGCGCGGAGCGGGGCCGCCGCCACCTCACCCGGTACGGGTGAACGTCCGTCACGGGACCGGCCGGTTCACTCGGTCCGGCACCGGTCCCGCCGCCGCGGACAGGACCGCCGTGACGGCGAGCACGACCACCACCAGGAGCAGGACGAGCGCCACGGCGCCCACCGTGGGGTGGTTCCACAGCACGAGGGCCAGGGCACCGGCCCCGATGGTGACGCCGGTGGTCCAGGACCGGTGAACGGCCAGCCACTGTCCGAAGTGGCCGGTGCGCACCCCGGCGCCGCCCAGCTCCCGCCCCGCCGCCGTGGTGCCCTTCCGCACCACGGACCGCACGGCCCGGGCCGCGCGGCTGGGCCCGTACAGCCAGGCCGCCAACGCCGTGATCAAGGAGACGACGAGCAGCGTGCGGACACTGTCACGCAGGAAACGGACGAAGGTGTCGAAGATCACCGCCGCCGCATCGGGGGGCAATGTGGTCGGTGGGACGGAGTCGAGATAGACACGCCGTACGACGACCAGGGCCACGAGCAGCACGACCATCATGGCGCCGACGCCGAGGGCGGTGACCATCAGCATCACCCGGTGTCCCGGAGCGGTCCACACGGTCGCGACGGCCGCGACGAGGGCCAGTACGGGAACCCAGACGCCGAGGATGTCGAGCAGCCGCATCGCGTTCTGGGCCTTGGGCAGTGCGTCGGTCCGGAACAGGGTGACCGAACGGTCGATCCGCGGGATCGCGGAGGCGTGCTTGAATCCGGCGTCCACAAGGCGCTTCTGCACCTGGTCGATCACCACACCGATGTCGAGCTGGACGGTGTCGCCCTTCGCCTGGAGCGCCTTCTGCCCTTCTCCGGTGAGCATGCCCACCACCGAGGACTGCGCCCGGCGGTTGCCCGCCACCCATGCCTGCTCGAAGACATCGCTGGTCACGACGCGGTGGACGATCCGGTGCACGACCGTCCGCAGGGCGGAGCGCAGCGGGCCGGTCAGCTCCCCGGCCGCGTCGACCACACGGGGCGGCGCGCCGTTGTCCGCCAGGACCTTGGTGAGCGACGACGTCACGGCCTGGACGTCGACCTGGCTCACCACCCGGTCGGTCAACCGGTTCACGAGGGCGTTCTGCACGGCCGGCTCCGAGGCGAGCGGCGCCACGGTCTGCACATACCGATCGGTGTCGGCGACCGTGGCGTGAACCCAGACGGCGACGACGGCCGGCGGGGCGAGCACGAGCGTCAGCACCAGAAGGACCGATGCGCCCAGGCGACGCAGGCGTCGGTGGCGCAGACGCGCGGCACGCCGGAGCCGCAGATACTCCGCGTGTTCGTCGGCGGTCAGGACATGACCGGCCGGTGCGGGCTCGTCCGGGCCGGCCGGTCCGGAGGCGGTGCCGGAATCCATGGTCCTCCTTCGGAGGGAGTGTCGGCGGTGTCAGGGACCCGGACCTTGGAAGGCTCCTCCTCGGGGAGATTCACGACCGTACGAGTGCGCGGCGCCCGTGCCGGTCGCGCCGGCCCGGGAGGCCCGGTGCACGCCGTGCGGCTCGCCGGGCGAAGGCGGGTCGCCTGCACGGGGCCGGCCATCCCGGTGAGCCGGGTCGGCGGCCCGAGGGAGGGGCCCGGCGGGGAGCCGCTGTCTTCCGGCGTACGGCTCGTGACCGCGGGAGTCGGTCCTGGCCCTTCCTCACCCGATCGGCGGGACTCTTCCGAGCGGACTTCTTCCGGAAGGACGACGCGGCCGTGCGGGCACCTCACCGGGCCAGAGTGCCGCCGACCGGTGGCCGTGGGGTCACCCACGGCGGGTGATCCGTGCGGTGGACCCGGACGATGAGGTGGGTGCGCAGGGCCGGCGGTCGGCCCGTGGCGGAGCGGACGAAGAGGCACCAGATGACGGATCCAGTGGCTCCCGGCGAGCAGCCGGACCCGCCGGAGGGGACGGCGGGTTCCCGCCGGCCGGGCCCCTGGGCCACGGCCGCCTCGATCGCCCGCTCGGCCGGTGTCGCGGCCGGCCTCGTCACCGCGTACTACCTGTTGCCACTGGACTGGCACGGCGAGGACCTCACCGCACTGGCCCTCGTGGGTGGCCTGCTGGCGGCCGGCCTGTTCTTCGGCTGGGAGGTGTGGCTCATCAGGCGCTCACCCTCGCCGCGGCTGAAGGCCGTCGAGGCCGTGGCCGCCACCGTGGCGTTGTATCTGGTCCTCTTCGCGAGCGGCTACTACCTGCTCGAACGCGCCGCGCCCGGGTCCTTCAACGAGCACCTGACCAGAACCGACGCCTTGTACTTCACGCTCACCACGTTCACCACCGTCGGCTTCGGTGACATCTTCGCGGTCTCCCGGACGGGAAGGGTGCTGGTGATGTGCCAGATGACATGCACTCTGCTCATCGTGGGTCTCGCGGTACGGGTGCTCGGGGCCGCCGTCCGCACCGGTCTTCGGCGCCAGGGGCGGGGCACACCGGAGTGAGGTCGACGGCCGGATCAGGACGGCATCTGGCGCATCTCCAGCACCCTGAGCCCCAGTGACTGGCAGCGGGCCAGCAGCCCGTACAGGTGGGCCTCGTCGACGACCGCTCCGAAAAGGACGGTCTGACCGGCCATCAGGACGTGGTCCAGCTCGGGGAACGCCTTGACCAGCGTCTCGGTCATCCGTCCGTCGACGCGAATCTCGTAGCGCATGAGCTGCTCTCCCCACGTCTCCCCGAGGGGGCCGCCGGTCCCTGTCCGTGCGATCCTCCGGCCCCGGTCCATGGAACCGCTTCGCCCGTGGGAGGTGATACCGCCTGCCGCCCGGCCGCCTGGGTCCGGCACGCCCGTTCGCGGGGGTGTGCCGTCACAGAAGTCCCAGTTCCCGGGCGCGGCGCACCGCGTCGTGACGCCGGTTCACGGCCAGCTTCCGGTAGGCACTCTTGAGATGGGTCTTGACCGTGTTGACCGACACGTACAGGTCGGCGGCGATCTCCTCCGTGGACATCATCTGGGCCAGCCGGCGAAGGACGTCACGTTCCCGGCCGCTCAGTTCCTCGACCACCGGCAGCGCCGGTCGCTCCCCGTTGCGCGCCGGGACGCCGCGCCTCGTGGGTCCGGAGGAGAGCCAGCCCTCGGCCGGTACGCCCCACGGGAGCGTGCGCAGCCACGGCCCGGCGTCCGCGAAGGGGCGTCGCAGCCGCTCGCGGCGGGCTTCCCGGAGCGCCCGCGAGACGAGCGCGCGCTGGGCGGCGTAGTCCCCCTCCTCGCCTGCCAGTTGGGCTCTGACCAGGGCGGCCCGTACGGTGATGGCGGGGCCGAGGTCGCCCTGTGGCCGCATTCTGCCGAGCAGTTCGGCCGCGGCCCCGGGTCTGCCCGCGGCCAGTTCCGCCTGCGCGGCCGCCACCAGGCACACCGGCTCGTCACCGGGCACGTCTTCCAGCAGCTTGACGGCCGTCTCCGGCCGGTTCTCGGCGAGGTGAGCGGCGGCGGCCACGGACGCCGTGTGCGCTTCGGCCCAGGGGGACGCCACATCGGCCACGACGGCTCGGTCCGCCACTTCGAGCGCGGCCTGCGTGTCGCCGCGGGCCAGCAGGATCCTCCCGGTGACGATGGCCCGTCCCGCTTGCGTCACCGGATCCGGCGGCGGGTGCCGCGGGTCCACCGCGGCGTCGAGGAGCGCCTGGGCCCGGTCCAGCTCGTCGCGTTCGACGGCCACCGCGGCCAGGACCAGCGAGGCCAGTCCCGGTCCGGGCGCCGGGGGCGGGTCGCCGTGGTCCACCGCGGTGACCGTGGCCAACGCCTTGCGCTCGGCTCTGCCGGGCCAGCCCTTCAGATAGTCGATCAGGGCCAGGTGGCCCAGACACTCCCGGCGTGCCGGCGCCGTCGCCCCCGCCGCGCCGGCGTCGACCACCGTGGTCAGGGCCGCTCGGGCAGCTCGGACACGGCCCGCCCACAAGCGTGCCGAGCCGAGATGGGTGAGCAGCAGTGCGATCAGCTCGGGGTGCGCGTCGAGAAGCGTGCCGGGAACCTCGCGCTGCGACTGCTCCGCGCACTGGGCCGCCCTCTCCGCCCGTCCCGGCGCACCCGTCAGGCGCGCTACCAGGGCTTCCAGGAAGGCGCAGCTCAGTCGGGTCGCGGCCAGGTCGGCCGGATCGGCCTCCGGTGATCCGGACTGCGCCGCCAGGGCCTGTGCCGCCCGTCGCAGACGGGAGGAACCCAGCGCGACCTCGCAACGGGACAGTTCGCAGGCCGCGCGGACGAGGTCCGTGGCCGCACTGGTGGGATCGGGTCCCATGCGGGAGAACAGCCGGGACAGATCGTCGGAGTGCGGGCCGGTGAAGAGCTCTCCCAGGGCGAGGTCGCCGATGAGGGCGCCGGCTGCGGTCTCCCAGTCGTCCGCCGCGGCCGCGTGGCCGAGCGCTTCGCCGAGGGACCCCGAGCGCCGCAGCCAGCGTGCCGCGCGGCGATGGAGCTCGGCTTCCAGCTCCGGGGAGCGCACTCGGAGGTGGGCGCGGAGGATCTCCCCGAACAGCGGATGGAGACGGAACCAGGCGTGCCCGAGGTACTCGACGAAGGCGTTCTGGCCGTGCAGGGCGGTCAGGACGCCTTCGGCGTCGGTGCGCCCGGTGAGAGCGTTGGCGAGATCGGGGCAGAAGCGTTCGAGGACGCTGACCCGCAGCAGCAGGTCCTGCGTCCCGGCTGTCTGCCGCTTGAGCACCTCGGCGAGCAGGAAGTCGGCGATCGTGCTGCGGTCGGCCTCGAACTCCGTGAGGAACGTCCGCGGATCCGTCTCTCCCTGCGCGGCCAGGGCGCACAGCCGCAGTCCGGCGGCCCAGCCACGGGTGCGCTCCACCAGCGCGCCCACGTCGTCGGCCGGGAGACGCAGTCCGTGCAGCGCCAGGAGAGCGGCCGCTTCGCCCGGGGTGAAGGCCAGCTCGGCGTTCCTGATCTCCGTGATGGTGCCGGCCGCCCGGTAGCGGTGGAGCGGCAGGAGCGGCTCGGTGCGTGTGACGAGAACCAGGCGCATGCCGTGGCCCGCCTGGTGGAGGACGAATTCCAGCTGGTCCGCGATCTCCGGGTCGGTCACCCGGTCGTACTCGTCGATGATCAGGACGACCGGAGCGTTCCGGGTGCTCAGTTCGGCGGCAAGTCGCGTGAGCAGCCTGTCGTCCGCGCGGCCCGCTTCGGCGGGGAGGCCGATGTCGGCGGACATCGTCACGCCGGCGAGGCGCAGGGCCTCCAGGAGGTACGCCCAGAAGGTGCCGCCTCCCTTGTCCGCCACCCGGGCGGTGAGCCAGGCGACGGGCTCGTCCCGGGCCGAGGCCCAGTCGGCGGCCAGCAGGGTCTTGCCCGCTCCCGCGGCTCCGTGGACCACCGTCAACGGGGTCAGAAGGGCCTCGTCGAGGTGCACGACCAGCCGGTCGCGCCGCAGGAACGTCACGGGACGCGCCGGTACGGCGAACTGCGTCCGGAGGAACGGGTCCCCGCGGGGATCGGCATGTGATGTGGCCGGCGCCCGTCCGTTCCCGCCCGGTACGGCCATGCTCCTCACCACCTCGGTCGTCGCCCTGTGGACGACGCAGGAAGGGCCCAACCGCCCTGGGCACAGCAAGCACCGGATTCTCCCCGAAACGCCGGCTGTGACGGACGCCGGGGGACAGTGAGGACGGCGCCCTTCGGTGTCAGCTTACCCTTCCGGATCGCGGAGGCTCCTGGTGGCGGCCGGCCGCACCGCCCCTCCGAAGGCGTGTCAGTTCGTGAGGTCGTGCGCCGAGACGGGTGGTCAGGCGGTGCTTCGCGGCAGCCGTCAGCTCGTCGAGGCGCCGCTGAAGCCGGTTCATGTCCGGGGCGAAGTCCCCCTTCGCCACCTTGCCCAGGACGGTGGCGACTTCCCGGTCGAGGCCGGCCATGGCCGAGCGGACCTCACCACTGTCGATGTCCACCTGGGTGACGTCCCAGACGGCGTGGCACTCGTCGCTGCGCCTGACCGCTTCGGCCTTGACCTGGTGCCGGTGCTCAGGCGAGTCCGACGCGCTGACAGCCTGCGGCAGCCCGGCCACCCAGTCCCTCGCCGCGCACACATGCCTGAACTGCCGGTGGACGGCCTGCCGCTGGGCCTGCAGTCCCGACTGCTCGTCTCTGTGGCGCTGTCCCAGGGTTCTGACCACGTAGTGGGCTGTCGCTCCGAGGAAGCCTCCGCCAAGGGCTCCGCCAATGCCCGCGAGCGCCGTACCAAGCCTGATCACGCCCCTCAGTGAACGGCTTGTGGTGGCGGGTACGGCGGTCCACGCCGAACGCGTCACCCGTTGTGCCCTCAGCCGGACACGCGGTCGGTCGAGTGGTGACAGGTCCCGACGCCCCGGCGGAAGAACACAGTTCGAACGAAGGCTGTCACGGGGGCCGGGCTTCGAGATGCGGTCATCCGCACCTGCTGGTTACGCTCGCTGAGTGGCCGGGTGGAACGGCCCATGGCCTGGCGCAGCAGTCGCCCCGCCCCGCCCCGCGGAAACGACAACGTCCGCGGTCCAGACCGTCGCAGTGCTCACGCCTCCACGGGAGGAAGGTTGCGATGAGGTTCACCCGCATGCGTACAGCAAGGGCCACCGGGGCTGCTCTGGTCGCCGTTCCGCTCGCGCTCGGAGGTGCGACGTCGCAGAGCCACGCACAGGACGCGTCCCCCAGCCCGTCGGGGACGTTCGGCCCCGGCTGCGCGTCGCTCTCCCAGAAGGCCGACACGGCCAGGGACAAGGTCGTTGAGGCGGCAGCCGCCTACCCGGAGCTCAGCCAGCTCGTGGCAGCCACGGTCCGGGCGAGGCTGAGCAGTGCCCTCGACGGGAAGCCCGACGTCACCGTCTTCGCGCCCGACGACAAGGCCTTCAAGAAGGTGACCGCGTCGCAGCTCGCCTCGCTGCTCAAGAACGAGGGGCAGCTGAAGAAGGTGCTGACCTACCACGTCGTGGACCAGCGGATCACCCCGGACCAACTCGCCAAGGGCTCCTTCACCACGGTGGAGGGCAGCAAACTGACGACGTCGGGCTCGGGTACCCACTTCAAGGTCAACGGCAAGGCGAATATCGTCTGCGGCAACATCAAGGCCGCGAACGCCACCATCTACGTCATCGACGCGGTTCTCCAGCCCCCGTCCTGACGCAAGGCTCCCGCTCCCGGCCCGGCGTCCCCCAAGGGCCCGGGAACGGGAGCCCCCCCCCGCGCAGCTTCCGGGTCGTCACCGCAGGGGAAGGATCCGGGTGCCCGTCTGAACGGCCGCCGTCTCCGGGCCGTACCCCATGACGGAACACGAGAAGCTCCGCGGAAGGGAACCCTCAGATGACCAGCCCATCCCTCCACCCCGCAGCGGGACCGGCCCGCCGTACCGTCATGGCTGCGGCCGGAGCGGCGGGGCTCGCCGCCGCGCTGACCGCCTGCGGTTCGGGCGACGACTCGTCCGGCGCCGTCGACACCGGCTCGACATCCGGCGGGACCACCGAGAACGGGGCCGGCGGCACCGCGCTGGCCAAAACCGCCGACATCCCCGAGGGCGGCGGCAAGATCTTCAAGGACCAGGGCGTCGTGGTCACCCAGCCGTCGGCGGGCACCTACAAGGCGTTCTCGTCCAAGTGCACCCACCAGGGCTGCGCGGTGGGCAGCGTGGCGAACGGCGTGATCGTGTGCCCGTGCCACAACAGCGAGTTCTCCGTGACGGACGGCAGTGTGAAGAAGGGGCCCGCGACGCAACCGCTGCCCGCGGCGAAGATCACCGTCTCCGGCGACGAGATCACGCTGGCCTGAGCGGGCTCAGCGCCGTCCGCGCGCCCGTCCGAAGCAGCCGAGCAGTTCGTCGGTGGTCGCGACCGTGGCGACCAGCGCGAGGGTGTTGCGGATCATCGCGGGGGTGTAGTCGGCGGGCACCCCCGCGATGGCGTCGGCCGGAACGACGGCGGTGTAGCCGAGGTTGACGGCGTCGAACACCGCGTTGGGAACGGCCACGTTGGCCGAGACCCCGGCGACGATCAGCGTGCGGCAGCCGAGGTTGCGCAACAGGGCGTCGACCTCGGTGCCGTGGATCGGGGACAGCCCGTGCAGCCGCCGTACGACGAAGTCCTCCTCGGTGACCTCGATCGGGGGCGCGACGCGGACCGCGGTGCTGCCGGTCAACTGCCGCACGGGGAGCCGTTCGGCGGCCCGGAACAGGCGCGCGTTGCGGTTCGCGCCCCGGCCGTCGGGGCGGCTCTCGGCGATCGCGTGGATCACCTGCACCCCGGTCTCGTGGGCGGCGGCGACCAGCCGGGCCACTCGGTGCAGGGCACCGGAGGAGCGTGCGACACGGGCGAGTTCGGGCAGGGCGCTGTCCGGGCCGACGACCCCCTGCTGGCACTCGACGGTGAGCAGCACGGTGCTCGCGGGATCGAGGAGGTCGTCGAGTCGCTCGTACGACGGCATGGCAGCGCCCCTTTGAAGACGACGGCTTCTCTTTTCTGACGTGATGTCAGAAGATCACCATAGTTTTCTGACACGACGTGGGAGAAGAGGGGGCCGCATGACCGTCGCACAGCAGCGCCGGGGCCGGAAGATCATGATGACGCCCGGCGAGCTGGACGAGTTCCTCACCACCCAGCGCACGTGCCGGGTCGCGACCGTCTCGACCGACGGCGCACCGCACGTCAGCGCCCTGTGGTTCGCCTGGGACGGCACGTCGCTGTGGCTGTACTCGGTGGTGCGCAGCCGGCGCTGGGCGCAGCTGCGCCGCGACCCCCGGGTCGCCGTCGTGGTGGACTCCGGTGAGGAGTACGACCAGTTGCGCGGGGTGGAGCTGTCCGGCCGGGTGGAGTTCGTCGGCGAGGTGCCGCGCCAGGGCGAGCTGTGCGCGGAACTGGACACCGCCGAGACGCTGTTCGCGCGCAAGAACTTCGGTCTGGACGAGATGCCGCACGACGGCCGGCACGCCTGGGCCCGGCTGACCCCGGACAAGATCGTGTCGTGGGACTTCCGGAAGCTGGGCGGGGCGTAGGCCCCGGGGGGTGCCGATGACCTCGCCGTGCGGCCCGGGCCCGGCGCAGACCGGCTACGCGACCGCCGGGCCACACTCAGCCCAGCTTCCGGGCCGCCGTACGCAGCGCCTCGACGGCCGCGCGGATGGAGGGCCGGCGGTCGGCGTCCGCCCGCCAGACGACGTACACATGGCGGCGCACGCGCTGCTTGAGCGGCACCAGGACCACGCCCTCGGGCACCGGGTGCCGGCCCAGCAGTGGCGCGATGCACACGCCCAACCCGGACGCGACGAGCCCGAGCTGGGTGTGGGTCTCCCCGGCGCGGTGGCCGACGATCGGCTCGACGCCCTTGGACCGCAGGGTGAACATCAGCCACTCGTGGCAGAACTCGCCCTCGCCCCAGGTGATCCACTCGTCCTCGGCGAACTCGGTGAGGTCCACCTCGTCCCGGTCCGCGAGCCGGTGCGCCGCGGGCATGGCGACCTCGGCCGGGTCGTCCAGCAGGGGTGCCTTGACCAGGCCGTCGGGTACGGGCATCGGCTTGTTGTACCAGTCCAGGACCACCGCGAGGTCGAGGTCGCCGCGCACGACCCCGGCGATGCCCGCTTCGGGTTCCAGCTCGCTGGAGCGCACGCGCAGTCCGGGGTGCTCGGTGCGCAGGGCGCCGAGCGCGGCGGGGAACAGGCCGCGAGCGGCGGTCGGGAACGCCGACAGCCTCAGTTCGCCGACGACCTGGCCGCGGTGCGCCTCCAGGTCGGACTGGGCCAGCTCGACCTGGGACAGGATGCGCGCCGCGTGCTCCGACAGCAGCCGGCCGGCGTCCGTGAGCCGTACGCCCCGGCCGTTCTTGGCGAGGAGCTGCTGGCCGACCTCCCGCTCCAGCTTGCCCAGCTGCTGGGAGACCGCGGACGTGGTGACGTGCAGCGCGTCGGCGGCGGCGCTGACCGAGCCGTGCCGGGCCAGGGCGTCGAGGGTGCGCAGCCGCTCCAGGTTCAACATGTAAGCGATTCTAAGAGGTATCACGTGAGAAATCTCGATTGTGCTACGAGGTTGTCTCCCCCATCGTGGAGACCATGAGCACGGTCACCGCATCGACCCGAACCAGGTCCCAGTCCCCCGCCCCCACCCGGCCGCGCACCCGCCTCGGCTGGCGGGCCCGCTTCGGCATCCTGTCCTTGATCTGGGGTTTCAGCTTCCTGTTGATCAAGGTGGGGACCGAGGGGTACGCGCCCTTCCAGGTCACCCTCGGACGGCTGGTGTTCGGTACGGCGGTCCTGGTGGCGGCGATGGCGGTGAAGCGGGAGCGGCTGCCGCGCGGGGCCCGGCTGTGGGGGCGCATGGCGGTCGCCGCGTTCCTGCTGAACGCCCTGCCGTTCTCCCTGTTCGCCTACTCGGAGCTCACGATCCCGTCCACCCTGGCCGGCATCTGCAACGCCACGTCCCCCCTGTGGGGCATGGCCCTGTCCCTGGTGGCCCTGTCCGAGGACCGGCCGACCCGGGTGCGCGTCGCAGGGCTCGGCCTGGGCTTCCTGGGCGTCCTCACCGTGCTCGGCGCCTGGCAGGGCTTCCACGGGCTGGACGCCACGGGTACGGCGATGGCGCTGCTGGCCTCGCTGAGCTATCCGGTCGGCTGGATCTATGTCCGGCGGACACTGGCCGGCACGGGGAACTCCCATCTGTCGATGACCGGGGGCCAGTTGCTGCTGGCGACCGTGCAGCTGGCCGTGGTGACACCCATGTTCACCGGCGTCCCGGAGCACTTCGCCGTCGTTCCCCTGCTGGCCGTCGCCGCGCTGGGCGCACTGGGCACCGGGCTGGCGGTGCTGATCCAGTACGGGCTGGTCGCCGAGGTCGGGCCCACCACCGCCCAGATGGTCACGTACTTCATCCCCGTCATCGCCACGGCCGCGGGGGTGGCGATCCTCGGGGAGTCCCTGCGGTGGACCACGCCGCTCGGGGCGGTGATCGTGCTGGCGGGGGCCGCGCTCACGCAGGTGCGAGGCAAGGGCGCCTGAGGGGTGGGCCGTGGGGGTGCGGGGTCCGTGGTGGCCTCACGCGCCCACGCGGCGGAGCCTCGCATCGATGCCACGCCCCTCTCCGACGTCCCCTAGCCATAGGTGCGGGCCGGACTCGGGCGCACCGCCGCCGCCACCGCGTCGGCCAGCGGAGTGATGTCCTCCTCGGTGAGCGGTGAGATCGTGATGCGCACCGCCTGCCGCGAGGCCAGGCGGAAGCGGGCGCCCGGGGCGACCGCCCAGCCCCTGTGGAGCAGGCGGGCGATGGCTCCCGTCTCGTCGGGGACCGGGACCCAGACGTTCATGCCGCTGCGTCCGTGCGCGACGACCCCCCGCTCCGCCAGCGCGTCGACCAGCCCGCTCCTGCGGGCCCGGTACGCCTCCGCCACGGCCGCCCGGTCGACCGCGCCATGGGTCCACAGGTGGGCCACGGCCCGTTGCAGGAGGAGGCTCACCCAGCCGGGGCCCAGGCGCTGGCGGCCGCGGACCCTGTCGACGGTGACGGCGTCCCCGGTGAGGACGGCGAGGCGCAGGTCGGGGCCGTAAGCCTTGGCGGCCGAGCGGACGAAGGCCCAGTGGTGGGTGACGCCCGCGAGGGGGTGCAGCGGCAGGTCGACGATGCCGTGGCCGTGGTCGTCCTCGATGAGCAGGGTCCCCGGATGGTCGCGCAGCACCGCGCGCAGGGCACGCGCGCGGGTGGCGGTGACCGAGGCACCGGTCGGGTTCTGGGCCCGGTCGGTGACGATCAGGGCGCGGGCGCCGGATTCCAGGGCGCGGCGCAGGTCGTCGGCGCGCGGTCCGTCGTCGTCCACGCCGACCGGCGCCGTGTGCAGGCCCAGGGCGGGGACGAGGTCGAGGAGGCTGCCCCAGCCGGGGTCCTCGACGGCGACCGTGTCGCCGGGCCTGAGGTGCGCGGTGAGGACGCGTTCGACGGCGTCAAGGGAGCCGGAGGTCACGGTCAGCGGGGCCGCCGGGACGCCGTCGGCGTCGAGTTCGGCGCGGGCGAGGCGGGCCAGGTCCGCGTCCACGGGGTCGTCGCCGTAGCGGACGGGGCGGCGGTCGCCCTGCTCGGCCGCCGCGGCGAGGGCCGGGGCCAGGCGGGGCAGCAGGGCCGGGTCGGGATTGCCCGTGGAGAGGTCCCGGCCTCCGGGGGGCACCTCCACGCGCAGCTGCTCACGGCCGGTGGTGGCCGGCTTGGGGCGGACACGGCTGCCCCGGCGGCCGGCCGTCTCGATCACCCCGCGTTCGCGCAGGATGCGGTAGGCGGCGGCGACCGTGTTCGCGTTCACTCCGAGCTGGGCCGCCAACTCCCGCATGGGCGGCAGGGCTTCGCCCGGTCGCAGCTGGCCGCTGCCGACCGCCTGCTCGACGCCGGCCGCGATCTCGGCTGCGCCGCGCCCGGTGATCCGATATTCTCCTAGCACAAAGAGCATTATGCACTAGTACAAAATCCGCCGCCACTGGAGGGGACCGCCATGCAGGGCACGACCGAGGACACACGGGCCGCCGCCTACACGCCGACCGACCGGACCGTGCCCACGCGCTCCGCCGAGCGGGCGTCCTACGACAAGGAGCTGGTCCACGCGATCCTGGACGAGGGGTACGTCTGCCACCTCGGCTTCGTCCGGGACGGCGCGCCGGTGGTGCTGCCGACGCTGTACGGCCGGGTCGGCGAGCGGCTCTACGTGCACGGCTCGACCGGTTCCCGGCCGCTGCGGATGACCGGCCAGGCCGACCCGGGCCTGCCGGTGTGCCTGACGGTCACCCACGTCGACGGGCTGGTGCTGGCCCGCTCCGCCTTCCACCACTCGATCAACTACCGCTCGGTCGTGGTGCACGGCACCGCGCACGAGGTCACCGACCCCGAGGAGCGGCGGCTGGCCCTGGACGCGCTGGTCGACCACGTCGTGCCGGGCCGGTCCGCCGACTCCCGGCCCGCGAACAAGAAGGAGCTGGCCGCCACCGCGGTCATCCGCCTGGACCTGGAGGAGGTCTCGGCCAAGGTCCGCACCGGCGACGCCAACGACGAGCCCGAGGACATGGGCCTGCCGCACTGGGCCGGGGTCGTCCCGCTCCGCAAGGGCTACGGCACACCGGTCCGCAACGCCGACCTGGCGCCCGGCATCGAGCTGCCGGACTACCTGGCGACGCGGTAGCGGCCGAGGGTCACACCGCGGCCGGCTCCCGCCGTCCGGCCGCGCGGGCCTCGCTCACCGCCAGGCCCGCGACCGCGCCGAGCATCAGCAGGGTGCCGGCCGCCGTGGTCACCGTGAGCCGCTCGCCGAGCAGGACGACGGCGAGCACGGCCGCGGTCACCGGCTCCAGCAGCATGATCACCGAGACGGTGGCGGACCGGACGACGGCGGCTCCGGCGAAGTAGAACGCGTAGGCGAGGGCCGTGGGCACGGCGGCGATGTACAGCAGCAGCCACAGCAGCCGGGCCGGGTGGGCGGTGTGCGGGAGCAGCCCCTCCCCCGCCGCGAACGGCAGCAGGCACAGGCTGCTCACGGCGAAAGCGCCCACCGTGGTGGTGGCGGCGTCGGTGCCGCCGCCCCTCCCCCACCAGCGCGTCAGCAGGGTCATCACGCCGTAACCGGCCGCCGAGGCCAGGGCCAGCAGCACACCCGCCGGACGTACGGTCGCGGCCGAGCCGCCGAAGGTGAGCACGGCCAGCCCGGCGAGCGCGCCGGCGACCGCCGCGGCACCACCGGCGCCGAGTCGTTCCCCGAGCAGCAGCCGGGCGCCGATGGCGATGAGCACCGGGCCCGCGCCGAGGGTCACGACGGTGGCCACGGCCAGCCCGGTCGACGCCACGGCCGCGAAGTACGCAGTCTGGAAGACGGCCAGGCCGAGCCCGGTGGCCAGCGCCCTCGTGAGCGCCCGGCGCACGGGCCGGGCCTGGGCCGTACGGCGGACGCGCGGCCGCAGCAGCCGGCCGGCCGACAGGAGGGCGAGCCCCAGCGCGCAGCGCCAGAAGGAGAGGGCGAAGGCGCCCATGTCGCTGGTCCGGTAGACCAGCGAGGCGGCGGCGCCCGCGGTGCCCCAGGCGGCACCGGTGACGATCAGGTAGAGCAGGCCACGCCCGACGGGCAGGCCTGAAGCAGGGTGCGACAAGGTCGACAAGGGAATCTCTCCGCAGAAGACGCACGTGGACGTGCGGAAGTTCGGGAGCGTCCCGCTCCGGCGGGGCGCGCGGACTTCATCTGCGGGCAGCACCGTCCGGCCCGGCACGCGTGCGCCGGGCGGGTCCCGGAGGCCCGCCTCAGGCGGCCGGGGGCGAGAGGACGAGTGCGTGGTGCGCCATGATCCGGACTCTAGGCGGCGGTGCCCCGCGCGGACAACTCCCTTTCCGCGCCACCCGAGGCGACCGGCTCCGCGGAGCCCTCGGCCGGGGTGGCGGACTGGGCGATGAACGCGCCGACCAGGACGACCGCGCCCCCGGCGACCTGCGGCGCGGACAGGTGCTCGCCGAGCAGCACCCAGGCCAGCACGGTGGCGATGACCGCCTCCAGACAGGCGACGACCCCGGCGACCTGCGGAGACAGCCGGCGCACGGACAGCACACCGGTGACGTACGCGATCACCGTGGCGACCAGCACGATCCAGCCGAGCAGGGCGACGGCCGGTACGGCGGTGCCGTTCAGGCTCGCGGAGCCCCCCAGCACCGACCAGTCCATGCCCCAGGGGCGGGCCACCACGGTCAGCACGGCGGCGCCGACGAGCAGCCCGTAGGCGATGACACCGAGCGGGTCCGGCGCCGCGTCGCCCGCGTCGCTGCCCTGGTCGGACAGCACGAAGTAGCCGACCTGGCAGCAGGCGGCGCCGAGCGCGAACACCAGGCCCAGCGCGTCGAAGCTCAGGCCGGACCAGACCTCGACCACGCAGGCGAGGCCGCCGGCGGCGAGGACGACGCCGAGGGCGGCCGCGCGGCTGACGGGCCGCCGCTGCACGAACCGCACCCAGCCGAGCACCAGGGCGGGCGCCAGGTACTCGATGAGCAGGGCCACGCCTACCGGAATGCGGGAGAGCGCGGCGAAGTAACAGGTCTGGACACCGGCGACGGCGAGCAGCCCGAACCCGGCGAGCAGCGCAGGCCGCCGGCGCGGCAGCGCCCGGTGCCGGATCGCGACCGGCAGCATCACCAGGGCGGCGCCCGCCACCCGCAGCCACACCACGTGGAGCGGGTCGAGTCCCGCCTCGATCAGCGGCTTGGCGGCCACTCCGGACCCGCCGAAGGCCAGCGCCGAGCCGAGCGCGAGACCGAGCCCGGCTCCCTTGCCGGGGCTGTCCTGACTGCTCACAGACGTATGCACCGGCACATGATGGCAGGAGACGACAGGTGCGTCACTCCTGATGACACCTGTCTCAGCTGATGGACGGCCGCGGGAGGAGGGGCCGCGGGGTCAGCGGGCCGCCCCGCCGTCGTCGGCGTACACGTCCGCGGCCGCCTCGATCCGCGCGGACAGTTCGCGGGCGGGGATGCCGGCGCGTTCGAGGACCTCGACCGCCCGGGACCGAGGGTCCGCGGCGAGCGCCGCGAGCAGGTCGGTGCCGCCGACGCGGGGCGCGCCCCGCCGCCGGGCACGCGCGCGGGCGTCCGCGAGCGCGGCGGACGCGGCCGGGGACCAGCCCTCGGCGTTCTTGCCCCGTCCGTCGAGACCGGCGGCACCCACGGGGTCGGGGGGTCCGGCGAGACCCGCGGTGTCGGCGGGTCCGGCCGGCGCGGGGACGAGGGGCATCGCGGCGGAGTCCTCCACGCTGCTCTGCCAGCGCAGTCCGTAGCCGATGCTGCGCTGCACCAGGTAGCCGAGGACCCGGGCGAGGCTCTGCGGGCCCCCGACGGCGGCGCGGGCCTCGGGATCGTGTTCCAGCAGGGCGTGCAGCAGATGGGCGGTGTCGGTGTGCCGGTCCCTGTCCCTGACGGCCCTGCGACGGGCAGCGACGACCACCGCCGCGAGCTCGGCACCGAGCCCGGCAGCGCCGTCCGGGTGCGGAACCGCTCCGTCATCGGCGGTCCGGTGGGCTGTACGGGGTTGCACGTCCCCCACCTCATCAGCCGCCGCGGGACGGGGCATCCACGAGGGGAACCATTTTCGCGTCCCACGCGGAGTGGACATCGCCGCCCCGGATCTCATCCTCACGGAGGAGATCAGACCGGTCCCGCGCACGGACGGCACGTCCTCGCCAGGTCTGACGGTTCGTCAATATCGAATGTCCGCGTCCCCGCGGGCACGTCCGCGACACCGTAGCCCGATACGCCCGGTCCGAAGCGGTGGCCGCATGGCCGAAGTCGGCGCCCAGGCACGCATCCAGACGCCGGCCGGGACAGGCGAAGGCGCCCCGCACGGACAGCGCGGGGCGCCACGAACTGCGGCCCTCGTCCAGGAGGCTCAGTGCTCGTCGGCGAGGATGAGGTACAGCTTCTTGCGGGCGTCGTTGATGACGGCGAGCGCCTTCTCGCGCTGCTCCTTGCTGCCGGTCTTCCACACCTGACCGAAGGCCTCCATCAGCCCGAAGCCGGCCTGGCGGATCTCCGCGAGGGCCTCCCAGTCGACGCCGCGCGAGGCCTCCTCCCAGGGGGCGTCCGGCCCCTCGTCGGCGGCGGCGCGGCCGGCTTCGGTCAGGGAGAACAGCTTCTTGCCGCCCTCGCTCTCGCTGACGATCAGGCCCTCGTCCTCCAGCAGTTGGAGGGTCGGGTAGACCGAACCGGGGCTGGGCTTCCAGGCACCGCCGCTGCGTTCGGCGATCTCCTGGATCATCTCGTAGCCGTGCATGGGCCGGTCCTTGAGCAGGGCCAGGATCGAGGCGCGTACGTCGCCTCGCCGTGCCCGCCCGCGCGGACCGCCCCGTCCGCGCGGCCCCCAGGGGCCCGGTCCGAAACCGGGTCCGCCGGGACCGAAGCCCGGACCGCCGGGACCGAAGGGCCCGAAGGCGGCCCGCCGCCCGTCGAACCCGCCGAAGCCACCCTTACCCCGTCGGCCGGGGCCCTCGTGCCGGTGTCCACGCTCGAAACCGTGGGTGCGCATCGCGATCACTCCATTCCATCGTTGATCTGTCACGTCTGCATCGCATATCGTTCGCGATGCTTCAACGATATATCGGAAGCGATCGCATGACAACCTCCTTGCCGGACGAGGACGGACGTGGTGCGCAGCGACGCGCGCCGGCTGTCCTGCGGGCGGGCCGGGCCCGGGAACCAGTCCGGCATCCCCGGATTGGCCTTGGTCCAGGGGCCGTCGCAGCCGCTAGCGTCGGCGCCATGCGCATCCGAATCGTCGACGCCTTCACCGACCGGCCCTTCGCCGGCAACCCGGCCGGAGTCCTGCTCCTGGACGACGTCTTCCCGGCCGACGACTGGCTCCAGAACGTCGCCCTGGAGGTCAACCACGCCGAGACGGCGTTCGCGCACCGGCTGCCCGGGGGCGGCGAGGCGGACTGGGCGCTGCGCTGGTTCACGCCCGTCACCGAGGTCGCCATGTGCGGCCACGCCACCCTCGCCACGGCCCACGTCCTGCACACCACCGGTGCCCACGAGGGCCCGGTGCGGTTCGCCACCCGCAGCGGCGTGCTGATCGCCACGCCCGGCGCGGACGGCTCGGTCACCCTGGACTTCCCGACCGCCCCGCTCACCCCGGTGGAGATCCCGGCCGGGGTCGCCGAGGCGCTCGGCGCGCGGCCGGTCGCCGCGTTCGACACCGGCCCGGACGTCGGCGACCTGCTGGTCGAACTCGCCGACGAGAAGACCGTGCTCGGGCTCTCCCCCGAGCACCGGGCCCTCGGCGCCCACTCCTCGCGCGGCGTCATCGCCACCGCCCGCGCCGACGACCCGTCCCGGGGCTACGACTTCGTCTCCCGTTGCTTCTTCCCGAACGTCGGCATCGACGAGGACCCGGTGACCGGCAGCGCCCACACCGCACTCGCCCCGCACTGGTCCGCCCGCCTCGGCCGCGACGACCTCACCGGACTCCAGGCCTCCCGCCGCACCGGGCTGGTCCGCACCGGCCTGCGGGGCGAGCGCACCCTGCTGACCGGCTTCGCGGTGACGGTCATCGAGGGCGAACTGCGCGCCTGAGGGCTTGCTCAGGCGGTCGGCAGCCAGCCCACCTTGCCCGCGAG
Organism: Streptomyces sp. Ru62; assembly: GCF_002920615.1. Taxonomy (GTDB): domain Bacteria; phylum Actinomycetota; class Actinomycetes; order Streptomycetales; family Streptomycetaceae; genus Streptomyces. The sequence continues at coordinate 55,267 of NZ_PQSU01000039.1, forward strand.
GAGGGCGTAGCCGACGAAGGCGCCGATGTCGAGCAGGGAGTGCGCGACGACCAGCGGCCCGACCCGGCCCCAGCGGCGGTAGAGGTAGACGAACACCACGCCCATGACCATGTTGCCGACGAAGCCGCCGATGCCCTGGTAGAGGTGGTACGAACCGCGCAGGACCGCACTGGCCGCCAGTGCGGTCCCCGGGGTCCAGCCCAACTGCCCCAGCCTGCGCAGCAGGTAGCCGACGACGATCACCTCTTCCAGGATCGCGTTCTGCAGCGCCGAGAGGATCAGCACCGGGTACTTCCACCACACGTTCGGAAGTGCCTCGGGTACGACGGTGAGGTTGAAGCCGAGGCCGCGGGCGGCGAGGTAGAAGGCGATGCCGGTGCTGCCGATCACCGCCGCGACGCCGGCACCCCGGGCGAGGTCGGGCCAGGGACGGGTGCGGTCGAAGCCGAGGGTGCGCAGGCCCGCGCCCTCGCGCAGCAGCAGGTGGGCGACGAGGGCCACGGGGACCAGCGCGGTGGCGATGCCGAAGAGCTGCCAGGCCAGGTCCAGCCAGGGGCGGCCCGGTGCGGCGGAGGCGTTGAGCGTGGCCGCCTGGTCCTTCAGCCCGCCCGGCTTGGTGACCGAGCCGATGAAGCTGATCAGCGCGGACACACCGCTCGCCCCGAGCGAGAGCGCCAGGACGAGCAGCGTCTCGTCCCGCAGCATCCGTCGCGGGTCGCGCTCGCGCCCCGCGGAATCGGCGACCGAGTCAGCCTCCACCTGCACCCCTGCCTCCAGCCGGCTCACGGGCCCCTGGCCCACCTTTCGCCTGGCAAGGATCGCAGAAGCAGCTGTGGAGGGCGCGGCATGCCCCTGGAAGGCCGGGCTCTGGTCGTGGCCTTACGCCGCCGCAACGACGTTCGACCCCAGGTCACGACCCGGCGGTCTGCCCGGCGCTCAGGCCGTCCAGCGGCTCGGCGAGCCGGTTCTCAGACCGTCCAGCGGCTCAGCCGGACCGGTTCTCAGCCCGCCCCAGCGGCCCGCAGCCCGGCGCTCAGCCCGCCCCGCGGCCCCGTCGGGCCCCGCGCTCAGCCCAGCGGTACCGGCTCCGGCAGCCCCACCGGCCATGTGTGCACCGGCTCCCCCACGTGCATCAGCTCGGCGTACCGCCGGGTCGTCGCCGCCAGGGCCGCCTGCCGTGACATGCCCTGCTCCAGCGCCCGGTGGAAGGTGGCCGCCTGCCAGGACGCCCCGTTGACCCGGCGCCGGCAGCGTTCCTCGATCACGCCAAGGTAGAGGTCCCGGTCGGCGGCCTCCACGCCCCACGCGTCCAGCCCGGCCGAGGCGAGCGGCAGCAGCTCGTCGCGGACCAGCGTGACCGCGTCGACCTCGCCCGTGCCGCCGTACCGGCCCCGCCGGGGCCACACGAAGCGCGCGTCGATGCCGTACCGGCACGCCGCGTCGAAGTTCGCCTCGGCCGCGGCGAACGGCAGCCGGGTCCACACCGGCCGGGACTCCTCGGCGAGGGCGCGGACGAGGCCGTAGTAGAAGGCCGCGTTGGCGATCACGTCGGTGATGGTGGGCCCGGCCGGCAGCACCCGGTTCTCCACCCTGAGGTGCGGGACGCCGTCGGCGATGCCGTACACCGGCCGGTTCCAGCGGTAGATCGTGCCGTTGTGCAGCACGAGTTCGGCGAGTCTGGGCACCCCGCCGGCCTCGACGACCTCCAGCGGATCCTCGTCGTCGCAGATCGGCAGCAGGGCCGGGAAGTAGCGCAGGTTCTCCTCGAACAGGTCGTACGCGGAGGTGATCCACCGCTCGCCGAACCAGGTGCGCGGCCGTACGCCCTGCGCCTGGAGCTCGGGCGGCCGGGTGTCGGTGGACTGCTGGAACAGCGGGGGCCGGGACTCGCGCCACAGCTCGTGCCCGAAGAGGAACGGTGAGTTCGCGCCGACGGCGATCTGCGCGGCGGAGGCCGCCTGGGCCGCGTTCCACACGTCGGCGAACCGCGCCGGGGTGACCTGCAGGTGCAGTTGCAGGGAGGTGCACGCGGCCTCGGGCACGATCGACTTCGAGGTGCAGACGAGGTGCTCCACCCCCTCGATGTCGAGCCGGAAGTCCTCTCCGCGCGCGGCGACGATCTGGTCGTTGAGAAGTGTGTAGCGGTCGACCTCGGAGAGGTTGGAGGAGACCAGGTCGTCCCGGTCGAGGGTGGGCAGGATGCCGATCATCACGATGCCCGCGTCCACCTCGCCGGCCTTGCGGTCGGCGTAGGCGAGGGAGGTGCGCAGTTCCTCGGCCAGCCGGTCGAATACCCGTCCGCCCAGCCGGTGTGGGGCTATGTTGACTTCCAGGTTGAACATGGCGAGTTCCGTTTGGAAATCGCGGCTCGCGATGCGCTCAAGTACCTGACCGTTCAACATTTTCGGCATACCGTCCGACCCGGCGAGATTCAACTCGATCTCGACTCCCATGAGATTCTTGGGTCGGTCGAATCGCTTCTCGCGCAGCAGCCGCTCCAGTCCCGTCAGGCACTGCTGGAGCTTCTCGCGATAGCGCTGGCGATCGGACAGGTCGAACTGCCCTGCCACGACCTTCTCCCCCATCGAATGTCCCTCCTCGGATGGGCGGGCCGACGATCCGGCCGCCTGGCTCCCGGGTCAGGTGGGATGATGCCCAGCCGAAGCGATCGATAACGTCCCGCGCGGGCCCGCCGCCCGCTAGTCTGTCTGAATGTTCCCGGCGGCACATTCACGGGGCATGCCGCACTCGCACCTTCGGGTGCCCCGCACACCTCGTGAAAAACGCCGACGACATTCGGCCGACCGTTACCGGTGCGTATGACGAGGTCAGCGGCGGGTGCCGGGTCCGGAAATCGGGATGATTTCCGCAAATCGACGGCCTAATTCCGCCTTGCCGCGTCGACCGGAATCGGATAGACGAAACACCGGCCGAACACACGTCGTATAAACTTCGTCCACAAGGCAGAAGGTTGGCGCCCTCGGTCCTGGTTTCCGCGGTGTTCCTGCCGTTCCCGTTGACGGGCGGCAGACCGAGCCGCACTCTCTTTCACACCGACCTGGGCCCCCACCTCTCCGGCCTTCCGTGAGCTGACAGCGCCGTCCGCCCCACCCTCCTCGCGCCGCCGCGCCTGTCTAATGAGAGGCGACCCACATGCCGCTGCACGTGCCCCCTGCCCCCGCGCCTGCCCTGCGCTCCGTCCTCACCGCCCTCGGTTCCCCCACCGCGGTGCGTGAGGCGCGCACCCCGTCCCTGCGCGCCGCGCAGGGTCCGGCGACACCGGAACTCCCGCTGCCCGTCCACGTGCTGGACCGGATCACCGCGCAAGGCCTGTCCGCGACGCGACTGGCCGGCTGGCGCTTCCTGATCCGGTGCGGTGATCGTGCGGTGGCCGCGGCCGAGACCATGCTGACTCCCGACGGCTGGGCCTTCTCGCACTTCTTCGAGGGCCCGTACGTCGCCTCCACCGAACGCGCCCTGCAACAGGCCGAGGCCCTGCAACAGCCGTACCAGGCACGGCTGTTGTCCGTGCCCGGGCTGTACATGCTCACCCTGTGGCTGCACGGCGACTGCTCCGGCGACGGCAGCGAGGGCCATCCCGCCGGCACCGATCTGCTCGTGCCGCTGGCGCCCGCACCGCCCGGCATACCGACACACCGTCCGTTCCCGGTCGCCGAGTTGCTTCCGGTGCTGACCCATCGGGCGACTCCTCTCCCGCTGCTCGGCTCGCCTGCCTGACCGACGCACGCGTACCCCGCTGCCCGCAAGGGAAGCGGGGTACGACTGTCTTTCGAGCACTCCGCCGCCCGGAGCCATCCGGACTAGTCCCATCCGGCCACTGCGAACCACCCGAAGTGACAGTGCAGTTGGACTGAACCGTCCGCGCGGGTGACGCGTCCTGAACCTGTGAGAAGCGGTGCCGTGAAATCCCTGCGGAACGACGCCCAGAGGACAACACTGGTTTCCGACCGACTCATCACCACGGGGGACGGACATGATCACGACAGAGCGAAAGATCCCGCCCATGTGCCAGCACCAGCCACCGTGCCCGCCAGCCGAATCCGCCGACCGGGAGTCCGCCCGCCTCGTGGCGCACCACCCGGAGCAGGGGTGGAGCCTGCTGTGCAACGGCGTCCTGCTCTTTGAGGACACCGGTGAGCTGCTGCCCGACGGCCGCGTCATCGCCCCGCACCGCCCGCTGGGCGCGGAGCAGGTGATGACCGCCGCCTGAGGACGACGGGGCGACCTGATCCGGGCACGGCACACTGACCCGACCTGAACAGGGGCGAGGCGAGTGCCCTGAGGGGCCGGCCGCACCTGACCCGTGCGCCTCGGCCCCGACACGTGCCTTGGGCGCGGGTCCGGACGGCCCCCACACCCCGCCCCTACGAAACTTTCGAGCTCGATCGCTCGGTGCGTCACTGCCTCGGTTTCGGCGTGGCGGACGCGTACCCGGTTACGGCGTGGCGGGCGCGTACTCGAACCAGTCGAAGGCCGCGCGGCCCTCGGTGACGTACATGCCGATGACACGGCCGGTGAAACCGGCGGCCACCTCCGTGGACAGATAGCGGCCGTCGAGTTCGGCGAGCCGGACGGTTCCCTCGGCGGTCGCGACGGAGAAGACGAGGGTGTCGGGGCCGTGCTGCGTCCCGGGGTCCCGGGTGGCGCGGATCTCGACGGCCAGGGTGACCGGCCCCGCGGGCACCGGGTGTGCGGCGACGCTCTGCCGCAGCGGGCCGATCCGCGCGATCACGGCCGCGCTGCCCCCGCTCACCTCCAGGTCGTAGTGATGGGCCTCGTCCAGGCGCACCGACAGCCCCGCCCGCGCGGCGCCGGGCTCCAGCGACGCCGCCGCCCGGCAGTCGTGGTGCTGCTGGCGGCGGCCTACGAAGGTGTGCCCGGGCCGGTCGAGGCTGTCCCCGGTGGCGGTCAGGGTGAGCCACCCCGGCCGCTCGGTCAGCGACCAGCAGCCCTCGGGCCGGCGCCGCGGGGATATCCAGTGCGGTGCGAGCTCCGGGCCCGAGAAGTCGTCCCGCGCCGGCGACTGTGCGACGGGCGCCCAGGCAGCCGGCGCCGGGTGCCGCTCCTGGACCGGGCCCGTCCGCGGCCAGCCGTCCACCCACTCCACCGGGACCAGGAACGTCTCCCGGCCGAGGACGTGATACTCCGGGAACCAGCCCCGGGGCCGGGTGCCGAGCAGCACCATCCACCAGCTGCCGTCGGCCGCCTGGACCAGGTCGCCGTGGCCGGTGCACTGGATGGGCTGGCCGGTGCCGCGGTGGGACAGCAGCGGGTTGCCGGGAGCCGGTTCCCAGGGGCCGCGCGGCGAGCGGGCGCGGGCCACGGAGACACCGTGTCCCAGGGCGGTGCCGCCCTCGGCGAGCAGCAGGTACCACCAGTCGCCGATCCGGTACAGGTGCGGGGCCTCCGGGTCGCGGAGGCCGGTGCCGGACCACATCGGCAGCGGACCCTCCAGCACCCGCCCCGTGCGCGGGTCGATCCGGGCGACGCTGACGCCGGCCATCGCGACCCAGCAGGAACCGTCCTCGTCCCACGCCAGGTCCGGGTCGATGCCGGGCAGATCGATCCACACCGGGTCGGACCAGGGGCCCTCGGGGCGCTCCGCGGTGACGAGGAAGGTACCGCCGGCACCCGCGCTGGTGGTGATGACGTGGAAGAGTCCGTCGTGGTGCCGGATCGTCGGCGCGTAGATGCCGGCGGACGCCGGGACGTCGTCGGGCAGGTCCAACTGCCCCGGCCGGTCGAGCACATTGCCGATCTGGCGCCAGTGCACCAGGTCCCGGCTGTGGAACAGCGGAACGCCGGGGAAGTACTCGAAGCTGGAACACACCAGGTAGTAGTCGTCGCCGACCCGGCACACGCTGGGATCGGGGTGGAAACCCGGGATGACCGGATTGTCGTACGTTCGCATGCTCGCCTCCTGGAGGCGCTCGAAAGTTTCGTTCTGAGCGCCGAATCTTAATGGCGGGAGAGGTGTTCACGGGAGTGTTCGTGCCGCCCGGCTGGTCGAATCACCGGCGCGGGAGTGGGATGGAAGGAAGCGAGGACCTCGCGGCGGGCCTGCCCGCGGGTGTCACGGGTGTCACCCCGTGCGGTGCCCGTCCGCAACGGTGGAGTCATGAGTCATGTCCGGTTACGACGCCTCCACGGCCACGCGAGTGGTGGTCGGCGTGAGCGGCTCCCTGAACAGCGTCACGGCCCTGCGGCGGGCCACCGCCCTGGCCCGCCGTATCGGAGCCCAGCTCTGGCCCGTGCTGGCCTGGGAACCACCGGGCGGTGACTCCGCCGCCCGGCGCTCCCCCGCCGCCGGACTGCTGGTCGAGGAGTGGCAGCGACTGGCCAAGCAGCGGCTGGCCTCGGTGCTGGAGGAGATCTTCGACGCGGAGGGTCCCGGTGTGCCGATGCAGCCCGTCGTCGTACGCGGCGCCCCCGGCCCGGCGCTGGTGGCCACCGCGAACCGGGAGGACGACGTCCTGGTCGTGGGCACCGGGCGGCGCGGACTGCAACGGGCCTTCTCCGGCCGGGTCTCCCGGCACTGCCTGGCCCACGCGGTCTGCCCGGTCCTGGCGGTGCCCCCGTCCCCACTGGAGTCGGAGCTGTTGTCCGTCCACCGCCGCAACACGTGGCATCTGCGCATCGACACCCGGGGGTTGTGAAGGGGGACCCGGTCACGCACCGCGCGTCACGCGAAGGCGTCACGCCGGGCCCGCTGCCGTCGCGTCAAGGACCGGCCGCCGGCCGTCAGAGCACCGTCAAGGGCAGACCCGGGGCACCGCCGACGGACTACCGTTTCCCTCATGGAGCACGGCAACGACACCCGCCCCCAGCCGACCGGCGCGTACCCGTCCGGCACCGGGAGCGTGGTGCACGACCACGGCTGGACCGAGGACGCACGCACCTCGGCCCGCTGTGCCGGCGCGCTGTTCGGCCTGCTGCTGTGCGTCGACTGGGCGGCCGGCTCGCTGACCTGGTGGCGCGGTGCCCTGTGGCTCCTGCTGGCCCTGCTCCTGCTCCTCGTGCTGTTCCCGGTGCGCGTGTCCGCCGGCCGGGGCTGGCTGGCCACCCGTCGCCTGTGCCGCACCCGCCGCGTCCGCACCGATCTGCTGACCGCGGTACGCCCCCTCGACGGCGTCACCCGGCGCCTGGTGCTGCGCGACACCCTCGGCAACCGGATCGAGATCGACCCGGAGGTCCTGATCCGCAATCCGGAACTGTGGTACTGGCTGGACGAGGGCGCCCGCGGCTCGGAGGCCGCCGGAACCCTGCTGAGCGGCACGACGGCGCTGCACCACCTGGCCCGCCGCGTGGACCGCGAGACGGCCCTCGGCGTGTTCCGGGCGTCGGGCCTGGAGTGACCTTCGATGCCCGCGTCAACCGAGACGGCCCTCGGTCTGTTCGGGCTTCGGGCGTGGATGCCCCTCGGTGGCCGCGTGGACCGCGAGACGGCCCTCAGCCGGTTCGGGGCATCGGGCCTGGATGACGCTCGCCGGCCACGCGAACCGCGAGACCGCCCTCGGTGCCTTCCGGGCGTCGGACCTGGAGTGACGCTCGGTGGCCGCCGCCCGGCCGACTCCCCCTACGACTCCCCCGTGCTCATCCGCTCCGCCCCGCCCCGGCCGACCCGCCCCGGCCTCCCCTTCTTGGTGCGGCCCGGCCCCGCGCGGGCCATTCTTAACGCAAGCTTGACGCCGCCCGAGGCGTGATCCATGGGCCCAGGCGTCACTCTCTGCTTACGCTGGTGCCGCCGTCCGCGTGATGGCCGCAAAGAGCTGAGCCGCACACCAGGAGCACGCCGATGGTCACGACCGAGCGCCCTCCCAGTACCAACCGCCTGCGGGCGTGGATGCTGGAGGGCCTGTCCGACATGGGCAAGGGCGGTGGCCACACCGGACCCCACGCCGCGCCGGAGCCCCCGCACCAGGGACAGCGCTGGTGGCGGGTGATGTGCCTGACCGGTGTCGACTACTTCTCCACCCTCGGCTACCAGCCCGGCATCGCCGCCCTGGCCGCCGGTCTGCTCTCGCCGGTCGCGACCATCGTGCTCGTCATCGTGACGCTGGCCGGAGCGCTGCCGGTCTACCGCCGGGTCGCGGAGGAGAGCCCGCGCGGCGAGGGCTCGATCGCGATGCTGGAGCGGCTGCTGTCGTTCTGGCAGGGCAAGCTGTTCGTGCTCACGCTGCTGGGCTTCGCGGCGACGGACTTCCTCATCACCATCACGCTGTCCGCCGCCGACGCCTCCACCCACCTGGTGGAGAACCCGCATCTGACGGAGGCCCTGCAGGGCAAGCAGATGCTGATCACCCTCCTGCTGGTGGCTCTGCTCGGCGCGGTCTTCCTCAAGGGCTTCCTGGAGGCGATCGGAGTCGCGGTCGCCCTGGTGGGCGTGTACCTCGGGCTCAACGTAGTCGTCGTCATCAGCGGCCTGTGGCACGTCATCACCGCCGGGCACGTGATCACCGACTGGAGCACCGCGCTGACCGCGCAGCACGGGAACGTCATCCTGATGATCGGCGTGGCACTGATCGTCTTCCCGAAGCTCGCCCTCGGCCTGTCCGGCTTCGAGACCGGTGTCGCCGTCATGCCGCATGTGAGGGGCGACGCCGACGACACCGAAGAGCGGCCCGCGGGCCGGATCCGGGACACCAAGAAGCTGCTGACCACCGCCGCGCTGATCATGAGCTGCTTCCTGATCGCCACCAGCTTCATCACCACGCTGCTGATCCCGGAGAAGGAGTTCAAGACGGGCGGCCAGGCCAACGGCCGCGCGCTCGCCTACCTGGCGCACGAGTACCTCGGCAACGCCTTCGGCACGGTGTACGACGTGTCGACGATCGCCATCCTGTGGTTCGCGGGCGCCTCCGCCATGGCCGGCCTGCTCAACCTGATGCCGCGCTATCTGCCCCGCTACGGCATGGCTCCGCACTGGGCGCGGGCGGTGCGGCCGATGGTCATCGTCTTCACCCTCGTCGCCTTCCTGGTGACCTGGATCTTCGACGCCAACGTCGACAAGCAGGGCGGCGCCTACGCCACCGGCGTGCTGGTGCTGATCAGCTCGGCCGCGATCGCCGTTACCATCGCCGCGCGCAAGGCGGGACAGCACGGCTGGACCCTGACGTTCGCGGTGATCTCGGTGGTGTTCCTCTACACGACCGTCGTGAACGTCATCGAGCGCCCTGACGGTGTGAAGATCGGTGCCTGCTTCATCGCGGGCATCGTGCTGGTCTCCCTGCTGTCCCGGCTCGCCCGGGCCTTCGAGCTGCGCGTCACCAGCGTGTCGCTCGACCCCATGGCGGAACGGTTCATACGGGACATGGCCAGCCGCAAGATGCGGTTCATCGCCAATGAGCCGGACCGCCGGGACAAGGCCGAGTACCGCGACAAGATCGAGCAGATCCGCGCCGACAACGACATGCCCGAGCAGGAGGACTTCGTCTTCGTCGAGGTCACGGTCACCGACCCGTCCGAGTTCGAGGCGGGCCTCACCGTCCGCGGCGAGGTGCTGCACGGCCGCTACCGGGTGCTGACGCTGGAGTCCGCCTCGATCCCGAACGCCCTCGCGGCACTGCTGCTGCACGTCCGAGACGTCACCGGCTGCACCCCGCACATCTACTTCGAGTGGACCGAGGGCAGTCCGTTCGCCAACTTCCTCCGCTTCTTCCTCTTCGGCCAGGGCGAGGTCGCCCCGGTCACCCGCGAGGTACTGCGCGAGGCGGAACCGGACCGGGAACGCCGCCCGCGGGTGCACACGGGCTGAGCCGGGCCGCGCGGGCGGAAACCGGGACCGGGGCACGACAGGACGCGATCGCGGCACCCCCGACGGCCGACCCGCGCCCACGGTTCCCGGGGGCCTGGCCCTATCGTGACCGGCATGCAGTCCTACACGATCGGTCAGGCCGCGCGGCTGCTCGGCGTCAGCCCGGACACCGCCCGCCGCTGGGCCGACGCCGGCCGGGTGGCCACGCACCGCGACGAGTCCGGGCGGCGGCTCATCGACGGCAGAGACCTCGCCGCGTTCTCGGTCGAACTGGCCAAGGCGGGCGCCGCCGAGGAGGACGCCTCGTACACCTCGGCCCGCAACGCCTTCCCCGGCATCGTCACCGCGATCAAGCTCGGCGATGTCGCCGCCCAGGTGGAGATCCAGGCGGGCCCGCACCGGCTCGTGTCGCTGCTGACCCGGGAGGCGGTGGAGGAACTCGGCCTGGAGGTCGGCATGGAGGCCACCGCGCGCGTGAAGTCCACGAACGTGCACATCGACCGGACCTGACCGGGTCCGTACGACCGTCACCCCGCGGGCCGACTCGCTCCGTACGAACGCACATGCAAGCTGGAAGTCGGCAACTGCCAGCTCATGCGATGCAACAGAAGACCTCCGCCTGGCAGATGCGGCAGTATCATCGCCGCACGGCCGGCACTCGGCCGTGCCCGGGCGCGACAGTCGTTCGAACAGAACCGAGTCGTTCGAACACAATCGAGGAGTAGATCCGTGATGACCCGTTCCGTGCGCCGGACCCGGCGGATGCTGCAGCTGGCCGGTGCGGGAGCCGCCGCCGTGATCGCCCTCAGCGCCTGCTCCTCCTCGTCGGACTCGACCGACTCGTCGAAATCGACCGACTCGTCCCACTTCTCCGGCACATCGACGTCCCCGAAGCTCTCCGGCACGGTCACGGTGTTCGCGGCGGCCTCGCTGAAGGAGAGCTTCACGGCCCTGGGCAAGGAGTTCGAGAAGCAGCATCAGGGCGCGAAGGTCAGCTTCAACTTCGGCGGCAGCGACACCCTCGCGGCGAACATCACCAGCGGTGCCCCGGCGGACGTGTTCGCCGCGGCCAGCCCCAGGACGATGGCCGTCGTGACCGACGCGAAGGACACGGCCGGCACCCCGGTCACCTTCGTCCGCAACCAGCTGGAGATCGCCACCGTACCGGGCAACCCGCACAAGGTGTCCTCCCTGAAGGACCTCACGAAGGCCGGTCTGAAAGTCGTCCTGTGCGACAGGACCGTGCCGTGCGGCGCCGCCACCCAGAAGGCCCTGGACGCGAGCAGGCTGAAGCTCACGCCGGTCTCCTACGAGCAGGACGTCAAGGGCGCCCTGACCAAGGTGGAACTGAAGGAGGCCGACGCGGCGGTGGTGTACAAGACCGATGTGCGGGCCGCCGGTGACAAGGTGGAGGGCGTGGAGTTCCCCGAATCGGCCGGTGCCGTCAACGACTACCCGATCGCGCTGCTGAAGAACGCGCCGAACGCCGAGGCCGCCAAGGCGTTCATCGCCCTCGTACGCTCCGCCGAGGGCCAGAAGGTGCTGAGCGAGGCCGGGTTCCTCAAGCCATGACCTCGCTCGACAAGCCCGGTGCCGCGACCGGCCCCCGCACGGGCCGGCCGCGGCGCCGCCGCGCCGGCGCGGGGGGCCGACGCGGGGTGCCGTTGCCGCTGCTGCTGCCGGGCGTGCTGGCCCTGGCGTTCCTGCTGCTGCCGCTGCTCGCGCTGCTCGTCCGCGCGCCGTGGCGCGGCCTGCCGGACCAGCTGGCCGGCGCGCAGGTGTGGCAGGCGCTCCAGCTGTCCCTGGTGAGCGCCACCGCGGCGACCGCCGTCAGTCTGGTCCTCGGTGTGCCGCTGGCCTGGCTGCTGGCCCGTACGGAGTTCCCCGGCCGGGGTCTCGTACGTGCCCTCGTGACCCTTCCGCTGGTGCTGCCGCCGGTGGTCGGGGGTGTGGCCCTCCTGCTCGCCCTGGGCCGCAACGGCGTCATCGGCCGGTGGCTCGACACCTGGTTCGGCATCACCCTGCCGTTCACCACCACCGGGGTCGTGATCGCGGAGGCGTTCGTCGCGATGCCGTTCCTGGTGATCAGCGTGGAGGGCACGCTGCGCGCCGCCGACCCGCGCTACGAGGAGGCGGCGGCCACGCTCGGCGCCTCCCGCTTCACCGCGTTCCGCCGGGTGACGCTGCCCCTGATCGCGCCCGGCATCGCGGCCGGCGCGGTACTGGCGTGGGCTCGCGCGCTCGGCGAGTTCGGCGCGACGATCACCTTCGCCGGCAACTTCCCCGGCCGCACCCAGACCATGCCCCTCGCGGTCTACCTGGCCCTGCAGAACGACCCCGAGGCCGCCATCTCCCTCAGCCTGGTCCTGCTGACCGTGTCGATCGCGGTACTGGCGGGCCTCAGGGACCGCTGGATGACACCCTCATGACGACACCCCACCCCAGGACCCCCGACACCACCGACCCCGCACGGAGCGCGGCCGCAGCCGCCGGCGGCGCTTCCGACCCGCAGGGGCCACCCGCACCGGACCACGAGACCCGCACGGGTGGTGAGGGTGTGAACCGGAAGCCGGCCGAAGGCCGGCCGGCCACCACACACCCCCACCAGCCCCCCGGCCTCGACGCCCACCTCGTGGTCGACCGTGGCGCCTTCCGCCTGGACGTGACCATCAAAGCAACTCCAGGCGACGTCCTCGCCCTGCTGGGCCCCAACGGCGCCGGCAAGACCACCGCACTGCGCGCCCTCGCCGGCCTCACCCCCCTCACCGACGGTCACCTCCACCTGGACGGCACCCCCCTGGCCCACACACCCCCGGAGTCCCGCCCGGTCGGCGTCGTCTTCCAGGACTACCTGCTCTTCCCCCATCTGTCCGCCCTGGACAACGTCGCGTTCGGCCCCCGCTGCCGGGGCGTGCGCAAGGCGGAGGCCCGCGCCCTGGCGGCGACCTGGCTGGAGCGGATGGGCCTGTCGGCCCACGCGGGCGCCAAACCGCGCAACCTGTCCGGTGGCCAGGCCCAGCGCGTGGCCCTCGCCCGCGCCCTGGCCACCCGCCCCCGGCTGCTGCTCCTGGACGAGCCGCTGGCGGCCCTGGACGCCCGTACCCGCCTGGAGGTCCGCGCCCGGCTCCGCCGCCATCTGGCCGAGTTCGAGGCGGTGTCCGTGCTGGTCACCCACGACCCGCTGGACGCCATGGTGCTCGCGGACCGGCTGGTGGTCGTCGAGCACGGCCGGGTCGTCCAGGAGGGCACCCCCGCCCACATCGCCCGCCATCCGCGCACGGACTACATCGCCCGGCTCGTCGGCCTCAACCTCTACCGCGGACAGGCCGCGGGGCACACCGTACGGCTCGACACGGGGCCCGCGATCACGACCACGGAGGAGCTGTCGGGCCCGGTCTTCGTGGCCTTCCCGCCCTCCGCCGTGACCCTGTTCCGGGACCGGCCCTCCGGTGCCAGCGCCCGCAACCTGTGGCGTTGCCAGGTCGCCGGCCTGGAGACGCACGGCGACCAGATCCGCGCCGACCTCACCGGCGAGCTGCCGCTCGCGGCGGACCTGACGACGGTCGCCGCCGCCGAGCTGGACCTGCACCCGGGTGCACCGGTCTGGGCGACGGTCAAAGCGACGCAGACCCATGCATACCCGGCCTGAGCGGACCGGCGCTCTACGGTGGGTGCCCATGACCCTGAGCATCCGCAACCAGCTGCCCGGCACCGTCACCGAGGTGCACCCGGGCGAAGTCATGGCGACTGTCAAAGTCCGGCTCACGGGCGGCCAGGACCTCACCGCGGCCGTCACCGTGGAAGCCGTCGAGCAACTGGGCCTCGCCCCGGGCTCCCCGGTGACCGCCCTGGTCAAGGCGACGGAGGTCTCCCTGGCCGCCAACCGGGTCGAGGGTCTGTCGATCCGCAACCAGCTACGCGGCACGGTCATCCGTCTCTCGCTCGGCGAGGCCATGGCCACGGTCCGGGTCGCCGTGGAAGGCGGCGAACTCACCGCCGCGATCACCAAGGACGCGGCCGGGGACCTCGGCCTGTTCGTGGGCTCCGACGTCGTCGCCCTGATCAAGGCTACCGAGGTCGCGCTGGCGACGGCGTAGGAAAGCCCGAAGGCCCCGCCCGGAACCCGGGTGGGGCCTTCGTCAGCGGTTCGCTCAGTCCTCGTAGGCGTCCAGCGGCGGGCAGGAGCACACCAGGTTGCGGTCGCCGTAGGCCTGGTCGATGCGGCGCACCGGCGGCCAGTACTTGTCGGCGGCCGAGACACCGGCCGGGAAGACGGCCTCCTCGCGGCTGTAGGCGTGCGTCCACTCACCGCCGAGCGCGGCGGCGGTGTGCGGGGCGTTCCGCAGCGGGTTGTCCTCGGCGGGCCACGCGCCGGAGCCGACCTTCTCGATCTCCGCGCGGATGGCGATCATCGCATCGCAGAAACGGTCCAGCTCGGTGAGGTCCTCGGACTCGGTCGGCTCGATCATCAGCGTGCCGGCCACCGGGAAGGACATGGTCGGCGCGTGGAAGCCGTAGTCGATCAGGCGCTTGGCGACGTCGTCGACGCTCACGCCGGTCGCCTTGGTGATCGGGCGCAGGTCGATGATGCACTCGTGCGCGACGAGGCCGCCGGGCCCGGTGTACAGCACGGGGTAGTGCGGCTCCAGGCGCTTGGCGATGTAGTTGGCGGAGAGCACTGCGACCTGCGTGGCGCGCTTGAGGCCCTCGCCGCCCATCAGACGGACGTACGCCCACGAGATCGGCAGGATGCCCGCGCTTCCCCACGGGGCGGCCGAGATCGGGCCCACGCCCGTCTCCGGGCCGGCCTCCGGCTGGAGCGGGTGGTTCGGCAGGTACGGCGCCAGGTGCGAGCGGACCGCGACCGGGCCGACGCCCGGACCGCCGCCGCCGTGCGGGATGCAGAACGTCTTGTGCAGGTTCAGGTGGGAGACGTCACCGCCGAAGTGGCCGGGCTTGGCGAGCCCGACGAGCGCGTTGAGGTTGGCGCCGTCGACGTACACCTGGCCGCCCGCCTCGTGCACCTGGGCGCAGATGTCGGCGACGTGCTCCTCGAACACACCGTGCGTCGACGGGTAGGTGATCATCAGCACCGCCAGCTCGTCGCGGTACTGCTCGATCTTGGCGCGCAGGTCCTCGACGTCGATCTCGCCGTCCTCGGCGGTCTTGACGACGACGACCTTCATGCCGGCCATCACGGCGCTGGCCGCGTTGGTGCCGTGCGCGGAGGACGGGATGAGGCACACGGTCCGCTGCTCGTCGCCGTTGGCGCGGTGGTAGCCGCGTACGGCGAGCAGACCGGCCAGCTCGCCCTGCGAGCCGGCGTTCGGCTGGAGGGAGACCTTGTCGTAGCCGGTGACCTCGGCGAGGCGGTCCTCCAGCTCGTGGATGAGCGTGAGGTAGCCCTGGGCCTGCTCGGCGGGCGCGAAGGGGTGCAGCTGCCCGAACTCGGGCCAGGTGACCGGCTCCATCTCGGTGGTCGCGTTGAGCTTCATGGTGCAGGAGCCCAGCGGGATCATGCCGCGGTCGAGCGCGTAGTCGCGGTCGGCCAGCTTGCGCAGGTAGCGCAGCATCGCGGTCTCGGAGCGGTGCTGGTGGAAGACCGGGTGGGTGAGGTAGGCGTCGGTGCGCAGCAGCGCCTCGGGCAGGGTGTCCTCGGCGGTCTCGTCCAGTGCCTCGATGTCGCCCTCGACCCCGAAGGCGGCGAAGACGGCGGCCAGCTGGGCCCGGTTGGTGGTCTCGTCGCAGGCCGCCGAGACGTGGTCGGCGTCGACGAGACGCAGGTTGACCCCGTTCTCGCGGGCGGCGGCGACGACCGCGGCGGCCTTGCCGGGCACGCGCGCGGTGACGGTGTCGAAGTAGGCGCCGTGGACGATCTCCACCCCACCGGCCTTCAGGCCCTCGGCGAGGATGGTGGCGTACCGGTGCGTGCGCCGGGCGATGGTCTGCAGGCCCTCCGGACCGTGGTAGACGGCGTACATGCCGGCCATCACGGCGAGCAGCACCTGCGCGGTGCAGATGTTGCTGGTGGCCTTCTCCCGGCGGATGTGCTGCTCACGGGTCTGCAGCGCCAGGCGGTAGGCCCTGTTGCCGTCGACGTCGACGGAGACCCCGACGAGCCGGCCGGGGAGGCTGCGCGCGAACTTCTCGTGTACGGCCATGTAGCCGGCGTGCGGGCCGCCGAAGCCCATCGGCACACCGAAGCGCTGGGTCGTGCCGACGGCGATGTCCGCCCCGAGCTCGCCCGGCGAGGTCAGCAGGGTCAGCGCGAGCAGGTCGGCGGCGACCGTGACCAGGGCGCCCAGTTCGTGCGCCTGGTCGATGACGGGCTTGATGTCCCGTACGGCACCGGAGGCGCCCGGGTACTGGATCAGCACGCCGTTGATCTCGCGCTCGGCGATGTCCGCCGGGATGCCGTCGCTGAGGTCGGCGACGACCACCTCGACGCCGGTCGGCTCGGCGCGGGTCTCGATCACGGCGATGGTCTGCGGCAGCGCGTCCGCGTCGACCAGGAACAGGCCCTTCTTGTTCCTGCCCATGCGCCGGGACAGCGCCATGGCCTCGGCAGCGGCGGTGCCCTCGTCCAGCAGGGAGGCGCCGGAGGTGGGCAGGCCGGTCAGCTCGGCGACCATGGTCTGGAAGTTCAGCAGGGCCTCCAGGCGGCCCTGAGAGATCTCCGGCTGGTACGGCGTGTAGGCCGTGTACCAGGCCGGGTTCTCCATGACGTTGCGCAGCACGACGGGCGGCGTGAAGGTGCCGTAGTAGCCCAGGCCGATCATGGAGCCGAGGACCTGGTTGCGATCGGCGAGCGAGCGCAGCTCGGCGAGCACCTCGGCCTCGGTACGGGCGCCCGGCAGGTCCAGGGCATCGGCGTTCTTGATCACATCCGGGACCGCGGCGGCGGTCAGCTCGTCGAGCGAGCCGTATCCGACCTGCGCGAGCATCTTGGCCCGCGCCTCCTGGTCGGGCCCGATGTGGCGCTGCTCGAACGGGGTGCCCGCTTCGAGTTCGGAGAGCGGAATGCGATGGGCGGTCATTGCGGAGGCCTCCTGGTCTGACGCGACCTGCGAGGGGCACCACGGCGCGGGTACCCCGACGGCCTCCCCCTCTGTCATCTCGACCTGAGAGCTTCACCGGACGCCCGTGGGCACCGGCTTTCCCCGTCGGTGAGGGTGGAAGCCGTCGACATCCGCCCTGCTTTCCAGAGTGACCTCGTCCGTGCGGTACGTGAGCCTGAGAGATTCCGGGGAGGATTTGCTCCTTCGGCGCCTCCGAGGTGGTCGGAGGACTCTCCCGCACGGGGTCAGCAGCCTTTGTCAGCCTACCAGCGAGGTCAACGCCGGGGCCTTCGAGTGGCCGCCTCCTTGAATGTGCTCTTTTGTAGTGCTTACGGATGAGTTGCGACCACGTGGAGGGAGAGGGACCGTGCAGACCGACATCGATCCACGCAACCTGATCGGCCGCAAGGCGTTCGACCGCAATGGCACCAAGATCGGCACCATCGACGAGGTGTACCTGGACGACGCGACCGGCGTGCCCGAATGGGCGGCCATACGCACCGGCCTGTTCTCCCGGGACGCCTTCGTGCCCCTGGAGCCCAGCGAACTCGTCGACGGCACCCTGCACGTCCCCTTCGAACGCGCCCTCATCAAGGACGCCCCCGACTTCGGCGTGGGTCGCCACCTCTCCCCCGAACAGGAGCTCCAGCTCTACCACCACTACGGCCTCGACGTGGCCTCACCCCCCAAGGTCCCGGACCACGACTTCGGCAAGCTGGCCGGATCGGAGGAGGCCTGATCGGCGGCCTTCTCCGGGGTCCGGGGCGGCGCCCCCTGACGGTCACCGCTCGGCAGGCCGAGACGGATGGGCGGGTGGCAGGGGTCCGAGACCAGCGGCAACGGATCAGCAGGCTCCAGCGCGGGATCGTCGGCGAAGAACGTCCGTACCCGCCCGGGAGGGGACTGCGGCGTCTCGAACCGCACGGTCACCCGCCCCAGCCCGCTCCCCTGCACCCATCCGTGCCCGTACTCCGCATGCCGCACATCCTGCCCGGCCCGCCACTGCCGCTCGACGGGCTCCGCCCGCTCCACGACAGCCTCCACCGCACCCTCCGGTTCCTCCGCCGCGGGCACGGGCATCGCCTGCGCGAACAGGTCCTCCTGCGTGTAGTCGGCGAGCCCGGACACCCCCACCCCGAGCAGTCGCACCCCGCCCGTCGTGTCCACGGAGTCCAGCAGTCGCGCCGCCGCCTCGCGGATGACCACGGGGTCGTCCGTGGGCCCCCTGAGCGTCTCGGAGCGGGTCAGGGTGGAGAAGTCGTACCGCCGCACCTTCAGCACGATGGTCCGCCCGGACAGCCCGGCCTCGCGCAGCCGCCGCACACACCGGTCGGCCAGCCGCTGCACCTCCAGACCGACCCGCAGCCGGTCGTGGATGTCCACGTCGTACGTGTCCTCGACCGACACCGACTTGGCCTCCCGCTCGGCCACCACGGGCCGCTCGTCCCGGGCCAGGGCCATGGCGTACAGCGCGTGCCCGTGCGCCTTGCCGAGCAGCCGGACCAGCTCGTCCTCGCCGGCCTCCGCCAGCTCCTCCACCGTGGTGATCCCGGCCCGGCGCAGATGGTCCCCGGTGGCCGGTCCGACCCCCGGCAGGGTGCGCACCGGCATCGGCGCCAGCAGTGCCCGCTCCGTGCCCGGCTCGATCAGCCGCAGGCCGTCCGGCTTGGCCTGCTCGGAGGCGATCTTCGCGAGCATCTTGGAGGCGGCGAGCCCCACCGATCCGGTGAGCCCCGTGACCGCCCGGATGTCCGCGCGCAGCTTCTCCCCCGCCCGCCGCGCCGACTCCTCGTCCCAGGCCGCTCCCCCGGCCTCCAGGTCCACGAAGGCCTCGTCCAGGCTCAGCGGCTCGACCAGCGGTGACAGCTCCCGCAGCAGCGCCATCACCTGCTCGCTGATCGCCCGGTACAGAGTGAAGCGCGGCACCAGATACGCGGCGTTGGGTGCCAGCCGGCGCGCCTGGGCCATGGGCATCGCCGAGTGGACCCCGAACACCCGTGCCTCGTACGACGCGGTCGCCACCACCCCGCGCGGTCCGAGGCCGCCCACGATCACCGCTTTCCCGCGCAGGCTCGGCTTGGACGCCTGCTCCACCGAGGCGAAGAAGGCATCCATGTCGAGATGCAGGATCGTGGGCGCGTTTCTCACATCTCCGATGCTGCACCACGGCACTGACAATGCCGCGAGGACCGGAGCGCCCACGGGAGAGGGGCGGTCGGACCCGGCGGTCAGACCGCCCGGTTGCGGCGCCGCGCCAGCTCGTCCGCGGGGTTGTGCCCGACCAGGGTCTCACCGGTGTCGATGCGCTCGCCGTGCAGTTGGGAGAGGGCGCTTTCCACGTCCCGCCACACCACGCCGACGGCGATCCCGAAGATGCCCTGACCGCCCTGGAGCAGGGCGTGGACCTCGTCCGGCGAGGTGCACTCGTACACGGTCGCGCCGTCGCTCATCAGGGTCATCCGCTCCAGGTCGCGGAAACCGCGTTCCCTGAGGTGCTGCACGGTCGTGCGGATGTTCTGCAGCGACACCCCGGTGTCCAGGAACCGCTTCACGATCTTCAGGACGACCACGTCCCGGAAGCTGTACAGCCGCTGGGTGCCCGACCCGTAGGCGGGCCGTACGCTGGGCTCGACCAGACCGGTGCGGGCCCAGTAGTCGAGCTGCCGGTAGGTGATGCCGGCAGCCGCGCAGGCCGTGGGCCCGCGGTAGCCGATCTCCTCGGACGCCATGGACGCCACCCCTCCGCCGTTCGGCACCGCCGTGGGCAGCTGCGGAGCGTGCTCCACCGCGCTGCCGGGACGGGCATGACCCCCGCCTGAGCGCGGCCGCGAGTTCGGGGGCGGGTACGGACCGCTCTCCCCGAAACCGCGTCCGGGTGCACCCCCAGCCGTACCGTCGCCGCTGGTTCTCACGCCGACCTCCGTCCTTGACCTGCCTTCTCGACGGTAGGCAGTCACCAGGGGTGCGTCAACGATCGCCACACTCGGCACGCCGAGTGATAATCACCCAAGGAGTGGTTTCCCGTGTCCCACCGCGGGGAAAGGCTAGCCGAATGCGCTGGCGAGGGGCCGTAGGACGCTCTCACTGGCCGGAGGCAATTGCCGGGGCGAGGGCCGCACGGGGCCGCCGTCCGCCCCGGTGGACCACCGGGACCGACGGACCGGTCCCAGGGCTCACTGGCTGCTGGTGCCGAAGTCCTCGGGCGAGATCTGGTCGAGGAACTCGCGGAACTTCTCCACCTCGTCCTCCTGCTCGTCCGGGATGGCGATGCCGGCGTCGTCCAGCACCGTGTCACTGCCGTAGATCGGCGTCCCGGTGCGCAGGGCGAGCGCTATGGCATCGGAGGGGCGGGCGCTGACCTCGACCCCGCTGGCGAACACCAGCTCCGCGTAGAAGACACCTTCCCGCAGATCGGTGATACGCACTTCGGTCAGCTCCTGGCCGACGGCCTCCAGCACGTCCTTGAACAGGTCGTGGGTCAGCGGTCGCGCGGGGGCCATGCCCTGCTGGGCGAAGGCGATCGCCGTCGCCTCCCCCGGCCCGATCCAGATGGGGAGGTAGCGGTCGCCTCCCACTTCGCGCAGGAGCACGATCGGTTGGTTGGAGGGCATTTCGACCCGGACACCTACGACATCGAGCTCGTTCACACAGCAACCCTAGGCCGTGCCCGGGACGTTTGGGTAGTCGGGCCGGGAACAGGTGCCCGATCCGGCCGCTCCACGGCCCATCCGATCAGGGCAGCCGCACGCCGAGAGCGGTCTTCACCAGGGCCGCGTGCAGCTTCACCGTCAGGGCCGCCAGCTCCTTCGTACGGGCCTCGGCGTGTGCCCTGGTCTGCGGGTTGCGATGGCGTCTGAGCGGGGCCACGACCTGGTCGACCAGGCCCGCCTCACGGTCGGCGGCGGCCTTCATCACCCGCAGGTGGCGCGGCTCGATCCCGAACCGGCCCAGTTCGGCGATCAGCGAGGCCACGGTGACGGCCTCGGCGTCGTACACCCCGTCCTCCAGCGCCGCGATCAGCCCGTAGGACTCCCACTCCTTCAGGTCGCCCTCGTCGATGTCCGCGGCGGCCAGCAGCTCGGCCCTGCCGACCCTGGCCACCGTCGGCGCCTCCACGCGCGCGGGCGCGTCCTCCGCGGTGCGCT
Source organism: Streptomyces sp. Ru62 (assembly GCF_002920615.1). GTDB lineage: Bacteria > Actinomycetota > Actinomycetes > Streptomycetales > Streptomycetaceae > Streptomyces. The sequence goes on from NZ_PQSU01000039.1 coordinate 76,245, forward strand.
GACGTCCCACCACGGGCAGCGGGACGGCCTCGCCCCGCTCCATGGCGTCCAGATGCTCACGGATCACCTTGAGCGGCAGATAGTGGTCCCGCTGCATCCTCAGGACGTGACCGAGGCGCTCGACGTCCCCGGCGCTGAACTTGCGGTACCCCGACGGGGTCCGCTGCGGCTCGATGAGGCCCTCCGACTCCAGGAAACGGATCTTGGAGATGGTGACTTCGGGGAACTCGTCGCGCAGCACGTTCAGCACCGTGCCGATGCTCATCAGCCCACTGTCCCTGGCGGCGGTACCGCTTCCGGCACCGCCGCTCGGTGTTTGAAGCATGGACCTTCCCTGGGGGTCCCCCCGGACATCAGTCCGGGGGCGGGTCAGATGCCCTGCCGGCTCGCGTAGAACACCAGCCTGTACTTGCCGATCTGCACCTCGTCACCGTTCGACAGGGCGACCTGGTCGATGCGCTCCCGGTTGACGTACGTGCCGTTCAGGCTGCCCACGTCGGCCACCGTGAAGGAGCCGTCCGGGGAGCGCCGGAACTCCACGTGGCGCCGCGAGACGGTCACGTCGTCCAGGAAGATGTCGCTCTGCGGATGACGGCCGGCCGTGGTCAGGTCGCTGTCCAGCAGGAAGCGGCTGCCCGAGTTCGGCCCCCGGCGCACCACCAGCAGCGCCGAGCCCATCGGCAGCGCGTCCACCGCGGCCTGCGCCTCCGGGGAGAGCATCGGCAGCGGCGTCTGGCCGGTCGCCTCGGAGTCGTAGGCCTCCAGACCCGAGATCGAGATCGTGGACGTCGTCTCGGAAGCCCGCTCCGGCGTCAACCCGGGACGCAGCGGCGCCCCGCAGTTGGAGCAGAACCGGGCGTTCTCCGCATTCCGGTTACCGCACCTCGTACATACCAGGACCGACATCGACGGATCCTCCTGCCGCGGCTGCCCCGCCGGGGCGTTGGACGCGTACGGGCCGGGGGCGAACCCTCCACCCGTACCTGAGGTTGACGGTTGCCCGAAACCTATGCCGCCGGACTGGGCAGGGTCAACAGACGCCGCGCCCTGACCTCCCGAAATGTCACCGCCCGGACCAGCGACCTGGTCCCGGAACAGCGGGCGCTGGCCCTCCGCGTCAGGCTGTGCGCGATGACGAGCGGTCGCGTTGCCGCTGCCCTCTCGCGCGCTCTTGCCGAACAACTTCGCAAACAACTTCACGGGCGATTCCCCTTGACCGAAACAGACCCGCCCGTGGGGCAGGACGAACCCTGATTGCCTACACCGGCCGAGCCGGACATTCTCACAACGTCCGTATCCACCAGACAGTTTCCACCACGCACCACCCCTTCGGTGCGCCGACCCCCCGCAACCTCATGCCCCTGCCGGACGGCCCCCATGCACCGCCGGTTCACTGGGAGGACGACCGAGCGTAGTCAGGCCGCTTCGCCTGTCGCAAGGCATCCACGACGATCTTGTCCGACCGCTCGACGGTCACCGTGGCCTGCTCCTTCTCCAGAGTCTGCACCACGCCTCCAGGGATGTTCAGCGCGGGCTCAAGGTCCTGCGGCTTGCCGATGACCTTGAAACGATAGGGGGCGTTGATCTTGTTCCCGTCGACGCTCACACTCCTGCCGGAGTCGGTGAAGTAGGTGCCGGCGACCACCCGGACCCCGTTGACCTGGATTGCCTCCGCACCGGCCGCGCGCAACTCCTGGATCGCGTCGAGCAGCATGTCCGCCTGGACCGTCCCCTTCGTGTCCTCGATCGTCATGGTGATGCCGGGACCCTGCGCCGCCACGGTGCCCGCGAGGATGCCGAGTTGCCTCTCCTTCTCGGCGGTCTGCCGACGCGCCTCCGCGGCCTGGTCGGAGCTGGTCTGCAGCTCCTGACGCTGCTTCTCAAGCCCCTGCTTCTCGTCCTGAAGACGCTGAGTACGCGAATCCAGTTCATCGAGGATGCGCACAAGATCTTCTTGGCGGGCTCCGCGCAGCGCGCTGTCGGTGTCGCTGTTGGACGCCACCTGCACGGCCAGGCCGAAGCCCAGGCCGAACAGCAGCACAGCCACGATGAGTTGAGCACGCGTGAAGCGCGGCGGCCACAGCCCCTTGGCCAGCCGCTGCCGGCCCGTCAGCGCCTGCTGGGGCTCCCCCTCGGCCGGCCGTCCGGCCCCGGTCGCGGGCGCGGGCACTTCCGCGGGCACTTCCGCCGGCAGTTCCCTGCGCAACCGGTTCTCCGGCTGATCGTTCCGGCCGTTGCCGTCGTTGGTGTCGTTCTGCTCGCTCATCGGTGTCACGCCCGGAACACGTGCCGCCGGATCGCCGCGGCGTTGGAGAAGATACGGATACCCAGGACCACGACGACCCCCGTGGACAGCTGCGCGCCCACGCCCAACTTGTCGCCGAGGAACACGATGAGGGCGGCGACGACCACGTTCGACAGGAACGACACCACGAAGACCTTGTCGTCGAAGATGCCGTCGAGCATGGCCCGCAGACCACCGAAGACGGCGTCCAAGGCCGCGACGACGGCGATCGGCAGATACGGCTCGACGACCGCCGGAACCTCGGGCCGGACCAACAGGCCGGCCACGACTCCCACGACGAGGCCCAGTACGGCGATCACGATGTGCCCTTCTCGGTTTTCTCTGACTTCGGCTGTGCTGTGCGTACGATCACACTGGGTGCGGCGGGCAACCGGATGTCACCCTCCGCGGAGATGGTGGCGCGGATGCCGTAGTTCTCCTCCAGGGCATGCAGATACAGGCCGTCGGCGCTGTTCTGGAACCCGGTGCTCAACCTCTCCCCGTCCCCCACCGCCAGCACCGTGTACGGCGGCACCAGCGGCCTGTTGTCGACCAGTATCGCGTCACCCGCTGCCCTGATCGCGGACAGGGCGGTCAGCCGCTGCCCGTTGACGGAGATCGCCTCGGCCCCCGAGGCCCACAGCCCGTTGACCACGCGCTGCATGTCGCGGTCCCGTACCCGGCCGGTGTCGGAGAAGCCCGCCGTCTCGCGGGGGTTGGAACCGTCCCCGCCGCCGCTCGCCTCCTTGGCGTCGTTCACGACGAGCTTGACACCGGGACCGTGCACCGCGGTGGCACCCGACAGCAGTCCCACCAGGTCCGCCTCGGCGCTGCCTCCGCTCGACTTCAGGGCCGCCCGCTGGCGCGCGCCGACGTCGTCGCGCAGAGTGTCGACGGTGCTTTCGAGCTTGTCCGCGTCCGCGGTCTCGCTGTCGATGCGGTCGATCAGCTCCTGGCGCTCCTTGGCCACCACGGGTGCTGTCACACGGGCCTGTGCCGCCCCCACGGTCACCACGAGCGCCGCGAGGACGAGGCCGGCGGCCAGGCCCAGCCTGGCCCGGAGCGTCTTCGGCAGGCCGCCCTCGCCCTCGGACTTCCTCCGGGCGGCGGCCTCGGCGTACCCGTCGTCGAGGCTGTGGTCCATGACGTTGGTGATCAACGACATGGAGGCGTCCGGACGCTGCGGCCGCGTGGGGCTGCTCCGAACGGGGGGTTGCTGCGGCATGCCGCACATCGTCGCATGTCGCGAGCAGTACCTCCGAACGGCCCCACCGGCGTGCCGGACAGGCCCCCTTGGGGACACTTGTCCGGCACGCACGCGTGCAGCGGGTTTTGCCGTTCTCAGCCGCGGACGGTCACCGGCCGGCGCTGTCCACGACCGCCGACCACTCGTCCAGCAGGGCCTGCGCGGAGGCGTCGTCCGGCCCCTCCGCCCACAGGTGGGTGACCGCCTCGGCCGGGTCGGGCAGCACCATCACCCAGCGCCCGTCGGTCTCCACCACCCGCACACCGTCGGTCGTGTCGACAGAGCGATCGCCTGCCGCCTCGACCACCCGTCGCATCACCAGACCCTTGACGGCCCACGGCGTGGCCAGGTCCCGCTTGAGGACGTGCGCCCGCGGGATCCGGGCGTCGATCTGGCTCAGCGTGAGCTGCGTCCGCGCCACGAGCCCGATCAGGCGTACGAAGGCGGCCGTGCCGTCGTACACACCGCTGAACTCCGGCACGATGAACCCGCCCTTGCCGTCGCCACCGAAGATGGTGCCCTCTTCACGCCCCACGCGCGTGAGGTCGTCGGGCGAGGTGGTCGTCCACTCGACCTGGGTGCCGTGGTACGCGGCCACCTGCTCGGCGATCCGGGTCGTGGTGACCGGCAGCGCCACCCGACCGCTGCGCCGCTCGGCGGCCACCAGGTCCAGCATGACCAGCAGCGCCCGGTCGTCCTCGATGATCCGGCCCTTCTCGTCCACGAGCGACAGCCGCTCGCCGACGGGGTCGAACCGCACACCGAACGCGGCACCCGAGGACGCCACGATCTCGCCGAGCCGCACCAGCCCCTTGCGCCGCATCTCGGCCGTCTCGGTGGGCCGGGACTCGTCCAGACCCGGATTGATGGTCAGCGAGTCCACACCGAGCTTGCCGAGCAGGCTGGGCAGCAGGAGCCCGGCACTGCCGTTCGAGGCGTCCACGACCACCTTGAGGCCCGACTCGGCTATCCCGGTCGTGTCGACGTTCCGCAGCAGCGATCCGGTGTACGAGTCGAAGACGCTGGCCGGGAAGTACAGGTCACCGATCTCACCAGGGAACGCCCGCCGGTACTCCTGGCGTGCGAACACCCGGTCCAGCTTGCGCTGGCTGCCCTGTGAGAGGTCCGCGCCCTGTCCGTCGAAGAACATGATGTCGACGGAGTCCGGGACACCAGGCGAGGTCCGGATCATGATGCCGCCGGCGCTGCCGCGCGCGGTCTGCTGCCGGGCCACGGGCAGCGGTACGTTCTCCAGGTCGCGTACGTCGATGGCGCTGGCCTGGAGCGCGGAGATCACCGCCCGCTTGAGCGCCCGGGCACCCCGGGAGTGGTCGCGGGCCGTGGTGACGGTCGAACCCTTCTTCAGGGTCGTCGCGTAGGCACCGGCCAGCCGCACCGCCAGCTCCGGCGTGATCTCCACGTTCAGGATGCCGGAGACACCCCGGGCGCCGAACAGATGGGCCTGCCCCCTGGACTCCCAGATCACCGAGGTGTTGACGAAGGCACCGGCCTCGATGGTCTTGAACGGGTAGACACGGACATTGCCCTGAACGATCGATTCCTCACCGATCAGGCACTCGTCGCCGATGACCGCGCCGTCCTCGATCCGGGCCGCACGCATGATGTCGGTGTTCTTGCCGACGACACAGCCGCGCAGGTTGCTGTGCTGCCCGATGTACACGTTGTCGTGCACGACGGCCTTGTGCAGGAAGGCACCGCTCTTCACGACGACGTTGGAGCCGACGACGGTGTGCTCCCGGATCTCCGCGCCGGCCTCGACCTTCGCGTAGTCACCGATGTACAGCGGCCCGCGCAGCACGGCGTCGGGATGCACCTCGGCACCCTCGGCCACCCACACGCCCGGGGAGATCTCGAAGCCGTCGATGTCGACGTCGACCTTGCCTTCGAGGACGTCCGCCTGGGCCTTCACATAGCTCTCGTGCGTGCCGACGTCCTCCCAGTAGCCCTCGGCGACATAGCCATAGATCGGCTTGCCTTCCTTCATCAGTTGCGGGAAGACGTCACCGGACCAGTCGACGGGCACATCGGCTTCGACGTAGTTGAAGACCTCGGGCTCCATGACGTAGATGCCCGTGTTCACCGTGTCGGAGAAGACCTGCCCCCAGGTCGGCTTCTCCAGGAAGCGTTCGACCTTGCCTTCCTCGTCGACGATGGTGATGCCGAACTCCAGCGGATTGGGCACACGGGTCAGGCAGACCGTGACCAGAGCACCCTTCTCCTTGTGGAAATTGATCAGCTCGGTGAGGTCGAAGTCGGTCAGGGCATCGCCGGAGATGACGAGGAAGGCATCGTCCTTCAACGCCTCTTCAGCGTTCTTGACGCTTCCGGCGGTACCGAGTGGCTTCTCCTCATTGGCGTACGTGAGCTCCATGCCGAGTTCTTCGCCGTCGCCGAAATAGTTCTTGACGAGCGATGCCAGGAACTGAACGGTGACAACGGTCTCGGTGAGCCCGTGCCTTTTGAGCAGCCGTAGCACGTGCTCCATGATCGGGCGGTTGGCCACGGGCAGGAGCGGCTTGGGCATGCTAGAGGTCATGGGGCGCAGGCGCGTGCCTTCGCCCCCGGCCATCACGACGGCCTTCATGTCGGAAGCGTCCTCCTCCAAGAGACGACGGTCTAGCCGACTTCACCCGTCCAGATTGTCCCGCACTTTTCCACCGCGGGCCATCGAGGCGTCAGGTCTGGACAATCACCGAGCTCAATCGGCCGTGGCGTCCGCGCGAACCAAGCGGCGGACCTGTACCACGTAAAGCACTCCTGCCCACCAGTAGAGGGTTGTACCCCATCCGGCGAACGCCCATCCGAAAATAGCAGCGAGTGACGCGATCCAACCACTTCCGTCACTGAGCAGCAGGAGCGGGAAGGCGTACATCAAGTTGAAGGTCGCGGCCTTCCCGAGGAAGTTCACCTGCGGCGGCGGATATCCGTGCCGGCGGAGGATGCCCACCATCACCAGGAGAACCAGTTCACGGGCCAGCAGGAGGCCGGTCAGCCAGAGCGGCAGGATCTCCCGCCAGGTGAGGCCGACCAGGGTGGAAAGCACGTACAGGCGGTCGGCGGCGGGGTCGAGAAGCCGGCCGAGGCTGCTGATCTGGTTCCAGCGCCGGGCGAGCTTGCCGTCGAGATAGTCACTGATCCCGCTCAGGGCCAGCACGAGGAGAGCCCAGCCATCACTCTGCGGCCCGCCGAACTCCGGCCTGAGGATCAACCACAGGAAGAGGGGTACGCCGACGAGCCGCGCCATGCTGAGGATGTTGGGGATGGTGAGGACCCGGTCTGTCTGGACGCGGGTCTCCTGGACCTCCACCCGGGGGCCTCCTGTGCGAAATGAACCAACGATGCCCCCTGACCCTACCTCAACGCAAAAAAGCTCCGGCCCCTGGGCGGTGCCCAAGAGCCGGAGCTTCAAAAGGA
>NZ_PQSU01000040.1 GCF_002920615.1 Streptomyces sp. Ru62
ACCTCCCGGTGAGCGCGGGGGCGTGGGCGAGCCTCCCGGTGAGTGCGTGAGGCGTGGGGGCACTCCCGGTGAATGCGTGGGGTGTAGGTGGGCCCTCCCGGTTAATGCGTGGGGTGCGGGTGGGCCCTCCCGGTGGGTGCGTGAGAAGCGGGCGGAGGTCCCCGGGTGCGTGAGCAGCGGGCCGGCCCTCCGGGTGAGTGCGTCACGTCACATATGACCTGGTACGCACCCCCTCCCCGCCGTGCCCGGCGCGGGGCTACCGTTGCGTGGAGCCCCTATACCCCCTTCGCACCTCGGACGGCCCGGCTGTGCTCACTGATCTGTCCCCCCTGATAGCCGCGACGGCACGCTGGCTGACGGTCGCCTACCCGCCGTGCGGCGGCGCGCTGGCCTCCGCGCTGTGCGAGGCGCAGGCCCGGCAGGCGGTGACGGTCGCCGCCTGGCTGCGGTACCCCACGGCGATCGACGCCGGCCTGGTCACCATGGCGGGCCCCGGAGGCGCGGCCCGGCTCGACTGGATCGCCGGCGCCGAGCGTGCCGACGAGCACCCGGCCGAGGACTGGGCCTGGCGCACCTGGGTGGACGAGGTCGTGGCCAGCTGGGCCGCCGCCCTGCTCACCGACCCCGAGCTGGCCGAGCTGGCCGTGGCCGCACTCGCCGGGAGCGAGCACGCCGCGACGCCGACCGAGTTCCGCCGGCTGCTCACCCCCGATGACGGCGACCGCAGCGCGGCGGCCCTGCTCCGCCACCCCGACCTGCTGTGGCCGGTGGCCGAGCTGCACCACGACCAGCTCGTGGACCGCCTCGCCCCGGGGGAGACCCTCGCGGCCTGAGACGGCGCGGCCGACACACCGGTACGGCACGACACCCGGCCGAGCCCCGGTGTCGCACGCCGGCACCGGGGTACTGCGGAGCTGATGCGGGAGCCGCCCGTCGCGGGAAAGGCTCGGCCATGACCTTCAAGAACCCCGTCCACCGCGGCGGCGCGCGCCGCGGCCGGTTCGAGCAGCTCGCCGAATACGCCTCGAACTTCACCAGCTCACCGCTGTTCTTCCTGTTCTGCCTGCTCCTCGTGAGCTTCTTCGTCGCCTCCCACGTCGCCCATCTGCCCCTTGAGGTGCTGCTCCTCGCGGGCGAGTCCATGACGGCGGTCACCCTGCTGCTCCTGGCCCTGCTGAAGAACTCCGAGATGCGCGCCGAACACGCGATCCAGCGCAAGCTCGACGCGATCGCCGCCGCCCTGCTGGAGGCGCACCAGGACAACCGCAGCCACGCCTTCGAGGATCTGCGGAATGCGATCCGGATGGAGGAAGAGACCTGAGCGGGGCCGGCGAAACGCCGCGGCGGTCCTTCCCGGCACCCGGGCGAGCGACGACCATGCCGTGTCATGGACATTCTGCTCGTCGCCAGCGCGTTCAACAGCCTCTCCCAGCGCCTGTACGCCGAACTGTCGGACCTCGGGCACCGGCTGGACGTCGTGCTCGCCGCGCGCGGCCCCGACCAGGTCCGGGCCGCCGTGCGCGAGCTGCGCCCCGACCTGATCATCGCGCCGATGCTCAGGACGGCCCTGCCCGAGGACGTGTGGCGGGAGCACACCTGTCTGATCGTGCACCCCGGCCCGCCGGGTGACCGGGGCCCGTCCTCGCTGGACTGGGCCATCGCCGACGGGGCCGGGCAGTGGGGCGTGACCGTGCTCCAGGCCGAGGCGGCGATGGACGCGGGCCCGGTCTGGGCGGCCGAGCCGTTCCCCGTACCACCCGTCGGCAAGAGCGACCTCTACCGCAACGAGGCCTCCGACGCCGCCGTCACCGCCGTGCTGACGGCCGTACAGCGCTACGCCGACGGCGCGTACAAGCCCCTGCCGCAGACCGACGAGTCGGTCACCGTCGTCTGGCGCGACACCTTCCGGCAGGAGCGGCGGCGGATCGACTGGGAGCACGACGACACCGACACGGTCCTGCGCAAGCTCCGCGGCGCCGACTCCCAGCCGGGCGTCCTGGACGAACTCCTCGGCCACGAGGTGTTCCTGCACGGCGGGCACCCCGAGGACGAACTGCGCGGCCGCCCCGGCACCCTGCTGGCCCAGCGCGCGGGCGCCGTCTGCCGGGCCACCCGCGACGGCGCGGTCTGGATCCCGGAACTGCGCCCCCGCAGGAACTCCGGCGACCCGGCGCCCTTCCGCCGCCCGGCCGCCTCGGTCCTCGCCGCGTACCGGTCCGGCCCCGCCCTCCCGGAGGTCCCCGCCCCGCTGGAGCTCCCGCCCGGCCGGCACACCTGGACCGACATCCGCTACCGGCAGCACGGCGACATCGGCTTCCTCGCCTTCTCCTTCCCGGGCGGCGCGATGAGCACCGACCAGTGCCGCAGACTGCTCGCCGCCTACACCGAGGCGCTCACCCGCCCCACCCGCGTCCTCGTCCTCGGCGGCACCCGCGACTTCTTCTCCAACGGCATCCACCTGAACGTCATCGAGGCGGCCCCCGACCCGGCCCAGGAGTCCTGGACCAACCTCAACGCCATGGACGACCTCGTGGAGGCCGTGCTGCGCACCACCGACCGCCTGGTGGTCGCTGCGCTCGGCGGCAACGCGGCGGCCGGCGGCGCCATGCTGGCCCTCGCCGCCGATGAGGTGTGGTGCCGCACCGGCGTCGTCCTCAACCCGCACTACCGCCGCATGGGTCTGTACGGCTCCGAGTTCTGGACGTACACCCTGCCGCGCCGCGTCGGCCCGGAGCAGGCCGAGCGGCTGACGGCGCGGGCCCTGCCGGTCAGCGCCGCCACCGCCGCACGGCTCGGCATGGTGGACCGGCTGGTGCCGGCCGCGCCGCGGGACTTCGCGGCCGAGGTCGAGCGACTGGCGACCGGGCTCGCCGCCGCCCCGGACCTGGACCGGCGGATCGCCGGCAAGGCGGCGGCCCGCGCCGCCGACGAGCGGGAACGGCCCCTCGCCCGGTACCGGGAGGCGGAACTGGCCCGCATGCACGCCCTCTTCTTCGACCCCGAGGCGCCCTACCACGCCCTGCGCTCGGCCTTCGTCCGCAAGACACCGGGCGGTTCCGCCCGGCCCCTCGCCCCGGCCGGCGCAGGCACCCGGTGACGGCGCGCCTCCTGGTGGCCGGCGTCGGCAACATCTTCCTCGGCGACGACGCCTTCGGCCCCGAGGTGATCCGCGCACTGGACCGGCGCCCGCTGCCGCCCGGGGCACGGGTCCGCGACTACGGCATCCGCGGCCTGGACCTCGCCTACGACCTGTTGTCCGGCTGCGCCACCGCCGTCCTCGTCGACGCCGCCCCGCGCGGGCACCGCCCCGGCACCCTCTCGCTGATCGAGGCCGAACCCTCCGACGGGACCGTCCCGCCGGAGGCCCACGGCATGGACCCGGAGAAGGTGCTGGCCCTGGCCGCCCACCTGGGCGACGAGCCCCTGCCCAGGGTCCTGGTCCTCGCCTGCGAACCCGGCGTCCTGCCCGGCGACGACGACCTCCTCCCGGGCCTCAGCGCGCCGGTGCGGGAGGCCGTCGACCGGGCCGTCGACGCGCTGCACGCGCTCGTCCCCGCACTCCTCGCCGATCCCGCCGGACCCCTGCCCCCGTTGGGCTGCCCGGTGGAATCCGGGACCCCGCACTCGGCTGCGCTGCCCGGCACGGCGGCCGGCGCGGCCCAAGATCGGTGAGACCCGGGCCGCACCGCACGCGGCCCGGGCACCACCGCACCCGAGGAGCAGCGCCCATGTGCCGGTCCGACGTCAAACAGGCCGTGCTGGTGAAGAACGACGGCTTGGCCGCGAGCCTGCGCGACGAACTCGCCCGGCAGGGCGTCACCCTGGTCAACCTGCTGTCCAGCCCGGGCAGCGGCAAGACCGAACTCCTCGCCCGGGTGCTGGCCCGCGCCGGGGAGCGGGGCGTCCCGGTGGCCGCGCTCACCGCGGACCTCGCGACCGAGAACGACGCCGTCCGGCTCGCCCGGTCCGGCGCGCCCGTCCAGCAGCTGCTCACCGACGGGCTGTGCCACCTGGAGGCCCGCCAGGTCGGCGCCCGGCTGACCGGCTGGCTGCCGCCGGACACCTCGGTGCTCTTCGTGGAGAACGTCGGCAACCTGGTCTGCCCGGCCGCGTACGACCTCGGGGAGACCCTGCGGATCGTGCTGATGGCGGTCACCGAGGGCGAGGACAAACCGCTGAAGTACCCGACCGCGTTCGGCTCCGCCCACCTCGTCGTGATCACCAAGACCGACCTCGCGGGACCGGCGGGGTTCGACGAGAGCCTCTTCCACGAGAACGTCCACCAGGTCAACCCGGGCGTGGAGATCATCCGGTCCTGCGCCCGCACCGGCACCGGCGTCGGCGCCCTGCTCGACCGCGCCCTCGCCGCCCGCGACGGCGCCCCGCCGCACCGCCCGCCGCTCGCCCCCCACCCGCACCACCACCCGGCCCCCGCCCCCGCCTCGTGACCGCGCCCGTCACCCGCCCGGTCCGCCGCCGGATCACTGTGCGCGGCACGGTCCAGGGCGTCGGCTTCCGGCCGTACGTGCACCGGCTGGCCGCCGGGCTGGCGCTGACCGGGTTCGTGAGCAACACCGCGGACGGCGTCCTCATCGAGGTCGAGGGCCCGCCGGACGACGTGGACCGGTTCGCCCGCCGGCTGACCGAGCAGCCGCCCCCGCTCGCGACCGTGACCGGCGTCGGCTGCGAGGAGGTTCCCGCCACCGGCGCCACCGGCCCCTTCACCATCCGCCCCACCGAACGCTCCCCGGGCCGCACCCAGCTCCCGCCCGACACCGCGACCTGCGCCGACTGCCTGCGCGAACTCGCCGACCCCGGCGACCGCCGGCACCGCCACCCCTTCGTCACCTGCACCCACTGCGGCCCCCGTTTCACCATCGCCACCGGGATGCCGTACGACCGGCCGGCCACCACCATGGCCGGCTTCCCGATGTGCCCCGCCTGCGCCCGCGAGTACGGCGACCCGGCCGACCGGCGCTTTCACGCCCAGCCCGTCGCCTGCCCCGGCTGCGGCCCGCGCCTCGCCCTCGTACCGGCCGCGGGCCTCGGCGTCCGCCCGGCCCGGGACGCGGAGGCCCTCACGACGGCACGGGCACTGCTCGCCGCCGGGCGGATCGTCGCCGTCAAGGGCGTCGGCGGCTACCACCTGGCCTGCGACGCGACCGACGCCCGGGCCGTCGCGACCCTGCGCCGCCGCAAGGAGCGGGGCGGCAAGGCGTTCGCCGTGATGTGCGCCGACCTGGAGACGGCGCGGCGCGTCGCGGTGCTCTCCGCCGCCGAACGGGCCGCGCTCACCAGCGCCCGCCGCCCCATCGTCCTGCTGCGCCGCCGCACACCTCCGGACGGCGTCCGCCTCGCCGACCAGGTCTGCCCGGGCAGCCCGCACATCGGTCTGCTGCTGCCCTACACCCCCGTGCACACCCTCCTCCTCGGCCTGCCCGGCGACCCGCCCGGCCCGCGGCTCCTGGTCATGACCAGCGGCAACCGCTCCGGCGAGCCCATCGTCACCGACGACGCCGAGGCGCTGACCCGGCTGGCCGGACTCGCCGACGCCTGGCTCACCCACGACCGGCCCATCGCCTCGCCGTGCGACGACTCCCTGCTGCGCGTCCGCCCCGACGGCACCGAACAGGTCCTGCGGCGCTCCCGCGGCTACGTCCCCCGCCCCCTGCGCCTCCCTCTCGCGGTCCGCCCCACGCTCGCCACCGGCGGCGACCTGAAGAACGCGCTGTGCCTGGGGGAGGGCGACCAGGCCTGGTTCGGGCCGCACATCGGTGACCTCGGTGACCTGGCCGGCCTCGCCGCCGCGGAACGCGCCGAACGGCACCTCACCCTCCTCACCGGAGTCACCCCCCGGCTGGCCGCCGCCGACCGCCACCCCGGCTACCACTCGACCCGCCGGGCAGCCCGGCTCGGCCTGGGCGAACCGGTGCTGGTCCAGCACCACCACGCCCACATCGCCTCGGCGATGGCCGAACACGGTCTCGACGGCCGCACGCCCGTGATCGGCGTCGCCTTCGACGGCACCGGATACGGCGACGACGGCACGGTGTGGGGCGGCGAGATCCTGCTCGCCGACTACACCGGCTACCGCCGCCTCGCCCGTCTGGCCCCCGCCCCGCTGCCCGGCGGCGACACCGGCGTCGCCAACCCCTGCCGGCTCGCCCTGGCCCGGCTGTGGGCGGCGGGACTGCCGTGGGAACCCGGACTGCCGAGCGTCGAGGCGTGCACGGAGACGGAACTCACCGTCCTGCGGCAGCAGTTGACACGCGGACTGGCCTGTGTGCCGACCTCCGGCATGGGGCGGCTCTTCGACGCCGTGTCCTCGCTCGTGGGGCTGTGCCACCGCGCCGGATACGAGGCACAGGCGGCGCTGGAACTGGAGGCGGCGGCGCTGAAGGCGTGGGACGCGGACCAGGGCGCCTACCCGTTCGCCCTCACCGAGTGGCGCCGGCCGGCAGGCCGGCGGAGCCCGGCGGGCGGCTGGGAGATGAACCCGGCCCCCGCCCTCCGCGCCCTGCTGCGCGACCGGGCCCGGCACACCCCCGTACCCGTCCTGGCGGCCCGCTTCCACCGGGGCGTGGCCCGGGCGGTGGCGCACCTCTGCCGCCGGACGAGGGCGCGGACCGGCCTCACCACCGTCGCCCTGACCGGCGGTGTCTTCGCCAACGCCCTGCTGGAGGAGGAGACCGCCGCGCTGCTCACCGCGGCCGGCCTCACCGTCCTCCGGCACGGCGAAGTCCCCCCCAACGACGGCGGTCTGGCACTCGGCCAGCTGATGGTCGCGGGAACAGCAGCCCACCACGAGACGGAGTGACCCATGTGTCTGGCAGTGCCCGGCAAGGTCGTGTCCATCGACCACCGTGCCGACCCGCTCACCGGCCTGATCGACTTCGGCGGCGTACAGAAACAGGCCTGCCTGGAGTACCTGCCCGACATCCAGGTGGGGGAGTACGTCATCGTCCACGTCGGTTTCGCGCTCCAGCGCCTGGACGAGGAGTCGGCCCGCGCGTCCCTGGAACTGTTCGGTCAACTGGGGCTGCTGGAAGAGGAGTTCGGTGACGCCTGGGAACAGGCGGCACGGCAGGAGAGCGGAACGGAGGCCCGGTGAAGTACATCGACGAGTTCAACGACCCGGATCTGGCGCGCCGGCTGCTGGACGAGATCCACGCCACGGTCACCCGGCCCTGGGCCCTGATGGAGGTCTGCGGCGGCCAGACCCACTCCATCATCCGCCACGGCATCGACCAACTCCTGCCGGAGAAGGTGGAGTTGATCCACGGCCCGGGCTGCCCGGTGTGCGTGACCCCTCTCGACGTCATCGACAAGGCCCTGGAGATCGCCGCGCGCCCCGACGTCGTCTTCTGCTCCTTCGGGGACATGCTGCGCGTCCCCGGAACGGACCGCGACCTGTTCCGGGTCAAGGGCGAGGGAGGTGACGTACGGGTCGTCTACTCGCCGCTGGACGCCGTGGAGCTGGCCCGCAGGCACCCCGACCGGCAGGTGGTGTTCTTCGCCATCGGCTTCGAGACGACCGCCCCCGCCAACGCCATGGCCGTCCACCAGGCCCGCCGCCTGGGCCTGGCCAACTTCAGCCTGCTGGTGTCGCACGTCCGGGTCCCCCCGGCCATCGAGGCCATCATGGCCGCCCCCGCCTGCCGGGTGCGGGGCTTCCTCGCCGCCGGGCACGTGTGCAGCGTGATGGGCACCGCCGAGTACCCGGACCTCGCCGAACGGCACCGCGTCCCGATCGTCGTCACCGGCTTCGAACCGCTGGACATCCTCGAAGGCGTCCGGCGGGCCGTCCACCAGCTCGAACGCGGCGAGCACCGGGTGGAGAACGCCTACCCCCGCGCCGTGCGCGACCAGGGCAACCCGGCGGCCGTCCGCATGATCGAGGAGGTCTTCGAGGTCACCGACCGCAACTGGCGGGGCATCGGCCGCATCCCGGACAGCGGCTGGCGGCTGTCCGACGCCTTCCGCGCCTACGACGCCGAACACCGCTTCGACGTCACCGGCATCCGCACCGAGGAACCCGCCGTGTGCCGCGCCGGCGACGTCCTGCAAGGGCTGATCAAACCCACCGAGTGCGCGGCGTTCGGCACGACCTGCACCCCCCGCACCCCGCTCGGCGCCACCATGGTCTCCAGCGAGGGCGCCTGCGCGGCCTACTACCTGTACCGCAGGATGACCGACAGCCCGGCACCACAGGGATCCCGTATCCCGCGCGAGGAGATGAACCCCGTTGGCTGACCTCGCCACCACGGACACCGCCCCCGTCGACCCCGCGAACTGGACCTGCCCCGCACCCCTGCGCGACCAGCCGGTCGTCGTCATGGGGCACGGCGGAGGCGGCGCCCTGTCGGCGGAACTGATCGAACAGGTCTTCGCCCCCGCCTACGGCAACCCCACGCTCGCGGCGCTCACCGACTCGGCCGTCCTCGGCCTCGGCGGCGCCCGGCTGGCCTTCTCCACCGACTCCTACGTCGTACGCCCGCTGTTCTTCCCCGGCGGCAGCCTCGGCGACCTCGCCGTCAACGGCACGGTCAACGACCTGGCGATGAGCGGCGCCCGGCCCACCCACCTCTCCGCGGCCTTCATCCTGGAGGAGGGCGTGGAACTGGCCGTGGTGGAGCGGGTCGCCCGCGCCATGGGCGACGCGGCCCGGACCGCCGGCGTCACCATCGCCACCGGCGACACCAAGGTGGTCGAGTCCGGGCACGGCGACGGCGTCTACGTCACCACCGCCGGCGTCGGCGTGGTCCCCGAGGGAGTCGACATCCGCCCGCAGCGCGCCCGGCCCGGCGACGCCGTCATCGTCAGCGGACCGATCGGCCAGCACGGGGTGGCCGTCCTGAGCGTCCGCGAGGGCCTGGAGTTCGGCGTCGAGATCACCTCCGACACCGCGCCGCTCGCGGACCTGGTGGCCGCCATGCTGGCGGCCACCCCGGACATCCATGTACTGCGCGACCCCACCCGGGGCGGCCTCGGCGCCTCCCTCAACGAGATCGCCCGCGCCTCCGGCACCGGCGTCCGGCTGCGGGAGCGGGCCGTCCCCGTCCCGGACGAGGTCGCGAACGCCTGCGGCTTCCTGGGCCTCGACCCGCTGTACGTCGCCAACGAGGGCCGGCTCGTCGCCTTCGTCCCCGCGGAACACTCCGAGGCCGTCCTGGCGGCCATGCGCGCCCACCCGCAGGGCACGGGGGCCACCCTCGTCGGAGAGTGCGTCGCGGACCACCCCGGCATGGTCGTCGTCGCCACCGGTCTCGGCGGCACCCGGGTGCTGGACCTGCCGCTGGGCGAGCAACTCCCCCGGATCTGCTGAGACCGCCCCCGGCCCCGCCGTCAGGACGGGGCCGGGACCGGCTCCACGTCCGTGATCTCCAGCTCCCGTCCGCCGCGCAGCTCCTGCGAGGGCCGGTCGCAGCGCGGGCACCAGAAGAACGGCGGCATGCCGAGCACGAACTCCTCGGCACACCCGTCGCACCAGGCCCGCGCCGTGACCTGCTCCACGACCAGCCGGGCCGCGGCGAGCGCCGTGCCGTCGCGGGCCACCTCGAAGGCGAAGTGCAGCGCGTCCGGCACGACACCGGCCAGCTCCCCGACCCGGACGGTCACCGACGCCACACCGGACACGCCGTCCGCACGGGCGATCTCCGCCGCCTGTTCCACGATCGCGGTCGCGATCGACAGCTCGTGCACGGCCGGCTCAGCGCGGACGCTTGGCGCCGGACCGCAGATTGACCATGCGCCAGATGCGCACCTCGCGGACGATGCCCGGGAGTTCGAGGACCAGCAGCCCGAGCGTGAGGGCGCCGAGCGCGACACCCTGCGCGATCAGCACGCGCTGTGCCGTCGTCCTCGTCCGTACCGGCGCGGCCGTCGTTCCCGCCGCCCGCATCCTCGTCGCGATGCCCTTGTGCTGTCTCATCCTGATCCTCATCCCGGGGAGATGTTCGGCATGATCTTCATGATGGCGTTGTGCCGCTTCCAGTGGATCCCGGTGGAACGGCGCGCGTCGGACGTGCCGTCCTGGTGATGTCCGGTCTGACGCTTGTACGGCCCCCAGTTGCCCTGGTGCAGCCCGCGCACGTGCCCCGGTGTGTCGGGCTTCGCCTGGGGGCGGCCCACTCGGATGGCGCTCATCGCCGTTCTCCTCTCCTGCCAGGCCCTCACGGCCGCTCGGTGAGCTCCGCGAAGAACCGCTCCACGGCCGGCCAGACCCGGCCGCCTCCGGCGAGGCCGCGCCACTCCCGGCGGACCAGCGCGACCATCCGGAAGCAGTCGTCCACCGGCACGATCCAGTGGTGGTCCTGGCCCCGCACGGTGTTCACCAACAGAGCCTCCACCTCGGGTGCCATGGTCGCCAGCTGAGGACACGCGGCGCACATCTCCGCCCAGCGGTCCGCCTCCACCTCCCAGCGCATCGCCCCGGCCGGGCTCGGACCCTGCGCGGTGACCGTGCCGTCCGCACGCGGCACGAAGAACACCAGCCCGACCGGCACCCCGAGCGGCCCGGTGTCCACTGGGGCCAGCCGCACCCGGCGGCCCGGCACCAGCAGATACCGGCCGCCGCCCGCGCCCTCACCGGCGAACAGCACCGCACACGCCCCGCAGGCGCACAGCAGCTCCTCGCGGTCGGCGGCGTACAGATGGCGGTGCTCCTCCGGCACGGCCTGCGCGCACAGGTCGCACCGCTCGGGGCCGTCCCGTTCGGCGGCCGAGCGGATGACCCGGGCCAGCGCACCCTCCACCCTCACCGCGCCTCCCGCACCAGCAGCGAGTCCAGCGGCACGAAGGCGGGGGCGGCCGGCGCCGGCAGCTGCTCGACCGCCGTCAGCTCGGGGGCGACCGCCAGCACGGCCTCCCGCACGGCGTCGGCGACGGTCGGCCCGCCGCCGCAGCCGGACCCGCAGCCACCCGCCTCGGTGACCCGCACCCGGGCCACCTGCCCGTCGACGCCGACCAGTTCGACGTCGCCGCCACGCTCGCGCACCGCCGGCCGCAGCCGTTCGACGGCGCGCTCGGCCCGCCGCGCGGGCGGCTCGGGGTGCAGCCCGTGCAGCACCAGCAGATGCCCCAGCAACTCGTCCTCGGCGAACCGTGCGGCCGGCCGCTCACCGGCCAGGTCCAGCACCCGGGCCAGGGCTTCACCGTAGATCTCGGTCAGCGCCCGCACGGCCTCCACGGCGGTGGCCGCCGCGGGGCCGGGCGCGGACTCCAGCCCGGCCAGCAACTCGTCCAGCCGGGCCAGCCGCGCCTCGACGACCGGGTCCGCGAGCCGGCCGGCGTCAGCCATGGTTCGCTCCGTACGTCGGCGAGTGCACGGTGGTGAGCGTCCTGCCCTTGCCCATGTACATGTGCACTCCGCAGGGCAGACAGGGGTCGAAGCTGCGTACCGTGCGCATGATGTCGACGCCCTTGAAGTCGTCGGGGCCGTTCTCCTCGAAGATCGGCTGGCCCTGTACGGCGTCCTCGTACGGGCCCGGGGTGCCGTAGATGTCGCGCGGGCTGGCGTTCCACGGGGTGGGCGGGTACGGGTGGTAGTTGGCGATCTTCTGGTCCCTGATCACCAGGTGGTGCGAGAGGACGCCGCGCACCGCCTCGTGGAAGCCGCAGCCGATCGCCTCGTCCGGCACCTCGTAGTCCTGGAAGATCTTCGTCTCACCGGCCCGCAGCAGTTCCATCGACTCCTCCAGGAACTGCAGGGCCATGGCGGCGGCGTAGGCGACGAAGTAGGGCCGGGCGCGGTCCCGTTCGATGGTGTTGCTCCACTTGGGGATGCGCCACTCCAGGGTGGTCTCCGGCAGCTCCTCCCCCCTGGGCAGGGAGATGCGCACGCTGTCGCCGGTGGCCTTGACGTACGGCGTGTCGACCAGGGCGCTCAGCGCGGTCGACCACAGCCGGGCGAGCGGACCGCCCCCGGTGTCCAGTGCCAGGTGCTGACCGGTCTCGGGGTGGTACCAGCGCGGGCTCATCACCCAGCTGTAGTTGCCGGCGAAGTCCCGCTTCTGCGGCACCGGGACGGTGGTCTGGTTCCAGGGGTGCCGCATGTCGACGGGGTTGCCGAGCGGGTCGTGGGTGACGAACGGCTGCTCGTTGACCCAGTCCTCGTAGAAGGAGCTGCCCAGCAGGACGCGCAGGCCGAGGTTGATGTCGATCAGGTTGTTGGTGACCAGCTTGCCGTCCACGATGATGCCCGGGGTGACGTACATCGCCTTGCCCCAGCGGTTCATGTTCTCGTAGCGGTAGTCGACCACGTCCGGGTTCTGCCAGGCCCCCCAGCAGCCCAGCATGATGCGGCGCCTGCCGACCTCCTCGTAGCCCGGCAGGGCCTCGTAGAAGAAGTCGAAGACGTCGTCGTTCATCGCCACCGCCTTCTTCACGAAGTCGATGACGCGCATCAGCCGGGCGAGGTAGTCGGTGAAGGTGTTCGGCTGCGGCATCGTGCCGACGCCGCCCGGGTACAGCGTGGAGGGGTGGACGTGCCGCCCCTCCATCAGGCAGAACATCTCCCGGGTGACCCGGCTGACCTTCAGCGCCTCCTTGTAGACCTCGCCCTCGAAGGGGTTGAAGGCCCGCATGATGTCGGCGATCGTCCGGTAGCCGTGGATGTCCCCGCGGGGCGCGTCGGTGCGCTCGGCGCGGGCCAGCACACCGGGGTTGGTCGCCTTGACCATCGCCTCGCAGAAGTCCACGAACACCAGGTTGTCCTGGAAGAGCGTGTGGTCGAACATGTACTCGGCCGCTTCGCCCAGGTTGGTGATGTTCTCGGCCATCCGCGGCGGCTTGACGCCGTAGGCCATCTGCTGGGCGTAGTTGGAGCACGTGGTGTGGTTGTCGCCGCAGATGCCGCAGATCCGGGAGGTGATGAACCCGGCGTCGCGCGGGTCCTTGCCCTTCATGAACACCGAGTAGCCCCTGAAGAGCGACGAGGTGCTGTGGCACTCCACGACTTCCTGGTTGGCGAAGTCGATCTTCGTGTAGATGCCGAGGTTCCCGATGATCCGGGTGATCGGGTCCCAGGACATGTCCACGATCTGCGCGGGCTTGCGCCCCGTGACCCGGGTCGGGTCCTCGGTGGTCGTCATGTCGCTTCCTGCCCCTCGTTCGTCGTAGGCGTGAGTGGGTGCCGGCGCTCAGGCACGCCAGTGCGGGTCGTAACCGGTGGTCAGCTCCGGTCCGTTGTGGTGCCACTTGGGCTCGCGGTTCACCGCCATGCTGGTCAGGCCGCGCAGCCGTCGGATGACGGCGCCGTAGGGCTTGAGCAGCGCGGACGACAGGGCACCGCCGGTCGGCTCGTCCATGAACGGCATGAAGGCGTCCGGGAAGCTGGGCATGGTGCAACCGATGCAGATGCCGCCGACGTTCGGGCAGCCGCCGATGCCGGCCATCCAGCCCCGCTTGGGCACGTTGCAGTTCACGACCGGCCCCCAACAGCCCGTCTTGACCAGGCACTTGGGGGAGTTGTAGTCCTTCGCGAAGTCCGCCTGCTCGTAGTACGCCGCCCGGTCGCAGCCCTCGTGCACCGTCTTGCCGAACAGCCACTGCGGACGCAGCATGTGGTCCAGCGGGGGCGGCGGCGCGGCACCGGCCGCGTGATAGAGGACCCAGATGAGGGTCTCCATGAAGTTCTCCGGCTGGATCGGGCAGCCCGGCACGTTCACCACCGGCAGCGCGCCCTGCGACTTGAAGTCCCAGCCCAGGTAGTCCGCGAGACCCATGCAGCCGGTGGGGTTGCCCGCCATGGCGTGGATGCCGCCGTACGTGGCACAGGTGCCGGCGGCCACCACCGCCCAGGCCTTGGGTGCCAGTTGGTCGATCCACCAGTTGAGGGTCTGCGGCTCGCCCGTGTCCGGGTCGTTGCCGAACGACGTCCAGTAGCCGTCGCCCTCGATGATGTTCTGGTTCGGGACCGAACCCTCGATGACGAGGATGAACGGCGCCAACTCCCCGCGTGCCGCCGCCCGGTAGGGGGCGAGGAAGTCCTCGCCGCCCAGGCTGGGGGAGAGGACCTTGTTGACCAGGTTCACCCTCGGCAGGCCCGGGATGAGTCCGGCGACCAGGTCCTCGATGCCGGGCTGCCCGGCGGCCGTCATGGACACGGTGTCGCCGTCGCAGCTCATGCCCTCGGAGATCCAGAGGATGTAGATCTCGTCGAACCCGTTCCCGCGCGCCTCGGACCGGCTGGGTTCCCGCGTCACTTCGGTGGTGCCGCTCTGCGTGGTCATGTCGTCGGCCTCCGCTGCAGTCGGTCTCGGAGTCGGTCGTAGGCCGCGGCCAGGGGAGCCGCGAGGGTCAGGGCGGGCGGCTGGTCGGGGGCGTGCGGGTGCGGGCGGGTCGGCGCGGTGGCCTTGGCCTGCCCGATCAGCTCACCCAGCCGGTCCAGTTCCTGCCGGGATACGGCCTCCCGGAGCCGGGGCATCAGGGTGCCCTCCTCCTCCTGGATGTGCTCCGACACCTCGCGGCGCAGTTCCGCCACCAGTTCGCCGGTCCGCCGGTCACCCTCGCCGAGCCGGTCGAGCGCGAGGAGGGTCTGCTTCACCCCCATGTGCTCGCTCAAGTGCTCGTCGATCTCCCGGTCGCCGTCCGGCAGCACCTTCCTGGCCAGCGGATACAGGAGCATCTCCTCCAGAGCCGCGTGCTTGGACAGTTCACGCACCAACAGCTCCACGACACCGCGCCGCTGCCGGTCGGAGGCCGCGGCCTCGTAGTCGCGGAACAACTGCTCGACCATCCGGTGGTCGTGCATGAGGACGTCAAGGGCGTCCATCGAACCGTCCCTCCTCCGGCCCGCGGGCCGGACGCTCGGGTGGCCGCGGGGACTGCGGCCGGATCGGCCGGCCCGGACCCGGTGGGGCGTCGGGGCCGAGCGTTTCGACCTCGTCGGGCCGGAAGTAGTGGAAACGGCCGTACCAGCCGTGGAGTTCGGCGGCCGGATCGTCGTCGACCGTGACGGCCAGGTGCGTGCTGCCGTCCACGTCGTGGAAGACCGCGGCGACCCGCGCGGTGCGCCCGGCCAGGAACATGTCCTGGGCGTCGGCGCCCCGGCCGCGCGGACACAGCCGCACCCGGCTGCCGCCGCCCACGGGCACGCCGTCCACCAGCACGGTGTCCGTCGCCGGGGACAGCCCGTCGTCGCCGCCCTCCTGCCACCAGGCGGGCCGGTCGGGGGCGGGGGCCGGCGGCCGTCCGACGACAGGGGCCGACGGCCGTTCGGCGGCGGGGGCCCGCGGGGTCAGGGAACGGATGGCGCCGTGCAGTCGGGAGAAGACCTCCCGGGGCATGGTGTCCACCCGGTCGAGGATCCGTGCGGCCCGCGGGTCGGTGGCCCGGGCCTCCGCCTTCTCCTCGTCGGTCAGCAGCATCGTGCGCAGCGTGAGGATCTCGTCGATCTCCGCCGCGTCGTGCAGATCACCCGGGCTCTCCGGTGCCACCTGCGGGTGGTCGGGGAGGATGATCGGCGCGGAGAGCAGCAGCGTGCCGGTCGCCCCGTCCTCGCTCGCGGACTGGGGCGGAGCCCCGCCCAGCACCGGGAACGTGAACGCGTTGCGGCAGCCGCGGACCTGCTCCGCGAGAGCGGCCGGCGGATCGATCAGCGACACGAACTCCACTCCGTCGCCGGTGAGGAGCGTGTGCGTGGCGAGCAGCGCCTGCCCCAGCACCGCGTTACGGGAGGCCCGCGGGTCCGGCGCGTCACCGGTGTTCTCGGTGCGCACCCGCAGCCGGTACAGCCCGGGCCCGAGCCGCTCGGCCGTGACCGTCGTCCCGGCCCGTACCTCCCGGCGCCGGCGCACCGTCCGCCCGGCCCCCGCCGGCAACGGCTCGTACTCCGCCCCGGCCGGCGCCCCCACGGCGACGATCCGGCCGTCCCGCGGCAACTCCTCCGGCCGCAGCACCAGTTCGGTCTCGCGGGGCACGGCCTCCTCGAACGACAGGTGGACGGTCCCGTCGGCCGTCCGCAACGACTCGACCGGGTGGTGCGCCCCGTCCCCGCCGGCCCGCTCCACCTGCTTGTGCTGGAGTTGCAGGTACCGCACCCGCACCCGCACGGTCGCGTCGGCGCGCCGCACCCGCAGCAGACACTCGGTCTGCTGGTACCAGGAGTCGGCGGAGCCGGAGACAACGGGCGTGACCGGTCCGTCCCGCTCCACCCAGTTCCGGGGCAGCAGCACCCCGAACTGCCAGCGGACCCGGTTCTTCGCCGAGGACCGGCGATAGGGATAGAGCAGATAGCCCTCGTAGAGCACGGCGTCCGCGACGGCACTCAGCTGCGCGCAGGCCCCGCCGGTTCCGTTCGCCATGCCCTCTCCTCGCCACTGGTGCGTTCGTGGACTCCACCCCCCACGGTCACACCGGTCACGCCCGTCCGCCCCTCCGGCGCACCGTCATTGCGCCGGACAGGGGAGAACACACGTCCGTCACGTGGTGCGGGCCAGGTCCAGGCAGCAGCGGACGAAGTCCCGTACGACCGGGTTCCGGTCGTCGGCCGGTGCCCAGGCCACGGCCACCCGGGTCGGGCTCACCCCGGTGACCGGGCGGTAGACCACGCCGGGGCGGGCGTAGAACCGGGCGGCGGACGCGGGCGCGAGGGCGATGCCGTACCCGCTGGCGATGGCGCTCAGCCAGTCGTCGGGCTGCTCGGTGACCGCGCCGATGCGGACCGGCCGGCCCTCGCGCTCCCCGGCGGCCAGCCAGTGGTCGCGCCAGGCGCCGGTCTCCGGCGGAGCGGCCACGAACGGCTCGTCCCACAGTTCCCGGAAGGCGATCTCCGCCCGTTCCGCGAGCGGGTGCGTGCTCGGCAGCGCCACCCAGCGCTCCTCGCTGAACAGCACCTCGACCCGCAGCGCGTCCTGACCGGGGAACGGCAGCCGCAGCAGGGCCGCGTCCACCTCGCCGTCGGCCAGACCCGCGCTCGGGTTCGTCCAGGCGGCCTGCCGCAGCTCGGCCCGCCAGCCGGGCCGCCGCCGGGCGAACTCGGCGACGATGCCCGGAGTCGCCTCGTTGGCCGCGCTCGCGACGAAGCCCACACGCAGCACCCGGGCCGTGCGCCGGCCGGCGGCCCGCGCGGCGCGCAGGGCGTCGTCCCAGGCCGCGAGGACGTCCGGGGCCCGGCGCGCGAGTTCCCGGCCGGCGTCCGTCAGTGCCATGCCGGTGCGCGAGCGCTCGAAGAGGGGCACCCCGAGCCGGCTCTCCAACTGCCGGATCTGCTTGGTCAGCGCCGGCTGGGACACGTACACCCGCTCGGCGGCGCGGACGAGGCTTCCCTCCTCGGCGACGGCCAGGAAGGAGCGCAGCAGACGTGAGTCGACGTCCATTCCAGAAGGTTATAGACACTGGTATTGGACGTCGCGGCGACCCTCCGGCGAGCGTGGACGGTATGAACCTCGTGTATCTCACCGTCACCTGTGCGACCGTCCTGGCCAACGCCGGCATCGCGGCGGCCGACCTCGCGAAGGCGCCGTTCGTCCTCGCCAACTCGGCCCAGGTCGGCGTGTCCCCCCGCCGGCTCCCCGCACTGGCGCTGCTCAAGGCCGCCGGAGCGGCCGGGCTGCTCCTCGGGCTGCTGGGCGTACGTCCCCTGGGCATCGCCGCCGGCGTCGGCCTCGTGCTGTTCTACGTCGGCGCGGTGGCCGCCCATGTACGGGCCCGGGTGTTGCGCACCCTCGTCTTCCCGGGCCTGTTCCTGATGCTGGCGGCCGGGGCCCTGGCCCTGGCGGCGGCCCGGTGAACGGGCGGCCCGGCGCAGCGGCAGAGCCCGGCTGAGTACGGCAGCGGATCCGGGCTCACAGCAGCGGATCCGGGCTCAGCGCAGCAGCGGATACCGGGTGACGAGGGACTGCGCCCGGTCCGCGCCGATGCCGAGGGCCTCCCAGCGCTGCTCGCCGTCCTCCTCGATCATGCAGGCCGCCTCACGCCCGGCGCGTCGTCGGCCAGCGTGAACGGCTTCTCCTCCAGGGCGCCCAGCAACTGGGTCAGGTCCTCCGGCAGCGGCACCGTCCGCCGCTCGACCGTGCGGATCCCACGGGACGGGGACGCCCGGCCCGCGCCGGCCGCAGCTGCACGCGGCGCGCACCCCCGCCGCCCGCGGCCTGCTCATCCTGCCGTCGTACGCCCACCACTCGCTGGTCCGGTACATCTCGGCACCGCCGCCGATGTCGAAGTACGCGGGCTTCGGTTCGCTGCCGTCCTCCAGGACGGCTCCCACGATGCCCTCGTGGGAAGGAGGCTGTTCACGGCGGGGAGCGGCTGCCCGAGCGGCCGCGCCACGGTCGCCATCGGTTGCGCGGGCTGCTCGGCCGGCCCGGGCACGGCCGCCCGGGGTGATCGGACGAACGGGGCGTGAGGGATATAAGGCTCGTGCAGGAAAGGGTGGGCGTCCTGCCCTCTGTCCGGTTTGCGCTCCCGCCCGTACACTGCCGATCCACAGACATGCGGGCGCAGTTGACCGGGGGGAGCCATCATGTCCGGAGGTCCGTACGGTCCGGGTCAGGGTTTCGGCGGGCCGCCGGCGCCGCCCATGCCGCCGGGTCAGCCACCCGGACCGGTGGGCCCGCCGCCCGCGCCGCCGGACGTCTGGCGGGCCGGCGCGGTCGCCGTGCTCAACCTGAGCGGGCTCGGCCTCGGTTACGCGCTGCTGCGTCGCTGGGTGGCGACGGCCGCCTGCTGGGTCGCGACCGGCCTGCTCCTGCTCGTCGCGCTCCCCGCCGACGCCGACGGCGTCCCCGGAGCCGTGCTCGCCGGCTACGCCGCACTGCTGCTGGTGGCGGCCGTCCACGGCGGGATCGCCGGACTGCGCACCCGGCTCGCCGGGCCGGCCGGCGCGCCGCTGGCGCTGCTGCTGGGCGTGGTGCTGCTCGCCGTACCGGCCGGCGGCGCCCTCTGGTACGAGGACGCCCACGACGAGGCCGTGGAGCGGGCGCTCCTCGGCCGCCTGGAGCGCGCCGACGACCTGGTGGCCGAGAGCGGCCGCCAGTCCTTCGGCGCCGCCCGGCCCGGCTACGGGACCGCTCTGGGGGTCTACCGGGACATCGCCGTGCACCACGGCGGTTCCCGCGCGGCCCGGCAGGTCCCCGACCGTCTGCGGACCTACTACACGACGGTCGGCGCGGCCTACGGGCACCGGGAGTACTGCGACGCCATAGAGCCGCTGAAGTACCTCCGCACCGTCCCGGACACGATGCCGCGGGAACAGCTCGGCGCGCTGGCGCGGTGGCCCGACGACCGGCTCGCGACCGCCCTGTACGAGTGCGGTGCGCGGCACCTGGCGAGCGGCGACACGGACTGGGTGAACCGCTTCGGCGACCTGCTCGACACCTTCCCGCGCTCCGGGGCGGCGGCCAAGGTGGTGCCCGCCGTCGACGCGGCGGTGGCGAGGACGGAGAAGGCCGTCGGCGGGGACGAACCCTGCACGGCCGTCGAGACGCTGCGCGACCTCGGCACCCGGATCACCGACCTGTCCAGGTCGGCCGGTGACACGGACGGCCGGCTGGCGAAGGCCGCCGGCCGGGCCGGCCGCAGCGGCGACGCCGGCCAGTACGCCTGCGGTGTCGACCAGTACCGGGACGGCGACTTCGACGCGGCGCAGAAGACCATGGAGCAGTTCGCCGCCGGCCACCAGCACGACAGGAACCGCGCGCGCGCCCAGAAGATCGCCATAGCCGCCGAGGTCGCCCAGACCCTCCCGGCGGCCGGCAAGAAGCTGCCGACCCTGGCCTCCGGCGGCAGCATCTCCGTCACGGTCAAGAACGACAGCCCGGACGACATCACCGTCCTCTACACCGGCCCGGTCACCGGCAGCTTCACCCTCAAGGGCTGCGGCGGCTGCAAGGCGTACACGTTCGCCGACACGGCGTTCTCCACCTTCAAGCCCTGCAACGACAGCGGCAGGAACTACCCGCAGCGCACCATCAGCCTGCCCGTCGGCACCACGTACTTCGTGCACAAACCGAACGGCGACAGCACCGCGACCCCGGCCTCGGACACCGCCAGGCTCCGGTCCGGCTACATCTACACGGAGTGCGCCTACTCGACCCAGCGCCTCGGGTCGGGGTACTGACCGGAGGCCGGGGCACGCGCCGCGCGAACGCGGGGGGGCCACCGGGTACTCGCGCGACAGCACAACGCGACACCCGGAGGCGGACCGTGAGCAACGACGACGACCGCATGGGCGATCCCTGGGGTCCCCGGACCCCGTACGACCGAGGGACACCCTGGCCGGTCCGCACCGACCTGCCCCTCGCGCCCGGCCTCACCGAGGCCGACGTGGAGCGCTGGGTGCCGTCCGCCTCGCTGCTGCGCACGCCGGCGACCTGGTCGAGGTCGGCACCCCGCGCGGCGCCGTACGGGCCCGGCCGCGGATCACCCCGATGCGGGACGGCGTGGTGTTCCTGTCCTTCCACTACGGCTACTGGGACTCACCCCCGGCGGACACCGCCCCGCCGGCGACGGCCCCGGACGCGCCGCCATCGAGGCGTTCAAGACCTGCGCGGCCCGCGTCACGCTCGTGGAACGCGGCGCGCCGACCGCGCACGACCGCACCGGCACCGCCCGGGGGAGCGCCCGATGAACGCCCTCACCCTCATCCTGCGCACCCAGCACACGAGATCCACCATGTGGCCACCGATCTGGCCTGCTGGTCGCACGAGTACGGCGCCCGCCTGGCCGACACCGGCCACCACTACGGACTCGACCTGTCCGGCCCGCCCGACGACCCGGCGCCGGGCGCCCTCGCCACCCTGCGCGCCAAGGCGGCGGAGGCGATGGGCCGCCGTCCGGAACCGGGCCTGCTGCTCCTGCACCACCTGCTCGACCTGCACCTGGCGGCCACCCGCAACTCCGTCCACTGGGAGATGCTCGCCCAGGCGGCCAACACCATGATCAAGCAGCTGTCGCCGCAGGTACTGACCAGTGTCCGAGCGCCGGGGCGGGGCCGTGTCCGGGCGCGGGGCACGCGTCGTGCCTAGAGGCCCTCGCCGAGGGCGGCGATGACGGACGGCCCGTGGCCGGCGGCCGTCAGCGGGGCCCGGATGTCGTCATCGAGGTCCGGGACGTAGCCGAACAGGACATCGGCCGGCCCGGTCACCCGCACCTCCCCGAGCGCGGCCGGCAGCAGCAGGGTCCGCGCCCGGCCGAGCCGTCCGGCCCAGCCGCCGCAGGTTACGGTCACCGGGGCGCCGGCGTTGCTGAGGATCTGCGCGGTCGTGAACGTACGGGCGACGCGGGCGGTGCCGCCGGCCGTCCAGCGTTCCAGCGCGAAGTACGGCCCGGCGCACAGCACCGTGCGCACCACCGAGTCGTCGACCGGCACGCTCAGCCCCGGCTGGAACTCCGGCCGGGGCTCCGGACGCCACTCGTCCAGCAGCCGCTCGATGTTCTTCTCCCGCTCGCGCTCGGCCAGCGGTGCGCCGTCCTCCATCCGCCAGGGCATGGCGTGCTGCTGGATGTCGGAGGTCTGCTCGATCTCGTACACCAGGGTGCCCGGCCCGAAACTGTGCAGGGTCCCGCCCGGTACGTACACGGTCTGCCCGGCGCGCACCGGCAGGCGCCGCATCACCGCGTCGAAGTCCTGCGCGAGCAGCGCGCGGCGCAGCCGCTCCCGGTCCACCCCGGGCCGCACGCCGACCAGCGCCGTCGCGCCGGGTACGGCGTCCAGCACGTGCCACGCCTCGGTCTTGCCGTTCGGCTCACCCTCCAGACGGCGGGCGGTGGTGTCGTCGGCGTGCAGATGCACGGGCAGCGCGCGCGTGCCGTCGATGAACTTGGTGAGCAGGGGGAAGCGCGGTCCGTGGGGGCGGTCGCCCAGCAGGCCGGCGGGATCCTCGGCCATCAGCTGACGCAGCGACCGCCCCGCCAGCGGACCCTCGGTCACCGTGGCACCCTCCCCGTCGACGTCGCTGACCTCCCAGGTCTCGGCGACCGGGCCGTCCGGCAGCCCCGTCCGGCCCAGCCGTTCACACAGGGCCCGGCCGCCGAAGACATGCTGTCTGACGGGCGTGGCGAGGCGCAGCGGGGACCAGCTCACCAGGTGCGCCATGTCAGCCGGCCGCGTTGTCGACCCGCATCCGCACCTGTTCCTCCAGCCGGCGCAGACTGCCGTCCAAGGCGTCGCGCACCGCCCGTTCGCCCGGGTCGTGGCCCTCGTCGAAGAAGGACAGGTGCACGGTCACCTCGCTGGCTCCGCTGCCGATGCCGGCCACCTGGAGCCAGCCGGCGTAGCCGCCCTGCTCGCGGGTGCCCCACTCCAGGCGCATCTGGTCCGGCTCGGACCGCAGCAGGGCGGGGGTGTCCTCGCCGGAGCGGTCCTCGTGGACGGTCACGGCGGGCGGCTCCTGGACGTCTACGTGCAGCTCGCCCGGGAGCCAGGCGTCGAGCTGGGCGGTGTTGGCCGCCTGGTCGAAGACCTGCTCGGGCTGTGCGGGCATCGTGCGGGAACGCTCGTACTCGGCCATCGTGGTCTCGCCCCTCCGGTCGGAAGTCGTACCCCGACCGCGTGCCCCTTCCACGGCGACCGAAAAGCCCCGGCGGCGCCTTGCTGCCCCGGCTGATCACGGGCCGACGGCCGCCGCGCGCCGGACCCGGGGCCATGACCCGTGCGGGGGACCGCTCACCCCACGGCCGCGCGTGCCGTGCGCTCCACCAGGGACACGCCGTCGCTCATGGAGGCGCTGCCGTCCGACAGCACCGCGACCAGGTACCGGTGACCGTTGACGGTGACCTGGCCGACGCTGTTGACGTCCCACAGGCCCGTGGTGTTCCGCTGCAGCCAGCCGTTCTTCAGGGTCTTCCGGGAGCCCTCGGCGCCGGCCGCCGGGACACCCCAGGTCTGCTCGGGCACGACCCGGCTCATCAGGGTGCGGATGTAGGCGCGGGAGTCCGCGTCGAGTCCGCCGGAGCCCGCGTGGACCGTTCCGCCGGTGCCGAAGACGGCCCGCAGCAGCCGTATCTGGTCGCGCGCGGTCGTCCGGGTCAGGCCCCACTTGGCGCCGGGCCCGCCCGTCGTGGAGGTCAGGCCCAGGCGCTTGTTGGCCGCCGCCAGCCCGGGGGCCCGTCCGATCTGCCGCCACAGGGCGTTGGCCGCCGCGTTGTCGCTGCGCCGGATCATGGGCTCGGCGCGCTCCCGCTCCCGCGCGGTGAGCTCCCGTCCCGCGTCCTGTGCCTGGAGCAGCAGCGCCGCGAGGATGTCGACCTTGACGATGCTGGCGGTGTCGTACGCCCTGTCCTGGCCGTGGACCACGGGTGTGGGGTCGGTGCCGTCCAGGTCGAGCACGGCCGCCGTGGCCTGTGCCGAGGCGGCCGCGGCCGGGGTGGGGTGCAGGAGCCCGGTGGCGAGGAGGGCGGTCGCCGAGGCCACGAGGGCGCAGGCCTTGGCGCGTGCTGTGCGGGAGAGGCGGGACGACATGGGTCACGAACGTAGACAACAGCGGCGCCCCGCGACGTGGCGCCCGTCACCTCAGGCCCCGTTCGGGCCGTTTTGTGAGAAGAGCCACCGATGGGGCGCATTGTTCCGGCCGGTCGCCCGGGCGGCGGCGTGTACGCGCAGCCGGGCCGTACTCCTCGCTTATCGTCGGCCAGACGCCGACATCCGGAGTGAAAATGGACAAAGCGGATGAGCTGGTTGGTGTGACGGAGGGCGTGGCGGCCGTGCCCCACCCCGATCCGCCCGCGCGCCGCGTCCGGCCGTGGCCACCGGGCGCGGGCCCGAGGCCCGGGGCGACGGGCGCCGGCCCGAGATCCTGGCAGGCGGGCGCCGTCCTCCGGCCGTGGGCCCCCGGTATCGCCGCCCTCGCCCTCGTGGCCGCGTTCCTCCTGGCCGGCAGGCCCTGGCTGAACCATCCCGCCGTCCAGGCCTGGCGCACCGTCTGCCTGGCCATCACCGTCCAGGCGCTTCCCTTCCTGCTCCTCGGCACCGCCCTGTCCGGCGCCATCAACGCCTTCGTGCCGGCCGACCTGTTCACCCGGGTACTGCCGAAACGGCCGGCCCTCGCCGTACCGGTCGCCGGCGCGGCCGGCGCGGTCCTGCCGGGCTGCGAGTGCGCCTCCGTGCCCGTCGCGAGCAGCCTGATCCGCCGGGGCGTGACCCCCGCCGCCGCCTTCGCCTTCCTGCTCTCCGCGCCCGCGATCAACCCCGTCGTCCTCACGGCCACCGCCGTCGCCTTCCCGGGCAACCCCGCGATGGTCGCCGCCCGGCTGCTCGCCTCCCTCGCCACAGCGGCTGTCATGGGCTGGCTGTGGCTGTGGCTCGGCAAGGAGAAGTGGCTGCGCCCGCTCCTGCGCCACCGGCACACCGGCCACCGGCACGGCCACAGCCGCTGGACCGAGTTCCGGCTCGGCTTCCAGCACGACTTCCTGAACGCCGGCGGCTTCCTCGTCCTCGGGGCCATGGCCGCCGCCACCTTCAACGTCACCGTGCCGGGCTCCGTCCTCGACGCCTTCTCCGGCTCGCCCTGGCTCTCGGTGCTCGTCCTGGCCGCCCTCGCCGTGCTGCTGGCCGTGTGTTCGGAGGCCGACGCCTTCGTCGCGGCCTCGCTCACCGGCTTCTCGCCGACCGCCCGGCTCGCGTTCCTGGTGGTCGGTCCGATGGTCGACCTGAAGTTGATCGCCCTTCAGGCGGGCACCTTCGGCCGCGCCTTCGCCTGGCGGTTCTCCACGGCGACCACCGTCGTGGCCGTCACCGCGAGCGCCCTGATCGGAGGCGCGCTGCTGTGAAACGCCTCCTCCAGGCCCTGCTCCTGGCGCTGACCGGCACCGGCCTGCTGCACACGGCCCTCCTCACCGACACCTACCTGCGCTACGTCAAGGCCGGACTGCGCCCGGCCCTGATCGTGTGCGGCGCCGTCCTGCTGCTGCTCGGCCTGGCCGCAGCGGTCACCCGGGACCGGCGGCACACGGCCGGCGACACCGGGCACGGCCACGACCACACCGGCACCCCGCGCGTCGCCTGGCTGCTGTTCCTCCCCGCGCTCAGCCTGCTCTTCCACCCCCCGCCCGCGCTCGGCGCGTACACCGCGGCCCGTGCCGACACCAAGCCCGTCGCCGTGCAGAAGGGGTTCGGGCCGCTGCCCGCGACCTCGCCGCTGCCGCTGACCCTCACCGACTTCACCAAGCGGGTCCAGCAGGACCGCGGCCGGGCCATCGAGCACCGCACCGTCCGGCTGACCGGCTTCGTCACCCCGGCCGGCGAGGGCCGCGGCTGGTATCTGACCCGGATCGTCTTCTCCTGCTGCGCGGCGGACTCACAGACGGTGAAAGTGCGCGTGTACGGCGGCGAGGCACCGCCCGCCGACACCTGGCTGGAGGTGACCGGCACCTGGCACCCACGCGGCACCCTCGGCACCGGGACGGCCGAGGCGGCGCTCGACGCCAGGGACGTCCGGCCCGTCGCCCAGCCGGTGAACGCCTACACCGACGACCTGCCGCTCACGCCGTCGTAGGAGCGCGCGCTCAGGGGCGCCGCTTCCCGGACCGCGCTCATGGCCGGGTCGCGGGGCCGCCCGGGCCGGGTTCCCGAGGCCGCCCCGGGCCGGCCAGGAGTCCCGGGGTGGCCGGGGCGCGCCCGATCCGGAAGAGAGGCCCGGCCCCTGGCGGACGAGCGGCCGGGAGAGGTGCAGGATGGTGTCATGACCCTCGCCCGGGCGACTCGGTCCGGGAGACCGCGGGGGCCGCTGCGGGTTCCGGCCGCCGGTGGGCGGGAGGAGGCGGTGACGATGACACGGACACCTCCCACGACGGTCACCCGGGTACGGCTGTGGCGGTGGCGGCGCAACCCGCTACGGCGGCACAGCGATGTCGTCGAGGCCTGGATCGTCCTCGCCGGCTGGGTGCTTGCCCTGGTCGTCGGGGTCTTCGCGGGCCTGTGGGCGGCCCAGGCCTCCGAGTCCGCGTTCACGGCGCGGCTGGCCCAGGTGCACCCGGTGTCCGCGGTGCTCACCGACGACGCGGCACGGACCCCCGCCGCGGGCAGCGGCTACGACGACGGACGGGTCTGGGCCGCCGTGCGCTGGACGGACCCCGACGGATCCGCGCACACCGACCGGGCGAAGGTCTTCCCGGGCGCCCCCGCCGGAACCCGGGTCACCGTGTGGACGAACCAGGCGGACCGGATCGTGCCCGCCCCCATCACCGGAACGGCGGCCGACCTGCAGTCGGCGCTCACCGGCGTCCTCGTCGCCCCGGCGGCCGGCGCGCTGGTCTGGGGGGCGGGACGGCTGGTCCGGGCACGGCTCATCCGGCGGCGCCTGGCCGAGTGGGACGAGGAGTGGAGGCAGATCGGACCCCGGTGGGGAAACCTCAGCGGAGGGCGGGGCTGACGGGCCCGCGACCGGCGCGCGCCCCTTGCACCTACCGCGGAGGTTGTACACCGGTCCGGCCCTACCACGGCCGTTGGAGCCGGGCGTCAACTCCCGGGTTGGCGACGTGCGCACCCCCCGGCACGTAGCTTGTGTGCCGTGCCGAGAGGCACTCGTCAACCAGGGGGAAACACATGCGGACGAACATCTTCACCAGGACCCTCCTCGCCACCGCGACCACGGTGGCGCTGGCCGCGGGCAGCCTCGCCGCCGCGGGCACCAGCTTCGCGGCACCCGCGACGGCCCACCCGGCGGCGGCCACCGAGGCCGTCACCCCGCAGGCGGTGAACAACCTCGGCCTGAACGCCTCCGAGGCGAAGAAGGTCCAGCGCTGGCTGAAGACGTACTGGAACTACCGGAACTCCATCGACGGCAAGCTCGGCACCAACAGCTGGAAGGCCTTCCAGCGCTGCCTGAAGAAGTACTGGGGCTACACCGGCCCGATCGACGGCATCGTCGGCAAGGGCACGATCAAGGCGCTCCAGCGGCTCCTGAAGGACAGCTACGGCTACCGGGGCCCCATCGACGGCATCGCCGGCTCCGGCACCAAGGCCGCGTTCAAGCGGTTCGCCAACGCGCACTGAGCCCCGGCACGTCGGCCCGCCCGCACACCCTCCGTCCCGTTGCCGGGCGGAGGGCACCGGGCGGGGCAGGACCCGGGAGGACGGGGCCGACGGGTGAACCGGGGGCGTGATCACGCTTCGTGGGGTTACCCGGCGGACATGGCGAAGCTGCACGTACCACGGCTGCACCACAGGCAGGCCGACGACGAGACCCCGGCGACACGCATCCCCACGCCGGACGAGGCCGGACCCGGCGAGGACGTCGAGCGGCGGGCGCCGGACACCCCCGTCAAGCTGCCCCGGCGCGCATGGCCGGCGGTGTTCAAGGGCGCGCTGCGCGAGTTCCGCGACGACGAGCTCACCGACCGGGCCGCGGCGCTCACCTACTATTCCGTCCTGTCCCTGTTCCCGGCCCTGCTGGTGCTGGTGTCCCTGCTGGCCGTCGCCGGCCGGTCGGTCACGGACAAGGTCCTGGCCAACCTGCGGAACCTCGCCCCCGGCCCCGCCCGCGACATCATCACCCGGGCGGTGGAACAGCTCCAGAACGGCGCCGGAACCGGCTCCCTCGTCGCCATCCTCGGCCTCGTGCTGGCCGTGTGGTCGGCCTCCGGCTACGTGGCCGCGTTCATCCGCGCCGCCAACGCCGTCTACGACATGCCCGAGGGCCGCCCGGTCTGGAAACTCCTCCCGGTGCGCGTCGGGGTCACCATCGTCCTGATGGTCCTCGCCGTGGCCAGCGCGCTCATCGTGGTCTTCACCGGCGGACTGGCCCGCCGGGCCGGGGACGCGCTGGGGCTCGGCGACACGGCGCTGACCGCGTGGGCCATCGCCAAATGGCCCGTGCTGGTCCTGCTCGTCACCGTGATGATCGCCATCCTGTACTGGGCGACCCCGAACGCCAAGGTCAAAGGGTTCCGGTGGATCACCCCCGGCAGCGTCCTCGCCCTGCTGATCTGGATGGCCGCCTCGACCGGATTCGCGTTCTACGTCGCCAACTTCGCCTCCTACAACAAGACCTACGGCACCATGGCCGGCGTCATCGTCTTCCTGGTCTGGCTGTGGATCACCAACCTGGCCGTCCTGCTGGGGCTGGAGTTCGACGCGGAGACCGTGCGGCAGCGCGCCATCGCCGGTGGGCATCCGCCCCGGGCCGTGCCGTACACCCAGCCCCGCGACACCAGGAAGTGGGACGAGGAGGACGTACGCCGCCTGGACGAGACCTGACGTCCCCGCCCTCCCCGCTCCGTCACGCGGCGTATCCGCCGTCCACCGAGAACTCCGCGCCCGTCACGTACGCCGCCTGCGGCCCCGCCAGGAACGCCACCATGGACGCGACCTCCTCGGCCGTACCGAACCGGCCGAGGGCGGTCGCGGCCGCCTGACCGGCCGCGTACGGGCCGTCCGCGGGGTTCATGTCCGTGTCCGTCGGCCCCGGATGCACGACGTTCGCCGTGATCCCGCGTCCGGCCAGCTCCCGCGCGAGAGCCTTCGTCAGCCCCACCACGGCCGACTTGCTCATCGCGTACAGCGTGGCCCCCGGCCCCGGCACCCGCGCGGTGACACAACTGCCGACCGTGATGATCCGCCCGCCGGCGGCCATCACCGCGGCGGCCGACCGCGCGGCCAGGAACACCCCGCGCACGTTCACCGCGAGGAGCCGGTCGACGTCGGCGAGGGACAGGCTCTCCAGCGGCCCCATCATCCCCACGGCCGCGTTGTCCACCAGCACGTCCAGCCCGCCCAGTTCCTCCGCCGCGCGCCGCACCGCGTCCGCCGCCTCCGCCGCGTCCGCCGAGTCCGCGCGCAGGGCCACCGCCCGCCGCCCCAGCGCCTCGATGTCCCGCACGACCTCCTCGGCCGCGTCCTTGCCCCGCACATAGGTCACGGCCACGTCCGCGCCCTCCCGCGCCAGTCGCCGTGCCGTCGCCGCGCCGATGCCCCGGCTGCCACCGGTGACCAGTGCCGTCCTGCCCCGCAGATCCGCTTCTGAAGTCATGGGTCCATCCCAGCCGACGGCCAGGGGGAGCACCGGCGGCGAACGGACACCGACCTCGGCGGGGCGGCGGAACCCGGTCCTGCCGCGAGCCGATGGCGCGTCCCGCCGTCTTTGGGCAGGCTGACGCCATGACACAGCCACAGCCACTGCTGCTGCCCCATGCACGGTCACCGTTCACCGAGCAGCTCGCCTACCACCGTCTCGCCCGCCTCTCACCGCGCTACCGGTGGTGGCGCCCCCTCCTCGGGACCCTGGTCGTGGCCGTGGCATACATGATCACGGTGGTGGTCCTCATGCTCCTCCTCGCGGCCCTGGGCTCGGGCATGGGCTACCCCCAGGACGACGACGGCTGGCCGGAGTTCGGTCCCGTCTCCGGCACCGCCGTCGACCTCCTCTGCATCGCGGTCGGCATACCCGTCGTGCTGCTGGTCGTGCGCTGGATCGGACGGCGCCCGGCCGGCACGGTGTCCTCCGTGACCGGCCGGCTGAGATGGCGCTGGCTGCTGCTGTGCGTGCTGACCGCCCTACCGGTCGTGGCCCTCGCGATGGGCTGCACGTTCCTGCTCCCCGCGGACGGCGAGCCGGAGAGCCAGTGGGTGGGATGGCCGGCCTTCGGACGGGCCCTCGCCGTGCTGGTGCTGCTGGTGCCGGTGCAGGCCGCCGCCGAGGAGTACGTGTTCCGCGGCTGGCTGACGCAGACCGCCGGGGCGTTCCTGCGCTCGCCGTGGGCAGCGCTCCTGCCCCAGGCGGTCCTGTTCGCCTCCGCCCACGGCTGGGGCACGGTCTGGGGCTTCGCCGACCTCGTGGTGTTCGGCGTGGCCGCGGGCTGGCTGACCTGGCGCACCGGCGGACTGGAGGCGTCCATCGCCCTGCACACCGTCAACAACCTTCTGGCCTTCGGCGTCTCGGCCGCCGTCGTGGACGGGCTCACCAGCGACGAGACCGCCGCCGACGCGAGTTGGCAGCTCGTCGTGTTCGACGTGCTGAGCATCGCGCTGTACACGGCGGCCGTGGCCTGGTGGCTGCGCCGCCGCCCACTGGACCGCACGGCTGCGGCCCCACAGCCACCGGCGCCCCTGCCGGGCTATCCGTACGGTGTTCCGGTCCCGCAGCAGTGGGCGGGGCAGCCGGGGTGGGGTCCGGGGGCGACGGGTGCTCCGCCGTGGGCGGGTGCGGTCGGTGCCGGGCCGTGGGCCGGTCAGGCCGGACCCGGTGCGGACGTTCCCCTGACGGCGCCGGACGGGGCCGTCCCACCATCACCCACGGCCGGCCGACCGGAGACCGGCACGGCCCTCCCGCCCGTGTCTCCGGACGCCGGGGGAGACGGCACGGACCGTACGTAGGCCGCGGCGGGTTCGGGCGTCCGGGCGATCCCCGCTGGGTCTCGTCGGTGGGGCACTGGTCCCAGGTCGGTGGTGCACTGGTCCTAGAACGGTACGGCGAGACGCGGGTCATGGGCCTTCTGCCGGGGGCCGGTCAGGTCGCGGTCGGGCCAGGGTGTCTCCGGCTCCGCTCCTCTCAAGGCTCCTCGTCTTCGGCGAGGCCGGCGGCCAGGGCGGCCAGCGGGAAGTCCCTGCGGCTCGCCGCGCGTGCGGCGACGAGGGCCAGGGCGGAGGGCAGTCGGCCGCACCGGCGGACGATCTCCGTCACGGCCTCCGGCTCGGCGGCCGACCGAGCGGCACCGATCCGCCGGGTGAGCAGGTCATGGGCGTCCGCCTCGGAGGGCAGACCCAGATGCAGCGTACGGAGGCCGGCGGCGGCCTGCTCCCAGGGCCCGGACAGGCCGAGGCGTCCTGCCGGCCCGGCCGGGTCGCTCACCGCGGTCCCGGCCGGGTCGGCGGGCTTGATCGACTCGGCGGGCGCGATGGCCACGGCGGGCGTGGCCGGTCGGGTAACCCCGGCGGGTGCGGCCAGTGGGCTGGGTCCGGTCGCCACGGCGGGTTCGGCGAACGCGGCCGACCCGATGGCCCCGGTCATACCGGTCTCCCCGGTCCTCGCGGCAGGTGCGGTCGGCCCGCTGACTTCGGTGGCCCCGGCGGTCGCGGGCACCGCGCCCGGTCCGATCGACCCGCCCCGGCTCGTGACCACCGTCAGGCAGCCCGGCACCTCGGGCAGCAGCGGAAGGATCTGCCGGAGGCAGGCGGCGTCGTCCAGCAGGACCAGCAGTCGGCGTCCCGTCAGTGCACCGCGGTACCGCGCGGTGAGGGCGGCCGCGCTCGCGGGCATGTCCCGCGCGGGCACGCCGAGGGCCCCGAGCAGCCGGCGCAGTGCCTCGGCCGGCTCCAAGGCGGCCCGGCCGGGGGCCGATCCGCCCAGCTCCAGGTGGAGCTGGCCATCCGGAAAGCGGTCGGCGACCCGGTGCGCCCAGTGGACCGCCAGTGCGGTCTTGCCGACACCGGCCGGACCACTGATGAGCACGGCCGACGCAGGGCGGCCACCGGTCGACGGGGCCGGCGCCACCCGTGGCGCCCTCACAACCTTCCCGTCCAACAGCGTGTCCAGCGCGGCCAGTTCCCGCTGGCGTCCCGTGAAGACAGGCAGGCCCGGTGGGAGTTGGGCCGGGCGGATGCAGGGGCGTGCGGGGGCCGGTGGGCCGGTGGGGAGCCGGTGCTTCGTGGGGCGTATCTGCCGGCGCAGGACGCGGGCGTGGGCCGCCGCCAGTTCGGCGCCGGGAGCGACCCCCAGCTGTTCGGCGAGGTGGCGGCGGGTGTCCTCGTAGGTGGCCAGCGCCTCCGCCTGGAGGCCGCACGCCGCAAGGGACAGGATCAGACGGGCCAGCAGCGGCTCGTCGAGCGGGTTGAGCGCGGCGGCCCGGCGCACGCTCGGCAGCACCTGGTCCGCGCGCCCGCACAGCAGCGCGGCGTCCGCCGCCATCCGCGCCGTGCGGAGGATCTCCTGGTCCACGGCCGCGAAGTGCGGATGCGTGCGCACCGGCCCCGGCAGGTCGGCCGCCACCGGCCCGCGCCACATTCGCAGGGCCCCGGCGAAGTGCCGTACCGCCTGCTCGGGGCGCGCGGTGGCGGCTGCCCGCATGCCCCGCCGGCTGAAGGCGCGGAAGCGCGGCAGGTCGGCCTCGTCGGCCGTCGCCTCCAGCAGATAGCCGCCGGTACGGCCCAGCAGGCGCCGCCCGGGTGCGCGCGGGGGCAGCCCGGGCTCCAGCAGTCTGCGCAGCGCGCCGACGTGGCGCCGTACGGCGTTCGTCGCGTTGGCGGGCGGCCGGCCGGGCCAGAGGACGTCGACGATCGTGCTCATCCGCACGGGCCGGCCCGGCCACACCAGGAGCACGCCGAGCAGGGCCCGTGCCTGCGGGTACCCGAGATCCAGCTCGCTCCCCGCGCGCAGCACCCGCAGCGGGCCGAGCACCCCGAACCGCAGCACCTCGGACCGCGCCGCGTCACCGGGCCCGTCTGGCACGCGCTCCACCTCGTCCGCCGGTCAGCGGACGCGGGCCGCGATGGTCCGCGCGCACATCAGGGACTCGGTGTGGGTGGTGTCCACCTCCAGGTCGTACGACACCCCGTCGTGCACCACGTCGGCCTGGGCCGCCGCCATCCCCTGGGGCCTGTCTCCCCGCGCGATCTCCCGTGCCGCGGCGACCTCGGCGTCGCACCGCACCCCCACCCACAGGACGTCCAGTCCGGCGAGGGCCGTCCGCCACCGCTGCTGGGAGGCCGCTCCGCCGAGGAAGACGTCGTCGACGACGATCCTGGCGCCTGCGCGGGCCGTCGCCGCGACGCCCTCCATCCAGGCCGCCTCCAGCGCCCGGAAACCCGCACCCACCTGCACCCCGCCGTCCTCGGCGAACTCGATCCCGCCGTCCGTCCCTCGCAGTTCCGGGGGCAGCGCGTCGACCAGGGAGTCGATGCCGAACACCAGCCAGGGATCGGGCAGTACGGCCTGCAGGCACCGCCCGATCCCGGACTTCCCCGCGCTGGAACCACCGTTGAGAAGGATCACCTGAGTCGTCACCGTGCCACCCTACGGAGCCGTCCGGCCGGGCGGCCAACCCGTCCCGCGTCCCGGACCCCGTGTGCCGTCATCCCGCACCGGACCGCTCCTCCCGTCCGGCGAGCCGTCTGCGGACCCGTTCCGCGTCCGGATGACCGAGCCGGGTGAGCAGGGCGAGGGCCTGCTCCCAGGCGGCCCGGGCACCCTCCCGGTCACCGGTGGCCAGGTGTGTGTCGCCCATGCGCGTCAGCGTGTCGGCCTCCGGGTAAGGGGCGCCGAGCGACCGGTACAGCGT
Source organism: Streptomyces sp. Ru62 (assembly GCF_002920615.1). GTDB lineage: Bacteria > Actinomycetota > Actinomycetes > Streptomycetales > Streptomycetaceae > Streptomyces. Next base: position 33,151 of record NZ_PQSU01000040.1, read on the forward strand.
CAGCGCGTTGCGGTAGCCGAGCAGGGCGTGCGGATGCCGGCCGAGGCAGTGGTAGGCGTAGGCGATGCTGTCCCAGGTCGCCGCCTGGCCGTACCGGTCGCCCAGGTCCTGGAGCAGAGCCAGGGCCTCGAAGCAGCGCGCGAGGGCCGGCCGGTACTCGCCGCGCAGCGCGTGGTACCAGCCGACGGAGTTGAGGACGCTGGCCCGCGCCGGCCGGGATCCGGCGGTGCGGAACAGCTCCAGGGCGAGCTGGTTGTGCCGCAGGGCCCCCGCCAGGTCGCCCTCCTGCTCGCACCCCCAGCCCAGACTGCGATGGGTGCCCGCCCGGCCGACGGTGTCGCCGGCGAGCGTGAACAGCGTGAGGGCCCGGTCGAGGTGGGCCCGGCTCTCGTCGGACAGGCCCAGCCTGGCCTCCGCCCGGCCGAGCCCACGCAGGGCGCGCGCCTCCAGGGCGGGGTCGGCGAGCCGCAGCGCGGCTTCGAGCGCGGTGCGCTGGGCGGCCAGTCCGTCGTGCCAGTGGCCGCGCCGCTCGAAGTACGGCTCCAGGGACCAGGCCAGCAGGCACGCGTACCGGTCGTGGCCGGTCGCGGCCGCCGCCTTGACGACGGCCGGCAGCGCCGGGTGCTCGGCGGTGAGCCAGGCCAGGGCCGCGCTGTCGTCGGCGAAGGGCACGGCCCGCGTGTCCGTCGGCGCGGGCGGCGGCGCCGGGGCGTCACCGCTGGGGTCGAGCAGCGCGCCGGCGGCGTGGGCGCGCTCCACGTAGTGCCGGAACAGCCGGTCGCGGGCCTCCTGCCGCTCGGCCTCGGTGTGGTGCTCGGCGAGGAGGTCGGCGGCGTGGGCGCGGAGCAGGTCGTGGAAGCCGTAGCGCCCGGGTGCCGGTTCGGTGACGAGGTGGACGGCCGCGAGCTCGCCGAGCAGCGAGCGCGCCCGGCGCGGCGGCAGCCCGGCGAGCGCGGCGGCGGTGGCCGCCGACACGTCGGGGCCGGGGTGCAGGGCGAGCAGCCGGAACAGCCGGGCGGCACCGGACGACACGGCCCGGGTGGACCAGGAGAAGACGGTGGCGATGTCCACCGGGGTGCCGGGCCGGGTGAACCCGTCGAGGCCGCCGCGGGCCTCGCGGAGTTCGGCGGCCACGGCCGCCAGCGGGAAGTCCGGGCGCAGGGCCGCGCGGGCGGCCACACAGGCCAGGGCGAGGGGCAGGCCGGCACACCGGGCGACGATCTCGTCCACCGCCCGTGGCTCGGCGGCGATCCGTCCGGCGCCGAGCCGTCCGGCGAGGAAGTCCCGCGCCTGGCCGGCGTCGAACGGCCGCAGGGTCAGCGTGCGGGCGCCGTGCGCGGCCACCAGCCCGGTCAGGTCGTCCCGGCTGGTGACGATGGCGAGGCAGCCGGGCGTGCCGGGCAGCAGCGGCCGTACCTGTTCGAAGTCCCGCGCGTTGTCCAGCAGCACGAGCACCCGGCGCCCCGCCAGCACACTGCGGTACAGGGCGGCCTGCGCGGCCAGGCCCTGGGGGACGTGCTCGGGCGGCACCCCGAGCGCGTGCAGGAAACCGCGGACGGCCTCACCGGGGTCGGTGACCGCTCCCGAGGCGGCGAAGCCGCGCAGGTCGACGTAGAGCTGGCCGTCCGGGTACCGGTCGGCGACCCGGTGGGCCCAGTGGACCGCCAGCGTGGTCTTGCCCACCCCGGCCATCCCGCCGAGCGCGGAGATCAGCACCGTCCCGACGGGCTCCCCGTCGGCGAACGGGTCCAGCAGCTCGGCCAGTTCGGTGCGCCGGCCGGTGAACGCGGGGAGGTCGTGCGGCAGTTGGGCGGGTACGACGGGACGCGCGACAACGGTTTCCGCGGGCGGTGGTTCCGCCGGGTCTCCGTCCCGTGTCTCCCCCAGCGCCGTCCGGTGGGCCTCCCGCAGTTCGGGCCCGGGGTCGATGCCCAGCTCCTCGGCGAGACGGCGGCAGGCGTTCCGGCAGATGGCGAGCGCCTCGGCCCGCCGGCCGGTGGCCGCGAGGGCCAGGACCAGCCGGGCCAGCAGCGGCTCGTCCAGCGGATGAGCGTCGGCGGCCTCCCGCAGCCGGGCCAGCACCGCGCCGGGCACGCCCGCGTGCAGGGCCGCGTCGGCCGCCTCCCGCAGCGCGGCGAGCCGTTCGCGCTCCAGCCCGTCCGCGCCGAGCCGTTCCCGCACGTCCGGGGCGACTCCGGAGGCGACGGGGCCGGCCCACAGCGTCAGCGCCCGGCCGAGGAGTTCCACGGCCCGCCCGGGCGCACCCTCGGCGACGGCCCGCCGGGCCTCCTGCCGCAGCTCCCGGAACCGTCCGAGGTCCACGTCGTCCCCGTCGGTGACCAGCCGGTAGCCGCCCGCGCCGCGCACCAGCCGGTGCCCCGGCGCCCGCGCGGGCAGCCCCGGTTCCAGCAGCCGCCGCAGCGAGCCGACGTGCCGGCGGACCACGTTGACGGCGGTGGGCGGGGGGCCCGGTCCCCACAGCACGTCGACGATCTCGGGCACGGGGACGGGCTGACCGGCCCGCAGCAGCAGCAGGGCCAGCAGTGCCCGCGCCTGCGGCCCCCCGGCGTCCAACTCGTCCGCCCCCCGCCAGACCCGCACCGGCCCCAGCACCGCGAACCGCACCGGCACCCCCTGTGGCATCCCGCCCCCTCCGTTCACCCCTCCGGCCCTCGACTGTACGTCTCCGGAGGAAACCGGCAGGAACGGCGGACCCCGGGACAGCGCTCGCGCCACCGGTCCCGGGCGGCGCGCCGGAGGGTCTCCCGTACCCGCCCTGCTGTTCTGGACGGCCCGGCAGGACGGCACGCCGGAGGTGCGGCTCGACGTGCCGCACGCCCGGCTGGTGGAAGATCTCCCTGGCGGCCGGGTCCGTATCCTCACCCAGGAGACGCAGATCGGCCGCCCCGCCGCCGAACCGGCCCGGGAGACGCCGAACCCGATGCCGAACGGCCGTCAGACGTGGCTGGACGGCCCGGTCCGCGCAGCCGAAACCGCATGAAACCCCTGGGAGTTGACGTCATGACCGACAAGCTCACCGTGAGTGTCCTGGGCACCGGCATCATGGGTGCCGCGATGGCCCGCAACCTCGCGCGGGCCGGACACACCGTCCGCGCCTGGAACCGCACCCGCGCCAAAGCCGAACCGCTCGCCGCCGAAGGGGCGCACATCGCCGGCACGCCCGCCGAGGCCGTCGAGGGCGCCGACGTCGTCCTCACCATGCTCTACGACGGCCCGGCCACCCTCGACGTCATGCGCGAGGCCGCCCCCGCGCTGCGCTCCGGCGCCGCGTGGGTGCAGTCCACCACCGCCGGTATCGAGGCCGTCCGTGACCTGGCCGCCTTCGCCCGCGAGCACGACCTCGTCTTCTTCGACGCGCCGGTGCTGGGCACCCGCCAGCCCGCCGAGGCCGGTCAGCTCCTCGTCCTCGCCGCGGGCCCCAGCGAGCACCGCGCAGCGGTGGCCCCGGTGTTCGACGCGGTCGGCTCCCGTACCGTGTGGACCGGCGAGGACGGCGCGGCCGGTACGGCGAGCCGCCTGAAGCTCGTCGCCAACAGCTGGGTCCTCGCGATCACCGCCGCCGCCGGCGAGGTGCTGGCCCTGGCCCGAGGACTCGACGTGGACCCGCAGAACTTCTTCGACGCGATCGAGGGCGGCCCGCTGGACATGGGCTACCTGCGGGCCAAGGCGAAGCTCATCCTGGACGGCCGGTTGACCCCGGCCCAGTTCGCGGTGGGCACGGCGGCCAAGGACGCCCGGCTCATCGTCCAGGCGGGTGAGGAGCACGGTGTGCGCCTCGACGTGGCCGCCGCGAGCGCCGAGCGTATGGAGCGTGCCGCCGAACTGGGGCACGCCGACGAGGACATGGCCGCGGCCTACTTCGCCAGCTTCGGCTCCGCCGACCGGTGACGGCCGCCCCGCGTGCCGGCGGCGCACCGGCGTCCGCACCGAGGCCGAGCGCCGGTACGGCGGGGGCACGCTGAAGGACGGCGACCGGGCTTCCGGCCGGCAAGCGGCGGCCCGGCCCAGGAGGTCGGCCGAGGCGCGGACCTCCGCGTGGCCTCCCTCGGCCGCCGCCGTCATCGCCGCCCAGCTCCTCGGCGTGGCGGGCGGTCACGCGTCCGTCTCGGCGCCCTCCGTCGTCTCCTGCGCCGATTCGCCCGGCACGACGTAGAAGACGGACGTGCCCTGCTTGGTGCGCTGGGCGCCGTTCTTCGCCACGAGGTTCTCCAGCGTGGTGCGGACGACCTTCGTCTGGATGCCGCGCTCGGGATACGCCTGGCCCAGGGCCTCGCTGACCTCCGCGGCGGAACGGGGCTCCGTCTGCTCCGCCAGGTGCCGGCGGACGAGTTCGATCAGGGTGGGCTGAGCGGGCTCTGAGGACGGCGACGCCTTGGTGGCCGCCGGTTCCCCGGTGGTCGCCTTCTTCGTCACCGTCTTCTTCGTCGCCGTCTTCTTGGCCGCCGCCTTCGTGGTCGCGGCCTTCCTGGCCGCCGGCTTCCTCGCCGCGGGCTTCCGGTCGTCGGCGCGGCGCGTGCCTCCGCTCTTCTTGCGCGGGGCGGGGACGACCGCCCGCCCGGCCGGCGCGGCGAGGCCGAGTGCCTGCTGCATGTTCAGCAGGACGCCGTGGTCGTGCTGAAGGGTGGCCAACTGCTCCTGCAGGACGGCGATTTCAGCCGTGATGCGTTCCTGCTCCTTGAGGTTGTGTTCGAGGTCGTTGGTCACCTGACTGACGTACTGAGAGGTCAATTCGGTGACGGGCCCGGCGCTTTCCGGCATCAGTTCCTCCGCTCCTGACGGTGCGACACCTGGATGATACGGGTGGGTCAACCCGTTTTCACCGTTGGCGAGGCGGCAGCGGCTGACCGACACCCCGCTCCGGGCCGCTACCGGGCGCGCCAGCATACCGTCGGTGAGGCCGGGCGCGAGTCCGGTCGGCAGGCCGACCTCGACCCGGTCGCCGACGTGCGCGGAGTCCCTGCTCGACGAGCATCCGCAGAGGTCCCGCCCCCGGGCACACCCGGCCCGGTGACTACGATCCCTGCCCATGCCCGTGCGTGAACCCAGCGGTACCTCCCGGCCGAGACGGCTCACCCGTACGGCGTTGCTGCTGGCGGGCGGCCTGTTGCTCCTGGCCGGCGGCGAGGACCGCCTGGGCGGGCCGCCACCGCGCCCGACGGGTCCGCCCGCCGTCACCGCCTGTCTCACGCCGTCGGGTGACCTGATCGCCGACGTGGACGACGACGGTCTGCCGGACCGGATCACCGACCCGTCCCACCGGGGTGCCCGGCTGGCCATCACCTTCGGCATCGGCTCACCCCGCGAAACGACGGTCGGGGCACGGGGGTTGGCCGACCGTACCGCCGGCCGGCAGGAGTACGTGAGCGCCGCCGTGGCGGACTTCGACCGGGACGGCTGGACCGACCTGGTCGTCGTGGCGGGGCAGGAGCAGGGCGGCGACGACCCGGTCCAGCCGCGGGTGGCCGAACTGAGGCTCGGACCCTTCTCCGACACCGGCCGCAGCCGGCGGACCGTCCCGCTGGACCTGGGGGCCACGAAGGACATCGCGGTGGCCGACCACAACCACGACCCGTATCCCGACCTCACGGCGTACACGTACTCCGGAGACGGCACCTACGAGATCCAGGCCCGCCTGGGCGACCCGCACCGGGGCCTGTCGCCCGACACCCGCACCTACACGACGGACATCCCGGCCACGGGCTACCACCCCCCGTCCCCGCTGCCCCACGCGGGCCTCACCCCGTTCCACCCGCCCTGCGGGACACACGCGCGGGCCGGATGACCCCTGCGCCGTGCGCTCACCCGAGGACGAGGGGGAGTTTCCCGGCCAGTGGGCCCAGTCGGATCCGCTCGTCGGCGGTCGGGGGCCGGCGCCCCGTTCCGACGCGCAGGACGTCCTGATCGGACCACGACGGGGGGAACGCCGACCCGGCGATCTCCTCCAGCATGGCGCGGGACCGGGCGAGGGATTCGGCGGGGGGTTCGGCCGCGCCCGTGAGGTGGGCGATCAGGTCCAGGTGGTGCAGGGTCCACTCCAGGACGTACGCGGAGAGGTAGTCGCCCACGGTGAGGACCATGTCCTGCGTGCGCACCCGTTGCTCCGGGTCGGCGAGCTCGGCCGCGCGCCCGGCCGCCGAACCGACGTCGTCCAGGTGGAACTTCAGCAGCCGCGGCTCCTCGTACGCGGCGGCCAGCCGGACGGTCAGCGCGTCCAGCGGATCGTCGCCGGACGGCGGGGTGCCGCCGACGTTCCAGTACGTCACCGCGTCGCGCGTCGGCTCCGCCGTGGTGGGCGTCACCAGGGTGATCAGCACGTCCTGGGCGTCGATGACCAGATGGCACGCCAGGTCACGGACCAGCCAGCCGGTGCAGCCGGACGGCCGCGCGAAGTCCTCGTCGGCGAGGCCGGCGACCGCGGCGCGCAAGGCCGTCCACGAGCGCGAGAAGAGATCCACGGCCGCAAACTAGCAGCGGGCGGCCCGTCCTTCGACCGGATTCCCACCGGCCCGTCCGGCGTGCCCTTGACGCCGGTCACCGGATTGCCGACCCGGAGCCTGTATCCCGGCGCCACCGGCCATGTCACATACCGGAGGGCTGTCCCGTCGTAGGGAGCGTGGAAGCGAGTACGAAGCCGACGACTCGCGCCGACCCGAGGAGCCGGCCCATGCCGACAGCCCAGGAAGCACGCAACAAGGCGACGTTCCGCCGCCTGCACGACGCCGTCCACACCGGTGACCTGGAGACCGTCTCGAAGGCGATCGACGAGGTCGTAGCGCCCGACCTGCTCTTCCACGCGCCGGTGCCGACGGGTGCGACGGGCGCGCAGGCACTCAAACGCGTGTGGGAGGTGCTGCTGCGCGCGTTCCCCGACCTGCGTGTCGAGATCGAGGACGAGATCGCCGAGGGGGACAAGGTCGTCTTCCGGAACACGGTCACCGGTACGCACCTCGGGGAGTACCAGGGACTCCAGGCCACCGGGAAGCCCGTCAGGTACGGCGAGATCTTCGTCCTGCGGTTCGCGGACGACCGCGTCGCCGAGATCTGGGGTGTCGTCGACGTCCTCACGCAGATGCGGCAACTGGGCACGGCCCCCGGCGGCCCGTCCTGAACCCGAGTCCGGGATCCGGCCCGGTCGCGTAGGGTCGGCACCCATGGATCTGCTTCCCTGCGCTCCCGTGCACGCGGCACTCGTCGCCGGCTGGCCGACGTCGGCGGCGGAGGCCGTGATGTGGTGCGGGAGCCATGAGTTCCCCGTGTCCGAACGGACGGTCGCCGGATGGCAGCAGGCGGACGATGTCGAGGCCCACGTGCTCGTGGACGGGGGAAGGGTGCTCGGCTACGGCGAGTTGTGGCGGGACGCCGAGGAGGACGAGGCCGAACTGGCGCGGATCATCGTGGCGCCCGGCGCCCGCGGGGCGGGGCTGGGCCGCGTACTCGTCCAGGGGCTGCTCGCGCGGGCGCTCCGGGCCGGGTTCGCCGATGTCCACCTGCGCGTGCACCCCGGCAACGACCGGGCGCTCCGGTGCTACCTGGGCGCCGGGTTCCGTCCGGTCGACCCGGGTCTCGCAGCGAGCTGGAACACCGCTCAGCCGGTGGATTACGTCTGGCTCCGGCACGACTCCGGCGCACCGGACCGCTGACCGCGTTCACGGTGATGAACTCCGCACACATGGGTGTACACGGTCATGTCTGCTGTGCGAAGCTCAGCCAACTTCTCTTGTCCATGGTGGAGTTGGAGGGCGAGCATGAGCGTTTCCCGGCGTGCGTTGCTGGCCACGGCGGCCGGTGCGGCGGCTGCGGGGGCCTCCGCGGTGCCTGCCGCGGCGGCCCCGGACCGGCAGCCATCAGGAACGACCTCACGGACACTCCGCGCGGCGGCGGACTACGCCGTGGAGAAGGTCCGTGCCGTCGCGCCCGGAGTGACGGGTTTCCCGGTCGGGACCAGGTTCGAGAAGTGGACGTACTCGCGCAACGGGGACTGGGTCGGCGGCTTCTGGCCCGGCACCCTGTGGATGGCCTGGCTGTACAGCGGGGACGACGCCTTCCGCACGTGGGCGGTCGAGTCGGCCCGGAACCTCGCCCCCCGGCAGTCGGACACGAGCACGCACGACCTGGGGTTCCTCTTCTGCCCTTCCTGGGTCACCGCCTGGCGCCTGACCGGTGACGACGAGTGGCGCACGGGCGCGATACGGGCCGCCGACTCCCTGATCCAGCGGTACAACCCGCGGGGGAAGTTCATCCGGGCCTGGGGCGCGCTGACGGACCGCGCCAACGCGGGCCGCGTCATCATGGACACGATGATGAACCTCGATCTGCTGGCGTTCGCGAGCCGGCAGACCGGCGACGACACCTACCTGGACATCGCCGTGGAGCACGCGAGGACCGCGCAGCGCGTCTTCCCCCGCGCCGACGGATCCACCCCGCACGTGTTCGACTTCGACCCCGACACCGGTGCCCCGCTCGGCCCCGACACGGTGCAGGGCTACAGCCCCACCTCCTGCTGGTCGCGCGGACAGGCCTGGGGCATCTACGGCTTCACCACGATGTACCGGCGGACGGGGCACAAGGAGTTCAGGGACACCGCGCGCAGACTCGCCGACTTCGCCATCGGAGCGCTGACCCCGGACCACGTGCCGGTGTGGGACTATCGCGCGCCGCAGCAGCCGCACGACATCAAGGACGCCTCCGCCGGCGCCATCATGGCGTGCGGCCTGCTCGACCTGCACGCGGCCACGGGCCGGCACACCTACCGGGAGGTGGCGCTGCGGCTGCTCACCGCGCTCGCGGACACCTGCCTGACGAGGAACTCGGCCCGCGCCGACGCGGTCGTGGCCCGCTGCACCCGCAACCGCCCGGCCGAGGACGGCATCGAGGTCTCCCTGCCCTACGCGGACTACTACCTTCTCGAAGGCATCCTGCGCGTGCTACGGCCCGAGGACGTCGACCGGGCGATCGACCTGTCGCAGCCGGCCTGAGCCGCCGACGCGGCGGCTCGCGCGCGGCGCGCGTTCCCCTGTCGCCGCCGTCACCGCGACCCCGCGGGCGGCGGCCACGCCCTTCGGTACCCGGCCCGCCGGCGTGACCTGGACGCGTGACACTGCCCGGCCCCGGCCCGCCGGCGTGACCGGGACGTGTGACGCCGCCCGGACCCCGGCCGGTCACACCGGGGGATGTCCGGATCTGAGGGCTGCCTGTCCCTATGGACATGGTGCCGCCCGGCCCCGCGGGACGACACTGAGGTCACAGCGCCATTGCGCAAACGACTGGCAAACATGAGGTGCAAAGATGGCTGACGAGTTCGTGGCCGGCGGGGTCACCGTGCCCGACACCAAGCTCGCCCGGGAGGCGACCCAGCTCGTGCGGGACGAGACGAGCGATCTGATCTACCATCACTCGCGCCGCGTCTACCTGTTCGGCGCCTTGCAGGGCCGCCGGCGCGACATCGGCTTCGACCCGGAACTGCTGTACATCGGTGCCATGTTCCACGACCTCGGCCTCGGTGCGCGCTACCACGACAGCGGCCGGCGCTTCGAGGTCGACGGGGCGGACGCGGCCCGCCGGTTCCTGCGGGACCACGACGTGCCCGAGGACAGCATCCGCCGCGTGTGGACGGCGATCGCCCTGCACACCACGCCCGGCGTCCCGGAGTTCATGGAGCCCGAGGTGGCCCTGGTCACCGCCGGTGTGGAGTACGACGTGCTGGGCATCGGATACCACGACATCGCCCCCGCCGACCGCGCGGCCGTCGTCGCACTGCACCCCCGCCCCGACTTCAAGCGGCAGATCCTCGACGCCTTCACCGAAGGCATCCGTCCCAAGCCCGAGACCACGTTCGGCAACGTCAAGGCCGACGTCCTGGAGCACTACGTGCCGGGGTTCGAGCGGGGCGACTTCGTGCGGACCATCCTCGAATCGCCGTGGCCGGAGTGAGCGACACGCGCCCGCGGCATGTCGTGGCCGTGCTGACCTTCCCCGGTGTCCAGCTGCTGGACGTGGCCGGCCCCGCGGAGGTCTTCACGACCGCGAACGCCTACGGGGCCCGGTACGACGTGCGGGTCGTGTCCGCCGCGGGAGGCCCTGTCGCCACGTCCGCCCAGGTACGGCTGGACACCGGCGGCAGCTGGGAGGAGCTGCCGGCGCGGCTGGGAACGCTCGTGGTGCCGGGCCGGCGGGACTGGCGGGAGGCCGTCGCCGACCCGGCGCTGGTGGCCGGGACGGCGGCACTGGCCGGGCGGGCCCGCCGCGTGGCCTCGGTGTGCGCCGGCGCCTTCATGCTGGCCGAGGCCGGGCTGCTCGACGGACGGCGGGCCGCCACGCACTGGCGACTGGCCCGGGAACTGGCGCTCGCCTACCCCGGTGTGACCGTGGAGACGGACGCCCTGTTCGTCCGCGACGGCAACGTCGTCACCTCGGCCGGAGTGACCGCGGGCATCGATCTCGCCCTGGCCCTGGTCGAGGAGGACCACGGTCCCGACGTGGCCCGCGAGGTCGCGCGGGAGCTGGTGGTCTTCATGGCGCGCCCGGGCGGTCAGTCCCAGTTCAGCGCGCGGCTGACCCTGCGCGAGTCCACGCACCCCGTCGTCCGGCAGGTCATGGACGTCGTCGGCGCGGACCCGAGCGCGGACCATGACCTGACCGCCCTGGCACGCCGGGCCGGCGTGAGCGTACGTCACCTGAGCCGGCTCTTCCGGGCGCACACCGGGATGACGGTCGGGCGCTACGCCGAATCGGTCCGGCTCGAAGCGGCCCAGGCCCTCCTGGAGGCGAGCGGTGAGCCCGTCGACACCGTCGCGGCACGCGCCGGCTTCGGCTCGGCGGAGGCCATGCGGCGGGCCTTCCAGAACACGCTGGGCATCTCACCGACGGTCTACCGGGCCCGCTTCCGTACGACCGTCCCCGAGGGGAGTCGTTTCCCCGCGGCCGTCCCCGAGGAGAGCCGTTCCCCCGTGGCCGCCCGCGGGTGAACCGTGATCCCCGGACCGGGCACCGGTGCCGGTGAGCGCCCCGCCGGCGCGGGACCGTGCAGCCGGGCCCGGTGCGGGGCGGTCCGGGCGGCGGTTGATGAGGACCACGCCGGCCACCACCACGACTCCGCCGAGCAGTTCGACGACGCCCGGGACCTCGCCGAGCCAGAGGAACGACACGGCCAGGGCCACGGGCGGTACCAGGTACAGGGCGGCGGTGGACACGGCGAGCGGGAGTCGCGCGACGGCGTGACCCCAGATCACGAAGCCCAGAGCGGACGGCAGGAGTCCGAGGAAGGCGACCGCCACGAGCGCGTCGGCGGGGGCACGGACCACGGCGGGGACCGTCGCGGGTGCGAGCGGCAACGCGAACACGGTGCCGGCGACCATGGCGTAGGTGGCCACCTCCAAGCCGGTGTACCGCCGCAGCAGCGGCTTGGTCGCGCAGTGGTAAACACCCTGGACGACGGCGGCGGCCAGGACGACCAGGGACGCGGCGGTGAAGCCGGACACCCCGTCGGCCAGGGTGACCACGGCGGTTCCCGCGAGGGCGATGACACTGCCGGCCACGATGGTCCGGGTCAGGGGCTCGGCCAGGAGGACGCTGCCGAGGAGGAGGCTGAAGACCGGGGCGACGGCGATCAGCAGACTGGCGGTGCCGGCTGCCACGTGCACCTCACCCCAGTTCAGCAGGAGCTGGTAGGCGGTCATGCCGGTGAGGCCGCACACCGCGATCAGGGGCAGGTCGCGCCGGCGCGGTGTCCGCACCCGGCCGAACGGCGCCGCCACGGCCAGGGCCACGGCGGCGAGGGCCAGGCGAAGGAACGACAGCGCCGCCAGGCCGAGCCCGTCGACGCCCACACGGATCGCCGGGAACGCGGAGGCCCACAGCACGACCGTGCCGGCCAGGGCGAGGAAACGGGGAGAAGCGAACCTTGTTGCCACCGCTCCACGATGATGGCCTGCGACAATAAGGTCCAGTTAGGTTTTCTTGCCCATTTCGAAAGACGACCTTTATGGAAGGCGTAGGCTGGACCGATGCTGGACGTACGTCGGCTCAGGATCCTCCATCACCTGGCCACCCATGGAACGGTCGCGGCCGCCGCCGAGGCCCTGCACCTGACCGCTCCCGCGGTCTCCCAGCAGCTGGCCGCGCTGGAGCGGGAGGCCGGCATGCCCGTCGTCGAGAAGCACGGGCGCACTCTGCGGCTGACCCCGGCCGGCGAGCTGCTGGTGGCCCACGCGGCGGTGGTCCTCGGCGACCTCGCCGCGGCCGAGTCCGACCTCGCGGCCCTGCGCGGTGGCCGGCGCGGACAGATCCGGGTGGCCGCGTTCGCCTCGGCCGCCCGGACGCTGCTGCCGGCCGTGTACAAGGCGCTCGCGGACGGAACAGCGGGCGCGCTGACGATCCGTCTGACCGTGCTGGAACCCGACGACGCGTTGGACGCCCTGCGCCGGCGGGAGACCGATGTGGCCGTCGTGCACGGCTACACGGTGCTGCCGCGCGGCTTCCCCTCGGGCAGCGAACACGACGTTCTCATGGACGACCCCGTCGTCGCCGTCCTGCCGCCCGGTCACGCGGACAGACTGGGCCTGGCTCCCGGGAAGCCGGTGGACCTCACCTCGCTCGCGCACGAGCCGTGGCTGACGCCCGGCCCGGAGACCTCCTGCTACGAAATGATCCAGCGCACCTGCGGTGCCGCCGGCTTCGTCCCCGAGATCCGCGTACGCAGCAGTGACTTCTCGGTCCTGACATCGCTGGTGGCCGCCGGTGCGGGCGTCGCGCTGGCTCCCCGGCTGGCCGTCCCGGCGGACGAGGCCGGTGTCAGCCTGCACCCGCTGGTCACACCGGTCAGCAGGACGATCTTCTCGGTCAGCCGCTCGGGCACCGCCCGCAGGCCCGACGTCCATGTGCTGACCACGCTCCTGAAGGAGGCGGCGGCCGACCGCGCGGCCGGCACCTCCTGACCCCGAACGCCCGCCGGGACGGGGCTCGTTGTCATCATCACCGGGATTCCGGTCAGGGCCGTCGGTATGGCTCTGTGCGCTGGTGTCCCACCGTACCGGGAAGGTCTGCCGCCGTCGCCGGGGTGGGCCCGTGGGTGAGGCAGTGGCGCCGGCCTCCGCGCTCTGCTTCGGTGTCACCCATTACGTGAACGGGCTCGTCGCGCGCAGGAGCGACGGCAGTACGGACGGTCGTTCTGCCGCGCCGGGCACCGACCGTCGCAGCGCCGCGCCGGGTACGGGGCGCCGTACCGTCGGGCCGGTGACCGCCGGAGTGCCCGCCGCGGTGGCCGCGAGCGCCGGCTTCGGGGTGCAGTTCCTCGCGATGGCCCAGGTGGGGGCGGACGGTGGTCCGTGGCCCGTGGTCGTCAGCCGGGTCGCGTCCGTGATGGTGATCGCCGCGGTGCTCGCGCCGTACCGGTCCCCGGTGACGCTGCCCGGCCGGCTCGCGGCGGTGGCCGGCGCAGGCGGTGCGGTCGGGACCGTGGCCATCCTGCTCTGTCTCGCCGCGACGCGGCACCGGTTGACGGCCGTGGCCACCGTGCCGTCCGCGCTCCACCCGGCCATCCCGGTCCTGCCGGCACTGGGCTTCCTGCACGAGCGGCTCACCCGCCGGCAGACCACCGGACCGGTGTGCGCGGCCGCCGCCATCGCGCTCATCGCCCTGCGCCGAGCGCCGTACCGAGCGGCCCCGCCGCAGGGTACCGGCCCGGACGACCCGCCGTTCGTCGTGCCGCGTGGTCCCGTGGGACCCCTTAGCCGTCTCGGGGGCCCCTGGGGGCCGTAGGGGTGTCCCGCGTCATCGGCGCCTGCCTAGCCTCCGACAGCGGAGGGGAAGCGGACCGGAAACCGTCCGGAGGCGATCCGCACGGCCGAGGCCCTCACTTCGATCTCGATCGGATGGCGCGCTGGTGAACAACGAAGAGCAACTGCTCGACTACCTCAGGCGGACGACCGCGGATCTGCGGGAGGCGCGGCGACGGCTGCGCGAGAACGAGCAACGCGCACACGGCCCCATCGCCGTCGTCGGCATCGGCTGCCGCTACCCGGGTGGCGTCACCACCCCCGAGGAGCTGTGGGAGCTGGTCGCGACGGGCACCGACGCGGTGTCGGACTTCCCCGCCGACCGCGGCTGGGACGTGGACGCCCTGTACGACCCCGACCCGGCGCGGCCCGGCAGGACCTACGCCCGCACCGGCGGATTCCTGCACGACGCCGCCGACTTCGACCCCGACTTCTTCGGTGTCAGCCCCCGCGAGGCCCTCGCCATGGACCCGCAGCAGCGGCTGCTGCTGGAGACCTCCTACGAGGCCTTCGAGCGGGCCGGCATCGTCCCGGCCTCCCTGCGCGGCAGCCGTACCGGCGTGTTCGCCGGCGTGATGTACAACGACTACGCCACCCGCCTCACCTCCGTACCGGACGACCTCGACGGCTACCTCGCCAACGGAAGCGCAGCCAGCATCGCCTCCGGGCGCGTCGCCTACACCTTCGGCCTCGAAGGCCCGGTGGTCACCGTCGACACCGCCTGCTCCTCCTCCCTGGTCGCCCTGCACTGGGCGGTGCGGGCGCTACAGGCGGGGGAGTGCTCACTCGCCCTGGCCGGCGGCGTCACCGTGATGTCCACGCCGGAGACGTTCGTCGACTTCAGCCGGCAGCGCGGACTGGCTCCGGACGGCCGCTGCAAGGCGTTCGCGGCGGCGGCGGACGGCACGGGCTGGGGCGAGGGCGCCGGCATGCTGCTGCTGGAACGGCTCGCCGACGCCCAGCGCAACGGGCACCCGGTGCTCGCCGTGATCCGGGGCAGCGCGGTCAACTCCGACGGCGCCAGCAGCCGGCTGACCGCGCCCAACGGACCGTCCCAGCAGCGGGTCATCCGGCAGGCGCTGGCCGGTGCCGGGCTCACCGCCGCCGACATCGACGTGGTCGAGGCGCACGGCACCGGCACCTCCCTCGGCGACCCCATCGAGGCGCAGGCACTGCTCGCGACGTACGGCCGCGAACACCCCGCCGACCGGCCGCTGCTGCTCGGCTCCGTGAAGTCCAACCTCGGGCACACCCAGGCCGCCGCCGGTGTCGCGGGCGTCATCAAGATGGTGCTGGCCATGCGGCACGGCGAGGTGCCGCCCACCCTCCACGTCGACGCCCCCACCGACCAGGTGGACTGGAGCGCCGGCGCCGTCGAACTGGCCCTGGAGCGGCGTCCGTGGCCCGCCACCGGGCGGCCCCGCCGCGCCGCCGTCTCCTCCTTCGGCATCAGCGGCACCAACGCGCATGTCGTGCTGGAGCAGGCACCCGCCGACCCGGCCTCCGGCGAGCCGGCTTCCGCCGATCCGTCGTCCGATGAGGCGGCTTCAGCCGAGGGCGGCGTCAACTCGCCGGTCAGGGACGGTGGTCACGTCCCCTGGATCGTCACCGGCCGCACCCGGCAGGCCCTCACCGACCAGCTCGCGCGCCTGCGTGACCACGTCGACGCCCACCCCGACGCACGCCCGGCCGACCTCGGGCTGTCGCTGGCCACGACCCGTGCCCACTTCGAGCACCGCGCCGTCGCGGTCGGCCGGGACACCGGCGAACTGCTCGCCGCGCTCGCCGCCGCGACTCCGCTCACCCCCGTCGGTGGCAAGACGGCGTTCCTGTTCACCGGCCAGGGAGCGCAGCGGCCCGCCATGGGCCGGGCCCTGCGCCGGGCCTTCCCGGTGTACGCCGAGGCCTTCGACGCGGTGTGCGCGCTCGCCGACCGGGGCCTGGACCGGCCGCTCACCGAAGTGATCGACACCGACGCCGAGTCGCTGACCCGGACCGACTACGCACAGGCCGCCCTGTTCGCCACCGAGGTGGCCCTGTACCGCCTCCTGGAGTCCTGGGGCGTGACCCCCGACTTCGTGGCCGGGCACTCCGTCGGCGAACTCGCCGCCGCGCACGTCGCCGGCGTGCTGTCCCTGCCGGACGCCGTCCGGCTCGTGCTCGCGCGCGGCACCCTGATGGCCGCCCTGCCCCCGGGTGGCGCCATGGCCGCGCTGCGCGCCGGTGAGGACGAGGTCGCCCCCCACCTGGACGACCGGGTCGGTCTCGCCGCCGTCAACGGCCCCCGGTCGGTGGTCGTCTCGGGTGCCGAGGAGGCCGTCGACGCCCTCGCCGCCCGCTTCGGGAAGAGCAGGCGGCTGATGGTGTCGCACGCGTTCCACTCGCCGCTGATGGAGCCGATGCTCGCCGACTTCGCGAAGGCCGCCGCCGCGTGCTCCTACGCGGAGCCGCGCATCCCGGTCGTCTCCACGCTCACCGGCGCCCTCGCCGAACCCGGCCGGCTGACCACCCCGGACCACTGGGTGGACCACGTCCGGGAGACCGTCCGCTTCGCCCCCGCCCTGACCACCCTGCACGAGCTGGGCGTCCGGACGTTCCTCGAAGTCGGCCCCGACGCGGCCCTCACCGCCCTGGCCGTGGACTGCCTGCCCGAGGACAGCGTGACCGTCGCCGGGCTGCGCCGCGAGGGCGACGAGGAACGCGACCTGGTCACGGCCGTGGCCCGGCTGCACGCGGCCGGCACCGCCGTGGACTGGGCGGCGTTCTTCGCCCCGCACGGCGCCCGCCGCACCGAGCTGCCCACCTACGCCTTCCAGCGTGAACGCCTCTGGCTGGAGGCCACCTCCGGCGGCAGCGGCGACGCCGACGGCCTCGGGCAGAGCGCCACCGGGCATCCGCTGCTCACCGCCGCGACCGACCTGCCCGACACCGGCGGCGCGGTCCTCACCGGCCGGCTCTCCCTCGCCTCCCACCCGTGGCTGGCCGACCACGCCGTCCACGGCACCGTGCTGCTGCCGGGTACCGGCTTCGTGGAGATGGCCCTCCAGGCCGCCGAGCGCACCGGCTGCGACACCGTCGAGGAACTCACCCTGCACGCCCCGCTGCTCCTGCCCGAGCAGGGCGCACTCTCCGTACAGGCCGCCGTCGGCCCCGAGCGGGACGGACGACGGGAGCTGACCGTCTGGTCCCGCCGCGCGGACAGCCCCGAGGCCCCGTGGACCCGCAACGCCGCCGGCGTTCTCACCACCGCACCCGCCGACGCGACGTCCCCGGCCGGTCTGACCGACTGGCCGCCCCGGGACGCGGAACCCGTCGACCTGGACGGCCTCTACCCGGACCTGGCCCGCACCGGCTACGGCTACGGCGAGGTCTTCCAGGGGCTGCGCGCCATGTGGCGCCGCGGGGACGAGCTGTTCGCCGAGGCGGCCCTGCCCGAGGGCGCCCGCGCCACCGCCGCCGCGTTCGCCGTCCACCCGGCGCTGCTGGACGCCGTCCTGCACGTCAACCTGCTGGACCTGCCCGGCGGCCAGGCGGTGCTGCCGTTCGCCTGGGGCGGCGTCACCCTGCACGCGGCGGGCACCGACACCCTGCGCCTGCACCTCACCCCGTCCGGCCCCGAGGCCGTCACCCTCACCCTCGCCGACGCCGCCGGAGCGCCCGTCGCGACCGTGCGCAGTCTCGTGGCCCGCCCCGTCTCCGCCGACCAGCTCGCCGGGGACGGCGACGATCCGCTGTACCGGGTCGACCTCGTCCCGGCACCGCTCCCTGCGACCACCGATGTCCCCGCCCTGGCGGTGTGCGGCTTCGGCGGCTCCGGCCCGCACGGTGGCGAGGCGGCCGGCGTCGGCCTGGGCGACAGTGGCGCGGGCGAGACCCGCGACGGCGGCACCGGTACGGCGGGAAGCGGCACCCACGACACCGCCCTCGACGCCCCCTTCTACCCCGACCTCGCCGCCCTCACCACCGCCGACCCCGTCCCCGACCTGGTCCTCCTGCCCGTACCCCCCGCCCCCGCCCCCGTGGCGGACCTCCCCGTCCTCGTCCGCGGCCGGGTGAACGCCACCCTGGACCTCCTCCGCGCCTGGCCGGCCGACGACCGCCGGGCCGGCAGCCGGCTCGCCGTGCTGCTGCGGACCGGGGACCTCACCCACGCCCCGCTGTACGGACTCGTACGCGCCGCCCAGGCCGAGAACCCCGGCCGGTTCCTGCTGGTCGACAGCGACGGCAGCGCCGCCACGGGCCCCGCCCTCGCCGCCGCGCTCGCCGCCGGTGAACCGGAGGTCGCGGTGCGGGACGGCGAGGTCCGGGTGCCGCGGCTGGCCCGCGCCAAGGCCGGCGAGCCGCTCGCCTGGGACCCGGACGGCACCGTCCTGATCACCGGCGGCACCGGTGGCCTCGGCGCGCTGATCGCCCGTCACCTGGTCACCGAGCACGGCGTACGGCACCTGCTGCTGGCCGGCCGGCGTGGCGCGGACGCCCCCGGCGCTGCCGAACTCCGTGACGAACTCGCCCAGTCGGGCGCCGAGGTGACCCTCGCCCGGTGCGACGCCGCCGACCGGGACGACCTGGCCGCTCTGCTCGCCGCGCATGAGGTGCGGGCGGTGGTGCACGCCGCCGGTGTCGTCGACAACGGTGTGCTGGCCGCCCTGGACGCGGACAAGGTCGACCGGGTGCTGCGGCCCAAGGTGGACGCCGCCTGGAACCTGCACGAACTGACCCGCGACACCGACCTGTCGGCGTTCGTCCTGCTGTCCTCCACGGCCGGTCTGCTGGTCGGCGGCGGCCAGGCCAACTACGCCGCGGCCAACACCTTCCTCGACGGCCTCGCCGCCCACCGCCGGCCGCTCGGCCTGCCCGCCGTCTCCCTCGCCTACGGCCTGTGGTCCGGCTCCGGCGGCATGAGCGCCGGCATCGACGCCGCCGACCTGGAACGGCTGCGCCGGCTCGGCCTGCCGCCGCTCACCCCGGCCCAGGGACTGCGCGCCTTCGACACCGGGCTCGGCGGCGAGGACGCCGTCCTGGTGCCCGTGCGCCTGGACGCCGCGGCGGTGCGCGCCCGGCCGGACGGCGTACCCGCCCTGCTGCGCGGCCTGGTGCGGCCGGCCCGGCGGCGCGGCGCCGAGCCCGCCGCGGGCGCCCCCGCCGGCTCCTGGCGCGAGCGGCTGGCGCCGCTGCCGGACGCCGACCGGGACCGCGCCCTGCTGGAGCTGGTCCGCACCCATGTCGCCGGCGTCCTCGGGCACCCCTCGCCGGAGTCGGTCGACCCGGGGCGCGCCTTCCAGGAGATGGGCTTCGACTCGCTCGCCGCCGTCGAACTGCGCAACCTCCTCGCCGGCGCCACCGGCCTGAGCCTCCCGGCGACGCTGGTGTTCGACCAGCCCACGCCCCACGCCCTCGCCGCCCACCTCAAGACCGCGCTCGTGCCCGGACCGGCCGACCAGGCCCGCTCCGCGCTGGCCGAACTGGACCGTCTCGAAGCCGCCCTGCACGCCCTGCCCGACCAGGACGGCAGCCACGCCCGCGTCACCGCGCGCCTCGAAGCGCTGCTGCGCGGCTGGCAGGACAGCCACGCGCGCCCCACCGAGCCCGGGTCGCCGGCCGACGTCCGCGACGCCAGCGACGAAGAACTCTTCGCCAGGATCGACAACGAACTGGGAGCCCTGTGATGGAAGACTCGGCCACGGCCGGCAAGCTCCGCGACTACCTCAAGCGGGCCACGACCGAGCTGGAGCGCAGCCGCCGCCGCGTACGGGAGCTGGAGGAGCAGGACCACGAGCCCGTCGCCATCATCGGCATGGGCTGCCGCTACCCCGGCGGCGTGCGCACCCCCGAGGACCTCTGGCGCGTCGTCGACGAAGGCATCGACGTCGTCACCGAGTTCCCGGCCGACCGCGGCTGGGACGTCGAGGCGATCTACGACCCCGAGCCCGGCGCCCCCGGCAAGAGCTACGTCCGCCACGGCGGCTTCCTGCACGACGCCGCCGAGTGCGACCCCGCCTTCTTCGGCATCAGCCCCAAGGACGCGCCCGGCACCGACCCGCAGCAGCGGCTGCTGCTGGAGGTCACCTGGGAGGCCTTCGAGCGGGCCGGTATCGACCCCACCACGGTGAAGGGCACCCCCACCGGCGTGTTCGTCGGCCTGATGCACCACGACTACATCGGCGGCACCATCTCCGGCAGCATCGTCTCCGGCCGCATCGCCTACACCCTCGGCCTGGAGGGACCGGCGGTCACCATGGACACCGCCTGCTCCTCCTCCCTGGTCGCGCTGCACTCGGCGATCCAGTCGCTGCGCAAGGGGGAGTGCTCCCTGGCGCTGGCCGGCGGCGCCGCCGTCATGGCCAGCCCGGAGATGTTCATCGAGTTCAGCGAGCGCCGCGCGCTGTCCCCCGACGGCCGCTGCCACTCCTTCTCCGACGACGCGGCCGGCGCCGCCTGGGCCGAGGGCGCCGGCATGCTGCTCGTGGAGCGCCTGTCGGACGCCCTGCGCAACGGCCACGAGGTGCTGGCCGTCGTCCGCGGCTCCGCCGTCAACCAGGACGGCGCCTCCAACGGCCTCACCGCGCCCAGCGGCCCCGCCCAGATCCGCGTCATCCGCCAGGCCCTCGCCGACGCCCAGCTCGCCCCGCACCACATCGACGCGGTCGAGGCGCACGGCACCGGCACCACGCTCGGCGACCCCATCGAGGCGCAGGCCGTCATCGCCGCCTACGGGCAGGACCGGCCGGAGGGCCGGCCCGTCTGGCTGGGCTCCATCAAGTCCAACATGGGCCATCCGCAGGCCGCCGCCGGTGTCGGTGCCGTCATCAAGATGGTCATGGCGATGCGCCACGGCACCCTGCCCCGCACCCTGCACGTGGAGACACCGTCCACCGCCGTCGACTGGAGCGCGGGCGACGTCCGCCTGCTCACCGAGCCCCGCCCCTGGGACACCCCCGACGGCCGCCCGCGCCGCGCCGGTGTCTCCTCCTTCGGCATCTCCGGCACCAACGCCCACACCATCCTGGAGGAGGCACCGCCCGTCGAGGCGGACGGGGCGCCGCAGGAGCGGGCCGCGCTGCCCGTCGTACCGTGGGTGCTGTCCGGCAAGGGCGCCGACGCCGTCCAGCGGCAGGCGGAGCGGCTGCTCGCCGTCGCCGGTGACCTCGACCCGTACGACGTCGGGTACTCGCTCGCCACCACGCGCACCGTGTTCACCCACCGGGCCGCCGTCACCGGCCGCGACCGGGACGAGCTGCTGGCCGGTCTGCGCGCCGTCGCCGACGGCAGCCAGGCCGCCGTCGTGGCCCCCGAACCCGGCCGGCTCGGCGTGCTGTTCTCCGGCCAGGGCTCCCAGCGTCCCGGCATGGGCCGCACCCTGCACGCCGCGTTCCCGGTGTTCGCCGCCGCCTTCGACGAGATCTGCGCCGCCTTCGACGCCCACCTGGACCGGCCCCTGCGCGAGGTGATGTACGACCAGGACACCGACTCCTCCCCGCTGCACCGGACCGTCTACACGCAGGCCGCGCTGTTCACCTTCGAGACCGCCCTGTACCGGCTGCTGGAGCACTGGGGCATCCGCCCGGACCTGCTCGCCGGGCACTCCATCGGCGAGGTCGTCGCCGCGCACGTCGCCGGCGTCCTGGACCTGCCCGACGCGGTCGCCCTGGTCGCCGCCCGTGGCCGGCTGATGCAGGAACTCCCGGCGGGCGGCGCCATGGTGTCCCTGCTGGCCGCCGAGGCCGAGGTCGCGCCGCTGCTCACCGACGGCGTCGACATCGCGGCCGTCAACGGCCCCCGCGCGGTGGTCGTCTCCGGTGACGAGGAGGCCGTCGCCGCCGTGGCCGCCCGCTTCGACAAGACCAGGCGGCTGACCGTGTCGCACGCCTTCCACTCCCACCGCATGGACCCCATGCTCGACGCGTTCCGCGAGGTGCTGGCGGGCCTCACCTTCCACGAGCCCCGCCTCCCGGTCGTCTCCAACGTCACCGGCCGCCTGGCCGACGAACTCACCTCACCCGACTACTGGGTGCGGCACGTCCGCGAGGCCGTCCGCTTCCACGAGGGCGTCACCGCGCTGGCCGCCGAGGGCGCCACCCGCTTCCTGGAGGTCGGCCCCGACGCCGTGCTCGCCACCATGGCGCAGGACGTCGTACCGCACGTCATCGCCACCCAGCGCCGCGACCGCGCCGAGGACGCCGCCCTCGTCGACGCCGTGTGCCGACTGCACCTGACCGGCACCGGCCCCGACTGGAGGGCCGTGTTCGCCGGGGGCCGCAAGGTCGACCTGCCCACCTACCCGTTCCGCCGCGACCGGCACTGGGAGGACGCCCCCATCCTCCAGGCCGAGCGCGCCGGGGCGGCCCGCGCGGGAGGGGACGCCGCCGATCCGTTCTGGGAGCTGGTCCGGGACCAGGACGTCACCGCCGTCGCCGCCACCCTCGGCGTCGCCGACGAGACCTCCGTCGCCGCCGTCGTACCGGCCCTGGCCGCCTGGCACGAGCAGCGGCAGGCCAACGCCGCCGCCGACGGCTGGCGTTACCGCGTCGCCTGGGAACCGCTGGCCCCCGCCGCCATCCCCGCGCTCGGCGGCCACTGGCTGGCCGTCGTCCCGGCGGCCGGCGACCCGTGGACCACGGCCGTCCTGACCGGGCTCACCGATCAGGGCCTGCGCGTCGACACCCTCACGGCACCGCAGACGGCGGACCGTGCCGAGCTGGCCGGGCTGCTCGCCGGCCGGGGCGGCGTCGACGGCGTGCTGTCCCTGCTGGCACCGGCCACCGAACTCACCGCGACCGCCGCCCTCGTGCAGGCACTCGGCGACGCCGGGATCACCGCCCCGCTGTGGTGCGTCACCCGCGACGCCGTCGCCCACGGCACGGCCGCCACCGCCACCGGCTTCGACCAGGCCCCGGTGTGGGGCCTCGGCCGGGTCGCCGCCCTCGAACACCCCGACCGCTGGGGCGGCCTGGTCGACCTGCCCGCCGAGGTCGGCCCGCGGACCGTGGCCCGGCTGGCCGCGCTGCTCGGCGACGCCGGCGGCGAGGACCAGGTCGTCGTCCGCGAGTCCGGCGCCTACGGCCGCCGGCTGGAGCACGCGCCGGCCCGCCCCGGCGCCCCATGGAAGCCGTCCGGCACGGTGCTCGTCACCGGGGCCACCGGCGCCGTCGGCGCGGCCGTCGCCCGGTGGCTCGCCGCCGAGGGCGCCGACCACCTGCTGCTGACCTCCCGCCGCGGCACGGACGCGCCCGGCGCCGCCGACCTCGTCCGCGAACTCACCGACGCCGGCACCCGGGTGACCCTCGCCGCCTGCGACGTCGCCGACCGGAAGGCGCTGACCGCGCTGCTGGACTCCGTACCGGCGGAGCACCCCCTGACCGCCGTGCTCCACCTGGCCGGCGTCCTCGACGACGGCGTCCTGGACGCGCTCACCCCCGACCGGTTCGCCGGTGTCCTCGCCCCCAAGGCCGACGCCGCCCGCCACCTGCACGAACTCACCGCGGACCGGGAGCTGTCGGCGTTCGTGCTGTTCTCCTCGCTGACCGCCACCGTCGGCGGCGCGGGGCAGGCCAACTACGCCGCCGCCAACGCCTTCCTCGACGCCCTCGCCGAGCACCGGCGCGCCGCCGGACTGCCCGCCACCTCGATCGCCTGGGGACCGTGGGGCGGCGACGGCATGGCCGCGCACGGCACCGTCCGCTCGGCCGCCCGCGCGATGGGCATGTCCCTGCTCGACCCCGGCCGCGCGCTGACCGCGCTGCGCCGCGCCCTGGACGGCGGCGACACCACCGTCACCGTCGCCGACGTCGACTGGTCCGCGTTCGCGGCCGCGTTCACCGCGACCCGGCCCAGCGCCCTGCTGTCCGCGCTGCCCGAGGCGCGGCGCGGCCCGGCCGGTTCCGCCGACACGAACGCGACCGACGGCTTCGCCGAGAAGCTGGCCGGCCTCACCGGCGGCGAACGCGAGCGCGCGCTCCAGGACCTGGTGTGCGGCCAGGCCGCCGCGGTCCTCGGCTACGGCCGTGCCGACGCCGTCGAGCCCACCACCGCCTTCCGCGACCTCGGCTTCGACTCGCTCACCTCCGTCGACCTGCGCAACCGGATCAGCGGCGCCGCCGGGGTGCCGCTGCCGGCGACCCTCATCTTCGACTACGCCACCCCCGCCGCCCTCGCCAAGTACCTGGGCACCGAACTAGCGGGCGCCGACACCTCCGTGGACTCCGTCCTCGCCGAGCTCGACCGGGTCGCGGCCCGGCTCGGCGACCTCACCGCCGAGGACATCGAGCAGGGACGGATCACCGCCCGCCTCCAGTCGCTGCTGGGCGACCTGAACAAGACCCTCGGCCAGGACGCCGCCGCCCTCGCCGGACGGCTGGAGGAGGCCTCCGCCGACGACGTCTTCGCCTTCATCGACAACGAACTCGGCTCGGCGTGACCCCACCCTCCCACGACACCCCGGCCCCACCGCAGTCCACCTCTTCGCACAGGAGTGGCGACACCCGATGACCAACGACGAAAAGCTGCTCTCCTACCTCAAGCGGGTCTCCGCCGACCTGGCCCAGACCCGGCAGCGGCTGCGCGAGGTGGAGACCCAGGACCGGGAACCCATCGCCATCGTCGGGATGAGCTGCCGCTTCCCCGGCGGCGTGACCACCCCGGAGGAGTTCTGGCGGCTCGTCCACGACGGCGCCGACGCCATCGGCGACTTCCCCGACGACCGCGGCTGGGACCTCGACGCGCTGTACGACCCCGACCCGGACGCCACCGGCAAGAGCTACGTCACGCGCGGCGGGTTCCTCGCCGACGCGGCCGGGTTCGAACCGGACTTCTTCGGCATCAGCCCCCGTGAGGCGGTCGCGATGGACCCCCAGCAGCGGCTGCTGCTGGAGGTGTCGTGGGAGGCCCTGGAACGCGCCCGCATCGCCCCCGACTCCGCGCACGGCGCCCGGATCGGGGTGTTCGCCGGCACCAACGGCCAGGACTACAAGGACCTGCTGGCAAGGATGCCGGAGGACAGCGAGGCCGCACTCGGCACCGGCGTGCTGGCCGCCGTGATCTCCGGCCGCATCTCCTACACCCTGGGCCTGGAGGGCCCGGCCGTCACCATCGACACCGCCTGCTCCTCGGCCCTCGTCGCCGTACACCTGGCCGTCCAGGCGCTGCGCAACAAGGAGTGCACCCTCGCCCTCGCGGGCGGCGCCACCGTGATGGCCACGCCGGGCAACTTCATCGCCTTCAGCCGGCAGCGCGGCCTGGCCCTCGACGGCCGCTGCAAGTCCTTCGCGGACGCGGCGGACGGCACCGGCTGGAGCGAGGGCGCCGGCATGCTGGTGCTGGAACGGCTCAGCGACGCCCGCCGCAACGGTCACGAGGTGCTGGCCGTCGTCCGCGGCTCCGCCGTCAACCAGGACGGCGCCTCCAACGGCCTGACCGCCCCCAACGGGCCGTCCCAGCAGCGTGTCATCCGCGCCGCGCTCGCCGGGGCGCGGCTCACCGCCGCCGACGTGGACCTGCTGGAAGCACACGGCACCGGGACCACGCTCGGCGACCCGATCGAGGCCCAGGCGCTGCTCGCCACCTACGGACAGGACCGGCCCGCGGACACCCCGTTGTGGCTCGGGTCGGTGAAGTCCAACATCGGCCACACCCAGGCCGCGGCCGGCGTCGCCGGCATCATCAAGGCCGTCATGGCGATGCGGCACCGCGTGCTGCCGAAGACGCTGCACGCCGGCGAGCCGTCCACCAAGGTCGACTGGGGTCAGGGGCAGGTGCGGCTGCTGACGGAGAACCGGCCCTGGCCCGACCCCGGCCGCCCGCGCCGGGCCGCCGTCTCCTCCTTCGGCGCCAGCGGCACCAACGCGCACACCATCCTGGAGGAGGCCCCCGCCGAGGAACCGGCCCGGACCGAGCCGCGTACGGCACCGCCGCTGGTGCCGTGGGTGCTCTCCGGCCGCACCGAACGCGCCCTGCGCGAGCAGGCCGCCCGCCTGGTGGCCGCCGCCGGTGAGCTCGACCCGGTGGACGTGGCGCACTCCCTGGCCGCCACCCGCACGGCCCACCCGTACCGGGCCGTCGTCCTCGGCTCGGACCGCGACGCGCTCCTGACCGCCGTGACCCGGGTCGCCGACGGCGGTCCGGGCGCCGCCTCGGGCCGGGTCCGCAAGGGACAGACCGCCTTCCTGTTCACCGGTCAGGGCGCCCAGCGCGCCGGCATGGGCCGGGAGCTGCACGCGCACTTCCCGGTCTTCGCCCGTGCCTTCGACGAGATCTGCGCGCACTTCGGCGACGACGAGCTGCGCGACCTCGTGCTCGGCGACGACCCCGAGCCGCTGAACCGCACCGCCCGCACCCAGATGGCGCTGTTCGCCTTCGAGGTCGCGCTGTACCGCCTGGTGGAGTCCTGGGGGCTCACGCCCGACTACCTGGCCGGCCACTCCATCGGCGAGATCGCCGCCGCCCACGTGGCCGGCGTCCTGGACCTGAAGGACGCGACCACACTGGTGGCCGCGCGCGGCCGGCTCATGCAGGCGCTGCCCGAGGGCGGCGCGATGATCGCCCTGCGCGCCTCTGAGGAGGAGGTCCGCCCGCTGCTCACCGAGCGGGTCGGCATCGCCGCCGTCAACGGCCCCGAGTCCGTGGTGATCTCCGGGGACGCGGCCGAGGCCGAGGCGGTGGCCGCCCACTTCGCCAAGAGCCGCCGTCTGACGGTCTCGCACGCCTTCCACTCGCCGCTCATGGAACCGATGCTGGACGGGTTCCGGGCGGTCGCCGAGTCCCTGACCTACCACCGCGCCACCGTCCCCGTCGTCTCCAACGTCACCGGCGCCCTCGCCACCCAGGACATCGCCGGCCCCGACTACTGGGTGCGGCACGTGCGCGAGGCGGTCCGCTTCCACGACGGGATACGCGCCCTCGCCGCCGAGGGCGTCACCCGCTTCCTCGAACTCGGCCCGGACGCCGTGCTCACGGCCATGGCCCGCGAGTGCCTGGCCACCGACGGCACCGGCACCGACGCCGTACTCGCCGCCGCCACCCGCCGCGAACGCGACGAGACCGAGACCCTGCTCACCGCCGTGGCCCAGCTCTACACCGGCGGCGCCGCCGTGGACTGGACCGCGCTGTTCACCGGCGCCCGCACCGTCGACCTGCCCACCACCGCCTTCCAGCGCGAGCGGTTCTGGCCCGAGACCACCGCACCGGTCGGCGACGTCGGCTCCGCCGGACTGGACCCCGCCGACCACCCGCTGCTCGGCGCGGCCACCGTGCTCGCCGACTCCGACGGCGCCGTGCTCACCGGGCGGCTGTCGGTGCGCACCCACGCCTGGCTCGCCGACCACGTCGTCGGCGGCTCGGTCGTCGTCCCCGGCACCGCCATGGTCGAACTCGCCGTCCGCGCCGGCGACCAGGTCGGCTGCGGACGCCTGGAGGAACTCGCCCTCGAAGTACCGCTGGTGCTGCCCCCGGACGACGGTGTGCGCGTCCAGGTCGCCGTCGGGGCGCCCGACCCGTCCGGCGCCCGCACGGTGCAGGTGTACGCCCGTGCCGAGAGCCTGCCCGCCGACGAACCGTGGACCCTGCACGCCTCCGGCCTCCTCACCGCGGACACCGGTACGCCGGGCAGCCGTCTGGACGTCTGGCCCCCCGAGGACGCCGAACCCCTCGACACGGACGGGCTGTACCAGCGGCACGCCGCCGCCGGACTGGCGTACGGGCCCGCCTTCCAGGCCCTGACCGCCGCCTGGCGGCGCGGCGAGGAGCTGTACGCCGAGGTACGGCTGCCCGAGCGGCCCGCCGCCGACGCGCCCCGCTTCGGGCTGCACCCGGCCGCCTTCGACGCCGCCCTGCACGCTCTCGCCCTGCTCGGCGACGGTACCGCCGACGACACCGCCCGGCTGCCGTTCATGTTCGCCGGTGTCACCCTGCACGCCGTCGGCGCCTCCGTGCTGCGGGCCCGGCTCGTGCCCACCGGGAACCACGCCTTCGCCGTCGACCTGGCCGACGCCACCGGCGCCCCCGTCGCCACGGTCACCTCGCTCGCCTCCCGCCCGCTCACGAACCTGCGCGCCGCCCGCGACACCACCGCCGACGCCCTGTTCACCCTCGACTGGCAGCCGCTGCCCCTGGACGCCGACGCCCCCGACACCGCCCACCGGGTGCTGCGCAGCACGCCCGGCAGCGACCCCGGCGCCGTACGGGAGGCGCTGCGCACCGCGCTCGCCGCCCTCCAGGACGACGACCCCCGCCCGCTGGCCGTCGTCACCCACGGAGCGGTCGGCGTCGCGGGGGAGGACGTGCCCGACCTGGCCGGCGCGGCCGTCTGGGGCCTGGTGCGGTCCGCGCAGTCGGAGAACCCGGACCGGTTCGTCCTGCTCGACCTCGAACCGGGCGCGGACGCCGACACCGTCCTGCCCGCCGTCCTGGCCTCCGGCGAACCGCAGATCGCCGTGCGGGCCGGCACCGCCCACGCCGCCCGGCTGGTGCGCGCGGAAATACCCGAGGCGTCAGCGCCGTGGGAGATCGACCCCGAGGGGACCGTCCTGCTGACCGGCGCCACCGGCGGCCTCGGCCCGGTGATCGCCCGCCACCTGG
This sequence comes from Streptomyces sp. Ru62, assembly GCF_002920615.1. Classification (GTDB taxonomy): domain Bacteria; phylum Actinomycetota; class Actinomycetes; order Streptomycetales; family Streptomycetaceae; genus Streptomyces. The sequence continues at coordinate 61,512 of NZ_PQSU01000040.1, forward strand.
TCACCGCCCACGGCGTCCGGCACCTCGCCCTGCTCAGCCGGTCGGGCCGCGCCGACGACCTGATCGCCGAGCTCGCCGCCCTCGGCGCCACCGCGACCGCCCACGCCTGCGACACCGGCGACCGCGACGGCCTCGCCGCCGTCCTCGCCGGCATCCCGGCCGACCGCCCGCTCACCGCGGTCGTCCACGCCGCCGGCGTCCTGGACGACGGCGTCGTCTCCTCGCTCACCCCCGAGCGGATCGACACGGTCCTCGCGCCGAAGGCGCTCGGCGCCCTCCACCTCCACGAACTCACCGGCGGACTCGGGGCGTTCGTGCTGTTCTCGTCCGTCGCCGGCACCGTCGGCGCCCCCGGCCAGGGCAACTACGCCGCCGCCAACGCCCTCCTGGACGCCCTGGCCGCGCACCGCCACGCCCAGGGCCTGCCCGCGCTGTCCCTGGCGTGGGGACCGTGGGCCCCGACGGGCGGCATGACCAGCTCCCTGGACGAGGCCGACCGCGCCCGGATGGCCCGCGGCGGCATGACCGCCCTGTCGGCCGAGGAGGGCACCGCCCTGTTCGACCGGTCACTGCGCGCCGGCCGTCCCGCGCTGGCACCGGTGCGGCTCGCCCTGCCCGCGCTGCGCGCCCAGGGCGGCGGCCTCGCCCCCGTCTTCCGCGCACTGGCGGGCCGCCCGGTACGCCGGGAAGCCGTGGCGCAGGGCACCGACGCCGGCTTCGCCGAGCGCATGGCCGCGCTCGGCGACGAGGAACGCGCCGAGGCCCTGCTGCACACGGTCCGCACCCATGTCGCCGCCGTCCTCGGACACGCGGACCCCCGGAGCGTGGAGACCGACCGGGCCTTCAAGGAGCTCGGCTTCGACTCGCTCGCCGCCATCGAACTGCGCAACTCCCTCTCCGCCGAGCTGGGCCGGCGGCTGGCCGCCACCCTCGTCTTCGACCACCCCTCGCCCGAAGCGCTCGCCGCCCACCTCGGCACCCTGGTCGACGGCGGCGCCCGGACCGGGGCCCACCGTGGACGCCGCACCGTCAAGGCCCGCGCGGACGAGCCGCTGGCGATCGTGGGCATGGCGTGCCGCTACCCGGGCGACGTCCGCACTCCGGAGGACCTGTGGCGGCTGGTCGCCGACGGCACCGACGCCATCACCGCGTTCCCCGCCAACCGTGGCTGGGACGTGGACCGCGTCGTCGACCCCGCCCGGCAGCGCCCCGACACCTCCTACGTCGGCGAGGGCGGCTTCCTGCACGACGCGGGCGCGTTCGACGCCGCGTTCTTCGGCATCAGCCCCAAGGAAGCCCTCGTCATGGACCCGCAGCAGCGGCTGCTGCTGGAGGCGTCCTGGGAGGCGCTGGAGAACGCGGGCATCGACCCGCACAGCCTCAAGGGCAGCCGCACCGGCGTGTTCGCCGGCGTCCAGTACCACGACTACTTCGGCAGCTTCGGCTCCGGCAGCATCATCTCCGGCCGCGTCGCCTACACCCTCGGCCTGGAGGGCCCGTCGCTGTCCGTCGACACCGCCTGCTCCTCCTCGCTGGTGGCGCTGCACCTGGCCGCCCAGTCGCTCCGGCAGGGCGAGTCCGGCCTCGCCCTGGTCGGCGGCGTCGCCGTCATGGCCACCCCGGAGACGTTCATCGAGTTCAGCCGGCAGGGCGCGCTCGCCCCCGACGCCCGCACCCGCGCCTTCGCCGACGCGGCGGCCGGGACCGTGTGGGGCGAGGGCGTCGGCGTCCTGGTCGTGGAACGCCTCTCCGACGCCCGCCGCAACGGCCACGAGGTCCTGGCCGTCGTCCGTGGCACCGCCGTCAACCAGGACGGCGCCTCCAACGGTCTCACCGCCCCCAACGGCCCCTCCCAGGAACGCGTCATCCTCGAAGCCCTGGAGAACGCCCGCCTCACCACCGCCGACGTGGACGTGGTGGAGGCGCACGGTACGGGCACGACGCTGGGCGACCCGATCGAGGCGCAGGCGCTGCTGGCCACCTACGGCCAGGAGCGCCCCTCTGACGCCCCGCTGTGGCTGGGGTCGGTGAAGTCCAACATCGGTCACACCCAGGCCGCAGCCGGAGTGGCGGGTGTGATCAAGATGGTCATGGCGATGCGCAACGGGGTCTTGCCGAGGACCCTGCACGTGGACCGGCCGTCCACGAAGGTCGACTGGGACGCCGGGCAGGTGCGCCTGCTGACGGAGGAACGGCCCTGGCCCCGCACCGACCGTCCGCGCCGGGCCGGAGTGTCGTCCTTCGGCATCAGCGGCACCAACGCCCACGTCATCCTCGAACAGGCCCCGCCCGCCCCCGCCCAGCCCGACCGTACCGGACCGCAGGGCCTCGCCGTGCCGTGGCTGCTCACCGCCAAGACGCCCGCCGCGCTCGCCGGTCAGGCCGCCGCGCTCCTCGGCCACCTCGACACGCACCCGGGGCTCGACCCGTCCGACGTCGGCTGGACCCTCGCCACCACCCGCGCCCGCTTCCCGTACCGCGCCTCGATCACCGGCACCGACACGGCCGAACTGCGCGGCGCCCTCGCCGCGCTGGCCGACGGCGGCACCGCCCGCACCCTCGCCGAGGGCACCGCGCCCGGCCGCGCCCGGCCCGTGTTCGTCTTCCCCGGCCAGGGCTCCCAGTGGTCCGGCATGGCCACCGAACTCCTCGAAGAGTCACCGGTGTTCGCCGCCCGCATGGCCGAGTGCGCCGCCGCGCTCGCGCCGTACACCGACTGGGACTTCGCCACCGAGCTGCGCGGCGACCTGGACCGGGTGGACGTCGTGCAGCCGCTGCTGTGGGCCGTGATGGTGTCCCTCGCGCACACCTGGAGTGCCTACGGCGTCACCCCGGCCGCCGTCATCGGCCACTCCCAGGGCGAGATCGCCGCCGCCTGCGCGGTCGGCGCGCTGTCCCTGGAGGACGGGGCCCGCGTCGTCGCCCTGCGGTCCCGGGCCATCGCCGAACTGCTGTCCGGCTCGGGCGGCATGATGTCCGTCGGTGAGGGCGCCGACGCGGTCCGTGCCCGGCTCGCCGCCTGGGACGGCCGGCTGTCCGTCGCCGCCGTCAACGGCACCGCCTCCACGGTGGTGTCCGGCGACGCCGACGCCCTGGACGAACTCCTCGCGCGGCTCAGGGAGGAGAAGGTCCGCGCCAAGCGCCTGCCCGTGGACTACGCCTCCCACAGCGCCCACGTCGAGACCCTGCGCGAGCGCCTCGCCGAGGTCCTCGACGGCATCGCACCGCGCGCCACCCAGGTGCCGTTCTACTCGACGGTCACCGGCGGTCCGCTCGACACCACCGAGCTCGGCGCCGGGTACTGGTACACCAACCTGCGCGGCACCGTGCTGTTCGAGCAGGCCGTACGCGCCGCCGTCGCCGACGGGCACCACCTGTTCATCGAGTCCAGCCCGCACCCGGTGCTCACCGTCGGCGTCCAGGAGACCGACGACGCCGTGGCCGCCGTGGGCTCGCTGCGCCGTGACGAAGGCGGCCGGGACCGGCTGCTGACCGCCCTGGGCGAGGCGTTCACCCACGGCGCCGGCGTCGACTGGACCGCCGTCGCCGAGGGCCGCCGGCCGCGCCGCGTCCCGCTGCCCGGCTACGCCTTCCAGCGCGAGTGGTACTGGCTCGACTCCACCGCGAGCGGCGCCGACGTCACCTCCGCCGGTCTCGCCCCCACCGACCACGCCCTGCTCGGCGCCGCGATGGTACGGGCCGACAGCGAGGGCGTCGTCCTCACCGGCCGGCTCTCCCCGGGCACCCAGCCCTGGCTGGAGGACCACCGGGTCGGCGGCCGGCTGCTCTTCCCGGGCACCGGGCACCTGGAACTCGCGCTGCGCGCCGGCGACCAGGTCGGCTGCGGCGACATCGCCGAACTCACCCTGCACGCGCCGCTGGTCCTGCCCGACCACGGTGCCGTCCAGCTCCAGGTCACCGTCGGCCCGCCCGAGGGGGAGACCCGCCCGGTCACCATCTGGTCCCGGCCGGAGAACCCCGAGGAGGACCTGCCGTGGACCCGGCACGCGGACGGCCTGCTCGCCCCCACCGGCACCCTGCCCGCCGACCCCGCCCCGCTCGCCGCCTGGCCCCCGCGGGGCGCCGAACCGGTACCGCTCGACGGCCTGTACGACGAACTCGCCGCCCTCGGCCTCGGCTACGGCCCCCTCTTCCAGGGCCTGCGTGCCGCCTGGCGCACCCGGGACGGCCTGTACGCCGAGGTCGCGACCGACGCGGCCCCCGACGGCTTCGCCCTGCACCCCGCCCTGTCGGACGCCGCCCTGCACACCGTCGGCCTCACCGACGCCGCCGGCGACGAGGCCCTGCTGCCGTTCGCCTGGTCCGGGGTGCGGCTGTACGCCACCGGTGCGACCGCGCTGCGCGTCCACGTCCGGCCCACCGGCGAGGGCACCGTCTCGCTCGCCCTCGCCGACCCCACCGGCGCGCCGGTCGCCACCGTCGACGCGCTCACCCTGCGGCCCCTGCGGACCGAGGCCCTGGCCGCCGCGGCACGTCCGGCCCGCGCGGGAGCGCTGTACCGGGTCGCCTGGGTGCCGGCCCCGTCGGCCGCGCCCGCCGACACGGCACCGGAAGTGGTGCGCGCCCCGGGCGGAACGAGCGCCGCCGAGGCGCGGGCCGCCGTGGACGTGGTCCTCGACCGGCTGCGCACCCGGCTCGGCGCCGACGACGCCACCCTGCTCGTGGTCACCGGCACCGACCCGGCGGGCGCCGCGGCCGGCGGCCTGGTCCGCTCCGCCCAGTCGGAGAACCCCGGCCGGATCGTGCTCGTCGAGGCCGAGGCGGGGCAGGAGCCGGACGCCGAACGCCTCGCCGAGGCCGTCGCCACCGGCGAGCCGCACCTGGCCTACCGCGACGGCACCTGGCAGGTCCCCCGGCTGACCCGCGTCACCGAAGGCGCCGCCACCGCCACCGCCACCGACGCCGGCGCCGGCGCCGGCGGCGGGCAGACCACGGTCGACGGAGCCGACCCGGCCTCCGGCGCCGACCGTACCCCCGACCTCGGCAGCGGCACCGTTCTGCTCACCGGTGCCAGCGGTGCCCTCGGGCGGATCCTCGCCCGGCACCTGGTCGCCGAGCGGGGCGTGCGGCACCTGCTGCTGGTGAGTCGTGGCGGGGCCCCTGACGATCTCGTCGCCGAACTGGCCGCACTGGGCGCCGAGGTGACGAGCGCCGCGTGCGACGTCGCCGACCGGGCCGCGCTCGCCGCCGTGCTGGACGCCGTACCGGCCGACCGGCCGCTGACCGCCGTGATCCACGCGGCCGGCGTCCTCGCCGACGGCGTGCTCACCTCCCTGACGCCGGAGCGGATCGACACGGTGTTCCGGCCCAAGGCCGACGCGGCCTGGAACCTGCACGAACTCACCGCCGGCCTCGACCTCGCGGCGTTCGTGCTGTTCTCCTCGTCCGCGGCCACGCTGGGCTCGCCGGGCCAGGCGAACTACGCCGCCGCCAACGCCTACCTCGACGCCCTCGCCGTACACCGCCGTACCCTCGGACTGCCCGCCCACTCCCTGGCCTGGGGCCTGTGGGCGCAGGCGGGCGGCATGACGGGCACCCTCGACGAGACGGACCTCACGCGCATCGCGCGCGGCGGTGTCGCCCCGCTGGAGACCGAGGAGGGCGTCGCGCTCTTCGACGCGGCCCTGCGCGGCACCGATCCCGCCGTGCTGCCGGTGAGGCTGGACATGGCCTCCCTGCGCGCCCAAGGTGAGGGCCTGGCCCCGCTGTTCCGCGCCCTGGTGCCCGTACGCCGGGCCGGCGCGGCCACCGGGCCGGGCACGAGCGGCGGCGCGGACGGCCTGCGGGAGCGGCTCGCCGGGCTGCTGGAGGCGGAGCGCGAACCGTTCCTCACCGAACTCGTGCAGAGCCATGTCGCGACCATCCTCGGCTACCGCTCCGCCCAGGACGTCGGCCGCACCCTGGCCTTCCGCGAACTCGGCTTCGACTCGCTGGCCGCCGTCGAACTGCGCAACCGGCTCTCCGCGGCCACCGGCCTCCGACTGCCCGCCACCCTCGTGTTCGACCACCCCACCCCCGCCGAACTCGCCCGCCACCTGCTCGGCGAACTCACCGGCACCCTCGCCGGGACCACCGCCCCCTCCACCGCCCGGGACGTCGCCGCCGACGAGCCGATCGCCGTCATCGGCATGGCCTGCCGCTTCCCCGGCGGCATCGCCTCCCCGGAGGACCTGTGGCGGCTGGTGGCCGAAGGCCGGGACGCCGTCGGCGAGTTCCCGGCCGACCGCGGCTGGGACGTCGACAACCTCCACGACCCGACCCTGGACCGGCCCGGCACCAGCTACACCCGGCACGGCGCCTTCCTGTACGACGCCGCCGACTTCGACCCGGCGTTCTTCACCATGGACGACGAGGAGGCCCTGGTCACCGACCCCCAGCAGCGGCTGCTGCTGGAGACCTCCTGGGAGGCGCTGGAGCGGGCCTCCATCGACCCCGCCACCCTGCGCGGCTCCGACACCGGCGTGTTCGCGGGCGTCATGTACCACGACTACTTCGGCAGCTTCGGCTCCGGCAGCGTGGTCTCCGGCCGTGTCGCCTACACCCTCGGCCTGGAGGGCCCGACCCTGTCCGTCGACACGGCCTGCTCCTCCTCGCTGGTGGCGCTGCACCTGGCCGCGCAGTCGCTGCGGCAGGGCGACTGCTCCCTGGCGCTGGCCGGCGGTGTGACCGTCATGGCCACCCCGGGCACCTTCGTGGAGTTCAGCCGGCACCGGGGCCTGTCCCGGGACGGCCGCTGCAAGCCGTTCGCGGACGCCGCCGACGGCACCGGCTTCGGCGAGGGCGCCGGCGTCCTGCTGCTGGAACGGCTCTCCGACGCCCGCCGCAACGGCCGGAAGATCCTCGCCGTCCTGCGCGGCACCGCCGTCAACCAGGACGGCGCCTCCAACGGCATCAGTGCCCCGAGCGGCCCCGCCCAGCAGCGCGTCATCCGCCGCGCCCTCCAGGCGGCCGGCGTCCCGGCCGGCGAGGTCGACGTGGTCGAGGCGCACGGCACCGGCACCACCCTCGGCGACCCCATCGAGGCCCAGGCACTGATCGCCACCTACGGCGCCGAGCACACCGAGGACCGCCCGCTGTGGCTCGGCTCGGTCAAGTCCAACCTGGGGCACACCCAGGCCGCCGCCGGTGTCGCCGGTGTCATCAAGATGGTCGAGGCCCTGCGCGCCGAGACCCTGCCGGCCAGCCTCGGCATCGACCGGCCCTCCCGGCACGTGGAGTGGGAGGGCGGCAACGTCCGTCTGCTCACCGAGAACCGCCCCTGGCCCGATCCGGGCCGCCCGCGCCGCGCCGGCGTCTCCTCCTTCGGCATCTCCGGCACCAACGCCCACGTGATCATCGAAGCCGCGCCGCCCGCAGAGGAACCGGCCGAGGAGCCCCCGGCGCCGCCCACCGACGTCGTGCCGTGGCTGCTGTCCGGCCACACACCGGAGGCCCTGCGCGCCCAGGCCGCCCGGCTGCTGGAGCACCTGGCCGCCGCCCCGGACGCCGACCCGCACCGCCTCGCCGGCGCGCTCGCCCACGCCCGCACCCGGCTCGGCCACCGGGCCGCCGTCCTCGGCCGCACCCGCGACGAACTGACCGCGGGCGTCCGGGCGCTGGCGCAGGGCCGTACCCCGCAGACCGGGGTCCTCGGCACCGCCGGCGACGGCCGGCTCGCCTTCCTCTTCTCCGGTCAGGGCTCGCAGCTGCCGGGCATGGGCACCCGCCTCGCGGCGGCGTTCCCCGCCTTCGCCGCCGCCTTCGAGGAGGTCCGGGACCGGCTTGACCCGCTGCTGGACCGGCCGCTCGCCGACGTCCTGGACTCCGCCGAGCTGCTGGAGCGCACCGAGTACACCCAGCCCGCCCTGTTCGCCGTCGAAGTCGCCCTGTACCGGCTGCTGGAGTCGTTCGGCGTCCGGCCCGACCTGCTCGCCGGGCACTCCGTCGGCGAGTTCACCGCCGCCCACGTCGCCGGCGTGCTCGACCTGAACGACGCCTGCACCCTGGTCGCCGCGCGGGGCCGGCTCATGCAGGCGCTGCCCGAGGGCGGCGCGATGATCGCCGTACGCGCCACCGAGGACGAGATCACACCGCTGCTGGGCGACGGCGTGGGGATCGCGGCCGTCAACGGACCCGCGTCCGTCGTCGTCTCCGGGCCCGCCGGCCCCGCCCGCGCCCTGGCCGCCCGCTTCGAGCGCACCAGGGAACTGGCCGTCAGCCACGCCTTCCACTCGGAGCTGATGGAGCCGATGCTGGCCGAGTTCCGCGAGGTCGCCGCGTCCCTGTCGTACGGCACGCCGCGCATCCCGCTGGTGTCCACGCTCACCGGCGCCCCGGCCGCCCCCGAGGAGCTGTCCACGCCCGAGTACTGGGTACGCCACGCCCGTCAGGCCGTCCGCTTCGCCGACGCCGTCACCGCCCTGCACGCGGCCGGCGCACGGCACTTCGCGGAGGTCGGACCGGGCAGCGCGCTGACCGCCGCGGCCGGCGAGTGCCTGCCCGACGGAACGGCCGTCGTACCGCTGCTGCGCAAGGACCGCGAGGAGACCGAAGCCCTGCTCACCGGGCTCGCCGCCCTGCACGTCCGCGGCCGCGCCGTCGACTGGGCGCCGCTGCTGCCCCACCGGGACGGCTCGGACCTGCCCACCTACGCCTTCCAGCGCGGCCGCTACTGGATGACCGGTGACGTCGGCCTGCCCCGCCCGGCGGCCGACCACCCGCTGCTCGGCACCGCCGTCGAACTCGCCGGCGCCGACGGCACCCTCCACACCGGCCGGCTCTCCCTCGCCGAGCACCCGTGGCTCGCCGACCACAGCGTCGGCGGGGTGCCGCTGCTGCCGGGCACCGCCTTCGTCGAGATGGCCCTCGCCGCCGGTGCCCGCGTCGGCTGCGGCACGGTGGAGGACCTGACCGTCACCGAACCGCTGCCACTGCCCGAGGACGGCGCCGTCCGCCTCCAGTGCACGGTCGGCGAACCCGACGCGACCGGCGCCCGCGCCTTCCGCGTGTACGCCGCCGCGGCCGACGGCGATCCGTGGACCACCCACGCCACCGGCACGCTCCGCCCCGCCGAGGACAGGCCCGGACACGACCTCACCGCCTGGCCCCCGCCCGGCGCCGAACCGGTCGACCTGGACGGCGTCTACGACCGGCTGGCCGGACTGGGCGCCGAGTACGGGCCCCGCTTCCAGGGACTGCGCGCGGCCTGGCGGCACGGCGACGAGGCGTACGCCGAGGTCGCCGTCCCCACCGACGGCGCCGCGTTCGGCCTGCACCCGGCGCTGTTCGACGCCGCCCTGCACACCATCGGGCTGCGCGCCGGAGCCGAGGAGCGCATGACGCTGCCCTTCGCCTGGAACGGCGTGGAGCTGTACGCGCCGGGCGCGACCGCCCTGCGGGTGCGGATCGCACCGGCCGGCACCGGCGCGGTGCGCATCGAGGCCGCCGACGACACCGGCCGGCCGGTGGTGCGCGTGGCGTCCCTGTCGCTGCGGGAGGTCGACCCGGAGCGGATCGCCGCGGCCGCGAGCGGGGGCCACGACGACCTGTTCGCTCTCGACTGGGTGCCGGTCTCCGTGCCCGCGGCCCCGCAGGCCGGACGGTGGACCGTCCTCGGCCCCGGCCACCAGGAACTGGCCGGCGCCCTGGCCGGCGAGGTCGCCGAGGTCGCCGTCGCCGGCGACCTGGCCCAGGCCGCCGGACAGGCCCCCGACACCCTGGTCGTCGTCCACACCGGCGGCGAGGGGCCGGCCGCGGCCCGGGCCGGCGCCGGGCGGTTGCTCACCCTGGTGCAGGACTGGCTGGCCGACGCACGGTTCGCCGACACCACCCTGGTGGTGGCGACGCGCGGAGCGACCGGCCCCGGGGACGTCACCGACCCCGGCGCCGCCACCGCGTGGGGCCTGATCCGCTCCGCCCAGACCGAGCACCCCGACCGGATGGTCCTCGCCGACCTGGACGACACGGACGCCTCCCGCCGTCTGCTGCCCTCCGCCGTCGCCTCCGGCGAACCCCAACTGGTCCTGCGCGACGGCAGGCTGAACGTCCCCCGGCTGGTGCGCGCGCCACGCCTGGCCGAGTCCGCCCCGGCCGACTTCTCCGGCGGAGTCCTCGTCACCGGAGGCACCGGCGCCCTGGGCGGACTGGTCGCCCGGCACCTGGTCACCGCGCACGGCGCCGAGCGGCTGGTGCTGCTCAGCCGCGGCGGCCCCGAGGCACCCGGCGCGGCCGGCCTGCGGGACGAACTCGCCGCGCTCGGCGCCCGGGTGACCGTCGTCGCCTGCGACGCCGCCGACCGGGCCGCCCTCGCCCGCGTCCTGGACGAGCACCCGGTCTCCGCCGTCGTGCACACCGCGGGCGTCCTCGCCGACGCCGTCCTCACCTCGCTCACCCCCGAGCGGCTGGACACGGTCCTGCGGCCGAAGCTGGACGCCGCCTGGCACCTGCACGAACTGACCCGCGAGCGGCCCCTGACCGCGTTCGTGCTGTTCTCCTCCGCGGCGGGCCTGCTCGGCAGCCCCGGCCAGGCCGGCTACGCCGCCGGCAACACCTTCCTCGACGCCCTCGCCGCCCACCGCGCATCGCTCGGGCTGCCCGCGGTCTCGCTCGCCTGGGGCGCCTGGGCGGGCAGCGGCGGCATGGCCGACCGGCTCGGCGACACCGACACCCGCCGCATGGCCTCCGGCGGGGTGCTCGCCCTCGACGCGGAGACCGGGCTCGCCCTGTTCGACACGGGTGTGGGCCGCGCCGAACCGGTGCTGCTGCCGGCCCGCCTGGACCTGGCCCCGCGCGAGGCCGCCCGGGTCGCCCCGCTGCTGCGCGACCTGGTGCGGACGCCGCGCCGGACCGGACCCGGGGCGTCGGCCACCGCGTCGGCGCTGCGCCGCGAACTGGCCGCGCTCGAAGCGCAGGAGTGGACCGAACGGCTGCTGCGGCTGGTGCGGGACGAGGCCCGGGCGGTCCTCGGCGTCGAGGAGTTCGAGGCCGGCCTGCCCTTCAAGGACCTCGGCTTCGACTCGCTGACCGCCGTCGAGTTCCGCAACCGGCTCAACGAGGCGACCGGCCTCCGGCTGACCGCCACGCTGGTCTTCGACCACCCCACGCCGGCCGCGCTCACCGACCACCTGGCCGGCGAGCTGGCCCCGCGCACCGGCGACGGGCCGCGCGCCGAGGAGGACACCGTGCGGGCCGCGCTCGCCGCCATCCCGGTGGGACGGCTGCGCGAGGCCGGCCTGCTGGACAGCCTGCTCGAACTCGCCGGGCTGCGGCCCGCGCCGCAGCCGGCGCAGGACGACGGCACCGGCCGCGCGCCGATCGACGCGATGGACGCCGAGAGCCTGATCAGCATGGCGCTCGACGACCTCGTCGGCGACGACGACGCGCTGTGACGCCGAGCAGGGAAGCCGCGCCGGACGGCGTGCTGTGACGACGCCCGCGAGAAGGAAGAGGACCATGGCCGAGTCCGAGAAGCCGGACACCAGGATGGTCGAGGCGCTGCGCGCCTCGCTGAAGGAGATCGAGCGGCTGCGGGAACGCAACCGCGCGCTGACCGCGGCGGCCCGGGAACCGATCGCGATCGTCGGCATGGCCTGCCGCTACCCGGGCGGCGTGCGGTCCCCGGAGGACCTGTGGCGGCTGGTCGCGGACGGCGCGGAGGGCATCACCCCGTTCCCCGGCGACCGCGGCTGGGACCCGGACCTGTACGACCCGACGCCGGGCGCGCCGGGCCGCTCCTCCACCCGCGAGGGCGGCTTCCTGCACGACGCGGGGGACTTCGACGCCGCGTTCTTCGGCATCAGCCCCAACGAGGCCCTCGTCATGGACCCGCAGCAGCGGCTGCTGCTCGAAGGTTCCTGGGAGGCCCTGGAGAACGCCGGCATCGACCCCGTCGCGCTGCGCGGCAGCCGCACCGGCGTCTTCGCGGGCGTCATGTACCACGACTACTTCGGCAGCTTCGGCTCGGGCAGCATCGTCTCCGGCCGCGTCGCCTACACCCTCGGCCTGGAGGGCCCGACGCTCAGCGTGGACACCGCCTGTTCCTCGTCGCTCGTCACGCTGCACCTGGCCGCGCAGGCGCTGCGGCAGGGCGAGTGCACCCTGGCGCTGGCCGGGGGAGTGACGGTGATGGCCTCGCCGGGCACGTACGTGGAGTTCAGCCGGCAGGGCGCCCTCTCCCCGGACGGGCGCTGCCGCTCCTTCGCCGACGACGCGGCCGGTACCGGCTTCTCCGAGGGACTGGGCGTCCTGGT
>NZ_PQSU01000041.1 GCF_002920615.1 Streptomyces sp. Ru62
GTGGACCCACGCCGAAGACGTCAACGACGCCCTCCTCACCTTCCTCGCCAAGTAGCCGCCCGCGCGCGGCCGGTGAGACCTGCTCGTCCTGGAACCCGCGCGCCACTGGTGCGCACCGCGTCCTGGCACAGCCGTCCGCGTGAACGGCGCCAGGACGCGGCTGCGTTCGGCGCGGAGCCCGCCTCCTCGCCGCAGTGCCGGCTGCGCTACGGCGTGGGAGAGCCGTTCACCGTCCGCTTGGGACTCCTGTCGGACAGTGCCAGTACGGCGGGTCTCCCTCCAACGGACCGCCCTTCGACGGACCTTCGGACCTTCCTCTCGCATCGTGCGATGCCGATCCGGCATCGCACGATGCGAAAGTGATCCTGGACGTCGGGCGGGGCCGTTGATGGAATGAGGGCCGGGCGGGCGCCTGAGTCGCCACCGATTCTCCGGGACTCGACTCGCCCTGGAGACGGCCTCCCCCCGGCCCAGGTGTCCCGCCACAGCTCCGGGGCGGGGAGGCTCCCCTCGCCACGGATCCGCCCACCGACGGAAATGGCTGTGCACGGTGGCGCGGCGGGCCCGCGTAGACAGCCCGGAACATGCGGGCGGACCCCCGTCCGGGGCCGGCGGGACGGTTCGCCGGCCGCCCTTGCCCGATGGGGGATCCGCGAACATGACGACCAACGCCCACCACCGCCCGCCCCCGGCAGCACGCCACCACACATGCGTCGAGGCCCTGGTGGCCGAGCACCGAGCCACGCTCGTCGCCTGTGCCGAGACATGGGTCGGCGACCACCATGCGGCCGAGGACATCGCACAGGAAACCCTTGTCCGTGCCTGGCAGCACATCGGCAGGCTGCCCACCGGGCGGCGCGCCGTACGCGGTTGGCTCCTGAGGACGGCACGCGGCCTCGCCGTCGAGGGGTGGCCCGGTGCGTTCACCCGGCACGAGATCGTCACCGCGGAGAGCCGCGACGTCCCGGAGGCCGACCGCGCCGAAAGTGTGCTGGCGTCCGTGGTGGCACACGCTCTGCTGCGCACCCTGACACACGAGCACCGGGACGTGCTCGTCCACACCTGCATGTACGGATTCACGGTGCGGGAGACCGCTCAACGCCTCGGCGTCCCTGCCGGAACGGTCGTCTCACGCCGGTCGCACGCACTGCGCACACTGCGTCAGCAGGACGGCTCCCGCGCGCTCCTGGCGGGCTACTGGCTACTCCTCGGACCAGCCGTCGGTCCGGGCGGGAGAACGTGAGCGCGTCCTGCCGGGCCGTCCGACGGGGGCGAGCGCCCGCCAGGGGCGCGGCCCCGAGACGGCCGAGCGACAGGTCGCCGCCCTGCTGGCGCGGGTCGCCGGCCTGCCCCTGGCACCCGGGGGCGGGTTCCTCCGGCCAAGGCGGGTTCCTCCCGCCAGGACAGCAGCGGCATGTGCGTGCCGGTGGCCGCCGGATGCCCGGCGGACGCCCCGCGGTGGCCGCCCCACAGAGCGGTTCCTCGGTCAGCGGCTCGCTGGTCAGGCCCGCCGGCCAGGGCTCTCCCCAGGTCGGCACGGCGTCACGCGGTGCCGAGCCGGGGCGCCCGGCTGTTCGTCGGCGGGAACGTCGAACACGGCGGTCCGCGCGTCGCGCCGGCCGCGCGCGGGCGGGTCGGCGCGACGCGCGGCAGGGCGGGTCAGGCGGACAGGAAGCGGTTGATCTCGTGGGCGAAGTCGTCGGGGTGCTGGAAGAGGAAGCCGTGCCCGGCGTCGCTGTAGAGGATCACCTTGGCGTGGGGGAGCTTCTGCGACATCGCGTAGGTGGCGTAGGCGTGGATCATGACGTCATGGGCGCCGTTGGCGACCAGGACCGGCAGGGTCAGTTCCTCCTGCCGGTGCCAGTAGCCCTTGAAGGAACCGATGGCACCGAGCTGGCCGCGCACCGCCTCCGGGCCGACGACCGCCCCGGAGTCCTTCAGCCGGTGCTCCAGGCGCTGAAGGGACGCCCGGCCCGCGGCCGTCGCCTCCTCGGTCTCGGGGAAGAAGAGGTAGAGGAAGTCCTCGGGGGCGTTGACCGGCTTGGCCATGGTCTGGCGGGTGCGGTCCGAGGGCGGCGGCATGTCGGGCACGCCGCCGGCCGAGCTGCCCGCCACCACCAGGTGCCGGACGATTCCGGGGGCCGCCAGGGCCACGCCCTGGGCGACGATGCCGCCCATGGACCAGCCCAGGACGTCGATGTCGGTCAGGCCGAGGGCGTGGATGAAGGCGAGCGAGCCCTCCACCATGTCCTCGATGGAGGCGGGCGCGTTGCCGGTGGACAGGTTGATGCCCCGGTTGTCGAAGACGATGACCTCCCGTTCGGCGGCCAGCGGTTCCAGGAAGGCGGGGTCCCAGTGGTCGAGGGTGCCACGGAACCGCATGTGCATCACCAGGGGGCGGCCGCCCGGCCGGCCGAACCGGCGGTAGGCGAAACGCTCCCCCTCAGGCCCCTCGACGTAACGGGTCTCGGCCGCATCGGCCACATAAGCAGACATGCTCAGGACTCCTGTTCAGAGGTTCAGAGGTTCAGGTGTTCAGGAAAGACGACGCCCCCGCCAGGGGGCACCGTTCGGACGGGGGCGAGGCGCAAGCGCGTGCGCCGCCGTCAGATGCCGATGACCATGCGGAACCGTGCCTCGCCGCGCAGCATCCGGTCGTAGGCCGCCGGCGCGTCGGTCAGCGACGTGTGCTCCACCATCGGCGCCACGTCATGTGCCTGGGCGAAGGCCAGGTTCTGCTCGTTCTCCGTGGCGGTTCCGGTGAGGGAGCCGGACACCTGCACCGCCTCGAAGATCAGTTGTCGGGGCGCGACACGGACCGGCTCCGGCGACACCCCCACCAGGACCAGCCGGCCCCGGCGGGCCAGGCCGGCGAGGAGCGGGCTCACGTCCCCGCCCGCCGCGGTGCCCAGCACCATCCGGGCGCCACCGAGCTTGGTCAACTCCTCCGCGGCGTCCGATGCCTTGCTGTCGACGTAGTGGTGCGCGCCCAGCCGGAGGGCCAGTTCCTCCTTGTCGGCCCCGCGTGCGATCGCGACCACGCGCAGCGCCAGGGCACGCGCGTACTGCACGGCCAGGTGCCCCAGGCCGCCGATGCCCTGTACGGCCACCAGATCACCGGCCACCAGGCCGCCCGGCTGACGCACGTTGTCGACCAGGGCGTTGTACACGGTGAACCCCGCGCACAGCAGCGGTGCCACCCGGGTGGCGCTCATCTCCTCCGGCACGGCCACCAGGCCGGTCTGCCGGGCGTACATGTACTCGGCGTAGCCGCCGTCGACATGCACACCCGTGTACGGCTGGTCGGTGCAGCCGACGAAGTCACCCAGCCGGCACGCCGCGCACACCCCGCAGTGCCCGCCGAGGAAACCCACACCCACCCGGTCGCCCACGCTCCACCCCGTGACGCCCTCGCCGAGGGCGTCGATGCGGCCGACGGCCTCATGTCCGGGGACCCGGCCGGTCTCCCCCTCGTCGTGCGGATGCACGACGATCGAGTCGCTGTGGCAGATGCCGCACGCCTCCACCCGGATACGCACCTGGCCCTGACCCGGCGGGATCAGCTCCCGCTCGGTGGGACGCAGGCTCCCGTCGGGGGCGACCTCGACTGCGCGATACGTGGCCATGAGCAACTCCGTGTAGGGAAGGCGAGTGTGCGCGGAAGGCGCGTGGTCCGTGTGTGTCCCACCGGCCATCGGTCCCAGCATCGCGGGCGGTAGTGGAATGTTTGTGGCCCCACTCTTGACCGCCAGGCCGGCGGGGCGGCGCAGCCGACGCGGAGGGCTGACTTGACTTTCCCAAGACGACCGGACACATTCATGACGGGAGAGGTAAAGGACCAGACCACAAGGCCGCCCGGAGCGGGGAGCGCAGCTCAGGACGAAGGGGGTGAAGACATGTCCGGTGGCACGTCGGCGTGTCCCGCCCCGCCGCTCCCCGCCGCTCCGGCCGCAGACGGCCGGACCCCCTGGCGGAAGCCGTGCGCCGCACAGCCGGCGGTGGCCGAGTCCGGCCGTGCCCTGCGGCGCCCCGCTGAACCGCTGCGCCACACCCACCGGCACCGGCCACACCCCTGCCGTCATGAGGACGGCCACCGGTCCGGCGCCCGTCGCCGGTGCGGTGACCGGTGACGTCGGGCCAGGTGTGTCGCGGCACGCCCGTGACGGTGGCTCACGGCACCGTCACCGCCCGGCCTGCCGCGACCGCAGCCCAGTCCCCTGCTTCGCGGACGCCAGCCGTCCCGTCACGTACCGCCGAGGAGCGGAGAACATGCCACAGGTCAGTGTCCGGGAACGACTGGTCGACAACGCCGAGGACGTCTTCCGCCGCAAGGGGTTCACCGGTGCGAGCATCCAGGACGTCACCGAGGCGGCAGGTGTACCGAAGGGGTCCTTCTACAACCACTTCCGCAGCAAACAGGACCTCGCCGTGGAGATCGTCCTGCGCTACGCGCGTGCCACCGACCACTCGGGCCTGGAAGGTCATGGCCCCGCTCTGGAGCGTCTGCGGAGATACCTGACCGCGCAGGTCGAACGTATCCGCGGCTCCGGAGTCGAGTACGGATGCCTGGTCGGCACGTTGGCCAGTGACGGTGCCAACGCCGGGGAGAAGGTCCGTGAGGCGGTCCGGGAGGCCCTGGACGGCTGGACCGATGCGATGACCGCCACGATCGCGGAGGGTCAGGCGTCAGGCGAGATCACCACCGCCTGGTCCGCCGCCGCCCTGGCCGCCTTCCTGCTCGACCTCTTCGAAGGCGCCGCGCTGCGGGCCAAGACCGCGGCCGATCACGCGCACATGGCCGAGGAGATGAGCATCGCCCTCGAAGCGCTGCGGCCCTGACGGCCGGGAGGGCATCGGTGCGCTCCTGGGGCGGCGGCCACCGGGTCGCCCCCCTCGCACGTGGACCGGCACACGGGACGACGACATACGCCTGTACCGGGGGAACACGGTACGGCGACGTGTGCACGGGGAGACGGGAGTGGCAACGGGGGACGCACGGCGGGGCCGATCGCGCCGTTTCCCGGAAGGAATCACCCCGTGCAACCGGACGAATCGCCCCCGCTCAACCGGAAGACATCGCCCTGTCCAACCGGGAAGAACGCGGCTGTCACGCCCTGATGGCGTTGAGGGCCAGGTTGAGGGAGCGCATGGCCGCGTCCTCGTCCCGTGTCGCCTTGCCGCGCAGGCCCGCGCCCTCGAAGGCGTCGATCAGGAAGGCGGCGAGGTCACTCGCGGGTTCCTGGGAGGTGATCTCCCCCGACCGCTGGCCCTCCGCGATCACCGGGGTCAGTACGCCGACCCACGCGGCGATGCTGCGCCGAATGACCGTCCCGACCTCGTCGCCGACCGTGGGTCCCTCGCTCGCCATGGTCATCAGCAGGCATCCGTACTCGACGCCGGTGGAGCTGGTGCGCGAGGCCTGGGCGGCGAAGTGCGCGCGCAGCCGCTCCATCGCCGAGAGGCCCTCGCCGGCGAGCATGGTGACATCCGTCCCGCGGCTGTAGCGGCGGACGATCTCGGCGGCGAGTTCCTGCTTGCTCTTGAAGTGGTTGTAGAAGGACCCCTTCGGCACACCTGCGGCGTTGGTGATGTCCGCGACGCTGGCGCCATTGAAGCCCTGACGACGGAACACGGTCTCCGCGTGTTCGATCAGCTTTCCCCTGACGCTCACCTGAGGCATGGCACTCAATATGGCCGGTCTGCTTGGGAATGTCAAAAGTCCGCGACATGCACAGGTGCTCTGCACATGCCGATCCGGCATGGGGCGATGACACATCTGTCTTGGACGGCCCGCTCCGCTCCCTGCTCGAATGTGACCCGAACTGAGCGGAAGCGAGGAGAGCTGTGACTTCCCTGTCCGGCAACATCACATCCCCCGTCCTGACGGACCCCGACACCCAGCAGGCGGTGCGGTTCCTCGGCGGTCTCGTGCGGATGCGGGCGCGGGCCGCCGACACCGCGGGCGCCTACGCACTGCTGGAGCACACCGGTGAGCGCGGCTACATGTCGCCGCTGCACCTGCACGAGTCGGACGAGGAGACGTTTCTCATCCTGGACGGCACGCTGCGGGTGGAGGTCGGCAACGAGGTACGGAGCGTCGGGGCGGGCGGGCTCGCGCTGCTGCCGCGCGGGCTGGCGCACGGCTTCGTAGTGACCTCCCCGACGGCCCGCTTCCTGACGCTGCACACTCCCGGCGGAGGTTTCGACGCGTTCGTGGCGGACGTGGGTGTGCCGTTCGACGGGACTGTGCCGCCGGAGGCCGGCCCCGGCCCCGACCCGGAGGAACTGACCCGGCTCGCGGCCGCGCACGGCATCCAGATCGTCGGCCCGCCGCTGCTGCCCTGACACGGTTTCGCGGGGAGGGCGCCGGAGTGATGTTGACTTCTAAGACGACCAGTCATATTGTCACCCATGGAGGTCGACCCGCCCTCCTCGCCACACCGCCATACCGCCCGGGCCCCGGCCGCGGCGGTCGCAGAGAGGAAGAACGCCGTGTTCGAACGCATCCTGGTGGCCATCGATCCGAGTGCCGCCCGGAAGACGGCACTCCTGATGGCCGGCGAGCTGGCCCGCCCGGCGAACGCGACAGTCCACGTGCTTCACGTCGTGACGTCCATGGTCGCCGGTGACACCGTCGTGAAGCTGGAGGAAGACGACCAGGGCGAGGCGATCCTGGAGGAGTCGCTGGCCACCCTCCGCGGCCTCGGTGTGGAGGCGGAGGGACACCTGGCGCACAGCCTGACGAACCAGGTGCCCTCCGTCATCTCCGCCGCGGCCGAGGACTTCAAGGCGGACCTGCTGGTCGTCAGCCCCCACCACCGTGGCGCGGTCGCGGCCTTCTTCAACCCCCGGGTCAGTGACGCCGTCGCGCACGCCAACGGGATCGCCGTTCTGCTGGCTCCCGAGGTGACGCTTCCCAGCCAGTAGCACCGAACGGTTCCCGTCGCTGCGTCGCAGCAGACGCCGGGTCCGCCCGAGTCCGTCAGCGGCCGGGGCGGGTCCGGCGGGGACCGGAGTCATCGACACAAAGGGCACCGGGCGCATGACTGACAGACTCGACCGCAGCAACGACACTCGGCAGCCGCTCTCGGAGCTGCGCACCAGCCTCCACTTCCTGTCGGCGCCACCGGAAGACAGCACGGTCGAATGCGCCTTCCGGTACGGTGCCGACGATCCACTCGCCGTGCGCCTTGAGCTGCATGTGTCCGCGGACGCCCCCGTCACCTGGGTGGTGGGGCGCGACGTCCTCAGCGCCGGCGTCAAGGGCCTCAGCGGGGACGGCGACTTCAAGGCCTGGCCCTCGCGCGCGCGGTCCGCCACTCCCCTGCTGTACCTGAGACTGGAACGCCCCCAGGGCAAGGCGACCTTCGCGGCCGACCTGAGCGAGGTGCACCGGTGGCTGGAGCACACCTATGAACTCGTGCCCGCCGGTGCCGAGAACGCCCTGGTGGACTGGGACAGCCTCACCGGGCTCCCCCTCCCACCCGCCTGACGGGTGTGCCGGTCCCGGATCCGGCACGTATTCACCCGTGGCGGTCGCACATCTTCCCGGCACTCGTCTCATGTGGGCATTCCTGAGTACGATGCGCAGGTCATCCACATGCAAGGGAGTGAAGGCTGTGCCCACCAAGTCAGCCGCCGCCACGGTCCGGTCGCGGTACATGGAGCAGGCCGCGTCCGACCTAGAGGACAACCGCCGGCAGCAGAAAGAACTGCAGCGTCAGCTCGATGCTCTGCGTCAGGAGGAGAAACTGCTCCTGGACATCCTCAACCTCGCGGAGCACTCCACGACGGTGCCGGAGCAGGCCCGGGGCACCGAGCCGGGGACGGCGGGCACGGACGCGAAGGAGAAGTCCACGTCGCGTCCCCGCGCGGTCAGGGCCGCCGGGCGTGGGCCGTCGCGCAAGGCCAAGGCACCCGGGGGACGCGCCGCGCGGCGCCCCCTCCTCGGAGACCTTCTGCTGGACCTGCTCAAGAACCATGACGAGCCGCGCCCGGCCAAGGAACTGCGCGAAGAGCTGATCGAGACACATCCCGACCGGGTTCCCACCCCCCAGGTCGTGCGCAACACCCTGGAGGGGCTGGTCGCGAAGGGTCTCATCCAGCGCCACAAGCAGGACCGGTCGGTCATGTACACCCCGATCGCATCGGGCGGTGTCGTTCCGGGCGGGCACTGACCCGTCCGCGGAACCGGTGGAGCGGCCGAGGCGCCCTTCGTCGTCGGCCGCCGGCCACCGTCGCCTCGTACCGGTCCTGCCGTACAGGAGCGGCGGGCCGGCACGCCCGCTCCCGGCCGTCACCGCGAGAGATCGCCCGCCCTCCCCCGCCGCGTACGGTCAAATGGCTGATGGCCGGCGCCGGAGACGGCGTCACACTCGACGTCGTCCCTGTGCTCACCCCATTCCCGTGAGCACTTCACCGGCGCGGGAGCCCACATGTACATCAAGACGCCGAACCGCAAGGTCGCAGCGGCCAACGGCATCACCTACGCCTACCGCCGGTGCGGTCCCGGGGGCGCACGGCCTCCGCTGCTCCTTCTCCAGCACTTCCGCGGCACGCTGGACAGCTGGGATCCGGCTCTGGTGGACGCGCTGGCGGCGGAACGCGACGTCATCGCCTTCGACAACGCCGGCGTCGGTCTGAGCACCGGCACCACTTCCCGCACCATCCGGGACACCGCCCTCGACACCCTGGACTTCCTCCAGGCCCTCGGCGTACGGCAGGTGGACGTGCTCGGGTTCTCCATGGGCGGCTACACGGCACAGGAGCTGGCCCTGCTCCAGCCGGCCGCCGTCCGTCGACTCGTCCTCGCCGCGACCGCCCCGCGTGGCGCCCCGGGCATCCACGGACTGCGGGACGACGTCCTCGCGCACGTCGACGTCGACCGGCTGGGTGCCCAGGACTATCTGTACACGTTCTTCAACCACACCGAGTCCAGCCAGCGCAGCGGCCTGGAGTTCTTCGGGCGCTACATAGAACGGGAGCACGACCGGGATCTGCCGGTCAGCGCGGAGGGCCGCGAAGCCCAGTACGAGGCGATGCTCGAATGGGGCGTACCCGATCCGGACGCGCTGCGCAGGCTGGGCTCGATCGAGCAGCCCGCGCTCGTCGCGGGCGGCGACAGCGATCTGGTCGTCCCGCCATCCGCGCTCCAGCTGCTGGGGACCTCGCTGCCGGACGCCCGCGTCCACGTGTACCCGGACTCCGGACACGGCTTCCTGTTCCAGTACCACGAGGAGTTCGCACCGGAGGTCCTGGACTTCCTGCGCTGAGCCGCCGCGCACACACGTCGACATACGTATGCGCAACTTGACGAAACCGACGAGCACATGTCTCATGACGTGTGCGTCGTCCCTACGTGTCAGTTTCATACATGTGCCACCACGACGGTCGGTTGGATTCCGGGGACGACGGGTTCTCCTGAGGAGCTGGACATGACATCGCTCGAAAACGCAGTGGTCCTCGTCACCGGCGGCGGCCGCGGGCTGGGGCGCGCGCTGGTCGAAGAGGTGCTGGCGCGTGGCGCGGCCAAGGTGTACGCCACGGCACGGGACCCCCGCTCGGTGACCAACCCGGACGTCGTACCGCTGGCACTGGAGGTCACCGATCCCGCGTCGGTGGCCGCGGCGGCCGAGCAGGCCAAGGACGTCACCGTACTCGTGAACAACGCGGGCGTCTCGGTGCAGGCGTCGTTCCTCACCTCGCCGGTCGAGGACATCCGACGCGAGTTCGAGACGAACTTCTACGGCCCCTTGCAGGTCACCCGCGCCTTCGTGCCGATCATCGAGGCCAACGGAGGCGGCCACGTCCTCAACGTCCACTCGGTCCTCTCCTGGATCGGGGTCGCCGGTTCCTACAGCGCGTCAAAGGCGGCCCTGTGGTCGCAGACGAACTCCCTGCGGCTGGAGCTGAAGCCGCGCGGCATCGGTGTGACGGGTCTGCACGTCGGGTACGTCGACACGGACATGGCGGCGGACGTCGACGCGCCCAAGTCCAGCCCGAAGGATGTCGCCGCGCTCGCCATCGGCGGAGTCGAGTCCGGGGCGTACGAGGTGCTCGCCGATGACCTGTCGCGGCGCGTCAAGGCAGGCCTGGCCGCGGACATCGAGACCCTGTACCCGCAACTCGTGAAGTGACGCCTGCAGGCCGTCGGGCCCCCGGGGGCGGCGTTCGCCGACACGTCGGCAGCGGCCGCTGACGTGCCGAGTTCCTTCGTCGACCCGACCGCCGGCCCCTTTCCCGCATCCCCACCGCCCAGTGAGGCTTCCGCCATGCTCGACGTCATCCGTCCCGGCGACCCACGCTACGCGGATCTGCGGCACGTCTACACCGCCACCGGCGCCCCGGCGGCTGCGACCGCGGTCGACCGCAGAGGTGGCGGAGGCACTGGCTCATGGCCGCGAGGCTGAGGGTCCCTTGTCCGTCCGCAGCGGTGGGCACGGGATCAGCAGCATTTCCACCCATCACCACGGCACCGTCATCGATCTGGGCGGGCTCGCCACGATCGAGCGGGTCAGCCCCGACAGCGATCTCCTGCGCATCGGTCCCGGCGCCCGCTGGGGCGAGGTCGCCGCGGCGCTGTATCCCTGGGGACTGGCCATCAGTTCGGGCGACTCCGGGGACGTCGGCGTCGGCGGCCTGGCGACCGCCGGTGGCGTCGGGCTGATGGGCCGGGCGCACGGACTGACCATCGACCGCGTCACAGCGGCGGAGCTCGTCACCGCGGACGGCAGCGTCCTCGCCCTGGACAGCGAGCGGCATCCGGATCTCTTCTGGGCCGTGCGCGGGCCGGTGTCAACCTGGGCATCGTCATTTCCCTGGAGTTCCGCGCCTCGCGCACGCCTGTGGTCGCCCGGGCGACACTCCAGTACCGCGTGGACCGCCTCGCGCCCTTCCTGCGGGCCTGGGGAGAGACGGTGGAGGCCGCCCCTCCCGGAGATCTCCGCCTTCCTGTATCTCCTGAGTGGCGGGTTCGCCCTGGCGACCGTGGTCCACGCCGGGGACGATCCGGCCGTGGCCGGACGTGACCTGAGCCCCTTCCTGAGTGTCGCGCCGCTGGTCGGGCGCCGCGCGGAACTCCTGCCGTACGCCGCCGTGGTGGCCGCGGCAGGGGCTCCCCACCGCGGACAGCAAGGTGGTCGCATCCACAGCGGCCTGGCCGTCCACCTCGACGGAGAACTCAGCGAGCGGCTCGAAGGGCTGGTCCGTGCCGGGTTCGGCGAGCTGCTGCAGATCCGTTCCGTGGGCGGTGCTGTCAACGATGTGCCGGCCGACGCCACGGCCTACGCCCACCGGCACCAGAACTTCTCGATCACGGCCGTGGCGCCGTACGCGTCCCGGGATTTCGACGAGGCCTGGGCGGCGGTGCACCCTTCCCTCGACGGTCTGTACCTCAGCTTCGAGTCGGCGTTCACCCCGGAACGACTCGCCGAGGCGTTCCCCGGCACGACCCTCCAACGGCTCCGCGACATCAAGAGGCGGATCGATCCCGAGAACGTGTTCCACCAGAACTTCCCCGTGGCCGACGTTCGGCCGACAACAGGGCGGGGGTGTGAGCTCCGGACGGGTGCGGGCGGCGGACGACGCAAAGCTCGTCACCGCATTGAGTTGTGCACAACTTAATTGCGCGCTAGGTTCTTACCCATCGCCCCGGCGGACCGCCCGGCGGAGCGACTTCCGTTGCACGCCCACTGCCTGAGGAGAGTCACCATGGGCCTGAAGACCGCCTTCCGCCCCACCCGCAAGCGCATCGCCGTGCTGGGCGCCATCGCCGGAGTCTCGGCCCTCACGCTGGCGGTCACGACTCCTGCCAGCGCGGCCAAGGCCGAGCACCGTACGGCGGGCAAGAAGCCCACGATCGTCCTGGTCCACGGCGCCTTCGCGGACGCCTCCAGCTGGAACGGCGTCGTCAAGCGGCTCCAGCGCGAGGGCTATCCGGTGGTGGCGCCCGCCAACCCCCTGCGCGGACTGGCCGGCGACGCCGCCTACGTCCGCAGCGTCCTGGCGAGCGTCAAGGGACCGGTCGTGCTCGTCGGGCACTCCTACGGCGGTGCGGTGATCAGCGAGGCCGCGACCGGCGACCGGCAGGTCAAGGCGCTGGTCTACATCGCCGCCTTCCTCCCCGACAAGGGGGAGAGCGCGCTGGAGCTGTCCAACAAGTTCCCCGGCAGCACGCTCGGCGAGAACCTCAACCCCGTCACCTTCCCCCTCGCCGGCGGCGGCACCGGCACCGACCTGTACATCAAGGCCGACAAGTTCCACGACCAGTTCGCCGCCGACGTGCCCAAGCCCACCACCGACCTCATGGCCGCCACCCAGCGCCCCATCGCCGCGAGTGCCCTGGAGGAGAAGGCCACCGAGCCCGCCTGGCGGACCATCCCGTCGTACGACCTGGTCACCACCGGTGACAAGAACATCCCGCCGGCCGCCCAGCGCTTCATGGCCGAGCGCGCCCACGCCCACACCGTCGAGATCGACGCATCCCACGCCGTCTCCGTCTCCCGGCCCGCCGCGGTCACCCACCTGATCGAACAGGCCGCCCGCACCGCCACCCGCTGACCGCGCACAGGCCCGGCCGCATGAGCCCCTGACCTCGGCCGTCCGCCCGCACAGGCCCCGCTGGGAAACCGCCCGGCGGGGCTTCGGGCTGTCCGGACCTCCCTCACCACCCGGCACGCGGTACGGCACGTCATTGCGACATGTCTCACGATCCCGTGCGCCCCCGCATCAGACAGATCTGTCTAGTATGGAGTCGGTTCATCTACCAGACCGAGAGTGAGAGCCATGAGAAGCACGACGCAGCGACCCGCCACCGAGGGCACCTTGGTCAGGCGGTCTCCCGCGCACGGAGCCCCGCGCCGCAGGGGCCTCGGGCCCATCGCCTCCCTCGGGCTGCTGTCCTCGATCCTCGTGTCGCTGCTGGCCTCGTCCAGCGCGCCGACCCCCCTCTACGCGCTCTACCAGGCGCGCTGGGGGTTCTCGCCCATCACCGTCACCGTCGTCTTCGGCGTCTACGCGGTGGCCGTGCTGGTCGCGCTCCTGGTCTTCGGAAAGATCTCCGATCACGTGGGCCGGCGGCCGGTGCTGTTCGTGGCCCTGATCGGGCAGACGGCGGCCATGGCCACGTTCATCACCGCCGGTGGGGTGGACGCGCTGCTGGTCGCCCGCGTCGTCCAGGGGCTGAGCACCGGGGCGGCGGTCGGCGCGCTCGGTGCCGCGATGCTCGACCTCGACGCGCGCCGGGGCGGTTTCCTCAACTCCTTCGCGCCCACGATCGGGACCGCGAGCGGCGCCCTGGTCTCCGGGCTGATCGTGCAGTACCTGCCTGCCCCGACCCACCTCGTCTACTACGTGCTGCTCGGTGTGTTCGTCCTCCAGGCGCTGGCCGTGACCGGCCTGAACGAGACGGTCAGCCGCAAGCCGGGCGCGCTGGCCAGCATGGCCCCCGAGTTCAAGCTGCCCAGGTCCGCCCGCGCGTCGGTGGCCGTCGCCGCGCCGGTGATGTTCGCGGTGTGGGCCCTGACCGGCCTGTACGGCGCGCTCGGGCCCGCCCTCGCCCGGACCCTGGTGCACTCCACCTCCGTGGTGTGGGGAGGGCTGCCCCTGTTCGTGCTCGCCGGCTCGGCCGGTCTGGCCGTCGTCCTGCTGCGCGGGGCGGCGACGCGGAGCGTCATGCTGATCGGCATCGGCTCGCTGGTCGCCGGCGTGGTGATCACCCTGGTGTCCATCGCCTCGGGAACCGGCGGCACCCCTTCCGTGATCGGGTTCTTCATCGGCGGCGCGATATCCGGTTTCGGCTTCGGCAGCGGGTTCCAGGGGGGCATCAGGCTGGTCATGCCGCGCGTGGAGCCGCACGAGCGGGCCGGGGTGCTGTCCCTTCTGTACGTCGTGTGCTACCTGGGGCTGGGTGTGCCGGCGGTGATCGGCGGGGTCCTGGTCGTGCACGGCGGCGGTCTGGTGCGCACGTCCCGGGAGTACGGCATCGCCGTCATCGTGCTGGCCCTCGCGGCGCTGACCGCTCTGGTGCTCAACGGCCGCCGGGCGGAGCGCGTGGCAGTCGTTCGCCCGGAAGCCGGCTGCGCCCCCGAGCCCGCACGCCTCGCGGAAAGCACGTCACAGCCGTGAGGCGCGCTAGAATAGACAGGTCTGTCTGAGAGGGTGGTGGCCATGGCGGCCAGGACCGCGACCAAGGTGTCCGCGCGTGAGCGCTTGCTCGAAGCGGCTGACGAGCTCTTCTACCAGCAGGGCGTGCAGACAGTCGGCATCGACCGGGTCATCGAGCACGCCGGTGTGGCGAAGGCGTCCCTTTACAACACCTTCGGGAGCAAGGAAGGGCTCGTCTGCGCCTACCTGGACCAGCGCTTCGAGCGCGCGCGGAACCGGATCACCCGGACCCTGACCCGTTTCCGCACCCCACGTGAGCAGATCCTCGGTGTGTTCGACGCACTGGGCGAGGCGTTCACCGACCCGGAGTACAACGGGTGCGCGTTCGTCCGGGCCAGCGCCGAGACGGCCGAGGACAGTGCCATCCGCCGCACCGCCGAGACCTACCGGTCCTGGGTGCGTGAGCTGTTCACCGAACTGGCCGCCACGTGCGGGTACGCCGAGCCGGAGGAGCTGGCCCGACAGCTCCAGTTGCTCTACGACGGCGCGGGTCAGGCCGCGCGGATGGATCGTGATCCCTCCGCCGCCACGACCGCCCGCGGTGCGGCGGCGGCCCTGCTCGACGCGGCGCCGCTCGCTCGCTGAGGTGGCGTCACCCGCCGTTCTCCGAGTGACGTTCCCCTACGAGCCCGGCCGCCACCTGGACCGGGGGGCCACCGGTGTACGGTCGGACGGGCGGAGGGGCGCGGCGGGAGTCCGAGAGGACCGAGGGGACGGGGGCGGGATGACGAGGTTGCCACGGCCGGACGCGTCCGTGCCGGCGTCGCGCCGGTCCCTGCGGCGGCAGCAGGTGGCCGAACTGCGGGCGCAGGGCCGGTACGGTCCCGAGCTGCGCGAGGTTCTTCCCTCCTTCGTCGGCCTCGCCCTGGTGCTGCTGGCTCTGGTGCTGCTGGCCGGTCGCCTCAGCCGCGCGTTCGGGGCCACCGGCCTGCTGATGTGCGCCGTCCTGTGCATGGCGGCCACCACGGTGGGCCTGCGCCTGCGCCGGAGGTTCCTCCGCCGGCGCGGCGGCCGTTACACCGCCCAGGAGCTGGCCCGGCTGGACGACCGGGGACTGGTGGAAGCCACCACGCGCATGCTGGAGCGCGACGGCTGGCGGGTGGCCGATCTGACGCTGCGCAAGGGGGACACGCGCCTGTACGCCCGGGACCGTCGGGGTCGTGCGCTCGACGTCAGGTTCCGTCCCGTCGCGGCGGCCGACGAGGACGCCTCCTTGCCGGAGACCGTGCGGGAGACGGTCCGGCCCGGGGCCGAGCGGCCCGGCCGGCTCATCGTCCACCGCGGTGGCTTCAGCCGCGCCGAGGTGCGCTGGGCCTCCCGGCAGACCGACGTCCACCTCGTCGACGCCCGCCGGCTGCGCCGCTGGGCGGCCGGGACACCGCTGGACAGCCTGCGACGCCGCCGCTGACAGACTCCCGTTGACGGACCGGCGCCGGCAGACCGCCACTGACGGACCGGCGCTGACAGACCGGCGCTGACAGACCCCCACTGCACAGATCGCCCTTGACGGACCGCCGCCACTGGATCACCGGCGGCCGGTCGCCCGGGCGTTGCACCCGCGCCGGAGCAGGATTGCGCCGACCGGGCCCGCGGCCTGAGACCCGGCCGCGCAAGCCGGCCCGGACACCGGGCGCCGCGGCCGAGCACCCGCCCCCACGCCGAGACCCGTCGGCCCGCGGAGGCGACCCCCCTTTGTAGTCGATCGGTCGTATACTGGTGGCATGGGACGGACAAGTGACGCCAGGAAGAAGATCCTCGACGCTGCGCAGTCACTCATCGAGGTGCGCGGCTACTCGGCGCTGGGCGTGGCCGAGATCTGCAAGGCGGCCGAGGTGCCCAAGGGCAGTTTCTACTACTTCTTCGAGTCCAAGGAAGCCCTCGCACTCGCCGTGATCGACGAGCACTGGGCCGCCGAGCGGCGCGACTGGACCCGCATCCTGCAGGGCGACACGGAGCCGCTCCAGCGGTTGCGGCAGCTCTTCGAGGCGACCGAGGCCGAGCACCGGGCCGGCCGCGAGTACCGCGGATCGATCGCGGGCTGCATGCTCGGCAACCTCTCCCTGGAGCTGTGCAACCAGAGCGAGGCCGTACGCGACCGGCTCCAGGAGATCTTCGAGGACCAGGTCGACATGATCGAAGCGGTCGTCACCGAGGCCCAGAGCCGTGGGGAGGTCTCCGTCGGCGACACCCGCGAATCGGCCCGTGCCGTGGTCGCGCAGCTGGAGGGCCAGGTGCTGTTCGCCAAGCTCTACAACACCACCGCACCGCTCGGCGCGCTCTGGGCCAACTGCCTGGCGCTGCTGAACGCCCGGCCTGCCTCCGTCCCGGCCACGTCCTGACGAAGGGCGGGACCGGGAGTCCTGACGCGACGGCGGCCCCTGGTCCCTAGTGGCCGGGGGCCGCCGTCGTACGTCCGGGGGAACCTCACGCCGGGCCGCCGGGAGACGGCGCACCAGCCGCTCCGCGCATGCCGCGGCGTCATCGCGGTGAGCCGATGCGGCCGAGGAAACCAGGGCATAGGGTGTGAATCACCTGTCCGCCCGTGTCCCGGCCGACAGCCCGGCGAGGAGACATCGCATGGTCAGGACGGCTCCGTCCGCGCCCGCACGCGCACGTCGTCCCTCGAATCGAACGCCCCGCCTCCTGACACAACGCCCCGCCTCCTGACAAACGAGCGCGCCTCCGGTGGGGGCCGGGAGACACACCCAAGCCTCAGGAGCAGTGATGAACGATGTCTCCCGCGCTTACGACGTCATCGTCATCGGGGCCGGCCCGGCCGGTGAGAACGCTGCCGACCGCACCCGTGCCGCCGGGCTGAGCACAGTCATTGTCGAACACGAACTGCTCGGCGGTGAGTGCTCGTTCTGGGCCTGCGAGCCCAGCAAGGCGCTGCTGCGGCCGGTGATCGCCCGGGCCGATGCCCGCCGCGTCCCCGGATTCCGCCACGCGGCGGACGGGCCACTGGACGTTCCCGCGGTGCTCGCGCACCGTGACACGATGGCCGAGCACTGGAAGGACGATGACCAGGTCGACTGGCTGGACTCGGTCCACGTGGACCTGATCCGCGGTCACGGCCGGCTGACCGGCGAGAAGCGGGTGGCGGTGGAGACGCCCGAGGGCGAAACGGTCCGCCTCACCGCCCGGCACGCCGTCGTCATCGCCACCGGCACCGGCGCGGCCCTCCCCGACCTGCCCGGACTCGACTCGGTACGTCCGTGGACCAGCCGTGAGGCGACGAGCTCCTCCGAGGTGCCCGGCCGGCTCCTGGTGGTGGGCGGAGGTGTCGTGGCCGTGGAGATGGCCACCGCCTGGCAGGCCCTCGGCTCGCAGGTGACCATGCTGGTCCGCAGCGAGGCCGGGCTGCTCCCCCGGATGGAACCGTTCGCCGGTGAATCGGTGGCGCAGGGGCTGCGCGAGGCAGGGGTCGACGTTCGCCTCGGGGCCTCGGTGATCTCCGTGACGCGCCAGGAGCCCGCGGTCGGCGGGGTCGGGGTCGAGCTCAAGGACGGGACCGAGATGACCGCGGACGAGATCCTGTTCGCCATCGGCCGGACCCCGCAGACGGCGAAGCTCGGGCTGGAGACCGTAGGACTGACGCCCGGGGACTGGCTGAGGGTGGACGACACCTGCCGGGTGACCGCCGTCCCCGACGGCTGGCTCTACGCCGTGGGTGACGTCAACCACCGCGCGTTGATGACTCACCAGGGCAAGTACCAGGCCCGGATCGCGGGCACCGTCATCGGCGCACGCGCGCGGGGCGACAGCCTCGACGAGACCAAGTGGGGTGCTCACACGACGACCGCGGACCTCCTGGCCGTTCCACAAGTCGTCTTCACGGACCCCGAGGTCGCGTCCGTGGGCCTCACCACACGCGAGGCCGCACGGGTCGGACGCCGGGTGGAGGTCGTGGACTACGACATCGGGCTGGTCGCGGGTGCGCGCCAGTACGCCGAGGGCTACCGGGGCAGAGCCCGCATGCTGCTCGACGAGGAGACGGGCGTCGTACTGGGCGTCACCTTCGTCGGCCCCGGCGTCGGAGAACTCCTGTACTCGGCGACCGTCGCGGTGACGGCCGAGGTGACCGTCGACAGGCTCTGGCACGCCGTGCCGGCCTTCCCGACGATCAGCGAGGTCTGGCTCAGGCTGCTCGAAACCCACCGCCACCGGGGCAGCGCGGAACCTTGCTGAACGCCTTCCCCGCCGTCCGCGCCGAGGCGGCCTCGGCCGACGCGCGGCTGGACGGACACGCAAAGCGGCCGCGGGGCGAGCCCTCGTGGGCTCACTCCGCGGCCGTACCGCGTGGGGGGCGGCTCACCGCCCTGTGGCGGCGATCAGACCTCCGCGCGCTTCGGCAGCCGCCAGTTCGGGCGCGGGAAGTGGCAGGTGTAGCCCTCCGGGTAGCGCTGGAGGTAGTCCTGGTGCTCCGGCTCGGCCTCCCAGAAGGGACCGGCCGGTACCACCTCGGTCACCACCGGCCCCGGCCACAGTCCCGACGCCTCGACATCGGCGATGGTGTCGAGCGCGACGCGCCGCTGCTCCTCGTCGAGGTAGAAGATGGCGGAACGGTAACTGGCCCCGATGTCGTTGCCCTGCCGGTTCTTCGTGGTCGGATCGTGGATCTGGAAGAAGTACTCCAGGATCGTGCGGTAGTCGGTGACGGCCGGATCGAAGACGATCTCGATCGACTCGGCGTGGTTCCCGTGCCTGCGGTAAGTGGGGTGGGGCAGGTCGTCGTCGCCGCTGTAACCGACCCGGGTACGGGTCACACCGGGGAGTTTGCGGATCAGTTCCTGCATGCCCCAGAAGCAGCCGCCGGCGAGCAGCGCCCTTTCCTCGACGTCGGTCATCAGTTCTCACCCTTCCCCTCCCCCGGCGACCGGAGGAGATACAGGCCCTACTATGACGCACATTTCGTCACCTGTCAAGCAGGTGACGATTCGGCTGCACGCCCGACGGCCGGTACGGCACACCTCTCACTTCGTAACCCGTTTGACTGGTGACTCTGAGCGTGAGACAGTCACCTCGCCCCGCTCCCGGCGGCCGCCTCGCAGCGGGAGTTCCCCAGCGGAGACCGCCACGCCGCGAACCACCACCACGGAGGCTCACATGATCAGCAGGCGCACCTTCAACAAGGCCGTAGGACTGGGAACAGGCGCGGCCGCCGTCTCGCTGACCGGCATGCCGAGCGCCTCCGCCGCCCCGCGTCCCACCCCCGCGCCGACCGTCCCGGAGGTGACCCCCGGCACCCACACCTCGTTCACCAGGCTGAAGCAGGTCAGGGCCGGCGTCCTGAACGTCGGGTACGCCGAGGCGGGTCCCGCGCACGGCCCGGTCGTCATCTGTCTGCACGGCTGGCCCTACGACATCCACAGCTTCGTCGACGTCGCCCCGCTGCTGGCAGCGCAGGGGTACCGGGTGGTCGTCCCGTATCTCCGCGGCCACGGCACGACGGCCTTCCTGTCCTCCCGCACGGTCCGCAACGCGCAGCAGTCGGCGGTCGCCCTGGACATCATCGCCCTGATGGACGCCCTCAAGATCGAGCAGGCCCTCCTCGCCGGCTTCGACTGGGGCTCGCGCACCGCCGACATCGTCGCGGCCCTGTGGCCCGAACGCGTCAAGGGGCTGGTGTCGGTGAGCGGGTACCTCGTCACCGACGTCGAGGCCCAGAAGAAGCCGCTGCCTCCCGCGGCCGAACACACCTGGTGGTACCAGTACTACTTCTCCACCGAGCGGGGCCGCCTCGCCATGGAGGACGAGCAGAACCGGCACGACCTGTGCCGTCTCGTCTGGCAGACGGTCTCCCCGACCTGGCAGTTCGACGACGCCACCTTCGAACGCACCGCCAAAGCGTTCCAGAACCCCGACTACGCGGCCATCGTGATCCACAACTACCGCTGGCGGCTCGGCCTCGCCGACGGAGAACGGCGCTACGACCGCTATGAGCGCCTCCTCGCCACGCGACCCGTGATCGAGGTGCCCACCATCACCCTCGACGCCGAGCGCGACCCGTTCACGCCTCCCGGCAACGGCGCTTCGTACCGCGACCGCTTCACCGGCGCCTACGAGCACCGCACGCTGAACGGCATCGGCCACAACCTGCCACAGGAGGCGCCCTCCGCCTTCGCCCAGGCCGTCGTGGACGTCGACCACTTCTGAGAGCCCCTGCTGCCGGGGCGTCGATTCGATGCATCCGGCGGCAGGCGAGGAGCGGTCGTCCGAGCACACCCCCCGAGTGCGAGGACGGCCGCTCCGTCGTGTCGCGGCCCCCTCCTCCGCCACCGGACATCCGGCCGCAGCCGCGGCAGCGGACCCGGCGCGGACCGCGTCAGCCGAGCTTGGTCACCTGGTAGTGGGAGATGGACCAGCGGTCGGCCACCCGCTTGAGCACGACGCTGAGAGTGACGTGGATGGCGGGCCGGTCGGTGAAGCCGAAGTCGACGTCGAGATACCCGAGCAGGACATCGTCCGCGAGGCTCCGCGTCTCCAGCACCCGGTACTCGGCCGTCAGCCCGATCGGCTGGGAGTCGTAGTACGTGAAGACTCCCTGCCGGCCGACGCTGTAGGGATGGAGCCCCTGGAAGATGGCGTCCTCGGTGAAGAGTGCCGCGACCTTCTCCGGCTCGTGCGCGTCGACCGCGGTCTTCCACTGGTCCACGACGCCACGCAGGACGGCTTCTTGTGCTGCTGTGCCGCTCATCGGCATTCTCCTCTTGCTGGAGGGGCGGGAGGGGCGGGCCATGGGTCCGCACCCCTGTGGGTCAGGCGGTGGGGCCGGTGGCGCCCGGGTCGTTCGGGTGCGGCTGCAGGGCGGTGATCTCGGCGGTCATCCACGGCCACAGGGGCAGCGTGCCGAGCACGTTCTCACGCAGGTCGGCCTCGTCGTCCGCGCGCCACACCCCGATGCTGCGCAGCTCACCCACCGGGCGCCACAGCCGGAACAGGTGTCCGGTGCCGGCCAGTTCCCCGGCCCGGACGGATTCGGCGGCGCGTCGCCGGTCGGCCTCGGCGGGCTCGGTGCCCTCGGGCACGGTCGTGGTGAGCACGACCAGGAACTCCTTCATCGTCGTTCGTCCTCTCTCGTCCGCGGGGGATCAGGCGGCGGCCTTGAGGGCGGTGGCGACCTTCACGACCCGCTCAGCCTGGATGCCGGCGGCGAGACGCGTGACCTCACCGACGGGCTTGGTGCCCTGTCCGTCGGCGTGCGAGGTGCCGTAGGGGTTGCCGTCGACGAACTTCTGCGGGTCGGTGAAGCCCGGCGTGACCGCGATGCCGCCGAAGTGGTGGACGGAGTTGTACAGCGCGAGCAGCGTGGATTCATGGCCGGCGTGGTCCGTGGCGGTGGAGACGAAGCCGCTGTAGACCTTGTTCGCGAGCTTGCCCTCGGCCCAGAGGCCGCCGAGCGTGTCGATGAACTGCTTCAGCTGCGAGGAGACGTTGCCGAAGCGGGTCGGCGTGCCGAAGAGGACGGCGTCGGCCCACTCGATGTCCGCCGGGGTGGCCTCGGGGATGTCGGCGATGGCCGCGTGGTGGGCGGCCCAGGCCGGGTTGGAGTCGATGGCGGCCCGGGGGGCCAGTTCGGCGACCTTGAGGAGACGGACCTCGGCACCCGCCTTGACACCGGCGTCGTGCAGCTCCTTGGCGATCTGCGTGATCGTGCCGGTGGACGAGTAGAAGACGATGGCGAGCTTGATCGGAGTGGACACGGGATTTCTCCATCTCGGGGGGACTGCGCCGACCTCTTGAGTCGACCGGTCACCTAAGCTAGACGACCGGTCTACTTGCGTCAAACGGCGGCAACGGCCGGGCGGAGCTCCCGCGCCGGTCACATGTAGGCCCCGCTCGACAGGTGTGAGCGTGCGCGAGACGCTGACACCCGACACCTCCGCATGTGCACCCGGTCGTGGGTAGCATGCGCATCACCACCCATGACGAGGGAGTGAACGGTTGTGACCAGCCAGTCAACCGCCACCCTCCGGTCGCGGTACGTCGAACAGGCCGCGTCGGATCTGGAGGAGAACCGCCGACGACAGCAGGAGCTGGTCCAGAGCATCAAGATGCTGAAGCGGGAGGAAGCCCTCCTCGCCGACATCCTGGCGCTCGCCGAGCGGCACGTGGGCGACGTCGGCGAACCGTCGGCCCTCCCCGGGCAGGCGCAGGAGGAACCCGCGGTCCGGCCGGCCGTGCCGGCCAGGGGCCGGCACGGCGCGCGGAGGAGGAAGGCGAGGGGGAGGTCGCGGCAGCCGCTGCTCTCGGACATCCTGCTGGACCTGCTCCGCGCGCAGGACCAGCCACGTCCGGCGAAGGAACTGAGGGACGAACTCCTCGCCGAGCACCCGGACCGGACCCCGACCCCGCAGGTCGTGCGCAACACGCTGGAATCGCTCGTGGCCAAGGGACACGTCCGCCGTCACAAGAACGAGCGATCGGTGACGTACGCCGTCGCCTGAAGGGACGAGGCGTCAGGGCCCGCGCGAGCGACGCCAGTCGGTCCGAGGGGCGCTGCATCACTGGTCCGGATCACTGGTTCGGGCACTTTGATATCGTCGCGTCATGACTGCTCCGGACACGGTCGACGGGGACACCTCGACGGTGACGCTGCGCCGCAAGATCGTCCTCGCCGCTGCCGACGTGCTGGAGAAGGGGGGCCTGGACGCCGTGTCCACACGGGCCGTCGCGGCGCGGGCCGGCGTGTTCCCGCCGACGATCTTCCGGCTCTTCGGGGACAAGCGCGGTCTGCTGGAGGCGGTGGGCGAGTACGGTTTCGAGACCTACCTGCTCGCCGAGAGCCGCCTGCCCAGGAGCGACGACCCGGTCCAGGACCTGCGCCGCGCCTGGGACCTGCACATCGGCTTCGGAATGCGGCAACCGGGCTTCTACCTGCTGGTGTTCGGGCGGTCCCGACCCGGACACCTGTCGCGTGCCGGCCGGAAGGCCGTCGCGGAGCTGCAGCACATGATGACCCGCGTGGCGGCGGCCGGACGGCTGCGCATGAGTGTGGAACGCGCGGCGGCCGTGATGCACGCCGCGGGCGTGGGCGTGGTCTCGACGATCATCAATGCCCCGCCGGAGTCGTGGGACCTGGAGGCCGTCGACACGACGCGCGACATCGTCTTCGCCGCCGTCACCACTCCCCCCGCGGCCGATCCGGGGCACGGCGGAGCGGGGGGCGGCACGGCCGGTCCGGCCATGGCCCTGCGCGCCGCGCTGGCACGGGAGAACACCTCTGCTCTGCGGGCCGCGGAGAAGGCCCTGCTGCTGGACTGGCTCAACCGCCTGGCCGACGAGAAGCCGGTAAGCGCCTGAGGAAGGTCCCCGGGCTCGCGGGCGTACGGCCAGGGGACCGGACGCGGTTGCCAGGAGGGCGGCGCCGGGCGAGAAGACCTCCTTCACCAGCGGAATCCCGGTCCTCTCCCGTCACTCCCCCGGCCAGGCGCCGCCCGGCATCGGGCCCGTGGTCGCTTCAGTCGCTGTCCGGCGGGCCGGACGCATCCGACCTGCTGATTTCGGTGGCATGTGCTGCACCCCGTCCGGGTCCGTATTCGCTAGGCTGTGCCCATAGTTCAGTCGCTTCAGTCGCTGATTGGGGGGCGAATGCCTGCGGACCCGCAGCCTTCGTGCAGTCGCTCGCGGCGCCCCCGCACCGGATCACGCATCGTTCGTGTGTGTCTCGCCACCGGTGGCATGCGGACGTGGTACGCGGGTGGAGGGTGTCCGTGATCTCCTCCGGGAACGAGGCACTGTTCGAGTTCGGCCCCGAGGCGGTCGCCGCGCGGAAGCGGGGCCGGGACACCGTGGTGCCCGTTCCGGCCCAGTCCGATCCCCGGCGGGTGCCGGTGGACGGGGTCCCGGCGGCCGGACTGCTGCCGGACACGCTGTCGGACCGCGGTAACGCCAAGCTGTTCGTGAAGTTGTACGCGAGCGACTTCCGGCACGTGCCGGGTATCGGCTGGTACCGGTGGAACGTCACCCACTGGCAGATGGACGAGGACGACACGGTCCTGTGGGCCGCCGGTGATCTCGCGGAACACATCGCGGTACAGGATTCCCGGGGTGTCTTCACCAGCAGCGCGTTGCAGCAGCACCGTCGCCGCGCACTGTCCACCACCGGTATCAACGCGATGCTGACGCAGGCGAAGTCCGCGCCCGGCATGGTGCTGAACGCGGCGCTCCTGGACGCCGACCCGTACGCCCTGTGCACCCCCGACGGCATCGTGGACCTGAGGACCTCCCTTCTGAAGTGCCCTGACCCCGGCAAGGACTTCCACTCCCGGTCCACCAGCGTGGGACCGGAGCACCGGCCGACCCCGCGCTGGGACCGCTTCCTGACCGACACCTTCGGTGACGACGCCGAGGGACGGGAGATGATCTGCTACCTGCAGTTGCTCCTGGGGTATTCCGTCACCGGGGACGTCGGCGGGCAGGTACTGCCGTTCCTCTTCGGGTCCGGCAAGAACGGCAAGTCGGTGCTGCTCGACGTGCTGATGAAGCTCCTGGGTGACTACGCCGACGCCGCACCGCCGGGCTTCCTGATGTCACGGCCGTACGAGGGGCACCCCACGGATCTCGCGGAGTTGCACGGCCGACGGGTCGTCGTCTGTTCCGAGGTGAAGCCCGGTGACCGGTTCGACGAGGCACGTGTGAAGCTGCTGACGGGCGGGGACCGGATCAAGGCACGCCGGATGCGGCAGGACTTCTTCAGTTTCCAGCCGACGCACAAGCTGTGGTTGCTGGGCAACCACCGGCCGGAGGTGGGCACCGGCGGGTTCGCCTTCTGGCGGAGGATGCGGCTGATCCCCTTCGAGCGTGTGGTCGCCGACGACCACAAGATCGACAATCTGGCGGACATCCTGGTCACCGAGGAGGGCCCTGGCATCCTCGGCTGGCTGATCGACGGTGCCCGCCGCTATCTGGCCGGTGACCGCGACCTGGCCGGTCCGGAGCGTGTCCGTATCGCCACCACCGCCTATGCGGAGACCGAGGACCACACGGGCCGGTTCTACGACGAGTGCTGTGTCCTGGCTCCTGATCTCCGCGCCGAGCAGACCACCCTCTACGCCGCCTACAAGACCTGGTGCCGGAACGAAGGGGCACCGGCCATGTCCTCGCGGGCGTTCGCCGCGCGTACGCGCGAGCTGGTCGGACTCGCCTCCCCCAAGGAGATGATCCTGTCCAACCAGCGCAAGCACTACCCGGGCATCGGACTGCTCACCGAGTCGGGGCGGGGCGCCCCCTCGTGAGCTGCCGGGCGGGCGCGGGCCGAGGCGGCGGTCACCGTCGGTGCGGGTCGTCGTCGGGGAGCCATACGTCCGGATCGTCGAGGCCGAGGTCGCCGACTCCCTCCGTGAGGGCGTCCACGGTGCTGAGCACGGCCGCGCGTTGCTCGTCGCGGCGCCACACCAGGGACCACGTCCAGTAGACCTTCGGTCCGGAGACGGGGCGCGCGACCAGATCGGGGGGCAGCGATGTCAGTGTGCCTTGGGGCTGTTGAGGATCGGGCGGCGCGCACGGCGCACGTGGTCGAAGAAGCCCGGACCGGTGATGCCGCCGTCGGAGATGCGCACCGCACGGGCCCCGGTGTCCCGGGCCAGCCGCTCGGCGTAGACGTTCCAGGACGACCAGGTCGTGACGTCGGTGTCCGTCAGGACGAGGAGGTCCCGGGCGCGGATGTCGTCCGACCGGCGGTCCGCGGAGACCGCGTACAGGCGGTCCGCGCCGATGAGCCGGGCGTTGAGCCCGCGTTCGTCCAGGTCCTGCCGGCGGACCCAGCACACCGCGAGGTCGAGGCTGCCGTCCGCGACCCGCGCGGCCTGGGTGTGCGAGGGCGCGATCCAGGCGTCGACGTGCACCCGGGCCACCGCCGAGGTCCGGGCGGTCAGGTCCGGCGGCAGCCAGTTGACGTAGCCGATCCGGACGGATTCCGAGCCGGCGATCCTGGCGGCGCGGTTCCGGAGGTCGTCCGCGCGCTCCAGCAGGTCACGTGCGTGCGGGAGAAGCGCCGCACCGGCGGCCGTGAGGGCGACCGAGCGGCGGTCGCGGTCGAAGAGCCGTACGCCGAGGTCGCGTTCCAACGCCTTGATCTGCTGGGACAGCGACGGACCGGCTATCAGCAGCCGGTCCGCGGCACGCCCGAAGTTGAGATCCTCGGCCACCGCTACGAAGTACCGCAACTGACGCAACTCCATGAGGCCCATGCTACGGAGCGGCGGTCGGCAGGACAGCCCCCGGTGCCCCCGCGCGACGTGTTGGCTCCCAGCTGGTAGGCAGAGGCTCCTACCGCAGGTCAGAAGGGGTGGCGCGAGGCAATGAACGCGGTGCGGGCCGGAATTTAGTAGACCGGTCGTCTGGTTGTGCTCGGTGACCGACCCACAGAGGCCGGTCGGGACCACCACCGTCACACCGAATGCGAAGAAGGCAGTCAATGAGCAACTCCGGCAAGAAGGTCGCCGTCATCACCGGTGCTTCCCAGGGCATCGGCGCGGGCCTGGTCGAGGCGTACCGCAAGCGCGGTCATGCCGTGGTCGCCACCTCGCGGACCATCGCCGCCTCGGACGACCCGGACGTCGTCACCGTGCAGGGCGACATCGCCGACCCCGCCACGGCCGAGCGCGTCGCCGCCGCCGCGATCGAGCGGTTCGGCCGCATCGACACCCTCGTCAACAACGCCGGCATCTTCGTCGCCAAGCCGTTCACCGAGTACACCCAGGAGGACTACGACGCGGTCACCGGCGTCAACCTGAGCGGGTTCTTCCGGATCACCCAGCTCGCCGTCGAGCAGATGCTCCGTCAGGGCGGCGGCCACATCGTTCAGATCACCACGAGCCTGGTCGACCACGCACTCTCCGCGGTGCCCTCGGTGCTGGCCTCCCTGACCAAGGGCGGCCTCCAGTCCGCCACCAAGGCCCTGGCCGTCGAGTACGCCACCCGGGGCATCCGCAGCAACGCCGTCTCGCTGGGCGTCGTCAAGACCCCGATGCACTCGGAGGAGTACTTCGAGACGTTCGCCGCCCTGCACCCGGTCGGGCGGATGGGCGAGATCAGCGACGTCGTCGACGCGGTCCTCTACCTGGACGACGCCCCGTTCGTCACAGGCGAGGTCCTGCACGTCGACGGCGGCCAGAGCGCCGGTCACTGACGCCGGGTCCGGCGGCCGCCCTCCCGGTCCGACGCCGCCGGAGCACATGGACGGGCCGCTGGTCACGGGTGTGATCAGCGGCCTGTTCGGCTGTTCCAGGAGGTGCCGTCCGAGAGGGGCGGCGGCGCGTCCGAGTGCGGATGGGCGAACGGCCGCGTCTCCCGGACCACCCGGGTCCGCGGGGGAGCGGTCAGCTCGCCCGGCTGTGCCGGCGGGCCCGGTAGGCGGCGGCCTTGACCCGGTTGCCGCAGGTCCTCATGGAGCACCATTCCCGCCGGGGGCCACGCGAGCGATCGATGTAGACCTGTGTGCACTCCGGGCGGGAGCACTCGCGCAGCAGTGCGCCCTCCCCTCCGCCCAGGATCTCCACCGTCTCCCGGGCGAGAACCACCAGGGCCTGCGAGACGGAGCCCACACGGCGGCGCGTGCTGTCGGCGGCGAGCTGCACCCTGACGGGCAGTCCGGCCGCCTGCCGGTTCACCTCGGCGAGCGCCGCGGCCGGCAGCGGTTCGCCCGCCAGGTGGGCCGCGACCAGGGAGTAGATGGCCTCACGCAGATCAACGGCGGTCGCGAGGTCGGCCTCGTCGGCACCGGGCGCCTCGTCGAGCATCCCGGACTCCACGAACCAGTCGTCGAGCGCCTCGGGACGTGCGAGCATCTCCGTCGGTGTCTCGTTACGGCGTGCCCGCAGCGTTCCGACGAAGTCGAGGAAGAGCGTCCCGCAGGGAAATGCATGAGTCACGTCACCATTTTGGATGGTGACGAGGGAAAATGCAAAGGCCCCTGATCGCGTGCTCACACCCGCCGTCGGCGGCCCCCCATGCCCCGGCGGGCACAGACGTCACGGTATCGGATCAGTCGCCGCGCGGCCCCGGCCGCCGCCGCCGACCCGGGTGAGGCCGTGATCACGGCGGCTACGATGACCGTATGCCTGCCAAACGCCCTTATGTCTCCCCCTTGCGGCAACAGGCTGCCGCCCGCACCCGCGCGGAGATCCTGCGGTGCGCCACCGGCCTGTTCGCCGAACGCGGTTACGGCAGGGTCACCGTGGCGGACATCGCCTCGGCGAGCGGGGTCTCCGCCAAGACCGTCTTCGCCAGCGTGGGCAGCAAGGGCGACATCCTGAACGAGATCGTCGACCAGGGCGTGGTCGCGTCGGACTACGAGAAGACCATGGGGCAGGTCCTCACTCTGCGTGCGCCGGAAGCCGTACTGGAGGCGTTGGCCCGGGGCACACGGGCCGGCAACGAGGGACAGTTCCAGGTCCACGAAGCGATCCGGGCGGCCCTGCCCGTCCACGAGAACGGCGAGGCCCTGTGGGAACGGGCGACCTCCGCCTACCGGGAGGCCCTGCGGACGGCCGCTCGTCATCTGCACACCCTGACACCGGCGCCCGACCGCCCCGTGGAGGAGACGGCGGACCTCCTCTGGTTCTGGTTCGGTCCGACCGGCTGGCGCACCCTGGTGATCGAGAACGGCTGGTCCTGGGAGCAGGCCGAGGCCTTTCTGCTGCACACGGCCGTCGCGACCCTGCTCCGCCGCACATCCGTGCCGTAGCCGGTGCGCAGGTCCCCGGCCGAGCCGGGACGGCCGTTGTGCGCGTGGACGGTCAGGACGGCCACGACCGCCTCCGGCGAGGTGCCGGCCGACTCTCCCCTGTTCGTCGGTCGGTGTGCGCCGGCTCACCGCACACGTGTCGGTCTCCTCCGGCCGGGTGTGGTGCACCGAGCGGAGAACACACATGGTTCACACCGTGGTGTCGTGCGGCAGCGTTCCGGCGGCCCGGGCCGCTCGCGCCGTGACCTCGGAGGCGGCTCGTGCGGCCCGGCCGGTCACCCGCCAGGACAGCATGCGCATCCCGGCGGCCGGTCCGGGGGGAAAGACGCCCAGCTGACCGAGCATGGTGATGTCGTCCCGCACGGCTTCGTGCCGGACGACCTTGCCGTCGCGAAGGTCCAGTACGTGGATCTGCTCGAAGTCGATCTCCCGTCCGGTCGGGGGTACGACCTGGTCGACCGCCTCCTCCTTGAAGAGGACGAAGGCGCCGGTGTGACGGCCCTGCATGCGCAGCCGCACCCAAGCCCGCGAGTCGCCGGTGAGGATGTCGGTGACGGGCAGCCGGAGGTCGCTGAACGCGGACCGCATCCACGCGCTGGAGGCGAGCACTCCTGCGGGACCGGGGATCCGGCACGCTGGAGGAGACACCGCGGCTTCGCGGTTGTGGAACTCGTCGTGGACGACTTCGGCGGCCAGCGCCGGGTCACCGGTCTCCAGGACCTTGAACAGCGCGTGCCCGAGGTCGGAGGCGTGCATGGCCATGGGTCTTGCCTTCCCTCTGCGATGGGCGGACGGACGCCCGAGAGGCCCCGTCCAATTAGGGTTACAGACTACCTATTGAATAGTCAGTGCATAGCAACCCCGACGGGGCCGCGCCTCCGCAGCCGGGCGCCCGAGCGGCGGGTGGTCAGCGGCCGGGGAACCGCTGCGTGATCTCCTGGAGCACCCAGCCGTTGCCGTCCGGGTCGCTGAAGGTGGCGTACGAGCCGTAGCTGGCCCGCTCCGGGTGCGGGCCGGCGATCCGCTCCTGGCCCTGGCCGTCGTGCACGACGTCCCCGGCGTCGTGCCCGTGGAAGAAGACGCCCTTGCCGTCGTGGAACACCTCGCTCACCTCGATCCCGCGGCCGACGAGGTCCGCACGGGCCTCTTCGATGTCCGTGACGACGAGGTACAGCCCCTGGGCCGAACCCGGCTCGGCCGTGGTGAGGCCCTTGCCGAAGATGATGGAGGCCTCGGAGCCGGGCGGCGTGAGGTGGACGACCCGGTAGTCGTCGGTGACGTCCTTGGCGAGGTCCAGCCGGAACCCCGCCTTCTCGTAGAAGGCCCTGGCGCGGTCGACGTCCGAGACGGGCAGGACAAGGAGCTCCAGCTTCATGGTCATTTCTCTGATCACTTTCGTTTTCGTTGTACGCGTCGCGGCTCTTGCCCGGTGAGCGGGCAGGTCAGGCCAGGTAGAAGTCCTTGCGTGCGGCCACGAACTCCTCGACCGTCCGGCCGGGCGCACCGGTCAGACGCTCGACGGCGTCGGAAGCCCGGTCGTAGCGGTTCTGCTGGTGCAGGCGGCACATGGTGACGATGTGCTGCTCGATGTGTGGCGACAGACCGATCGTGGAGAGCACCTCCTCGCGCCACCGCTCCAACGGCACGTCCACGTACGACACCTGCCGGCCCAGCGCCTTCGAGAAGGCCCCGGCCATCTCCGTCATGTCGACCGTACGCGGGCCCGTCAGTTCGTAGACGTGCCCCACGTGCGCGGCGGGCTCGCGCAGCACGGTCGCGATCACCCTGGCGACGTCGTCCGCGGCGACCGGCGAGGTGCGTCCCGCGCCGAAGGGCAACTCGATGGTGCCCCGCGCGCGGATCGTCTGCGCCGGAAGCGCGGTGAACAGCGGGTTGTCCAGGAAGGACGTCGGCCGGACGTGGACGACGGGCAGGCCGGACCAGTCGAACACCTGCTCCGCCAGCCAGTGCAGCCGCTGCTGGTGGGACTCGGCCGTGCTGGTGGCGGTCATCTGCGACACCGTCATCTGCGACAGGTCGACCAGGGCCTCCAATGTGCCGTACCCCCGCGCGACGCTCGCCACGACGGTCGCCGCGAGAAGGTGGTCCGGTGAGACGGGCATGGCGAAGTACATGCTCCGGGCGCCCTCCAGGGCGGCCGCGACGGTCTCGGGCCGTGTGAGATCACCCAGGACGACCTCCGCCCCGAGGGCGCGGAACCGCGCGGCCCGGTCGTCGTCCCTGCGGACCATGACACGCACGGGTACGTCCTGTGCGCGCAACCTCTCGACGACCTTGCGGCCCACGCCGCCCGCACCTGTGATGAGGGTGGGGTGATGGGTAGCCATAGGCTCCGTCTCCTTCTTCGTGAATGGGTCAGATCGCGCTTCGTGAATGGTCAGATCGCGCGCTTCGCCGCGTGGAACACGCCGCCCCCAATTAGGAGCATATGCTCGTATCCGGGAGAGGGCAAGCATCAGCCTCCTCTCACCGGGCCGACGACGGCGTCGTCGGAGCAGGGCCGGGGGTTCCGGTCCCGGTACACGAGGCTCACACCGGGTGTCCCGGCACCGTTCACATCCCGTGCGGTGTCCTGCTGTGAGATCCCGGTGTGATCAAGACTTTCGTGAAGCGTCTCGTCATAGGCGGCCTGGCGGCGGCGATGACGGGTACCGTGACCGTCGCCGCCCCGGTGGCCGCGGCGGTGCCATCCGCACGGGTGACCGACCCCGCGAGCTACGTGGACCCGTTGATCGGCTCCTCCGGGGGCGGCAACACGTACCCCGGGGCGGTCCGGCCGTTCGGCATGATCTCCTGGAGTCCGACCAACACGGCGGGTGATCAGACGAACGCCGCCGGCGCCAACGGGTACACGTACGACACCCCGCGCGTCCGCGGCTTCGGCCTCACCCACGTCAACGGCGCGGGGTGCCACCCCGGAGCCGCGGGCGACATCCCGGTCATGCCCTTCGTCGGCGCCGTCACGTCCTCCCCCACCGCCGACGTCAGGGACGAGATCTACGCCTCAGGCTTCAGCCACGACAACGAGAAGGCCGAACCGGGCCGCTACACCGTGAAGCTCGACTCGGGCGCAACGGCGGACCTCGCGGTCACCACCCGCGCGGGCGTCGGCGAGTTCACCTTCCCCCGGGGCTCCGACGCCAACCTGCTGTTCCGTGTCTCCAACTCCCTCAACGGCAGCGAGGACGCGGAGATCGACATCGACCCCGGCCACCGCACCGTGACGGGCTCCGTACTGACCGGCGCGTTCTGCGGCCGCCGCGCCAACGGCGGCACCAACAACCGCAAGAGCTACTACCGGCTGCACTTCGTGGCCACCTTCGACCGCGCCTTCACGAGCAACGGCACGTGGGTCGACAGCGACCTGCGCCCCGGAAGCACCTCCGCCGAAGGCGGCGAGGGCTACGCCACCGGAGCGGACCGCGCCGGCCGCGGATCCGGCGGCTACGTCGGCTTCGACACCTCCTCCGACGCCGACGTGCGCATGAGGGTGGGCATCTCCTACACCAGCCTCGCCGCCGCCGAGAAG
Organism: Streptomyces sp. Ru62; assembly: GCF_002920615.1. GTDB lineage: Bacteria > Actinomycetota > Actinomycetes > Streptomycetales > Streptomycetaceae > Streptomyces. Next base: position 32,403 of record NZ_PQSU01000041.1, read on the forward strand.
AACCTCGCCCATGAGGTCGGCGAGCACGACGACGTCGGCTCCGTCGCCGCGGACGCCCGCCGCGACTGGAACCGTCAGTTGCGCTCGATCGAGGTGTCCGGCGGCGCCGACGACACCCGTACCGCCTTCTACACGGCGCTGTACCACGCCTTCCTCGAACCCAACGTCACCAACGACGTCGACGGCACCTACCCCGGCGCCGACCTGAAGACCCACCGGCTGCCGCACGGCCAGCACGCCCAGTACGGGAACTTCTCCGGCTGGGACGAGTACCGTGCGCGCACCCAGCTGCTCGCACTGCTCAAGCCGAAGGTCGCCGGTGACTTCGCCCAGTCCCTGTACAACCTGGCCCGGCAGAACGGCGGTGTCTGGGACCGCTGGGTGCACGTGAACGGTCCCACCCACGTGATGACCGGCGATCCCTCGGCCCCCGTCCTGGCGGGCTTCTACTCCCTCGGCGTCCGCAACTTCGACGTCCGCGGCGCCTTCGACTCGCTCGTGCGCCAGGCGACCGTCCCGCACCCCGACGGCCTGTCGGACAAGGGCTGCCCCGGGCAGTGCGAGGGCCAGCGCCCGAACCTCGCCGAGTACCTGCGCCTGGGCTACGCGCCCCAGGACGTCTGCCACTGCTGGGGCGGTGCGGCCGAGACCCTGGAGGACTCCGCCGCCGACTTCGCCCTCGCGGACTGGGCCAGGCGACTGGGCCGCACCGCGGACTACCAGTCCCTGATCCCGCGGGCGAGCTGGTGGCGCAACACCTTCAACCCCTCGGCCGCCGCCGACGGCGGCTACCAGCAGGCGCGCAAGGCCGACGGCACCTGGCAGTGGCCGTTCTCGCCGACCTCGGACACCGGGTTCGCCCAGGGGTCCAGCGCCACGTACACCTGGATGGTGCAGCACGACGTCTCGGGCCTGGCCGAGGCCATGGGCGGCAAGCAGCGGGCGGCCGGGCGGCTCGACGCGTTCTTCCACCGCGCCGACGGCTCCTGGGCGACCGGCGGCGACGCGTCGCGCTACGACCCGACGAACGAGCCCGGTATCCACACACCGTGGCTCTACAACGCCCTGGGTCAGCCGTGGAAGACGCAGGAGACCGTCCGGGCGATGGCCTCACGTGTCTACGGAACCGGCCCCAAGGGCCTTCCGGGCAACGACGACCTCGGCACGATGTCGGCCTGGTACGTGTTCGCCTCGCTCGGCATGTACCCGCAGACCCCGAGCCGCGCCGAGATGCTGCTGTCGAGCCCGGTGTTCCCGAAGGCCCGCATCAAGCGGGACGGCGGCGCCACCATCACCGTCACCTCCCCGCAGGCCTCCGCCGAGAACGTCTACGTGCGGAGCGTCCGGGTGGACGGCCGCCCGCAGACCCGGTCCTGGCTGGCGGAGTCGGTGCTCGACCGCGGGGGCGACGTCGTGGTGGACGTGGGTCCCACGCCGAACACCTCATGGGGCACCCGCCCGGGCGACCTGCCGGTGGACCACGTCCCCGCCGCCGGGACCCCGGTGCCCAACCTGCCCGCCCCGTGCACCGTTTCGGGATCCTCCTGCGCGCAGGACCTGAGCGGCCAGTACGACACCGACGGTGCGTCCACCGCGGACGCCAAGCAGCAGGGGAACCTGGACGGCAAGGGCTGGAGCTTCCCGGCGGACCAGTTGCCGGCGCCCGGACTCACCTCGGTCGGCGGGCACGACTACCGCATCCCCGAGACCTCGGGCACGGCCGGGAACTTCCTCGGCCTGCGCGGCCAGCGGACCTACCTGACCCCCGGCCGTTACTCCGCGCTCGACCTGCTCGTCACCGCCGTGAACGGTGACCAGCACGCCGACGTCACCGTCCGGTACACCGACGGCACCACCTCCACGGTGCCGCTCGCCGTCACGGACTGGGCCGGTACGACACCCCACTTCGGTGAGGAGACGGCGCTGACGGCGACCACCCGGTACCACGTCGACGGGACGGCGGACGGGCGGACCGTGCGGATCTGGCACGTGGCCCTGCCCGTCGACCCGAAGCGGACGGCGGAGTCGGTGTCCTCGACGGCGGTGAGCAACGTGAAGGTCTTCGCCCTGAGCGGCCGGGCCTGATCCCCGGGCCCCGGACGGCTTCCAGCGCGGCTGCCCGTCCGGGGCGTCACCCGGCCCCCTGGACCGGTCGGCCGGTCGGAACGCCTGCACGGACCGCCCGGACCCGAGAAACGTGTGTCGTGACGTGTGCCCGTCGGCGACGTCCGGTACGCAACGGCACCCTCACTTGAGGAGTTCCAGCAACCGGTCCGCCAGCACCCCGGCCGAGTGCGGGTTCTGCCCGGTGATGAGGTTGCGGTCCTCCACCATGTACGGCTCCCACATCGGTCCGCGGCTGAACTCCACGCCCACCTTGTCCTTCAGCTCGTCCTCCAGCAGCCACGGCGCCCTGGGGGCCAGTCCGACGGCCTCCTCCTCGTCATTGGTGAAACCCGTGACCCGGTAGCCCTTGAAGGGCGACTCACCGCGGATCCTGGTGGACAGCAGCGCGGCGGGCGCGTGGCAGACGATCGCGAGCGGCTTGCCCGAAGCCAGTTGCGCGGTCAGCAGCCGGCCGGCGTCGGCGTCGTACGCCAGATCCGACATCGGGCCGTGCCCGCCGGGCAGGTACACCGCGTCGTAGTCCTCCAGGCGGACGTCCGAGAGCTTCAGCGGCCGGCGCATCTCCTCCGCGGAGCGGATGATCGCCTCCAGCTCCAGGGCCCCGTCCTCGCCACCGGCCATGGACGGACGCAGGCTCATCATGTCGACATTCGGGGTCACACCCCCCGGTGTCGCCACCACGACCTCATGACCGGCTTGCGTGATCGCCTTGTACGGCATCGCGAATTCCTCGGCCCAGTAGCCGGTCGCGTACCGGGAACCGTCCTTGAGCACCCAGTACGTCGCCCCGCTCACGATGAACAGCACCTTGGCCATCAGCGCGTCTCCTCTTCGTCGACGATCTTTGTCCTGTGGGAGGACGCGGGCCTCTTCAGGCTAGGCACGACTCCGTTCGGGCGCACGCGGACCGGCACCCCGGGAAGGCCCGCGCGGTGCGAGCCGCGTACCGTGCCAGGCGGGCGGACGGCCACACGGGTGGCGGTGGGCGGCGAGCAGGCGGTCCACCGCACGCGCACGGCCCCCACCCGCCGCGCCAACCGCACCGCACCGACACCCGCCCGGAAGGACGAGCCCCGTGCTCACGTCGTACGCCGCCCACTTCGACACGCCCGCCGGGTACCTCGACTTCGCGCGCTTCGGACCGCCGTCGCGGGAGGCCGTGGCCGCGAGCGCGCGAGCCCTGGAGGAGTCCGCCACCGCCGACCACACCACCGTGGACGCCCTGATGCGTGCGGAAGAGGCCGCGCGGGACACGGCCGCCCGCCTCGCGGGCACCGACGCCCGGCACACCGTGCTGCTCCCGAACACGTCCACCGGCCTGTTCCACGCCGCTCTCGGCCTCCGGGAAGGCATGGTCCTCGCGCCGCGCACCGACTTCCCCGCAAACCACTATCCCTGGCACCGCACCTCGCGGCTGGGCCGGGCCACACCACGCTGGCTCGACCCGGCGCCCGGCGCCGGTGTCACCCCCGACCTGGTCCGCGCCGCGCTGACCGATGACGTGGTCGCCCTGTCCGTCAGCGCCGTGGACTTCCGTACCGGCTTCCGGGCCGACCTCGCGGCGCTGCGCGAGGCGATCGGGCCGGACCGGTTGCTGATCGTGGACGCCATCCAGGCATTCGGCGTGGCCGCGATGCCCTGGGACGCGGCCGACGTCATGGTCACGGGCGGCCAGAAATGGCTGCGCGCGGGATGGGCCACCGGTTTCGCCACGCTGTCGGACCGGGCGCTGGACCGCCTGGAGCCGGTCCTCACCGGATGGACGGGCGTGGAGGACGCCGGTCTCTTCGACGGAACGGCGCACCCGCCGGCCCCGGACGCCCGACGGTGGTCGATCACCCATCTCAGTCCGGTGACGGCCGCCGCGTTCGCGTCCGCGCTCGCCCTGGTCGAGCGGCACACCGTAGCGGCGATCGAGTCCGCGATCGCCGCGCGGATCGCCGAACTCTCCGACACCGTCCAGCGGTACGGGGGCCGTGTCCTCTCCTCCGCCGATCCGGCGCGGCGAGCGGGCATCCTCTCCTTCACCGTGCCGGGGCACGAACCGTCCCTCGTGGCGAAGGCGTTGCACGCCGAGGGGGTCACTCCGACGGTGCGCACCGACTCACTCAGGCTCTCCCCGCACGCCTCGACGCCGCCCGAGGTGTCCGACCGGGTCGCCGCCGCGCTGTCGTCGCTGCGGAACTGAGACCGCCGGCGGACCACGGCACGTCGCGCCCGGCCGGCCCGCGGTCTCCGGCCGCCGGATCGGTCCCGGGTGCGTCGGGTGGTGGCCGCCGGCCCGGGTGAGCGTCCGGCCGCGCGCCCGCAGGCTGCCGGCTACCAGGTCTGTTCGCCGGCGCGGACGAGGATCTCGTCGACGGCGAGCCTCGTCAGGTCGTAGACGGCCGTTCCGGGGCGGGCGACGCGTCCCTCGGTGGAGCTGATGGCGGCAGCGTCTGCCCGCTGCGCGGAATGCGGACCCCGGTCTCGGGACCCGGTCGGGCGGCCGCCTGGTCGTGCCGAAGGGGGGTGGCGGGGGTCTGTCAGCCGGACCGGAGCGACGGCGTGAGCGTGGCGGAGGCCGGTACGGCCGGCCCGACGCGCGCGGCGTTTCACCGGCCCGCCGAGGACTCGGCGGTCGCCCCGGGCTCCGCGCCCGGCGCGGGATTCGGTGCCGGCAGGGCGTCCGGGAACCCGATACGGAGCGCGGACGCGCTCAGCGCCGCGGCCAGCACGACGACGGCGGCCAGGAGCAGGGCCTGGTGATAGCCGTGGTGGAGCAGGGGCGCCGCCACCAGGGGGCCGAGGATCTGCCCGACGGAGTATCCAGCGGTCAGCAGGGCCACGGCACGGGGGAACCGCAGCTGCGTACCGGCCGCCAGCGCCAGCGTGCTCACGCCGATGAAGGTGGAGCCGAAGAGCACCGCGGAGATCAGCGCGGGCGCCACTCCCCCGACCAGTGCGGGCAGCGCGATGCCCACGGCCTGGACAACGAGCGCGGCCAGTAGCAGGTCCGGCCCGGACCAGCGGCGTCCCAGTCCCGCCCACACGGCGGAGGAGGGGACGGCCGCCAGACCCACCACCACCCAGGCACCGCCGCCGATCCAGCCGGGGGACGACTGGTTGATCGCCGCGACCAGGAAGGTGCCGGCGATGATGTAGCCGATCCCTTCCAGCGTGTAGGACACGAACAGAGCGCCGAACCAGCGGTGGGTGCGCGGCCCGGCCGTCCCCGGCCCCGGAGCCGAGGCCCCTGGAGCCGGCCGGGCGACGGGCTCCGGACGCAGGCCCCACGCGGCGAGCGTGAGCGCCGCGGCCAGCGCCGCGGAGGCCCACCACGCGGCCTGCCAGCTTCCGACCGTGCGCAGCGCGAGAACGAGCAGGCCGGAGAGGGCGATGCCGGCCCCGACCCCGCCGAAGGCCCAGCCGGGCAGGTGGGGCGGGTGGTCGCGCAGATGACCCAGCAGGGAACCGACGGCGATCACGAAGATCATCGCGCTGCAGAAGCCCGCACCGAGACGCAGCAGCAGCCAGGCGACGCCGCTGCGGGTCAGCGGCATCCCCGCCAGGGTGCCCACCAGTGCGAGCAGACAGCCACGCAGCACCGCCCGGGAACGCACCAGCCGCGGGGCGAAGGTACCGGCGAGCGCGCCGGCCAGATATCCCCCGTAGTTCGCGGTCGCGAGGTTCGCACCCGCTCCGGCCGACAGTCCGGCCTGTGCCTGCATCAGCGGGAGGACGGGGGTGTAGACGAAGCGGCCGACGCCCATCCCGGCCGCGAGCGCGGCGGCGGCCTGGAGGACGTGCGCCCACGGCGAACGGAGCGGGCCTCCCCGGGCCGAGGTCTCGACCGGCAAGGAGCCGGTGACCGGCCGCCCGCCGGCACCGGGAGCCATCGACACGTTGTTCCGCCTGCTTCCCATGCGGACCAGGCTGCGCCCGCTGTCCGGCGGAATCCAGGACCGGTTTCCTCCCAGCTGAGAACCCGAGCCTCCCAGAGACCGTGACACATGACAGCGGGGAAAGGTGTCCGCAACATGTTCCGTGGCCGCGTGTGGGGGCTGTCACTGGGGGGCATCACGCGAGCGGTGACGCGTGTGTCTCACAGCCCCAGGTCGAGCGCGAGGCAGGAGAAGTGGTTCCAGGCGCCCTCGGGGTTGTAGGAGGCGGCCGCCGAACCGTTCGGCTCGGCCTCCTTCTCCTCGACCATCTCATGGAAATGGACACGCTCGGGCAGCTTGCCGAAGCGGGCGTGACGTGCCGCTGCCGCCGCGTCCCATGCAGACTCAGTTCCCACGGTGACTTCCTTTCCTCGTCGCGGGCCGGTTCACCGGGTTCGATGACCGTAAGCCTGCACCTCCACGCGTAACCTGTCAATATGGTGACGCGGAACCGGATCCGTATGCGGCCGTGACCACCCGTGGGAGACACGCGAGAATCAGGCCATGGTCATGGCAAGGCGCTGGTACGCCTCTTCTCCCGTGGTGGACGGTCTGCCGTTGCTGGCGGAGCCGGAGTTCTGGGCCGCTCATCTGGTGGACCTGTACGACGGAGCGCTGGTGGAGTCCTTCGGTGTGGACCCGGCGGACGTCGAAGGCATGCTGGAGCGCTTGTGCGACAAGTCCGCCTGGCCGATGTTCCGGATCCCGCTCACGGGCGGACACAGCATCCTCGTGCACTACAACAGCGGGGAGGAGTACACGTCCACCGACTGCTTCATCGTCCATCCCGACTGGTGGACCGACGGCCTGGTCCTCGCCAGTACGGACGAGGACCGCATCGGCCCCGGCCTGTGCTGGCCGGAGCTGGCCGCGCTGATCGGCGCCCCGGGGGACGGGGAAGGAGTGACCGATCCGCACGCCCGGCTTCTCCTGTTGCTGCCCGCCCTGGGCGACACGGACGTCCCGGCCGAGGCCGTCACCCTGGTGCGGCGGGCGCTGATCGCCCAGGGCGGGCCCGACGACTGCGAGGCCCTGGCCCGCCACCTCCTGCGAGGACACCCCATGTGGGGAGCCGCCGCCTGGTCGTACGACGAGGACGAGCGCGCCTGGATCTGCGCGGGCGAACACAGTCCCCGCGGGACGCCACTGGGTGATCACCTCCCGGACGCACAGCGCACGGCCCTGGAGCACTGCCTCACGCCGGCGGGCGGCTGATCCGGTCAGGCGGCGCCGGCTTCCGCCGCCGACCCGGTCAGGCAACGCTCGGGCGGCTCGGCCTTCGGGAACCTCTCGCGAGTCCGCCGCTTCCTCCGTGGCGGCGGGGCATGCTGGGAGTCGGGACAGCTGGGAGGTACGGGGATGCGGTGCCGGTCCGCCGGATGGATGGTCGCCGGGGTGGTCGTCCTGGCCGCCTGCGGTGCGTCGCCCGGTGGTGGAGCAGCCGGAAGGGTGTCCGGGAACCGCTCGACGGAGCCGCCGAGCAGTACGTCGACAAGCAGGACGCCGACGCGCAGTACGCCGGCGGACAGCCCCGCTCCCGCCACCTCGTCCTCGGCCTCCAGCGCCGGCTGCGTCGCCGGACGGACGGAGGTCGGCGTCGCGCCGGGTGATCCGCCGCGGCGGCGGTCGTGTGTGCGGCCCGGGACCGTGGTGTCCCTGGTGCTCCGGCCGCGCGCGGATGACAAGCGGTGGACGGCCGTGCGGAGTTCCGCGCCGGTCCTGGTCCTGGTGTCCGGATGGCGCGTGGATGCCGACGGCACCGCGCACGCCACACTGCGGACCGCGGGCGCGCGGGGCGGCAGCGCCAGGGTCACCGCGTCGGCCGAGGCGCCGGACGTGGCGGGAGCGGCGCGCGTCGGGTTCGTCCTCGACGTGACGGTCACCCCGTACGCGCGGGAGGAGTGACCCCGGACGCCCCGGGGTCACCCCTCCCTTCACCACGCGGTGTGCGTCAGCCGAGGTCGCGCACCTTGATGGTGTGGATGCCGCGGCCGTGGGTGGCCGCGTACAGGGTGCTGCCGTCGGGGCCCAGCTTCAGCTGGAGCACGGCGACGGCCGGGAGGCTGCCGACCCGCTGCCACTTCGTGCGGCCGGGCGCACGGTAGACGACGCCCAGGTCGGTGGCGACGGCGAGGCCGCCGTTCGGCGTGACGATCGCGGAGTCGGTCGGCACGTCGGGCAGGTTCGCCGAGATGTCCTTCCAGGTGGTGCCCGCGTCGGTGGACTCGAAGACGTGGCCGACGCCGGCGCCGGGGCCCTCGGTCCAGTGCCGGGAGAAGCCGTTGACGGCGAGGAAGACGTGGTCGGCGTTCTTCGGGTCGACGGCGAAGCCGCTGAGGTAGCGGTTGGGCACGGTCCCGTCCACGGGCAGGGCGATGTCGTGCCAGCCGGTGCCGTCCGCGTTGCCGACGGAGATGCCGCGGGCGAAACCCCGGTTGTTGCAGGGGCCGCACCAGGCCGCGTACACCTTGCCGCCCGAGGCCGCGACGGCGGTCGCCGTGCGGCCGGCGCCGAGGTCGTACACGCTCTTCCATTCGTCGCCGCTGCGGATGGCGTAGCCGTGGGTCTGCACCCAGATGTGCCGGCCGCCGGCGATCCACGTCGAGCTGTTCTTCGTGTCGGCCGCGAGCGGGGCGATGAAGCGGGCCTCACCGGTCGCGTTGTCGGCCGGGGCGACGTTGTACGAGGTGGCCTTGGCCGGGTCGGTGGTCCAGCTGCCGTCGTTGACCGCGCAGTTCTGGGTCACCTGGATGGCGAGGTAGACGTACTCCTCCGCGATGTCGCAGCCGTTGGCCGGGTCGGTCAGCGTGTCGCCGCCGTCGCCGCCGAAGTCGGAGCCCATGACCTTGTCGTCGCCGCGCAGGATGGACTGGCCGTTGTCCTGGAGGCCGCCGGTGACCGAGACGCCGCCGTGGTCGAGGTCCCTGCCGACGCCGACCGAGTAGTACTGGAGGGTGTCGATGGTGCCGTCGTTGAGGGAGGTCCAGTCGGTGGCGTGGCCGGAGGCGTCCTGGGAGCCGTCGACCGGGCGCTTGTAGACGCCGCCGTCGTTGCCGACGTACACGAAGCTCTTGCCGTGGTAGCGGCCGATCGCGACGCCGTGCTGGTCGGAGTGGGTGGTCTGGTGGCAGTCGCCGGTCTGCTCGGCCGGGTCGATGCTCCAGCAGGGGAAGGTGAAGTTCCAGTACGGTCCCACGGTCGACCAGGTGCTGCCGCCGTCCTTGGTCTCGTAGACCTCCTCCAGGCCCGCGTAGACATGCTCAGGATCGCTCGGGTCGACGGTGAGGAACTGGTTGTACCAGGCCTGCACGCCCGGCATGTAACCGGCGGTGGTCAGCGCGGAGCCGGAGGCCGCCAGCCCCTTGTAGTCGGCGATCTTCGTCCAGGGGCCGGCCGGGGAGCCGGACCTGGAGACGAAGACGCCCTCCAGGCCGCTGTCCGGGTTGGTGTTGAGCTGCTCCGGCGACTGGTCGACGGCGTAGTAGCGCGAGCCGTCGGCGGACCGGGCGAAGGTGACGTTGCCGACGTCGTCCGGGTCGGTCGGCAGGTCGCCGAAACCGCTGGTGATACGGGTCCAGGTGCCGTTGACCCTGGTGTAGAAGCCGTTGTAGTCGTCACCGCTGCGCCAGCCGACCGCGAGCACGACCCTGCTCGGGTCCTTCGGGTCGATCGCGATGTCGTTGGCGATGTTCTTGTACGCGGCGTCGGGGTCGTCGTCCTTCGAACCGCCCGGCAGGTAGTCGGGGTTGGGCGCGTACTCCAGTTTCCAGGCGCCCTTCAGCGTCTTCGTGGAGTGGCTCCACACGCCGGCACTGGTCGCCGCCCACACCTTCCCGCCGCCGAAGCGCAGCTCGTGGATGGTGGTGGACTCCAGCTCGTCGCCGCCGACCCGGCCGCGGGCGGAGAAGGTGCCGTCGTGCGGGTCGGACAGGACGTAGACGCCGCTGCCCAGATAGGCATCGGCATTGGTGGTCGCCTCGCCGGTGCCCAGCCACAGCCGCCCGGCGCCGTCGAGCGCGAGCGCGCCGGTGGACTGGGACGGCAGCTTGTCGCTGATCGGCTTCCAGTGTCCGCCGCCTCGCTCGGACCGCCAGACACCGCCGCCCGCGCTGCCCGCGTACACGTACCCGGCGTCGTCGGCGGCGATGGCGGCCATCCGGCCGGTCACCTTGCCGGCTCCGCCGCTGGAGTTGGAGTCGATGTCCCGGTAGCGGGGGTCGTCGGAGTCGTACGGCAGGTCGGTGACGTGGCGCCACCTTCCGCCGGTGCTGGGCAGATGGGTGAGACTGCTCCAGGCGGCGCCGTACGCGCCGGGGGCGACGATGCCGGGCGAGGTGCGGGCCTCGGCGTACTGGTCCGCCCCCTCGGCTATCTCGTCGGCCTCGTTGCCGTCCTCGTCCTCGCCCTTCGCCTCAGGGCTGAGGGCCCCCGTGGACGCGTCGCGGTCGGTGGCGATTCGCGCGAGGGTGCGTGCCCCGAAGGGCTTCTTGCTCTTGCCGGACGCGGCGCCGGCGGGTGTCGCGACGAGTGCGGCGGATGCGGTGATGGCGCAGATCGTGAGCCATCGTCTCTTACGGGTCGGTGCTGACACCAAGTCCTCCCAGAACGGGTGGTTGTACAGCCGTCGAGGAGAACCCGACCACCGGGGACGGGAGGTGTCCGTCACTTGAAGAAGCTTTTGACCAGAACCTGCCACTGCCCCCGGCATCCCTCAGCGAACGCGCGGCGCGGCTCTTGGGGACATGTGGTCAGCAGGTCGCCGTGCGCCGGTAGTTCGTTCCACTGGCCCACCCGGCCTGCACGCAGGTGACGCAGCCGCTGCCGACGGCATCGGGGACTTCGATTGCGGCAGCGGCGCCGCCCGGGCTGCCGTGGCTGGGGATCAGGAGCCGACCCGGTCGCGTCGGCGCCGGCGGAGAGCGGGCCGGTCGGTCCCGGTTCCGGTCCCCGTCCCGCTGCCGCGGGCTGCGGCGCGGGCGGGGCCGTCGGGCAGGGTGAAGGTGAAGACCGCCGTCGCCGCCGCGATCGCGGCGAGGGCGAGGTACGCGTGCTGGTACGCGGCGACGGGTGGCGCCGCTCCGGTGTGCGGCGGGGTGCCGAGGACGAGGGCCGTGGTCACCGCGGCCGGCGCGAGCGCACCGCCGGTCTGGCGTACGACGGTGTTCAGCATGGTGGCCTGTGCGAGGTCCGCCCGGTCGACGGTGGCCAGGGAGGCGACCGTGGTCGGTATGAAGAAGCAGCCGATCGCGGCCCCGAACAGGAACATGTAGCCGCGGAAGGTCCACAGGCCGGTGTCCGCGTCGCAGGTGGCGAGGAGCACCAGTACCGCGCTGACACCGGTCATGCCGCAGCCGACGATCAGGCGCGGACCGACCCTGACGTACAGGACGCCGACGATCTGCACGGTCAGCAGGACGCCGAACGCCTCGGGGAAGGTGGTCAGTCCCGACTCCAGCGCCGTACGGCCCTGGGCCTGCTGGAGGAAGAGAGGGCTCAGGTACAGGGCGCCCATGATGGGCACGAGGCCGACCAGATTGATCAGGTTGGTGTCGCGGAAGAGCCGGTCGGTGAACAGCCTCAGCCGCAACAGGGGGTGAGCGGTGCGCAGTTCGACGGCGACGGCGGTGGCCAGCAGCACCGCGCCGAGGACGAGGGAGGCCAGGACGGCGGTGGAGGTCCAGCCGCGGTTGGGCCCCTCGCTGACGCCGAACATCACGGTGCCCAGCGCCCCCGCGCTCAGCAGCAGGCCGGGCAGGTCGAAGCGGCCTGGCCGGCCGCCACGGTCGCCGGCCAGGAAGAGCGTGCCGAACAGTACGGCCGGCAGGCCGACCGGCAGATTGACGTAGAAGACCCACCGCCAGGACAGGTGGTCCACCAGCAGCCCGCCCAGCACGGGGGCCGCGGCCGGGGCGATCTGCTGCGGAATGATCATGTAGCGGGAGATGCGCACCTGCTCGGCGGAGCTGAAGGTGCCGAACAGCAGCGCGGTGGAGGCCGGGAAGAGGACACCGGCCGACACCCCCTGCACGGCGCGGTAGGCGACGAGCTGGCCGAGTCCCGCCGCCGCCCCGCACAGCAGCGACGAGCCGAGGAAACCGGCCAGGGCGGTCAGCAGGACGCGTTTGGCGCCGAACCGTTCGACCAGCCAGGCCGAGGCCGGTATGGCCATGGCCAGGCAGACCGGATAGACGACGACCACCCCGTCCAGCGCGGCGGTGGTCAGCCGGAACTGACGGGCGATCGAGGGCAGTGCCACCGTCGTGATCGCTCCGTCGACGATCGCGATGAACGTCACGCTGACGCACACGACGGGGACGACCAGGCGCTGGCTGATGCGGGCGGGCAGGGCGGACAGCACGGAGTGACGTCGGCGCATATGCTGAGCATACGCACTATGTGCTTACTCAGCATATGGCTTCCATACTGCGGGACAGGGGAGACTGGGCACCATGGCAGTGCAGGGCAGCAGCGACATCCTGATCGACGAGCTCTACGAGACGACGCACCGGCTACGGCAGTTCGTGGAGGCCCGGCTGAGGGAGAAGGGGGCCTCCGTGGCCCGGCTGCGCGCCATGCGCATGCTGGCCCAGGCCCAGAAGCCGCTGCGGATGCGGGACCTGAGCGAGATGGCGGGCATCGCGGCCCGTACCGCCACCACGATCGTGGACAGCCTCGAACGCGACGGCCTCGTGGAACGGGTGCGCCACCCGCAGGACCGGCGCGCCTTCCTGGTACGGCTCACCGACGAGGGGCTGCGCTGGCACCGCGAGGCGGAGGAGGTCGACCGCCTCGCCCTCGCCGAGGCGACCGCCGCCCTGGACGCGGACGACCGCGCGCAACTTCGGGCGCTGCTGGGGCGCATCCGCGACCACATGGTCTGAGGGCGACGCCCCGACCGGGCACAGTCGTACCGCCGGTCACGTCGCCGCACGACCTGGGCGCATCGTCGTACCGCCGGTCGCGCAGCCATACCGCCCGCCCGCGTCGTACCGCCCGCCCGCGTCGTCGTACCGCTCCGTCGGCTATCCCTGGTGCGGGCCGGGGCGGCCGGTGCCGGTCGGGGTGCTTGCGGGTTTCGTGTGGAGGACTTCGCGGGCCTGCTCGGCGGCGCGGGTGATGCTTTCGCTGATGAAGTCGAGGAAGCGGGCGATGTTCTCCAGGCGGGTGGCGGCGGGGGTGTGGGGCCCGAGGACGGTGACGCCTCGGCGTGCGGTCTCGACGAGCTGGTCGTTGGCGCGGGCGCTGGCGATCGTCGCCTGGTAGAAGAGTTCGTCGTCGACGACGTAGCGGTCGCGGCGGCGTTCGTCGCGTTCCCGGCGGACCAGGCTCTGCCCCTCCAGGAAGGTGATCGCCTTGGAGACGGACGCCGGGCTGACCTGGAGGCGTTGGGCGAGTTCGGACGCGGTGAGGCTGCCCGCGTCGGTGGTGAACAGGCAGGTCAGCACGCGGGCCGTCATCTTGGGCAGCCCCGAGGCCATGAGGACGGTGGTGAGCGTCTCCTCGTACTCGGCCACGGCCTCGGCGTCGCGTCCGTGCGGCTGGGGGGCCGTCTGCGGGCCCCGGGAGGAGGCGGGCCTGCGCCGGCGTGCGCGGCGTTCGGTGGCGCGGTGGGCCAGGTCGGCACGGTAGGCGGTGGGGCCGCCGTTGCGCATCACCTCACGGGTGATCGTGGAGGTCGGACGGCCGACGCGCCGGGCGATCTCGGCGTAGGCGAGGCCGTCGGCCAGCCCCAGTGCGATCTGCTGGCGTTCCTGCTGGGTGAGCCTGCCTCCCGGCAACGGGGCCTCCTCGGAAATCCTTCTCGGCTGTTACCGGCCCCACCATAGCGTTCAGCTCTCACTCATTGCAATGACATCAGTGATCGACGTTGCGTTACCCGCATGGCCATTGCAACATCTTGATGCCATCTAGCTGCGCAAACACAGGTCGGAAGCAACAAGCCTGTTGTCGAGACATGGAAAGCAACGTAGCGTTTCCAATGTCGGAAACAACAACGAACACGGGAGAGCCCGATGCAGAAGTTCGACACCCCCGCCCCGGTCGCCGCCGTCATCGACATCCCCTCCGGGCGCGTCCAGCTCATCGCCTCGGACCGCGCCGACACCACCGTCGAGGTCCTGCCCACCGACCCGTCCAAGGGCCGCGACACCAAGGCCGCCGACCAGACCACCGTCAGCTACGCCGACGGCGTCCTGCGGATCACCGCCCCGGCCGGCGGCAACCAGCTCTTCGGTCCCTCCGGCTCCGTGGAGGTCACCGTCCAGCTGCCCACCGGCTCCGGCATCGAGGGCAAGGCCGCCGGCGCCGAGTTCAGGGGAGTCGGACGCCTCGGCGAGATCGCCTTCGACGGCGCGTACCGCCGGATCAAGGTCGACGAGGCCGCAAGCGTCCGCCTCACCGCGGTCGACGGTGACGTGGAGGTCGGCCGGCTGAACGGTTCAGCGGACATCAGCACTGCCAGGGGCGACATCCGGATCGGTGAGGCCGCGCGCGGGACGGTCGTGCTCCGCACCCAGTCCGGCGACATCTCGGTCGCCGCGGCCGGCGGTGTCTCGGCGACCCTGGACGCCGAGACCGGGCGGGGCCGCGTACACAACGCCCTCAGGAACGACGGCACCGCCGCGCTCGACATCCGCGCCACCACCTCCCACGGTGACATCTCCGCCCGCAGCCTCTGAAGGAGCGGGGCCAGGACCGTCCGAGCAGTCACCGCCCGACGGTCCCGGTGTCCCCGGGGGTGCGCCACGACGGCCACTCCCGGGCTCTGGGTGGCCGCTCGACCAGATGCCGGCGCTGCTCCCCCAGCCGCTCCAGTCCCCCGCCCGAGCACGGCGGTCAGGCGGCGCCGGGCAGCGCAGCCGACGCAGGCACTCGGTGTTCGGTGTTCGTCAGGGAACGGGCGGTCCCAGTCGGGGAGTCGATCCTGAAGGTGACGAGCGGCGGCTCGGTTTCCGCCGAGTCCTCGGTCGAGGCCGGAGTGCTAGGTCGTCAGGACCAGCCAGCGGTGGCCGTCGATGAGTTCTCGGGCTGCGTCGAGGTGGCCGGCGTGGCACGCGGTTTCGGTGATGACGTGCAGCAGGACGTCGCGCAGGGTGTGCAGGTGCGGTTCACCGAACAGGTCGTGGGGCCACCAGGCCAGTCCGGCGCCGGCCGGGGTGGCGGTGATCACGGCATCGGCGAGTTCCGTCTCCTGCCGGTACCGGTCGAGCACGTCCATGGCCGAGACCCCCGGGGGCACGTTCCAGGCTTCGGCGCCGCTCGTGAGACCACGGAGGACCTCCTCGTCCCCGGCGACGACGGCGCGGAACCAGAACCGCTCCACATCCAGCGCGAGGTGCTGAACCAGTCCCAGACAGTGCCATCCGGATGGCAGCACGGGCCGTCGCAGATCCTTCGCGTCGAGCCCGTCGAGGATGCCGAGAACGTGTCGCCGCTGTCCGTCCAGGACCCGGAGAAGTGCCCTGACCTCAGCGTCCGGAGTTGGTCCGCTCGAATTTTCGGTCACGGCCACCCAGGATCGCGTAATCTCCGCGGCCGTGCAGGGAGTTCCCCGAAGTCGCCCTCCACCGCGAGAGGGCCGGGAACGGCAGGACGCGTCTGCCGACGGAAGCGCGGCGCATGGCGGTCCGACTCAGTTGCGTCTGCTCCGATGACGTGCGGAACCCCGGGGGCGCCGTTCGAGGTTCCGCACGCCGGGTCGGCGACGGGCCCGGGGATCATCCGTCGGCGGTGCCTGTCACCGCCGGCTCTTGGCCCGGGCGTGGCGTGCGATGCTCGCCGCGTACAGCGGTGTCTCGCGCCGGCAGTGGTCACCGGAGGCGGCCTGCCGTGCGGCGGCGGCCTCCTCGAAGGTGGTGCCGTTCTTCTCGATGAAGTCCATGAACTCCTGGGTGGGGTGGCTGGTGACCTGGTTGGTGTAGGTGAGGGTGCCGTCGCCGTTGTCCTTGACCGACAGGTCCCAGATCACCTGGACCGTCGTCCAGCCGTGCGGGGTGAGCACATCGGATGTGGACACCATGTGGCAGTGGTGCTTCTCGGCGATCTCGGCGACGTAGTGCTGGATCACCAGTCCGGTGCCGATCATCTCGACGTTGATCGACATCGGCCTGCCGTCGTCGGTCAT
Organism: Streptomyces sp. Ru62; assembly: GCF_002920615.1. GTDB lineage: Bacteria > Actinomycetota > Actinomycetes > Streptomycetales > Streptomycetaceae > Streptomyces. The sequence goes on from NZ_PQSU01000041.1 coordinate 48,576, forward strand.
GGTGTACCCCGCCGCCTTGTGGTCGGGCGGGGCACACCGCTGGTACTCCTTGTCCGGAAGGTTCAGCAGCCAGTCGGCGATGTCGATCGCGTCCCAGGGTGCGTCGAGCGGCGCGTGCTCCGTCGACGTGGACAGCACCAGATCGGACAGGACCTTCTTGGAGTCACTCATTGCTTTCCTCCCATCAGCACCGTGAGCGGGTGGTCGCCCCGTGGGGCAGGGCAGCGGGCAACGGGTCGAGTGGTCGGGCCGTGCCCGGTCGCGAGGATCGGCTGCGGACCAGCCGTGATGCCTCCCAGTCTGGTCAGCGGTGGCGCGGGGCGCTGTCGAGCGGACTCAACAGACAGCCGTGGGCCGGACCGGAGGCATGCTGTGGGGTTTGCCCCACACTCCGGGCCCCCGGGAGCCGAGGGGGCGGCACTCTGGTTCCGGGGAGCACCTGCCCGCCGGCCCGGACCGAGATCCCGTCCGCGTCCGAGGGGTGTCGGCGGGGCATCGGCGCCAGGAGTTCCGTCACTCCCTCGCCCCCGTGATCTGCCGTAGTGGCCGAGAGCGGCTCCGCCCGCGCCGTCGCCCGGCCCGTAGCCCCTGACCGTCGCCCGGCCCCGTAACACTTGACCGCGGCCCGTCACCTGGCAGCGGACGATCGTTGATACGGTCCCGCCATGGCTACAGCAGAAGGATCCATGGCCAGAGCAGAAGGATCAGCGAGCGGCCCGGTTTCCGCAGCCGATGTCGAACGTGCCGTCCGCTTGGCGCTCGCCACTCTACGGGAGGCCGAGGGACGGGACTGGGGTGTCAAGGCCGGTTCCCTGGAATGGGACTGCTGGGAGACCGTCGAGCACCTCGCCGACGACCTGTTCTCCTATGCCACCCAACTCAGCCCGGCGAACCCGCCGTTGGACACCCATGTCCCCTTCGCGTGGAGCCGTAGGAGGCCGGACGGCCCGGCGAACGCCGTCTTCGCGGACCGCGAGGCCGGTACGGCCGGTCTGCTGCACGTACTGGACGCCAGTGGCGGCTTGCTGACCGCGGTCGTCCGCACCGCACCGCCCACGGTGCGGGCACACCACGTCTTCGGCGCCGCCGACCCCGAAGGCTTCGCCGCGATGGGCATCGTCGAGATCCTGGTGCACACCCACGACGTCGCCGAGGGCCTGGGACTGGAGTGGACGCCGCCCGCCGACCTGTGCGACCGCGTGCTGGTCCGGCTCTTCCCCGACGCCCCGGCCGACACCGACCGGTGGCCGACCCTGCTGTGGGCGACCGGTCGTTCAGAGCTTCCGGGCCGGCCGCGCCTGACCACGTGGCGCTGGTACGGCACACCTCGCGTCGAGGCTGAGTAGGGCGGACATCCCGCTCCCGAGGGCGTCAGGGCAGGGTCAGGACGCGGGGGCCCTGGTCGGTGATGGCGACGGTGTGCTCGAAGTGGGCGGCCCTGCTGCCGTCGGTGGTGCGCAGGGTCCAGCCGTCGCCATCGGTGCGGTAGGTGTTCCGCCCGCCGGCCATGAGCATGGGTTCGATGGCCAGGACCAGGCCGTGACGGAGGGGGAAGCCGCGTCCGGGGCGGCCGCGGTTGGGGACATGGGGGTCTTCGTGCATGCTGCGGCCGATGCCGTGGCCGCCGAAGTCGGCGGGCATGCCGCAGCCCGCCTTGCGGGCGACGGTGTCGATGGCGTGGGAGATGTCGCCGATGCGACCACCCACCTGGGCCGCGGCGATCCCGGCGTCGAGGGCTTGCTGGGTGGCGTCGATCAGGTCGAGGTCGCCGGGGCGCGGCGTTCCTACGGTGAAGCTGATGGCCGCGTCGCCCGTCCAGCCGTCGAGTTCGGCGCCGCAGTCGATGCTCACCAGGTCGCCGTCGCGCAGCCGGTAGTCGTCGGGGATGCCGTGCGACACGGCGTCGTTGACGGACGTGCAGATCACGGCAGGGAAGGCGACCGGGGCGAAGGACGGCCGGTATCCGAGGAACGGCGAGCCGGCTCCGGCCTCGGCCAGGACCGACCGGGCCACTTCGTCCAGTTCCCGCAGGGACACCCCCACGTCGGCCGCCTCCCGGACCGCGGCCAGGGCGTGGGCCACCACACGCCCGGCTTCCCGCATCGCGTCCAATGCGGTGTCGGTCTTGATCTCCACCATGTGTTCCTCCCCGGAGCACGTCGACCCAATACTTATACCGGTATTAGTATCACGGTCCTGGTGCCGGCTCCTCATCGCCGTGACGGGCCGGCGGCGCCGTGGGTGGCCGTGAGGAAGTCGGCCAGGGCGCGTGCGATCGCTTCGGGGGCTTCCAGGGGGAGGAGGTGTCCGGCGCCGGGGACGGTGGTCAGGGTCGCGTGCGGGACGTGGGGCAGCAGGCAGGCGCGCAGCACAGCGGGTGGCTCCACCTTGTCGTGCTCGCCTGCCAGCACCGCCACGGGGACTTGGATGCGGCGGGCCTGTTCGGTGATGTCCTGCGCGATCCCCCGCAACGGCCACTCCGTGCGGGCCTCCGGGGAGGCGGCGAGGCTGTCCCGCACGATCGCGTCCCGTACCGGCGGTGGCACGGGTACGGCGGTCAGGACGTGGTCCAGGGCGTGGCCGACGGACTCGGGCGAGTCGTAGGCGTGGGACAGCCCCTGGCGGTACTCCTCGGTCACGGCCGGGGCCGGCCGAGCGGGAGCGGGCGCGATCAGGACCGCGCCGATCAGGTCGGCCGGACGGCGGGCCGCGACCAGTTGGCCGACCTTGCCGCCCATGGAGTGACCGACGAGGACGAAGGGTCCCGTCACGCAGCCCTCGACCACGCGGACGAGGTCGTCGGCGAGCTGGTCGAGGTGGTACGGCCCCGGCAGGTGCCGGGAGCTGCCCCAGCCGCGCTGGTCGAAGCGGACCGTCGCCTGCTGGGGCGGCAGGCGGCGGACGACCTCGTCCCATGTGCCGGCGGAGCCTCCCCAGTAGTGGGCGAACACCAGCGTGGGGCCGCCGTTCCCGCCCTCGATCCGGGCCTCCAGACAGCCGCCCGCCACGGCCACGGTCTTTGTGGTATTCGGCACTTGTCCGTCTCCTCGATGTCGCGGCAGGCGGTCACTCCCGTGGGGCACTCGCCTGTCCGGGCTGTGCACCTGCCGTCAGGTACGGGGACGACGCTATGCCGGTGGAGCACTTCCTTCTGGTGGAAAGAGACTGACCTGTTGTGGAAAACGGACACCTCGCCGTGCGGCAGTTGCGCTACCTTCCCGCTGTCGGGGCCACCCACGGCGTGGAGGTGCTCAGCTTCGCCGCCCTGCGGGAGACGGACACCGACCGGCGGCGGACCCGGTTGCAGCGCCCCGACTTCCACGTCCTCGCCCTGATCACCGGCGGACGCGGCGCGCATGAAGCGGACTTCCGCCCCTACGAGCTGCGCGAAGGCGACGTCGTGTGGATCAGGCCCGGTGTCGTGCATCGATGGAGCGACGTCGAGCGTGTCGAAGGCCCCTTGATCCTGTTCCAGCCGGGCCTCCTGCCCGATCCCGGCCTCGAATCCATGGGCGTCTCCTCTCCCGTCTGCTGGCCCCTGCCGCCGGACGCCCGCGCGCTCGCGGTGCAGGCCGCCGGCCACCTTCGGCGTGAGCAGCACGCGGCCGTGCGAGCGCCGCGTCTGGCGTCCTCCGCGCTGCTCTCCCATCTGCTGGCGGCACTGCTGCTGCGGGTACTGCCCACGACGCCCCCACCGGCTTCCCCGGACGCGCCCCGGAGCCGGCGGCTGGAGGTCTTCCATGCCTACCGCGCCGCGGTCGAGGAGCACTTCGCCCGCTGGCACCACGTGTCCGACTACGCCCACGCACTCGGCTACGACCCCCGGACACTCACCCGGGCGACCCGTACCGCCACCGGAACCGGCGCCAAGACGTTCCTCGACCAGCGCATCCTGCTCGAAGCGAAACGGCTGCTCGCCCACACCGGCCTGTCCGTCGGCGGCTGCGCACACCGCCTCGGATTCCGCGACGCCGGCAACTTCACCACCTTCTTCCGGCGCCAGACCGGCCTGGCCCCCACCGCCTGGACGGCCGCCCTCCGCTCCGGCCGCCCCGACAGCGGGTGACCGGGCCCAGGGTCTGTCGCGGATGTGGATCTTGGTCGGGGATGATCACACTCTGCGGGCCGACCGGGTCGATGAGCGGCTGCGGGCGTGCGAGGCAACCCAGGGGAATCACTTCACTACGACGTTGTCCCCGGCCGAAGTCGACGGCCCGGTGGCGGTGTTGCCGTAGTACGCCCAGCGCCACGTGCCCGTCCTGGACGCCTTCACGGTCGTCCTGAGATCACCCGAGCCGTTCGCGTACACCTTCTTCACCGTGGTGTAGGAGGTGGCTCCGGTGGGCTTGAACTGCAGGCTCACCAGGCGGCCGCCGTAGGAGGCGTACTTCCTGGTCTCCCAGTTGGCTCGCGTGACCTTTCCGGTCACCGTGATGGTGCTGCCCTTGGTCACCGGCTCGGGTGAGGCGTTCACGGTCAGGCGGGAGTTGCGCTTGACGTAGACCGTGAGGTCCTCATCATCAGTGTCACCGCCGCCGCCCTGGAAATACACCTCGGCCGCGACCTTCCAGGCTCCGGCCTCGCTGTTGTGCATGTCCCACTCGCTCGGGTCGAAGTACATCCTCTCGTTGAAGTCGCAGACGCCCGAACCCACCTTGATGCAGTCGCTCGTCTCGATGGCGTGCCACAGTCGATCACCCGTGCCGCCGCGGTACAGAAACACCGCCGGCCACTTCCACTTGTGGGTGGTCGCCATCCGGAAGGAGGTGGGTACCGCGACCTCGTTCGACACGCCGATCACGATCGGCTTGCCGCCGTTGACCCGGACGCGGGTGAACGAGGCCCCGCCTTCGGCCGCGCCGGCCGGAACTGCGGCCATGCCGGTGAACACAGCGACCGCGCCACCGGCCACGACAGCTCTCCAGAGCTTCTTCCCCACTTGATCCCCGATCTCCGTACCGAAAGGCGCCGGAGACTGCTCATCCTCCGGCGCGTCTTCAGACAGCCGTGCTCCACACGGGGTTGTACACCCGTGGATCACGATCGGGCATCAGACGACCATCACCTCGCGCGAGGGCGATGCGCCGGGCATCGGAGGGGCTCGGTCTCGTCCAGGTCCAGCTACCCACCACGTCCCACAGAGCGGGATCAGCAACGCGCGGGATCCACTGTCACGACGGACCCTGGGCGGGGGCCGTGGCGAAGATCCAGCGGTTCGCCGCCAGGGCGTCGTCCGGCTCCGGGCGGGGGCCGCGGCCGTGCAGGGCGGTGAAGTCGTACGGGGTGCGGACCGTCACCGTCCAGCCGCGTTCGGCGAGTCGGCCCGCCGAGTCGGGGCGTGGCTCGCCGTCGAACAGGGCGAGCAGGTCGATGCCGAGCCGCTGTCTCACCGCGGTGTAGACCGGGCCGGCCCGTACCCGCGAGGACTCGGTGAGGAGCTTGATCTCGTAGGCCAGGGTGCTGCCCGGCGCGCTCAGCCGGTCGATCGTGCCGATGAGGTGGCGCTCGGCCGCCGCGGGGAGGTAGAGCAGCAGCCCCTCGGCCAGCCACGCGGTGGGCGCGGCCGGGTCGAAGCCCGCGTCCAGCAGTGCCTCGGTCCAGTCGAGCCGGAGATCGGCCGCGAGGGTGCGGCGGCCGGCCGTGGGGGTGGCTCCGGCCCGGTCGAGCACCGCATGTTTGAACTCCAGTACACCCGCGGTGTCCACCTCGTGGACCTGGCAGCCCGGCGGCCAGTCCAGCCGGAACGCCCGGCAGTCCAGGCCGGCGCCCAGCAGCACCACCTGGCGGGCGCCCCGGCGGACGGAGCGGCGCAGGTGGTCGTCCAGGACGCGGGTGCGCAGGCCGAAGTAGCGGCCGAGGCGGCCCCACAGCGGATCGGCGTCACCGGCGGGCACCTGCTCCGGGCGGACCGGCCAGCCCGCGGAGGCCGGTGCCGCGCGCACGAAGTGCTCCGCGAACCGGTCCCGGGCCAGGGCGTCAGGGCGATGGGTCTCGATCGCGCGGGCCGCGGCCACCAGCAGGGCGGTGCGGCCCACGCCCTCGGTCACACCGGTGTCCGGCCCGGCGGCAGGACGCACGACTCCTCCTCCTCGGTTCGGGGCACGGGTGCGGTCCACGCCCGTGGGTCCTGCGCGGTGGTGGTCCGGGCGCCGTAGACGACGCGCATGAACCGCAGTACGGCGTCGTACGGCAGGTGCAGCGCGGCGGTGCAGTCGGTCAGGACGGTGACGTGGAAGCCCTTCTGGAACGCCGTACGGGCGGTGGTGTCCACGCACACGTCCGCGTACAGCCCGGCGAGGACCAGGTGGCCCACGCCCCGCGCGGCGAGGTGTTCCGCGAAGCCGTCGCCCAGGAAGGCGTCGAAGCGGGCGCGCTTGGTGAAGACCCGCTCGCCCGGGGCCGGGGCGACGGCGTGGAACTCCGCTCCCCAGGAGCCTTCCAGACACTTGGGCCGCTTGCCGAGGACGCTGTCCCGTAGCCGCCAGGCGGCCCCCTGGTGCTCGGGGTCGCCGACGAACCGTACGAAGACCACCTCCACGCCGCGCTCGCGGGCCAGCTCCACCGCCCGGACACAGCCGGCGACGGCCGCCTCCAGCACCACCGGGCCCCTGTCCTGGCGGGAGCGGGGCTTGTCCGTGCCGAGGCGGGCCTGGACCGTCGGGCCGGTGCAGAAGTCGTTCTGCACGTCCACGACGACCAGGGCCGTCGTCCCGTCCGCGTCCCCGGCGGTCCCGTGCGCCTGCCCGGCGGTCATGGCCCGCCGACCAGGGCGGCGTCCCTCGGTGTCCCGTCGGCTCCGGGTACGTCGAGGCAGTCGAGCAGGGTGTCGACCACGGCGGTGGTGGAGTGCCGGCCGCCGAGGTCGGGGGTGCGTACCCCCCGCTCGTCCAGCATGCGCAGGGCCCGCTCGGTGGCCCGTACCGCCCCGGGGCATCCGGCGTGACGTTCCGCGACGAGCGCCGCCGCGCGGATCGTCGCCACCGGGTTGACCAGGTCGCGCCCGGCGAGGTCGTCGGCGGACCCGTGCACCGTCTGGTACTCGACCAGGCCGGACAGGCCGGGGTCGAGGCAGACGTTCTCGGTGCAGCGGTTCTCCTGCCGGTCGGAGCCGAACCGGTCGAGCAGCATGACGTGCATGATGTCGGCCCACTCGTTCCCGGCGACGATCAGCGTGCGGTCGGGCAGTCCGTGGGTGAGCAGATTGCGGTTGACCGTGTCCGGCTGGAACAGGTCGACGCGTATGCCCAGCCGGTCCGCGAGGTCGGCCACCCAGGCGTCGAGGGCACCGTCCAGCAGGTGGAACTTGTACGCCATGACGATGCGGTCGAGGTGTCCGTCCGGCCATTCCCGCCGGGCTCGCCGCAGGGCGTGGCTGACGACGGCCTCGGTGATGTCCCGGCTGAAGGTCATGGTGCGGGTGACCTCGCCGGGCGTGTGCCGGTTCTCCCCGGTGTAGAAACCCTGCGCCTGGTCCCGCACGAGGAGCAGGGAGCGCCGGGCGTCGGTGAGCAGGTCGACCTTCACGGCGCGCAGCCGCTGCCGGACGAGGTAGAGGGACTGGGCGTTGATGGCGGTGCGGAAGACCGCCTCGGTGCCCTGCTCGGCCCGGGTGCGGCAGAACCGCTCGTAGTGGTCCGCGTCCTCGGCGGTCAGCGCCCGGATCCTGGCGACGTCCCGTTCGGCGCGGAGCGAGACGTAGGAGTGGTAGAGGCGGGGGGAACGCTCGATCGTCACGCCGTGCGGGTGACGAGCGGTGAGCGCGCCGAGCACGCGCTCGAAGACGTCCGCGACCTCGGGCCCGGTGCCCCGGCCCACCGCGAGGCCGATGACGGGCTTCCGGGTGCGTAACTCATCCGCCGGTACGGCGATGTGGGGGCGGATCACTGGGGCGTGCCCGCGGTGAGGCGGTCGCCGGGGATGCCGGCCTTCTCGGGGCGGTAGTAGTCCCGGATGCCGTCCGCCCAGGTGATCACGGGGATGCGGTCGCCGTCGACCGGCTCGAAGGCGTCGAACAGGGCGTCGATGTTGGGACGCCGGAAGCCGATGGCCGTCATCAGCGCGGTGAAATGGGGGCGTTCGACGAATCCGTCGCCGTCCGGGTCACCCATGGTGGCCAGGGCGTCCGCGAACTCGTCGACCGTCGCGTCGAACCGCTCGGGGTCGAGCACCACGGCGGTGAACTCCTCGGCGCTGATCCGTCCGTCGCCGTCGGCGTCCAACTCCCGGACGAGCGTCTCCCAGTAGCGGCGGAAGGCATCGAGCATGGCGTTTCTCGCGGTTTCCCCGGCCTCGGGCACCGCCGCGACGACCCGCTTGCCCATCAGTTCGAAGTCGTCGGATTCCAGGACGCCGTTGCCGTCGGCGTCGAACAGGGAGAAGACGAGCTGGACGCGGTCGTTCGCCTCGGTGGTGGGCATGGTGTGTCACCTCTGCTGTAGCGCGGTCCGACGGGACGCCGCCGGATCCAGGGGTCCTGGCGGCCCCTCCACTATCGGCTCGCCGCCGGGGCCCCGGCGGAGGAATCCGGGTGCGTGCACACGAAAGAAGGGAATCGGGTGCCTGGCGCATGAAGCGGTACGGTCCTGGAAAGCGGTGCCTTCCAGGTGGGGGCGGGGTGCCGGCACCTGGGCCTGTCTGACATTCGCGTCTGCCGCAACGGTGTCGGTGGCCCACGTGCACGGCGCCGGCATCCGCCGGCCCGTCCGTGTGCTTCGGTCGTTCAGCGTGCCTGGTCGGCCCTGTCGTGGGTGCCGGCGGGTGGCGCGGTGGAGGCCTGCCAGGAGGCCAGGAGGCGCAGGCGCTCCTCGGAGGCGGAGCCGGCGGCGGGTGTGTACGTGACGGGACGCTGGTCGGCGTCACCGGCAACAGGAGGGTTGCGTAGGCGAGTTCCAGATCGCCCACGACGGGGTGGCGCGGCCGCTTGGTGCCGTGCGTCTTGTCCCGGACGGGATGGCGGGCCCACAGGGTGCGGGAACGTGGCGCTCTCCACCGAGAGTTCACCGGTCAGGGCGGCCAGTCGCGGGTCATGCGGATGGCGGCCGGCGTCCAGGGGGAGGAAGCCACCGCCTCCTCGGCGACGTCGGACCAGTCGGTGTAGACGGTCCGCACGCGTACGGCACCTCCTCCGACCTCCAGGGCATCCTGGTCGCCCGCGCGTCGGGCCGTACGCTCCCCGACAACGGCCACCGCCTCCTGACCCGCACCTCGGTCAGCCGTATGACCACCAACCACCTCACCGCGGAGCAGCGCGCCCGCGCCACACTCTTCCTGGAGGGGCAGGGCGGGGGCTACGGCGGCCAGGTCGATGTCACCCCGGCCGACCCCTGGAACGGTTCGGGCCGCTACGGCTGGGTGGGCGGCACGGGTACGACGGCGCACATCGTCCCGCCCACGGGCACGGTCGCCATCCTGCTGACGCAGGTGGCGATGGAGAACCCGACGCCGACGCCGCTGATGCGGGACTTCTGGAGGAGGGTGGCCGAACGGTCGTCCCGGGCAGGGGCGGTGACCGAGTCCTAACCGTGCGCCCGCTGGGCGTGTTCGGGCAGCAGGCCCACCAGCAGGATCGTCAGGACGTCGATGCCCGCGGCGAGGGCGAAGACCAGTTCCGCGGCGGCGAGGCAGGAAGGGACGGACGGGTGCCCGGCCCGGGCGAGGAACACCGTGCCGAGCGCGGCGACACCGAGGGCGCCGGCGAACTGCTGGACGGCGTTGAGCAGACCCGCGCCGGTGCCGACTTCCTCGGCGGTGGCATCGCCGATGATGAAATCGACCAGCGGCACGAACACCAGTCCGGAGCCGAAGCCGGTGAGCAGCAGCGCGGGCGCCAGTTTCCAGACGGTGATGCCGGCGCCCCAGTGGGCGAGGGACCACCACAGGCCGAGCAGGCCGAGGACGGCGACCGCCAGCCCCACGCGCAGCCCGGCGCGTCCCAGCTTCTCGGCGAGCACGGCGCCCGAGAGCAGGACGGCGACGGCGGTGCCGAGGGCCCAGGGGATCAGCGTGAGGCCCGTGTGCAGCGGCGTCCAGCGCATGCCCTGTTGCAGCAGCAGGTTGATGACGAGGACGAACCCGCTCAGTGAGGCGTAGAACCCGGCCACGATCACCAGGCCGACGACGAAGCTGCGCCTGCGGAACAGCGACGGCGTGATGACCGGGTGCTCGCTGTGCCGCTGTGAGACGGCGAACAGGGCGAGCAGGACGACCGCGGCGGCCATCATGACGTAGGTCCAGACGGGCCAGCCGAGTTCGCGCCCCTGGATGAGCGGGACGATCAGCAGGGCGGAGGCGGCGGTGAGCAGGCCGACGCCGGTGAGGTCGAGGCGGGCGGCCGGGTCCTCCCCGCCCCGGCGGGGCAGGACGCGCCGTCCCAGTACGGCGGCGACGACGCCGAACGGGACGTTGATCAGGAAGATGGATCGCCACTGGCTGCCGAACAGGTCCAGGTGGAGCAGCCAGCCGGCCAGGATGGGCCCGCCCACCATGGTGAGCCCCATCAGGGGGCCGACCGGGGTCAGCGCCTTGCGCAGGTGCTGGGGCGGGAACACGACCTTCACGAGGGCCAGGCCCTGCGGGATCATCACCGACCCGCACAGGCCCTGCACCGTGCGGGCGACGATCAGGAAAACCGGGTCGGGGGCGAGACCGCAGGCCAGCGAGGCGAGGGTGAAGCCGGCCATGCCGAGCAGGAACAGCCGGCGGCGCCCGAGCAGGTCCCCGAGCCGTCCCGAGGTGACGAGGCCGAGCGCGAAGGCCGCGGTGTAGGCGCTCAGTACCCACTGCACCGTCACCTCGCCGCCGCCGAGGTCGGCGCGGATGGAGGGGCCGGCGAGGTTGGCGATGCTGGAGTCGATCAGATCCATGAGGTCGGCCAGGACCACGACGGCCAGGACGAGCCAGGCGGTGCGCGGCGGGGGTGCGGGGGTGGTGGGCGCTTGGGGTGCGTGCTGATGGATGGACACGAACAGTGTTCTACAAGCGAACAGTGTTCTTAGCAATACGAACGCCGTTCCCAGTGAGGTAGAACACTGTTCGCCAGTCTCCGGAACGCGGGCGTTCGCCGCCGTGCAGAACGCTGTTCGCCTCCTCACCGAACCGCGTTCGGAGGTTGACTAGACTCCCCGTATGTCACCGACTCCGCAGCAGCGGCGCGCAGCACGGCACCAGCTCGGCACCGGCCCGGCCACTCCCGCGGCCCAGCGCGGGCCGTCCGGCGGGCGCAAGAAGCCGATCACGGTCGAAGCCATCATCAGCACCGCGTTCGCCATCGTGGAGAAGGAGGGCTACGAGGCCCTGACGATGCGGCGCGTCGCCACCGCGCTGGAGACGGGACCGTCGTCGCTCTACGCCCACGTGGTCAACAAGGAGGACCTGGACGAGCTGCTCATCGGCCGTCTGTGCGCCGGGATCGAGCTGCCCGAGCCGGACCCCGCCCGCTGGCGGCAGCAGATCACCGGCGTCTGCGCCCAGCTGCGCGACCAGTACCTGCGGTACCCGGGCATCTCCCGGGCGGCCTTCGCCGCCGCTCCGTCCAACCTGGACACGCTGCGCGTCAGCGAGGGAATGCTCGCCATCCTGCTCGCCGGGGGCATCGACCCGCAGGTCGCCGCCTGGGCGATCGACTCGCTCCAGCTCTACGTCAACGCCTACAGCCTGGAGGTCTCCCTGGCGAACAGGCGGATCAGCCGGAGCGACGACACCTGGGTGGTCAGCCGTGACGAACTGCTCCGCCGATTCGCCGCGCTGCCCGACACCTTCCCCCGGACCAGGCGCTACGCCGCCGAGCTGACCGCCGGGACCGTCCAGGACCGCTTCGACTTCACCATCGGCCTGATGATCGACGGGCTCCCGGGGGCACGGCGGGACGCGTGACCAGGCCCGGGTCTCGTACGGCGTAACCGGCACGGGATGTGAGGCGGGCGGCCGGGCACGATGGTTCCGACGGGGGCTTCATGCCTCCCTCACGTCTCTGTCAGGTGCCCCAGGGAGAGAAGGGAGATCCGCCATGGCCGCGCAAGGCCCCGCGACTCACCCCACGGCCGAGCTCGACGCCCGCTACAGTTCCGCGACCAACCCCCGCCCGGGTGCCGCGGACGTCACCGCCACCGAGTGGGCCGAGGCCCGGCGGAAGCTGGAGGCCGCCGAGATCTTCTGGGTCTCCACAGTGCGGCCCGACGGCCGGCTGCACGTCACCCCCGTCATCGCCACCTGGCACGACGGAGTGCTGTACTTCGCCACCGGTCCCGGGGAGCAGAAGGCGAGGAACCTCGCCCACGACGCGCACTGCGCGCTGACCACCGGCGGGAACTCCCTCACCCAGGGGCTCGACCTGGTCGTCGAGGGCACGGCGGCACCCGTCACCGACCGGGCGGCGCTGGAGGAGGTGATCACGGCGTACGAGGCGAAGTACGGGCCCCACATCACCTCACCCGAGGGCCCCTTCCACGGCATCGGCGACGCGTTCCGCAGGGGGGACGCGGTGCTGTTCGCGCTGACCCCGGCCACGGCCTACGGCTTCGGCCGGAACGACGGGGTGTACTCGCACACGCGCTGGACGTTCTGAGGGAGGGCGTCGCGTGTTGCGAGTGATCTCGTACCGCTGACCGGAGAACCCCTGGCGGTGGGGCGCCCGACATCCGCCGTGATCATCGCCGCCGTGATCAACGTACAACGGCGTGGGGGGGGCTTGCGGCAAGCCCCCGGGGGTGCCGCAGAATCGTCGGCCGTGGCCGGAAGCCAGGCCGCGATCCGGGGGATGGGGGGTGCGCGACATGCGCGGCTTGTCGTCGACGACAGACCTCACCCGACGTGCGTCGCCCGGCACACGTCACCCGGTACGTGTCACTCGACCCACAAGGACGTGCATGCGCAAGCTCACCTACTTCGTCGCCGGCACCATCGACGGTTTCATCGCGGCCCCCGACGGCGACTGCGACTTCTTCTCCCCGTACCTGACGGAGGACTACCTCCCGCACCTGACGGCCGAGTTCCCGGAGACGCTGCCCACTCCGGCGCGCGCCGCCTTCGGCGTCACGGACACCCCCAACACCCACTTCGACACCGTCCTCATGGGCCGCGGCGCCTACGACCCGGGCCTCGCCGTGGGGCTCACCAGCCCTTACGCCCATCTGCGGCAGATCGTCCTCTCCCGCTCGCTGGGCACCGGCCCCGACCCGGCCGTCGAGGTCACCACCGAGGACCCGATCGCGCTGGTCCGCCGGCTCAAGCAGGAGCAGGGCCTGGGCATCTGGCTCTGCGGCGGTGCCGACCTGGCGGGTCAACTCCTCCCGGAGATCGACGAGTTGATCGTCAAGCAGTACCCGGTCGTGGCCGGTTCGGGAATTCCCCTCTTCCGCGCCGAGTTCTCGCCGCGCGCCTTCAGGCTCGCCGGCAGTCGCGTGTTCGACAACGGGAACCTCGTCCTCACCTACACGAAGGCGTCCGCCTGAAGGTCACCCGGTGCGGCCGGGAAAATCGCGTGACGCGTCGCGCCCGGCCGTCAATAATCCCGGCGTGGCCACCCTGAACGTCGAAACGGCTGACCGCGGGCCGTCCCCCCGGCCCTCCCTGACAGCGCGGGCCGGACGCGGCTTCGACGCGATCCCGCCGACGGCGCTGGTCCTGCTCGGCATCGTCAGCGTGCAGGTGGGCTCGGCACTGGCCAAGCACCTGTTCAGCGCGGTGGGCAGCTTCGGGACGGTCGCGCTGCGGCTGTTCTTCGCGGCGGCGGTGCTGGTGGTGGTGTGGCGGCCGTCGCCGCGTATGCGTCGTCGCGCGTGGACGGTCGTGGTCGGCTACGGCGTGGTCCTCGGCCTGATGAACCTGTGCTTCTACCTGGCCCTGGCCCGGATTCCGCTGGGGATCGCGGTGACCACCGAGTTCCTCGGGCCGCTGGTGGTGGCGTTGGCCGGGTCGCGGCGATGGCTGGACGCGTTCTGGGCCCTGCTCGCGGCAGGCGGTGTGGTCCTGCTGATGGAGGGACGCGGCGACCTCGACCTCGCGGGTTTTCTGTTCGCCCTGGCCGCGGGAACGTGCTGGGGCCTGTACATCCTGCTCGGCGCGGCACTGGGCCGCCACACCACGGAGGGCAACGGTCTGGCTCTGGGGATGGCCGTCGCGGCGCTGGTGGCTGTGCCGTTCGGCGTGGCCGACAGCGGAACGGCGCTCACCCAGCCATGGGTCCTGCTCGCAGGGCTCGGCGTGGCACTGCTGTCGTCGGTGATCCCGTACTCGCTGGATCTGGAGGCACTGCGCAGGATCCCCCCGCGCGTGTTCGGCATCCTGATGAGCCTCGAACCGGCGATGGCGGCCCTCATCGGCCTCGTCGTGCTGCACGAGTCGCTGCACTGGTCGCAGTGGCTGGCGGTGCTGTGCGTGGTGGCCGCGTCGGCGGGCGCCACCCACGGCACCCGCCCGGACGCCTAGGGTCGCGTCCGGACATCTGGTGCCGCATCTGGACGCCTGGTGCCCCATCAGGCGACGTCTGCCGCGGAGTTCCCCGTCCCGCCCGGCTGATTCTCCATGTATCCCGTCCGGAAAACACACTGGATCGGGGCCGCACCACACCTTACGGTGGCGCCATGAGCGATCACCCGCAAGCGCCTGTCGCACCCGTCGAGGCCTATGAACCCCCCTACTACGTGGCCGTCTTCACCACGGTGCGCACCGAGGACCAGAGCGGGTACCGCGAGACCAACGCACGCATGGAGGACCTGGTCAAGGACGTCCCCGGGTTCCTGGGGATGGACCACGCGCAGACTCCCGGCGGGCTGGGCATCACCGTCGGGTACTTCCGCGACGCCGACGCCCTCGCCGAGTGGCGCGGCAACGCGGAGCACCGCGCGGCACAGAAGCGTGGGCGAACCGAGTGGTACCAGAGCTACACGCTGCACGTGGCGAGAGTGGAGCGGAGCCACGGGTTCACCCGAGCGGAGGTCCCGCAGAGCCCGGCGGCGGACTGACCGGTCGAAGGGCTCGGTGGTGGCCTGACGGGCCCCGGACGGTGCTGCCGTCCGCCCATGAGGCCGGTGGGGAGGATCTCCATCGGTCGCGGGGAGTAGGTCCTGCGCCTCAGGCGCGCTTGCCGCCCGCCTGGCTAGGGTCGGTCCTCATGGAGACCACGGGAATCGTTCGCCGCCGGACGGCGGAGCGTATGCGCGACACTCTGGAGCGGCTCCTCACCGAGCGGGACGTGTGGGTGTCGACGGCTCACCCTGAACACGGGCCGCACCAGGTGCCACTGTGGTTCCTGTGGGACGGGCGAGCGGTGTGGATGTGCACCGGCGCCGCTTCCGTGACCGCGCGGAACCTCCGCGAAGAGCCGCGCGTGCGCCTGTCGCTCCCGGACACCTTCGAAGTGGTGCTCCTCCAGGGCGAGGCGGAGTGCTTCCCGGACCAGGAGGTGCCCGCGGGCGCAGCGGAGGCGTTCGTCGCCAAGTTCGGGTGGGATCCCCGCGTGGAAGAGGGTTCCTTCGTGTATGTCCGCGTGGTCCCGAGGACCGTGCGCGCTTGGCGCGGCGAGCCGGAACTACGCGGGAGGGTCATCATGCGCGACGGGATGTGGCTGGAACAGCGGCCGACTGGACCGCGGCCGCGGGGATAGACGGAAAGGCGGTGTGTGAAGATCGCTCGGACGGCAGACTTGCGGCATGACCACACCGGATCCCAAAGCCGACCTTCATTCCTACCTCCAGTCCGCCCGTGATGCCCTGCTCTGGAAGCTCGAAGGGCTCTCGGAGTACGACATCCGCCGCCCGCTGACACCTACGGGCACCAACCTCCTCGGCCTGGTGAAGCACGCGGCCGGCGTGGAGCTGGGCTACCTCGGCGACATCTTCGGACGGCCGTCCGGCGAGCCGCTGCCCTGGCTCGACGAAGGCGCCGAGACCAACGCGGACATGTGGGCCACCGCCGACGAGTCTCGGGAGTTCATCGTGGAGTTGTACCGCCGGGCGTGGCGGCACGCTGACGCGACGGTGGACGCGCTGGCGCTGGACACGGTCGGCAAGGTGCCGTGGTGGCCCGACGGCAAGGACGAGGTGACGTTGCACCACGCCGTGGTGCGCGTGATAGCCGACACACACCGGCACGCCGGGCACGCGGACATCGTCCGCGAACTCCTGGACGGTGCCGTGGGGATGAGCAAGGGCAACGACGCCGTGGCGCCCGGCGACTCGGCGTGGTGGGAAACGTACCGGAGCCGGCTGGAGAGCGCGGCCCGGGAGGCCGACCGAGGCGCCTGACCCGCGTCGGCCACGCGCACCCGTGCACCCCGCCACGGCACGCGGCAGGCGGTGACACGGCGGGTCGCGTCGGTGTCGAGACCGGCGGCGGTGCGCCCCCGCGTGGCCCCCCCTCCCCCGGCGCCCCGCGGCCCCTCCCTGCGGAACGGCGGGCCGGTCAAATCGTGTTGTCGCCCCGGGCCAGGCTGCGGGAGCATCCGGACATGGAAGAGCCCGCCGAAACCCTCACGTCCGACCGGGTCGTACTGCGCCGGTGGCGGACGACCGATCTCGATGCCCTGGACCTGGCCATCTCCGAGTCCCTGGCCCACCTCGTGCCGTGGATGCCCTGGGCGGCCGACACCGGCCGACAGCAGACCGCCGGCTTCCTGGCCCGCACCCACGAGGAGTGGGAGACCGGGCAGGCCTTCGGCTACGCGATCACCGCGGGTGGCGTGGTGACGGGGAGTTGCAGCCTGCATCGCCGTATCGGTGCGGGCGGACTGGAAATCGGCTACTGGCTCCACCCTCGCTGGACGGGACAGGGTCTCGCCACGATGGCTGCCGGGGCGCTCGTCCACCAGGGTCTCCAGCTGGCGGGCATCGACCGCATCGAGATCCACCACGACGCCGCCAACCCGGCCAGTGGGGCCGTGGCCGCCCGCCTGGGTTTCACCGAGGTCGGACGCGTACCGGCCCCTGATGGCCCCGCCGCTCCCGGCGAGGTGGGGATCCATGTCATCTGGCGGATGACCGGGGAGCAGTGGGAAGCGCGCGCGTCCGAGGGTGCTCGGCGAGCGGGCTGAGCCGGGACGACGGCTGGGGCACGGGGGCACCGGCCGTCGCCGCGCCACTCGGGATTCAGTCCTTCGGGGCACGTGTCCGTCGTACGGCCGACACGCTCGTACACCCATTCGGCGGTGTCGCCCGGGTGCGTTCCGGTGTTGTTCGACGGGTGGGGTCAGTCCCGCTGGGAGCCGGTTCCCGTGCCGTCGGGGCCGGTCCGCGGGTCCGGTCTCCGGGGCCTCGTCCGAGTGCGGGGGCGCCCTGTCGCCCATACGGTCGGATGCACGGACCAGCAGGCCCCAGAGGCCGCCGGGCGGTCGACGGAGGCCCGTTCGATGGGGGGAGGGCGCTGCGGAAGGCTGCCGGGCCAGTCAGGGAGACAGGCATGAGTCGAGCCAAGCGCGACCCCCGCACCATCGCCGGAGAGCAGGCGGCAGTGACGCAGGGCGACGGAGCCCACAGCTCCCCCGAGGACGGGTCCACCGCGCCTCCCCGCCCCGCGCAGCGGCCGGCTCCGGTGGAGGAGCCGGAGGATTCCGGTGTTGCCGGGAGCGCCGGGTCCGCATCGGCGCCCACCGCTCCGGCCGGAGCAGCGCCACGGTCCGCCCACCCGGCCGACCCGGGTACGGGACGCCGTGCCGGGAGCCGTCCGGCCGCGTCCGGCACGGCTGCCGCCCCCGGGCCCCGCACGATCCGGATGCGCATATCCGAGGGGGATCCGTGGTCGGTGATGGTGACGAGCTCCCTGCTCCTCGCGGGGGTCGGCATCCTGGCGCTCGCCACCACGGTCGTCCTCTGGATCCTGATGGAGGCCATGGCGCCGGACGTCCTGCCGGACCTGGGCACCGTCGTGGCCATCGGGATCGGCGTCGTCACCGTGGAGGTCGTCCTGGGCACCGGCCTGGCCACGCTGGGCACGTTCCTCTACAACCTGTCGTCGCTGTACAGCGGGGGCGTCGAGGTCTCCGTGACCGACGATGTGGACCTGCCTCCGGCGGCCGACCAGGTCCTGCCGGCCACGGCCCGAACCCCGGCCCGTGTGAGCCGCTCACTGCGCGGGCGCACCCTCCGGCCGCGTTCGTGATCGCGGTGACGTGAGCGGGGCCGAACGTCCCCGCCGGGCAACGGCGAACCGAGTACGACGACAGCCGCGTGCCCCGGGCACAACACCCGCGTACGTCCCCGGCTCCTCATCGGCTGATCCGGCGCGGAACCTCCGCCCCGGCGAGCTTTCGCGCTCGCCCGCGGTGCGTTGAGCGTCTGCCGGGTCACCAGCCGTGCCGGGTACGGCTTGAAACGGGCATCTCGGGCGTTACGGCGCAACCGGCGTCGATGACCACGCCCTCGCCGGGGCCGGCGTGCTCGGTCATGCCCTCAGGACCCCGCCGTCCGCCAGGACGGATGCACCACTCGGCGAGGCTCGCGTGAGGCGCCGGCTACCGCCCGTTCCGCCGGCCGCCGGCGCGGGCGCGCGGGCGCGCGGACGCGCACACCGTGCACTCAAGGTCATACAGCTGTGCACGGACAAGTCATTCGGGGCGAATCGGCGACCTAGCGTCGAGTGACCAGGCCCGTCGAGTCCGAGGACATCCCCTTGACATCAGTGCAACACTCCGCGACACGTACCCAGTTCGGGATCTTCACGGTCGGCGATGTCACGCCGGACCCCACCACGGGGCGGACCCCGACCGAGCGCGAGCGGATCAAGGCCATGGTCGCCATCGCGCTGAAGGCCGAGGAGGTCGGCCTGGACGTCTTCGCGATGGGTGAGCACCACAACCCGCCGTTCGTGCCGTCCTCGCCGACCACGATGCTCGGCTGGATCGCCGCGCGGACCGAGCGGATCGTCCTGTCGACGTCGACCACGCTGATCACCACCAACGACCCGGTGAAGATCGCGGAGGACTACGCGATGCTCCAGCACCTGGCCGACGGGCGGGTGGACCTGATGATGGGCCGCGGGAACACCGGGCCGGTGTACCCGTGGTTCGGCAAGGACATCCGGGACGGCATCGACCTGGCCATCGAGAACTACGCGCTGCTGCGCCGGCTGTGGCGTGAGGACGTCGTGGACTGGGAGGGCAGGTTCCGT